>NZ_RPOI01000006.1 GCF_003818115.1 Citrobacter youngae | reverse complement strand
CAGCGCTGGTTTCAACATGTTGCCGGCGTCCATCGCGCCATCGGCTTTACCTGCACCGACCATTGTATGCAACTCATCGATGAACAGAATGACGTTGCCTTCCTGTTTCGAGAGATCGTTGAGCACACCTTTTAAACGTTCTTCAAATTCACCGCGATACTTCGCCCCGGCCACCAGCGCGCCCATATCCAGTGCCAGCACGCGACGACCTTTTAACCCTTCAGGTACTTCACCGTTAATGATTCGCTGTGCCAGCCCTTCGACGATAGCGGTTTTACCAACACCTGGCTCACCGATCAAAACCGGGTTATTTTTAGTACGACGTTGCAGCACCTGAATAGTGCGGCGAATTTCTTCATCACGACCAATAACCGGATCGAGTTTGCCTTGTTCGGCGCGTTCGGTCAGGTCGACGGTATATTTTTTCAAGGCCTGACGTTGGTCTTCAGCCCCCTGGTCATTCACGCTTTCACCTCCACGCATTTGTTCAATTGCCTGAGTGATATTGGCGGTTGTCGCTCCAGCTGATTTTAATAAATCAGTCAGCGTACCGCGTGACTCAAGCGCCGCCAGAACGAACAGTTCTGACGAAATAAAGTTGTCCCCACGTTTTTGCGCCAGCTTGTCGCAAAGATTCAGTACACGCATCAGTTCCTGAGAAGGCTGCACATCACCGCCGGTACCTTCGACCTGCGGCAAACGGCTCAACGCCTGGTCAATCGCTGTACGTAACTGGCCAGCATTAATGCCAGCGGACGTTAATAAAGGACGTACCGATCCCCCTTCCTGATTCAGCAAGGCGCTCATTAGATGAAGTGGTTCGATGAATTGATTGTCGTGCCCCAATGCGAGTGACTGGGCATCGGCAAGAGCAAGCTGGAATTTATTAGTAAGACGATCCAGACGCATAACTCCTCCCATAACAGGCCAAAATTGCTACTGGAGATTAAATGAGGTCATCCCTCAATTATTCAAGGTGAATGACCTGAATTATGTGAAAAGAAAATTACACGTACCGGATCGTCTTGATTCTTTAGGTTATATCAGCCAAATAAAACTTGCCATACGACCCGTGGTATTGTCGCGACGATAAGAGAAGAACGTCTCACTTTCGCTGAAGGTGCAATGGTCACCACCGTAGACGTTCTCAACCCCCACATTTGCCAGACGTTGACGTGCAAGCTGATAGATATCCGCCAGATATTTTTCACCACGCGGTACAAATGCACTGTCAGCGTGCGGATCTTTTGCCATAAACGCTTCGCGGACTTCTGCTCCCACTTCAAACGCGTCCGGGCCAATCGCCGGGCCTAGCCAGGCAATAATGTTTTCCGGTTTATCGCCAAAGCACGCCACCGTTTCTTCCAGCACACCTTCACATAACCCGCGCCAGCCCGCATGGGCCGCCGCCACCTCTGTTCCAGCACGATTACAAAACAGCACCGGCAGACAGTCCGCCGTCATCACCGCACATACGGTACCCGGCGTATTACTGTAGGACGCATCTGCACGTTTAGATAAGTATGGCCCGCCGCTCAATTTCAGGACGTCTTTACCGTGTACCTGTTCAAGCCAGACGGGTTTCGAAGGCAGATTGCCCGCAGCAAACAGCCGCTTGCGGTTCTCTTCCACATGCTCCGGGTTATCACCACAATGGGCACCCAGGTTAAGCGAATCATAGGGCGACAGACTGACGCCGCCAATGCGGGTAGAACTACAGGCCGCGACACCCTGAGGTATCGGCCACTGCGGGACAATTAGCTTACTCATAGCCAGGCAACATCATCCTTATGCTCTTCGAAATCAGCGCGCATCACTTCGATAAGCTCCACCATATCTTGCGGAATCGGCGCATGCCATTCCATCTCAATACCGGAAATCGGGTGATACAAACGCAACATGGTCGCGTGCAGCGCCTGACGGTCAAACTTACGCAGCACGGAGATAAACTCGTCAGAAGCGCCTTTCGGTGGACGCGGACGACCACCGTAGACCTGGTCGCCCACCAGCGGATGGGTGATATGCGCCATGTGCACGCGGATCTGGTGCGTACGTCCGGTTTCCAGACGCAACCGCAGACGCGTGTGCACACGGAAATGCTCCATAATGCGATAGTGCGTTACCGCAGGTTTCCCCATTGGATGCACTGACATATGCGTACGTTTGGTTGGATGACGGCTGATCGGTTCTTCGACTGTACCGCCCGCTGTCATATGACCAATCGCCACGGCTTCATACTCACGAGTGATTTCGCGCAGCTGCAATGACTCGACCAGGCGCGTTTGCGCTGGGACAGTTTTTGCCACAACCATAAGTCCGGTTGTGTCTTTATCCAGACGGTGTACGATACCGGCACGAGGAACATCCGCGATTGGCGGGTAGTAATGCAGTAACGCATTCAATACCGTACCATCAGGATTACCTGCGCCCGGATGTACCACCAGGTCACGAGGTTTGTTGATGACAAGAATGTCGTCATCTTCATAAACGATATCCAGCGGGATATCCTGAGCTTCAAAACGAACCTCTTCATCAATTTCAGCATTGATGGAGACACGCTCTCCACCTAACACTTTTTCTTTCGGCTTATCGCAAAGATTGCCATTTACCAGTACGCGCTGGTCGAGGATCCATTCTTTTATGCGCGATCGCGAATAATCAGGGAACAATTCGGCCAAAGCCTGATCTAAGCGTTGACCAAGCTGATTTTCGGAGACTGTTGCGGTGAGTTCTACTCGTTGTGCCATAAACTGCTTCTTCGTTTAACGTTGGGTTTTACGGCTTTGCCGTTTAATATAGTGTGCTATTGTAGCTGGTCTTAACCGGGAGCAGGAACAGAGAATCTCCCGTATTACATTTTGAGGAAAGTCAAAACGTCATGACGCGCATGAAATATCTGGTGGCAGCAGCCACGTTGAGCCTGTTTTTGGCGGGTTGCTCTGGTTCAAAGGAAGAGGTGCCCGATAATCCGCCAAATGAAATCTACGCGACTGCTCAGCAAAAGCTGCAGGACGGTAACTGGAAACAGGCAATAACGCAATTGGAAGCGTTGGATAACCGCTATCCATTTGGACCGTATTCTCAGCAGGTGCAATTAGATCTCATCTACGCCTACTATAAAAACGCCGATCTGCCACTTGCTCAGGCTGCCATCGATCGTTTTATTCGTCTGAACCCGACTCACCCGAACATTGATTATGTCATGTACATGCGTGGCCTGACCAATATGGCGTTGGATGATAGCGCGCTGCAAGGATTCTTTGGCGTCGATCGTAGCGATCGCGATCCACAGCACGCCCGAGCTGCGTTTAATGACTTTTCCAAACTGGTACGTGGTTATCCGAACAGCCAGTACACAACCGATGCCACGAAGCGTCTGGTGTTCCTGAAAGATCGTCTGGCGAAGTATGAATACTCTGTTGCTGAGTACTATACCGCCCGTGGCGCATGGGTTGCAGTCGTGAACCGTGTGGAAGGTATGCTGCGTGACTATCCGGATACCCAGGCAACGCGTGATGCCCTGCCGTTGATGGAAAACGCTTATCGCCAAATGCAGATGAATGCCCAGGCAGAAAAAGTAGCGAAAATCATTGCCGCTAACAGCAGCAACACCTGATTGACCTCAGAATGCAAAACGGCAGCCCAAGGGCTGCCGTTTTTTTATCCGTTAACACCACAACTGAAGCGGTTTAGCTGCGACGCATCCTATCAAATATGGCCTGCTTTCAGGTATTCCTCAAGTAAAAAATCGCCTGTTCCTGCGGTGCCTCACAAAAAGGTTTTCTTGACAAAAAGCGACAAAAATATGTGATTTAGATCACATATTTTGACATTAGGAACGGTATGCTGGAATCACCAAGACGGGAAAGACAAGAGGTAAAATTTATGACAATGAACATTACCAGTAAACAAATGGAAATTACTCCGGCAATTCGCCAGCATGTCGCAGACCGTCTCGCCAAACTTGAAAAATGGCAAACTCATCTGATTAATCCACATATCATTCTGTCTAAGGAGCCACAGGGTTTCATTGCTGATGCCACCATCAATACACCGAACGGACATCTGGTCGCCAGCGCAAAACACGAGGATATGTACACCGCCATTAACGATTTGATCAACAAGCTGGAACGGCAGCTCAATAAAGTGCAGCACAAAGGCGAAGCCCGTCGTGCAACAACTTCAGTAAAAGACGCCAACTTCGTCGAAGCAGAAGAAGAGTAGTCCCTTACATTGAGTGTATCGCCAACGCGCCTTCGGGCGCGTTTTTTGTTGACATGGTGAAAACAGTACGGGTACTTTACTGATGCAGCCAAAGGAAAATTACATGAAACTTGTCCCGTTCTTCTTCGCATTCTTTTTTACCTTCCCCTGAATGGGAGGCGTTTCGTCGTGTGATAAAGAATGCGAAGACGAACAATAAGGCCTCCCACAACGGGAGGCCTTTTTTTTGATAACAAGAAAGGCAACACTATGACATCGGAAAACCCATTGCTGGCGCTGCGCGATAAGATCAGCACGCTGGATGAAAAATTACTGGCCCTGCTGGCTGAGCGACGTGGACTAGCCGTAGAAGTTGGCAAAGCTAAACTGCTTTCACATCGTCCGGTTCGTGATATCGACCGTGAGCGCGACCTGTTAGACCGCCTGATTCAGCTTGGCAAAGCACATCATCTTGATGCTCATTACATTACTCGCCTGTTCCAGCTGATTATCGAAGACTCCGTCCTGACCCAGCAGGCGCTCCTTCAGCAGCATCTGAATAAGAGCAACCCGCATTCCGCTCGTGTTGCCTTCCTGGGACCAAAAGGGTCTTACTCACACCTCGCCGCCCGTCAGTATGCCGCACGTCATTTTGAGCAGTTTATTGAAAGCGGCTGCGCGAAATTTGCCGATATCTTTAATCAGGTTGAGACCGGACAGGCAGACTACGCGGTAGTGCCTATTGAAAACACCAGTTCCGGTGCGATTAATGACGTTTACGATCTGCTGCAGCACACCAGCCTGTCTATCGTTGGCGAGATGACGATTACTATCGATCATTGCGTACTGGTGTCGGGAACAACCGATCTGGAGAGCATTGACACGGTATACAGCCACCCGCAACCGTTCCAGCAGTGTAGCAAGTTCCTGAACCGCTACCCGCACTGGAAGATTGAATACACTGAAAGCACTTCAGCTGCGATGGAAAAGGTCGCCCAGGCTAATTCGCCACGCGTGGCAGCCCTGGGAAGCGAAGCCGGTGGTGTACTGCATGGTCTGCAGGTACTTGAGCATATTGAAGCTAATCAGACACAAAACATTACCCGCTTCGTGGTACTGGCACGTAAAGCAATCAATGTTTCTGACCAGGTTCCAGCGAAAACAACGTTGCTGATGGCGACAGGGCAACAGGCCGGTGCTCTGGTAGAAGCATTGCTGGTGCTGCGTAACCATAATCTGATTATGACTAAACTGGAGTCACGCCCGATTCACGGCAATCCGTGGGAAGAGATGTTTTATCTTGATATCCAGGCCAATCTGGAATCGCCCCAAATGCAAAAAGCATTGAAAGAGCTGGGTGAGATTACGCGTTCGATGAAAGTATTGGGATGTTATCCGAGTGAAAACGTGGTGCCGGTCGATCCAAGCTAACGTTTGACAATGCCGGATGGCACTACGCTTATCCGGCATCTTAATTAAGGACGGCTGTCATTCGCCTGGCGTAACAAAGTACGGCTTTCACTCTGGAAGCGCTGCGCATAGTCGCCAAACCAGTGTTCCACCTTACGGAAACTGTCGATAAAAGCCTGCTTATCGCCCTGCTCCAGTAAACCGATCGCCTCACCAAAACGTTGGTAGTAGCGTTTGATCAGCGCAAGGTTGCTCTCCGACGACATAATAATATCGGCATAGAGCTGCGGATCCTGGGCAAACAGACGGCCAACCATTGCCAGTTCAAGACGGTAAATCGGCGAAGAAAGAGCCAGTAACTGCTCCAGTTGCACATTCTCCTCCGCTAAATGCAGCCCATACGCAAATGTCGCAAAGTGGCGTAACGCCTGAATAAACGCCATATTCTGGTCGTGCTCAACGGCGCTAATCCGATGCAATCTCGCGCCCCAAACCTGAATCTGCTCAAGGAACCACTGATAGGCTTCCGGCTGCCGCCCATCACACCAAACAACGACCTGTTTTGCCAGGCTGCCGCTGTCAGGACCAAACATCGGGTGTAAACCCACAACCGGACCGTCATGTGCCGCCAGCATCGCCTGCAGAGGACCATTTTTCACTGAGGCCAGATCAACCAGAATACAGTCAGGCGGCAGGCGCGGTAATTTGGCGATTACCAGTTCGGTGACGTGGATCGGCACACTGACGATCACCATGCCAGCATCAGAGACGATCTCCGGCGCGCGATCCCAGTCCTGCTGTTCCAGGATCCGCACCTGATAACCAGACAGCGTCAGCATCTTCTCGAACAGCCGCCCCATCTGTCCGCCACCACCGACGATCACCACCGGACGCAAAGAAGGACAAAGCGTCTTAAAGCCTTTGTCATTCTCACTGGAATAAGACTCGCGCATAACCCGACGCAATACATCTTCGATCAGATCTGGCGGCACCCCCAGCGCTTCAGCTTCTGCACGGCGGGAAGCCAACATCGAGGCTTCCCGCTCGGGTACGTAGATCGGCAGCCCAAAGCGGCTTTTGACTTCACCGACTTCGGCAACCAGCTCCAGACGCCGTGCCAGTAAATCCAGCAACGCCTTATCAACTTCATCAATTTGATCGCGTAGTGCGGTCAATTCAGCAACCATACCAACCTCTTATGCTACACGCGCCGTCAGTTGGCCGTTTAAATCCTGGCTAATTTCACGCAGTAGCGCATCCGTCATTTCCCAGCTAATGCAGGCATCAGTTACGGAGACGCCGTATTTCATTTCGCTACGCGGCTGTTCGGAGGACTGGTTGCCTTCGTGAATATTACTTTCAATCATCAAGCCGATGATTGAGCGATTGCCATCTTTGATTTGGGCGATCACAGATTCAGCCACGGCTGGCTGGCGACGGTAATCTTTATTGGAATTACCATGACTGCAATCTACCATCAGAGAAGGTCGTAGTCCTGCCTGCTCCATCTCTTTTTCACACTGGGCGACATCCGCTGGGCTGTAGTTCGGCGCTTTACCGCCACGCAGGATCACGTGACCATCTGGATTACCCTGAGTTTGCAGTAGTGCAACCTGCCCCGCCTGGTTAATACCAACAAAGCGGTGTGATTGTGCTGCGGCGCGCATGGCGTTAATTGCCGTCGCCAGGCTCCCATCTGTACCATTCTTAAAACCAACCGGCATGGAAAGACCAGAAGCCATTTCACGATGCGTCTGTGATTCAGTGGTACGCGCACCGATAGCAGACCAGCTAAACAGATCGCCCAGGTATTGCGGGCTGTTTGGATCTAACGCTTCTGTTGCCAGCGGTAGCCCCATATTCACCAGTTCAAGCAGCAGTTGACGCGCAATTTTCAAGCCTGCTTCAACATCAAAAGAGCCATCCATATGAGGATCATTAATTAACCCTTTCCAACCGACGGTGGTACGGGGCTTTTCAAAGTAGACGCGCATCACCAGGTAGAGGCTATCGCTGACCTCTGCGGCAAGGGCTTTAAATCGACGAGCGTACTCAATAGCCGCTTCAGGATCGTGAATCGAGCATGGACCACACACCACCAGCAGTCGCGGGTCGCGACCAGAGATAATGTCTGAAATGGTTTTACGCGACTGAGCGATTTGCGCCTCCTGTGCAAGGCTCAGCGGAAATTCCGCTTTAAGCTGCTCTGGGGTCATCAGAACCTGTTCGTCGGTAATGTGTACGTTGTTCAGCGCGTCTTTTTGCATGATGGTGATCCTGTTTAGCTCGTTTGCGATAGTTTTCCTCAGCGAGGAGATAATCACGATAACACAACAGGTAAAGATTTCAATCCACATTCCGTAAATTTTTATTTACGGAAGACCTTTTTACAGCAAAAACACTGCAAAAGTCCGTACAATTAAATTTACACCATTCTATATATGAATCCGCTATGCTTTAAAAAACGGGGAGAACAGGCAATGAAGCAACTCATCTGTACCTTATTTGTATTATTTCTCAGCGGATGTCAGATAGATCCCTATACTTTTTCCCCTACCTGGACAGGTACCGACTGGTTTGATGCCGGAATACAGGATGCCATTTCAGGCCATGTCGTTAAAGATAACGAGACACTTGCCGACAACTACAATGACCCGGAGGTCGATCGTGCCCAATATCTTAAGGGGTACGCCGAAGGACAAAGGAAAACCTGTCAGCAGGACTTTGTTTACGCGAGAGGATTGACCGGCAAAACCTTCCCCGCCAGTTGCGACACGGTAGACAATGTCAGCCGATTACATGAAGCATGGCAAAAAGGAGCAAACGAAGGAGCAGCCTCAACAAGGTTAAATTAAACAAGAGCTTAAATTTTATAAATTAATGAGATTTAGCTTAAATACTCAATGCACTCATTCCAGGAATAATGACGCCCTGGGAAAATAATGTTATTTTGTTGCAAACAATCTTGAATGTATATCGACGCAATACGGCAAACGCTGGTAGGTACCTATTCATGAGCTTTTCTTACCGACTCATACTTCTACTGGCACTGCTTCTGACCGGATTACCTCTGTACGCTCACAGCGTCACGGAAGAGGCAAAATCTGTGCGCTCTATGGTTTCCGGTATCGTCAGTTATACACGCTGGCCAGCACTTTCAGGGCCACCAAAACTGTGTATATTCTCTTCTTCGCGCTTTTCCAGCGTGCTGGAAGATACCCGAGCAGGAGCACTACCCTATCTTCCTGTCATCATTCATACGGAACAAGAAGTCTTAGTTGCGCAGTGTGATGGTTTTTATTTTGGAAAAGAAAGTCCTACATATCAGGCGGAACTAAAGAATAAATATCCTACTAAAGCATTGTTATTAATTGCCGAACAGAATCCCGAATGCGTTATTGGCAGCGCTTTTTGCCTCATAATTAAAGATGAAGACGTGAGATTTTCCGTAAATATGGATTCCCTGTCACGCAGCGGTGTAAGGGTAAGTCCAGACGTATTGATGCTTGCGCGGAATAAAAAGCATGAATAAGGGTCCTTCTCCCATAAAACGCCCAACGTTTAAGCGGACGCTGCGGCGTATCAGCATCGTCAGCGTACTGGTAACCATGACGCTGATTTGGCTGCTGCTTAGCATTTCGTCTGTGCTGGCTCTGAAGCAATACGCACAAAAGAATCTGGATCTCACGGCAGCAACCATGACCCGCACGCTCGAAGCAGCATTAGTCTTTTCGGATAGCGTCGCAGCGTCGGAAACGCTGGCGGCACTGGGACAGCAAGGGCAATTTTCAGTTGCAGAAGTCCGCAATCAAAAGCAGAAAGTGATCGCCACCTGGCGCTATGACGCGCAGGATACTACTGACAAAATCAGCAGTATCATCAGCCACTGGTTGTTCCCGCAACCAGTAACTCAACCCATTTTGCACAATGGCGACGTTATTGGTGAGGTGCGCCTGATTGCTCGCGACAGCGTTATTAGTCATTTCATTTATTTGTCGCTGGCGGTTCTTACCGGATGCATTTTACTGGCATCGGGTATTGCATTAATGCTTACTCGTTATTTACATAATGGTGTCGTGGACGCCCTGCAAAATATTACTGAGGTGGTACATGATGTTCGTACCAATCGTAATTTCTCACGGCGCGTATCTGAAGAACGGATTGAAGAATTTCATCTGTTTGCGCAGGACTTTAATAGCCTGCTGGATGAAATGGAAGAGTGGCAACTACGTCTCCAGGCAAAGAATGCCCAACTGTTGCGTACCGCGCTACATGACCCTTTGACTGGTCTTGCGAACCGTGCCGCATTTCGCAGCAGTATTAACGCACTGATGAACGACGACGCGGCCCACAGCAGCTCTGCGTTGTTATTCCTTGATGGCGATAATTTTAAATTTATTAATGATACCTGGGGACACGCTGCGGGCGATCGGGTCCTGATTGAAGTCGCAAAAAGGCTGGCCGAATTTGGTGGTAATCGGCATCACCCATACCGACTTGGCGGCGATGAATTTGCCATGGTGCTTTACAGCGTCCATTCTGAATACGAAGTTCAACGTATCTGCGCGGCGTTGTCGCAAGAGTTTAATCGACCTTTTGACCTGCATAACGGTCATCTGGCAAGCATGACACTCAGTATTGGTTTTGCGCTGACGTGGGAACATGCCTCTGCCGAGAAATTACAAGAACTTGCCGATCATAATATGTATCAGGCTAAAAATTTGCGCGCTGAGCGCATTATTAAAAAATAAGGAATTACACACATGCTAAGACGTTTATTATCCCCGTTTATTCTCATCATGCTGATTCTGGCAGGCTGTCAGGCACCTCAGGGGAAATTTACCCCAGAGCAAATTGCAGCTATGAAATCGTACGGATTTACTGAAGCTTCAGGAGACTGGTCTCTGGGTTTGTCTGACACCATCCTGTTTGACAAAAACGACTATAAACTCCGCCCTGAAAGTGAAAAACAAATCCAGGAAATGGCATCCAAACTGGCTGCTACCGGGTTAAACCATGCTCGTCTGGATGGTCACACCGATAACTATGGCGAGGACAGCTACAACGAAGCTCTGTCGCTCAAACGAGCCAATGTGGTTGCAGACGCCTGGGCTCGGGGTGCCAATATTCCACGAACTAACCTGACAACCCAAGGGCTCGGGAAGAAATACCCGCTTGCCAGCAACCAGACGTCAAAAGGCCGTGCCGAAAACCGCCGCGTTGCAGTCGTGATCTCGACACCGTAATCAATATCCAACTGGCTGCGCGTCGCGCAGTCATCTAACAAAAAATAAAGGTCGGAGTAAAAAAAGGGCCAGCCTTTCGGCCAGCCCTTTTCTAACAGGATGTCGCTTGCGCGAATCTTAGTTAAGACGCTCTTTGATACGAGCAGACTTACCAGTGCGCTCACGCAGGTAGTACAGTTTAGCTTTACGAACAGCACCACGACGTTTAACAGCAATGCTGTCAACTACCGGAGAGTGAGTCTGGAAGACACGCTCAACGCCTTCGCCGTTGGAAATTTTACGAACAGTGAATGCAGAGTGCAGACCGCGGTTACGAATAGCGATAACCACGCCCTCGAATGCCTGCAGACGTTTTTTGGAACCTTCAACAACCCATACTTTCACTTCCACGGTATCACCCGGACGGAAGGAAGGTACGTCCTGCTTCATCTGTTCTTGTTCAAGTTGCTTAATAATGTTGCTCATAATTTAATCTCTTATCCTGGGTAAACTGATATTGGGGGCTTACGCCTGCCCATCATGTTTATGTTGCTGTTGTGCGTGTTCCTTTTTGAACTCCGCCAGCAACCTTGCTTGCTCTTCAGTCAGAGCCAGGTTTTCCAGAAGTTCAGGTCTTCTAAGCCAGGTCCGGCCCAGCGACTGCTTCAAACGCCAGCGACGTATCTCAGCGTGGTTCCCCGACAGTAATACCGCCGGTACTTCCATCTGCTCTAACACTTCAGGTCGGGTATAGTGTGGACAGTCCAGCAACCCGTCAGCAAACGAATCTTCGATTGCCGAAGCCTCATGACCCAGAACCCCCGGAATAAACCGGGAAACGGAGTCGATCAGCGTCATTGCCGGTAACTCACCACCGCTGAGAACGTAATCGCCGATTGACCATTCTTCGTCAATTTCGGTTTGAATCACGCGCTCATCTATTCCTTCATAGCGACCGCACACCAGAATCAACTTTTGATTCGTTGCCAGTTCGCAAACGCCCGCTTGATCAAGCTTGCGTCCCTGAGGTGACAGATAAATCACCTTTGCGCCTTCACCAGCCGCAGCTTTTGCTGCATGAATGGCGTCCCGTAAAGGTTGCACCATCATTAACATCCCCGGTCCGCCGCCGTAAGGACGATCGTCCACGGTACGGTGCCGGTCATGAGTAAAGTCACGAGGACTCCAACTCTGGATGTTCAGCAGGCCATTTTTTACTGCCCGGCCAGTTACCCCGTAATCGGTAATTGCGCGGAACATTTCTGGAAACAGGCTAACGATACCTATAAACACAAGCCAATCCCCATAACGCCGACTTTTACCGTTTATCCGGTGGTTTAAAAACCAGGATCCCAATCTACTTCGATAGTACGAGTAGCGAGATCGACTTTCTTGATAACCTGCCCATCGAGGAACGGCACAAGACGTTCCTTGATACCAAACGCATCTTTCAGGTTTGCCTTGATGACGATGACGTCATTAGAACCGGTTTCCATCATATCGACGACTTTACCGAGATCGTAGCCTTCAGTGGTCACTACCTGGCAGCCCATAAGGTCTTTCCAGTAGTAGGAACCATCTTCCAGCGCTGGCAACTGCGAGGAATCCACGACAATTTCGCAATTAGTCAGTAGATTCGCCGAATCACGATCGTCAACGCCTTTCAGCTTGATGATCAGATCCTGATTGTGGTGCTTCCAGCTTTCCAGCTGTACTTGCTGCCACTGACCCGCCTTCTGGATAAACCAGGGCTGATAGTCAAAAATGCTTTCGGCGTCTTCAGTGGAAGAAAACACTCTGAGCCAACCACGGATACCGTAAGAAGACCCCATTTTCCCCAAAACGATGGGTTCTACAGGAGCCTGTGCGGCGAGTTGCTTGCTCATCATGACCACCGTGACAGATTAAGCTGCTTTGTTTGCTGCTTTGATCAGCGTAGCTACGCGATCAGAAATAGTCGCGCCCTGGCCAACCCAGTGAGCGATGCGATCCAGATCCAGGCGAGTGCCTTCTTCTTTTTCGCTAGCGATTGGGTTAAAGAAGCCAACGCGCTCGATGAAGCGACCGTTGCGTGCATTACGGCTGTCGGTAACAACAACCTGGTAGAACGGACGCTTTTTAGCGCCGTGACGAGCTAAACGAATAGTAACCATAACATCCTCTTGTGTGAATAAAACACCCAGGCCCCATCGAGGAACGGAGCCCGGGTGTCATATTAAAAGCCCGAAAATTTTACTGATTTCTGGGGAAAATGCAATCAGCAGTTGATAACTCTGCTATAAAAGGCCGTCGGCGGTGCCGTCAGTTCGGTGCCGGCGTGCGCGCAGCCACCGGAGCGTACACGCAGTACGTGAGGATGGCGAGCACACCCCGGTGCCGAAATGGCAAACAAGCCAGGCCGATTAGCGACCAGGGAATCCTGGGGGCATCATCCCTTTCATATTCCGCATCATCTTCGCCATTCCGCCCTTCTTCATTTTCTTCATCATGCGCTGCATGTCGTCGAACTGTTTCAGAAGACGGTTAACGTCCTGTACCTGCATCCCGCAGCCCAGTGCGATACGGCGTTTGCGGGAGCCTTTGATGATTTCCGGCTTAGCGCGTTCTTTCATCGTCATCGAGTTGATGATGGCTTCCATACGCACCAGCACTTTATCGTCCATCTGCGATTTCACGTTGTCAGGGATCTGCCCCATGCCCGGCAGCTTGCCCATCAGGCTGGCCATGCCGCCCATGTTTTTCATCTGCTTAAGCTGTTCAAGGAAATCGTTCAGATCGAAGCCGTCGCCTTTTTTCAGCTTGCTTGCTAATTTCTCTGCCTGTGCACGGTCAACTTTGCTTTCGATATCTTCGATCAGCGACAGCACGTCGCCCATGCCGAGAATACGTGAGGCAATTCTGTCCGGATGGAACGGCTCCAGCGCTTCCGTTTTCTCACCAACGCCGAGGAATTTAATCGGCTTACCAGTGATATGACGAATAGACAATGCCGCACCGCCACGGGCGTCACCATCGACTTTAGTCAGTACCACACCGGTCAGCGGCAGTGCTTCGTTAAACGCTTTCGCAGTATTCGCAGCATCCTGACCGGTCATGGCATCGACAACAAACAGCGTTTCTACCGGTTTGATAGAAGCGTGGACCTGTTTGATTTCGTCCATCATCGCTTCATCAACATGCAGACGACCGGCGGTATCCACCAGTAGCACGTCGTAGAATTTGAGCTTAGCTTCTTTCAGCGCGGCATTAACAATATCAATCGGCTTCTGGCCGACATCCGACGGGAAGAAGTCCACGCCGACCTGTTCGGCCAACGTTTCCAGCTGTTTGATCGCCGCCGGGCGATAGACGTCGGCAGAGACCACCAGCACTTTCTTCTTGTGCTTCTCGCGCAGGAATTTACCCAGCTTACCGACGCTGGTGGTTTTACCCGCACCCTGCAGGCCCGCCATCAGCACCACGGCCGGTGGCTGTGCCGCCAGGTTTAGCGTCTGGTTCTCTTCGCCCATCGCCGAAACCAGTTCGCTACGAACGATTTTAACGAACTCCTGACCCGGGGTCAGGCTCTTGTTAACTTCGTGACCAACCGCTTTCTCTTTTACGCGATTGATAAACTCACGCACTACCGGCAGCGCAACGTCAGCCTCCAGTAGCGCCATGCGCACTTCGCGCAGCGTCTCTTTAACGTTGTCTTCAGTAAGGCGTCCACGGCCACTGATATTGCGCAGCGTGCGCGACAAACGATCGGTTAAATTATCAAACATTGTCTCTCGCCTGGGGTGGAAACGGTCGGTCGCGACAGCGACACATCAACAGAAATTTGTCGCAGTATAACATGAAGCCGCCTTTGTTGTTATGCAACGGTTGGAGCAGCGGTCACGTAACGCTATACTGCTTTTCTTTATCCTTGGCCAACTGTCGACACCCATATGCCCGTTTTTGCTCTGTTAGCCCTTGTCGCCTATTCCGTCAGCCTTGCGCTGATCGTTCCCGCCCTGCTGCAAAAAAACAGCGGCTGGCGGCGTATGGCTATTCTTTCTGCGGTTATCGCGCTGGTCTGTCACGCGTTTGCCCTGGAAGCACGTATTCTGCCAGGTGGTGAAAGCGGACAAAACCTGAGCCTGCTGAACGTCGGTTCTCTGGTTAGCCTGATGATCTGTACTGTCATGACCATTGTGGCCTCGCGCAACCGCGGCTGGCTATTGCTACCGATCGTCTATGCGTTTGCATTAATCAATCTGGCATGCGCTACGTTTATGCCCAACGAATACATCACCCATCTCGAAGCAACTCCAGGCATGATGATTCACATCGGGTTATCGCTGTTCGCTTACGCCACGCTGATTATCGCCGCGCTCTATGCGCTGCAACTGGCATGGATTGACTACCAGTTGAAAAACAAAAAACTGGCCTTCAGCAATGAAATGCCACCGCTGATGAGCATTGAGCGGAAGATGTTTCATATCACCCAGATAGGCGTGGTTCTGCTGACGCTGACGCTGTGTACTGGCCTGTTTTATATGCACAACCTGTTCAGCACAGAAAATATTGATAAAGCCGTTCTGTCTATCGTGGCATGGTTTGTCTATATCGTTCTGCTGTGGGGACATTACCATGAAGGCTGGCGCGGACGTCGTGTCGTCTGGTTTAACGTCGCAGGCGCAGGTATTCTGACGCTGGCCTATTTCGGCAGCCGCATCCTGCAGCAGTTCGTGAGTTAAATCTTTAAGGAACCCTACGTGGAACACATCTCCACCACCACGCTTATTGTCACGCTTCTCATTATGGTGGTCATTTCCGCCTATTTTTCCGGTTCCGAAACCGGAATGATGACCCTGAACCGCTACCGTCTGCGACACCGGGCAAAACAGGGAAATCGTCAGGCAAAACGCGTTGAGAAATTACTTCGTAAGCCCGACCGTCTGATAAGCCTGGTCCTCATTGGCAACAACCTGGTGAATATTTTGGCCTCCGCACTCGGTACCATTGTCGGTATGCGTCTGTATGGCGATGCGGGCGTGGCAATCGCCACCGGGGTCCTGACCTTTGTGGTACTGGTATTTGCTGAAGTATTGCCCAAAACCATTGCCGCGCTGTATCCAGAAAAAGTGGCCTATCCCAGCAGCGTGTTGTTAGCGCCACTGCAAGTACTGATGATGCCGCTTGTCTGGTTACTGAATACCATCACGCGTCTGCTGATGCGGATGATGGGCATCAAAACGGATATCGTGGTGAGCGGTTCGCTGAGTAAAGATGAACTACGCACGCTGGTGAATGAATCGCGCTCGCAAATCTCTCGTCGTAACCAGGATATGCTGCTGTCCGTGCTGGACCTGGAAAAAGTCAGCGTCGATGACATTATGATCCCGCGTAACGAAATCATCGGTATCGATATTAACGATGACTGGAAGTCTATCGTCCGCCAACTTTCTCACTCCCCGCACGGGCGTATTGTGCTGTACCGCGACTCGCTGGACGATGCCATTAGCATGTTGCGCGTGCGTGAAGCGTGGCGACTCATGGCCGAGAAAAAGGAGTTCACCAAAGAGACCATGCTACGCGCCGCCGACGAGATCTACTTTGTCCCGGAAGGCACCCCGCTCAGCACTCAGTTGATCAAATTTCAGCGTAATAAGAAGAAGGTCGGCCTGGTGGTCAACGAATATGGCGATATTCAGGGGTTGGTCACCGTTGAAGATATTCTGGAGGAGATTGTCGGTGACTTCACCACTTCAATGTCACCAACGCTTGCCGAAGAAGTCACGCCGCAGAATGACGGTTCAGTAATTATTGATGGCAGCGCCAACGTTCGTGAAATCAATAAGGCATTTAACTGGCATTTGCCGGAAGATGATGCGCGAACGGTAAACGGTATTATCCTTGAAGCACTGGAAGAGATCCCCGTTGCCGGCACGCGAGTGCGTATTGGGCAGTACGATATCGATATTCTCGACGTGCAGGACAATATGATTAAGCAGGTGCAGGTATTGCCGGTCAAACCGCTACGAGAAAGCGTATCTGACCAATGAGGATAATCCAGACCGGGTAACGCATCAGCACTACCCGGTCTGAGGCTGATTAGCTTTTTGCTTTCGCCACAGACACCATTGCCGCGCGAATGGTACGTCCATTAAGGGTATAGCCTTTCTGCATGACCATCAGCACGTTACCGGCAGCAACTTCATCAGACTCAACCATTGCAATAGCCTGGTGTACGTTCGGGTCCATCGGCACATCGATATCCGCAACCACCTGCACGCCAAACTTCGCCACAACATCCAGCATCGACTTGCGGGTCAGTTCAATACCTTCAACCATCGCCGCCATCGCGTCATTATCTTTGTTCGCCACTTCCAGCGCGCGATCCAGGCTATCCAGCACCGGCAGCAGTTCGTTGACGAATTTTTCCAACGCAAATTTATGCGCTTTTTCTACGTCCAGTTCGGTACGACGACGCAGGTTTTCCATTTCCGCTTTGATACGCAACACGCTGTCACGCTCGCGCGTTTCAGCTTCTGCAAGCTGAGCCTCCAGATTCGCAATCTTTTCATCGCGCGGATCCACCTGCTCAGCAGAAGCGTCTGATTCTACCGCCTCAACTTCTTCGTGCTGATCCATGATAATTTCTTCCGGGGCTTGCCCCTCAGGCGTTTTCTGTTCTTTACTACTCATGAATTTCTCCGCGTTTTTTTCGCATTCATCTCGCTAACCTGGATTATTATGGGGATAAGATTCAGGGTTTCAAGGGAAGTACTCACATTGTCACTAATCTTCGTTACAAGGACCTCGAGAAAATGAACAAACATTTCAAGTGTATTGGCATTGTGGGGCATCCACGTCACCCCACTGCACTGACCACACATGAAATGCTCTACCGCTGGCTGTGCGTCAAAGGTTATGAGGTTATCGTTGAGCAACAAATCGCCCACGAGCTGCAGTTGAAAAATGTGAAAACCGGTACGCTCGCAGAAATTGGTCAGCAAGCAGACCTCGCCGTAGTCGTCGGTGGCGACGGCAATATGCTGGGGGCCGCACGCACCCTGGCACGTTATGACATCAAAGTTATCGGGATTAACCGCGGCAATCTCGGTTTTCTGACCGACCTTGACCCAGACAATGCACAACAACAGTTAGCTGACGTACTGGAAGGCCACTACATCAGCGAAAAGCGCTTTTTACTCGAAGCCCAGGTGTGCCAGCAGGATTGCCAGAAGCGTATTAGCACGGCCATCAATGAAGTTGTGCTGCACCCCGGTAAAGTGGCGCACATGATTGAATTTGAAGTCTATATCGATGAAATCTTTGCCTTCTCCCAGCGTTCAGACGGGCTAATTATCTCCACCCCGACCGGCTCTACCGCCTATTCGCTCTCTGCCGGAGGTCCCATCCTCACCCCTTCCCTGGATGCTATTACGCTGGTGCCGATGTTCCCGCATACGCTTTCCGCGCGACCGCTGGTAATCAACAGTAGCAGTACCATTCGCCTGCGCTTTTCTCATCGCCGCAACGATCTTGAGATCAGCTGTGACAGCCAGATCGCCCTGCCTATCCAGGAAGGTGAAGACGTATTGATTCGCCGCTGTGATTATCATCTGAACCTGATACACCCAAAAGATTACAGTTATTTCAATACATTAAGCACTAAATTAGGCTGGTCAAAAAAATTATTCTAATTTAACGTCAACCTCT
Organism: Citrobacter youngae; assembly: GCF_003818115.1. Lineage (GTDB taxonomy): Bacteria > Pseudomonadota > Gammaproteobacteria > Enterobacterales > Enterobacteriaceae > Citrobacter > Citrobacter youngae. The sequence continues at coordinate 104,976 of NZ_RPOI01000006.1, read as the reverse complement.
TTACTGTATAAAAAACCAGTTTATACTGTATGTAATCACAGTTATGGTTTTTCATACAGGAAAACAACTATGTTGGCACAACTGACCATCAGCAATTTTGCTATCGTTCGTGAACTGGAGATCGATTTCCAAAGCGGAATGACCGTCATCACCGGCGAGACCGGTGCGGGTAAATCCATTGCCATTGATGCTCTCGGGTTGTGTCTGGGCGGGCGGGCAGAGGCCGACATGGTGCGTACAGATGCCACACGCGCCGATCTGTGCGCGCGCTTCTCTTTAAAAGATACCCCTGCGGCGCTACGCTGGCTGGAAGAGAACCAGCTTGAAGAAGGTCGTGAGTGTTTGTTACGCCGCGTAATCAGCAGCGACGGACGCTCCCGCGGATTTATCAATGGCACTGCCGTTCCCCTGTCACAGCTCCGTGAACTGGGCCAGTTGCTTATTCAAATCCATGGCCAGCATGCACATCAACTCCTGACAAAATCGGAACACCAAAAGTCCCTGCTTGATGGTTACGCTAATGAAGCATCCCTGATTCAGGAAATGTCCGCGCGCTACCAGCTTTGGCACCAAAGCTGCCGCGACCTAGCGCATCATCAGCAACAAAGCCAGGAGCGCGCTGCCCGGGCGGAACTGTTGCAATATCAGTTAAAAGAGCTGAACGAATTCAACCCCCAGGCAGGCGAGTTTGAGCAAATTGATGAAGAGTACAAGCGTCTGGCTAACAGCGGGCAGTTGCTCACCACCAGCCAGCAAGCGCTGGCGATCATGGCAGACGGCGAAGACGTTAATCTGCAAAGCCAGCTGTACACGGCAAAACAGTTGGTTAGTGAACTGGCAGGAATGGACGGTAAGCTCTCCGGTATTCTGGACATGCTGGAAGAGGCGACAATCCAGCTCAGCGAAGCCAGCGATGAGTTGCGCCACTATTGCGATCGTCTGGATTTAGACCCTAACCGTTTGTTCGAACTTGAGCAGCGTATTTCCAGACAAATTTCATTGGCGCGAAAGCATCATGTTGCCCCTGAAGCGCTGCCACAGTTCTATCAGTCATTGCTGGATGAACAACAGCAGCTTGACGATCAGGCTGACTCGCTCGAAACCTTAACCCTGGCGGTAAACACGCACCACCAGCAGGCGCTGGAAACGGCAAAAATGCTGCACCAACAGCGCCAGCATTATGCTCAGGAATTGGGGAAACTCATCACAGAAAGCATGCATGCTCTCTCGATGCCGCACGGTGTCTTTTGCATTGATGTGAAATTTGAGGAACACCATCTGAGCGCAGACGGTGCCGATCGTGTGGAATTCAAAGTTACCACTAACCCGGGTCAGCCGTTACAGCCGATTGCGAAAGTCGCTTCCGGTGGTGAGTTGTCGCGCATTGCGCTGGCTATTCAGGTGATTACCGCGCGTAAAATGGAAACTCCTGCGCTGATTTTCGATGAAGTCGACGTTGGTATCAGTGGTCCGACGGCAGCGGTTGTGGGTAAGCTACTGCGTCAATTGGGTGAATCAACCCAGGTGATGTGTGTGACTCACCTGCCGCAGGTTGCTGGCTGCGGTCATCAACATTTCTATGTCAGCAAAGAAACTGACGGCGCAATGACCGAAACACACATGCAGCCGCTGGATAAACGCGCTCGCCTGCAGGAATTAGCCCGCCTGCTTGGCGGTAGCGAAGTGACGCGTAATACCCTCGCAAATGCAAAAGAACTGCTGGCGGCATAAACTTTTTTACCTTGTGACGGTCTGAGTTCAACATAAAATCGCCGACCGACCCGACAGCAAAAGGTTTTAAAGTGGTGAAAGGTCTATTATCATCGGCATATTACATATGAGCCGCGTACTGCTCGGGCCCGAAAAGGAATCAAATCACTATGCGCTGTAAAACGCTGACTGCTGCTGCAGCAGTACTACTGATGTTGACTGCAGGCTGTTCCACTCTGGAGCGAGTGGTTTACCGCCCTGACATCAACCAGGGAAATTATCTGACACCTACCGATGTCGCCAAAGTGCGTACAGGTATGACGCAACAGCAAGTTGCTTATGCACTGGGTACACCAATGATGTCCGATCCTTTTGGTACTAACACCTGGTTTTATGTGTTCCGTCAGCAGCCAGGGCATGAAGGCGTTACTCAGCAAACGCTGACGCTGACCTTTAACAGCAGCGGCGTATTAACCAACATTGATAACAAACCTGCTCTGACCGACAACAAGTAGGTTTGAGAGATCAAAAAAAGGTGCTCAATGAGCACCTTTTTTATTGTCTGTTATTTTTTAGCGGATTTCTCTGCCCGCTGCCTGCGCAGTTCTTTCGGATCAGCAATCAATGGCCGATAAATTTCCACCCGATCGCCGTCATGCAAAACATCAGCAAGCTTTACCGGACGGCTGTAGATGCCCACCTTATTTTTGCTGAGATCGATATCAGTACGTAGCTCCAGCAATCCCGAAGCGCGAATCGCCTCTTCGACGGTTGCGCCCTGCTGCAACGTCACGCGCTGTAGATACTGTTTCTCGGGCAGCGCGTACGCTACTTCAACGACAATTTTAGCCGACGCTGACACTGTAAACCTCTTTCGCGCGAACCGTGAAGGCCTGCACCATATTAGAAGCCAGCTCTTTAAAGATGCGGCCAAACGCCAGTTCGATTAACTTATTGGTGAACTCAAAATCGAGATGAAACTCAATACGACACGCTTCATGACTTAGTGGCGTAAACTTCCAGCCGCCAATCAGTTTCTTGAACGGTCCATCGACCAGATGCATCAGGATGCTCTGGTTACTGGTCAGTTGATTACGCGTGGTGAACGTTTTGCTGATCCCTGCTTTCGAGACATCCACAGCGGCCGTCATTTGCCCCGGAGTCGACTCCAGGACGCGGCTTCCGGTGCAACCCGGTAAAAACTGAGGATAGGATTTAACATCATTCACTAACTGATACATCTGTTCCGCACTGTAAGGTACTAAAGCGGTCCGGCTAATCTGAGGCATAACAATTTCCATCAATATCAATCGTGCAAATAATACCATTTATCATCCGCTAAAAAAAACGCTATAGCCCAACTCGTGCTAAGATAGCGCCTTGCGCCCCGCTGGATGAAATGGGGTGTTTTTCAATTCCAGATTACCTATACTGAGCGGCATTATGACGAAGAAAAAAGCACACAAACCTGGCTCAGCCACAATCGCGCTCAACAAGCGCGCACGACACGAATACTTTATTGAAGAAGAGTTCGAAGCTGGACTCGCACTGCAAGGCTGGGAAGTCAAATCCCTGCGCGCAGGAAAGGCCAATATTGGCGATAGCTATGTCATTCTCAAAGACGGCGAAGCGTTCCTGTTTGGCGCCAACTTCACGCCGATGGCCGTTGCCTCAACGCACGTCGTGTGTGACCCTACTCGCACCCGTAAGCTTCTGTTAAACCAACGCGAACTTGACTCCTTATATGGACGCATGAATCGTGACGGTTACACCGTCGTGGCACTTTCGCTGTACTGGAAGAATGCCTGGTGCAAAGTCAAAATTGGCGTCGCAAAAGGGAAGAAACAGCACGACAAGCGTTCCGATGTAAAAGAACGTGAGTGGCAGTTGGACAAAGCTCGTATTATGAAAAATGCAGGTCGATAAATCCCCTCTCAGCGGCCAGTCTCTCATCATGAGGCTGGCTCTTATTGTTTAGTTATTGAAACCCACCCATTATATTCACCAAAATTATAGTTTTTACACCGCTGAATCGTTCAAACCTAAAATAGTCTTTTCATTATTTTATCGGGTCCATAGCTTAATAAAATAAAACTTCAAGAGCGTATCGTTTATATTTTACGCCTCACCAATAACACTATTATTACTGGTGTTTATTAGATTTGTAAAAAACCACAAAGAAGAAAAAACAACTTTATATACAGCAAGTTAGATTTCAACAACAACCAAAACACGTACTGGAAAGTATCCTTTTCAATTACCTCAATGTATTTTTAATATAGATAATTTGCGTAATACATCCTTTCTGACTATATCATCTAATACGAAAGAACTATTCAGACTCAGGGGCCCTGACGTATTCGAAAAACAAACTGATACTTGCGTGACCTAATCAATGAAACCACATGTGCAAACTCATCTATACGATGAACGGGCACCTGTCAGCTCATTCTCCCAACACGCTATTGTGGATTAATACTCTCGGCCTGCCATCAGGAGTGAATATATGCGTCTACTCGCCGTTGTATCAAAATTGACTGGTGTTTCCACAAATATTGAAGCTTCAGAAGTCACGCTCAATTCACCTTCCATCGTGAAGCTGTCTGTTTCTCGTGAAGAAATCAGTCAGCTTACCCGCGTAAATCAGGATCTGATTGTCACACTCCGCTCTGGTGAAACTATCACAATTAAAAACTTTTACGTTGGCAAAGGTGATGAACAAAGCCAGCTCGTACTTGAAGATAGCAACGGCGCACTATGGTGGGTTCAGGATACGGATGGCGCATTCCACTATCAGCATCTGGACGATCTCACCCCATTGATGGCGAGCGAAGGCAGTCATGAAGGAGGCGCAGTTTGGCCCTGGGTTCTTGGCGGGATCGCGGTCGCTGGCGGAGTTGGCCTCGCTGCAGGTGGCGGCGGTGGCGGTGGCGGTGGCGGTGGCGGTGGCGGTGGCGGTGGCGGTGGGGGGAGCGATAACAACGCCGGAAACGATAATGGTGGGAACGGCAATAGCAATGGCAACGGCAATGGCAACGGCGATGGCAACGGCGATGGTGGCGATCCGCCGACAACAACCCCTAACATGCCAGACGTGCCCGTTATTACCAGCGTGATCGATAATCAGGAGCTGATTACAGGCCCTGTCAATCAGCAGGAATCCACCAACGATAATACGCCTACTCTTCAGGGCACTGGCCCCGCAAATGCCACCTTACATATTTTTGATAACGGTGTCGAAATAGGACAGGTCACTATCGATGCCAACGGCAACTGGACGTTTACTCCATCTTCCCCGCTCGCGGAAGGCGCTCACCAGTTTACGGTCAGCGCATCAAACAATGCGGGCAGCAGCGCAATCTCAGACAGTTGGGTCATTACCGTCGATACCACCCCACCTGCCGCCGCAGTAATTTCTTCAGTGAACCTGGAAGGCACCATGGTGACGGGTAGTGCAGAGCCCGGAAGCACTGTCACCATCATTGGCAGTAACAACCAGGTTCTGGGTTCAGCAATCGTCGGTTCAGGCGGCACCTTCACTATTGGCATATCACCCTCGCAAACACATGGTGAAACGCTGACAGCAAAGATTCAGGATGAAGCAGGCAATATAGGGCCAGATACCTCATTCAGTGCCTCAAATTCCGGTTATCCAGGCGTCCCCGTGATTGTCAGCGTTATGGATGATGTCGCGCCCTCCGTTGGGTCATTGACCAACAATCAGTCCACTAATGATGCGACCCCAACGCTTTCCGGGACAGCTGACGCCAACAGTACGGTTAAAATTTACAATAACGGGGCATATATCGACAGCGTCGTCGCCGACAGCAACGGTAGTTGGGACTGGACCTCCAGCACAAACTTGCGGGACGGCTCATACGCCTTCACCGCTACGGCAACCAACCACCTGGGTACGGGGGGAATATCGACGGCATTCAATATCAATATCGATACTCAGCCGCCGTTATCACCAGACAATCTGAACGTATCTGCCGATGGTGCTGTCGTCACTGGTACGGCTGAACCCGGCAGTACCGTGACTATAACCGACAATAATAATCATTTAATCGGCAGTGGCGTTACCGGGCCAGATGGCTCGTTTACTATCACCATAAACCCACCACAAACCAATGGCGAAACCATAGCCGCTATCGCTACCGATCCAGCAGGAAACCCGAGTTTGCCAGAAACAGCACTCGCTCCCGATATCACCGCCCCGCTACCGCCCGCAAACCTGACAATCAATAACGCGGGCGATGAGGTTTCCGGCACGGCAGAGCCCAACAGTACCGTACATATTCTCAATCCTGGTGGCACTATCATTGGCACGACCACCGCTGATGCTGACGGAGATTTCACCGCCACACTGGTTCCGCCACAAACGAACGGCGAACATCTTGTCGCCAATGCAACGGATGCAGCAGGTAATACCAGTGATAACACAGCAGTCACCGCACCAGACAGCACCGCCCCTGACGCACCGACAGGGGTAATTGTCGCCGGGGATGGTGGTTCAGTCAGTGGACATGCTGAAATCGGCAGCACTATCACCGTAAAAGACAGCAACGGGAATACGATTGGCGTGGGTCAGGCAGACAGCGGCGGTCACTTTGCCGTGTCGATCACCCCGTCACAAAACAATGGTGAAACGGTAAAAGTGACCGCAACGGACAGCGCAGGCAACGAAAGTCTGCCCGCTTCCGCGCTGGCTCCGGATATTACCGCGCCAGACCAACCGATTATTATTGCCGTCTTAGATGATGTTCCCGACGTCATCGGAAAAATTGATAACAACACGCTGACAAACGACGATAAACCGGAAATTAAGGGCACCGCCGAAGCGGGCTCGCAGGTAAAAATTTATGATAATGGCACCCTGCTAACCACCGTTACCGCCGATATCAATGGTAACTGGGACTACACGCCGACCACCGCGCTGAGCCAGGGCGCACACGTGTTTACGGTTACGGCAACTGATGCCGCCAACAACACCAGTAGCGCCGCCAGTTGGAAAATCATTGTCGATAGCGTCGCGCCGACCGTCCCGGTTATTACTCTGATTAGCGATGACGTCGGAACCATCACCGGTAACATCGCGAATAACAACTGGGTAACCAACGACAACACGCCGACCCTCTCCGGGACCGGCGAGCCAGGCTCGCTGGTGAACCTGTATGATAATGGTTTGCTGATGACGGTGATGCTCATCGACAAGTCAGGTACCTGGAGCTATACCGTCCCGGACAACAAGCAGCTTGCCGATCGCGACCATCATTTTACAGTATCAGCAACAGATGCCGCCGGTAACGTCGTCACCTCCCCCGTCACTGTCACCATTACCGTTGACACCCAGCCTCCTGGGGCTCCGGTTATTTCAGCCGCCACGGATGACGTCGGGAATGCGCCAACCGATCTGCCCTCCGGTAGCCGTTCAAACGATACCCTGCCGTCACTGAAGGGGACCGGAGAAGTTGGCTCCACCATCACTATCTACGATGGTGCCACACCGATTGGAACGACCACCGTTGTGGCCGGAGGAAGCTGGAGTTTCCCGGTCACCCAGCCACTTAGTGAAGGCTCGCACACATTGTCAGCTATCGCGACAGATGCGGCGGGTAACGCCAGTACCGCCGGAAGTTTCATGCTGACTGTCGATACAACACCACCCGCGGCCCCGATCATCACCTCAGCGGAAGGGCTTATTGGCATTGAAACTAAAGCACTGAGTAATGGCGGCAGCACGAAAAGCGACAACCCTAAACTGTCCGGAACAGGTGAGCCGGGTGCGACAATTACGATTTATGAGAATGGCGGCCTCGCCGGCATCACTACCGTACAGCCAGACGGCACCTGGACATTTACCCCGACCTCACTTGCCGATGGGCCGCATAAATTCACCGCCACGGCGACCGACGCGGCGGGCAACACAGGGATCCCATCGGCGGGCTTTACGCTGACGGTGGATAATCTGCCGCCAACGCAACCGCTCCCGCCCACCATTACGGACGACGTCAATCCGATAACCGGGGTCGTGACAAACGGCATAACTAACGACACCACGCCAACGTTCAGCGGCACGGGGAGTGTCGGCGATCTCATTACCCTCTATCTTAATGGCAACTCTTCGTCGCAGGGTACCGCAACGGTTGGGGCAGACGGTAGCTGGAGCTTTACACCATCAGTGCCACTTCCCCAGGATGTTTATCAGGTGACCATTACGGCGACCGATCCGGCTGGCAACGTCAGCCCGCCATCAGATGCCATCCTCCTGGAGATCGATACAACGCCCTCTGCCTCCCCTGTTATTCTTGCCGTCAATGATAATGTCGGTGGTTTCCAGGGCGATCTTGCACCTGGCGCAATAACAGATGATACGACGCCAACTATTCGCGGAACCGGCACTGACGGCGACACGATCACGCTGTACAACGGCAGTACGATTATCGGTACCACAACGGTGGTTGGCACCACCTGGAGTATTACTCCTGGGACGGCACTGGCAAACGGGAGTTATACGCTAACGGCCATTGCAACCGATGCGGCGGGGAACGCCAGTACCCCATCAAACAGCGTAGCGTTTACGGTTAGCAGCACCGTGCTGACCCTACCGCAGGTTACAGATATTGAAGATGACGCTGGCGTCATTATCGGTTCATTGACCAACGGTAGCGTCACGGATGATACCACCCCAACAATCAGCGGGACCGGTGCGCCGGGCAGTACGGTAGTCATTTTCGATGGCGGCAATCCCATTGCCGAAACCCTCGTTGCGGCGAATGGTAGCTGGAGTATTGAGATTACGCTGACGGGCGATGGCCCGCACACGCTGACGTTCGGCGCCAGGGATCCCGCGGGTAATTCCCTGGCGGCAGGAAACCCTGTGATGTTGATACTCGATACGCAGCCTCCTGCCGAGCCAATCGTCACCTATGTTGACCCGAACGGCACGCTGGTGAGCGGGACAGCCGAGCCGGGCAGTACCGTCATCATCAGAAATGGTACCACGGTACTGGGTCAGGGCATTGCGAACAGCGTTACAGGTGTCTACACCGTCACGATATCACCCGCACAAACTACGGGGCAGAATCTGAATGCAATCACCCAGGATCAGGCGGGCAATAGCAGCGACCCTACGCCGTTTAACGCGGCCACTTCCAGTATTCCGCATCCGCCAACTCTCGAAATCATTGATGATGTCTCTCCCGTTACAGGAGTGATTGGCAACGGTAAATCCACCAATGACACCTCACCGCTGTTACAAGGAACCGCCACGGCAGGAGCAACGGTTACAATTTATCAGGATGGGAATGTAATCGCTACGGTCACCGCCGATGCCGTTTCCGGCGCATGGCGCTATCCATTATCCACTCCACTGACAAACGGCACGACCTACAATTTCACCGTATCGCAAACTGTAAACTCAGAACCCAGTGGGTTGTCGCCCAATTACGCCATCACTATCGATACTGCCGCCCCACAAGCACCCGCGATCACCAGTGTGATTGACGACGTGTTACCAGGTACAGGATCGTTAGATACCGGACAAATTACCAACGATGCACGCCCGACCTTCAATGGAACCGGCGAAGCGGGTGCGACTATCACCCTTTACGATAAAGGTATCGCGATTGGCACAACCACCGTGAGTGGCAGCGGATACTGGAGCTATACTCCGACAAATGGGTTGGGAGAAGGCGAGCATATCTTTACCGCACGCGCAACGGATGCGGCAGGCAACCAGGGCGATCTATCCAACAGCTTCCGAATTATTGTCGATACGTTAATCCCAAGCGCGCCCTCTATTGTGACGGTAACGGACGACGTCGGTACCCCGCAATCCCTTACATCCGGACAGCTAACCAACGACAACACCCCAACGCTTGCTGGCGTCACCGAGGCCGATTCAGTGGTTACCATTCGCGATAATGGCGCGGTAATTGGCACAACCACCAGCGATGAAAACGGCAACTGGAGCTTTACACCGGCTCCAGCACTTAGTGAAGGCAATCATTCGTTAACCGCAACCGTCACGGATGGCGCTGGCAATATCAGCCCGGCAAGCCCACCTTTCGTTCTGGTAGTTGATACGCTGCCGCCCGCGGCGCCGAACATTACCTCGGTGATTGACGATCAACCCGGCAACACATCGCTGACTAACGGACAATTGACTAACGATGCACAACCCACGCTGAACGGCAAAGGAGAGATCGGCGCATCTATCACCATCCGCGATAAAGGCGTTGATATTGGTACAACCCAGGTTGATGAATCCGGCAACTGGAGCTTCACGCCGGATGCCCCACTGACTCAGGGGCAACACATCTTTACCGCCGTTGCCACCGACCAGGCGGGCAATATGGGTGGGGTATCTTCGTCCTTTACCCTCGAACTGGATTCTATCGCCCCACAGCCCCCCATCATTAGCACGGTGCTGGACAATACAGCGCCCACAACAGGCGCGATAACCAATGGGCAGACGACAAACGAAACACGTCCGGCACTGAGCGGCACGGGCGAAGTGGGAGCGACCATTACCGTTCTGAGCGATGGTCAACCCATTGGCACTACCACCGTGGGTGCGGGAGGTATCTGGAACTTTACCCCAACGGATGCTCTGAGCAACGGACCACATACATTGACCGTCACCGCGACCGACAGTGCAGGTAACACCAGCCTTGCGTCGAACGGCTTTGGGCTCATCGTCGATACCATATCGCCGGGTATACCCGTCATTTCTCAGGTCGCAGATGATGTCGGCCCGCTGACGGGCAATCTGAACAACGGCCAGGCCACAAATGATGCGCAACCCACGCTCAGTGGTACGGCAGAAGCCAATTCCACGATCAAAATTTATGACAATGGCACCTATCTCGGTACCGCTCCGGTAGACGCCAATGGAGCCTGGAACTTCACGCCAACAGCCGGACTTGGAAATGGTAACCATGCGCTCACGGTGACCGCCACGGATGCAGCCGGAAACGTCAGTCAGTCATCCGCCGCATTTAACATCATTGTGGATACCGTTGCCCCGCTTGCCCCCACCATTATCCAGGCCGTCGATGATGTACAGCCCGGCACCGGGACTCTGTCCAGTGGAGCCTGGACCAATGACACCCGTCCGCTGCTCAGTGGCTCAACGGAAGCGAATGCCCGGGTCGCGATTTACGATAACGGCACGCTGCTGGGGACGGTAACAGCCACAATAGATGGGACGTGGGAATATCTGCCATCCACACTGAGCAACGGCCAACATACATTCACTGCTATCGCCACCGACGCCGCAGGCAATATCGGTGCCACCTCAAGCGGATTTATTATTAATATCGATACGACCCCACCGCCAATCCCACAACTGATCTCGGTCATAGATGACATCGCAGGGGGAGTTTTCAATACAGCGCTGAACAATGGGCAGCTAACCAACGATGCCCGCCCAACGCTCAACGGTACCGCCGAAGCCGGTAGCACTGTCAGCATCTATGACGGGAACACTCTGCTTGGTACTGCGCTGGTGCAAAGCAATAATAGCTGGACATTTACTCCGACCACGCCGCTCGCGACCGGGTCCCATACCTTCACTGTGACCGCTACCGATGCGGCAGGTAATACCAGCGGCGCAACAGCAGGTTTTACCGTGGTGGTGGACACCACAGCCCCGGCACAGCCTTCAATAAGTAGCATTATTGATGATGTTGGCCCCAACACCGGTGCGATTGGCAGCAACCAGCCCACCAATGACTCACGCCCAACCCTGAACGGATCCACAGAGGCCAACGCGCGAGTCGATATTTATGATAATGGCAGTTTTGTTATCAGCGTAACGGCTGACAGCACCGGCAACTGGAGTTACACGCCGTCCACTGCTCTGGCTCAAGGGGCTCATTCTTTTACCATCACGGCGACAGATGCGGCGGGGAATACCAGTGGATTATCGTCTGCGGCAGCCATTGTGGTCGATACCATCGCACCCGGTGTTCCAACCGGGCTGGCGGTCAACGCCAATGGTACGGCGTTAACCGGCGTGGCCGAAGCGAACAGTACGGTCATTATCACCTCTGGTAGCGGAACGGTACTCGGCACCACGACAGCGAATGCTTCCGGTAACTTCACCTTTACCCTGAATCCACCGCAAATTAGTGGACAAACGCTGCTGGTTAGCGCACAGGACGCCGCAGGCAACATCGGTACGGCGGGTAACGTGCTGGCCCCGTTTACCGGCGTACCGCCTGCGCCAGTGATCTCCAGCGTATTCGATGATGTCGGCACTATCACGGGCCTGGTCACCGCCGGGAAAACCACGAATGATACCCGCCCAACACTGAGCGGAACTGCGCAGGCAAACGCCGTTATCAACCTGTATAACAACGGCACGTTGATGGGGAGCACAACCGCAGACGGGAATGGGATCTGGAGCTTTACCCCATCCGGTGCGCTCAGCGAAGGCAACCACGCGTTTACCGCCAACGCAACAAATGCCAACGGCTCGAGCGTTTTGTCTGGCTCGTTCAGCGTCATTGTGGATACCACGCCACCGCCACCTCCTACGATTTTGATCAGCGCCGATGGCGGAACAGTGAGCGGCATTGCCGAAGCCGGCAGTACGGTGACGATATCCCTGCCTGGCGGCACCAGCGTGACAGCGGTCGCCAACAGCAGTGGCGTCTACAGTGCCGCCTTGCCTGTACGCCAGATTGAAGGTCAGTCGTTATCTGCAACGGCAACCGACGCGGCAGGTAACACGTCATCGCCTGCCAGCGTCATCGCGCCGGTACTCCCCCTGCTGGCTGAAGATAATGTCACCCGTTTGCCGCTACAGACTGACGTGACAATCAGCACTGAACATCAAAGCGATTACGGTTTCCTGCTGGTGAACGCACTGGGTAATGTCGCCAATGTGCTGGGTAACGACACGGCAAGTGTTAATTTCAGCATCCAGTCTGGCGGTAGTGGCTCCATCACCATTAACGCCGCGGCGACCGGCATTGTGCTGTCACTATTAAGCTCAATGGAGATTGTTATCCAGCGCTATGACTCCTTGCTCAACACCTGGATAACCGTGGTCGATACCTCAAAACCCAATTTTGCCAGTTTGCTGACCATCGGAGCCTCTGGAGTGACGCTCAATTATGATGGGCTGACAGGCGGGGATTATCGCGTGGTCAGCTTCAACACTAACCTGCTGGCGACTGGCGCATACACCAGCCTGGACGTTGCCGTGGTGAAAACCAACGGCGGAACCATCACTGGGGGGACCACAGAATCCGGTAACATCATCACCGATACCGATCCAACTAACGGTCAAGATAACGCCCCTTCCGGCACGCTGGTCACCGCTATCACTGACGGTAACGGCAACGTCGTGAACGTCCCGGCGGGCGGCATTGATGTGCAGGGGAAATACGGCATTCTGCATATCAATCAGAATGGTAGCTACACCTATACCCTGACCAATACGTCAATCTCAGTGTATGGCCGTTCCGAAAGTTTCACTTACACGCTAACGCATGGTAGCGATCACTCCTCGGCAAAACTGGTGGTCACGCTGGGTCAGGCCCCGACCACCAGTACGGTAACGGCGGCAGACGATGTGGCTGCGCTGACTTACGGGACGCAGGTCATCGCAGTCGACAACCATCCATCACAACAAACCGGCTTCACGCTCGCCAGTGTTGGTTTGGGACAATTGCTGGATGTCAGCCTGGTCAACGGTTTGACCAACCCGATTAAATTCAACGTTGATGACGGCGCGACCCGAACGATAACGGTTCAGGCCAGCGTACTTGGCGTAACGCTGGGCGGCTTTGATCTCTATGTCTACCGCTTCAACGAGTCTATTCAGCAGTATGAGCAGTACCGGGTACAACCGAACTGGGTAACCGCCCTACTGAGCGGCAATTCACCGGCGTATACCATTACGCTGCCGGGCGGTGACTATCTGTTCCTGCTTAACGCTTCCGGCGGCCTGACGCTGCTGACCAACTATACCCTGAATATTCAGGCCGATCACACCTACGCCGTCGACAGCCTGAGTGCGGCAACCAATGGAAATCTGCTGGCCAACGACTCGGCTCCGGCTAATACCGTTATCACCGAAGTGAACGGTGTCGCCGTTAACGCAACGGGCACTACCACCATTAACGGACAGTACGGCACGCTGACTATTGATGCAAAAGGGAACTACACCTACACGCTGAAAAGCGGACTGGGCGCAGACGGTATCAGCACACCGGACAGTTTCGTCTATACGGTCAAAGCCCCCAATGGCGATACAGGAAGCGCCTCGCTGAACATTACGGCGACCCCGCAAGCGCTGGACGCAGTAAATGACGTCAGCAGCATGATGGCGGTAAGTACCATTCAGGACTCTGCGGCATATGGAAGTGGCGCGCTGGGCACCGCGACAATTCCGACGCTGGGGAGCAAAGCAACCGGTACAGGTTCGTTTGATATCGCAACAAATGACGTACTGAAAGGCGCCACGCTCAACTTTAGCATCGGCACACTTATCACCGTCGGTACGCTGGGCGTAACCTGGACAATCACCGGTCCTGACGGATTCTCGCTTTCTGGCTCTGTACCCGCCAGCTCTATCAGCCTGTTAGGCAGTTCAATTGCCGTCTCGCTGGGTAATGCTGAGCTAGCCGCTGGTCATTACAGCATCAGCTTCACAGGAACAATGGGGGGACTGGCCGTTGGCAACGTCAGCATTACGCCAAACGTCACGGGTACGACATGGCACCTCAATACCTGGGACGTTAACACCACGACGGTGAATGGCAATATTTTTGATGGCAGTGATGCCGCTGGCGCGCACGATCAGCTCTCAACCGTCCATACCCAGCTCACTGTCACCGGTTTTAACGGCAGTACCGCCACCCTCAATCCGGCCGGCAGCGCCAGTAGCGCAACCATTCAGGGTCATTATGGTTCACTGACCATGAACCTGGATGGTTCATACATCTACACGCTGAAGCCGGGTACAACCGTAGCGTCGATAATCAGCAAAGAGACCTTTACCTATACGCTGAACGACCAAAACGGGCACACGGACACCGCTACGCTGACCATCAATATGAACCCGCAGATGGCAAGCACCGCACAGCATGACGTGATCACCGGATCGGTCTACGGCGATACGCTGATTTATCACCTACTCAATGCCAACGACGCTACCGGCGGTAACGGGTCAGCGGACAACTGGACCAACTTTTCACTGGCTCAGGGCGACAAAATCGACATCGGCGACCTGCTGGTAGGCTGGAACGGACAAAATGCCACGCTCGGCAACTACCTCACAGTGACCACCAGCGGTAACAACACCATCGTGTCCATTGATCGCGACGGTACAGGCAACACGTACCACACCACTAACCTCGTAACGCTGGAGAACGTACACACCACGCTCGATGAGCTGATCCAACAAAATCACATTGTGACCTGAAACGAACGCCATACCACTATAACGATATAACAACAGCCCCGGATGCCATGACGTCCGGGGCAATAACAATCGTCACTGCCCTATTTTGCAAGGGATAAACTATGAGAAATGTCGCCCCTGTTGCTGTACTGCTGGCATTAACGTTTTGTTCCGTTCGTGCGAATGCCGAAGATGAACCGCAAATTATTACGCCGGAAGGGCTGGCAACCAGTCAGATGCTTCCCTCTCTGGATGGTTCTGTGGCCGATCTACCGCTAAGCGTTGCCGCTCCCGGAAGCCTGACGCTTAACGACGCGGTGAGTCGCGCCGTGAGCTGGCATCCTTCTATTCGTGAATCCATTGGCAAACTGCTCTCGCAAAATGAGCAGATAGACGTGGCGAAAGCGAAATATTACCCGCAAGTTACAGCCGGAATGAACAACGGCTACAGCAATACCTACACTGACCATGGCTTCAGCCCTGCACTGGTCATTTCGGTGTCACAAATGCTGTATGACTTCGGCAAAGTCGCCAGCCAGGTGCGCGCCGAAACCGCCGGTTCAGCGCAGCAACAGGCAAACGTGTTACTCAGCATCGATACTGTCGCTCACGCTACCGCCAATGCCATCGTCCAGGTTCAGACATGGCAACAGATGGTGGATGCCGCCGAAGAGCAACTGGTCGCGCTAAACGGTATTGGTCGACTGACCAGAGAACGTAATGATGAAGGGGCGACCTCGCTGTCAGACGTAGTGCAAACCGATGCGCGTATCGAGTCCGCACGTTCTCAACTGGCGCAATATCAGGCCAATCTCGACAGTAGCAAAGCGACATTGATGAGCTATCTCGGCTGGAACTCGCTTAACGGCATCAGCAATGAGTTTCCGGTAAAACTGGACAGCAGTTGCGATGTGGTAAAACCGGAGGATAAGTTAGTTCCTGCAGTGCTGGCGGCCTGGGCGCAGGCGAACGTCGCGCAGGCCAACCTCGATTACGCCAACGCGCAGATGACGCCAACCATTTCCCTGGAGCCATCTGTTCAGCACTATCTCAACGACAAATACCCCAGCCATGAGGTGCTCGACAAAACGCAGTACTCAGCGTGGGTAAAAGTCGAAATGCCGCTGTATCAGGGAGGCGGGCTCACCGCCCGACGCAACGCCGCCAGCCACGCGGTAGAGTCCGCACAGTACTCTATTCAGCGCACCCGACTCGAAGTACGACAGAAATTACTGGAATCCCACAGCCAGGCAATGAGTCTCGCGACTGCATTGCAGATCCTGCGCCGCCAGCAGCGGCTGAGCGAACAAACGCGCGAACTGTATCAACAGCAGTATCTGGATCTCGGCTCACGCCCATTACTTGATGTTCTTAACGCCGAACAGGAGGTGTATCAGGCCCGTTTTGCCGAACTCCAGACCCAAAGCCAGCTTCGCCAGCTACAACTGAACTGCCTCTACAACACCGGATCGTTGCGCCAGGCGTTCGCCTTAAATAACCGCAGCATTCAATCGGTGGAGATCCAGCTATGAGCGACGTCGAGCCTGTTGTTGAAGATGCTATTGGCGAACCCACCCTGAGCCAGTGGGCGCAGGCAATGACGCATATTGCCAGCCACTACCGCGTTGCCTGTTCGCCTGGTGCTATTCAGGCTAACGCCCCGTGGTTTGAGGGGAAAAGCAAAACCCTTGCTTTGACGCAATTAGCGCGCCAGGCGGGACTTTCCTTTCATACGCTGGATACCGCAAAGCAGGTACTTAACCAATGGCGTTTACCGGTGGTGGCGGAACTGCACGACGGCCAAATCATGGTGATCGAACATTTTAACGGTGAAGATGCCCTGGATGTTTTTATCATCGCCGACGAGGGACAACGCAACCGGCTGGCAGTGGCTGAGCTTCTGCCAGAAATCCATACTATCACCGCACTGCGCCCGTTATCGGCATTAAAAGACGGTCGGGTTGATCGCTATATTTCGCGCTTTAGACCCGACTGGATACGCGAGCTGGTTTTACAAGATATCCGCCCTTACCTGCCGGTCATGATTGCCGCCTTTCTGATTAACGTCCTGTCGCTCGCCGGGATTATTTTTTCGATGCAGGTCTATGACCGGGTGATCCCCGCCCAGTCTTATCCAACGCTGTATGTTCTCTCTACCGGTGTTCTGGTCGCGGTGCTGTTTGGCTTTTTGCTGCGCGAAGCGCGTACCCACATCATGGACCTGCTCGGCAAACGCGCCGATATGCGCATTTCCGATCGCGTGTTTAGCCACGCATTGCGGCTACGCAACAGCGCCGTCCCCCGCTCAACGGGGAGCTTATTTCTCAACTGCGCGAGCTGGAACAGGTTCGTGAGATGATCACCTCTTCGACCATGTCGACCATTGTCGATCTGCCGTTTTTCTTTCTGTTTATCGTCGTACTGGCGTGCATTGCTCCACCGCTGGCGTGGATAGCCCCCGTCGCCGCCATTCTGATGATTCTGCCGGGTCTGTTATTACAAAAAAAACTGGCGGTGCTTGCTAACCAGGCCGCACATGAATCCACTCTGCGCAACGCGGTGCTGGTCGAGAGCGTTCAGGGACTGGAAGACATCAAGCTGATGCAGGCGGAAAACCGCTTTTTACAGCAGTGGAACAGCTATATCCGCATTACAGGAGAGTCCGGGTTACGCACACGCAAGCTTACCCAGGGGCTGATCGGCTGGGGGATGTCAGTACAAAGCCTGGTTTACGCCGCCATCATTATGTTTGGTGCGCCGATGGTTATTGAAGGCACGATGACCACCGGGGCCGTGGTGGCGGCCTCAATGCTCGGTTCCAGAATGATTGCTCCGATGGCTAATCTGTGCGGCGTGCTGGCCCGCTGGCAACAGGTCAAGGCGGCGAAGATGGGATTAGACAGCATCATGCAGCTTCCCACCGAAACGCAGTACGACGAAGACCGGGTGCATCAGGAGATTTTTCACGGCCATTATCTGTTTGAGAACGCACACTTTCGCTACCACAGCGACGATCAGCGCGTTCCGCTGCGGATCTCGCGCCTGGAGGTCATGCCCGGCGAACGGGTGGCGATCCTCGGGCGTAACGGCGCCGGGAAATCAACGCTGCTGCAGGCCATGGCGGGTGGTGTGGAGATCATCCAGGGCGATGTCCGGCTCGATAACCTGAGCCTGGCGCAGATCGATATGGCCGATTTACGTCGCAACATCGGTTTCCTCAGCCAGAATGCTCGGCTGTTTTTCGGCACTCTGCGCGAGAACCTGACCCTAGGCGCACCGCATGCCAGCGACGCACAGATCTTCGACGCGCTGGAGGTCAGCGGCGCGGCGGCTTTCGTTAAACAGCTCGCCAAAGGGCTGGCTCACCCCATTATGGAAGGCGGCAACGGTCTGTCCGGCGGTCAACGGCAGTCGATCCTGCTGGCAAGAATGCTGCTACGCTCACCCAATATTGTCCTGCTCGACGAACCCAGTGCCTCACTGGATGAACATACCGAACGGGAGTTTATTCAGCGCCTGAACCTGTGGCTGGGCAACCGCACATTGATTGTTGCAACCCATCGCGTACCGGTTCTGGAACTGGTCGAACGCGTGGTGGTGCTCAAAGAAGGTCAACTGGTCATGGATGCCCCGAAAGCGCAGGCGTTGAATGCGAGCCGGGCACCTGCCCCTACTCACAGTCGGGAGTGGAAAAATGAAAACCAATCCGCATGACGCCGCCATGGACGACCTCGATATTCGCCGCGAGCACCGTTTTTCCGGGGCCAGCCGCATTGTTCTGCTCAGCACGCTGCTGTTTGCAGTCCTGGGGATCTGGGCATATTTCGGCAAGCTGGATGAAGTCTCGACGGGCAGCGGGAAAGTGATCCCCAGCTCGCGCGAACAGGTATTGCAGTCGCTTGACGGAGGGATCCTCGCCGAACTCAGCGTGCACGAAGGAGATAAAGTTCAGGCCAACCAGATTGTCGCCCGCCTCGACCCAACGCGTTCGGAGTCCAACGTGGGTGAAAGCGCCGCCCGCTATCGCGCATCTTTAGCGTCAAGCGCCAGACTGAATGCCGAAGTCAACGATTTGCCGCTAACGTTCCCCAGCTCGCTGCAGGCCTGGCCGGATCTTATCGCCTCTGAAACGCGGCTGTATAAAAGCCGTCGCGCGCAGCTTGCTGATTCTATGGTGGAACTGCAGGATGCGCTGGTCTCGGTAAATAAAGAGCTGGCCATTACCCAACGGCTGGAGAAAAGCGGTGCCGCCAGCCACGTAGAAGTGCTGCGCCTGCAACGACAAAAAAGCGATCTTGGACTCAAAATAACCGATCTGCGCTCGCAATATTACGTGCAGGCGCGTGAAGCGCTGTCGAAGGCCAACGCCGAGGTAGATATGCTGGCGGCTATCTTAAAAGGTCGCGAAGACTCCGTCACCCGCCTGACCGTTCGCGCCCCGATGCGCGGTATCGTAAAAAACATCCAGGTCACCACGATTGGCGGCGTGATCCCTCCTAACGGCGAAATGATGGAGATTGTCCCGGTAGACGATCATTTGCTGATTGAAACCCGCCTGTCACCGCGCGATATCGCGTTTATCCACCCCGGACAGCGGGCGCTGGTGAAGATTACTGCCTATGACTACGCCATTTACGGAGGGCTGGAGGGCGTGGTCGAAACCATCTCCCCGGACACCATTCAGGACAAAGTGAAACCGGAAATTTTCTACTACCGCGTGTTTATCCGTACCCATCAGGACTTCTTGCAGAACAAGCTGGGACGCCATTTTTCTATCGTACCGGGCATGATTGCCACTGTGGATATAAAAACAGGTGAAAAAACCATCGTCGACTATTTAATCAAACCATTTAATCGTGCAAAAGAAGCACTGCGCGAGCGGTAAATCCTTGCGGTTAAAGGGTTGTGGGGGCTGGTCACGCGTGTCACAAGTCTGTTATACTTGTTCTAACACATTGGGGCTGATTCTGGATTCGACGGGATTCGCGAAACCCAAGGTGCATGCCGAGGGGCGGTTGGCCTCGTAAAAAGCCGCAAAAAAATAGTCGCAAACGACGAAAACTACGCTTTAGCAGCTTAATAACCTGCTCTGAGCCCTCTCTCCCTAGCTTCCGCTCTTAAGACGGGGATCAAAGAGAGGTCAAACCCAAAAGAGATCGCGTGGATGCCCTGCCTGGGGTTGAAGCGTTAAAACTAATCAGGCTAGTCTGGTAGTGGCGTGTCTGTCCGCAGGTGCCAGGCGAATGTAAAGACTGACTAAGCATGTAGTACCGAGGATGTAGGAATTTCGGACGCGGGTTCAACTCCCGCCAGCTCCACCAAAATTCTCCATCGGTGATTACCAGAGTCATCCGATGAAGTCCTAAGAGCCCGCACGGCGCAAGCCCTGCGGGCTTTTTTGTGCCCTCTATTTGTCCCGCGAAGTCCGAAGAGAACTAATTAAATCCGAACCTTTTAGGCCCATTGATAGGCCCAACGAAAAGCTATATTGTTTTCGTTGGGCCTAAACGCATGGAGATTCCCCATGGCAAGAAAAACCAAGCCGTTAACCGATACGGAAATCAAAGCCGCCAAACCTAAAGATGCCGATTACCAGCTGTATGATGGGGACGGGCTTACTCTATTAATCAAGTCTAGTGGTAGTAAGCTCTGGCAGTTCCGTTACTATCGACCGCTGACAAAACAGCGAACCAAACAGAGCTTCGGTGCCTACCCTGCAGTCTCCCTTTCTGATGCGCGTAAACTCAGAGCTGAATCTCGAGTTTTGTTGGCGAAAGACATTGATCCTCAGGATCATCAGAAAGAACAGGTAAGAAATTCTCAAGAGGCTAAAACCAACACTTTCCTGTTAGTTGCCGAGCGTTGGTGGAATGTGAAGAAAACCAGCGTAACAGAGGACTATGCCGAGGATATCTGGCGCTCGCTTGAGAGAGATGTTTTCCCAGCAATCGGTGATATCAGTGTCACTGAGATTAAGGCTCATACTCTGGTTAAAGCAGTGCAGCCGGTTCAGGCCAGAGGTGCATTAGAGACAGTCCGACGCCTTTGTCAGCGTATTAACGAGGTCATGATTTATGCGCAGAACACAGGCTTGATTGATGCAGTTCCCAGTGTAAATATCGGAAAAGCGTTTGAGAAACCGCAAAAGAAAAACATGCCAAGCATACGCCCGGATCAACTTCCACAGCTAATGCAGACTATGCGTACGGCAAGTATCAGCTTGTCCACAAGATGTCTATTCATGTGGCAACTTCTCACCATCACCCGTCCTGCCGAAGCTGCTGAGGCTCGATGGGATGAAATCGATTTTGATGCTAACGAATGGAAAATTCCTGCAGCCCGAATGAAGATGAACCGAGACCATACGGTTCCACTATCCGATGAGGCTCTCTCTGTACTAGAAATGATGAAGTCACTTAGTGGTGGCCGAGAATTTATTTTTCCCAGTCGCATTAATCCGACCCAGCCAATGAACAGCCAAACAGTTAATGCAGCCCTTAAGCGTGCTGGCTTAGGAGGCGTTCTCGTATCACATGGTTTACGTTCTATCGCTAGTACGGCGCTCAATGAGGAAGGATTTCCGCCTGATGTTATTGAGGCTGCACTTGCTCATGTGGATAAGAATGAGGTTCGTCGCGCTTACAATCGAAGTGACTATCTTGAGCAACGACGACCGATGATGCAGTGGTGGGCTGATTTTGTTAAAGCAGCAGATAGCGGCAGCATTGTGACTAGTAGGGTTAGGGGAATACGTCTTGTAGGATGAATCCTTTATCAGCACCCATTATGGGTGCTGATAACTCGCCTATAGGTAGTACGGAATTTTACCCTTTGGTTTTCTTTTTTCTAGTAACCGTATTATCTAAAGCCAATTTGACACTTTCAATATTTCTTGACCAGTTTTTTATAATGGTATCTGCCAACGCATCAGGGCTCATTGTTGATATCCGGTATTTTTTACTTTGATTATTAATTTCAAAATTTGACTCTTCGACAAATTTCCATAAGGGGTCAATGAGGTCATTTACCGCAGCTGCTTTACTTTTCCACCCACCTTCAGGTACGGAGCTATTGATTAAATAAACAAGCTTATCCTGAATTATTCGATACACTTCTGATTTACTGTTCCCACCTTCTTTTCCGGCCTTAGCTCTAACATGTGATAATTTTTTTTGGGTACATACAGAAACATGAAACCATGACATACCAATACATCTGTCAAATAATTCAGCTGACTTAATGAACGCTTTAATAGCAACACATTCATTCTCCGACATAACTGACTTTCCCCATTGATAAGACATTGAGGCAAAAAATAGATGTGATTTAAACACATCATTAATTAAAAAAGGATCCTGAATAAGATGACAAAATGTTTCTCTGAAAATACGTAATTTTAACTGTTTCCAGCATTCCTGAGCTGGATCATATAATTCTGTATATTCCTCTTTTAATTGCTCCACTCCGTCAACAGTAGAATATTTATACTCCTTACGTGATGGATCACTGTACAAAATCACACGAGTTCCTACCTTATCAGAATTCCAGAATTGATCTCGCATCTCGCTGAGTTCCTTTCGTATCACGGGATAACTTTCGCTGAGCACATCAACGTATATGTCCCAATCACATTCAACCATCTGCCCAGAAAGCCAAACCGCTTTTTGACTAATTTCTTCGCAAAACTCAATCGCTGTCAACATAAAAACACCAAATATCAATTAGTTAAGTGTTGTAAAAAATGTTTTTTTGGTACGCGGATTTTTTGCATTAGTACTTGCCGCTAATCTTTCTACAACCAAAATGAACTAATGAGAGGCAACCAAGCATGAACAATCCATCAACCGTTAGGATACTCCGCTTACCTGCGGTAATCCAAAAAACTGGTATGGCAAGGGCAACAATCTACGACTGGTTGAACCCCAAATCACCGCGTTACGACTCAACTTTTCCCAAAAAGCGAATGCTCGGAGTTAAATCGGTTGGATGGGTTGAAGCAGAGATTGATGAATGGTTAACACGGCGTAGCAAACTTATCTGAATATACAGATCCATGAGTACACCCTAAATGCGTACAAAACTAATAATACACTGCTATTTTTGCTATTTGTAGCAAAAATAGCAGTTAGCGATATTCCCCAAAAAAATTTAGAGGATTTAAAATTGAGCACCCATCCATTTCCTGTCCATGTTTTTCCGTCGCTAATCAGAAATGCAATTTATGAAGTAGAGCGACAAACACAAGCTCCTCTATCGTTGATATCAGCATCGGCGCTTGGAGCAATTTCATTAGTGTGCCAAAACAGAATTGACGTTTGTAGACTAAATGGTCTATGTAGCCCCGTTTCACTTTTTTTGCTGACGCTTGCTGAATCAGGAGAAAGAAAAAGTACTGTTGATAAGATTTTCATGAAACCGCTGTATCAACAGGAAAAAATTTGGTTTGAAAAACATAGCCAAGATTTACAATTATGGATGAATGACAAAGCAGCTTTTATTATCAAAACAAAAGCACTGGAGTCAAAACTAAAATCTGATACTCGTCGTAATAAAGATTGCAGTATAACGAATGAACAATTGAGGTTTCTATTTGAAAACAAACCTAAAGAACCTGTTAGATATAGGCTGATGTTTAATGATGCAACGCCAGCCGCAATTAAAGATTATCTTTGTGGAGAATGGAAGTCCGTGGGTATTATGTCGGATGAA
The DNA here is from genome assembly GCF_003818115.1 of Citrobacter youngae. Classification (GTDB taxonomy): domain Bacteria; phylum Pseudomonadota; class Gammaproteobacteria; order Enterobacterales; family Enterobacteriaceae; genus Citrobacter; species Citrobacter youngae. The sequence goes on along the minus strand of NZ_RPOI01000006.1, from coordinate 81,137 downwards.
GCAGGGACCATATTTAATGGGCATACATTGAATGAACTTCCTTTCATAAACAAGATGTGGGATGGTTCAAATTTTTCCGTTGATAGAAAAAACTCTCCTGAACGTTTAATTCATGACGCCAGAATGACATTATCTATGATGATACAACCTACAGTATTTCATAAGTATATTGAGCGTAAAGGTGATATGGCTAAAGGGATTGGTTTTTTTGCCCGTTGCTTGATTTGCCAGCCCGATTCAAGACAAGGATTCCGGCAGATTACAAGTCCAGTGATATCCAGTGAACACTTACCAGTATTCCATAGCCGACTGCTTGAGATAGTTAATGATAGTATTATAAGAAAGGGCAAAGGTGAGCGAATGATCCTACGACTCTCTCCGCAGGCAGAGCAACTATGGATCTCATTTTATAACAGAACTGAATCGGAAATGAGCGAAATTGGTTATTTATCCAACATGAAGGATTATGCTTCAAAAATGGCAGAGAATATGGCAAGGATTGCTGCATTACTCCATTATTTCGAAGGTCGTAACGAAGATATATCAATTAAAGCTGTGGAAGCTGCAATTCAGATAAGTGCCTGGTATGTTGATGAGTACAAAAGATTGTTCTCTAAAGTTTCAGAATTTACTCTTGTTAATAATGAAAGTGACGAACTATACTCCTGGATAAAAAATTATTGTGCTAGTACTTTCCCACCGCATATAAGTAAAACGAAGATTCTTCAATACGGACCTTATCGATTCAGAAATAAAATTAAAATGGATGAACTGCTTAATATCTTACTTATTAACCAAAGAATAGTAGTAACACATTTCGGTAAAATTCTCTATATACAACCAGTACAATAGGCAAATAATTGCAGAGTTGTTTTTTCATTATGAAATGATGTAACACTTGGCTTAAAGTTAATTTGAAAGTGTTTTTATGTTGGATAGGTAATATATACTAACATATACAGAATCATAACAGTGATATCACTCAGACTTATCTATACAGTTAGATGCAACTTAAAAAAACATTTCTACAACGAGTAACACATACGTGATCTATTAGTATAAACAACTCCTAAAATCATACGAGAAATAAATCATGAAATTATACAATGGTTCCCATGGTGAGCATGTAATCGCCTATAGAAAAAATATTGAAGATGTAGTCCAAAATGCTATCGGTGAATTCTCAAGAACAATGGCATTGCGTGTTGATGTGCATTACCCACCTATCCTTGACAGAGGTGATACTGTATGTTGTTTCCCAAACCTAGAGCCTGGAGTGATATCTCGATTTCGCAATTCTCTAAATGCTATATTAGATGCAAATGAAAAAATGAGAGCAACTGAAGGGAAAAGAATATATCGTAATCGAACGAGACATATATGGGTAAGGGAATTTTCTGAAGAGGGAAAATGCCACTTTCATCTCGGTCTTTTTTTTAATAAGGATGCTTATTACCATTTAGGCGATTATGAGACTGAAAGCAACTTACGGATGATGATTATACGGGCATGGTATAGCGCATTGGATCTGGAGTTGGATGATTACGCAGGACTAGTCCATTTCCCTAAAAATTGCCGCTATATATTAGATGTGAATGACTTTAACTTTGAGGATGAATACAAAAAGCTTCTTAACCGACTGGATTACTTAGCCAAATTAGATACTAAGCTATACGGTGATGGTGACAGAAATTTCGGATGCAGTCGCGGGTAATTTATTTTTTTCAGCAATGGCCTTTCTTATGGATGGAAAGGCCAGACCTTATATATCAAGACGATGGTGAGCGATAAAGTATTGTTTTCAAATAATCATCTGTTGCAGTAAACTCAGGGAGTTGGCCACTCATGGCCTGTGTTAGTGGAATAATCTTTGTCCTGACTCCCATCCCCCTGAAATCAACGTAACCATAATCACGTAAGACTTCCATGATAATCGTATTACGTGGTGAACGCTGACCTGCAACCATCTTTTCAACCGACATCGAATTATTCAGCGCCCCTGGGCTAATAACTTCAAATCGATTGCTATACAAGCCAATCTCTATCTCAACAAAGCGTGTCCAGTCACGATGAGCCAGTGCAGTCACTGCGAACTGTCGCTCAAGGCGATTCGGGATAACTATGTGTTCATGACCACCACGTTTATATCGGTGGGTAGGCTGCTGATAACTCACCAGACCCAGTTCTTTCATGAGCTTTCCGGCAAGCCAGCGTCCCATTTTGAAGCCTCTCAGGGTTGCCATAATCGCGATACTTCTTGCGCCAGCAGAACCATGACTGATGTTATGCAGCTCCAAAACCTGACTGCGTAACACAGCTCGCCTGCCATCTGGCTTTTCGAGGCTTTTTCCCCAGTATTTGTAGCTGCTACGATGAACCCCGAACACGTGGCAAAGTGTGACCACAGGATACTGCGCTCTGAGTTTCCCGATTAGCGAGAATTGTTCAGGGAGTCTGACATCAAGAGCGCGGTAGCCTTTTTTAATATGTCGTTTTCCATTTCAATGCGTTGTATTTTTTTCTTCAGCTCACGTATTTCAATCTGCTCCGGGGTTATAGGAAAGGCTTTAGGTATTTTGCCTTGTCGTTCATCCCGCAACTGCTTTACCCATCGCGTCATGGTAGAAAGGCCGACATCCATAGCACTGGCCGCAGCTGCAACGGTGTAGTTCTGATCAAGGACCAGTTGAGCGGATTCGCGTTTAAACTCTGCGCTGAAATTTCTTTTTTTCATTGAAGCACCTGTAATGTTCTGAGGTGAGCATATCACCTCTGTTCAGGTGGCCAAATTCAGTAAACCACTTCAGCCCTTCTTCTGGGTCATTCGAGAGGAGAAACGAAGAGTTTCAAAACATACAGCAAGAATGCCGCCTCCCCTGTTGAGCTACAGCAGTACATCGAATTGCTACGCTATTCAGAAATTGACAACCCATAAGAAAAGGGGCGTAAGCCCCTCGTTAACTTATCGAATAGAACATTATTACATTACTTATATAATTATGTGAATATGAACCAGTATCAAACAAAAAAACGAGCAAAAAAACAACCAGAAATACATCGCAAGACTAATATATAACATGTTGGCCGGACGGATACTGTTGAACTACGTTGTCTGGGGCAACGGAAGTGTTTCGGCCCGACTCTGGAACGCGATCCGCAGCGACGACTGGGCAATTCCGCACGTTGGCCTGAGCAGCCTCGGGGAAATCGTCGTCTGGGCGCGCCCAGACGAGTTTCCGCCAAGGAACATGCAGACAAGCAAGGGGCTGCGGGCACTCGGCTACAACGTGAGGATCGGTGTTTGATCGAGGCGCCTGTGGCACACGCAGGCTGAGGAGCCAGGCGCTGTCCATTGCCTGATCAGGCCGCCCCCCTGTGCCTTGCCTGAGCAGTTGATCTGCATCAATGGGGCGGGAGAACGCTGCACATTGACTCTTGAAGTTTTTCATAGTAGGTCTAATGTTACAAAGTATTGCAAGGATTTCCTTGGCCGGAACCGCAAAGCGACGCGATTGGAGAGGGTGAGATGAAAGCGCACCTACAGGTGATTTTCACGCTCGATGAATTGGCTGCGTACTTGAAAGTCGGCAAGCGGACGCTTTATCGGCTCGCCGCACACGGGGAAATTCCGGCTTTCAAGGTGGGCGGGACGTGGCGGCTTCGTCAAAGTGAAATCGATCAGTGCATCAATGATCAGACCCGAGCCGGAGCAAAGAAGGAGGTGATGCGCAAGCGTGAACAGCAGAAGTCATCCGAGCAGCCCGTGTCGCCTGGGCGCACTGCCCGTCGCAGCAGGCAAAGGGCTTGAGTAACTCGTTTTCCAATTTTTCTGGAGGTATGACATGGACATCGATTTCAAGAAGTTGGCTCCCTGGAACTGGTTCAAGAACGAGCAGCAAGAGCAGCAGACCGCCTCTTCCCTGCCGGTGCAGCGCAATGACCTGCCAGCGGCGAGCGGGCCAGTCAGCCCGATCCTGCAACTGCATCGGGAAATCGACCGGCTGTTCGATGACGCATTCCGGGGCTTCGGTTTTCCGGCGTTGAACATGCCGCAGTGGCCATCCGATTGGTCGGGCATGCTGAAGCCGGCCCTGGACATCCAGGAAACCGACAAGCAGTACAAGATTGCCCTGGAAGTGCCCGGTGTCGAGGAGAAGGACATCCAGATCACCCTCGACAACGACGTGCTGATGGTGCGTGGCGAGAAGCGCCAGGAACAGGAGAAGAAGGAAGGTGGCTTCCACCGTGTGGAGCGCTCCTACGGCAGCTTTCAGCGTGCCTTGAACCTGCCTGACGACGCCAACCAGGATTCGATCAAGGCATCGTTCAAGAACGGGGTGCTCACGGTCACGATCGACAAGCGCGAGGTCAGCGCGCCGAAGCAGGGACGCTCGATCCCGATCAACGGCTGACGTCGCCGGCTCGTTCGTCACAAGAAAAACCCGGCCCGAGACGAGGTGTCGCGGCTCGCGATGCCTCGTCGCCTCAACCTTTTCAACCTTCTAAGGAGCATCAGCATGGCCAGAAAACAATGCCAGGTCTGCGGCCAACCCGCCACCGTGCGGGTGGAAGCCAATCTCAACGGTCGTCACAGCACCATGCTGTTGTGCGACGACCATTACCGGCAATTAGTGCGCCAGCAAAAGCGCACCGTTTCGCCGCTGGAAGCCTTGTTCGGTTCGCGCAGCGGCCTGTTCGAGGACTTCCTCGGCAGTGACTTCTTCCGCATCGGCGACGACGCGACGCCAGTTGCCGCCGATACCGATGACGTGGTCGATGCCTCGTTTGGCGAGCCCGCCGCCGCAAGTTCGGGTGCGCCGCGCCGTCGCGGCAGTGGGCTGGCCAGCCGCATCAGCGAACAGTCGGAAGCCTTGTTGCAGGAGGCCGCCAAACACGCTGCCGAATTTGGCCGCTCCGAGGTGGATACCGAACATCTGCTGCTGGCGCTGGCCGACAGCGACGTGGTCAAGACCATCCTGGGTCAGTTCAAGATCAAGGTCGATGACCTCAAGCGGCAGATCGAGTCTGAGGCCAAGCGCGGGGACAAGCCCTTCGAGGGCGAGATCGGCGTGTCGCCGCGCGTGAAGGATGCGCTCAGCCGCGCCTTCGTGGCCTCCAATGAACTCGGCCATTCTTATGTCGGTCCAGAGCATTTCCTGATCGGTCTGGCCGAGGAAGGCGAAGGGCTGGCCGCCAACCTGCTGCGCCGCTACGGCCTGACGCCGCAGGCGCTGCGCCAACAGGTCAGCAAGGTGGTCGGCAAGGGCGCCGAGGATGGACGCGCTGAGACGCCGACCAACACGCCAGAACTCGACAAGTACTCGCGCGACCTGACCAAGATGGCGCGCGACGGCAAGCTCGACCCGGTGATCGGCCGCGCGCAGGAGATCGAAACCACCATCGAGGTGCTGGCCCGGCGCAAGAAGAACAACCCGGTGCTGATCGGCGAGCCGGGTGTGGGCAAGACCGCCATCGTCGAAGGGCTGGCGCAGCGCATGGTGGCGGGTGAAGTGCCCGAGACCTTGCGCGACAAGCGCCTGGTGGAACTCAACATCAACGCCATGGTGGCCGGCGCCAAATATCGCGGCGAGTTCGAGGAGCGCGTGCAGAAGGTGCTGAAGGAGGTGACCGAGCACCAGGGCGAGCTGATTTTGTTCATCGACGAGGTGCACACCATCGTCGGTGCCGGCCAGGGCGGTGGCGAAGGCGGGCTGGACGTGGCCAACGTGTTCAAACCGATGATGGCTCGCGGTGAACTCAACCTGATCGGCGCCACGACGCTGAACGAGTACCAGAAATACATCGAGAAGGATGCCGCACTGGAGCGGCGCTTCCAGCCGGTGACGGTGCCCGAGCCGACGGTGGCCCAGGCCATCATGATTCTGCGCGGCCTGCGCGACACCTTCGAGGCGCACCACAAGGTCAGCATCTCCGAGGACGCGATCATCGCGGCGGCCGAGTTGTCCGACCGCTATATCACGGCGCGCTTCCTGCCGGACAAGGCGATCGACCTGCTCGACCAGGCGGCCGCGCGCGTCAAGCTGTCGGCCACGGCCCGGCCGGTGGCCGTGCAGGAGCTGGAGTCCGAACTGCACCAGCTGCGGCGTGAACAGGATTACGTGGCCGCGCGCAAGCAGTACGACCAGGCCGCCGAGCTCGGCAAGCGCATCGAAGCCAAGGAGGCCGAGCTCAAGAAGCTCGTCGAGAACTGGGAGCGGGAGCGGGCCTCCGGCAGTGCCGAGGTCAAGGCGGAACACGTGGCGCAGATCGTCTCGCGCCTGACCGGCATCCCGGTCAACGAGTTGACGGTGGAAGAGCGCGAAAAGCTGCTGCACTTGGAACAACGGCTGCACGAGCGCCTGGTGGGACAAGACGAGGCGGTCCGTGCCGTGGCCGATGCCGTGCGGCTGTCCCGCGCCGGCCTGCGCGAAGGCAGCAAACCGGTGGCTACCTTCCTGTTTCTGGGCCCGACCGGGGTGGGCAAGACCGAGCTCGCCAAGGCATTGGCCGAATCGATCTACGGCGATGAGCACGCCCTGTTGCGCATCGACATGTCGGAATATGGCGAACGCCATACAGTGGCGCGGCTGGTGGGCGCGCCTCCGGGCTATGTCGGTTACGACGAAGGCGGTCAGCTCACCGAGAAGGTGCGGCGCAAGCCCTACAGCGTGCTGCTGCTCGACGAGATCGAGAAGGCACACCCTGACGTCTACAACATCCTGCTGCAAGTGTTCGACGACGGTCGCCTCACCGACGGCAAGGGCCGGGTGGTGGATTTCACCAACACCATCATCATCGCCACGTCCAACCTGGGTTCGGACATCATCCAGCGACGGCTGAAGGCGCGTGGGGCGGCCGACGAGGAGTACGAAAAGACCAAGGCCGAGGTCATGGACGTGCTGCGCGGCCACTTCCGGCCCGAGTTCCTCAACCGCATCGACGAGATCATCGTCTTCCATGCGCTGGGCAAGGAGGAGATCCGCCACATCGTCGGCCTGCAGCTCGATCGCGTGGCGCGCAGCGCCGCCAGCCAGGGCGTGACGCTCACTTTCGATCAGACGCTGATCGACCATTTCGCGGAAGAAGGCTACAAACCCGAGTTCGGTGCGCGTGAACTCAAGCGCCTGATCCGCAGCGAGCTGGAAACTGCGCTGGCGCGCGAGATGCTCGGTGGCAGCATCGGCAAGGGCGATCACGCCAGCGCACGCTGGGACGACAAGGCCGAACGCGTGGTGTTCGAACGCAAAGAGCTACCGCAGACCCCGGCCGAGCCGGAGCAGCCGGATGTCGCGAAGGCGACCGAGACGCCGCACGGCGACGCTGGCAAAGGCTCGCGCAAGAAGAAGTCGGCGAGCGACGCATCTTGATGGCGGGCGAGGCTGCCGTGTCCGACCCCATCGGCCTGGCATGGGCAGCCTCCCTGGCATCAATCGCGGTGGCGGTCGTGGCCGCGGGTCACGCGGTCGTCTACAAGCGTGATCCGCGGTCGGCCACGCCGTGGGGGCTGCTCATCAGCGGCGGCACTGCCCTCCCACTCGCTGGCCATCCGTTTGCGTGACGGTGCGGCCCGTCTGTTCACCTGATCCTCTGGCAACTCGACTTTCGAGGAACAAGGCCCATGGAAAAAAAGAATCAATGGAATACCGGCTACTGGATCGTTGCCCTCCTGCTGTTGCTGAGTTTGCAGAGCTACTGGCTGCGCGATGTGCTGTCGTGGATCCTGTCAGCGGTATCCTTCTTTGGCGTCTGGTTCTTCCTGTTCCGCCGCTTCGCCGAGAAGCAGGGCATGGGCGGGTTTCTCAACATCGGTAAGAGCCGCGTCAAGGTGTTCGTGGAAAAGAACACCGGTGTGACGTTCGCCTTTGTGGCGGGGGGGGATGAGGCCAAGGCGGAGCTGGTCGAGATCGTCGATTTCCTGAAGAATCCGCAGGACTATGACCGTCTCGGGGCGCGCATTCCCAAGGGCGTGTTGCTGGTCGGCCCACCGGGCACCGGCAAGACATTGCTGACCAAGGCTGTTGCCGGCGAGGCGGCGGTGCCCTTCTTCTCCATCTCCGGATCAGAGTTTGTCGAGATGTTCGTCGGCGTGGGTGCGGCCCGTGTGCGCGACCTGTTCGAGCAGGCCCGAGGGCAGGCGCCGGCCATCATCTTCATCGACGAGCTCGATGCGCTGGGCCGCGCGCGCGGCGTCGGCGGCCACGACGAGCGCGAGCAGACCCTCAACCAGCTGCTCACGGAGATGGACGGCTTCGACAGCTCGGTCGGGCTGATCATCCTCGCCGCCACCAACCGCCCCGAAATCCTCGACCAGGCGCTGCTGCGTGCCGGCCGCTTCGACCGCCAGGTGCTGGTGGACCGGCCCGACAAGAAGGGGCGGCTGGACATCCTGAAGGTTCATGTCAAGAAGGTGACGCTGGCCCAGGATGTAGACCTCGAACAGGTAGCCGCACTGACCACGGGCTTTTCCGGCGCGGACCTCGCCAATCTGGTCAACGAGGCGGCGCTGGCGGCGAGGAGACGCCGTGCGTCCGCCGTGGAATTGCAGGACTTCACCGCGACCATCGAGCGCATCGTGGCGGGCCTGGAAAAGAAGAGCCGCGTGCTCAATCCCAAGGAGCGGGAAACCGTGGCCCATCACGAGATGGGCCATGCGCTGGTGGCGCTGGCGCTGTCCGAAACCGACCCCGTACACAAGATCTCGATCATCCCGCGCGGCATCGGCGCGCTGGGCTACACCTTGCAGCGCCCCACCGAAGACCGCTTCCTGATGACGCGTACCGATCTCGAGCACAAGATCGTCGTACTGCTGGGCGGGCGTGCCGCCGAAAAGCTGGTGTTCGGCGAGTTGTCTACCGGGGCGGCGGACGATCTGGCGCGAGCCACCGACATCGCCCGCGACATGATCACCCGCTTTGGCATGGACGAGGGCCTGGGCTACATCGCCTTCGAGGCGCAGCGGCCCCGCTTTCTCGATACACCGGAACTGGCCCACGGCGGTTGCCGGGTGGCCGAATCGACCCAGGCGCGCATCGATCAGGCTATCCGCGACATCGTGATGGGCGTGTTCGAGCACGCCTACCGGATTCTCGACATCAACCGCGCGGTGCTGGAGCGCTGTGCGCGCGAGCTGCTGGCGCGGGAAACGCTCGACGAAAGCGATATCCGTCAATTGACTCAAGGACTTGTTCGGAACTGAAAACAGTAGTAGGTGCCATTCAGAGTAAACCGACGGCTCTGTTCAGTGCGTCATCCAATTCGTCGGCATTGTTCAAGGAGAACCGATATGTCTGCATTGACTCCGTGGGACCCCTCCCGGGAACTGGATGAATTGCAAAACCGCCTGGCGACGATGTTCGGACGAATACCCCAGCGACAGGGCGCCCGTACCGGCAACGAAGCCATGACCACGGCGGACTGGGCACCAATGGCGGACATCAGCGAGGATGAGAACGCATTCCTCCTCAAGCTGGATCTGCCGGAGGTCCCCAAGGATGCCGTGCGCGTCAGCGCGGAAAACGGTGTGCTCACCATCAGCGGCGAGCGCAAACTGGAAAAAGAGGAGCAGGGCAAGAAGTTCCACCGCATCGAACGTGCGTATGGCCGCTTTGTGCGCAGCTTTGTCTTGCCTGACAACGTTGATCCGACCAAGGTGACGGCTTCTATGAAAGACGGCGTGCTGGAAGTGCGGCTTGTCAAGGCCGAGCAAGCCAAACCGAAACAGATTGAAATCTCAGTCAACTAACTTCAACCAAGAGCCCAAGATCATGAATATCAAACAGCCACAATACACCTTCTCCGCACTTGCCCTGGCGGTCGTCGTCGGACTGAGCGGACCGGCTCTGGCCCAATCGGCGGCAGGTTCTAGCCCAGGTGCTGCAGCACCCTCTGCCGCATCCAAGGCGGCACAGCCACAGGTAGATGACAAGGCCGCCCGGGAAGCCGATAAAAAGCGTGCCGAGCTCACTCAAGACGCCATCACGGCGCTCACCAAGACCCAGGAGGCTTTGACCCTCCTTGATGCAAAGAAGACCAAGGAGGCGCTTGCTGCGCTGGAACTGGCCAGCGGAAAGCTGGAACTGGTATTGGCACGCGACGCCAAACTTGCTTTAGCGCCGGTCGATGTACGCGTCATCACCCACGATATCCACGCCAACGTGGAATCGGTAAAGAAAGCGGTCAAGTTGTCTCGGGAGTTGTTGGGTGATGGCGAGGTGCAAAAGGCCCGGCCCATCGTTGCCAATCTGGCCAGCGAAATCGTAATCCAAACCGACAACCTTCCGATGGCAACGTACCCGGCAGCGATCAAGTCGGCCGCACGGCTCATCGACAGCGGCGAGATCGACAACGCCAAAGCGGAACTCGCCCGAGCACTGAACACGCTGGTGGTGACCTCGGTCGCCTTTCCTCTGCCCGTGCTACGGGCCGAAGCCGCGATGGCAAAAGCTGAAAAGCTGGCCGAGACCGACAGGCGCGATGCCAAGCAGAACGAGGAGCTCAGCACCTTGCTGTCGTCCGTGCGCACGGAGATCGAGATGGCGCAGATCCTGGGTTATGGCAAGAAGGCGGACTTCAAACCCATCTTCGATCAGGTGAAGTCCATTGAGCAAAAGTCGGCTGGTGGCAAAAGCGGCAAGGGATGGTTCGACGAGTTGAAGACGCGCATCCAAAAGCTGTTTTGAGGTGATGAAGGGGCTGACTGCTCTGTCGGTCAGTCTCGCGATGTTCGCATTCAGCCCCAATAGATTCGCCTATTTTCACTATCTCATACGAGGCATATCACCATGAATGAGCAAACACCGAATCCCAATGCGACGAACGAAGGAATAAACGAACAGGCCGCGGTAAGCAGCCTTCCTGTCAGTCCAGAGTCCAAGCCTGAAGTCGTCACGGAGGTACAGCCTGAGGTTCAGAAAGAAACGGACTCGCAGGCGGCAGACAAACGTAAACAAGTCCTCGATGAGGCAGTCTCGGCCTTGTCGCTGACCAAATCAGCGCTGGCCGCACTTGACGGCAAGGACACTGCACGCGCATTGGCAACGCTGGCCGAAGTGACGGGAAAGCTGGAGCTGATCGTCGCGCGCGAACCCATGCTCGCCCTGGCCGGCGTTGATGTGCGCACCATCGTGCACGACTTGTTCGCCAACACGGAAACCATTGAGGCGATGACCGACGAGGCGCTGGATGCCCTCAAACATGGCGAGGTGCAACAGGCTCGCCACGTGCTGGCTTTGCTGGCCAGTGAAATCGTGATCACGGTCACCAACATCCCTTTGGCGTCCTATCCCGCAGCCGTGAAGGCAGTCGTGCCGCTGATCGATCAGGGCAAGATCGAAGAAGCCAAAGCCGCGCTGCAGTCAGCGCTCAGCACGCTGGTCGAGGAGCGCAGCGTGCTTCCGCTGCCCGTCCTGCGTGCGAAGCTGCTCCTGAAGCGCGCCGAGCCCCTGGTAGAAGATGGTCAGCGCAGCGAAGCATCCAATGAGCGCCTGGAGACATTGTTGAACGAAGCCCGGCAGCAGTTGGAAATGGCAGAACTGCTGGGCTATGGAAAAAGGAAGGACTTTGAGCCCCTGTACGCTGAACTCAAGAAAATCAAGGAAAAGACGGGAGGGGGAGGCTGCGGAAAAGGCTGGCTCGATGAAGTCAAGGCAAAACTGTCCAAGTTGTTCTGAAACCGCTGGAGAGGGGGCGCATAGCGCCCCCTCTCTTGCCCCATGAGTGTTTGATTTTTTATTTTGTATAGATCTTTAGGAGATATTGCATGAACACAGACACCATCGCCAATTCCAATGCGGATGACCCCACCAAAGCACTGTGTTCGCTGAGCCAAAATTGGTGGCTTTTTGTGCTGCGCGGTGTCTTGGCATTGATTTTTGCAGCCCTCGCGTTCTGGATGCCACAATCGGCTCTGTTGGCCATGACCATCTTGTTCGGCGCATTTTCCTTGGTCAATGGCGCGTTCAACTTGTTTGCAGCGGTGCGCCATATCCAGAAAAAAGAGCGCTGGGGCTGGCTGCTGTTCAGCGGCATTGTCGGCATACTTACGGGCGTCGTCGTCCTGGTTGCTCCTTGGGTCGCCACGATAGTCTTGGCTTCTTTTTTATGGGCTAGCGTGGGCTTCTGGGCGATTTTCACCGGTGTGCTGGAGATATCCGCCGCCGTTCGGCTGCGTCGGGAAATCAAGGGTGAAATCTGGCTTGCCCTCAGTGGACTGCTCTCGATTATCCTTGGTGCTATCGTCTTGTGGATATTTTTTACCCGTCCGGTCGAGTCATTCGTGGCCGCAGGCTGGCTGTTGGGTTTCCATGCGGCAGTCTATGGCGTCACGCTTTTGTTCTTGAGTTGGAGTCTTCGCAAAACGCGCCTGGGGTAAGAGCGTGCCAAACCAAAATCTATGGATATGAGCATCCTCGATTCATGCCTCCATAGAAATGACATCGAAGGAGTCATACATGCAGATACAATATAGCTATCGAGCTATCGACAAAGAGTTTCATGAACCTTGGCAGAGAGCTTTGGGAAATGTGATCGAGCACGCCCTCAAGCCATTGCTCGACAAACACACTAAAGATTCAGCGCGACTTCAAATCGTCCTTGATCGCGACAAGATCAAGCGGCAATTTCTGGCCAGTGGCTATATGCACCTGCCCGGCAAAAAGATTGTCAGCGTTACTGCATCACATAACGAGCTGACGCCCCTCGCGCAGATGCTCGCACAGTCGTTGTTCCGTCAGGCCAAGAAGCATTTTGACCGACTGCATGCTCAGGATCAAATCAAGCGCAAAGCACGACGCGAGCGCTTGCGCGAGCTCAAGGTGCGGATTGCCGCAAAACCCGCATCAGCCGCCCATGAGGCCGAGGTGACCCAAATGCCTCTACTGTCGAAACTTGAGGCTGTCGCAAGGCGTGAGCTGGCTTATCTGCGGGCCGTCGGCGATTTACCGTGCGATTATCCGACGCTGCGCGACGTGGTGGATGAAGCGATTGTCCGAGCTAAGGTGGAATGGCAATCCGTGCCGGGGGAAAAAGAGGCTTACACCGGTCTTTTGAAGCATCTGTTCGCCGTCCTGGATAACGAAGTGGCAAGCAGCCGGCAATTTGGCGAATCCGTTTCTCTGGACGCGCCGGTCGAACCGGATGCCCAAGACGTGGCCGAGGCCATGGTGGAAGAGGAAATCTTCGAATTTTATCAGCACGATGACACACTCAAGCTGGCCGATATTTTCGCTGGCAGTCAGCATCCCGATGTCGCAACGATCGCGGAACAGGAGGAGCTGATTGATCGGTCGAGCGAGTTCGCTTTTGCATTTGACCTGCTGAAGGACATGCCGCGTTTGTGGCGGCGCATTTTTCTGCTTATCCGTGTGGACGGGCTGAATGCCAGCAGCGTCTCTGAAATCCTGCTGATTCCTAGTAAGGAAGATGCTGTCCGAAGGTGGCTCATGCAGGCCGAAGCATTCATCGCTGCTCATCTGGAAGAGGCCGGTGTAAGCAAAAACGGGAACGATTGGCTCCAAGGCGTTGATTGGTCGGCATTGTCTGTGACCCGAAACGAGGCAGCCTCACTGTGGTCCAAGGAGGCGAACCATGAAGAATGATCTTCACCTTGTCTGCCCGCATTGCCAGTCCATCAACCGCGTACCGACTGCGAAGCTATCGGAACATCCCAACTGTGGCCGCTGCCAGCAGCCCTTGTTCACGGGCGAGCCCATCGAGTTGACTACGGCGACGTTCTCGCGCCACGTGGAGCGCAGCGATCTGCCGCTGCTGGTCGATTTCTGGGCGCCATGGTGCGGGCCGTGCAAGATGATGGCGCCACAGTTCCAGCAAGCGGCGCACCAGCTCGAACCGAGGATCCGGCTGGCGAAGGTGAATACCGAGGCTGAGCCCCACCTGGCCACGCAGTTCGGTATCCGCAGCATCCCGACGCTCGCCCTGTTCCAGGGTGGGCGGGAGATCGCCCGTCAGGCCGGCGTGATGGGCGCGCAGGACATCGTGCGCTGGACGTCGACGCAAGTGGGACGCTGACCGATGCAGGGCTTGCTCGGCACTACACTAATCCTGCTGGCGGCTTGCAGCCTGGCGGCGATGGCGACGGCGGCGTTCAGAGTGCCCGCCTTGCTGGGGTATCTCTCTGTCGGCGTTGTACTGGGCCCCTCAGTCATCGGCGTGATCGCGCCGGGGGAGACGCTGAGCTTTCTGTCCGAGCTGGGCGTGGCGCTGCTGTTGTTCATGGTCGGACTGGAATTCTCCCTCGGAGACTTCTGGCTCGCCCGCAGGACGGTGCTGATGGCGGGCGCTCTGCAGATGATCGCCGTGGCCCCGCCGCTGATCCTGCTATTGATGTGGCTGGGGCAGCCCGGCCAGAGCGCCGCGCTGCTCGGCACTGCGGCGGCCATGTCGTCCACGGCGCTGGTCAGCCGACAACTGGCCGACCAAGGCGAGCTCACCACCCGCCACGGACGCAGTGCCATCGCCGTGCTGGTCTTTCAGGACCTGGCCAGCGTGCCCCTGCTGGCCTTGCTGGCGATCTGGGCGCGCGGCGAGTCGCCGAAGATCGAGCATGTGCTGCTCGAAGTATTCGGTGTGCTGCTGCTGTTCGCGGCAGCGGCCCTCGCCTCGCGCCGTCTGTTGCATGGCCTGCTGGGCTGGGTGGCGCGGCGGGGCCACGAGGAATCGTTCGTGCTCGTCTCCTTGTGCGTGGTGGTGGCTGCCGCCGCCGCTGCGCACGCGGTCGGCGTATCCGCCGCCCTGGGGGCCTTCCTCGCCGGGATGGTGCTGGGCGAGAGCGACTTCCGGCACCACATGGAAAGCCACCTCAGGCCGTTTCGCGATGTGTTGTCGGGCGTGTTCTTCGTGACCATCGGCCTGCAACTGGACGCAGCACAGATTCTTTCGGCACCGCTGGCGGTGCTGGCGTGGCTGGTGGTGCTGGTACCGGTCAAGATCCTGCTCAATACGCTGGCCTTGCGGGCGACGCGCCTGTCCGCCCTCGATGCCTGGCGCACGGGCATAGCGTTGGGGCACGGCGGCGAGTTCGCCCTGCTGTTGTTGGGCACGGTCTTGCAGCAGCATCTGATCCCCGCGACCGTCGTCCAACCCATGCTGGTCGCGCTGGTGCTCAGCATGGCCCTGGCACCGCTACTGATCCGCCATCACGATGTACTTGCCCGGTTCTTGAGCCGCACCGGCGGCGTCATTCAGCCACCCCAGGCTGAAGAAGTCGAGATCGCCGCGCAGACGACGCGATATCGAGACCATGTCATCGTTTGCGGCGCGGGCGAGCTTGGCCTGACAGTCAGCGAGATTCTTCGCCACGCCGGCGTGGCGCATCTGCTGCTGGAGGCGGACGCGCAGAAGGTCGAGGCCGCGCGTGCCGCCGGCGCGCCGGTGTTCCATGGCGATGCCAGTCGGCCCGATACCTTGCTGGCTGCCGGCTTGACGCATGCGCACTTGGTGGTGCTGACGTTCGCCCATGCCCAGCAAGCGTTGCGCATCGCCCAGGCGATTGCCGAGCGCCGTCCGGCGCTGACCTTGTGGGTGTCATGCAGAAGTACGACCGCGGCCGATGCATTTCGCGCCATGCCCAACGTGCGCGTGTATCAGCAATCCTTTGCCGCAGCTATTGGGCTGGCGGAACAGGTGATGTCGACGCTTGGCATGTCGACCGAGCTGATTGAAGGACACATCAGCGCAATGCGCCGCCGTCTCGACAGCAGCCGTTTTCCAGGGAGTTCATCGTCATGAAATCAACACGCCTTAACCCATTTCAGGTCTTACGTGACCAATTGGCCATCATGAGTTTTTACGAGCGCTTCGAGCAGGTCGTCGCGCTCGTGCTGTCGGCGGTGATCGCCGTCATCATCGTGGTGTCGCTGTTCCAGCTCATCTCCATCGTCTTCACGCTGCTGGTTCTAGATGCCTTCAATCCCCTGGACCACGAGGTATTCCAGAGCGTGTTCGGCATGATCATGACGCTCTTGATCGCGATGGAGTTCAAGCATTCCATCGTGCGCGTGGCGCTGCGTCGGGACAGCATCATCCAGGTCAAGACGGTGGTCCTGATCGCGCTGATCGCACTCTCCCGCAAGTTCGTGATCCTCGACTCCGACGCGAGCCCCGCAAAGATAGCCGCGCTGGCAAGCGCCACGCTGGCTCTGGGTGCGACCTACTGGCTGCTGCGCAAGCGCGGCGACCGCGCCGCCGAGACCTCTGAGCATGACCCGTCATCATCCCAGTGATCCGCGCACGGCGCTCCTGCAACACCGCTGGCTCAACCGCCTGCAGACCGGGCTGTTGGTCCTGACCATGGTCGGGATCGCAGCCGCAGCAGGGAGACTGCCGTTTGGGGAAGGCTGCCTGTGGCTAGCGCTGTTTGCCGTTGCAGGTGCGTTGCTGCTGGAACCGGTAGCCGCGTCGGCGCTGAGCTTGCGCCTGTACCGCGTACGGGCCTTGCACCCGCAAGAAGCCCACAAGATGTAGGCCCTGTTGCGCGAGCTGCCCGCCCGTGCCGGTTTGCCCGCCACGCCGGTGCCGCACTATGTGCCCAGTGCCGTCGTCAACGCCTTCGCCACCGGATCGAAGCAGGAGGCATCGATCGCCCTCACCGATGGCCTGCCTGCTGCGCAGCCTGAGCCCACGCGAGCTGGCGGGTGTGCTCGTGCACGAGGTCGCGCACATCGCTAATGAGGATCTGCGTGTCATGGGGCTGGCGGATTCCGACAGTCGCCTCACGAGCCTACTGGCCCTGATGGGGCAGATCGCGATCCTGCTCAGCCTGCCCGCGCAGCTGGTTGGCGCGGCGGAGGTCTATTGGCCTGGTCTATTGTTATTGGCCGCATCGCCCCAGCTGGCCCTGCTCGCACAGCTCGGCTTGTCTCGCGTGCGTGAGTTCGACGCTGACCGCCTTGCGGCGGAACTGACTGGCGACCCGCAGGGGCTGGCGTCCGCGCTGGCGAAAATCGAGCGGGTCAGCCGCTCCTGGCGTGCCTGGCTATGGCCGGGATGGGGCAATCCCGAGCCCTCCTGCTTGCGCACGCGTCCGGCAACGCAAGAGCGCATCGCACGCCTGCTGACGCTGGCGCCTGGGCCAGCATCAGCGTTGCCACTCCGCGCGCCCCATTTTTTGCCGGAATCCGCTTTGGCGACGCGCCCACCGCGCTGGCGCCCGAGCGGGCTGTGGCGCTGATTGCCCATCAACAGGAGACGTCTCATGGCCTATCTCGACCCGTACCAACGCCCCGCGCCGGACCGCTTCGTCCGGCGCGGGCTCTTCATCACCGCCTGCATTGCCGCACTCATGCTGCTGTGGCAATTTCTGCCCGCCATCGAGGCATGGTTCAGTCCGCGCGAGGCAGCAGAACGCACCGTGATGGCGCGTGGCGATCTGGCGGCGGACGAGAAAACCACCATCGAACTGTTCGAAAAATCGCGCGCCTCGGTGGTCTACATCACCACCGCGCAATTAGTACGCGATGTCTGGACGCGCAACGTGTTCTCCGTGCCGCGCGGCACTGGCTCGGGCTTCATCTGGGACGACGCCGGCCACGTCGTCACCAACTTCCACGTCATCCAGGGCGCGTCCGAAGCCACCGTCAAACTGGCCGACGGCCGCGACTACCAGGCCGCGCTGGTGGGGACGAGCCCCGCGCACGACATCGCCGTGCTCAAGATCGGCGTCGGTTTCAAGCGCCCGCCGGCCGTGCCGGTCGGCACCAGTGCCGACCTCAAGGTGGGTCAGAAGGTGTTCGCTATCGGCAACCCCTTCGGCCTGGACTGGACGCTCACCACTGGTATCGTCTCCGCGCTCGACCGCTCGTTGCCGGGAGAAGCGGGCGGCCCGGCCATCGATCACCTGATCCAGACCGACGCCGCCATCAACCCCGGCAATTCCGGTGGCCCGCTGCTCGATTCGGCTGGGCGGCTGATCGGAATCAATACCGCCATCTACAGTCCGTCTGGCGCCTCGGCCGGCATAGGCTTTGCGGTGCCGGTCGATACCGTCATGCGCGTGGTGCCGCAACTCATAAAGACCGGCAAGTACATCCGTCCGGCGCTGGGCATCGAGGTGGATGAGCAGCTCAACGCGCGTCTGCAGGCGCTGACCGGCAGTAAGGGCGTATTCGTATTGCGCGTGACGCCGGGCTCGGCGGCGCACAGGGCCGGGCTCGTCGGCGTCGAGGTCACCGCAGGCGGCATCGTGCCCGGCGATCGCGTTATCAGCATCGACGGTATCGCCGTCGACGACGTCACCACATTACAGGCCCGGCTAGACGACAAGAACGTTGGAGATGTTGTGGTCTTGTTAGTGGAGCGGGCCGGCAAGACTCGCGAGATGCTTGTGGAACTACAACCGGGAGTTTGATGGAAAGTGGGTCATGGATCTGCACAGCGAAGCAGCCAAGCGACTTCAGCCTTGCGCCGAACTACGAGCCCTAGTTAGGGATGGTCTGAAGTAGCCCTGTATTTCCGGCTGACTTCAGCCACTGCTGATTTTGAAAGCGGTGAACCGATCAAAAACGATCGGATCACCCGCTCATTTCGGTGCTTTCAGCCGTCGCGAGCACCTTGCGACGGCCATTTTCCGCATTACAGGCGCACCTCTCCTGCGCTTGCCAGCAAATGTCGGCGGGCCATCCATAGGTTCGACAGGGCAAACAGCGTCACCAGTTGTGCAGTGTTCCTCACCAGCCCTCGGAAACGTACCTTGGTGTAGCCGAACTGCCGCTTGATCACGCGAAACGGGGGCTCTACCTTCGCTCGCACTTGCGCCTTGGCCTTCTCGATCTTGCGCTTGGCTTTGTACAGGGCGCTGCGTTTATCGAGCATCTTGTAGGTGCTGCGGCGTGCTGCGACCTGCCAGATCACTTCTCGGTCGGCATGCTCGGAGCGCTTTTCGACGCCGGTGTAGCCGGCATCGGCACAGACGACGTTCTCGTCGCCGTGCAGCAGCTTGTCGACCTGGGTGACATCCGCCACGGTGGCTACCGTGCCCACCACGCTGTGTACCAGCCCCGATTCATCATCAACGCCGATGTGCGCCTTCATGCCAAAGTAATACTGGTTCCCCTTCTTGGTCTGGTGCATTTCCGGGTCGCGCTTGCCGTCCTGGTTCTTGGTTGAACTGGGCGCGTGGATCAGCGTGGCATCGACGATAGTGCCCTGGCGCAGCGACAGACCGCGATCCCCCAGGTAGCCATTGATCACGCAGAGGATGCCGGCTGCCAGCTCATGTTTCTCCAGCAGACGACGGAAGTTGAGGATGGTGGTTTCGTCAGGAATACGCTCCATGCTCAGCCCGGCTAACTGACGTAGGATGGTCGTCTCGTACAGCGCTTCTTCCATGGCCGGATCGCTGTAGCCGAACCAGTTCTGCATCAGATGGATACGCAGCATCGCCATCAAGGGATACGCCGGGCGACCACCTTCGCCTTTCGGATAATGCGGTTCGATCAGGGCAATCAGCCCTTTCCACGGCACCACCTGATCCATCTCGATCAAGAACAGTTCCTTGCGGGTCTGCTTGCCCTTGCCGGCATATCGGCGTCGGCGAAGGTCATCTGCTTCATGGAAGAACTCGGGTGGCGGGATCAGCGTATTTTGAATCGCCACGGATAATTTAGACACTTCCGAGCCGTTGATAATACTGGTTTTCATATTCTGTCGGTGACATCTGATCGCTGGAACCATGCCGACGCTTACTGTTATAAAACATTTCGATGTAATCAAAAATATCGCTGCGGGCTTCTTCCCGCGTTCCGTAGATCTTTTTCTTTATCCGTTCGCGTTTCAACAACTGGAAAAAGCTTTCTGCAACCGCATTATCATGGCAATTACCGCGACGGCTCATGCTGCCCTCCAGGCCGTGTGATTTCAGGAACGACTGCCATTCATGGCTTGTGTACTGACTGCCCTGATCCGAATGAACCAGCACCTGTTTTTGGGGATTACGCCGCCATACAGCCATCAGCAGTGCGTTCAGGACAATGTCTTTTGTCATCCGGGATTGCATGGACCAGCCGATAATTTTGCGTGAGAACAGATCAACAACCACGGCAAGATACAGCCAGCCTTCGTGGGTCCTGATGTAGGTTATGTCCGTTACCTAACGCTCATCCGGAGCATCCGGATTGAACTGTCGCTGAAGCCTGTTGGGCGACACGATACTGGCCTCGCCTTTACGAGCCCGCGGGCTCCGGTATCCGACCTGAGCCTTTATCCCGACACGTTTCATCAGTCGCCAGACTCTGTTCACTCCGTACTGTTGCCCGCTGTCCCGCAGATCCAAATGGATTTTGCGATAACCATAGACGCATCCCGATTCCAGCCAGAACTGTTTAATCTGTCCTGTCAGTCTCAGGTCTGCCTGATGGCGTTGTGAATGCGGCTGCTGAAGCCAGGCGTAAAAACCACTGGGATGAACATCCAGCACCCGACAGAGCAGGCGAACAGGCCAGCAACAGGTGTTGTCACGGATAAAGGCGTACCTCAGCCGGACAGCTTTGCGAAGTACGCCGCGGCTTTTTTTAATATGTCCCGTTCGTCGGTAACCCGCTTCAGCTCTTTCTGGAGACGGCGGAGCTCGGCCTGAGCATCTGACTGTTCTTTATTAGTGGAAGAATCCGGACCGTACTTCTTTATCCAGGAGTAAAGGCTGTGGGTGGTGATATCGAGACGTGTTGCAACGCTGGCAACAGAATAACCGCGATCAACAACCTGTTTGACTGCTTCAATTTTAAACTCTTCGGGATAACGCTTACCGCTCATGGGCACCTCTCTTTAAGTCATCTTAAATGACTCTGAGGTGTCTGTTAAACCTGTGGCGATTCACGTCGCTTACCTTAATTCAAATTATTTTCAGATAGATATCATTCTTCTGAACATACCCGATTAACGGCAGAATCTCACGATTCTGCCGTTTTTGTAAAATTTTTTAGAGGAGTAGCTAATGAACAATTCTGAAGGTTTGAAGTCGTTTCAGCAATCGCTTGCTGGCCTGCCACAGTGGGTGTCTGAACGTATATTGCAGCAGATAAATCAGTTAACCCATTACGAGCCAGTAATCGGCATTATGGGTAAGAGCGGTGCCGGTAAATCCTCACTCTGCAATGCCCTGTTTGCCAGTGAGGTATCACCGGTCAGCGATGTCGCGGCCTGTACACGTGAGCCACTGCGCTTTCGACTGCAGGTTGGCGACCGCTATATGACGCTGATGGATCTACCCGGCGTGGGCGAAAGTGGCACTCGCGATACCGAGTATGCTGCGCTGTACCGAGAGCAGCTTTCTCGCCTCAACCTGGTGCTGTGGCTGATTAAGGCTGATGACCGGGCACTGGCAGTGGATGAGCACTTTTATCATCAGGTGATTGGGGAGGCATACCGGCATAAAGTGCTGTTTGTTATAAGCCAGTCGGACAAGGCCGAACCCACCAGCGGTGGGGGACCGTTGTCCACCGCGCAGAAGCAGAATATCAGCCGCAAAATCTGCCTGCTGCATGAGCTGTTCCAGCCCGTACATCCGGTGTGTGCTGTGTCGGTCCGTCTACAATGGGGGCTTAGGGTGATGGCCGAGCGGATGATTAAGTGCCTGCCACGTGAGGCCACCAGCCCGGTGGTGTCGCAACTCCAGCCTTCCTTTCGCACGACGGTAGTCCGGGAACAGGCTCGAAGCGATTTTGGTGAAACCGTCGGTGCTCTACTCGATAGCATCAGTGCCTTTCCTCTGATACCCACACCTGTGCGGGCCGTCATTCAGGCCGTGCGCACCACCGTGGTCTCTGTGGCCCGCGCCATCTGGGATTTCTTCTTCTGAGTATTTAATCCATCCCTGTTATTTCCCTGACCCTGTCGCCGATGCGACGGGGATCCCCTTTATTTGTTTTCCCGTTATGAGGAGTCTGCTTATGACCCGTCTGGCTTCGCGCTTTGGCGCTGCAAATCTTATTCGTCGTGACCGTCCCTTAACCCGTGAAGAGCTGTTACGGGTGGTGCCCAGCGTATTCAGCGAGGACAAACACGAGTCTCGTAGTGAACGCTACACGTATATACCCACCATTTCCCTGCTGGACAGCCTGCAGCGGGAAGGCTTCCAGCCGTTCTTTGCCTGTCAGACCCTTGTACGTGACCCAGGTCGTCGCGAACACACAAAGCACATGCTGCGTCTGCGACGTGAGGGGCAGATTAATGGAAAACAGGTACCAGAAATAATCCTGCTCAACTCTCACGATGGCAGCAGTTCGTACCAGATGCTGCCGGGACTATTTCGTGCGGTTTGTCAGAACGGCCTTGTCTGTGGCGAGTCGTTTGGCGAAGTACGGGTGCCGCACAAGGGGGACGTGGTGAGTCAGGTGATTGAAGGCGCGTATGAGGTACTGGGGATTTTTGACCGGGTGGAGGAGAAACGGGATGCCATGCAGTCGTTGCTGTTGCCGCCTCCGGCACAGCAGGCACTGGCAAAAGCCGCTCTCACATACCGCTTTGGTGAAGACCACCAGCCGGTTACTGAATCGCAGATACTCTCCCCGCGCCGCTGGCAGGATGAGAGCAATGACCTTTGGACCACGTACCAGCGTGTGCAGGAAAACCTGATTAAGGGCGGACTCAGCGGGCGTAATGCTAAAGGCGGACGGACGCATACCCGTGCCGTGCGTGGCATTGACGGGGACGTGAAGCTTAACCGTGCGCTGTGGGTGATGGCTGAAACACTGCTCACACAACTGCAGTAGACGTTTTATGTTGCCACATTGTTATTATCGGACACCACCTGTCCGAATTGCTACGTGCTCGTGTGCCTCAATCTCCCGGTAATAGCCTGTAACCCCCGTTACATCTGGCTTTTGCAGAAATAAAAAATAGTTTCTGCGTTGTCCATACCCTGTCCGCCCCCCTGTTTAAAGTAATCACATCATTTTCAGTCAGTTAACTTTCCTGGAGAACCTCTCATGACACAGGCAGAACGCCGCCATGACCGGCTGGCTGTCAGGCTGTCACTGATAATCAGCCGTCTGGTGGCGGGTGAAACGTTGAGTGTGCGCAAACTGGCCGCTGAGTTTGGCGTGTCAGTGCGCACGCTGCGGCGTGATTTTCGTGAGCGACTGATGTATCTGGACCTGGAGTATCAGTCCGGATACTGCCGCTTACGCACTGCTGGCAGCGAGATGCAGATGGTGCCCGACGTGCTTATCTTTGCCCACCGCAGCGGGCTGGCCGGACTTTTTCCCGGCCTTGACCGCCGTCTGGTGAACGCTCTGCTGATGTGCGATGAGTCTCCCTGTGTGATAGCACCAGCCAATCCGGTTCCTTCGTCTTCAGGAGCATTGTCTTTCTGGAGACTGATTCAGGCCATTACCGGGCGCAGGCGGGTGACGCTGATTGCCGAGGGGCAGCGCTGTGAGCGGCTGGCTCCCTGCCGGTTACTCATCCACCAGCAGGCCTGGTGTCTGGTGGCGGAACACGACGGACATATCGCCGTATTCACCCTGGATGAGATCCATCTGGTTCAGCTCCTGCAGGAGAGTTTCCGGCGTAACGACAGTCTGTGTCGTCTTGTTGAAGACCCGGTCTTTATTCAGACCTTACCCCATTTTCGCTTTATCCAGCAGTCACTGCTTACGTTTTTTCCGGCCGACAGCCCACCAGAATAGCGTAAGCGTTGTTATCAACCCGGCAACAGGGAGGAGCCCTATGCCCGTAATTGCCATTATCGCCATTGTTGCCATCGTCATCATTCTGAACAAAACCGGGGTGTCCGACAGCCTCACGGCCCTGACACTTGCCACCGTTGCTGCACTGTTGACGGGCGGAGGTGCAGCCGGTGCTGCCAGTGTTGCACTGACGCCGTTCGCCGGTGTACCGGTGGGTATTTTTGTGGGGATTTATGTCTTTGCCAAAGTGGTTCGTCTGATTTCAGGAAAAAAATAATGAAACGTAAAACACTACCTCTGCTGGCACTGGTTGCCACCACTCTGTTTCTGAGCGCCTGCGATGACAGAAGTGATGAACTGAAGGCCATCAGCAAGTTCAAGGATCTCACCCCGCCGCGCTTCAGCGATGTGGTCAGTCGTCAGGATGATGTCAGCGAAGAATGGTCACAGGTTGGCTTCTCATCCGGTCTCACCCTGCAGGTCTTACGTACCCGCCAGTCGCCCGATGGCTGCGAGGGCGGTAGTTACTACTACCTCGTGGATATGCAGGAAAAAACCGTCCAGCCGCTGATGAATGCGCTTTGTATTGCCGACAATATCAAACTGGAATACCACGAGGTTACGGACCGGTATACGAAGGAAAAATACTTTGAGTACTCCCATGACGGAAAACTGATGGGTCGGCTGCTGATACCCTCAAACCCTGAGAACCACGAATAAAAAACAACGATAAAGGAGACAGAAATGACAATAGGTTCACTAAGCCGGTTTGTACTGGCATGTTCACTGTTTACCAGTTTTACAGCCTCTGCGGTTCCTGGACTCTGGCAGCAGGGCTATGGACAGGGCAATACGGAATACAACGTGACGGATGCCAGTGGGAAAATGTTTACCATCAATTGCACGGGAAATCCGGACCAGAACGGTTTCTACCAGCATTCTGTTTTTCTGACCCAGACGGATAACAGGATGGTCAGTTCGCACGATGACGGCACCACGATCACCGTGGTAATGAATCACCAGCAGTACGTTATTCCGTCCAGACTAGGCTGGCGAAATGGGGATAACGCCTGGTATGACTTCATCAGCGATATCCGCAAAGCCCGACAGTTTGAGGTCTACGTCAATGACCGCAAAGCGGGCTCTTTCAGTGCTGACTCGACGAATGCAGCGAAGGTCCTGCCCACTCCCGGAGAGTGTGGTAACGACTGATACCCGCATTTTCTCCCACAAACCAACCCCGACAACCTCCTGGCTGCCGGGGTTTTCTTTTACCCATAGCCTGAAATGTCCCGACCGGTATTATTTACATTATAAGAATGAGCTTTGACCCGTTGAACTCACAGCACAGAGCGGACAGAAATCAAGGTCAATAAGGTCTGCTTCAGACAAAGAGCGGTCATTCAATGATAGAAGATTCTATTTCATTTTTGTGCCAGAAGCTGCCGCTCAGTAACTCCCGCAATAAACGGCGCGAGGAATGAGCGTCCGGCGACCGAATTTGATTACCTTGTTATATGCCATTTTCAAGATCTGCGATTAGGTCAAAGCATAGCGATTTATAATCCTTTACGATCTTCGGCTGAATGGTTATTGAATGATATTTCAGCAACGCAAGGGCGAATGAGGAAAAATACAGCCAGAACCAGTCATCTTCCGGTAAATTGACATCTTGCACAGTCGCCGACCAACGCCCGTAAATGGGATGATGAGTCTCTGAACCCGCGAGGCGGTTTCTTCCTGTTGCGAAAAGGATAAAGGCGGATGCTAGAGTGATCCCCATCATACGCTTCATCCTAACCTTTTCCGGGGGATACCCACTGCTTGCGGCGTACTGATCGATCTTGGATATCATCATATCTTTAGCGAACTGATCACACAGATATTCTTCGTCCTTCGCGTCTTCCGGTGCATTTCCTTCAGCTGAGAAAATTACGTGCTTCAGTTCATGTAAAAATACATATGCCGTAGCCATGCACGTGAGATCATATACTGCAGCGCGCTCTGAATCTGACGGCCTACCCTTCTCAGGATCAGGAATAGCCACTGGCCATTCAAAGTCGTCTTCATGAAATGCAGTGCTCAGGTCTTTCACTGCATCAAGTATCGACTTGAAGGCTTCATCTTCTGCTGCCTGATCTGGAATCTTGTTGATTTCGTTTATGTCGAGAGTGGTACCGAATGATTTGAACAATACGATCAACGAAGAATAACAATGTAACGCCTGCCTTCCCGCATAACCGAAAAGCCACATTTGACGCATTGATCTGCTGGTGTACTGGATTGCGGAGAACCCTCCAGCATCTAAGTTAAATCCTTCGCGGTCAGCAATCAGTCGGAACTGGGCATCATAATCGTTAGCGATAGATTCAATCTCTGATGCTCTCTCAGGAACAACACCGTCAAAAAGTTTTCGAACAATGTCTGTCGTTTCCACTAGTCCTCCTATAGCATATAACAGTGCGTTATACCGGTCCCGCAAGGTCGGCTTCCTTGCAAGCCAGATTACTTTGTAAGGTCAGAAAGTCCAATGACAGCTTTATGTACGAAGCAGTCATTGAGCTACTACGTATAAATGACCGCTCCTGGCCCACAGCAGACAAGCTTAGGATGCTGAAGGTCTGCTGAGAGCGATAAACGGAAATTCGAGACGGTATAGTCTCTAAAAGCTTCCCTGCCATAAAGTTGCCGACATTCTCAGCGAATAGGTAAGTATCATCATACAGTGGTCAGATGTGCATCCGCAGTACATTTGCTCGCATGTTAACGTAGCAGTAGTACAACATCATTTAGAGACGAATGGCCTAACAGGTTTTAACACCTTAAGATTTCACTGCTGGTTAAACACATTATTAAATGATTTTTATCATTTAAATCATTGGGTTAATTTTAATTGTGATTTGCTTTTAACCCTCGCAATTTAGAAGTATTATTTTGAGATTAATCCACTTGCCCTGCCTTCATCACTGCTTGTAAATATGCGTGAAGAATGATTTTAAGGTTATATATCATGGAGTTATTGAAGTTTTTGGCGGTGATTTTTGTCATTTACTTGTTGTTTTTTAGAAAGAAAAAACGTAAATCTCCAAAGTCTTATGCTTCAGACCCCGTGAAAGCACCGCCAAAAGAATGGCTCGCTGACATCAAGAAAAAAGAGGCGGTTGTGCGAAACGATGATAGTGAAGACGATAACCTTGCAACTTTTACATTGAGCGGTGGCCGGGGTGTTGAACTTCGGGTGACAACCAATCATTACCGCAACACCTCAAAGTCAGCAGGTGCTCTAGCTCGATGGGTACTTCCGGGTGAGATGATAACTGTAGCTGGTGTAGCAATTAGCGGTGGCCACATTTACGTGGGGCAACGTATGAAGCCCTCCGGTCAGGAATCAGGCGGCTATTATGACGATGGAAGTGAGGCATCATTAATTGATGACACATGTAAGATAAAACCTACTTCTTATCTTTACGAGGACAGTTCATTAGGATACTGGCCCAGTTTTTCCTCTCTTTCCCCAGAAGCACGCGGTGCGTATGTCAGTTGGCTTGCCAGCGATAGGTCTGATCCATCGTGTCCTATCGGCTATGTTTTTATCTACCTCTACGGCCTGGAAAGAAAAGCGCTCGTAGATTCCACTGACCCAAAATTCCCTGATGCTGAGTTCCGTAATCTGTTCAATGAAGTCGCTCGGTTAAGATCGGTATTCATTGAGAACCGCTCCTTCCGTGGATATTCGACCCAATTACTCGAAGCCATGTCTATTCTGCGCCCGAACATGGGCTTAGCCACTGAGCTCGATAGCAATTCAGGTTTCAGCAACAGCATGCAATTTAAGCTGGCTCTGGCAAAAACTGTACATGAAGGAGTTCCTGTATCAGCTGAACTGGCGTTGAACTGGGTAATAAACCACACCGAGTATTCGCTGCGTACCCCGGCTCGCCGCTGTGCTAAAGAGTTTGCTGCGCTTTTCAAACGGCGTTACACCCTCAAATATGGTGAAGGGATGGTCGTTAAGGCGAATAAAACACGCCTAAGGTTAGATTACACACCAGCAAGTCTTAGTTTGCGAGGTGTTCGACTTCCTGTTCCCGACCTGCCTGATCCAAGTGCGTTGAAGAGCCCTGTCCAGAAAATTATGGCTCTTGCCGATATATGTACAGATGAACTTGATGCTTATAGTCGCTACCTTGGTAGGAAAGGTACGTCAGTCAATGATACGGCTGCAATTATGCTGCTCCCTTCAGAGATCGTTAATGAAAGCGCAGAAAAAATATTAAGCTCATTCAAACGCTGGGCTGATGAGGCGATCCTCGTCAAGGAGGGGCTAGTCTCAGTTGCTGACTTTTGGGCACATATGAATGCCAGTTGCCCCAATAAGATCAATAAAAAAGAGGCCGATTTGATGCAGGCCTTTGCTCTGAAGATGGGTTACGGTCTGGCACCTGACCCGTATTATCACCATGTAAAGGCGGATGTTGATGGGACACTTGTTCTATTCCCTGCCGCCGAAGGTGGACGCTTCTCACCTTCTCCTGAATTTATCTCAGCCGTAATGACGCTCAGATTAGGGGCGATGGTCGCCTTGATTGACGATTCTCTTGATCAAGCTGAACAGAAAGTGCTTGAGAATGCCATCAACAACAATCCTGGCTTCACCGATGATGAAAAACGCTCTCTACATGCGTATTTAACGTGGCAACTTCATACCCCAGCCAATATGACAGGAATGAAAAGTAGGATTGAGTTGATGGGGGCCGCGGAAAAAGCTGCTGTGGGTAAGGTTATCGTTAGTGTTGCCTGTTCGGATGGGACAATAGCGCCTGCCGAAATCAAACAGCTTGAGAAGATTTATTCAAGTTTGGGGCTGGATCCCTCATCTGTCTCGAGCAATATCCATCAGCATTCCGCAACTGAACATGATCTCGTCTCGTCTGTACCAACTGATCAGCCAGCAGCAGGGTTCACACTGGATGCTAATGTACTTGCCCGCCACGAATCTGCCACGGATGATGTTCGTAAATTGCTGAACACAATTTTCACCGAAGAAGAACCGGAAGAGCCAGAAAGAGCTCCAGCCTCATCAACGGAGGCGGGGGGGCTTGACTCCGCACATAGCCAGCTTTATCGCAGTTTGCTGGAGAAAGAACAG
Organism: Citrobacter youngae; assembly: GCF_003818115.1. Classification (GTDB taxonomy): domain Bacteria; phylum Pseudomonadota; class Gammaproteobacteria; order Enterobacterales; family Enterobacteriaceae; genus Citrobacter; species Citrobacter youngae. The sequence continues at coordinate 52,349 of NZ_RPOI01000006.1, read as the reverse complement.
TGGTCCCGAAAAGAGGCGACAGAATTGTGCGGAAATTTGAATTTGATGCTCGGCGGTGCGCTTGAGGTGATCAATGACTGGTCCTATGCGGTGGTTGATGCTCCAGTACTGGACGATGCCGATGATGATATCTGGGTTGACCTGGAAATTGCCAAAGAATTAGAGGGATAGTGAATGTCTGTAACACGTATAAGAGTGAAAGAACGTGACGCTATTATTCAGTCACTTAAGTCAGGTGTAACGCCAAGGATAGGCATTCAGCATATCCAGGTTGGCCGCGTGAATGAGATCACCGCTCTCCACCAGGATATTGAGAGGACTGCTGACGGTGGTGCAAGCTTCAGACTTATCATCGGTGAATATGGTTCTGGTAAAACGTTCTTTCTGAGTGTTGTGCGCTCTATTGCGCTAGAGAAGAAGCTGGTGTCAGTCAGTGCAGACCTTTCTCCTGACAGACGCATTCACTCATCGGGAGGTCAGGCTCGTAATCTCTATTCTGAGCTTATGAAAAACATGTCCACCAGAAACAAGCCGGATGGTAATGCGTTACTTAGCGTTGTTGAAAGATTCGTTACGGAGGCAAGAAAGGAAGCGGACACGGACGGCTCCGAGGTTTCATCAGTTATTCATAAACGCCTGGCAGCTCTGTCAGATATGGTGGGTGGATATGACTTTGCGAAGGTCATTGATGCATTCTGGCGCGGGCATGAGCAGGATAACGAAACGCTAAAATCCAATGCTATTCGCTGGTTGCGGGGAGAGTACACCACCAAAACTGATGCCCGTAACGATCTCGACGTTCGGACTATTATCTCAGACGCATCATTCTATGATTCTTTGAAGCTGATGAGCCTTTTTGTCCGCCAGGCAGGCTATGCCGGTCTTTTGGTCAGCCTCGACGAAATGGTGAACCTCTTTAAGCTGAATAATACGCAAGCAAGAACAGCGAACTACGAACAGATTTTGCGGATCCTGAATGACTGCCTGCAAGGCTCAGCCGAGAACATTGGTTTTATCCTCGGGGGTACGCCAGAGTTTCTTTTCGATCCGCGTAAAGGTCTTTACAGCTATGAGGCGCTCCAGTCGCGTCTGGCGGAAAACCGGTTCGCGCAAAAAGCAGGAGTGATTGACTACTCATCCCCCACTTTGCATCTTGCCAGCCTCACCCCTGAGGAACTGTATATTTTGCTGAGAAATCTTCGTCATGTTTATGCCGGTGGAGATCCAGAGAATTATCTGGTACCAGATGAGGCACTGACTGGATTCCTGCATCACTGTAGTAAAACCATTGGAGACGCTTACTTCCGTACCCCCCGTAATACCATAAAAGGTTTCCTGGACATGCTGGCCGTGCTGGAACAAAACAGAACGATGAACTGGCAAACACTAATCGAGGGTGTGGCGATTGAAGAGGACCGGCCCAGCGATATGGATGACACCACTACGGAGGAAAGCGATGACGACGACGGACTGGCGAACTTCAAACTATGAGCAGTGCCTACGATAGCCTCGATCCCCGCGTCCGTAAGTGGGTTTACAAGCAGGGGTGGTCGACATTAAGGCCCTTGCAGGAGAGTTCTATCCCGGCAATTTTAGCCCGTGATCGAGACGTGCTAATCAGTGCAGGTACAGCAGCGGGTAAAACAGAGGCTTTCTTTCTTCCTGCCTGTTCGGCAGTTGCAGATCTCACGAATGGATTTGGCATCGTCTATATCAGTCCGTTGAAGGCATTGATTAACGATCAGTACCGTCGTCTTGGGAGCCTTGGAGATGCATTGGAAATGCCAGTGACTCCCTGGCACGGGGATGTACCACAAAGCAAAAAGAAGAAGGCTCGGACGAACCCTGCTGGCATTTTACTGATTACACCTGAGTCACTTGAGTCTTTGCTCATAAATTCAATGGGCTGGCTCAAACAGGCGTTTTCTTCAGTCGCATACATCGTTATTGATGAGTTTCATGCTTTTATTGGTTCAGAGCGTGGTGTACAGCTGCTTTCTCTGCTCAATAGAATTGACCATGTGCTAGGATGCCAGGTAAATCCAATTCCCCGCGTTGCGTTGAGTGCCACGCTGGGGGAACTGGAGAAAGTGCCCGAAATGTTGCGCCCGGACAAACGACTCCCCTGCGTAACTGTTACAGATAGTAATAGCATGGCCACTCTTCAGGTTCAGGTCAAAGGGTACCTGGAGCGAGTGATCCAAAATGAGGAAGAACTTCAGAGTTCAGCTGAACATGACGTCTGCGCTGACATTTTTAGACTTTGCCGTGGCGATTCTCATTTGGTCTTTGCAAACAGCCGAAAACGCACTGAAAGCATTGCGGCAACGCTGAGCGACATGTGTGAGGAACAAATTGTTCCGAATGAATTTTTCCCCCACCATGGTTCCCTTGCCAAGGAATTACGTGAGGTGCTTGAATCTCGTCTTCAGAAAGGAAATTTGCCCACAACAGCTGTTTGTACAATGACGCTTGAGTTGGGAATTGATATCGGTAAGGTTAAGTCGGTTATCCAAGTTACGCCTCCGCATTCTGTTTCCAGTTTGCGCCAGCGTATGGGGCGTTCTGGGCGACGCGATTCCCCGTCAGTACTCAGAATGCTAATTACAGAAAATGAGCTTACTGTGAGTAGCAGTATCGTTGATCACCTACGACTCCAGTTGGTGCAGTCGATGGCAATGATCAGGTTGATGATCTCTAAACAATGGTTTGAGCCTGCCGATTCCCGGCAGATGCATTACTCCACGCTGCTACACCAGATTCTTGCAATTACCGCACAATGGGGTGGAGTTCGTGCCGACCAGCTCTGGTCACAACTATGCCAGACAGGGCCGTTCAGAAATGTAGATTTAAACGATTTCAAAAGCCTGCTTAAACATATGGGAGCATGTGGCCTACTCACTCAACTTGCTAGCGGCGAAATGGTTGTTGGGGCAGAGGGGGAGAAACTGACTAACCATTACACTTTTTATGCCGTGTTCAATACACCCGAAGAGTTCCGCATTATCACCGGAAACAGAACCCTTGGAACAGTGCCTGTGGACTCCCCACTGCTACCAGACCAACACATCATCTTCGGTGGGCGGCGCTGGAAAGTGACAGAGATCGAGACAGAGAAAAAAGTTATCTATGTAGAGGCAACCAAAGGCGGTCAGCCACCACAATTTAGTGGGGGGGGTATGTCTGTTCATGATGCCGTTCGTCAGGAAATGCTCGCTATCTATAGGGAAGGTGATTACCGCATAGCAATAGGTAGCAAGAAAGTAGATTATGCCGATACTGCCGCCAGAAACCTATTTGCGGAAGGCTGTAGTAACTTTCAGCGTTTTAAACTTCAAAATGAGTGTTTTATTACGAGTGGACAACACTGTTACGTAATACCCTGGATGGGGGATAAAGTTGTCCATACGATTACAGCCTTGCTCATACGTTGTGGTTTTAAAGCAAATTCATTTGCTGGCGTTATAGAAATCGATAACTCCAGTGTAGCTTCCGTTCAGCACGCGCTCAAAGAAATGCTGTTGTCAGGCTTGCCATCTGCATTTGATCTTGCCACAGATGTTCCAGAAAAGTACTTAGATAAATATGACGAGTATTTACCAGAGTCCCTTCTTGCGAAAGGGTATGGTGCAAAGGCGTATGAAACAGAAGGTACGCGCATCTGGTTGCAGAAACATCTTTAGTAATCTGGATATGTAATCAGGGTATAAATAAGACATATATACCCTGAATTTTTTATTTCCCTGTAGATTTACTAGGCTTTAGTCCCGGGGTATTACCAGGAGTATCTTTATTATCACGTCGACGTTGATCCGGTTTTCCTGTCGATTTAGCAATTGGTTTTGGACCAGGTTTAAGACCCATGATAGTTATCCTTTAGAGGTGTAAGAGGGAAGCCTCAACATTGATATATTGGATAATGTGAAATTTTTCAATGGGAGCGATCAACATATCCAATGATTAACTCGATATTGTGAACAGTGTCCACTTTTGGCACATGGCTGCCAGTCACCCACGATCTGAAATTTATAATTGACGCAACTACAGCTTTAAGTTATCTGCTTGAATTATAAATTATTTCATATAGATATTATCTCTGTGAATCCCTCGCATCCATTATTGGTTGCGAGGTTTTTTATTTTTCACGCAGAGATCTCCGTATGCAAAAATCTGGCTGCTCTCAGGCCTTTGAGCAATTGCTGACTTCGATACCTCACACCCTAAGCAGTACGAGCCGATGATCGCCCCTTGTCGGTGGATAAACATTTTATCGTAACGTCACGCTGGCGTATCGACGGGGATGTGAAGCTCAATAGTGCACTGTGGTTGATGACGGAGAACATGCTCGTTCTGTTCATTCAGCTGCAGGCAAAAAACACACCGGTACTTGGGGCCAGATAGCCTGACTTTACGCTCTCCATTCTCTCCAAATCCATATCCCGTTCGCGGGAATTTCTCATATACCGCATTGTAAGCCCTGACAGGAAACCCGCCTGCGGCATATCTGCGGCTGTAATAACCGAAAGGAAAATCACTATGTATAACGACACAACGTCAAAACACAATGATCATCATAATCACAGCCAGAAAGAGCCGACCGGAGATCAATTACTTCATGCCACTGTGATGCCTGATGGAATGCGTATCAGCTTCTGGCCGCAGCACTTCGGCACTATTCCGCAGTGGATAACCCTGGAGCCCCGCATCTTCGCCTGGATGAACCGCGTCTGCGCGGATTACAGCGGTGGCATCTGGCAGTTTTACACGCTGAGCAACGGCGGGGCCTTTATGGCACCCGATGCTGACCGCAATGAGACATGGAGTCTGTTCAATAATTTGAACGGTAATGGCGTGGAAATGAGCGCAGAAGCCGCAGGTATTGCCGTCTGCCTGATTGAGTACAGCCATCACGCCTGCCGTACAGAGTGTGACGCGATGACCGCGCACTATTACCGTCTGCGGGACTACGCCCTGCAGCATCCAGAAGCCCACGCCATTCTGCGCATCATTGACTGACCGGAGGAACAACAAATGAAACAGCTTTCCTTTTTACCCGGCGAGATAACGCCACAGGACCGGCGTCTCATCCAGCGGGCACTCAGGGTTCTGGACAGACATCTGCATGAGCCCGGGGTGGCCTTCACCTCCACACACGCCGTCCGTGAATGGCTGCGACTGCATATGGCCGCGCTTGAGCGGGAAGAGTTCCGGGTGTTGTATCTGGACAACCAGAATCAGCTGATTGCCCATGAGACGCTCTTTACCGGCACGATTAACCGCACCGAGGTGCATCCCCGGGAGGTGGTTAAACGTGCCCTGTACTTTAACGCGGCAGCAGTGATACTGGCCCATAACCATCCTTCCGGCGAGACGACACCCAGCCAGGCCGATAAAGCCCTCACGCAGCGACTGGTGCAGGTGCTTCAGCTGGTGGATATCCGCGTCCCTGACCATCTGATTGTCGGTGGCAGGCAAATCTATTCGTTCGCAGAACACGGTCTGCTGTGAGGTATTACATGAAAATTATCAGTAAACGCCGGGCAATGACGATATCTCGCCAGCATCCTGAGTCCCGAATATTTCGCTACTGCACTGGAAAATATCAGTGGCACGGTAGCGTCTGCCATTACACCGGAAGGGATGTTCCGGATATCACAGGAGTCCTGGCTGTGTACGCCGAACGCCGCCAGGACCGCAACGGGCCTTACGCCTGCCTGATGAGTATCACCCTGAACTGACAATAAAGAGGTTATAAATGAACAACACCACATGGGGTCTGCAGCGGGATATCACGCCGCGCCTGGGAGCACGTCTGGTGCAGGAGGGCAACCGGCTGCACTATCTGGCTGACCGGGCAAGTATCACCGGTAAGTTTAGTGATGCCGAATGCCTGAAGTTGGATGTCGCATTCCCGCATTTTATCAGTCAGATGGAATCAATGCTGACTACTGGTGAAATGAATCCTCGCCATGCCCACTGTGTCACTCTGTACCACAACGGTTTTACCTGCGAAGCCGATACCCTTGGTAGTTGCGGCTACGTATATATCGCCATTTATCCCACTCAACGCTAACGAATTTCACGAGAGCAAACATGAAAACTCTACCTGCTACAATTTCTCGGGCGGCGAAGCCTTGTCTGTCGCCCGTTGCAGTCTGGCAAATGCTTCTTACACGGCTACTGGAAAAACACTATGGTCTGACCCTGAACGATACGCCGTTCTGGGATCAAACTGTTATTAAGGAACATATTGATGCAGGGATCACCCTGGCCGATGCAGTCAACTTTCTGGTGGATAAGTACGAACTAGTTCGTATCGACCGGAAGGGATTTTCGTGGCAAGAGCAGACCCCGTATCTTTCCGTAGTGGATATTCTGCGAGCAAGGCGCTCTACCGGATTGCTAAAAGCCAAGGTGAAATAAACGCTTAAATACAGAGCAGACTAAAGGAAAGCAAAATGCTAATCTCGCAGACGAAGAAGCTCCTGCTGTAACCTCCCCTCCCCTGCAAAAAAACCTGACATTTTCTTTTAGGACCAACAATAGGACCAAAATAAAATTTGAATTGAAAGTTAAAAATTATAAAACAACAAGTTACATAACCAATTCAGACTCCGCCAGCCCACCAAAATCCTTCGAAGATGATTCCAGAGTCATCCGTAGAAGTCCTGAAAGCCCGCGCGGCACAAGCCCTGCGGGCTTTTTTGTGCCCGTTACAGACCGAGAACATCCAGCCAAATCCAGAGAAAATTGGCACCTATGCCGTCGTGCTTTCATTGTTTATCAGCGTTGCCAGGCGCTTAATCTGTTGTCCTTTGCTATCAAAATTACCCTCATCAAGCCACAGAGTGAACGCTTCGCGTAGCGCTGGGTATTCACTATCAATGATCGAATACCACGCGGTGTCCCGATTACGCTGGTGCACAACAACGGCCTGCCGGAATATGCCTTCAAAGGTAAAACCAAAGCGTGTTGCTGCCGCACGAGAAGGCGCATTAAGCGCATCGCATTTCCATTCAACGCGGCGATACCCCAGCCCCTCAAAAACATAGTCTAACAGCAGCGACATGACCTCCGTTGAAACCCGCGAACGTTTCATGCGTGATGAATAGGTCACCCAACCCACTTCTATTACGCCATTCGATGCATCAATGCGCATAAGTGCCAGCGTGCCGACAGCCTGCATGCTGGCCAAATCGATTACGGCAAAATGCATGGGGTCGGTCTGCGCCGCAATCTTCGTTAAATAGCTTAAGAAAGAATCAAAGGTCGTGAATGGCCCTGTCGCGAGATAGGTCCAGTCGCGAGAGTCAGGCGTATCGCAATAGGCGTCATAAAGCGTCTTTGCGTGGCGTTCGACGTTAATACGCTCAAGTTTGCAATAACGACCGGTGATCTGCTGAGCCGTAGGAAATCGCGCACCTTGCCAGTCAGGTAACGCTAAACCAACGGGTTGCTGGAATTCATTAAACGTGGATGACATGCTATTTACCTCTCATAATAGAGTGTCAAATGACTGCAGAGTAAGAGACAACTGACAGGGTAAAAAGAACCACAATGGATGTTTTTAACAGATCCACATGACGATGCTATACCGAACATCAGCACCGTATTGCTTATCCGCAATTAAAAAATGCTGGTCATGCCACTGTTGTGGAAATAAGAAATACTGACATTATTACGTGCCATCGCTATCAGCATCAAAGCGACGCTACATGGCATGGGCAAGACGACGAATTCCCTCAACAATAACCTCTGGCGGGTGATTCGCAAAACCGATCATAATCCCCTGCCGGGAGATATCACCATGATAATAATGACTCAATGATTGAATCCCCATCCCCAGCATTCTGGCTTTCAGTTCGACCTCATCTCCGGTCAACCCGGCATGCAACCAGCAGACAATATGCACCCCAGAATCAGAAGGCTGAACGGTCATTTTATCGGCAAGATAGCATTGAATAGCATTGACCAACGCCGTTCGCCTCTCGTAGCATGCCTTACGAACCCGTCGTACATGGCTGGCGTAATGTCCTTCTTCAATAAAACTCGCCAGTACCGCCTGCTCAAGATAACTGGAGCCAATATCGGAAAAATATTTTGTCACGATAAACTGTTCTTTTAATCCTGGCGGAACAACTAAAAAACCTAAACGAAATTCTGGGTACATCATTTTTGAAAATGTCCCTGAATATATTACCCGCTGATGCTGATCTAACCCCTGCAAGGCTTGCAAAGAGCGTGCGGCATAACGAAACTCACTATTGTAATCATCTTCAAATATCCATGCCCGGTTAACCCGAGCCCATTCCAGTAGCTCAAGTCGTCGGGATAAACTGAGTGTCCCGCTAAGCGGGTACTGATCGGAAGGAACAACATAGGCCAGTTTCGCATGAGAGAAATGATCAATGCCGTATTGAACATTCATTCCTTCGTTATCCACCGGCACAGGTCTCACAATTGCCCCTGTTGACATAAATACCCCGCGCGCACCTTTATAACCAGGGTCGTCCAGCCAAACGTCATTTCCTTTTGTAAGCAACGCCCGGGCAGTAATATTTAACGCCTGCTGAATACCGTTTACGATAATTATCTGATCTTCACTACAGTTAACCCCTCGCGTTGTTTTCACGTAGTGACAAATTGCTTTCCGTAAGGGATAAAAACCGCAGGGGCTGGTATGAGAGCCGAGTTGATGCCGGGATTGTCTCCAGACTCGTCCCAGTAACTTGCCCCATAATGAATGAGGAAAGAGATCGGTACAGCCCACACCGACGGCAAACAGACGGTTCATTTCACGCCCTTCAACATCGCCAGACCATAAACCACGAACGGATACGATATCCGCATTTAGCTGCCCATCAACAGGCAGTTCATCCCCTTGCTGTAATTCAGGATAAAGACCGCTGATGCTGCGGTCAGGAAGACTTGGCGTGACAAAGGTTCCAGCACCTTTGCGCGTCTGAATATACCCTTCGTCTAACAGCCGGTCATAACCCGCAATTACCGAGTTCCGTGAAATTGACATCATCTCGGACAGTCCCCGGGTTGAGGGTATCTTTGTCCCTGGCGGCAAACGGCCTTCTACGATTGCGTTGCGTAGCGCATGGTACACCTGTTCCTTAATAACGCCTTGCTCTAAAAAAAGCTCCTGAAATAAAGGTGCACTATTTTTTTTCATTGCACTCACTCTTACGTTAAAAGTGGATCCTGGAAATATTTGCAAAGTGTCTCTTTGCGGTGGCTTACGCAATATTTAGGATAACCGCCATAGAAAACCACTCTGACTAAAATTATCAGGAGACCTATGAGTAACCAAAACACAACTGCGCCGATTACTATCGAACCCGTCACCCAGCAAGACTACGCGGGCTGGCTACCGCTTTGGATAAATTACCAGATTTTTTACCGTACTGAAATTTCAGACAAGGTCACACAATTAACCTGGGGGCGTTTTCTCAATCCTGTGGAGCCTGTTTTCTGCGCTGTCGCAAAATCTGACGGTAAAATTGTCGGTCTGGTACATTATCTCTTTCACCGCTCAACCTGGGCGGAGTCTGATTATTGCTATCTGGAGGACTTATTTGTTAGTGAAGAAACCCGGGGCAAACACATCGGCAAGCAGCTTATCGAGTATGTTCAAAAACACGCCCGCAAGCGCCATGCTGCAAGATTATACTGGCACACACATGAAACAAACCTCCGCGGTCAGCGCCTTTATGACTGGGTTGCCAGCAAGAGTGGGATGATCGAGTACCGTATGTAAAATAAATAATACCCATTTAATCGGGTAGTTCTATGTAAACATCCCCCCGTACTGTACCTTCATTTTTCAACACATCGTCTGCGGCTCTGTTTCGCAAAGCCGCAGAATCCGAAATCATCAGATTTCTGAGACCAAATACCCGCTACGCTAAAAAGTGACATATTCATATATTTTAAACTTCCCATCAATAAACATTAATTCTCAACACGTTGCATATATCTTACTGCTCATGAGTTTTATTTTCACATAAAATGTCCCTACACTTGTTTTGCATCTCTATATTGCCGGAGCGGCCTCTAAACAAGCCGCCGGGTTGCATCGGTGCGGCATGAGATAATATATCAGTAAATATATTTTCTCATACTTTTGGGTGATATCAATTTGGCTAACTGGCGATCTGGAGATGTTTGAGGAGCTGGGTAGTGAAATAATAGTGTAACCAGGCGGGATGTTTTCCCAACATTAACGCGTTACTTTCACACATAAAGGAGAAAAACAGGGTGCCGGAATAGCAACTTACGCAGCCCTGGCTTTGTCATAGTCTCCTGTTTTATTATTAATAATTAACCCTGAAAATATCGAGTGACAATGCAATTGTTCTAAATGTAGTTCATCCACCAAAGAGATATATAAAATAGCCAGAGTTTTAAATCACCTTGACGCCTATACAAATTGTTACCCTAATAACAATGTTATATGCACCTATCCCGACCCAGGAGAAATAAACAGTAAGACATCTTATTTTTGCAGTTTAAAAAAACTACTATTGTTTTTCTTAGAGAGAGCGATTAAAGGTTTAATTTAACAGCATAACTGTAAATCCTGTGGCTCTGGAACAGCAGAGCCACAGGCGTTTGACACTAATCAGGCTTTACTGGGTATTGCACCTACGGCATGCGAACCTTTTACGGTCAACGTCACCACAGCGGAACATAACAGGGCGGCGATCATAAAGATAAATGCACTGTTGTAACTTCCGCCGCTGCTTTGGATAAGCCAGCCAATAATCGGCGCAGAAACTACCCCCGCCATCTGACCGCCAAAGTTAACAATACCGGAAGCCCGCCCCATGATATTGCTGGGGATGGTATCCATTAAAATGCCCCAAAATGTCGCCATGGCAAAAAACATAAACAGCGCAGAGATACACTGATAAACCACCGCCATATCCGCGCTGCTGACGCTGAAGGTCAGATACAGGAAGCCCGCCGCAATAACCGACGTCACGACATACAACGTCTTGCGCATCGGTTTGAATTTATCTGAGCAATATCCGCCGATTAATGTCCCACCCGCGCCAAACAGGAACGGAATTGCCGCCATCACTCCCGTTTTCGCCAGTGAAAATTCACGCACGGTAATCAGGTAGCTTGGCAACCAGGTTGAAAACCCCCAGAAGGTGATATCAAACAAGAACCAGATACTGGCCATCTGCCAGAGCACCGGCATCTTGAGCACGTCTTTAAACGCGATAGCGCTCGTATTTTGCAGGCCGCCCTGATCGTCAGCGGCTAAATCGGCCAGATCCTGTTGCGTAATCGCAGGGTGATCTTTCGGGTTGTCACGTGTGAATAAGTAGATACCCGCAGCAATAAACAGGCCCGGGATCCCCAGCACAATAAAGACCATGTGCCAGCCAAACGCCCCGATAATACTTGCAGCGACCACCACCGCCAGTGCGGGGCCTAAGGTATTTACCGTTGACTGAATTGCTGTAGCTCGACCGCGTTCTTTCGAAGGGAAATAGGTGGAAATCATTTTCCAGGAAGCTGATGGGAAGCACCCTTCGCCAATACCGAAGAAGAAGCGAACAGCCAGCATCAACGGCAGCGTTAATACCGCACCGGTTAAGCTGGTGAAAACTGACCACCAGGCAATACCAATAGCCATAATTTTACGTGAGCCAAACTTATCCGCCAGTAAACCACCGGGGATTTGGAACGCGGCATAACCAATGAAAAAGGCGCTAATAATTAAACCTTGTTGAGTTGTATCAAGATTTAAATCTTTGCCGATATAAGGCAACGAAACGCTCATGACCATTCTGTCGAGGAACGAGAGTAGCCATGCCAGCCAGATTAATGTCAGGACGGTATATCTTGCTTTCCAGGTCTTAGGTTTACCTGAAGGTAAAGATGTTTGTAGGTTCATTGTGATGTCCTTGGGGTGTAGTGATCTACCGCGGCCATAAATGGTCGCGATAGATCCATGCGTGTTTAGCGTTATTTATTAATATTGTTTTCTGATAACAGTACCGCTACAGGCATAACTTTCCGTGCCATTAATTAAGGCTATGCGTCCATTAACCATCACGATTTCAATCCCTTCCGGATACTGATTAGGTTCAACAAATGTCCCCTTATCCGCAATAGTCTTGGGATCGAACATCACAATATCCGCCGCATACCCTACCTTCAGCAGTCCGCGATCCTGCAGACCCAACACCTCAGCGGGTTTGCCTGTCATCTTGCGGATTGCCGCTTCCCAGCTCAGGCATCCTTCTTCACGCACGTATTTACCCAGCACGCGCGGGAAGGCGCCAAACACACGTGGGTGTGGTTTACCCGCGCCCATCAGTCCGTCAGTGCACACGTTCTGTTCCGGCCGGCAGAGAAACTTAATGACGTGCTCTTCAGTGCCGTAAAAATCGACCATGCCAACGGCGTTTTCTTCTTCAAACAACAGATCGAAGGTGGCGTTGTACGGATCTTTACCGCGCAATTCCCCCAGTTGAACAAGGTTCAGACCAACAGCATCCTGATTTTTCTCTGTCTTGACGCTGGTGACAAAAATCTGATCCAGGCCTGCAAAATCAATGAAGTTATCCCAACCAGGAATGCCCTGCTGGATATCCTCTATCATTTTGGCGCGCAATTCAGGCGAGGCCAGACGCTCAAGTAATTTGTCCGTCCCGCCAGAGTGGACCCACGGAGGCAGGATCACGCCGAGCATGGTGCTGCCCGCCACATACGGATACTGGTCGTAAGAGATACGGATCCCCTCTTCCTGGGCCTGCTCCAGCATGCCCAACATCTGGTCAATCAGCCCCCAGTTTTTCTTCCCACAGACCTTCATATGTGAAATATGCAACCAGACGCCGGTGGCTTTAGCGATATCGATCAGTTCCTGCGTTGAACTGATGATATCGTCAGCCTCACTGCGCTGGTGTACCACAAAGATCCCGTCATATTTCGCCGTGACCTTGCACAACTCAATCATTTCAGCGGTATCACCAAAAGCACACGGCATATAGATAAGCCCAGTTGAAAGACCAAACGCGCCGGCTTTTAGCTCACGTTCAAGGACTTCACACATCTTCGCCACATCTTCACGCGTGGAAGGGCGTCCATCCAGGCCCATCGCTTCCATGCGTACGTTACCGTGTGGCACCAGATATGCCAGGTTTGTCGCCGGATGTCGGGATGCCAACAGGTTGAGATAACCGTCCGTGTTTTTATATTTCCAGTCAATTTTGTCGGTGTCGCCGTCCAGTCCAGCAATATTTTTACGCCATGCCGGAATATATTCCTCCGGCAATGGTGCCAGCGCTACGCCATCCTGCCCCAGCAACTCGGTAGTAATCCCCTGGCGGATTTTCGCTGACAGCGCAGGATTAATAATGGCTGACAGATCAGAGTGTGTGTGAGTATCAATAAAGCCCGGACAAATAATTTTCCCTGTTGCATCAATAACCTGTTCATTGACGCCAACATCAATTTGACCAATTTCGACAATATGCCCTTCATCAACCATTACATCGGCAATTCGGCCTGGATTACCCGTTCCATCAATCACATTTCCGTTTTTAAAAATGGTTTTCATCGTTATTCTCCATTGCGGTGCCGCGTAGCAGCACCACCTGTAAGGTAAGAGGTATTTATCTTTATTTTTTAACGGCGATAGAGTGTCTGGATGATGCTGTAATAGCCGCGGGCCGATCCGGTCAACTGATCAATCTCGATATACTCGTCGATGGTATGCGCCAGGTTTTCACGCGACGGCCCAAACCCGATGGTTTTGATTCCCGCTTCGCCCGCATAGTGGCTGCCGTTAGTGCAAAATGAGTACTGAGTAATCGTTGGCGAGAAACCCGCTTCGCGAACGCCTGCCAGAGCGGCCTGCACGAACTCGTCAGACTCGTCGTACACCCAGCCAGGGAAGAACCGCTCTCCCTCAATGGTGGCGCCGGTATAGCAAGACTCCTTGCCAACCGCGTAAGAGACGCGGGCTTTGAACTGCGGGTCCTGGGCGGTTAGCTCTGCAAGTGCATTTTCCAGTGGCGCAATAACACTTTCTTTGGTTTCGCCCACCAGCAAGCGGCGATCGTAAGTGGCGCGGCAGTAATCCGGCACCACTGATGCGCCAGGATACGGCGACGATTTAATGTCTGTCAGTTCCAGGATACCGGGGCCAAGAACCGGGTGGGTTGGCGGAGTGATGGTGCGAATTTTGTCGATCAACTGCGCCATTTTGTACACCGCGTTAATTCCTGCCTGCGGGTTGGCGGAGTGGGCAGGTTTACCAAAGGTTTCAACCACAATTTCAGCACGACCACGCTGGCCGATTTTCAGATTCAGTTCAGAAGCTTCGCCAATAATGACGTAATCAGGCTGATAGCGCTCACTGACCAGACGAGCGGCAATGCCTTCAAAACACTCTTCATGAACGATACAGGCGACGTAAATTTTCCCGGCGAAATTACGCTGAGTATCCTGGCCGAAAAAACCTACGGCGGAGATCATCGCAGCAACAGCACCTTTCATATCGGTGGTGCCACGACCATAAATTTTGCCATCGTCAATATCACCGCCGTACGGGTTGCGGGTCCACTTCTCTTCGTTCACCGGCACAGTATCGATATGACCATCCAGAACCAGCGTTTTCCCCGGCTGATTTCCCACAATACCGCCAACGATATTGCCGTATTTATCAACATGGATGTCGTCGAACTGGTAATGCTGCATCATTATTTTTATGGCATTTACCACGTCCCCTTCCTGACCTGAATAACTTTTTTGCTGGATCAGCGCCTGGCAATTTTTAATAACTTCTTCAATACGGGTTGCAGATAACATGGGGTTTCTCCGTTAATACTCTCAATCAGGAAATTATTTATTGATGCCCGGGTACTGACCGCCCCAGACAATATCCAAATATTGTTGCGGGTCGGTATCACCTTCAGTACTTATCAGCAACACGCGGGAATGCTCATCCAGACCCAGTTGCTCACGGGTTTGGGCCAAATCCGGGGAGGTCATCAACAGCGCCAGAAGACCTGCCGTGACGGCCCCAGACTCGCCTGAAATAATTTGTGGGTCGCCCGCCAGCGGGTTGCCCAACATACGCATGCCCAGCGCCGCAACTTCATCAGGGCAGGAAGCAAATGCGGTGGCATAATCACGCAGTAACTTCCAGCCAATGCTGTTTGCCTCACCACAGGCCAGACCCGCCATCACGGTCTGTAAATCGCCGCCTACCGCAACAGCATCCCCCTCTTTTGCACGGGCTGAACGGTAGAGGCAGTCGGCAATTAACGCTTCGGCGACGATCACTTTCGGACGATTTTCGCCCCATGCGGCCGTCACCATACCCTGCACCATTCCCGCAAATGAACCCACACCGGCCTGAACGAAAACATGCGTCGGGGCGACCTGATGGAGTTGATCAATCGCTTCCAGCATCAGCGTGCCGTAGCCCTGCATAATCCACTGCGGGATCTTTTCGTACCCTTCCCAGGCCGTGTCCTGCACAACGATCCAGCCATACTTTTGCGCCTGATCTGCGGTCATACGCACGGCATCGTCATAGTTCATATCCACGATTTCAGCGGTAGCGCCTTCATTGCGGATAGATGCCAGCCGCTGCTGTGAAGATCCTTTCGGCATGTAAACCACCGCATTTTGCTTTAGCTGGCGCGCCATCCACGCCACTCCGCGCCCGTGGTTACCATCGGTGGTGGTGGCAAACGTCACGGTCTTCAGGTCATGGCGTACTGCTTCACTGGTCATGACATCAAACGGCAATTCACTGATATCCTTCCCCACTAATTCCGCGATATGGCATGCCATCGCGTAGGCGCCGCCCAGCGCTTTGAACGCTTTCAGGCCAAAACGTTGAGACTCATCTTTGAGGTAAATATTTTTTACGCCCAGTTTTTGTGAAAGTGCCGGCAACGTATACAGCGGTGTTGGAGCGTATCCCGGAATAGACCGATGAAAATTCAACGCTTTTACCAGTTCCTGGCGACTAAAGGGGGCCAGAGGTGCGTTAGGGTGCTCGGTAAACGGCGTCTGGTTGATAAAAAATGATAAGTTTTGCTGCATCATAAAACCTCATTATCCTGGTAATTCATTCCCTGTAATCGGTGTAATACAGAGTTATTTACGCTATCGGTAATCCATAAAAGCAAAATGCTTACCAGTTTTTTAGAAAATGAGGAAAAAACTAGAAATAATTTAATAAATTCTTTTATTTCAATACATTAATCAATTTTTAATGATAGCAAGGTAAAAACAGCCGTCGTTAGTTTATCGCCTGGTTTTGATAAATTCTCATAAATGATAAATAGTGTGATCACGAAGGATAAAATTAAAAAAACATCCAAAAACAATACGCTAGATTGATTTTTCGCAAATCAATTTTGCAATGATTCGCCTATTTATCATTTTCCTTGAGAAATGAGACACCTTACCGGAGAAGTATCATGATTTCAGTACTGAGCAATATCCAGGATGATATATGCAATTATGCCGACGCTATTTCCGGCATTACCGGGACTGATGTAGAAATCATTGATGAATCTTTAATGCGCATTGCTGGCACCGGTAAATACCGACATATGCTCAATGAGAACGTGGCAAAAAATGGTTATATCTATCGGCATGTTTTGCAGGTCCGTGAGACGGTTTTGATCAAAAACCCCGGTGAACATCCTCTATGTCAACTGTGTGAAAAACACCATTACTGCTCTGAAATGCTGGATTTGAACGCCCCTATTTTTCTCAATAACCGCGTCATTGGGGTGATCGGCATTATTTGCTCAACGCAAACACAGCGTGACACTTTGCTTAGCCAGATCGATAAATTTGTCACGTTTATAGAGCAAATTGCCGTCATGATCTCCAGTAAGGTCTTTGAATGCCTGGAACGCTTACGCGCGCAGGAGACGCTCGGTGCCTTTCGCCGTCTGATTGATGCAATGGATCGCGGCGTTGTGGCCATCGATGGCAAGGGCCGCATCTGGCATGCCAACCATTCAGCAGATCGCATACTTAACCGTGAAGTTCAGGGATTACCTCTGACCATTGAAACGACCTGAGACAGTTTGTATGGCGATGAGGAAGCATGGCTGACACTTGAAGGGCAAAAACACCATGTGCTGTGTAAACAAATCTCGCTCTCGTCACTGGATAACGACCGATTAACTATGGTTATCTTTCGCGATGCGCACGACTACCTGAGCACGATTGCTCCCTCGCCCTATGAGTCTGACACACAGGTACGTCTTATTGGCCATTCCCCCTCAATGGAACAACTCAGAAGTACCATTAGCAAAATCGCCAACAGCTATGCCAGTGTACTGATCACCGGGGAAAGTGGTTCAGGTAAAGAAGTTGTGGCATTTGCTATTCATCAGAGCAGCCCGCGTAAAGCCGCCCCTTTCGTGACCATCAACTGCGCCGCTATCCCTGAACAACTCCTGGAAAGCGAACTGTTTGGCTACGTACGCGGCGCATTCAGCGGTGCCGATCCCAAAGGCCGTGTGGGGAAATTTGAGCTGGCCAATGGGGGTAGCCTGTTCCTCGACGAGATTGGCGATATGCCACTGCATTTGCAGGCCAAGCTGCTCAGGGTACTGCAGGAAAAAGCCATCACCCGTGTGGGGTCTAACAACACCATCAATATTGACGTGCGGATTATTGCCGCAACCAACAAAAACATCAGCGCGATGGTCGAGAATAATCAGTTTCGTGAAGATCTTTTCTATCGCCTGAACGTGGTCCCTCTGGTACTTCCTTCCCTGCGTGAACGCCGGGCGGATATCGCCGTCCTGGCACAATATTTTGCCGATGAATTTTCGCTAAGCTATCAGCGACCGCCGCAAAAACTTCCCGATGATGTTATTAACCGCCTTTATGCCTGGCACTGGCCGGGCAACATCCGTGAACTGCGCAATGTCATCGAGTACATTTTTGTCATGCGCGGAGAAGCCGCCGGGATCAACGCCAGCCATCTGCCCCCTTACCTGCTTACCGCAGCCGATGGCAGAAAAAGCACAATGATGGCGCAACCTCGCCAGCTTGCCCACCAGGGCAAACAAGCAGAGAGAGATGCCATTGAAAACGTCATACAGCGATTTGGTTCAAGCGTTGAGGGTAAGAAACAAGCCGCGACAGAACTGGGGATCAGCATTGCGACGCTGTACCGAAAACTAAAACTCTATGGCTTATGAGCCTCGCCTTCTCAACGACAAAATCTGCATTATCCAATACTGCCGATCATCAATGCTCGCTTATCAGGCCTACGTCTTACAAGCTTTAGTAGGCCGGATAGGGCGTCAGAGCCGCCATCCCACAGGTACAGCAAAGTCCCTTATGGTTGAGCGCTTTTAAAATTAAAACTCGCCATTCCCGCTATCTCAGATCGGCAATCAACAGGCACAGGATCTGAGTTTTTGGGAATAATTTCGCGAAAATGGAGAGAAAACGGTGATTTTTTTCGGTTAAGCTATGTGCATGCTTTGGCGCTACCACAAGGTCAAATTCACTCTTCAGGAACCAACCCGTAATGGCTAAAAGTATTCCGCAGCTGCCGCATGATCCCCATATGTGTCGCAGCTATGAAAAAAAGACTCGTAGCCCACTGGCACTCTATTCAGAGTATCAGCGTATGGATGTCGAGTTGCGGGAGCCGCTGGCCATGACTTACAGTCACTGGCATGGCCAGGTTGAAGTGAATGTGCCATTTGATGGTGATGTTGAGTACCTGTTCAATGACGAAGTGGTACAGAGCAAACAAGGCTTTATCACACTATTCTGGGCGTGTACCCCTCATCAGCTCACGAATGCCGGGCACTGTAAGCAAATGGCTATCTTCAACTTGCCCATGCATTTATTTTTGTCCTGGCCGCTGGATAGAGAGCTGATTAATCACGTGACGCACGGCAGGGTGATTACCTCATCGGCATCCCAGCAGCTTAGCGTTTTTGAGGTTCAACGTTGGCAAAATGAACTCAACAGCGATAACGAACAGATTCGTCAGTTAGCCATTGATGAAATCGCCCTGATGCTCAAGCGGTTTAGCCTCTCAGGCTGGCGGACAGTATTGGGAAACCAAACTGCACGAACCCAGAAGAACAGCATTTCGCGGCATTCACAATTTTACGTCAGCCAGATGCTGGAATTTATTGCCGCCAACTGTGACAAATTGCTGACCGTCGAGGCCATTGCCGATCACGTCAAACTTAATCCTAATTATGCGATGGGTATCTTTCATCGCGTAATGCAACTGACGATGAAACAATATATTACGGCGATGCGCATCAACCATGTACGGGCATTACTCAGCGACACCGATAAAACCATTCTGGATATCGCGATGATTGCGGGTTTTCGCTCCAGCAGTCGATTTTATAGCTCATTTCATAAATACGTCGGTATGCCGCCTCAGCAGTATCGCAAGCTCAGCCAGCAACGCCGAAATCATCCACCTTATGCGGAGGGATAATTGACTATCAAATCTATCTCTTATTTTACTGCTGAAATATGAACATCATAACAGCAGGCCAGAAAAGATCGCCTGAAACAGTTAATAAAATAGAGTTCGTTCAACAACTCACGTAACTACGCCACTCCATTATTGATTGGCCTGTAGCAGGTATTTCTTTGGCTTGTTCAACCGTTAACGATTGGGATGGAATTATGGAACAAAATAGCTGTACCTCACACTACAGAAAAAAACTCTCTTTCTTTTGGTCAGTATTACCTATGGTGATCATGCTGGGCGGGATTAGCATAGGATATTTTATATTCAATATTCGTGCCGAACCTATGATCCTGATGGGAACGGCAGCCGCTTCATTTATCGCCATTGCTCATGGTTATACATGGGATGATATTCTGCAATCGATTTGCAATAAAATATCAGAAACACTGCCAGTCATTCTGATTGTCGCCAGTATCGGGTTTTTGATTGGCTCCTGGATGGTATCAGGTACCATCCCGATGATGATCTATTATGGTTTGAAGTGGATTAACCCTCAGTATTTTTATATTTCAGCATTTATGCTGGGGGCATTGATCTCAGTGTGTACCGGCACCTCATGGGGTTCCATTGGTACCGTCGGAATTGCCATGATTGGTGTCGCCATTGGCCTTAATGTCTCTCTGCCCATCGCCGCTGGAGCCATTGTTTCAGGTTGCTGGTTTGGCGATAAACTCTCGCCGGTCTCTGATTCAACCAATATGGCGGCACTGGCTGCCGGTGTAAATCTGTACTCCCATATTGGCCATTTGCTGTGGACTACCGGTCCGGGATTCATTATTTGCTGCGTGGTTTATAGCTATATGGGAATGGGCATTGATGCCGCTGTCAGTACACCAGAAAATATCACCCAGTTAATGAACGCTATCGGCCAAATTTATCAGTTCAACCTTCTGTTGTTGCTACCACCGATTATAGTTTTGTACGGCTCACTGTCGAAAAAACCGCCTATCCCGATGTTGTTTTTGTCCACCATCGTATCAATGATTCTGGCTCTGGTTTTTCAACAATTCAGCGCATCTTCGGTCGGTGAATCCGTGGTCAGCGGCTTTAAACTCGCGATGCTTACCGGAGACCCTGTTCCTGCACTGTCATCTGATGTCTCGCGCTTATTAGAGCGAGGCGGCGCAATCTCTATGTTCAGCAGTTTTGTGACCGTCTTCAGCGCCTTTAGTTTTGCTGGTGCCATGAGTGCGACTGGCTCCCTGCACACGGTTATTAACGCGCTGACAAAAGGGGTTAAATCAACATTCCGCCTGGTCGCTACCACCATTGTTACGACGTTCACCATCTGCGCCTGTACCGCCAATGGAACCTTACCGTTGTTATTGTGCGGCGATGCCTTTAAAGATGAATACAAAAAACGTGGACTGGCCGCGAAGAACCTTTCGCGAACCACCGAAGATGCCGGAACCGTTGTCGAACCTATTATTCCATGGTCTGCTTCTGGTGTTTATTGCGCCACGATGCTGGGCGTGACAACTCTTGATTACCTGCCATGGGCAATTCTATGTTACAGCGGCGTCATCTTTGCATTGCTGTGGGCAGCAACCGGTATTGGCATTGCTAAATATGAGTCTAATGAACTGACTACCAATAGAGTTGAACAAGAATCATAAAGTGATAAATAGCTAAAGACAGCTATCACCAGGGGTATTTTACTATATCAACCAGATATGTACATGACGTGTGCATAAAAATCTCTGGTTTATTTCACGCGGCTTAAATTATTTATTTCAGAGACTATCCAGGAGTTAGCAATGTCTTTGTTTGATGATATTGTCACAAGGGATGTTAATTGTCGTAAATACGGACAATTACAACAAATGTACGGTACCAGCGATGTATTACCACTATGGATTGCGGATATGGATTTTGTGACGCCAGAACCCATCATGGATACATTACGCACAGTAGTAGAGCGGCCTGTTCAGGGCTATAACCTGGATTATCCGCAATGGAAAGAATCCGTTGTCCAGTGGTACGCAAAACAATATGATGCCGAGATTAAATCGCACTGGCTGCATTTTGTTCCCGGTGTCATAAAAACCATTGTCATGTCCTTGCTGGCACTCACCCGCACGGGAGACAATATATTAACCTGTACCCCAATATATGACCCCTACCCTAACCTGGTGAAAACCAGCGGCAGACATTTACTCCAGACCCGCCTCATTGAAAAAGACGGTTGCTATGAATTTGACTGGCAAGATTTCAGCGAGAAACTTAAACAGTGCAAAATGTTTCTTTTTCCCTCGCCACATAATCCTGGTGGAATGGTGTGGTCACGGGAAACGCTTGAAAAGATCAGTCACTATTGCCAGCAGGCCGGCGTCATCATTCTCTCCGATGAAGTGCATAGCGATTTAACCCTGCCAGGTAAGCAACACCGGCCCTTTTTTACCCTTGATGACGCAGCAGGGTGTCAGTCAATCGTACTGACCTCTGTCAGCAAGACCTTCAACACGGCGGCGATACAGGGAGGGATAGCCATTATAAAGAATGATGAACTGCGTCACCGGTTCTATCATTTTCTCGATAACTGCTATCTTGCAGAGACTCACTCACTGCAACAGGCAACGATTTATAGCGCCTATACCCATTGCGGTGACTGGCACCGGGAATTATTGGCTTATCTGGCTGATAACGTGGCATTTGTTAGAAATGAAATCGAAATGCACTGTCCGTTGATTTCAATTGTCTATGGTGGCGCATCCTATCTGCTCTTTCTGAATGCCGAAAAAATGGCGCTTAGCGAGACGCAGCTAAGCGATTTTTTTGTCCATGAAGCCAGACTTGGCCTGTCACCAGGGTCACAATATGGTCCAGGCGGAGAGGGGCACATGCGTCTGAACGTTGGCTGTCCGCGCACCGTACTGGTAGAGGCGATGAACAGGCTAAAAGCGGCATACCAGAAACGGCTGAACGCATAACGCAGGCCGCTACGCTTGCTCTGCTTCGTCAGGGCAAAATTGCCCAAAGATATTGACCGAACTGCTATAAAGTCTTTCCCTTCTGTCGGCTGGTGTTAAACTGGAAAGTGTGATCTTCATCATAACCTGCTTAAACAGAGAAAAGAGACACTGCTATGCAACATATCATTGAGGGCTTCCTCAACTTCCAAAAAGAGATTTTCCCTCAACGTAAGGAACTCTTCCGCAGCCTGGCATCCAGCCAGAATCCTAAAGCGCTTTTCATCTCCTGTTCTGACAGCCGTCTGGTGCCAGAGTTAGTGACGCAGCAAGAGCCAGGACAGCTTTTCGTTATCCGTAACGCCGGTAATATCGTACCGTCTTTTGGCCCGGAGCCTGGTGGCGTGTCTGCTACCATTGAGTACGCGGTCGTTGCTCTAGGCGTGACTGATATCGTTATCTGTGGTCACTCCAACTGCGGCGCGATGAAAGCCATCGCAGAAAGCCAGCCCCTGGATCCGATGCCTGCTGTCGCCCACTGGTTGCACTATGCCGATGCCGCGAAAGCCGTGGTTGAAAAGAAAACCTGGGCTAACGAAATCGATAAAGTGAATGCCATGGTGGAAGAAAACGTAATTGCCCAGTTGAACAACATTAAAACGCATCCTTGCGTGGCTGTTGGCCTGCGCAACAACGCGATTCGTCTGCACGGCTGGGTCTACGACATCGAAAGCGGAGAAATTCGTACTCTGGATAAGAACAGCAAGACTTACGTTTCGCTGGCCGATAATCCACACGTCCATTTCGAGTAAAGCTGCACTGGAGCACGGATGCTCTGGCAATCCTCTCACTACGATTTCTGTTAGTAGACAAACCCCCCTCATGCGACTAGCTTTTACACTAGCCATCGGTGTGGCTGTCGTGGAACCCGCAATAGATTAAGCGATAAAAAGGAGCAGGTACGCATGCGAACGAAAAATAACAGACTGATTAATATGTTATTTTTTCATGAGTCGTGGGATATTATGATCCTGAAAAATAATGGTTCGCATACCTTTCCCACTAACACGCTGGACATTCTAAACCGCACCCGAGCCCAACAGCTCAAAAAGAAATATACCTTTCAGGCCGATCCTTTCATTATTGAAAAAGACAATAAAGTTTATGTTTTTTATGAAGCATTAAGCTTTCGTAATTCGCAAGGTATCCTGCGCTGCCGTATCCTTGATGCTAACCTGGTTGAGCTTGAGGATGTGAAACTCGACGGTTTTGATAACCTAAAATGCCATCTATCATTTCCTTTTTTATTTTACAACAACGATCAGCTTTTCATGATCCCGGAGTCTTCAGAAAGGAAAGAGGTTATCTTATTCCAGTCGATAGATTTCCCTACGCGCTGGAAACAGGTAAAAGTATTAGTACCTGATCAGGCGCTCACCGATAACGTCGTCGTTTCGTTGCATGAAAATCTTTATCTTTTATCCACCACGATGGAAGATAAGTTAGTTATCCATACAGCCAGTGATGTAACCGGGCCATGGCAAAAAATAGTGCCAACGCTTAACCTGTCGAATCAACACCCCCGAGGCGCTGGCGCACCACATTGCGTTGAGAATAGACTCTATTTCCTCACCCAGGAATGCACACCAGAGACGTACGGAAAGTCGGTTTATATCAAAGAGTTAATCACGATTAATGCATCCAACTTTGATGAGCGTTTGATTGCGCAGATCAATGCCAGCATCAACCAAAGCGAGGGCGTCCACACGCTGAACTTCACCGATAACTATATCGTGTATGATAGTAAGATAAGCAAATTCAGCCTGTTTTCTATACTTAAAAAAATATCTTATAAATGCAGGGTGAAATACCGGAATTATTACCTTAACCGACGCCGCCAATAACATTTATTTATGCCGGTGGCATTAATGAATTAATGATTGTTTGCAAAAAAATATCTGGAGACTGTATGGCAATTTTAGTCACTGGTGGTGCTGGTTATATTGGTTCACATACCGTGCTGACGCTTCTGGAAAGAGGTGATGATGTTGTGGTCATCGATAACCTTTCCAACTCCTCACAAACATCCCTGGACCGGGTTGCGGAACTGACCGGCAAAGCGCCCATTGTTTATATTGCTGATGTGCTGAACAACGATATTCTGAAAACGATTTTCTCTAACCATAACATCACCGATGTCATTCATTTTGCTGGATTAAAATCAGTTTCAGAATCAATAAAAGAGCCGCTTGCCTATTATGACAATAATGTCACCGGCACGCTGGTTTTACTGCGTGAGATGTTAGCTGCGGGGGTGAAGCACTTTATTTTCAGCTCTTCCGCCACGGTATACGGCAACCCGGAAAGCGTTCCATTAAGTGAACAATCGCCAACCGGTGGTACCACCAATCCGTATGGCACATCAAAATTCATGGTCGAGCAAATTCTGGCAGACTTTTCCCGCGCACAGCCCGATTTCCGAATCACCTGCCTACGCTACTTTAACCCAGTTGGCGCGCATCCATCGGGCAGGATTGGCGAAGATCCGAATGGTATCCCCAACAATCTGGTACCGTATATTTCTCAGGTGGCGATTGGCAAACTGGAAAGCGTGTCGGTCTATGGAAATGACTATCCAACCCCTGACGGCACCGGTGTGCGTGATTACATCCATGTGATGGATCTGGCAACTGGCCATTTAGCGGCACTGGATTGCCAGGAAAAAGGTGCGGCATACAAAGTCATCAACCTCGGTACCGGTATCGGGTATTCCGTACTTAACCTGATTGCAGCCTTCGAGAAAGCGGCGCAAACCCGCATTAATTATAAGATTGTGGCCAGAAGGCCCGGGGATATTGCCGAGTGTTGGTCAGACCCGTCGTTAGCACGAAAAGAGTTGGGATGGCAGGCCATCTATACCCTGGATGAAATGATACGCGACACCTGGAACTGGCAAAAAAACAATCCAGATGGCTATCACGTTTAATTTTTAACGATAAGGAGCCTGGTTGCCAGGCTCCTTACTATGGCAGGCTATTTCACCGTTACCGCAGAGACGCGATACCAACCGTTGCTCTGCTTCCCTTCATTGGCAAAGTGAATTCTTGCCGCACCGGTTTTATCCACTATCGCCGTCTCAATAGCATATTTCCCTTTCGGCAGCGTCCCGGGCATCGGCATCGGGTAACTCAGTGAGTACTTTCCGGGCAGCCAGTGACGTATATCTTCCGGGGCATTCCCTTGTGCCACCACCTTATTGGCCTCATCGACCAGACGAAATGCCAGCGTGTAGGGCAAGTAAATCGGCGCGTTACCCTCATTATACCAGGTGCTTGTCAGGGTGAATTCTTGTCCACCTTCCCAGACGGACTCGTGGCTCAGAGATGCTAAGCGAAACCGATAGCCCAGTTTTGTCAGTGCCTCGTCGACAATCGGACGATACTCACGGGGCACTGTTCTCGATTTCAGGTTAATCGTACTGGTATGTTGCTTCACCGCCCAGTCAAAAATCCCCTGCACTTCCGCTCGCGTATAGTGAAACGTATTTTTCCAGTCCTGCATGTACGAGCAGATCTCAAAGCTCACTGGCGCATGTTTCCAGGCATCATTAAATCCTGAATAGCTTTTCTGTGCGGCCTGCAGCCGTTGCGGATAATCATCCGCCATATGGTTCCAGGAAGCAGAAAACACGCGGAGATCGCCCAGGCAGTCCGCACGCCAGCCTGCCCCGCGCGCGACCGCATTCGCCAGACTTTGCCCACCACTCATCAGCATGATTTTTGGCGTACTGGGGAAAGCCGTAAAATGCATCGTCACATAGCGGTCCAACTGCGCCGTGGTATAGCGCTCCAGCAATGGCTTCAGCATCGGGAAGTTGCTGTTATGCCACTCTCCCCACGACCCCACCATGCCGATATCCACGAAAGCCAGGTTCTCGTTACCATCATAGCGTTTACCCATCGCGTTCAGCAGGCGCTGGCTATATTCAATAAATAGGGGATCGTCTAAATCAGGGATAAAGGTTTTTTTGTCAGGCGTCCAGGTTCCCTTTACGCCTTTGTTAATCAACCAGTCAGGAATTTGTGAACCGGTTTCCGGCTCAGCAAGCGCCATAAACCGCAGTCCGACGTTCATCGCCGGTCGATGCGCCGCGGCATACTTAAAAGCGTCATCAACCAGTGCAAAATTGTACTGGCCTTCGACAGGCTCAAGGTCACGCCAGTAAAAGCGCTCATATTCAAAGCCGGTGTCGGGATAATCCGCCAGTCCAAGCGTTTCACCATATCCTTGATGAAAACTGGCGACCCCGATACCTGGGTTTGTCAGTGGGCCCGTCAATGCTTTGGGGGTTACGGTCGTTAATGCGGCCAATACCGTCAGCGGACAGAACAGACACAACAGCGCAGAAAACCATTTACACTTCATCGCAGTGACGCCCTCCACAGGTTTGATAACACTAGCGGTCTTTCAGGCTTAACCACCAGTCCCAGATACCAACGTGAAAATGTTGGAATACATCAATACCCAATGCGGATTTGATCATATATAGCGTCAGCAATACGCAGCAGGTGACAAACAGCGTGCCTAGCAGCAGCAAAAAAGTGAGCAACATGGTCGATAAGGTCGACTCCTGACGATGCCGCTGACGTAAGTCTCTGCCGAATAAAAAAACCAGATAAAAGCGTTTACCGAAAAATGGAAAACTTCTGCGAATATCGATCCGATGTCTTGATGCCAGAGTGCTGGCGACGATCGCTTTCTCGATCCCGTCTTTTTGTTCCGGAGTCAGTCCCTCCGATATATGCTCATCAAGTTGCGCATAAAATCGTTCGATGACGGGGGGGCGATTCTGAGGACTGGTCAAAATTAACCTATATCTTTATCAATTGAGTGATAGACATTGACTGTTTTTCTGGCAATTTCCTGCCAGTCATAATTTTGCAAATAGACACGATAGTCCACGCTATTTGCGCTGGCCCAGGCGGTTAATTTCTCAGCAAGGCTGGACAATGAGCCGACCCGAAAATAGGCCTCAGACGGCAACTGCACTTCCAAATTTGCGGGAATGTCGCTCACCACCGCCGGAAGGGAATACGACATCGCCTCCAGAAGTGCAATCGGTAGCCCTTCATGGTAGGAAGGCATAACGAACAGCCTGGCCTGCGAAAACACCGCCTGAAGTTCATCTCCCCTTAAAAAACCGGTCATCACCACACCAGGGGTATCAGCGGCAAGTTGCTTGAGTCGAATACTGTATTCCGTTGGGTGATCTGCATCGCCAATGAGCACTAGCGGCTGTTGCAAACCACTTAGTTTGTACGCAGAGATGGCATCATGCATCCCCTTTTCTTCCACAAACCGTCCGACCACCACGAAATAGTTTTTCGCCTCGAGTCCAAAGCGGGAAAGCGTGGCATGAAGGGTTTGATCTGACAACGGACGGGGCTTATTGACGCCGTTGAAAATCAAATGCGCATCATAGCGAGCATGTTTTTTCTGAATTAGTTGGTTAATAACCTCAGAAATCACTATCACCTCATTGGCATATCTCACCGCCCAGCGTTCACCCAGCAGCAATATTTTTTTGGCGACGAATCCCCATTTTTGACGATCGTAATCAGGTCCGTGGTGGGTAAAAACCACCTTCTTACCTAACACGCGTAATAATGGGATCACCAAACCCGGTCCTATCGCATGGACATGCACAATATCAGAACGGTCGACACAGGTTCTAAACGCCGCTAAAACGGAATGCACAATCGCTTCCAGTGACCGTTTTTTGGGAGCCCATAGCGCATAGGTCTCAACTTTCTTATAAGAAGATCGTTTGTAGCTAACATACGGCGAGCGGGCGATAACACAAATATCAACGTCAAACTGTTGTTTAATCGCCGGATAAAGATTCTGGCAGTGGGTTTCCACACCGCCCAATACATCCGGAATACCGCGGGTACCAAAAACCGTTATTTTTTTACTCATTCTATGGCCTGCCCAGAAGTTCTTTATATAACGCCTGTAAGGTATCCATATGTTTGCTAAGCGCATATTTTTCACTCAGGCGTGCGCGCCCCCGTAAGCCCATGACACGAGCTTTATCCGGGTCATCAACCAGAGTATCCATCGCCTTCGCCAGTTCCTGCGCATTACCCGGCTCAAATAAAACCCCTTCAATACCGTCACGTATTTGTTCGGGGATCCCGCCAATGCGCGCCCCGATCACCGGTTTCGCGAAAGACATCGCCTCCAGCACCGCCATTGAGCAGTTTTCATAACATTCAGAGGGGAGGATCACCACACGGGCATGCTTAATGAGCTGATTGAGGGCATCCCCTTGTTGTACATAACCTAAAAACTCAGCTTCCGGGTATTTCGCCACTAACTCGTCATGCAACGGACCGTGCCCCACTATTTTCAGCGGAGCCGGGTTACGCATTTTCTGATGAGCGGCCAGCAACGTTGCCACACCCTTTTCACGACTCAGGCGGCCGAAGTACAGTATATAACCGTCATCAACGACCTCATCGATGGGCTGGCTATCATCAACACCATTGACGATCACATCGATTCGTGATTTCGGCAACGTGCGGAGTAACACGCCGCGTAGAAAGACGCTCGGTGAAACAATGACATCCAGAGCCTGATAATTTTGGGCAATGTATTGCCAGGTCGCTTCTAACGAGAGCAGCAAACTTTTCGAGGCAGAGCCTTCCTGACAGCGATAGCGGAAGGCATTGAAAACGGTACCAGTGATACAGGCATCACACACCTTCCCATCGCGTAACATAGAGTATGCAGGACAGACAATCTTATAGTCGTGCGCCGTCAGCACCGTTTTACAGCCAAAATTGCGCGCCACTTTAATCAACGCCGGCGTCAACTGATGGTAAATATTATGAAAGTGAACGATATCAGGGCGTTCTTTTTGTAAAAGCGCCAGCATTTTTTTGCAGGCCTGGGTGTTATGAATAAAGTTAACCGCGGTTTTGATGCCCCCCAACAGATTACTCTCTTTATGGTAATCGACATTGCTGACGAAATAATCCGCATAATCAGAGGGGAAATTTTTCTCATGCTGCATGGAAAAATCAATGACCTGCACACCAGCATGTTTCAGCATGTCGCGTTCTTGAAAATAAACCGTTTCCGCGCCGCCTTTGATGAAAAAAAACTTGTTAACTAATAATACTTTCATGGCGCCTGCCCCGGTTATTCATGAATGATTTTATTGCTGGGCGGAGTCAGCGGATCGCGTACCGGATAAAAAATACCTTTGATCAACCCCGCTGAACGTACGATTAAATTAATAACGCTTTGCAGCCCATCTGTTAACGAGCGGTTTTGCACAATCTTCAACAAGGCAAATGCCAGTAAGGGTAGAAGCGCAACGGCAAACACGTTGATATTAAAGGTGAGCAGCGCAACAAATAAGAGAATAAGGTAGAGCGCAAATACCGCCTCATTCCTCACGATGTTGAATGACTGGGAAAACCAGGGTTTCCCCCAACTACAACGCAAAAGCTCACCCGGAGCCTGGTAATAACCGCTGGTCCAGCGGCGCGCCAGCATCTTAAACGTCGACAGCGTGTGTGACGTATGGCTGAAGTAAGGAATATCCAAACGCCGCAGTTTATAACCCGCTTCGATTAAACGCAGACCCAGCTCAGCTTCTTCATAAGCGTGCAAATTACGGTTGGTCAGATAACCAATTTTTTCAATTGCCGACCGACGATACAGTCCACCGCCTCCCAGATGATCGCTATCGCCAAGAGGATAGATTTTATTGATCCGCTGCTTACGAGACTTAAACTCATAGTTAACGGCATCATCCATTTCGACGGTACCGGCCACCCCGGCATAGTCCGGTTCCGCCTGCAAAAAGGCAACAGCCTGGTCAATGAAGCCATCTTCCAGCTCCATATCTCCATCCATCAGCAATAAATATTCCCCTTCGCTGTACAGATAGCCCAACTGATGGCCCACCCCACAACAGCGATCGCCTGGATCGGTGAGCGACACTACCGTAACGCCTTTATTGGCTGCCAACTGCTGGGTGTTATCTGTCGACAGACTGTCAGCCACAATAATTTTATGCGGATACCCGACCAACTGACGCCGAATGCTGTCGATCGTTTTCTCAATACCTTTAGATTCGTTGAGCGTCTTAATACTCACTGAAATAAATGGCTTATTGTCCATACCATCCCCCTGCACTGCGAAGTACGGTTCGACGAATCACTAAGCTCGCCCCCAGCGATAAATAGAACAGGAACTGTAACATCGGCGTAATCATCAATATCTGGCTGTAAGGTAAGCTGATTAAACAACTGATAGCGAAAGCGTTAAACGCGGGCGCAAAGCTCAGTAACTGCAGATCCTGTTTATCCAGCTGTTCAAGCATCAATACTGGTTTTGGCTGACATACTTTCAGAATATAAATAAACAAGCCAATAAACAGCAGCGTGCCAATAATGCCAACTTCCCACAGCAGCATACTCAGCGCAGTCGAGTCTAAAATCAGGTTATAGATAATGTTCAAAAACCCAGGGGAGACCGTACTACCACTGTTTGTGGCATTAAGCCCATAGCCAAATAATGTGCCCGACAGTCCCCATAGATCGTTATTTTTTAACCAGAACAGAAACGTTGTGAAACGCCCCAACTCTCCGGTCGACATGATGTAGTTCGGATCAAAGATATAGCTCAATGAATCAATAAAAATGCTTAATGAGCCTTTTGTCGGATCGCTGCCAAAAGCGGAAGAGTAGTACCAGGCCAGTATCATAATCGACAGGCCGATGAGCACCAGCATTCCTGCCACAATGATAAATAACGTCTTCAGGTTTACCTTACTGACATCTTTAACATAGCTCGGCGATATCCACACCCATGCAAGAAATATCGGTGACAGCAGGATGACAAACTTGACCTCGCCAATGATGCATAACCCTATTCCAAGGATGATATGCAGCGCTGCGGATTTAAACGTCGCAAGCCCGTGCTTATATTCAGAGAGTTTCAGCAACATAATTAACAGGCAAAATAACCCCATCGCCGCCGTATTGCCGCCACCCATTGGGTCTCCGCCGAATGTTCCGACCACGGAGTCCCATTTTTCATCTTCCCCGCGTACGGCCACACGCTGAGGAACAACCAGCAAAACCTGATAAATCATCACCGGGATTTGCGCATAGAACACCCAGTACAGATAGCGCGTCGCCCGATATATCTGCGATTCACGGCAAAAACCTAACAGCAAACAAACCATCACCAGTGATAACGCGATTTCGTTTTTGAAGGCCACAATTGCCACGGTGACCCCGCCCTGAATCAGGGTCGATGTTCCCGCCAGCACCAGAAAGGAAAAATACAGCGCAAGGATAATGGTTTCCTGTGCATCCAGACGCAGCGCCCCATCTCGCGTCTGCATCACCAGTAATCCCACCATCAGCAATGTCAGGAAAAACGGGATCCACAACACGGACTGCATGCCGGTGAAATACTGCACCAGACCACACAGGATCAGCGTTATAAAGGTGTAGACCTGTAAATAATTTCCGGTATTCAGTGTCATGGCGTCACCGGCTTGTTTTTCAGGAGATTGGCCCGCTTGTTCATTTTCAGGTAAATGAACGCATAGCGAATAAATGTCAGTGAAGAGAACAATATTACTGACGCCGCATAATCATGGTAAAAATAGGGAACGACCACAAACGCCAGTAGCACAATCGCCAACTGTTCAAGTTGGATACGCAGAAAATAGCGGTGCGAGCCAAAAATAAGCTCAATCACCGTTAAAGGACTTATCGCCAGCGCCGGGAACAAATAGGGCAGCATGTAGCGCGACGTCTCAATGGAGTTAATCCAGTCTTCGCTAAAACCCAGGCGCATCACAATGGGATAGATAATAAAGACGCCTAAGGTACAGACAACCCCCAGCACTAGCAGCAGCATACGCACCTTCGTATACTCCTGATAATTGAAGGTGTTATTTCTAAAGTCGATGGACCATTTAGAAAAAATGGTATTGCGTACCGCGTTGCCGATAATCACTACCGGTGCCAGACAGAACCGGCTTACAACGGAAAAATATCCCGCCGTCAGCGCCGAAAACCAGAAATTAATCAGCATAATAGGCAAGTTACTGCTCGCCATTGCCAGCACCTCAGCACTACCAACTTTAGTGATATGATGAATATTCTGTTTAAAAAATCGCAAATTACTTGCCGGGCGCAAATGCTGCGACGTCACCGAACGAATATCAAACGAATGAAAAATACAGCTAGTGGTCAGCAAAATCATGGCGCAGGCCCACGACCAGTAAAATGTCTGTACCTGGTGCGTGAGCAGTACCGAGAGCACCACCACCACGGAGACAGAAATACGCTGAAAGATTAGAAAATAAAAGTTGGCTGTCCGCAGCGATAAGTTTTCCGATATTAACGCCCACGCCGTTGAAAGCGTCAGCAAATAGAGAAACAGTATGTTCTGGTGAAACAACCACGCGGTCAGGACGGCATACGGTAACGCAATGAGCGCGCTTTGCAGCAAACAGAACACCACATTTTGCGCCAGCTCGTCATCCTGCTGTTTGGGAATCAACAGCTGTGAGGCAAAGGTACACACCTGTGCCCCCACCACCGCGATACTGTAGTTGAGCGCATACAGCCCAACCTCTGCCATATCGTACTTATGTGAGATCAACCAGATAGACAGCGCACCAATCAGTTGCGAAACGACTGATGAACTGGCTATCGTAGAAGCGCTCTTCAGTAAACTCATACACGACCTGGCGTAGTCATCAGTTGGTCAGTATTGAAGTTCAATGAGCGCAACCCTTCCTGCGTTTCAAGGTTTTTTTCTTCGACCGCATTCAACACTGCGCCAATCACCACGCCCTGATTATCCTCAATCTTATCCAGTGCGCTGGCGATATTCTCCGCAGAACCGGTTCCGGCTTTCACGATAAAGATAACCCCATCAACGGCTCGTTTGATCAGTTGGATATCCTGACTTTGATTCACCGCTGCAACGTCAATAATAATGCGTTGATACTGCGACTTCAGTTCGCGCATCACGGGTTCAACGCGCTCTGACGACAGCATCAGTAACGAGGAAATAGTCGTCTTACCGTGGGGAATGAAATCAAGATTTTCAGCGATCTTAACCCGTACCTTTTCAAGTGGAGCCTCTCCCTGCAACAGCTCCGCCACACCAGCAGAAGTCGCTGATGCCAGTTCAGAAGACAGGCCGTTGGTATTGAAGAAATCAGCATCAATAAGCAACGTTTTCTGATCGAAGCTGAATGAACTGGCCAACAGATTCGCCAACAGGGAGCGCCCTTCACCCTGCTCCGCCGAAGTAATAGCGACCGTCTGCAGCGATCGATTATCCAGCATAATTCGGGTGCGAATACCGTGGATGATATCGGCATTCAGCGGGTTCTTCAGTATCATATCCCGCACCTGCGCGCGTCCCGAAGTGCCGGTAAATCGACGAATTTCGCCCAATGGCTCGACATTGAGACGTTTCTTCAGACGGCTCAGGGTACTAATTGAATTATCCATTGCCGCTTTGACGATGAAATACATGATGCTGAATACCACAACCAACATCACCACCATCACGAGCAGCAACGATTTATTCGGCTTAGACGGCTTTAACGGGGGAACGGCTGGATCATACAGCACCGCATCCGCATTAACCCCGGACAGCGACAATTCCTGAGTCCGCTGATAAAGCGTCTTATACAGATCTTCCATTTTATCTAACGCCAATTTTTGGCTGTTCCAGGCATCCCGTTTTGATGCCATCTTCTGGAAGATCTCTTTTTGCTCAGCAACCTGCTGCTGGTAATTCTTTTCATCGGTCAGCGCAGCCAAATACTGCTGACGTAAGCCAAGTTTTAACTCACCCAGTACCCGACCCGTTTGATTTTGGATTGATTGCACATCGGCTTCTGCTTTTAAAATATTGGCACTTTTAGGCCCATACACTTTGCGCAGTTCCGACAACGTGCGCTGCGCCTGAATCAGCGCAATGCGTAAATCCTGAATTTGCGCATGATCAGAAACTGATGGCAGCGAAATGATATCGCCTGAAGATTTCCCTCGGCTATTTACTTCATTATAAACAGACTCCGCGGCGACACGGCGTTGGGTCGCATCGGCAAGACGGTTGGTCACAATGCTTAACTGCTCTGTTTCAAAACCATCAATACCACGGAAGGTCAGCAGCCCAGAGTTTTTCAGGTAGCTATCCATTTCCTCTTTTTGTTTCGCTATCGATTTCTGAATCTCTTCCATTTTTTCAAAGTTGAGATTGCGAGCCTGCTCTGCTTTCAGACGCTTTTGTTCTACCGTGTAGTTGATAAAGGCCTGAGCGACGCCATTGGCTATCTCAGCTGAAAGTTGAGGCGATGAAGATTCATAAGAAATAGAGGCCAGATTAGTGGTACGGATACCGATGACCTTCAGATCTTTCGACAATGTTTTCAGCGCCTGATCAACCCTCAGTTGCTGATCTTCACTACCAGAGCCGGGCTTCGCCCCGGTAAAATCCGGGTTTTCATCCAGCTTCAGATCGCGGACCGCCTGCTCGAGGATAATGCGTGACTGCATCAGCGCATATTGCGTTTCGTAATATCCACTACGCGTTGAATCAAAACCATCCACCTGTGGAAACGGCGAAACGTTATCAGCTTGTGCCTTAATCAGCACCGTCGCCGTCGAGACATATTTTGATGACATCATGCTGATCAAGGGATACGCCACTACCCCGGCAATAATGCCGGCCAGCGCGATTTTCCAGGCATTCTTTTTCAGTTCTTTGGCAAAGCGGGAGAAATCGACGGAGTTTTCTCGTTGCTTGCCGTTTTCCACTATAGATAGTTTCATCGTTAGAAGAACCCCATGCCAATAATCACGACATCCCCAGGACGAACAGAGTGCGTTAAATCAACATTCTCAAGTAGCTGATTACTACCGGAGAGGCGAATGTTGATATCTTTGCGATCTGCACGGTCAGTAAATCCCCCCGCCTGAGCAATAGCTTTCTCTACGGTAAGTCCCGGCTCCCAGGCGAATCCATTCGGGCTTTTTACTTCCCCTGACACGTAGAATTTGCGGAACTCGGCAAGACTCACGGTCACCATGGGATTAACCATGTACCCGTTGCGCAAGCGTTGAGTTAATTCAATATTCACCTGTTCTGGTGTTTTATCTTTTAAACCCAGCACGCCGATATAAGGGAAGTTTATTGTTCCACTCTTATCCACGATAAATTTCATCGTCATTTCGGGTTCCCCGTAAACAACGATATTGACAGTATCCCCCGCCCCAATTCGGTAATCCTCTGCCACCGCAGCAGGATCGTCCATTAATGGTGGCCTGGACGTTGTGCATCCGACCAACAGGATACTGAATAGCAAAAACGCGCACAGTTCTATTATTTTCATTTTAGATCTGAACCTTAGCTTTAAGCATAATCATAGAATTATCATAACCCAACGTTCTAATGACTTCCTTACTGTCGTCGGGACCGATATAAAACGAATCAGTATCCTTATTTGAATTCAAGGTATCTAATTGATATTTAATCTCAAAATTGACAGACGGCGTGTAGTCATAGCTCATGGTTACACTAAATACACCATTTTTATCATGTCGATCCTTGTTCTGTTTTTTATAGTCTTCCGTGGTGTATGAGTAGTCCAGCAAAGTAGAAAAACGATTGCCCAGCCAGAAATGCTGGTAAGAAATCCCATACTCAGTCACTAAGATATACCCCCCAACTTCCGAGGGATCTTTAATACTTTGAGCAGAATGGGCGGTGAAGACTGACTGATTTAACGGCTTCCACTCCCCCTTTATATCCCAGTTTAGACCATTAAAATCACTCGAGTTTGCGGCATTTTCAAATGTTTTGTACAGCCATGAAATATTCATGTCGACGTTGGTTTTCCCCGTCAACTGCGATTTCAGACCGTAAAGCAAATAGTATTCATTACTGTCTTTTTCTGAGTTGTTATCATAGTGACGCTGATTAGTAATAAAACTATAGCGAAAGCGCGTTCTGGAGGTGTATTGGTCAAAAATTTCAGCCACCAGACTATTTTCATGCCATTCCTGCTGCTGAATATAATTGTAAAAATCCGGGCTGGTATCCTGCACATCCGAGGTATTCCCGAACGTCAGTTTTTTATACAACAGTGCCAGTTCCGCTTTGCCGCGTCCATCTGGTGCGCCATAGCTATAGCGCAACTCACTGTTGATAAAATTATTCGTCAGCGGAGAGTTAATTCCATACTGGCGGAACTGGTTCGGCAAAAAGCCCTCTGTGATATCGCGGCCGCGAGATTCATGCCCAATTGAATCTTCCAGATTCAGGGTTAAGCCGTGCATTTGCCCATAACGCCAGGCACCGTTAAAACGGAAAAAATGGTCGTTATAGTTATCGGCAGAATCGCTTGAGTAGTTACGATAATCGCCTGAATACATTAGCAAATACTTATCCTGTCCGCGCTCACCGATCATACTAAACACAGGTGCCGCGCTCTGGAACGCTGAACCTATCGCATCGCGGTTATGGGGCTGATAAGTTACGTTATCATCATAACCGTAATCCACAGCAGCTTGGCCCTGGAAGTCGATCCCCGCAAAGCCAATGTGTGATTTCGGCGTTAGATCAGCCCATGCGGACTGCGATATCACGATTCCGGTAATAACTATTAATTTAGTATGCATTCTTACCGACAAATCCTTTGAAAATAGTTTTAATAATAATTTTTATATCCAGCCATAACGACCAGTTTTGAATATATTCAATATCATACTGAACGCGCTTTTCCATCTTATAAAGTGCATCGATTTCCCCACGGAAACCGTTAATCTGCGCAAGCCCGGTGATCCCCGGCTTAACTTTATGGCGGATCATGTAGTTTTCGACCTGTTTGCGGTACTGTTCATTATGCGTAACCGCATGAGGTCTGGGACCGACAATAGACATACTTCCCTGCAATACATTAATGAATTGCGGGAGTTCATCAAGAGAGGTGCGTCGCAAGAAACTACCAAATTTTGTCACGCGCGGATCATTCTTAGTGGCCTGGATAACCGTATCGGAATTCTCCATAACTCGCATCGAGCGAAACTTCCATACCTTAATTTTTTGTCCGCTCAGGCCGTATCGATCTTGTTTGAAAAACACCGGACCACGGGAGGTAAGTTTAATACCAATAGCAATCGCTAACATCAGTGAGGAGATCATCACCATAATGATACTACCGAGAATCAGGTCTTCCGCACGTTTAATAAATGAACCGGCCCCTTCAAACGGTGAGCTAAAAATGCCAATGGTTTGCAGGTTGTGGATCGAGCGCAGCTTGGACATATTGTTACTGTAGGTATAAAAATCAGGAACAATATAGGTATCTACCGTGGTATCTGACATCATGGCCAAAAAGTGACGAATACGATGTAATGCCACCATCGGCAATGCGATATAGATCTCGTCGATATTCCCTTGCTTAGCCTCTTCAACCAGATTAATGACAGGACCGCGAAAGGGACTTTTTATCTTATCCACGATATCACCACAGCGGGACAACGCGCGTTCATCATAAAAAGCCAAATCTAATTTGATATTGGAGTATTCAGCTATCAATGCATTTTCTGCTGCCACGCCGTTGTCGGTAAGACCAATAATCGCCACACGAATATTTTTTTTCGTTGAATATTTAAAAATGAAAAAGCGAATAAAATAAAGAAAAGGTAAAGGAATGAAATACCAGTAAACAATAGGGGATAAAAATGACGGTGTCAGACTTGTCAGGTATCCAAGTGACTCCGGTTCGGCCACCGTCATGCTGATCACTTCGTTGAACGAGATTGCCAGCAGCGTACAGAAAAGCAGCCGTTTTTGGTTACGTATGCCGATGGTTTTTATCTTCTGCTGGTACATTTTTGTGTATTCAGCAAGCAACAGGAAAAACACTGAGAAGAGGATGCTCAGAATGACAATGGTCTT
This sequence comes from Citrobacter youngae, assembly GCF_003818115.1. GTDB lineage: Bacteria > Pseudomonadota > Gammaproteobacteria > Enterobacterales > Enterobacteriaceae > Citrobacter > Citrobacter youngae. The sequence goes on along the minus strand of NZ_RPOI01000006.1, from coordinate 13,886 downwards.
AAACGGCACCATATTTAACAGATGGGCGCTAAAAATTAATGTAATATTGATTACAATAAAATCGACCAGTTTTAAAAAGACTGGATATCCTTGACTGCTAATCTTTAGCGAATTTTTAAGCATATCTCAGCCCATTATTTATTGATATTTAATTGTTTTTTTCTCTTTTCATGTTGCTAATTATATCACAAGTCTAAAAAACGCAATGGTACATTGTCAGTAAATGTAAAAAATAATGTTGACTAGTGTGACTATCACCCACATTCCATTTATATCATTATGATTTTCATCATTAATTTCCGAATGAACGTTTTATCACCACCGCCAAAAAAGATGAGAATTTACAACACAACCGTTATTGACAGATAGCACTTCGTAGACTATGAAAAGCCGTTATATGTATGACGAATAGCATAAATCGTTTCTCTTTTTCCCCTAAATAGCCGTTGAAATTAATTAACTGCACCGCAATACAGATGAGATCAATAAATCACTTTCCGTTATTATTAATAATGATCGGCTTTCTTATCTGTAATTTTCTTAAGAATAATCTGCACCAGTGAAATAAAGATATCAGTTCGTGATGCTTAAAAATCGTACTCGTACGCTCAGTCCTCCTAACGTATCGCTGCGCGACAACTGCGGGTGTGTACGGTGTAGACGCGCAATATCGTTGACCAGAGCCAGGCCTATCCCTGCCCCCGGGACGTTGCCGACGTTATCCAGACGATGAAAGGGCTGTAACGCCTGATGCACCTGTTGTGCATCAATACCTGGCCCGCTATCTTCAACCACCAGCACCACAGCTTCTCCCTCGCACATTAAACGCGCCGTCACCACGCCCTGCGCTGGCGTATATTTCAGCGCATTATCCAGCAGATTTCCGCACAGTTCACCGAGTAGCACCTCATCCCCTTCAATCCACAGCGCCTCCTGCTTCCCTTCATACCCCAGATCGATAGCTTTACTGCGCGCCTGCGCCAGACGGGTAAAACAGCTGGTTTGCACCACGTCATACAGATTAACGGGCGAAAAGTGCCTTTCCCCTTGCTCTTTACGCTTCACCGCTGAAAGCTGTAACAACCTTTCCGTCAGCTGAATAGTGTTATCCAGCGTGGTACTCATGGCTTGCAGACTCTCGTACCACTGCTGCGGCTGCTGACTGGCGAGAGCCACCGCCGCCTGAGTTTTCAGCACTGCCAGTGGTGTTTTGAGCTGATGGGAAGCATCTGCGCTGAAGCGTTCCTGGCGGGAGATAAGCCCTCGCAGTCGATCGATATAGCGGTTGAACGCGACAATCAGCAAACGGGTTTCCGACCACGGCAGCAGCTCAGGCAGCGGCGTCAGTAGCCCCGGCTCACGACGCACCATCAGCGAAGACAGCTGGCGCATCGGGCGTAACACCCGGCGCAGCAGCCAGCCGACCAGAACCAAGGTGAGCAGCACCAGCAGCCCTTGCGAAACCCACGAGGAAAACAGCAGCTGTCGCGCCAGATAGCGCCGCGATTGCAGCGTTTCGGCGACATAAATTTCAGCCATGCCGACAATACCGCCCTCATTGACCGGCTGGAGCAGGCGTGCCACGCGGATCGCCTCACCGCGATATTCCGTGTGATAAAACCACGCTAACGCCGGATACAGCCGGGTACGCGAGGTCGCGGGCGGCATGGCCGGTAAATCGTCATAGCCCGAGATAACCTTCCCCGCCGGATCGACCACCTTGTAATACAGCCTGTCGTTCATGTTCAGTTCAAAGCTGTCCAGTACCACCCACGGCACGTTGACTTCCAGGTGTTTATTGCGCACCACCAGCCGCTCAGAAACCGTTCTGGCCGATGAGAACAGCGTCCGGTCATACGCCTGCGTCGCGGCCTGTAATGCGCTAACGTAGCTGTTAAACGCCGAGAGTCCCCACAGCAACAGCAGCGGTAGCCCCAGAAACATCAGCAGTTGCAGGTACAACGACTGGGGCTTAACCCATCTCATCGCAGCGTTCCAGCACATAACCCAGGCCACGCAGCGTGGCTATACGCACGTCGCTCCCTTGCAGTTTCTTCCGCAACCGATGGATATACAGCTCAATGCTTTCGGGGCTGACCTCATCGCTCAAACTGAACACCTGCTCAAACAACTGTTGACGTGAAACCGGACGCAGTCGACGGTACATCAGGACTGTCAGCAGGGCCTGCTCACGCGGCGTAAGCGCCAACGGTTGTCCTTGCAACAGAAAGTAACCTTCATCATGAAACGCTAACGCCCCCAGTTGCTGTATCCCTTGCACCTGGCCTGCGCTACGCCGCAGCAAGGCCCGCAGCCGGGCATCAAGCTCTTCAATCTCAAACGGCTTAGCCAGATAATCATCGGCCCCGACGTTCAGTCCCTTCACCCGATCGGCTACCGCGCTGCGCGCCGTCAGCAACAAAACCGGCAGCGTCTGCCCGCGTTTGCGTAGGCGCTGGACGACTTCCAGACCATCCAACCCCGGCATGTTGATATCCAGTACCGCCAGCGCGTAGGTTTCACTGTGTAAAAGATGATCGGCCGACTGGCCATCAAACACGCAGTCGACGGCAAAACCGTTTTGCACCAGCGCTTTCTCCAGCCAGTGAGCTAACTCACGGTTATCTTCCGCTAATAAGAGACGCATATCACATCCTGTAAAGTTTCTGCCGCATTGAAAGGGAATTGAAAGGTTAATGTTTTAACAATCACGCAACCGAACCGCTACACATCGGCTCACATAATCACAAAAATCTTCTTCCGTACCCGAAAATCCGGTTTTCCGGCGTGAGGATAAACAATGAAAAAACAATTACTTCGTACCCTTACTGCAAGCATTTTATTGATGAGTACTTCTGCTTTAGCCGAACAAGCGCCATCGCGCACCGAATGCATTGCTCCGGCAAAACCCGGCGGTGGGTTCGACCTCACCTGTAAGCTGATTCAGGTGAGCATGATGGAAACTGGCGCCATCGAAAAACCGATGCGCGTGACCTATATGCCCGGTGGCGTGGGTGCCGTGGCCTATAACGCTATCGTCGCGCAACGTCCTGCCGAAGCCGGAACCGTCGTGGCCTTCTCCGGCGGCTCCCTGCTAAATCTGTCGCAAGGTAAATTCGGCCGCTATGGCGTCGATGACGTGCGTTGGCTGGCAAGTGTAGGCACTGACTACGGCATGATTGCCGTGCGTAGTGATTCCCCCTGGAAGACGCTGAAAGACCTGCTGACTGCCATGGAGAAAGATCCCAACAGCGTGGTGATTGGCGCGGGTGCTTCTATCGGTAGCCAGGACTGGATGAAGTCGGCGCTGCTGGCGCAAAAAGCCAACGTTGATCCGCACAAAATGCGCTACGTCGCCTTCGAGGGGGGTGGCGAACCGGTGACCGCGTTGATGGGCAATCACGTCCAGGTGGTTTCCGGCGATCTCAGTGAAATGGTGCCCTATCTCAGCGGCGACAAGATCCGCGTACTCGCGGTGTTCTCTGATGAACGTCTGCCGGGCCAGTTAGCCAATGTCCCTACCGCCAAAGAGCAGGGCTATGACCTTGTTTGGCCGATTATTCGTGGCTTCTACGTTGGGCCAAAAGTGAGCGATGCGGATTACCAGTGGTGGGTTGATGCCTTTAATAAGCTCCAACAGACCGACGAATTTAAAAAGCAGCGTGATCTGCGTGGCCTGTTCGAGTTCAACATGAGCGGTAAGCAACTCGATGACTACGTGAAGAAACAGGTCACCGATTATCGTGAGCAGGCAAAAGCCTTCGGTCTGGCGAAATAAGCCCGGGGGCAAAGATGATGAGCGATCGTATTTTCGCGGGTATCTGGCTGTTGCTCTGTATAGCCGGGCTGTTCGTGGCCTGGCAAATCAGCAGCGAATACAGCTATGAACCCGTTGGGCCGCGTCCCTTTCCGCTTGGCATTATTAGCTTGATGCTCTTGTGTGCCGTCGCGCTGCTGTTGCGCCACCCGGACACCATCAGTTGGCCTCGCCGCCACGTGCTGAAAAAGTTGCTCACGATGGTGATTGTGCTGCTGATGTACGCCTGGGGGTTTGAATGGTTGGGCTTTCCCATTGCCACTGCCATTCTCACCGTGGTGATTGGCATGCTGTTCGGCGCAACCATCCCGGCAGCGGGCATTTCCGGTTCGGTTCTCGGCATTCTGTTGTGGTACGCCTTCGACCGACTGCTTGACGTCACCTTACCACTCGGCGCCTGGCTGGGTTAACGGAGAAACGATGGATACCTGGATTTATCTTTCTCAGGGTTTCGCAGTGGCGATGACACCGGAAAACCTGGTTATTGCCTTGATCGGCTGCTTTGTCGGCACCATCGTTGGGTTGCTGCCGGGCCTGGGGCCGATCAATGGCGTGGCGATCCTGCTGCCGCTGGCCTTCGCTTTGCATCTCCCTGCGGAATCTGCGCTGATCCTGTTGGCGACTGTTTATATCGGCTGCGAGTACGGCGGGCGCATCTCCTCTATCCTGCTCAATGTTCCTGGCGATGCGGCAGCCATTATGACCGCCCTTGACGGCTATCCAATGGCCCAACAGGGACGCGGCGGCGTGGCGCTTTCTATCTCAGCGGTCAGTTCTTTCTTCGGTTCGCTTATCGCTATCGGCGGCATCATTCTGTTTGCCCCGGCGTTAGCACAATGGTCGCTGTCATTCGGTCCTGCAGAATACTTTGCCTTAATGGTCTTCGCCATTGCCTGTCTCGGCAGCATGATGGCGCAGAACCCACTGAAATCATTTCTGGCAGCGCTTATCGGTCTCGGACTCGCGACCGTCGGCGTAGACGCCAACACCGGGGTTTATCGCTTCACCTTTGACAGTGTTCATCTCTCCGACGGTGTGCAATTTATCGTGGTAGTGATTGGGCTGTTCTCTGTCTCAGAAATATTATTAATGCTGGAACATACCAGCAGTGGTCAGACGCTGGTACGTAAAACGGGCCGTATGTTGTTCAACGCCAAAGAAGGCGCGCAGTGCGTAGGGGCCACCCTGCGTTCATCGGTGATTGGCTTTTTCGTCGGCGTCCTGCCCGGCGCAGGGGCCACCATCGCCAGTGCTATCACCTACATGACCGAGAAGAAGCTCAGCGGTAACAGCGACAGCTTTGGGAAGGGGGACATTCGTGGTGTTGCCGCACCTGAGGCGGCCAACAATGCCTCGGCCTGTGGCTCGTTTATCCCAATGCTGACGCTCGGCGTACCAGGTTCGGGCACCACGGCGGTAATGATGGGTGCGCTGACGCTGTACAACATCACGCCAGGCCCGGCAATGTTCACCGAACAACCGGATATCGTCTGGGGACTGATCGCGGCGCTGCTGATTGCCAACGTGATGCTGCTGGTGATGAACATTCCGTTAATCGGTCTGTTCACCCGCATGCTGACCATTCCGCTGTGGTTCCTGGTTCCGGCCATTGCGGCGGTTTCGGCGGTCGGCGTGTATGCCGTCCACAGTACGACCTTCGATCTGGTACTGATGGTCGGTCTCGGCGTACTGGGATACATTTTGCGTAAAATGCACTTCCCGATGTCTCCGTTAATTCTCGGATTTGTGCTCGGGGAAATGCTGGAGCAGAACCTGCGTCGCGCCCTGTCCATCAGTAATGGCAGCATGGATATTCTGTGGGCCAGCGGCGTGGCGAAAGTCCTGCTGGTGATGGCGGTCATGGTTATCGTTATCCCGCCAGTGCTGCGCCTGATCCGCAAACGCAACAATAAGCCGCAGGTGGACATCGGCTAACAAATTGCCGGATGGCGGCGCTATTGCGCCCTATCCGGCCTACAATTTGGCTCGGTTGTAGGCCGGATAAGCGCAACGCCATCCGGCATTTTTATTTTCCGCGCAGCCCCAGCGTTCCTTCCAGCACATGTTCAACAAACTGCGTCAACTTGGGCAGTGGACGCAAATCCTGGCGCCACAACAAATGAATTGGCCGCGGCTCTGGCGTAAACCCCTCCAGCACCCGGACCAGCCGACCATTCGCGAGCTCTTCTGCCAATAAAACCTCTGGTTGTAACAGCAGCCCGGCTCCCGCTACCGCCGCCATACGCAGGCCGTGGCCATCATTACAGCGTAGAATCGCATCACGTTTCCACCTGACCTCACCCACCACACCCGGCAGTTTCCATTCATTACGTGCCGTCCACACGGTATGCGACAAACACAGATGATCCACCAGATCCACGGGCGTTCGAGGAGTGCCGTATCGGGCAAGATAGTCCGGCGACGCACAGATGGCCATACGGTACGGACACAGATATTTCGCCACCACATCCGTCTGATGAATATCACCAATACGTATCGCCAGATCGACACCTTCATCGACCAGATCCACCATTCGGTTAGTCAGATCTAACTCAATGCGTACCTCTGGCCAGGTTTGCAAAAAACCCGCGGCCAGCGGCGAGATAACACAGGCGCCAAAAGACGTGGGCGCGCTTATGCGTAGCGTCCCTGCTGGTGCCAGCCGCAGACGCTCTACCGAACGTTCGGCTATCGATACCTGCTCCAGCACGCGACGGGCTTCTTCAAAATAGACGCGCCCGGCGTCGGTCAGACTCTGACGGCGTGTGTTACGTTCCAGCAGACGCGTACCGAGCTGCGCTTCCAGCAGGGCGATATATTTCCCCACCATCACCGCAGATATCTCCAGTCGCGTTGCCGCACCGGTAAAGCTTCCACTTTCCACCACCGCGATAAACGTTTCCATGCTGCGCAGCTTATCCATATTACAAACCTCTGGTTAGCAATCATCTAACTTTTAACCAGTTTATCTGATTTCATTTTCATTAAAGAATAGCGACTCACACTATTGCGGAGGTGGTTATGAAAATCGTCATTATTGGTGCCAGCGGTACAGTGGGTCGTGCAGTCACAGAGACGTTGAGCCGTAAACATGAGGTTATCCGCGTGGGCCGCACGCAGGGTGATTACCAGGTCGATATCACCTCACAAGAGAGCGTACAGGCGCTATTTGAAAAAACAGGACGCGTGGATGCGATTGTTTCCGCCACCGGCAATCTGTTCTTTGGCCCGCTATCAACGATGACCGACAGTGAATTTAATCAGGGCCTGCAGGATAAGTTGTTAGGCCAGGTGCGTCTGGCCTTAACCGGGCAACATTACCTGAATGATGGCGGTTCCATTACGCTTATCAGCGGCATTATCGCCCATGAGCCCATTGCCCAGGGGGCAAATGCGGCAACGATCAATGCCGGGCTGGAAGGATTTGTGCGCGCGGCTGCCTGTGAGCTGGAACGTGGTCAGCGTATTAACCTGATAAGCCCGACCGTACTGAGTGAATCTGCTGAAGCCTACGATGGATTCTTCCCAGGCTTTGAAAGTGTGCCAGCGGCAACTGTGGCCAACGCTTACCGCCGCAGCGTGGAAGGCATTCAAACCGGACGTATTTATAAAGTCGGTTACTAACATTTTTACTGCCGCTGTGCCCCTGCAGCGGCAGTATTATTAATCCTCTGTTTCTAAATAACATTCTCCAGTTTATCTCCCGCGTTTTTCATTTAACCTCACCTTTTATAATGTTAAATATTTGTTGCTTTTGATCACAAATAATAAACAAACAAGCTCATTATGTGCGCGTTTTTCAAAAATGTAGATATTTTTAATTTATGGCTACGAAACGAGCTGCGCCATATCTCCCTGACAATCTACTGAGAGGAACGATTTGATGAACGCACTGACTGCCGTAAAACCGAACGCTGAAGATCCAGCCCAGCACTACAGCGGTTTCACGCTGAAACCATCAGCCCAGTCCCCACGCCTGCTGGAGCTGACTTTTTCCGCTGAGACCACTGAGCAATTTCTGCAGGCCGTGGCGCAGTGGCCGGTACAGGCCCTGGAATACAAATCTTTCTTGCGCTTCAAAGTCGGCAAAATCCTCGATGACCTGTGCGGCAATCAGTTGCAGCCTCTGTTGCTGAAAACGTTGCTCGATCGTGCCGAAGGCGCACTGCTGATCAATGCCGTGGGCGTGGATGATGTGGCGCAGGCGGAAGAGATGGTCAAGCTGGCCACGGCGGTAGCGCATCTTATCGGACGCTCGAATTTTGATGCGATGAGCGGGCAATACTATGCGCGTTTTGTGGTGAAAAACGTTGATAACTCAGACAGCTATCTGCGCCAGCCGCACCGTGTTATGGAGCTACATAACGACGGAACCTACCTCGAAGAAATCACCGACTATGTGCTGATGATGAAAATTGACGAGCAGAACATGACCGGCGGTAACTCGCTGCTGCTGCACCTTGACGACTGGGAACATCTGGATCAGTACTTTACCCACCCGCTGGCGCGTCGCCCCATGCGCTTTGCCGCGCCGCCAAGCAAAAACGTGAGCCAGGACGTGTTCCATCCGGTATTTGACGTTGACCAGCAGGGTCGTCCGGTGATGCGCTACATCGACCAGTTCGTCCAGCCAAAAGACTATGAAGAAGGCGTCTGGCTGAGCGACCTGTCCGACGCGCTGGAAACCAGCAAAAGTATTATTTCCGTACCGGTTTCAGTGGGTAAATTCCTGTTGATCAACAACCTGTTCTGGCTGCACGGTCGCGATCGTTTCACCTCGCACCCAGACCTGCGCCGCGAACTGATGCGCCAGCGTGGCTATTTCGCTTACGCGACAAACCACTACCAGACTCATCAGTAAGCGCGAAGGAAAAAAGCGGATGTATGATTTTGTGATTATTGGCGGCGGCATTATCGGCATGTCGACCGCCATGCAACTGATTGATGTCTATCCGGACGCCAGAATCGCGCTACTGGAAAAAGAGTCCGGCCCGGCCTGCCACCAGACGGGCCACAACAGCGGTGTCATTCATGCCGGGGTCTATTACACCCCCGGCAGCCTGAAGGCGCAGTTTTGCCTGGCCGGAAATCGCGCCACCAAAGCCTTTTGCGACCAAAACGGCATCCGCTATGACGTCTGCGGAAAGATGCTGGTCGCCACCTCAGAGCTGGAAATGGAGCGGATGCGCGCGTTATGGGATCGCACTGCCGCTAACGGTTTAGAGCGCGAGTGGTTAAACGCCGAAGAATTGCATGAGCGTGAGCCAAACATTACCGGGCTGGGCGGGATTTTTGTCCCGTCGAGCGGGATCGTCAGCTACCGCGAAGTCACCGCCGCGATGGCGAAGATTTTCCAGGCCAAAGGCGGTGAGATTATTTACAACGCCGAGGTCAGCGCGCTGAAAGAGCACGCTGCGGGCGTGATTGTCCATACCCGTCAGGGCCAGGAATATGAAGGCGCGACGCTGATTAGTTGTTCTGGCCTGATGGCGGACCGACTGGTGAAAATGCTCGGCGTTGAACCTGGCTTTATCATCTGTCCGTTCCGTGGCGAATATTTCCGTCTGGCGCCAGAACATAATCAGATAGTTAACCATCTGATCTACCCCATCCCCGATCCGGCGATGCCGTTTCTCGGTGTTCATCTGACCCGGATGATTGACGGCAGCGTCACGGTCGGCCCCAACGCCGTGCTGGCATTTAAACGTGAAGGCTACCGTAAGCGTGACTTCTCGCTCAGCGATACGCTGGAGATCCTCGGCTCTTCTGGTATTCGCCGCGTGCTGCAAAACAACCTGCGATCCGGGCTTGGCGAAATGAAGAACTCGCTGTGCAAAAGCGGATATTTGCGGCTGGTGCAAAAGTATTGCCCGAGCCTGACGCTTAAGGATCTGCAACCGTGGCCTGCGGGCGTGCGGGCACAGGCGGTATCACCTGATGGCAAGCTAATTGACGATTTTCTGTTTGTCACCACGCCACGCTCAATTCACACCTGTAACGCGCCTTCTCCGGCGGCAACATCGGCAATCCCTATCGGTGCACATATTGTCAGCAAAGTTCATGCGCTGCTGGAGAACCAGAGTAATCCCGGACGCACGCTGCGTGCGGCACGTAGCGTGGAGACATTACACGCCGCATTCACCCGTTAACCTTTTTAAGACAGGAAGCAATTATGCAACTTAACGATCCCACCTTGTTTCGCCAGCAGGCACTGATCGACGGCCACTGGCGTGACGCCAACAGCGGCGAGACCCTCGCGGTGACCAACCCCGCCAACGGTCAGAAATTAGGTAGCGTACCGAAAATGGGGGCGGATGAAACCCGCGAAGCGATTAACGCCGCGAATCGCGCCCTGCCCGCGTGGCGGGCGCTAACCGCCAAAGAGCGGGCCAACATCCTGCGCCGCTGGTTCAACCTGATGATTGAACATCAGGACGATCTCGCCCGTCTGATGACCCTGGAACAGGGCAAACCGCTGGCGGAAGCCAAAGGCGAAATCACCTATGCCGCCTCATTTATTGAATGGTTTGCCGAAGAGGGCAAACGCATTTATGGCGATACGATCCCTGGTCATCAGGCCGACAAACGCCTGATCGTCATTAAGCAGCCGATCGGCGTTACCGCCGCGATTACGCCGTGGAACTTTCCCTCAGCGATGATCACCCGTAAAGCCGGTCCGGCGCTGGCAGCAGGTTGCACGATGGTGCTTAAACCCGCCAGCCAGACGCCATTCTCCGCGCTGGCGCTGGCAGAGCTGGCTAATCGCGCCGGGATCCCGGCAGGTGTTTTCAGCGTGGTGACCGGTTCTGCGAGCGCGGTCGGTAATGAGCTGACTGGCAACCCGCTGGTACGCAAGCTGTCGTTTACCGGCTCAACCGAAATTGGCCGTCAGCTAATGCAACAGTGCGCCAAAGATATCAAGAAGGTGTCGCTGGAACTGGGCGGCAATGCGCCATTTATCGTCTTTGACGATGCCGACCTTGATAAAGCCGTGGAAGGTGCGCTGGCCTCGAAATTCCGTAACGCCGGGCAAACCTGCGTCTGCGCCAACCGCCTGTACGTTCAGGACGGCGTGTATGAGCGTTTTGCCGAAAAACTTCAGCAGGCGGTGAGCAAACTGCATCTCGGCGATGGTCTGCAACCAGAGGTCACTACCGGACCGCTGATCGACGATAAAGCGGTTGCCAAAGTGCAGGAACACATCGCTGATGCTCTGGATAAAGGCGCGCGCATTATCGCGGGCGGTAAACCTCATGCGCTCGGCGGTAACTTCTTCCAGCCCACCATTCTGGTAGATGTGCCTGACAACGCGAAAGTCGCCAAAGAAGAGACGTTTGGCCCACTGGCGCCGCTGTTTCGCTTTAAAGATGAAGCGGACGTCATTGCTCAGGCCAACGACACCGAATTTGGGCTGGCGGCCTACTTCTACGCCCGAGATTTAAGCCGCGTCTTCCGCGTTGGCGAAGCGCTGGAGTACGGCATCGTCGGGATTAATACCGGCATCATCTCAAATGAAGTTGCCCCGTTTGGGGGAATCAAAGCCTCCGGTCTTGGCCGTGAAGGATCAAAATACGGCATCGAAGACTACTTAGAAATCAAATATATGTGTATCGGCCTTTAATAAAATAAATACTGGAGAACACCTGATGAGCACCAACAAAGAACTCATGCAACGTCGCAGCAACGCCGTTCCCCGTGGCGTAGGCCAGATCCATCCAATTTTCGCCGAGCGTGCAGAAAACTGTCGGGTCTGGGACGTTGAAGGCCGTGAATTCCTCGATTTTGCCGGAGGTATTGCAGTGTTGAATACCGGGCACCTGCATCCGCAGATTGTCTCTGCGGTAGAAGCGCAGTTGAAAAAGCTGTCCCATACCTGTTTCCAGGTACTGGCCTATGAGCCATACCTGGAGCTGTGCGAAATCATGAACAAGAAAGTGCCGGGTGATTTCGCCAAGAAAACACTGCTAGTCACCACCGGCTCCGAAGCGGTGGAAAACGCGGTAAAAATCGCTCGCGCCGCCACCAAACGTACCGGGACCATCGCCTTTAGCGGTGCTTACCACGGCCGTACCCACTACACCCTGTCGCTGACAGGGAAAGTGAACCCATACTCTGCCGGAATGGGACTGATGCCGGGCCACGTGTATCGCGCGCTTTACCCGTGCCCGCTGCACGGCATCAGTGACGACGATGCTATCGCCAGCATTCATCGCATCTTCAAAAACGATGCCGCGCCGGAAGACGTTGCCGCCATCGTGATTGAACCCGTTCAGGGCGAGGGGGGTTTTTACGCCGCCTCGCCGGCCTTTATGCAGCGCCTGCGCGCCATTTGTGACGAACACGGGATCATGCTGATTGCCGATGAAGTACAGAGCGGCGCGGGTCGTACCGGTACGTTGTTTGCCATGGAGCAGATGGGCGTTGCGCCCGATCTCACCACCTTCGCTAAATCCATCGCCGGAGGCTTCCCACTGGCCGGCGTGACCGGACGCGCCGACGTCATGGACGCTATTCCACCGGGCGGTCTGGGCGGTACCTATGCCGGTAACCCAATTGCCTGTGCCGCTGCGCTGGCGGTACTGAACATTTTCGAGCAGGAAGATCTGCTGCAAAAAGCCAACGAGCTGGGGCAAACCCTGCGTGAAGGCCTGCTGGCTATCGCGGAAACCCACCGCGAGATTGGCGACGTACGCGGGCTGGGCGCGATGATTGCTATCGAACTGTTCGAAGATGGCGACCACACGAAACCAGACGCTAAACTGACCGCCGAAATTGTCGCGCGTGCGCGAGATAAAGGGCTGATCCTGCTCTCCTGCGGGTCTTACTACAACGTGCTGCGCATACTTGTCCCGTTGACCATTGAAGATGCGCAAATCCGCCAGGGGCTGGACATTATCGCCCAGTGTTTTGCCGAGGCAAAACAGGGTTAAACCCGTATCAAAACGGGGAGTTTTAAGCCGGATAAGGCGGAGCCGCCATCCGGCAAACAGGGTCAATAACAATAATACGCGTGCCCCGGCGCGGGAATGCCGGGGTGCTCTCCCAAGTGAAATACTTTCGAGAGGTTTAAAGATGGGGCAACTGTCACAATCACATGATTTAGGGGGCGGGCTGAAATCACGCCACGTCACCATGCTGTCTATTGCCGGGGTAATCGGCGCAAGTCTGTTTGTCGGTTCAAGCGTGGCGATTGCAGAAGCCGGTCCCGCAGTATTATTAGCCTATCTGTTCGCCGGATTGCTGGTGGTGATGATTATGCGCATGTTGGCCGAAATGGCCGTCGCCACACCGGATACCGGTTCTTTTTCCACATACGCCGATAAGGCCATCGGCCCTTGGGCGGGTTACACCATCGGCTGGTTGTACTGGTGGTTCTGGGTGTTGGTTATCCCGCTGGAGGCGAATATCGCCGCCATCATTCTTCACTCCTGGGTGCCTGGCATTCCTATCTGGCTGTTTTCTCTGGTTATCACGCTGGCATTAACCGGCAGTAATTTGCTGAGCGTCAAAAATTACGGTGAGTTCGAGTTCTGGCTGGCGCTGTGCAAAGTGATTGCCATTCTGGCGTTTATCACCCTCGGCGCAGCGGCGATTAGCGGCTTCTATCCCTACGCTGAGGTCAGCGGGGTTTCGCGCCTGTGGGATCAGGGCGGCTTTATGCCCAACGGTTTTGGCGCCGTGATCAGCGCAATGTTAATCACCATGTTCTCCTTTATGGGCGCAGAGATAGTTACCATCGCCGCCGCCGAATCCGATACCCCGGATAAACATATCGTTCGCGCCACCAACTCGGTTATCTGGCGTATCTCCATCTTCTATCTGTGCTCTATTTTTGTGGTGGTGGCACTGATCCCGTGGAACATGCCGGGACTGAAAGAAGTCGGTTCTTACCGCTCGGTGCTGGAGCTACTGCATATCCCACACGCGAAACTGATCATGGATTGCGTCATTTTGCTGTCGGTGACTAGCTGTCTCAACTCCGCGCTGTATACATCATCACGCATGCTCTATTCCCTGAGCCGTCGTGGCGATGCCCCCGCCTTTATGGGTAAAACAAACCGCAGTAAAA
>NZ_RPOI01000005.1 GCF_003818115.1 Citrobacter youngae | reverse complement strand
CCCTGCTTGATAAGGTTAACAGCACACTGAATGCGGATGAAATCCGCCCGTTAACGGACTATGTGACGATAAAAAGTGCCACGATTGCAAACTATGCTGTTACGGCAGAACTGGAAATTCCGGAAGGACCGGACGCCAGTACAGTGCTGAATAATGCCATCGATGTATTACGGTCATACACCACGCTTTCCCATCGGATTAAAACCGTCGTCCCCCTGTCCGCCATTTATGCAGCTCTGCAGCAATCCGGTGTGGTCAGGGTAAGACTGATTTCTCCGGTGGCAGATCTGGAAGCGGAAGCGGGTAAAGCACCGTGGTGTACCGCCATCAATGTCACCCGCAGGGAGGTCAGCAGCAATGACGGCTAAGTTTAGATCCCTGCTGCCTCCTGGCGCATTTCATGAAGAGCGGGCGCAGGAGCAGGCCAGCACTGAGCAAATCGCCACTCTCGATACCAATATGGTGCGCAAGTCCAAAAACCCTGATACCTGCCCGGCGCATCTTCTCCCCTGGCTGGCCTGGGAGCATGCTGTTGATTTCTGGGATGACAGCTGGACAGAGGCGCAAAAGCGGCAGGTGATAAAAGATGCCGCTTATGTTCATCAGCACAGGGGAACGGCCGGGGCGGTACGCCGTTCTCTTGGGTCAGTGAACCTGCCCACGACCGTGGTTGAGTGGTGGGAAGACACCCCACGCGCTGTACCTTACACCTTCCGGATCGAAGTACAGAGCAGTGAAGGGGTCAGTGACGCTCTCTATCATCAGATACGCCAGCTTACTGACCGTGCCAAGAACCTGCGTAGCTATCTGAGCAAAATTGATGTGATGGCGAATGTGGGTGTGGACGGTGCTTTTTATATTTCGGGTGCGACAACAGCGCATATCGATGTGGACATTTTTGCCGGGGAATCTCATGGCTGATTACTACTCAATTATCACGAACCGGGGTAAAGAACTGGAGGCAGAGGCGCTTGCCAGTGGTCGTCTGATTACACTGACTCACTTTGTGGTGGGTGACAGTAATGGCAAGCAGGTCAAGCCTGATCCGGCGCAAGTCCGGTTGATTAATGAAACTTACCGGGGAGATATCGCTGAACTGGTTGTGTCACCGGAACAGTCCACACAGTTAATGGCGAAAATCGTTCTGCCGACCGGGATTGGTGGATTTACCGTTCGTGAAGTTGGTTTAATGACGGATACCGGAGAACTTTACGCGGTGGCAAACTGCCCATCGATCGATAAACCTGTTGGTGGTGTCAGCGTAAATATGCAGTTTCGCCTGGCAGTATCAGATACCTCAAGCATCACGCTGAATGTTTCCACAGGAGACGGGTTGTTTCTGCGTATAGACCAGAACCTGAAAGAGATAAAAGCGCGTGGCGCGGAAGCACAAAAGACATCGCGGGAGTCAATTGGTGTCGTTGATGGTTCTACACAACAAAAGGGGTTGCTCCAGCTTAACAGTGCGGTGAACAGCACCAGTGAAACACAATCGGCGACTCCGCTGGCTGTCAAAATCGCGATGGATAATGCGAATGCGCGACTGGCTAAAGACCGGAACGGCAATGATATTCCTAATCCGCAGTTGTTTGTCCAGAATATCGGTTTAAAGCCCACAGTTGATAAGGCTGCTAATGCCGTTGATAAAAACGGCGACACAATGACCGGGGGACTGACGCTGGTAGAAAGTGATATTGTCCTAAAAACATCCAGTTCAGACAGCCCGCAGTACACAATTATTAATACCACAACGGGGGCATCTGTGAATATGGACCTTATTGACAGAAGGTTTCGTATTTTTGGTGTTCCGTGGGGTGGTGGTCCTGTTAAACAATTTACGTTCGATCTGGAAACTGGCGAGTTCAGTATTCCGCAGGCCAGTATAAGATTTGGGTCGGGTATCATCCAGGCTGATGCAAATATTTACGGCGCTGCATGGGGAGAGAACGGTAATTCGGGCTGGATAAATATTTGGATAAACAATCGCATTAATGAGGCGAAAACATGGGTTAACCAAAATTTTATTACTGGTGTGAAACGTGGTGCACAGAGCAGTATGGTTATGGATGGCGGACTGGTGGAAGCTCCTTCTGGCTGCGTCCTGACTGGCGGGAACGGAAACGAGAGCAATCAGGTCGGTATCGCTTTATATCGTCCTCTGCAAGTATGGCGAAATGGTGGCTGGGTAACGATTGGTGATTAAAAAATGAAATTAACTAATTTACAACGCTATATTCCTGACGAGTATTTTTTGGGTGATGATATTCAGTATTTTATCGATGCCACAGGAAAGGACTGGTATAAATCGCTGTCTCAATTCACAAAGAAATACAGCCTGGCAATCGAAAACGATACTGGCATTATTCGTAGTATCAGCGAAGATGCATCACGGCTTTATCCCGGTGGTTTGACGGTTGTTGATGTTGACAGTATTCCTGATGGTTGTGACATCTTCGGGGGATGGGTATTTGACGGGGAAAAAGTTATTCCCCGCCAGTACACAGATGAAGAACTAAAGCGGCAGGCAGAAGCAAAAAAACAGGCGCTGCTTATGGAAGCCGATGCCGCGATTACACCACTTGAACGGGCAGTCAGGTTAGGCATGGCAACCGATAAAGAAATATCACTGCTCACTGAATGGGAAAGATATTCGGTACTGCTAAGCAGGATTAATACCAGTAAACCGCTGGAAATTGTCTGGCCGGACAAGCCAGACCAATAGGGGCGGAATTGAGAATTTATCCGCTGCAAATTAATCAAAACAAGGTTGTAGCGGATATTTAAGAATTTCATTCACTCACTAACCAGAACTCAGCCTCTTCAAACATTTCCTGGACAGTACGGCTTATCTGCTCTTTCTCATGCTTGCTGGCGTCAGTATTGATCGCTGGTGGTATTCAGCACATAGATACTAAAAATGGCGCTGTATATGCGCCATTTTACTATCTCATTGATGGTATCAGCGGGTTGTCCCCAAAGGGATTTCCGGATCCGGTTGGTGAGTAATCCTGTTACGTAGATCTCGTCGAATAATTTCGATGGACCAGAACCAGATTAAATGACCAAAAATTTCGGATACATTCTCATACCATGGAAGGTCAGCGAGAGGAGGGGTCAGTCCCATGAGAGGGAAAGAAATCATATGTACGAAAAGCTGGGCTAATGCACCAGCCAACAACCCCTGCCAGAGTTTAATTTTGGGAAAGACTTCTGCAACTACACAGTAGCCTACGGCGAACACAATAGAAAAAATGATGTGTGTTACACCAACCCAGTTAAACACATGCCCGGCAAAGGTGTAGACCGCTGCGTTAGGATCTGCAAGTCCCATCCAGTCCCGAAGGAAAATATATGGAGGGTTCAGGAAATTGCGGGAGCAATCAATTTGTCCCGCCGCTCTGATTAATGATTCCGGAACACATGCAGTAGTGAACATATCCGACGGGCTACGGGGCGGCAAGGGTACTTCAGCACCCCATTTAACGAATGCTGATACGATACCGGCGATTAACCCGATAAAAGCAGCAAGGCCATAACGTCTGCGGTTAGGTGGTGTTTGTTCAAATATATTCATATTTCATCCATTGAATTTCATTACATCAACGTAATTACTAAGTAGTATTCATAAAAAACAATGAATGTAAAGAATTGTATGTGGTTGTATGTTCTACATCTGAGTTAGTAACAGGAATTCCTAAATTAAACTACTTCATATGCTGCGGCAGAAAGACGGTGATGTCAGCATCCGGGAAAATCCGGTGAACCCTCTTACCCAGTCAGATGAGTCTCATCAGATACCTTCGTCCGCTTTGTGCCAATAGCGGACCTTCCACCTATGACAGTTCGCTTTGTGCCAATAGCGGACCTTCCACCTATGACAGTTCGCTTTGTGCCATTAGCGGAGGTTGTCAATAACAAGTCTTAGTTGAACAACGGGGAGCTGGTCAGTATTTCTGCTCATCACTTTCGCAGACCAAACCGTATATAATTATGAGGGAATAAAGGTTTAATCATTATTTTATCATTAAAAATAAATAGGTTAGGTGATATGGCGATGACATCGTAGATATTATCCACAATGAGTTGTAGATGGGTTCTGAACACGGGTACATTCGCATCATCCGCTATGACAAATACAGTTTCATTGCCTAAACCGCCCCCGTTAAACATATCATGACTAAGTTCATAATCGCTGAAGTCCATTTCCGACCATCTGAGATTACCGCTATGCCATGGATATTGATGAAAAATATCCATTATCGCGCTCAAATCATCCCCTTCCACAACATTAAAATCTGTCTTGAGCAGTTCCTTACATTCCTCAAACAATGTCATGTCCACTCCCTTTAGGCTTTATGGCTGTATCTTTTATCATAACCTCCCTGGAGGATTGTCTAAAGGGATTACGAACTTCTGCTCCTCGCTCAAAGCAGACTGTCAGTTTGAGTCTGAGCTAATACAGATAATCAGTAGGATGCCCAGTCTTAAAGCAGAGCGAGATAGTCTTCACGCGTCATTAACTGGGAAAATCTCCCACACATTTTCACCTCCAGGCTGTACTTTGAAGTATAGATTTTAGCTCAGAAAGTGTTGGTATATTAACTATGGATAAATGCGCAAGTAGCTGAATTTTATGAAGTGGAAATATTGTGGATATACCAACGAGAAAATTTAAGTTATTGAAAATATTACCGATAAAATCGGTCTCGAAAACCGGAGTAGGGGCAACTCTACCGGGGGTTCAAATCCCCCTCTCTCCGCCACTATTCAAACACTTGCACGCCTTGCTTTCAACGACAGCAGTCACGGATGTTTTTTTCTTTGAGTATCCTCACAAGTTTGTCGTTCTATTGCCTTCGTGACATAAAAATCCGCTTCAAATAAACAAAAAGCCCGCTTCATATGAAGCAGGCCTGATACGTATTGTGCAAAATTAGAACTGGTAGACTAAACCAACGGCAACAATATCGTCAGTCGCGATACCATTGCTTTCATAGAAGCTGTCGTCTTCGTCCAGCAGGTTGATTTTGTAATCAACGTAGGTGGACATGTTTTTGTTGAAGTAATAAGTCATACCCACATCAACATATTTGACCAGATCTTTGTCGACGTAACGCCAGTTACCATGGCTCACTTCCTGACCACCTAAATCACTGCCCTTGGACTGCAGGTAAGCGATGGACGGACGCAGACCATAATCGAACTGGTATTGAGCTACAACTTCAAAGTTTTGCGTTTTGTTTGCGATACCGCCATTGCTTTCGCCATTACCGCCGCCGTAATAGGTCATATTGCGGGTTTCTGCATACATGGCTGCCAGGTAAACGTTGTTAGCGTCGTACTTCGCACCAACAGTCCAGGCTTCAGCTGTTTCGCCGCCAGCGTAGTTGTTGCGTTTGTTTATACCATCCTGGTAACCGCGAGCAACCTGGTCATCAGTACGATCAGAACTGGAGTACGCTGCACCGAGGCTTAAACCGAAGTCAAAGTCATAAGAGGTGGACATACCGAAACCGTCGCCGTTTTCTTTCGCCAGTTTGCGGTTTTCACTATTACCAGAACCTTCCTGACCTACGCTGCTACCTTCATTATTACCCTGATACTGCAGGGCGAAGTTCAGGCCATCAGCCAGACCAAAGAAGCCGTGGTTACGATAAGTAGCAACGCCGTTGGTACGACCCAGCATATACACGTCGGTCTGAGTGTAAGTATCACCACCGAATTCTGGCAGCATATCGGTCCAGGCTTCAACGTCGTACACGACGCCGTAGTTACGACCGTAATCGAAGGTGCCGTTTTCAGCAAAGCCCAGGCCTGCGAAAGCCAAACGAGTCCAGGAATCGCCTTTGTCACCTTCGGTGCCGTTGGCCTGAATATTATATTCCCACTGACCGTAGCCAGTCAGCATATCGTTGATCTGCGTTTCGCCCTTAAAGCCCAGACGCGCATAGGTTTGATCGCCGTCGCTGCCAGCATCGTCAGAGAAATAACGCAGACCATCGACTTTTCCGTACAGATCCAGTTTATTGCCGTTTTTATTATAAATTTCAGCCGCATTTGCTGCGCCTGCAGCTAATAAAGCTGGGAGAAGCAGTGCCAGTACTTTTCTTTTCATTATGTATCCCCTTTATTTAATAATTAAAATGAATATGTAGTGATGTCCCAAAAACTACATTTTGATACTATCTATGAAGTTCATTTAATTTAAAGAATAACATGTAACAATTATATTTTAGATATTTCAAAATGTTTCTATTTGAGTTTTTTAAATTATTTTTATATATATTTATTGTTTTCATTCAAAACATAAATACATGATTATCAATTGATTTATATCTTTTGTTCTGATATCTGCCGTGTGTATTTTATATGTTTTTATTATTGTTTTTATGCTTGTCAGAATAATTTATTATCAATGCTGTATGTGGAAATTATAAATTGATATTTATTATGAATATTATTTAATAATTGATTTTTGCTATAAAAGAAGACAGACAGTGGTTCAGGGTAAAAATTATTGCTAAGGTGGTTTTCTTTATGTAAAGGGAGAGAGCATGGAACTCCACGACTGGCAGTCGAGATTTGAAGCCTGGTTACGTGAAAATCATTCAGGGCACGACGCTGCCCATGACATCTTTCACTTTCGCCGCGTGTGGCAGACGGCTCAAAAGCTGAGCACGGATGCGAACGTAGACTGGCTGGTGGTGCTGACCGCGTGCTATTTCCACGATCTTGTCAGCTTACCGAAAAATCATCCGGAACGTCATCGCTCATCGGTACTGGCAGCCCAGGAAACCTGTCGTGTACTGTCACAGGACTTTCCTGAATTTCCTCAGGATCGGCTGCATGCGGTGAGTCACGCTATCGCAGCGCACAGTTTTAGCGCAAAAATTACGCCCGCGACACTTGAAGCCAAAATCGTTCAGGATGCCGATCGACTTGAGGCGCTCGGTGCTATCGGTCTGGCGCGCGTGTTCGCCGTTTCTGGCTCGCTGGGTGTGGCATTGTTTGATGCGGAGGATCCGTTTGCCCGGCAGCGTAGCCTCGATGATAAACAGTACGCGCTTGATCATTTCCAGACCAAACTGCTGACGTTGCCACTGACAATGCAAACTGAACAAGGGCGGCATTTGGCACAGCATAATGCTGACTTTTTATTGACGTATATGGCAAAACTCAGCGCAGAATTAAAAGGAGAATATGAAATGTTGGATCTTGCGGCGATTCAACCCCTTAAAGCATATCTGTAGTCGTCATTGCTGAAACGTCAATTGCACCAATTTATGTTAACCTGTCGACTATCCATTTCGCCCGGTTAAACGTATGCAGGATAATTTTTCAGTAGCAGGCTCCATGAAACCGATGACAGATGATACCGGAGTTACCGTTCAGGTGATTTTGGCTAAGTTGCTTGAAATATACGATGTGAAAACGCTGGTTGCTCATCTGAATGGTGTTGGTGAGAATCGCTGGAGTCCGGCCATCTTTAAGCGTGTGGTCGCCAATGAAACATGGCATCGGCTCAGCGACGCTGAGCTGGCTCATCTGAACGCCATGCTACCGACACCGCCTGCGCATCATCCACATTATGCTTTTCGCTTTATCGATCTTTTTGCTGGTATTGGCGGAATTCGTCGCGGTTTTGAAGCGATCGGCGGGCAGTGCGTGTTTACCAGCGAGTGGAACAAGCATGCGGTGCGCACCTACAAGGCGAATCACTACTGCGATCCTCTGCAGCACCACTTTAATGAAGATATTCGTGATATTACGCTCAGCCATCATGAGGGGGTGAGTGACGAGCAGGCTGCAGAGCATATTCGTCAACATGTTCCCGAGCATGATGTCCTGCTGGCCGGCTTCCCTTGCCAGCCATTTTCTCTGGCGGGTGTATCAAAGAAAAACGCGTTAGGGCGTGCCCACGGTTTTGCCTGTGATACGCAAGGCACGCTTTTTTTTGACGTGGTGCGAATTATCGACGCGCGGCGACCGGCTATATTTGTGCTCGAAAACGTTAAAAATCTGAAGAGTCATGACCAGGGAAAAACCTTTCGCATCATCATGCAAACGCTGGATGAACTGGGCTATGACGTGGCGGATGCAGCAGATAATGGCCCTGATGATCCGAAGATTATCGATGGGCAACATTTTTTACCCCAGCATCGCGAACGTATCGTGCTCGTCGGCTTTCGACGTGATCTGAGCTTGAAGTCAGACTTTACGTTGCGCGATATTGTCAGCCGCTACCCTCAGCGTCGAACGACGCTCGCAGAGCTGCTTGAACCGACTGTTGATGCGAAATATGTGCTGACACCGGTCCTGTGGAAATACCTGTATCGCTATGCGAAAAAACATCAGGCACGGGGCAATGGGTTTGGCTACGGTATGGTCTATCCCGGCAATCCCGATAGCGTAACGCGTACATTATCCGCACGTTACTATAAGGATGGGGCTGAAATTTTGATAGACCGTGGCTGGGATATGGCGCTGGGTGAACAGGATTTCGATGATCCCGCCAATCAGCGACATCGTCCTCGTCGATTAACGCCAAGAGAGTGCGCTCGCCTGATGGGGTTTGAGTCTCCTCAGGGTTACCAGTTTCGCATTCCGGTATCAGATACCCAGGCTTACCGCCAGTTCGGTAATTCGGTGGTCGTCCCGGCATTTGCGGCGGTAGCCAAACTGCTGGAGCCGAAGATCAAACAGGCTGTTGCGCTCCGTGAGAAAGAACAGCAGCATGGCAGACGTTCACGATAAGGCGACACGCAGTAAAAATATGCGGGCGATAGGGACCCGCGATACGGCGATCGAAAAACGTCTGGCCGACATCTTGACGGAGCAGGGGGTAACGTTTCGCGCGCAGGATGCAACGTTGCCCGGTCGCCCCGATTTTGTGGTGGATGACTACCGTTGCGTTCTCTTTACCCACGGCTGTTTCTGGCATCAGCACAACTGCTATCTCTTTAAAGTCCCGGCAACCCGCACGGCGTTCTGGCTGGAGAAGATAGGAAAAAATGTGGTGCGTGATAAGCGGGACTGCGAAAAATTGCAGTCGTTGGGATGGCGGGTCTTGATTGTCTGGGAATGCGCCCTGCGTGGGCGTGATAAACTGGATAATGAGGCACTGTCTGAACGGGTTATCGAGTGGATCTGCGGCGGCGGCGCCACCGCGCAGATCGACACTCAGGGCATTCATTTACTGTAACGACTTTTCCGATGGGGCTGCGACCGCGTCAGCTTTGACCGGGAATAAGTATTTCCCCAGCGTCACCAATACCACGGCAAAAACAATGACTCCGAGCGCCAGCCACTCGATCAACGCCAGGCTTTCACCTCCCAGCCCCGTACCTAACAGAACCGCCACTACAGGGTTGACGTAGGCATAGCTGGTGGCTAACGCCGGGCTTACATTACGAATAAGGAACATATAAGCGTTAATCGCAATAATTGAGCCGAACAGGGCGAGATATGCCACCGCCATAAAACCGGAGAAGGTTGGCATCGTGGTCAGCTTTTCTCCACTGAGCAGCGATGCGCACATCAGTACAATACCCGCGGCTAACATTTCAATAGCACCGGCCATCATGCCAACGGGCAAGGTTATACGTGAGCCGTACACGGAGCCAAATGCCCAGCTCATTGAACCAATCAGGATTAATACTGCCCCCCAGGGATTACCACTCAAGTTACCACCGCTGTTAAGCATGATAATCCCGGCGAGTCCAATTGCGATCCCCATCCATTCCAGTTTGCGTGTTTTGATGCCAAAAAAGTGGCTAAAGCACAGCGTAAACAGTGGGACGGTGGCAACCACTACGGCGGCAATACCGGAAGGAACATTTTGATGTTCTGCAACAGTAACCAGCCCATTACCCACGGCCAGCAGCAGGATACCAATTAACGCGGCGTTCAGGAGCTGGCGCAGAGGCGGTAGCTTGTGTCCGCGAAGAAGTAAAAAAAGTGTTAATAACACTCCAGCAGAGAGAAAACGTACGCCAGCCATCATCAACGGCGGCCAACTTTCAACGCCAATGCGAATAACGAAGTACGTGGAACCCCAAATGATGTACAGCGCAAATAGCGCACTGAAAAGCGGTAACAATTGCCTGAAACGCATAATCCCTCACGGTGGAAATAAAAAGGTGCAACATAGTAAACGTCAAAACTATCATGCTGGCGAGACTTATAATTGCCTGCTGTTGTTAAATAATTGTTGACCAGAAAGGTCTGTTTCAGCATGGCGTGTTTTACTTCATACTTATGGCTGCAAAACAATAATATTGAGGATTAAAATTTTGGCAGGAAGTAGCTTACTCACCTTGCTTGATGACATCGCCACGCTTCTGGACGATATCTCAGTGATGGGAAAACTGGCCGCGAAAAAAACGGCGGGTGTGCTGGGAGACGATTTGTCGCTTAACGCGCAACAGGTATCGGGCGTGCGGGCGAACCGCGAGCTTCCGGTAGTCTGGAGTGTGGCCAAAGGATCTTTCGTCAACAAAGTTATCCTGGTGCCGCTGGCGCTATTGATCAGCGCCTTCATTCCATGGGCGATCACCCCCTTATTGATGATTGGTGGGGCGTTCCTCTGTTTTGAGGGCGTGGAAAAAGTGCTTCACACCCTGGAAGCGCGAAAACAAAAAGAGACCCCAGAGGAGCGTCAGCAGCGTCTGACATCGTTGGCGGCGCAGGATCCTCTCACCTTTGAGAAAGATAAAATCAAAGGGGCGATACGTACCGACTTTATTTTATCTGCAGAGATTGTGGCCATTACGTTGGGTATTGTGGCGGATGCGCCGTTGTTGAATCAGGTACTGGTTTTGTCGGGTATTGCTTTGGTGGTGACCGTTGGCGTATATGGTCTGGTCGGTATTATTGTGAAGCTCGATGATATTGGCTACTGGCTGGCAGAAAAGCGCAGCGCACTGGCTCAGGCCCTGGGTAAGGGATTGCTGGTGGTTGCTCCCTGGCTCATGAAATCACTTTCCGTGGTCGGCACGCTGGCGATGTTTTTAGTCGGTGGCGGCATTGTGGTACACGGCATTGCGCCGCTGCATCATGCGATTGAGCAATTTGCCCAACAGCAGAGTTCATTCATTGCTCTGATGCTTCCGACTCTGCTTAATCTGGTGCTCGGCTTTATTATCGGTGGGATCGTGGTGGTGCTGGTAAAAATGGTTGCCAGGTTACGCGGAGTTTCGCACTAATTGTCGCCTGCCAGACTACGCAAAACGTCTCTTTGTCGTCTAAGGTGAAAAGGTTTCTCTTGATACAGGAGGCGGGTATGGTCTTTTCTGTCAGTGAGGAAGTCACCGCGAAAGAGGGTGGCCCACGCATGATCGTTACCGGGTATGCCAGCGGAATGGTGGAGTGCCGCTGGTATGACGGTTTTGGCGTCAAACGGGAGGCATTTCGTGAAGATGAACTGGTTCCTGGCGAACGCAGTCCGCTGCGCCAGGATGCCTGAATACCGCAGGCTGGCGTAACCTGGTGATCTCTCAACCATTAGTTATATTTATCATTTTGGTGAGAATTATTTACTTGTCAGGCAAAAAAATTGCAGATAAGGTTGGTTTCGCATCAGATTTCCTGGTGTAACGAATTTTCAAGTGCTTCTTGCATAAGCAAGCTTGATCCCGACCCGATACGGGCCGGGATTTTTTTCGCCCAAAGTCAGCGATTGATCTCCGTCACGCTAAAATCATGGATATCAAGCTCGAACGCGTCGGCCAGTTCATGCCATGTATGATAATCCCGGCCATCAACGCTGACGCGATCGGGGTCATCATGGCTGCGATGAATTTCGCTCTCGCAGATTTCGTTGATAGCTTTCAATAGCGCGTCCACATCGACGCTGACGTCACGTTTGGCCGTATCGCTGTACTCTTTCGCGGTTTTCATCCTCATACCTCTCAACCGTTAAGGATACCGGGGCACGTATCAGAATCTCTGATGCGTACAAGTTAAGTATAGACCGTCGAGAAAACCCGCAATCACGCGAGCAGGGCGCTGCCAGGAAAAGGAATTTGTTCTACACTGGCACAAAGCCACAGGAGGAAAACGATGAAGGTGAATGATCGGGTTACAGTCAAAACGGACGGTGGGCCGCGTCGGCCAGGCCGGGTACTGGCGATTGAAGAGTTTAGTGAAGGCACCATGTACCTGGTTTCTCTGGAAGACTACCCGCTCGGTATCTGGTTCTTTAATGAGTCAGGCCATCAGGATGGGATCTTTGTGGAAAAAGTGGAGTAATCCAGACGCTGATTCTGACTGGTGGTAAACCCACCAGTCAGAATGTCCTAACGCATATTCACAAAGATACCATTGGTGACGTTATCTGTGAGTCGTACAACGTGATAGATAACTTGTTTATTATGTGTCTTGATCTTTCGTTTTATATTCCCCTTATGGGATGAGACTGTCTTCGCCTTGATATTCATTTGATCGGATATCTGTATTGTTCCCTGACCGGCCATCCACATACGTAGCATGCTGGATTCGGTGCGGCTTAATGATAGTGTTGGCAGGTTCACATCAATGACAATATCCACTTCCTTTTTCAGAATATCGCCAAGAAGTTCATCCAGTGAATCTGGTTTAATCGACTTAGAACTGATTAATAAATTTTTTCTTACTAAGAGATACTCATCAAAATGGACATTGGCAATCGCCATAAATACAATAAATAAAGTGCTGGGATGTTGATTAATGATTTGCTTAATTCTCTGGCTGTTATCCGGATCGTGAATAAAGCAGTCTTCATTAATAAACACCACAGACGGCTGCAGTGAGACACAGGCGACGCTGAGTTCATCAACGCTTGAAATATCGTTGATTTCCCTTTTCTTCACCCCCCGACTTACCAGATATCCGGTCAACCCTAGCCGGGTGTAACTGCATAAATCCATAATAATCGTTGACATGGCATACCCTCACTCAATGCGTAACGATAATTCCCCTTACCTGATTATTTCATCACAACTAAACGGAATAATAACGACCCAATATGACGCTTTCGCTGTTTTCAGGCGAATTTACTATCCCGTAAAGTTGCGTATAATTTGCCAGGAAACATCTTAAAGTAAAGTAAATGTTGCGTTATGTGAGTGAGGCAAAAACAAATAAACCGCGACAGCGTTATCCTGGTGGATGTTGCCTGTATTTGAATTTAGGACAATCCTTAGTAAAACAGGATAAAAAATAAGGGTTATTATTTTGAAGGCATTTCACTGATGATGTCAGCCAGCAAATTAAAAATCTCACTGAATAAGCGCTCACAGAAGGGGGCAATTAATGGCATTAGCGCGGCCATTAATGAAATACCCACGGTCAGGGTGAGTGGGAAACCAATGACAAATATCGATAGCTGCGGCGCCATACGGTTTAACAAACCGAGTGCGAGGTTGAGTGTGAGCAGCAGCGTCATCACCGGCAGAGCCAGCATCAGACCATTGAGGAAGATGAGTCCCCCCGCCCGCGCCAGCGCGAGAAAGGCATTGCTATTAACCGGATTGCCACCGATAGGCAGAGTATGGAAGGTATCCACCAATAGCGAGATAAGCCACAAGTGACCATTAAAGGTGAGGAACAGCAGCATCGCCAGCAAATCTATCAGACGTGCCAGAACGGGCATATTCAGGCGGCTGCCCGGGTCGAAGAAGGTTGCGAAGGAGAGACCCATTTGCAGACCGATGATTTCCCCGGCGGTACGCACCGCGGCAAACGCAAATTGCATGGTGAACCCTAATGCGATGCCGATCAGGATTTGCTGCATCGCCTGCCATATCGCGCCGACAGAAAAGATGGGCACGTTTACGGGGGGAAGCAGCGGAGCGATAACCATGGTAATCATTAACCCCAGCCCCAGTTTTACCCGTTTGGGGATGGCGCGTTCGCTGAGTATCGGAGCCGTTGAAATGAGCGCCAGTATGCGCAGCAGGGGCCAGAAGTAAAGATTCAGCCAGTGGAGCCACTCAACGCTGGTCACCTGCAACATAGCGTCGTTTACCCGATGATGTAGGGAATATTGCTGAACAGCGTACGCACGTAGTCGAGCAGCAAATTAAGCATCCACGGACCGGCAACGATGATGGCAATAAAGACCGCGACAATTTTCGGAATGAAGGACAGCGTCATTTCGTTAATCTGGGTTGCCGCCTGCAGGATACTGATGATAAGACCCGTAACGAGGGCAACCAGCAACAAAGGTGCGGCAAGGGCAAGGGCAACTTTCATCGCCTCAGTGCCCATCATCATGACCGATTCAGGAGTCATTTCGCGCCTCTAACTGTAAAAGCTTTGTGCAAGCGAGCCGACAAGCAGCTGCCAGCCGTCAACCAGCACAAACAGCATGAGCTTGAATGGGAGTGCAATGGTGGCAGGTGGCACCATCATCATCCCGAGCGCCATCAGGACGCTGGCGATAACCAGATCGATTATCAGAAATGGAATGAAAATGGTAAAACCTATCTGGAATGCCGTTTTCAACTCACTGGTGACATAAGCCGGCAGCAAAATGCGCATCGGTACGGCTTCAGGCCCCTGTAACGGGCCGCTGTTTGCCAGGCGGGCGAACAGAGCCAGATCGGCCTCACGGGTCTGACGCAGCATAAACTCACGCAACGGCTGTGCGCCTTTCTCCATGGCTTCCTGCATGGAGATCTTCTCTTCGCTGAAGGGTTGATACGCATCAATGTAGATTTTGTCGATCACCGGCGACATGATGAAAAAGGTCAAAAACAGCGCCAGTCCAAGTAAAACCTGGTTCGGCGGTGCTGACGGTGTTCCCAGCGCATTACGTAACAGGCCAAAAACGATGATGATGCGGGTGAAGCTGGTCATCATCAGCAAAATAGCGGGCAGGAACGTCAGCGAGGTGATAAACACCAGCGTTTGGACGGGCAATGACCAGCTTTGTCCGCCGCCGGGCAGCGGCTGGCTAACCAGACCCGGTAGTTGGGCCAGGGCTGCTGGGCTGAACAGCCACACACCCGTCAGCGTGAGGAATAACAAACGGCGCATCAGGATCTCCCAGGACGCTTCAGCAAACTCTTCATCATGGCCTGGAAATCCGCAGGGGAGGCCGCTTTTTCTTCTGCACTGGCAGGTGCCGGGGGGAGGGTATGCAGAACGTTGATCTGCGACGCTGTAACGCCCAGCACCAGGCGCGCGTCTTCGACCTCAACAATTACCACCCGCTCACGTGGGCCTAATGAGGTACTGGCTGAAACTTTCAGTCCACGCGTACCGACGCTTTTGGGGGCAAATCCCAGGCGCTTAATCAGCCAGGCGGCTCCCAGGATCAACACAATGATCCCCAGCAGCGCGCCGCTGACCTGCACTAACGGTGAGCCGGGTACAGCAGCGGGCTGAGCGACGGTGGCCTGGGTATTCATCGTTAACGGCTCAGACGACGCATACGTTCAGATGGGGTAATAATGTCAGTAATACGTACACCGTATTTATCTGCGACTACCACAACTTCACCCTGAGCAATCAAATAACCGTTGATCAGAATATCCAGCGGCTCGCCCGCCAGACCGTCCAGCGCGACGACCGAACCCTGCGTCAGGCGCAGTAGCTCTTTGATGGTCATGCGGGTGCGGCCCAATTCAACGGTCAGCTTGACCGGAATATCCATGATCAGGTCGATATCCTGCAGCGCACCGCTGACATCGCCGCCACCTAACTGCTGGAATACCGCATCGGCCGCACTTTTGGTGGTCGTTGTTTTTTGCTCGTTTAACGCGTCAGCCCACAGATCGTCCAATGCACCAGTGTTCTCATCGGACGGATTATTCATGTCACTCATTTGGGCTGTTCCTCATTCAGCGAATTCAAAATCGGGTTTATCAAATGTTCTACGCGTAACGCATACTGACCATTTACGGTGCCATATTGGCTGGTCAGCACAGGTACGCCGTCCACATGAGCAATAATGCGGTCGGGTTTTTCAATCGGCAGTACATCGCCGGGTTTCAGCTTCAAAATCTGGGACAGCCGCAGCGGAATGTCAGCAAAGTTTGCTACCAGTTCCAGTTCAGAATGCTGAACCTGACGCACCAGATTATTGCGCCAGTTCTGATCTTCATTACGCGAGTTTTCCAGCGGTGGGTTTACCAGCAGTTCGCGCAACGGTTCAATCATGCTGAATGGCAGACAGATGTTAAATTCACCGGTCAGGTTGCCGATTTCAACGTGGAACGGGGTGTTCACCACGATGTCGTTCGGGGAGGTGGTGATATTTGTAAACTTCACCTGCATCTCGGAACGGACATATTCCACTTCCAGCGGGTTGATAGCCTTCCACGCGTCGCTGTAGCTTTCCAGCGCCAGTTTCAGCATGCGGTTGATGACGCGTTGTTCAGTGTGCGTAAATTCACGGCCTTCGACTTTCGTCGGGAAACGACCATCACCGCCGAACAGGTTATCTACGGCGATAAACACCAGACTCGGTGAGAACACCACCAGACCTGTCCCGCGTAACGGTTTCAGGTGGATTAAGTTCAGGTTGGTCGGAACCGGTAAGTTACGTGCAAACTCGTGGTAGGGCTGGATACGGATCGCGCCCACGGTAATATCCGGGCTGCGGCGTAGCAGGTTAAATAACCCCATACGGAACTGGCGCGCAAAGCGTTCGTTAATGATCTCCAGCGCCTGCAAACGCTCACGAACGACGCGGCGCTGAGTGTTGGGATCATAAGGACGAATATCGCTTTCATTTGCGATACCGGAAATGGGTTCGTCTTTAGTTTCGCTATCGCCGTTAAGCAATGCGTCGATTTCAGCCTGAGAAAGAATACTGTCGCCCATGTCTTTACCGCAGAATAAAAGCTGTATAAAGAACGTCGGTGACAACCTGTTTCGGCTGCCCGACAACGAGCGGAGTCGCGAGCGTCTCTTTGATAGCGGCAATCAGCTGCTGTTTGCCTTCTTCTGTTGCGAGCGTGGCGGCGTTCTGGCGAGAGAACAATAGCAGCAGACGGCTGCGCACTTCTGGCAGATATTCGTTCAGACGCGAGCGTGTCGCCTCGTCTTTCATGCGCAGTGTGATACCGATATACAGCACGCGATCCGCATCACCTAAATTGACGGTAAACGTATCCAGTGCAAAGAACACTGGGGCAGGCGGTGGAGCCGGTTCCGCTTTTACGCTGGCGGACGGTTGCTGCTGCATGCGCCAGTAGCTATAGCCCGCAGTAGCGAGGGCGGCGAGCGTAATTAACACCAGCAGAGGGATCCAAATAGCGCGTTTACTCTTTTTGTTAATCGCGGAGTCAGTCATCAGATACGGGCTTCCTGTTTCGGTACAGCTTATAGGCTGATTATCCCGTGTCCTGACCACGACAAAGCGTGGAAAAGACGCGGATAATCATGCTACCTCTGGCGTTAGGCGAAGATGTCTACTGCACCATCACCGCGAGCCGCGGCTTGCAGTGCGGCAGGCGTGGCCAGAACAGCATCATCTTCGGGAGCAAAAATATCTTGTCCATGTGCACGCCCAGCCTGTTGTTGCTGTGAAGACGACTGTTGCTGACCGGCGAAACTTTCGCTGCTGATACTGCTTTGCCCCAGTTGGATCCCGCTTTCAGCCAACTGCGTGCGCAGCATGGGTAATGCCGCTTCCAGCGCCGCGCGAACGTGGCTATGAGGCGAGACCATTTGCAGTTGCGCCATGTTGTCATCAAGCTTGAGGGAAATCTGCACTTGCCCCAGATCCTGCGGATGCAAGCGCAGTTCCGCACTTTGCTGGCCCTGGCGGGTGAACAGCGTGACGTGTTGACTCAGTGATTGCTGCCATTCATGGCTTCCCAGCGGGGCGCTCAATACCGGAGCCGCGGCAGTCGGTAACGGCTGCGCATGTGTCTGTGTGCCAGCCAGCGGAGCTATTGTTGCGCCAACGCTGGTTGGTGACGGTGAACTTTCAATCTCTGCGCGCGTTGCTGCCGCTGCCGTTAATGGGGTGAAACCAGCATTGTTGGTCTGATCCGCGCCACTGGCATGCATCGCTGTATCTGCTTTACCTTTTTTCCCTTCGCCGGTCAGTAATTCACTGGCGCTATCGGCAGTCGTGCTGGGGGCATTACCACGTAACAGCACCGACAGCGTAGCATCCGCAGGGGCTGGGGTGGCATCAACAGCCGGAGTGGTTACCTGTTGCCCTGGCAGCATAGCGAACAGCGCACTCAGGTTGGCGAGATCGTCATCGCTCAGACGGGCGGTTTTTTCATCCTGCTGTGCGGTTTTGCCCAGTGTTGTCAGGGCATTAACCTTCAGTGACGGCGTGAGCGCAGACAGCAACTGTTGTGCATCAGTCAGGTCGGCCAGCGACGCCTCGGTCTGGACCTCTTTTTGTGTCAGCAGATCGGCTAATTTTAGCGTCTGCGCGGTATCACCATTCTTTTGCAATAACCCTTTTTGCAGTTTGCTGCCTGCGGCCTGTAAATCGGCCAGTGACAGCGGGGCGTCTTTACCCTGTGCATCGCCTGCACCTAATGCACCTGCCAGCAACGCTAAAAAATCCTCGGGGGAATCTACCGCTTTGCCTGACTGAAGACCTGCGGCTACGTCGGTGTCGGTGGTAATCAGTTGGGGTAAAGTAATCATTCGGGTTTCCTCATAGCTGCACGCTGAGCAAATTCATCCATTTTTTTCTGATCCAGGCGGTTTTCAGCCAGTAACGCGGCTGTGGTTTGCCTGTCCTGCAGAGTCTGCCATGCCTGCAGTCGCTGCTTTTTATCGCGCCAACTGCTCAACGCCTGGTCCACTTTCTGCGTCCATTGGTTGAGCTGATGGCGATGTTGCTCAATCGCTTTTTCCAGCGTCTGAATAAATTGTTGATAGTTAATCCAGCGATTACTGGTAATACCCTGACCCATATCGCTATTAAGATTGTTGCGATATTCATGCTGATAATCGATCAGCATCTTCAACTGCTCTTCCGCCTGCTGACATCCGCGGCGCATCTCGCCTAATAAGATAGCTGCGTCATCGACTTCTTTTTCAGCCAGGTCTTTAAGTGTTGCCAGCGCACCATGTTGTGCCATGACCTATGCTCTCCTGCTTAATCACACACCAGGGAAAATCAGATCCAAAGCCTGCAGGGAGTCTTCCCAGTCGGCTCGTTCAAAGATGCCTTGCTGTAAAAATGCTTCCAGCTGTGGCCATAAGGCAATGGCTTTATCCAACATGGGATCGCTGCCTTTGGCGTAGGCGCCTACGCTGACCAGATCGCGGTTACGCTGGAAACTGGACAGTAGCTGCTTAAAGTTGCGTACCCGCGCATAATGTTTCTCGCTGATCAATGCGGTCATTGCGCGGCTGATTGAGGCTTCAATATCAATGGCCGGATAGTGACCGGCCTCGGCCAGATGACGGGACAGGACAATGTGACCGTCGAGAATGGCACGGGCGGAGTCAGCAATAGGGTCCTGTTGGTCGTCGCCTTCGGTCAGTACGGTATAAAATGCGGTCACGGAACCGCCGCCATGAATACCGTTACCAGCCCGTTCAACCAGTGCGGGTAATTTAGCAAACACCGACGGCGGATAGCCTTTCGTTGCCGGAGGTTCGCCGATCGCCAGTGCAATTTCACGCTGTGCCATTGCATAACGGGTGAGGGAATCCATAATCAGCAGCACGTGCTGGCCGCGATCGCGAAAATCTTCGGCGATGCGCGTGGCGTAGGCTGCACCCTGCATACGCAACAGCGGGGAAACGTCCGCCGGAGCGGCAATCACCACCGAGCGTGCACGTCCCTCGGCGCCAAGAATATTTTCAATAAAATCTTTAACTTCGCGTCCACGCTCGCCAATCAGACCGACAACAATGACGTCAGCCTGGGTATAGCGTGCCATCATGCCGAGCAGGACGCTTTTACCCACACCGGAACCAGCGAAAAGCCCCATTCGCTGACCGCGCCCGACGGTTAACAGCGCATTGATAGGCCGTACGCCAGTATCCAGCACGTGTTCAATCGGGGTACGTTGCAGGGGGTTAAATGGCGGGGTGATTAGCGCCCCTGTTTCCGTGGTGTCGGGTGCAGGCAACCCATCAAGCGGCTTCCCGCTGCCATCGAGAACACGCCCCAGCAGGGCAGGACCCAGCGGTAATTGTTTCCCGCTTTGCAGCCCTTCGCCGGCGATGTTTTTCGCGTAAACGCGCGCGCCCGGCAGAACGCCTTCGACCTCTTCTAGCGGCATCAGAAACAGGCGTTGACCATTAAAGCCAACCACTTCGCTTTCGACTTCCTGGGTTTCGTTGCCATCCTGACGCTCAATGACGCAGGTGGCACCCAGCGGCAACTGCAGACCTGTGGCTTCCAGTACCAGCCCGGTGGCGCGGGTCAGACGCCCGTAACGACGCACCGCAGGCAGCAGCGACATTTTTTCTTCGAAGTTGTCCAGCGTGTTGAGCCAGCGAGTCAGGCGAGTGGTCATTACACGACTCCCGGCGCTGCCAGACGGCAGAGCTCTTGCCAGCGGGTGGCAACACTGGCGTCCAGGTCGCCTTCATCAGCAGAGACTTTACAGCCACCGTGATGCAACGTTGGATCGCCACGCAGTCGCCAGCCGTGCAGACTGAGGGTCGCCCCCAGCATATCTTCCACCCGCTGCAGATCGTCCGGATGGACGCGCAACTGCGGTTTACCGCTAAACAGCGGCTCCTGTTGCAACAGCTGTTGGATTTGCTTAATCAGCGCGGCGTTATCCACGATGGGTGTCTGGCCGATAACCTGGCGCGCCGCTTCCAGCGCCATTTGCATCAGGCGCGATGCAATGACGCTGTCCAGGGCATCCAGTGTATTCTGAAACTCACTGACCAGTTGCTGCATGCGGGCATGAATCGGCGCATGTTGGGCGCGAGCCTGGTTCTGACCCTGCTCCAGACCCTGGGCCAGTCCGTCCTGATAACCTTGTGCGTGCCCTTTTTGCCGACCTTCAGCCAGGCCGGCATTATATCCTTGCTCATGGGCCTGGAGCTGCATTTGCGCCAACTGCTGCTCAAGCTGTTGTTCCGCAGATAGCTGTGGCTCCTCTGTCTCGTCGGACGGCTGATCGTCGGTATGATCGGCCAGTATGAACTCCGCCATTGGCGGGGCGAGATCGTCAGGCGTCCAGACTTTCCATGGCAGATCGTTAGACATAGGTATCCTCGCCGCTGCCGATCACCATCTCGCCGGTCTCGGCCAGACGACGTACGATAAGCAGAATTGCTTTCTGTTCGTTTTCCACCTGCGACAAACGTACCGGACCGCGGTTGGCAAGATCGTCGCGCAGGATATCGGCGGCACGCTGCGACATGTTGCGCAGGAACTTCTCGCGTAATGGTTGCTCGGCACCTTTCAGGGCTATCAGCAGCGATTCGGAATCCACTTCCTGCAACAGACGCTGGATGCTGCGATCGTCGACATCCACCAGATTTTCGAACAGGAACATCTCGTCGATAATTTTCTGCGCCAGCTCGCCGTCGAATTCGCGTACCGCGGTAATAACCGCTTCTTCCTGCTGCGTCTTCATCAGGTTGATAATTTCTGCTGCTGTCCTCACGCCGCCCATTTTGCTGCGCTTGAGGTTCTGACCGTCGAGCAACCCGTTCAGCACTTCGGTCAGTTCTGCCAGTGCGGCAGGCTGTACGCCGCCGAAAGTCGCGATACGCAGCATGACATCGTGGCGTAAGCGCTCGTCGAACAGCGCCAGAATATCGGCGGCCTGGCCCCGTTTGAGGTGAACCAGAATGGTGGCGATAATCTGCGGGTGCTCGTCGCGAATAAGATCGGCGGCGCTTTGTGGCTCCATAAAGTTGAGCGTTTCAATGCCGCTGGTGGTATCGCGAGTTTCCAGAATGTCTTCCAGCAGGCTGGAGGCACGTTCTTCGCCCAACGCTTTTACCAGCACGGAGCGCAGGTATTCGTTGGCGTTGATGTTCAGTGCGGCAAACTGCTCGGCTTCTTGTTCAAATTCGGCCAGAACCTCCGTCAACTGCTTGTTGGAGATCTGACGCACGTTGGCCATTGCCGTACTGAGGGCCTGTACTTCGCGCGTGGAAAGGTGCTTAAAGACCTCCGCCGCGCGATCTTCGCCAATGGTCATCAATAAGATGACGCTTTTATCGGTGCCGCTAAGATTACTCATGTTCGTTATTTATCCACTGGCGAATGACCAGCGCCACGACGCGCGGATCGTTATCTGACATTTCACGAATACGCTGGCTCATGACTTCAGCACCCAGCCGCTGGTTGTTACGGCGCTGCTGGGTCTGCTCGTCTTTGCTGAGGCGAACTTCAACCGCTTCTTCCGTTTCCTGGCGAATACGTGTTTGTTCTTGTGCGGCTTTGACCTCTTCGCTGCGACGCATCAACTGCGGACGCACCGCTTTACGCCACAGGATCCAGGCCACCAACAGAACCAGCAACCAACGGCCAGCGGACATTAGCTGATCAATAAAGGACTGCTGTTGCCAGAATGGAAGCTCTCCGCCCGCGTCATCACTTGCGGTGAAGGGGGAGTTCACGACATTCAGGGTATCGCCGCGTTTTTCAGAGAAGCCCATGGCCTCGCGGGTCAGGTCCTCAATTTGTTTCATTTGGTCGGCGGTTAACGGCAGCGGTTTGCCATCCGGTAACGTTTTATAGTTGACCACTACCGCCACCGACAGGCGCTGTACATCACCCACATTCATCTTGGTGTGACGAATTGTACGGTCAACTTCATAGTTGCTGGTTTCGTTACGCTGCGTGCTGCGCGGTCCGGCATTGGCGTTATTCGCCGTTTGCGTGGTTTGCGCATTCTGCGGGTTTTGCTGATTTGCCGGTGGTGTATTAATCGGGGCCGTATTCGCCGGCGCGGGCTGGTTAGACAGTGCGCCCGGTACGCCGCCAGGCGCTCCGCTTCCTATCTGCTCGCTGACGTTAAGCTGACGTGAACGCAGAACAGCCTGTGAGTCGTCGCCATTTGGGCTGTACTTCTCTTCGGTTTGCTCTTTGTTGGCGAAATCCAGCTGGGCAGTAACCTGTGCATGTACGTTGCCGTTACCGACAATGGGCGACAGGATTGATTCAATACGACGCTGTACGCGACCTTCAACATCGCTGGCATATTTCAGCTGCGCATCGTTCAGGTCGCGGCTGCTGGTGTTCGACTGGGTTAACAGATGTCCTGCCTGATCGACCAGCGTCACGTTGCCCGGCGGCAAGCCTGCGACAGCGCTGGAGACCAGATGCGTTACCGCGCTAATCTGACCTTCGTCCAGTGCTCGACCCGGCTCCAGGTTTACCGTGACGGAGGCAGAAGGGGCTTTTTGTTCACGTACGAACAGTGATGGTTTGGGCATCGCAAGATGGACACGGGCGCGTTTTACCGGCCCCAGTGTTTCAATGGTACGGGCTAATTCGCCTTCCAGAGCTCGCTGGTAGTTGACCTGCTCGCTAAACTGGCTGATACCAAACTTTTCCTGGTCCAGTAACTCAAAGCCCACCGCGCCGCCTTTCGGCAGGCCTTGCTGTGCCAGGCGTAAACGCAGTTCATGAACTTTATCAGCAGGGACTTCAATGGCGCCGCTTCCCTCAGTGAAACGATAAGGAACGTTCATCTGCGTCAGCTGCGTGACAATCGCGCCACCGTCCTGATCGGATAGGTTGCTGAACAGTGTGCGGTAGTCAGGTGCTTTGGCCCACAGGACCATCGCAACGATGATAGCGACGGCAGCGGCACCCGCCACAATCAGAGGGATTTTGGGATTCGCGCGCAGGCGATTTAACCACTCGAGAGGTTTCAGTTGGGTTGCAGTCGATGCTGTCGCACTCATCTCGCACCTCGTGGCTTATCGTGGACGGCGTTTTTTGCAAAGTGGAACAAGACTCACTCCCGGGTCAGCAAACTCGAAAAATTGACGGTCTCATTATTTGCGGTTTCGAATTTTTCTATGCGTTAAAAACCGAGGTTTTTTATCGTTATTTAGCGCCTTTATCTTATTGACGAGCTGGTAATCTCTGCTACGTAAAAAATCATCCAGGGGATCAGAATGTCGGCAATACAGGGGATTGAAGGGGTTATCAGTCAGCTACAGGCCACGGCAATGTCAGCGAAAATGCAGGATGTGCAGCCACAATCGACCGTGAGTTTTGCCGGTCAGCTGCACGCGGCATTGGACAGAATCAGCGATGTGCAAACCGCCTCTCGCGTTCAGGCTGAAAAATTTACCCTGGGTGAACCAGGCATTGCGCTGAATGATGTGATGACCGATATGCAGAAAGCGTCGGTTTCGATGCAGATGGGTATTCAGGTGCGCAACAAACTGGTATCAGCCTACCAGGAAGTGATGTCCATGCAGGTGTAGGTGCAATAAGCAGAGAATGTAGGCCGGATAAGCGCAGCGCTATCCGGCCTACACTTATTTTTGAATCAGATAGCGAATCGTTGGCCCATCCTGCTGAATATCCAGCACCGTGTACCCATGGTTACGCGCATCCAGCGGAATATTGTTGATTGACTGCGGGCAATCGCTGACCACTTCCAGAATTTCACCTTTCTTCAACTGCGGCATGGCTTCCAGCGTGGCGACCGCCGGGTAAGGGCACGGTTCACCGACCATGTCGAGGCGATAATCAGGGACGATATTTTTCATGCGGATTCCTTAGCAGGCGTCAGCCCTGCGCGGCGGAAGAAACGTTTTTCCCAACCGATGATGAGCATCAATGCAATAAACAACAGCAGATAAGTCACCAGTAGCCCGCCGAGCGGCCCAAAGGTGTCGAGCAGATTCACTTTATCCCAGCGAGTGGCAAGGGCAGGGGCAAAGTCATCCCAGTAGTAAGCCAGAATGGTCGAGCCGATAACGTTTCCCAGCCCCACCCACCAGTAATGCACCTGGCCCTCAACCGCGCGGTACATCCAGCCGGTCTCACACCCGCCCGCCAGCACGATACCGAAACCAAACAGTAAGCCGCCGATCACCGCATTTGGACCAGCCCACATAATCTTCGGCTCAACGCCCAGTTGCACATAGCTAAAGATACCAATGGCGCTCACCGCCATGCCGAAGATAATGGCTTTTGCCATATGGGTGCGCCCGGAAATCCACAGATCGCGGAAGGCCGAGGTAAAGCAGATTTGCGCCCGTTCAATCAGCAGGCCGAACCCAACGCCAAACAACATGGCCAGACCCAGCTTCGGCTTGTCCATTGCGGTCAATAGCGCCCAGCCGATCATGCCGATAAATACCAGCATACCGAGGCGGAAACGACGACGCGCTTGTTCCGGTTTTTGCGTCAGCGGCGAGGCGGCGGAAACTTTCTGCATTTTGACCGGAATACGAAACATCGGTAGCAGGGTAAAGCGGGCGCCAAACCATGAGCCCATAGCCGTTGCCAGCGCGAAGAACCAGGCATGCAGCGAGAACTGTGGAATGCCGGTAAAAAACGCGGCCAGGTTACAGCCCATTGCCAGACGGGCGCCGAAACCGGCGATCATCCCGCCGACCACCGCCTGCAGAATGCGGATCCGACTGCGCGGCATGCGTAATTTGACGTTGTTGGCCCACAGTGCGGCAGCGAAACAGCCGCCGAACATACCGAGGATCATCATCCCGTCGATACGCGTCAGGGGCGAACCTTCGAGGTGGATCAGTTTATAGTATCCCCACTCTTCGGCGTGCACGCCAAACAGTTGCAGGATTTGCCCACCCCAGCGGGTAAATTCGCCGGTAACGGCCCAGAAGGTTCCCGTAATGCCGAAATAGTAAGTGGAGAGAATACCCGCTGCGATAACCGCAGGGGCAGGGGCCCAAAATTTAATTAACCAGGCCTGTTTGAAGTGTTGCCATGACATGCGTTTTGCCTCTGAACTCAGAAGGTATGTAACAAGAAGCGTGGATATTACACCGATCAGAATTTTTGACTATGAGTAATAAGAGGTAACACCGTCTGGATCAATCTTTCTCCGGGCTGCCGAAAGGCTGGCGACATCAGGGCTTTAATGCCACAATCCCCTTTTCTTCGCATGCAGGATGAATGATGAAAAAATTAGCAATCGTTGGTGCATTGTTGGTGCTTGCTGGCTGCGCCGAGGTACAAAATTATAATGACGTGGTGAAAACACCAGCTCCTGCCGGTCTGGCAGGATACTGGCAGTCGAAAGGTCCGCAGCGCGCGCTGGTGAGCCCGGAAGCGATCGCCAGTCTGATTGTCACAAAAGAGGGGGATACGTTGGATTGCCGTCAGTGGCAGCGAGTGATCGCGCTGCCGGGCAAGCTAACGATGCTCTCTGGCGATCTCACCAACGTGACGGTGAAACGCGAGCTGTATGAGATTGAGCGTGACGGCAATACGCTGGAATATGACGGTATGACGCTGCAGCGGGTTGATCGCCCGACGCAGGAGTGCGCCGATGCGTTAAAGAAAACGCCGTTGCCTACGCCATTGCCATAAGCCATACGCCCCGGTAGCCAATGGCCACCGGGGTTGAGTTTTAAATCACTTCTTCAATGACCCACACGCTGACGCTCCCGCCGTTACAATAAAACGTTGCTTCGCCATTTTCATCGGTGACCACGCTTTCCTCGCGATTTCCCAGATAATCACGCCAGGTTTTATTGCCGTAATTCGCGCCGAGATTGATGGTCTTCTCCCCGTCATCGCCGTTAGACAGAACAACCACGCAGCCGGGATCGTCGTCCGTTCCGCTGCGGCTAAAGGCGATACAGTTAGGATGATCGAAAAAGAGCGTCTGTACGCCGTGAGCGAAGCGCTGACGTGCGAGGATCAGTTCATCAAGCTGTTCGATGATGGGCATGTCGATAGGATAAGTTTCGCCATCGTCGCCAGTGTCTTCGTAATGTGCCCCGTAAAGATCGGGGTAGAACACCAACGGCACACCGTTTTCGCGCAGCAGGATCAGCGCGTAGGCCAGCGGCTTAAACCACGCCTCGACGGGGGCTTCCAGCGCCTGTAACGGCTGGGTGTCATGGTTCGCAACCAGCGTCACCGCATGAAAGGGATCGACCTCCACCAGCGTATCGGTGAAAATCTGGCTCATGTCATAATCGCGACCCTGGCGGGACGCTTCGTGAAACTTCATTTGCAAAGGGGCATCAAACAGCATGGTTTTCCCCTCGACCTGGTTAATATAGGTTTGCAGTTTATCGACATCATGGGACCAGTATTCCGCGACGATAAACAGCGGCCTGGGTGCCACCTCCTGGACGTGCTCGATCCACTCTTTATAGAACCATGCCGGGATATGTTTGACGGCATCCAGGCGAAAACCATCGCAATGGGTTTGATCCATCACCCAGCGTGCCCAGTATTTGAGCTCTTCTGTCACGGCATGATTGCGAAAATCGATATTTTCGCCCATCAGATAGTCAAAGTTGCCCAGTTCGTCATCGACCTGATCGTTCCAGCCTTCGCCGGTATAATCATTCACGATTTTAAAAATGCCGTCCTCGGTGGGATTTTCAATATGATCGATGCCGCTAAAGCATTTGTAGTCCCAAATGAATTGAGAGTACTGACCCGCACGGGCAGGGAAGGTGTACCGCGTCCAGGCCTCGCATTCGACAATCTCATCGTCAATCTGCGTGCGGTCATCGGCGTTTACGCGCTGAACCTGAATGTGTTCTTTCTCGTCGGCCCCCATTTTGTGGTTGACCACCACATCCAGCAGTACCGCGATATCGTTGTGCTTTAACGCGTCGATTGCCGCCAGTAACTGATTTTTATCGCCGTATTTGGTGGCAATAGTGCCTTTCTGGTCGAATTCGCCTAAATCAAACAGATCGTAGGTGTCATAGCCAACGGAGTATCCGCCGGACGCACCTTTATAGGCAGGAGGCAGCCATATCATATTGATGCCGATATCATTAAGTCCGTCCGCGCGTGCGGCGAGTTCCGACCAGAGCTGGCCGCCATCAGGGTAATACCAGTGGAAGTACTGCAATAAGGTGGGGTTTTTCATCTTCCGTGCTCCAGAAGCCGTTTGGCCGACCTCTGGAGTATGGAAGATTATTCAGACGAAGCGGGAAATTATTGTGGGGCAGTTGGCGCATCCGGAACCAGTAACATACCGGAAAGCCGACCGTAGGCGTTATTTAGCGTCTTCTGGCGGGTTGACTGACCGATCAGCGTGCTGAGTTCATCCAGACGCTGCTGTAGTAATGCTTTGAGCAACTGTTCGTTATCCAGCGTCTGTTTAATATACCCGGCAATCAAATCCTGAACGCTTCGCGTGATGCCAGATGGAGTTTGTTCTTCCATGACCACTTCAATACTTTGCAGATAGCTAACTTCCTGTTCCAGTAAAAGGTCCCATTCACCTCGCTGCGCCAGTTCCAGCAGCGAGTGACTGAGCAGCGCAATGCGCTGCCAACGGTTGATAAACTCCACGGCTGAGGTCATTAACGGGACTCCTGGGACGACGCGTTTGGTGAGATCTGTTTCCAGGCATCCGCGATGTTTCCGAGCAACCCTTCGACTTCTTCAATCGCCTGACAATCATTATTCAGATTTGCGTGCAATAA
Organism: Citrobacter youngae; assembly: GCF_003818115.1. Taxonomy (GTDB): domain Bacteria; phylum Pseudomonadota; class Gammaproteobacteria; order Enterobacterales; family Enterobacteriaceae; genus Citrobacter; species Citrobacter youngae. Next base: position 250,967 of record NZ_RPOI01000005.1, on the reverse strand, counting down.
ACGGCGAACCATATAGTCGTACAACGAAGAAAGATGGGTGGCGATCTCTCCTCCTTTTTCGTGGTCCAGGCCCGCCTTCAGACCATTATCGATGATATTGATTGCCTTGCTTAATGCCTCACCTTTGGCAACGATATCGCCTTGCTGCATAAACAGACGAGCGCGCACCAGGGCGCTATGTGCGCCATCAAACAACATTTCGATCAACTGATGCGGGTTGGCGCTCATCACGGCGCTTTCCACGCTGACCTGTGCATAGGCTTTGGTACCGCTCGCGGTATACATGCTTACCTCGTGTTATCAGGAATTATTCATCGCTGAAAATTGTTGGCCCAGATAGGTACTGGTGCTGTTCAGCTTACTCATCATGGAATCGAGTTGGGTAAACTGTGCTTTATAGCGAGCCACGACTTCATCAATGCTGTTACTCACGGTCAGATACTGCTTAGTCAGCAGTTTCAGGTTGGCGTTAATATTGTCTTGCGCATTGTCGATAATACCGTCATCGGCCAGATAGCTTTTTACTTCGGTGGCAATCTTGGTGGTAATACCGGTTTCTTTGCCGTCACCCACCAACAGTTCACGGGTCGCTGCTGTGTTATCTTTCAGTGCCTTAGCCAGTTTTTCTTCATCAATTTTTAACTTGCCGGTACCACCGTCCTGAGTAATGCCAATCTCAGACATGGTTTTAAACGGGGACTCGCTGCCGCTGTTAGCAAATGGCGCACGAATACCGTTTTGAATGGTACGGAGAACACTGTCGCCCAGTAATGCGCCGTTATCTGCACTGGCCGCTTCACCCGGTTCAACTTCTTTATATTTAGTCAGCGTACCAAAGGTATCGACCAGTGAGTTATAGGCTTCCACCCAGGCTTTAATTGCCGTTGTGGCCTTTTCATCACTTTTTGTTACCGTGATTGAGGCATCTTTGACTTCTTTGGTCAGTTGCAGCGTGATGCCCTGCGGTGCGTCAGTTACGGTATTGCTTTGACGTTCAATATCAATGCCGTTGACGGTCAGTTTCGCATTTTGCGCACCGACCAGTTGCTTCATTTTGCCGCTGCCCGCTTTGCTGTCATAGGACAGTAAATCGCTCAGTTTCGAATCATTCGAGACTGAGATGGTCATTTCGCTTTCAGTGCCGCTTTCCGCGGTTAACACTAACTGATAATCGTCTTCCTTAACCTTTACCAGACTTGCCGAAATACCGCTGTCCGCATCGTTAATGGCGTCACGAATATCCTCCAGAGAGGTTTCGCCTTTGCCTAATTTGATTTCCAGGGGTTCTTTACGACCCGGTTGTGAAATCGTTATGGTGCGTTCATCAACACTGGTATCGCCCAACTGTTCTTTGGTAGAGGTAATTTTGGACGTGGTTGATAGCGACTGTGCTTGTGCCAGTTTGGACACGCTGACGGTATATTTACCGGGAGCAGCACCGGCGGTCGTACTGACCTTTAAGTCTTCTGTGCTGCTGGTTGCCGTGGTGCTTTTAAACAGGTCGGCATTGTTCAGTGCGGTATTCGCCGTTTGAAATTTTTCTAATGCACTTTTCAGCGTACCGTACGCGGTCAGACGCGAGGTGTTAGCGCTCTGCTGCTGGGTAATGGGCGTTAAGCGCTTTTTCTCAGCAGTGGTTAAGTTTGTCAGCAATGTGTCCAGTGGTAAGTTCGAGCCAACGCCCAGTGATGTAAATGAAGGCATGCCTAATTCCTTGTGATTGCAAACAGTAGTTAACCGCTATATCGGCAATCTGCGCGCAAAGTTTAATAATAGTTTTGCAAAAATAATGCGCGGAATAGTGGTAATTAAAGCGGGTATTTCCGGGGCTAAGAAAAAAATGGGCGGAAAGTAAAAATTTTCTAAAGTTCGAATTTAAGGTGCCGATACATGGGTTACGGTCAGAAACCGTGGGCAACAGCCCAATAACATCAAGTTGTAATTGATAAGGAAAAGATCATGGCACAAGTCATCAATACAAACAGCCTGTCGCTGTTGACCCAGAATAACCTGAACAAATCTCAGTCTTCTCTGAGCTCCGCTATCGAGCGTCTGTCTTCCGGTCTGCGTATCAACAGCGCGAAAGACGATGCTGCAGGTCAGGCGATTGCAAACCGTTTCACCTCTAACATCAAAGGTCTGACTCAGGCGTCCCGTAACGCCAACGATGGTATCTCCATCGCGCAGACTACTGAAGGTTCTCTGTCTGAAATCAACAACAACCTGCAGCGTGTTCGTGAGCTGGCGGTTCAGTCTTCTACTGGTACCAACTCCCAGTCTGACCTCGACTCCATCCAGGCTGAAATCACTCAGCGTCTGAACGAAATCGACCGTGTATCCGGTCAGACCCAGTTCAACGGCGTGAAAGTACTGGCGAAAGACAACACCCTGACCATCCAGGTCGGTGCTAACGATGGCGAAACCATCGATATCAACCTGAAAGAAATCAACTCCAAAACCCTGGGTCTGGATAGCCTGAGCGTGCAGGATGGTTATAAGACGACTGCTGCTGAGGTTACGGCTCCTAAGACTTATAAAAATGGTGTGGACATTGTTGCACCTACTCAGACAGAAATTGATAACGCTGTTGGTGGTACTGCAGGCGAGGGTAAGGCGACAGTTGAGTTCAAAGATGGCCAACATTATGTAAATATCACTGGCTCAAGTAGTACCGACGCCGGTAAAGGTAACGGAATGTACAAAGCGACTATCAGCGACACTACTGGTGCCGTAGTGATTGGCGCTAAAGAGACAAATATTACTAAAGCTGAAACTACAACAGTAACAAAATATCAAGCTGAAGATTTTGCAGGCGGCAAGCCAGTGACTGAAGACGCAGCAAAAGCATTAGTTGCTGCTGGCGTTGTAGGTGCGGATAAGGATAATACTACTTTAGTCAAAATGTCTTTTGAAGACAAAAATGGCAAAGTTATTGATGGAGGTTATGCTCTGAGCTACAACGGTAAACAATATGCCGCTGAATATGATGAGAAAACCAGAACTATCACTGCTAAAACGGTTGCTTATACTGATGACAAAGGCGCTCCCCAGAAGGCAGCGATTCAGTTTGGTGGTGTGAACGGTAAAACCGAAGTGGCTAGCGTGGGTGGTAAAGAGTACCTGGCATCCAGTGTAAAAGATCATAACTTCAAATCGGGTGCCGCGCTGAACGAAGTTGCAAAAACCAAAACCGAAAGCCCGCTGGCTAAAATCGACGCGGCGCTGGCGAAAGTTGCTGACCTGCGCTCCGACCTGGGTGCGGTACAGAACCGTTTCAACTCTACCATTACCAACCTGGGTAACACCGTAAACAACCTGTCTGAAGCCCGTAGCCGTATCGAAGATGCTGACTACGCGACCGAAGTGTCCAACATGTCTCGTGCAAACATTCTGCAACAGGCGGGTACTTCTGTTCTGGCGCAGGCAAACCAGACCACGCAGAACGTCCTGTCTCTGCTGCGTTAATTTACACTTATCGCGCAAACCCCGCTCCGGCGGGGTTTTTTACATTCTGCTTTACCCGTAACCCCCAAATAACCCCCCATTTCACCCACTATTCACCCGATTAAAACCCCTGCAGAAACGGATAATCATGCCGATAACTCATTTAACGCAGGGCTGTTTATCGTGAATTCACTGTATACCGCTGAAGGTGTAATGGATAAACACTCGCTGTGGCAGCGTTATGTACCGTTGGTGCGTCACGAAGCATTGCGCCTTCAGGTGCGCTTGCCGGCGAGCGTGGAACTGGATGACCTGCTACAAGCGGGCGGCATCGGGTTATTGAATGCAGTTGACCGATATGACGCTTTGCAAGGAACGGCATTTACCACTTACGCAGTGCAGCGTATTCGTGGGGCTATGCTGGATGAACTACGCAGCCGGGACTGGGTGCCGCGTAGCGTTCGGCGCAATGCCCGCGAAGTGGCACAGGCGATGGGGCAACTGGAGCAGGAATTAGGGCGCAACGCGACGGAAACTGAAGTGGCGGAGCGTCTGGGGATCCCTGTACAAGAGTATCGTCAGATGTTGCTTGATACCAATAACAGCCAACTCTTCTCCTACGACGAGTGGCGGGAAGAGCATGGCGATAGTATTGAGCTGGTGACAGAAGAACATCAGCAAGAAAACCCGTTACAACAGCTTCTTGAGGGGAACCTCCGTCAGCGCGTGATGGATGCGATTGATGCATTGCCGGAGCGCGAGAAGCTGGTATTGACGCTGTACTATCAGGAAGAGCTGAATCTGAAAGAGATTGGTGCTGTTCTGGAAGTGGGCGAATCACGGGTCAGCCAGTTGCACAGCCAGGCTATCAAACGTCTACGCACCAAGCTGGGTAAGCTATAAGGGGTAATCTTTGCCCCTGAACAATGCCGCATAACGTATTGACTACCAGGAGTTCTCATGACGGTGCAGCAATCAAAAAGACGGCCACTAAGCCGCTACCTCAAAGATTTCAAACACAGCCAGACGCATTGCGCCCATTGCTTTAAGTTGCTTGATAGGATCACGCTGGTTCGTCGCGGGCAGATTGTGAATAAGATAGCCATCTCCCGCCTGGACACGCTGCTTGATGATGCTGAATGGGCGCAAGAGAAAAAAGAGTGGGTGGCGTTATGCCGTTTCTGCGGTGATTTGCATTGCAAAGAGCAAAGCGACTTCTTTGACATCATCGGCTTTAAACAATTTTTGTTTGAGCAAACCGAAATGAGCCACGGTACGGTGCGCGAATATGTTGTTCGCCTGCGTCGTCTCGGCAATCATCTGACTGAACAAAAAATTTCTCATGACCTGCTGCAGGAAGGGTTCCTCGACGAAAACCTCGCCCCGTGGCTGCCAGAAACCAGCACCAATAACTACCGCATTGCGCTACGTAAGTATGAGCAGTTTAAAGCCCATACACATATGGGGCATATGCAGAAATCCTCCTGGACAGCCAGTTCTGATATATATTAAAAACGAATAAGGTGTAACAGAGTGGTGTTTGTGGATCATGACAAACGCTCTACACTACGGTCATATACACGTCATCCTTCAAGCTGTCTCTGCGTTGGCGCCCCAGTCACTTACTTTAGTAAGCTCCTGGGGACTTACTCGCTTGCCGCCTTGATGCAACTCGAATGATTTTGTGGATAAATAGCAGTCACTAATGACAATATTCGGGGTAACTATGAAATTAGCACTTCTGGGACGTCAGGCGCTGATGGGTGTAATGGCTGTTGCACTTGTCGCTGGTATGAGCGCAAAAACATTTGCGGACGAAGGTCTGTTAAATAAAGTGAAAGAGCGCGGCACGCTGCTGGTGGGGCTTGAAGGGACTTACCCCCCGTTTAGTTTCCAGGGCGACGATGGCAAACTGACTGGTTTTGAAGTGGAATTTGCCGAGGAGCTGGCTAAACATCTGGGTGTGAAAGCCTCGCTCAAGCCGACCAAATGGGACGGCATGCTAGCGTCGTTAGATTCCAAACGTATCGATGTGGTGATAAACCAGGTAACCATCTCTGACGAACGTAAGAAGAAATACGATTTCTCTACCCCGTATACGGTTTCTGGTATCCAGGCGTTGGTGAAAAAAGGTAACGAAGGCGTTATTAAAACCGCGGCGGACCTGAAAGGTAAAAAAGTCGGTGTTGGGCTTGGAACCAACTACGAAGAGTGGCTGCGTCAGAACGTGCAGGGCGTAGATATTCGTACCTATGATGATGACCCGACCAAATATCAGGATCTGCGCGTAGGCCGTATCGATGCCATTCTGGTTGACCGTCTGGCAGCGTTGGATCTGGTGAAGAAAACCAAAGACACACTGGCCGTGACTGGTGAAGCTTTCTCCCGCCAGGAATCTGGTGTGGCGCTACGTAAAGGCAATGAAGATCTGCTGAAAGCTGTGGATGCAGCCATTGCCGATATGCAAAAAGACGGCACGCTGAAAGCCCTGTCCGAAAAATGGTTTGGAGCGGATGTGACGAAATAATCATCATCCGGATAAAAAAGGCGCCTTTAACAGCGCCTTTTTTTATTCCATTGCGCCTGAACGTGCATAATAAAAAGAACATCACAACAACTTCTACTCTCAGGCTTTTGGGCTGCTTGTTGCCCACAAGATGATGAGTAAACACCGGAGGCTCTATGCCACTGCATAACTTAACGCGCTTTCCCCGTCTGGAATTTATTGGCGCGCCCACGCCGCTCGAATATCTCCCGCGTTTCTCTGATTATCTCGGCCGCGATATTTTTATTAAACGCGATGACGTCACGCCGATGGCGATGGGCGGCAATAAACTGCGCAAACTGGAGTTTCTGGCGGCGGACGCGCTGCGTGAAGGCGCAGACACATTGATCACCGCAGGGGCTATCCAGTCGAACCACGTGCGTCAGACGGCGGCGGTCGCGGCGAAGCTGGGGCTTCACTGTGTGGCGCTGTTAGAAAACCCAATAGGCACGACTGCGGAAAATTATCTCAGTAACGGTAACCGCCTGCTGCTGGATCTGTTCAATACCCAGATTGAAATGTGTGATGCGCTGACCGACCCGAATGCGCAGCTTCAGGAACTGGCGACGCGGATTGAAGCGCAGGGGTTCCGCCCGTATGTGATCCCGGTTGGCGGTTCTAACGCGTTGGGTGCATTGGGTTATGTCGAAAGCGCGCTGGAAATTGCTCAGCAGTGTGAAGGTGCCGTAGAACTTTCATCCGTCGTGGTGGCGTCGGGCAGTGCAGGAACGCACGCCGGGTTGGCGGTAGGGCTGGAACAATTGATGCCGAACGTTGAGCTTATCGGTGTCACCGTTTCGCGCAGTGTTGCTGACCAAAAACCAAAAGTCGTTGCGCTGCAGCAGGCTATTGCCAGTGAGCTGGAGCTGACTGCGGCGGCAGATATTTTACTGTGGGATGATTACTTTGCGCCGGGTTACGGTACGCCAAATGAAGAAGGCATGGAGGCGGTAAAACTGTTGGCGCGTCTGGAGGGCATTTTGTTGGATCCGGTGTATACCGGTAAAGCGATGGCAGGCCTGATTGACGGTATCAGCCAGAAACGCTTTAAAGATGAAGGGCCAATCCTCTTTATTCATACCGGTGGGGCACCTGCGTTGTTTGCCTACCATCCACATGTATGACAACCAGGTAGAAAAACACTAATGCAAGAAAGTATCCAACTGGTCATTGATTCGCTGCCGTATCTGCTGAAAGGGGCGGTATTTACGCTCCAACTGAGTATCGGCGGGATGTTTTTTGGCCTGGTGCTGGGGTTCATCCTGGCGCTAATGCGTTTATCGTCACTGTTGCCTGTGCGCTGGCTGGCGCGCTTTTATATCTCTATCTTTCGCGGTACGCCGTTAATTGCCCAACTGTTTATGATCTACTACGGTCTGCCGCAGTTTGGTATTGAGCTGGACCCGATACCGGCTGCAATGATCGGTCTGTCGCTGAATACTGCGGCCTATGCGGCAGAAACGCTGCGTGCGGCCATCTCCTCCATTGATAAAGGTCAGTGGGAAGCCGGGGCGAGTATCGGTATGACACCGTGGCAGACGATGCGCAGGGCGATCCTGCCGCAGGCTGCGCGGGTTGCGCTTCCACCGCTGAGCAACAGCTTTATCAGTCTGGTGAAAGACACATCACTGGCCGCGACCATCCAGGTACCGGAACTGTTCCGCCAGGCGCAGCTGATTACTTCACGCACGCTGGAAGTGTTTACCATGTATCTGGCGGCCTCGCTGATTTACTGGGTCATGGCGACGGTGCTTTCTGCGCTGCAGAACTATTTTGAAGAACAGCTCAACCGCCAGGAGAGAGATCCGAAATGAGTACTATTGAAGTCAGAAACCTGGTGAAAAAATTTCACGGGCAAACGGTACTGCACGGCATTGATCTGGACGTTAAGCCTGGTGAAGTCGTGGCGATTATCGGGCCGAGCGGTTCAGGTAAAACCACGCTGCTGCGCAGTATAAATTTGCTGGAACAACCGGAGGCGGGCACCATCAAGGTTGGAGATATTACCATTGATACCGCGCGTTCCTTAAGCCAGCAGAAAGGACAGATTCGCCAGTTGCGCCAGCATGTGGGGTTTGTGTTCCAGAACTTTAATTTATTTCCACATCGCACAGTACTGGAAAACATTATTGAAGGTCCGGTAATTGTGAAGGGCGAACCGAAGGCGGAAGCGACAGCGCGCGCGCGTGAACTTCTGGCAAAGGTTGGGCTTGCGGGTAAAGAGAGCAGCTATCCACGGCGGTTATCCGGCGGTCAGCAGCAGCGTGTCGCTATTGCCCGGGCGCTGGCTATGCGTCCGGAAGTTATTCTTTTTGATGAACCGACCTCCGCGCTTGACCCGGAACTGGTTGGCGAAGTGCTTAATACTATTCGTCAACTGGCGCAGGAAAAACGCACCATGGTCATTGTGACGCACGAAATGAGTTTTGCGCGTGACGTTGCTGACCGGGCGATATTTATGGATCAGGGCAAGATAGTGGAGCAGGGGCCTGCAAAATCATTATTCACGCATCCGCAGCAACCGCGAACCCGTCAGTTTCTTGAAAAATTCCTGATGCAATAAAAGGTCAGAGAGCACTCATCGAAATAGTTTTTTTGGTGAGTGCTTGTTGCATAACTATTTATAATTACTGCTTTATTATTATTGCTTCATCCTGTCAGCATTGTGGGCTGTTACATTACACTCAAGTAATTTCTTATTTGTCCGATAATTTGCATATATAAAATACATTTATGTGTTAGCTTGTTTCGTACATTTGGATGATTATCAATCTCAGGGGCATTACCACTTAGTATGCAGGATCATGATTTCTTCACCTGGCGACGGAGCATGCTGTTACGCTTTCAGGAAATGGCGGCGGCAGAGGATGTCTATAACGAATTACAACTTCAGACGCAGCACTTAGAGTTCGATTTTTATGCGCTCTGTGTCCGGCATCCCGTACCCTTTACCCGACCTAAAACGGTACTTCATACGACGTATCCCAAAGCATGGGTCGCACACTACCAATCAGAAAATTATTTCGCTATCGATCCGGTACTGAAACCCGAAAACTTCAGTCAGGGCCACTTACCGTGGGATGACGCCTTGTTCCGTGACGCACAACCGCTGTGGGACGCCGCGCGTAATCACGGTCTGCGCAAGGGGATGACGCAATGCTTAATGTTGCCAAATCGGGCGCTAGGCTTTTTGTCCGTTTCACGCGCAAGTGTGCGTAATGGCCGCTATGCCCAGGATGAAGTCGAACTCAGGATGCAACTGCTGGTACGAGAAAGTCTGTCAGTACTTATGCGGCTGGAAGATGACATGGTCATGGCGCCGGAGATGCGTTTTAGCAAGCGCGAAAAAGAGATTCTGAAATGGACCGCTGAGGGGAAAACCTCTTCCGAGATAGCAATGATTCTGTCGATCTCTGAAAATACCGTTAACTTTCATCAGAAGAATATGCAGAAGAAGTTTAACGCGCCAAACAAAACACAGATTGCTTGTTATGCCGCTGCAACAGGGCTTATCTGAATAAAATGTCGTTCTGAGTGTCAGACGCAAAACCGGCTGAGAGCATCGCTGTCAGCCGGTTTCTTATCACTGACGATAGGCCTGTTTAATTTGTTTAACAGTGCTGGTAAATACCGCGGCCTGTGTTTCGTCCTCAATCAGCGCGATCTGTTTTTCCATTTTAAGAATCACGCGTCCTGCATCGGCTTGTCCCATAGCCTGCAGCATCAGCGTTAACATGGCCTTCAGGCAGGTGACTTCATTAGCCAGTTCTTGATTATTCTCAGCAGTGGAAAAATCAGGCGTACTCATTTATTTTCCTCGTTATGTTTCAATGAAAAAGTGCGATGGCAAACGTCAAGGCGGCGGAGTATACCATAAGCTCGGCTAAAAATATCTGAGGTTGTTTTTTGCACAAACAAAACCCAATGAGATTAAAATAAACAAGATGTTGCAGTGCATATATTTTCTCCATTCATTGTTTATTCCGAGTATTTTACTCGTTAATTATTGTTACAAGCTTACCTTCCTATTTAGCATTCAGCGTAAGAATATGAATTTTTTGTCACTATTCTGAAACAGCTATGCAGATATAAGCGCGGGCAAACAGCCTTCAACCGTGAAAGTTTCCACGGTTCGTACAATCTAATTTCCAAAAACGAGAGCAAAATCGAAAGTCGGGTGTTTTTTAGATTTCAAAGTTGAGATAAAACCCGTTAACATAGGACCGATTAACTATCGGTAGCGTTATCCCTATTCTGGAGATATTCCTTTGATCAACGTTTTTCTTGTTGATGACCACGAACTGGTGCGCGCAGGGATACGACGCATTCTGGAAGATATAAAAGGCATTAAAGTTGTCGGCGAGGCGTGCTGCGGCGAAGATGCGGTCAAATGGTGCCGCACTAACGCCGTCGACGTTGTGCTGATGGACATGAATATGCCCGGTATTGGCGGTCTGGAGGCAACCCGCAAAATTGCGCGTTCCTCGGCTGACATTAAAGTGATCATGTTGACTGTTCATACCGAAAACTCATTGCCGGCAAAAGTTATGCAGGCGGGAGCCGCGGGCTATCTCAGCAAGGGGGCCGCCCCTCAGGAAGTCGTGAGCGCGATTCGTTCGGTTTTTTCCGGGCAGCGCTACATTGCTTCCGATATTGCGCAACAAATGGCGCTTAGCCAGATTGAGCCAGAGAAAACGGAAACCCCGTTTGCCAGTTTGTCTGAACGCGAGTTGCAGATTATGCTGATGATCACCAAAGGCCAGAAGGTCAATGAGATCTCAGAACAACTGAATCTTAGTCCCAAAACAGTGAACAGCTACCGCTATCGAATGTTCAGTAAATTAAACATTCATGGCGATGTGGAGCTGACTCACCTGGCAATTCGCCATGGCCTGTGTAATGCGGAGACATTAACAAGCCTGTGACCGAACAGTTCGATGCTAAAGCGTTTCTGAAAACCGTGACCAGCCAGCCTGGCGTCTATCGTATGTACGATACCGCCGGGACGGTTATCTATGTCGGTAAAGCGAAAGACCTGAAAAAACGGCTCTCCAGCTATTTCCGCAGCAATCTCGCGTCGCGTAAAACCGAAGCGCTGGTGGCACAAATTCAGCAGATTGATGTCACGGTGACGCACACCGAAACTGAAGCATTATTGCTTGAGCACAATTACATCAAGCTGTACCAGCCGCGCTATAACGTATTGCTGCGCGATGATAAATCCTATCCCTTTATTTTCCTCAGTGGCGATACCCATCCGCGTCTGGCGACGCATCGCGGCGCGAAGCATGCTAAAGGTGAATACTTTGGACCGTTTCCTAACGGTTATGCCGTCCGCGAGACGCTGGCGCTATTGCAGAAAATTTTCCCAATACGTCAGTGCGAAAATAGCGTTTATCGCAACCGTTCACGCCCGTGTTTGCAATATCAGATTGGCCGCTGCCTTGGGCCATGCGTCGCCGGTCTGGTGAGTGAAGAAGAGTACGCACAGCAGGTCGACTATGTACGGCTGTTTTTATCCGGCAAAGACGATCAGGTGTTAACGCAACTGATAACCCGGATGGAGAAGGCCAGCCAGAACCTTGAGTTTGAAGAGGCCGCACGCATCCGCGACCAAATTCAGGCGGTTCGCCGTGTCACTGAAAAACAGTTTGTTTCCAATACTGGCGACGATCTGGATGTTATCGGCGTGGCATTTGATGCCGGAATGGCCTGTGTACACGTCTTGTTCATTCGTCAGGGTAAAGTGTTAGGCAGTCGCAGCTATTTTCCTAAAGTACCAGGGGGAACGGAGCTGGGCGAGGTAGTTGAAACCTTCGTTGGGCAGTTCTATTTACAGGGTAGCCAGGTGCGTACCTTGCCCGGGGAGATCCTGCTTGATTTTAATCTTAGCGATAAGACGCTGTTGGCTGACTCTTTGTCTGAACTGGCCGGGCGGAAGATTAACGTCCAGACGAAACCGCGAGGCGATCGCGCCCGATACTTGAAGCTGGCGCGTACCAATGCGGCTACGGCGTTAACCACCAAACTTTCCCAGCAGTCCACTATTACCCAACGTCTGACGGCGCTGGCATCCGTGCTGAAACTGCCTGCGGTGAAACGCATGGAATGTTTTGACATTAGCCACACGATGGGCGAGCAGACCGTTGCCTCCTGCGTGGTTTTTGACGCTAACGGGCCGCTGCGCGCAGAGTATCGTCGCTATAACATTACGGGTATTACGCCGGGTGATGATTACGCGGCGATGAACCAGGTACTGCGTCGGCGTTACGGTAAGGCAATAGAAGAAAGTAAGATCCCGGATGTTATTTTGATCGACGGCGGTAAAGGCCAGCTAGGGCAGGCGAAAGCTGTTTTTGCTGAACTGGACGTGCCCTGGGATAAACAGCATCCTCTGTTACTGGGTGTGGCAAAAGGGGCAGATCGCAAAGCTGGCCTGGAAACCCTGTTCTTCGAACCGGAAGGTGAGGGGTTTAGCCTGCCGCCGGACTCCCCTGCGTTGCACGTTATTCAGCATATCCGCGATGAGTCTCACGATCACGCCATCAGCGGACACCGTAAAAAACGGGCGAAGGTAAAAAGCACCAGCACGCTGGAAACCATCGAAGGCGTTGGCCCTAAGCGCCGACAAATGTTGTTGAAATATATGGGGGGTTTGCAAGGGCTTCGTAACGCCAGTGTCGAAGAAATTGCAAAAGTGCCGGGTATTTCGCAAGCTCTGGCAGAAAAGATCTTCTACTCGTTGAAACATTAAGCCCTCTGTAGCAACATAGGGGTAATTTCACTGACAACAGATAGTTATCCGTCATATGCAATTTAATATCCCTACATTGCTCACGCTGTTTCGCGTCATTCTGATCCCATTCTTTGTATTGGCGTTTTATCTGCCATTCACCTGGGCTCCCTTCGTTTGTGCGCTGATTTTCTGTATCGCAGCCGTTACCGACTGGTTTGACGGTTTTCTGGCGCGCCGCTGGAACCAAAGCACACGTTTCGGGGCGTTCCTCGATCCGGTGGCAGATAAAGTCCTGGTGGCTATTGCGATGGTGCTGGTGACGGAGCACTACCACAGCTGGTGGGTGACATTGCCTGCCGCCACGATGATCGCGCGAGAAATTATCATTTCAGCGCTGCGTGAATGGATGGCAGAACTTGGCAAGCGTAGCAGCGTGGCGGTGTCGTGGATCGGTAAAGTCAAAACGACATCGCAAATGGCGGCGCTGGCATGGCTGCTGTGGCGCCCAAATATCTGGGTAGAGTATGCCGGGATTGCACTTTTCTTTGTCGCCGCGATTCTGACTTTATGGTCAATGTTCCAGTATTTGAGCGCTGCACGGGGAGATTTGCTTGATCAGTGATCGTTTCGCCGCAAATTTCAGCAAACGATCGTCAGTGGTGAAAAATATCGTTGACTCATTGCGTCAGGTAAGTAGAATGCAACGCATCGAACGGCGGCACTGATTGCCAGACGATAACAAAATCAAGTGATTAACAAAGTTACTTGGTGATGCGGGAATAGCTCAGTTGGTAGAGCACGACCTTGCCAAGGTCGGGGTCGCGAGTTCGAGTCTCGTTTCCCGCTCCAAATTTAAAACATCGGCATTTGCGGATGTTTGGCTGTAAAGCCAGAAGATTTCGGCGCGTTAGCAAAGCGGTTATGTAGCGGATTGCAAATCCGTCTAGTCCGGTTCGACTCCGGAACGCGCCTCCAATTTCTTCCCGAGCCCGGATGGTGGAATCGGTAGACACAAGGGATTTAAAATCCCTCGGCGTTCGCGCTGTGTGGGTTCAAGTCCCACTCCGGGTACCATGGGAAAGAACAGAATAATCAAAGCAATAAGCAGTGTCGTGAAACCACCTACGGGTGGTTTTTTTGTGCCTGAAACTTACTGACAGCTAATAGCGTGCGTCACAATACCCACCAATAAAGCAAAACCGCCAAAACGGCCCAGTCACCAACATGATTTAGCCCATTCGCTTATCGGCGAATAGGCGTGCTCAGCATAAACCCTCCCCGGGCCGGGTTGTTCATGAACCCATCACGGGCGGGGTTCTGGTTCTGAAAACCGCTTATTATGAGGGGATCGTTAATGCCATCCTCAATCGCAAAGGGTCTGTGGATCCGGCTACGGGCTCTGAGCGTAAACGCAAAATCATCCGCGCCGCCAATCACGATAACGCCATTGCCGGCAGCTAACGCAGCACTCAATTCTTGCTCTCGTTGAGCCTGACGTTGCAATGTGCCGGCTGCAGCAGATGAAGACGTCAACAGCAGTAGTGCAAGGACGGCGCATGAAAATACCCGTGGCAGTTTCATGATAAATACCCATAAATAATGTGGCTATTAAAGTATAGCGTTTAATGGCGCTCTAATCCGGGCGGTAAAACCATTTTCTGGCGGCTGAGGCGGTGATTCTGGAGGGCCTGGCTGTGTATTAAGCACTATAATAAAAACAGCTCACAGGTGATTATGCCTGTTCGTAGCACAGGCAGGTGCCGCAGATTTTTCACCCCATAGGGGAGAGAAGGCGATGACTGACTATCAGTTTTCCACAGTCTGGCGGGTTGAGGCTTCACTGCAGGATGTCTGGGATGTTTTCTCCCACCCGGATCAGTGGCCAGAATGGTGGAGAAGCCTTGAGCGTGTTGTTGAGATCAAGAAAGGCGATATACAGGGGGTCGGAGCGTTGCATCGTTACACCTGGAAGGGTGTACTTCCGTATCGTTTAACCTTTGATATCAATGTATTAAATATTATGCAGTACTCTCTTCTTGAAGGTGCTGCCAGCGGCGAGGTTGAAGGGCGCGGGGTATGGTCTTTTATTGATACCGGTAAGGAGACGATTGTCAGGTACGACTGGAATGTACGAACCACGATTCGCTGGATGAATATACTTGCCCCACTGGCGGCGCCGGTATTTCGCTGGAACCACGATACGGTAATGCGCGAGGGAGCGAAGGGATTAGCCCGTAAACTTGGCACCCATGTGTATATATTTTGATTCAGAACCTATCCCATCAGGGCTATTTTGCTTGCCATTTCGCCGCTGGGCAGTGCTCAAACTGTTTGCGCCAATGACGTCTGCCAGGATAGGTTTTAGTTCTCTGTTCTCAGGGGCTGTTTTATCCCTGAAAGTTAAAAATCCCGCCGTTGCTAACTAACAATGCGGCAATTTCATTTAACGTCTTGTCGAATTCCGCTGCATTTTGCAGTCCTGCGTTATGCAGCCGTTCTAAATTCTCTCGCGATGCGTTATCCAGCGTTGGATCGGCACCATATAATTCGGGTTGAAGCCTGTAATAATTCGCGTTTTTTACCGTTGAGGCGATTTGTTGTAAATAGTAGGCAGTCATCTGCGGACCGCCTTCGAGCGCGATATCGATAGCGGGTTTCGCCCAGCCAAAAGGTCCCCAGTCTTTAACCTCTGAATATGAATAACCCTGCAGCTTTTTACCGGTACCCAGAGAGACAATGATCATGTCTTTGATGCCAGCGACGTTTGAAAACTTAATCGCCTCGGAATAGGCACACAGTGCTGGATCGTTCGCCACGACACCACCATCGACCAGGACATACTTTTGCGGCAATGGGGGAAGTGAGTAAATACGCGCTGCTTCGAAGTACGTTGGTGCCGCGGAGGTACCACGTAAAACATCTCTGACCAGAAAATCCCGTTTTTTGGCTACGGCAGAGTGTTGTTTGAAGATCACAGGAAGACGACTGCTGACATCATAAGCAACAAAGCAGGTTGGTTTTAATAATTCACTCAGTTTTGTATCACCGAAGGCTGTTTTTAATACTCGCTCCAGTTCCGTTGCCGAGTATTTTTCATCACTGACACCGCCTAATGAAGTGATGTTTTTCCAAATGCCGACGTCAAAAATCTCATCGCCGTCCTGAAGATAGAAGTTGACGGCTTCCTGTGCGGAAAATTTGGGGTTTCCTGTCGCGTCGGGACACACATAGGCAGAACAGAGGATGGCACCAGTACTGGTGCCTGCAACTAAATCGAAATAATCAGCGATTCTTGCTGTTGGCTTTTTTGCTCTTTCTTGTAACTTTTTCTCCAGTGCGACTAATAGCATACCTGGCAGGATGCCTCTGATGCCACCGCCATCAATAGACAGTATTCTCATCGCCATTTTGACTTCCCCTCAGTGTATGAAACATGAAAGCGGAGGACTACATGTGGAAGTGCCTGCGTTTAAATATAGACAGGTTTTCGGCGGTCTTTCCTTAATGAGAATGAGGGATCTTCATGCCGCCATTACTGTACTTTCTCGCCGGTAAGTGGCTTAATGGCGACCACGTAGTTTCTTATTTCATTCACAGTTAACAGGTCTGTTATTGATGAATAACCTCCATCGACTCGCCTTTTTATGGAAGCGTCTGTCTGCTGTGATGATCGCCTACGGTTTGTTATTCAGCCGCCGCTCAACTCTCATAACATGGACAGACAGCAATGCAACGTCGACAATTTCTCAAAAATAGCGTTCTCCTTTCCGCCGCCGGTATAGTCGGCCCTTCGATTGTTAGCCGCACGGTCCAGGCTGCTGAGCCTGCAATCGTGCCGGTGGCACGTCGGCGCTTTGTGCTATCGCAAACGTATAAGCTCAACCCACCAAAGGGGTCGAATGGTGTCGTGAAGTTGTGGATCCCTTTGCCGGTCGATACCGCATTCCAGCAAATGACGAATCTTGCTTTTAGCGGCAATTATAAACAGGCGTACGTCACAACCAACAATGCTTATGGCGCGAAAACGTTGTTTGCCAGTTGGCCTGACTCGCAGGGAGAACTGCTGATCAAGGTTGATCTCGACATTGAGACAGCCGATTGGGAACCACTGCAACATGACGCGCTAAAAAACTGGCAAGCACCGGAACAGATTACGTATCCGCTGGATGTAAAACCGTATCTGCTGCCAACAACGCACACACCGATTGATGGGCAGGTCCTGGAAACGGCGCGTAAAATTACCGGTAATGAACAAGATCCGCTGAAAAAAGCTCGCCTGATATACGAGTGGGTGAGCAGTCATATGGAGCGTGATAATGACGTTATCGGCTGCGGAACTGGGGATGTCGCGGAGATTTTGAAAAGCGGAAAGCTCAAGGGCAAATGCACCGACATGAGCTCAGTTTTTGTCGCCCTGGCCCGAGCCAGCGGCATTCCTGCACGTGAATTGTTCGGGATTCGTCTGGGGAAAGCAAGCAAGCTGGAGCGCTACTCAAAAAGCGCATTTGGCAAAGCCGACAGTGCAGGTGTTGCTGATGTTAGCGGGGGACAGCACTGCCGTGCGGAGTTCTACCTGGCGGGTTACGGTTGGTTACCATGCGATCCGGCCGATGTGACCAAAATGCGTCTGGCGGAGAAAAAAACGCATCAGGATGCGGACGTCCAGGCAGTGAATACCTATCTGTTTGGCAACTGGGAAATGAACTGGGTTGGCTTCAACTATGGTCGTGACTTTGAACTGTACCCAGCTACTGAGCAGGGAGCGATGAACAACTTTGGTTATCCTTATGCTGAAGTAGACGGTGACCCCATCAATTTCTATGACCCGAAAGCGTTCTCTTACCACTATGTCGCAACAGAACAACGCTAAAGGGGCGGGATTGACCCTGCTGACGGCCGCCGCGGCTGCCGTCACGGCTGGCTTATGTTGCGTCGGACCGCTGCTGTATCTGCTGTTTGGTATTTCGGCGGCGAGCTTTGCCGTGTTCACTCAGTTTGAGTTTCTGCGCGTTCCTCTGATGTTGCTGTCCTTAGGGCTATTATTACGCGTTTTCTGGCGACTCTACTTTTCTAAAAAGCTATGGTGTTCCGGATGGCTGTCCCTGAAGCAAGCGCGCGTTCTTTACTGGTGTGCGTTGGCGCTGATTCTGCCCGTGTTGTTTTACCCCACGATCGTGGCCTGGTTTTATGAGGTGTTTGAGTGAAGATTATTACGTTAATCGCATGTTTGCTGTTGCCATTGTGGACTCAGGCTGCCAATCAGAAAGTGGTGCTGGATATCCAAAATATGACCTGCTCGTTATGTGTCATTTCGGTCAATCAGGCGTTACGTGAAACTGATGGGGTGATTAAAGCCAAATCTTCGCTCAAGACCCGGCAGGCAGAGGCTATCGTCCCGGAGGGATTTTCTACCGATACGCTACTTAACGCGGTGGCGAAAACGGGATATACCGCAACGTTGAACCGTATTGAGCCACAATAAACCACCTTCGGGTGGTTTTGTTCTGTTTTCCGCGTATGATGCCCGGCGGCTGATGCTCCCTTTTGTGCGTTAACTACCGGAATTCCCCTCGTTTCCTGTTAACCTGAATTGGCGGTACCTGTAAGCCGCTCATGCCCATTTGGATCTGCTATCCCACCAGCCATGTAAGATAATCACAGGCAAGAATTTTTACTAAGGAAAAGCGTTATGAAAACGGGACCACTAAACGAGAGCGAGCTGGAATGGCTGGATGATGTGCTGACTAAGTACAATACGGACAAGTCTATTCTGGATGTGTCAGAGCTGGATGGCTTACTGACGGCGGTGCTCAGTTCACCGTATGAGATCGAGCCGGAGCAGTGGCTGGTCGCTATCTGGGGCGGTGCACAGTATGTTCCGCGCTGGTCCTCCGAAAAAGAAATGGCGCGTTTTATGAATCTGGCGTTCCAGCATATGGCGGATACGGCCGATCGTCTGGATGAGTTCCCGGAGCAGTTTGAACCGCTGTTCGGCCTGCGGGAAATTGAAGAGCATGAGCTGACTATTGTAGAAGAGTGGTGCTTTGGCTATATGCGAGGCGTCGCGTTGTCGGATTGGTCAACGCTACCTGATTCACTGAAACCCGCTCTCGATGCTATTGCGCTACACGGGACAGAAGAAAACTTCGAGGTGGTAGAGAAACTGACGCCAGAGGCATTTGAAGCGAGCGTCGATGCCATCCGCCTGGCTGCGCTGGACCTGCATGCTTACTGGATGGCGCATCCTCAGGAAACGCCAGTCAAAGTACCGGTGAAAGTGGATGCCAAAGTAGGGCGCAATGACCCTTGTCCCTGTGGCAGCGGCAAGAAATATAAGCAGTGCTGTTTGCATTAACAGAAAGGGGCGAAAGCCCCTTTGTTTTAACCCACTTCTGGTAGTAATCCTGCTGCAATAGAAAACTGTACTGCTATCACCACAATGCCGCACAGAAATACCAGTGCCAGCGCCGGAGCACCGCCGGCTACGCGGTAGTTTGCCTGTGGATTGTGCTTTCTGCTCCGCCAGGCCAGCATGGAGGGGATCAACAGAGCCAAAACGGCCAGAGCAACGCCTGCATATCCCAGCGCCATGACAAAACCTCGCGGATAGAAAAGAGCAAATGCCAGCGGTGGCAGGAACGTCACGACGCCAGTTTGCATTCTGCCGGCCACAGTATTACGGCGTTGAAAGAGATCTGCCAGGTAATCAAATAACCCCAGTGCGACACCGAGGAAAGAGGTTGCCAGTGCGAGGTCGGCAAACAGATGCACCGCCAGTTCGACGTGCGGCGAAGCCACGACTTCACGTAATGCCTGTAACAAACCGTTTAAGCCAGCGTGATTGGCTAAAAGTCCCATAAATGTTGACGAGTTAATGCTACCGAGCGTGGCCAGTTGCCAGAAAATATAGGCTACTAACGGGATGGCGCTACCGCTGATAAACACCCAGCGTAGTTTACGGATGTTGCCGTTCATATAGCTGACGATGCTGGGCACGCTACCGTGAAAACCAAATGAGGTAAAAATAACCGGGATCGCGGAAAGCGCCAGGCCTTGTTGAAGCGGCAGGGTAAGCAAGTTCACCTTATGAATATGCGGCATCAACAGCGCGAGCATTACCACCAGGAAGATGATTTTGGCGCTGAACAACAGACGATTGAATAAATCAACCAGTGAAGTCCCGACGCATACCACGCCACCGGCAACAAAGGT
The DNA here is from genome assembly GCF_003818115.1 of Citrobacter youngae. Taxonomy (GTDB): domain Bacteria; phylum Pseudomonadota; class Gammaproteobacteria; order Enterobacterales; family Enterobacteriaceae; genus Citrobacter; species Citrobacter youngae. The sequence goes on along the minus strand of NZ_RPOI01000005.1, from coordinate 231,030 downwards.
GAACAGCAATACGCCTGTGGTGGGCGAGATGCTGGTTCCGGTCCAGTCGCTGATGCTGGAGGCCAGCAGCTCGCCTGCACCACTGATGTAGGCGGCGGTCAGGGCATACATCAAGAACATCATGCTAAAGCCCGTTACCCACTGCCCGTATCGACCCAGATAGCGTTTTGCCAGTGTGCCAAGCCCGGTGTCTGCCGGTACATGCTGGTACACTTCAAGTAGCAACAGCGCGGTGTAGCACATCAGGGCCCATAACCCAACCAACAACACCAGCGTGACGCTAAACCCCACGCCTGCCGCCGCCAGCGGCATTGCCAACATACCGGCACCAATCGTGGTTCCCGCCACGATAAAAATACTACCCAGGGTTCTGTTTTTCACGCTTTCCTCTGTCCCAGAGATAATCAACGGTTATATCTGCGGCGCAGGTTAAGGCATAACGCTATTTTCGTCAAATCACCGTTACAAATGCTGTATATTAATGTTTACAGATGTTTGGGGATTAAGATGTATTAAAAATAATATTTATCTGCTCTCTGCCCGCATAAACCTGCGTTAGCGCAAAGCAGCGTTGTACGGTTCACATTAGGCTACGGGCTTTATTGAGGAGGTAGTATGGAATCTATTCACGGTCACGAGGTGCTCAACATGATGATTGAATCTGGTGAGCAGTATTCACATGCCAGCCTTGAGGCGGCAATTACCGCGCGTTTTGGTGAGCAGGCACGTTTTCACACCTGTTCAGCAGAAGGCATGACGGCGGGTGAGCTGGTCGCGTTTTTAGCGGCGAAGGGGAAGTTTATTGCCAAAGAAGACGGCTTCTCTACGCATGAAAGCAAGATCTGCCGTCACTAAGATTCTCGAATAACGGTGGCAAACAGCCACCGTTACCCAACAACATTAATTCTGTGTATCAAGGGTTGCCAGTTCTTTATCGATGAAATAAAGACCTTCGCCACTTTTACCGGCCAGCGATAACTTATCGATGACAGATTTAAATAACTTCTCTTCTTCGTGCTGCTCAGCAACATACCATTGCAGGAAATTAAAGGTCGGATAATCCTGGTGGGTCATTGCCGCATGCGCCAGTTCATTAATTTTCTGCGTGATCAATTGTTCGTGCTCATAGGTTACACGGAACAGCTCATCCAGGGACGCATATTCTGCAAACGGTGAAGAAACAGTATTAATACGCGGCAGGCTGCCGGTATCCGTCAGGTAATCGAACAGACGCTGCATGTGCGTCATTTCTTCCTGGGCGTGGCGACGCAGAAACGCGGCGGCACCTTCGAAGCTGTGATAGCTGCACCACGCACTCATCTGTTGGTAGAGCAGGGATGAATATAATTCAAGATTCATTTGCTCATTCAGTTTGTCGATCATTTCTGTTTTCAGCATGGTTCTGCTCCACGAACGTTATTATATATTGACGTGGCGCCACTATAATTTGTTATTTAATTATTTGCAAAAGGTAAAATAATAAATTTATTTATTAAAAATGCGAATGGGAATAAAACGCATTAACGCTATTAAATTGATGATATAAATAAAAATAGAATAGATGACCAGCAGATGTGCTGGTCGGAATGATTAATAATGGAAAGTGGAAGTTTGTGGTACGGCAACACCGTGACACTGCCAGGACAGCGTGATTTTGGTATTCAAACACAGAGAACCCGCATAAACGCTGCAGGTCGCAACCGGCTGGCCAAATCCGACTGCACTGGCATAACCCATGCGCTGACATGCTTTTGTCGCCGTTCCCTGAGCAACATAGTCGTCGGTACGTGCTGTTTGTAGCATGGCCTGGTTGTAAGTCAGACGAACCACGCCGGTAATGCTGCTGGCTTCGCTGACCTGAGCCTGTCTGGTGATGGTGCATCCCGTCAGCATGAGCGGTAAGAGGGCAAGAATAAAGGTCTTCATGAAATCGCTCTGAAAAATCGGTGATACGCTATCCTGACATACATCACGGCTAATCAATGGCCTGAATAGCCAGAAGATCACCTGTGATTAATCGCAACGACCCCCTGTTTATGAGTCAATTCTGAAGGCTGGCGTAAAAACCGTGAGCATCTCGATATTTTATGAAACTTAATTTCATAAAATTTGAAAGCTGATTTGCTAAATAGTAATGTGGCTGAAATGTCATGACTTACGGCGGGCCCCCCGCGACGCATTCAGGAGAATACACAATGAAAATTGCATTGATGATGGAAAACAGCCAGGCAAGCAAAAACGCGATCATTCACCATGAGCTTAAGTCTGTCGCGGATGAAAAGGGTTTTCCGGTATTCAACGTCGGGATGAGCGACGAAAATGATCACCATCTGACTTACATCCATTTAGGGATTATGGCCAGCATTCTGCTCAATTCAAAAGCGGTTGATTTCGTTGTCACGGGCTGCGGTACGGGTCAGGGGGCCATGATGTCACTGAATATTCACCCGGGCGTGGTGTGTGGCTACTGCCTTGATCCCGCGGATGCGTTCCTGTTTGCGCAGATCAACAACGGTAATGCGTTCTCGCTGGCCTTTGCGAAAGGGTTTGGCTGGGGGGCTGAACTGAACGTCCGGTATATGTTTGAAAAAGCGTTTACCGGTCGTAATGGTGAAGGTTATCCGCCGGAGCGGAAAGACCCGCAGGTGCGTAATGCGGGGATTTTAAACCAGGTGAAAGCGGCAGTAGTAAAAGAAAATTATCTTGATACCCTGCGCGCTATCGATCCTGAACTGGTGAAGACCGCCGTTTCAGGCCCACGTTTCCAGCAGTGTTTCTTTGAAAACTGTCAGGATAAAGCGATCGAAGCCTTTGTCCGTGAAGTTATTGGCTAAACCCGGTTGGCCCGATGGCGCGAACTATCGGGCTTATCGACGCTTATTTGACACTGCGCTTCCCGCATCGCGGGTAAGGCGCAGGGTATCAACCATTCCTATCAGGCAAATCATGGCGATAGCGACGAATGCCAGCCGGAAACTGATGCCGGGTATCGCACCCAGTGACAACCATTCACTCACTTGATCCCCGATACGGATCCCGATAGCCGCCAACGAAATCCCTAATCCAACAGCCAGTTGCGTCGCTGTACTAAACAGCGTATTGGCATAGCTCATCTGCGATGCAGGAACATCCGCAAATGCCAACGTGCTGACACCGGTAAACTGAATTGAGCGAAAAACGCCGCCCAGATACAGCACCAGTAATATTACCCATACGGGAGTTTGCGGCGTGATCAGCGCACACGCCAATAGCGCCAGCACATTAAGCGCACCGTTTATCAACAGCAGCTTTTTAAAGCCTAACCAGCGTATTAACGGCGTAGTAGCGGGTTTAATCGTTAGGTTGCCAACAAACACGGCCAACACCAGCGAACCGGCATGGAAAGCATTCATACCAAACCCAACCTGAAACATCAGTGGCAACAGAAAGGGTACCGCGCTGATAGAGGCACGAAACAGCGAGCCTCCGTACATCGTGACACGAAATGTAGGCACGCGCATGGCATCCAGACGAATCATCGGCCATGCGGATTGGCGAAAATGATGCAGGGCAAACAGGAACGTGGCTATTCCAAGTGCCAGAAGTCCCGCGGTTAACCAGCCCTGCGGCTGTTGGGTTCCCAGCAGTTCCATCGCATATACCAGACTGACCATCGCGACCGATGTGGCAATAAAACCGGGAAAATCGAACGGGCGTCGCTCGTCATCATGAATATCCGGGATAAAACGCAGCGCCAGCGCAATCGCCAGCAACCCCAGCGGCACATTAATGAAGAAGATCCAGCGCCAGTTGGCGTAACTGGTAATAAATCCGCCCAGGGGGGGGCCAATTATTGGGGCCACTAAGGCAGGCCAGGTCAGGGTGGCGATTGCGGTGATTAACTGGTGTTTAGGCGTGGTACGCAGAACGGCGAGGCGGCCGACCGGCACCATCAGTGCCCCCCCGACACCCTGTAAAATGCGCATTGCCACAAAGCCTTCAATGCTGGTGGCGAGTCCACATAAGACTGAGGCGAAGGTAAAGATCGCCAGTGCCAGGGTAAATACTTTTCGGGCACCAAAACGATCGGCAATCCAGCCACTGGCAGGGATGAGAACCGCCAGCGTAATCAGATAAGCACTGATGCCGATGTTCAGATCAACGGCCTGCACGCCGAAACTTTTTGCCATATCGGGTAGGGCCGTCGCAATCACCGTGCCATCGATGAACTCCATAAAGAAGGCCCCGGCGACCAGTAGTGCAGCCGGAGAAAGACCCCGCTTATTCTCAACCGCTAAATGTTCACTCATGTTGTGCTTGCCATCTCAAACGAAATTAACTGGGTCTGTTTTTTTATTTTCAGCGCGGTTGTACTGCTTGCACCGCTACCGTTTCGAGCGCTGAATAGGTACTATGACGACCTTTCTATAAGGAGCTCACTATGTCCCAAACACTGAATGCCGATCAGGAACTGCTCTCGGACGTTGTTGCCTGCCAGTTGGTTATCAAGCAAATTCTGGATGTTATTGATGTTATTGCCCCGGTAGAAGTTCGGGAAAAAATGTCCAGTCAACTGAAAAGCATCGACTTTTCCAGTCATCCCGCGGGCGCTGATCCCGTTACGATGCGCGCAATTCAAAAAGCGGTTGCGTTGATCGAGCTGAAATTCACTCCGCAGAATGAGTCTCACTAAAATAAACCGTTGTTTCAGGTTTTAGAAAGGTTTTTTTACGCCTCTCAGAACGGGAGGCGCAGATTTGTCGCGATCGGACTTCAGTGATGTTGGTAGTTTACGACGTTTAGCAAATGCTTATCCGTTTGCGCCATACACAGCCCAGCACGTTTAGCGCTACGAACTTCATCAAGAATCGTTTGTAGCAGCACGCCATCCTGCTGCTGTTCTTTTTCCAGATCATGAAGAAAATCAACGGTTGGTGCGTCGTTCAACGCTTCTGCTTCATCCGTCAGACGTGACAGCGTACGAGAACGCTGCTGATAATCTTCCAGCGTTTTCTGAAACAGCTCTTCAAGGGACGTTAGGTCATCACCGGGAACATCGATGGCTTTGACGATGGGGTTAGCCCCTGCGTTTTTCATAAAATTAAACATACGCATCATTTGCGTCACGTTACCCTGCGCCTGAGTGCGCAGAAACGTCGCGGTGCCTGTCAGGCTGTGTTCGTAGCACCATTCACTGAGGTGAAGGTAGAGATTCGATGCGTAAAACTCAAGGTTCATTTGCGTGTTGAGTTTGTGCACAATTCCAACTGCAGCCATATCAATATCCTTATTTCCAGAAAAGAGAAGTACGTCACCAACGCCAGTACAACGGGCTGCCGTTGCACTTCACATCTACGTACGAGTAATACTGTTAGCAGAATAAATCCGTTCCGCCGGTCCTTTAGATGATCGCGAATTATATCCGCTTCCGATCGTGAATCAGCATAGCGCGTGCCTGGTATCAAGAAAATCCTTAAAACCACCTATTTATGTTTTTTTACATATTGGCATAACAATATGTTTAGCCATGCCGTTTTTGTATATAAGCGATATGAATATAATTATCTGATTTATAATGTATTTATGTAAAATAAAGAAAGTGAAATGCTGTTTCAAGTCTCAAAATTAAATTTCAGGCCGCGGTATTCTATGACGTCTGGTGATTATCACCGCTGGTTTTGATGCGAACTTCCCGGTGAAGTGATGTGTCTGGAAATTATCTGCAACCTAATTTCTTGCGCCAGATCAGTTTTAATAAATTTAACGGAATGAATTATTCGGCATTTGTTGTTGGATATCGGTGGATAAATCGAGGAGTTGTATATGAAGAAGGTGGCGGTGTTGCTGGCACCCGGTTTTGAAGAGGCTGAAGCCATTGTTACTATTGATATTCTACGTCGCCTGCAAATTGAGGTTGAGACGCTGGCCTGCGCTGAGTCTCGTGCGGTGGTGAGCTATCATGACGTGCCGATGGTGACCGACAGTACGCTGGAGGCCCGTCGGGATGCCTTCTACGACGCGATCGTGTTGCCAGGGGGACCACAGGGTAGCGTAAATCTTGCCGCCAGCGCTGCAGTCGTCCAGTTTGTCGCTCGTCATGACGATGCAGGAAAACTGATTTGCCCGGTTTGTTCGGCAGCCGCGCGGGTGCTGGCGGGTAATGGGTTGCTGAAAGGACGGCGCTACGTGTGTTCAGGTGAGCTGTGGCAAACCATCACCGACGGCGAGTATGTCGATGCGCCTGTTGTTGAAGATGGCGATCTTATCAGTGGCAAAGGGCTGGGCCATATTTTTGATTTTGCGTTTACGCTTTCTGCGCGTCTGTTAGAAGACGATCTCCCTGTTCGCGATCACGCTGACCATATTTATTACCCCTGGTAATCATTGGACTCCCGGATGTTTCGATATTCGGGAACAAGGATTCACTGGCTGATGTTATGGATTAATCTGCTATTTCTCATTTTCCCTATTCTGAAAATTGAGTTTTTTTATGTCATTTCCCGCTGAATTTATGTACGCAACTACTGTAATTCCAGGGTGTGATGCCGCTCTCTTATGGAGAATCAATTTCCCGCTAAAAATACTCTCAGCACTGGCATTGATCTTATCAATAAAAGGTAATGCCTTGTTTTACGTCCGGATTACAAAAAATCGTTTGATTTTACCCTACATAAAAGAACGTTAAAGCTGGAGTTAACCATGCACAAATTCACTAAAGCGCTGGCGGCCATTGGTCTGGCTGCCATTATGTCACAATCCGCTATCGCTGAATCCATGAAGCTCGGTTTCCTGGTCAAACAACCGGAAGAGCCCTGGTTCCAGACAGAGTGGAAGTTTGCTGATAAAGCCGGTAAAGACCTTGGGTTTGAGGTGATTAAAATTGCCGTTCCAGACGGCGAGAAAACCCTGAATGCTATCGACAGCCTGGCGGCAAGCGGGGCAAAAGGATTTGTAATTTGTACGCCGGACCCAAAACTTGGGCCTGCTATTATGGCAAAGGCGCGTGGCTATGACATGAAAGTCATCGCGGTTGACGATCAGTTCGCCAATGCGAAAGGTAAGCCGATGGATACTGTGCCATTGGTGATGATGGCAGCAACCAAAATTGGTGAACGCCAGGGCCAGGAACTGTACAAAGAAATGCAGAAACGTGGCTGGGATGTGAAATCTTCCGCTGTAATGGCGATTACCGCAAACGAACTGGATACCGCGCGCCGTCGTACATCGGGTTCGATGGAAGCGCTTAAAGCTGCAGGCTTCCCGGAAAAACAGATCTACCAGGTCCCAACCAAATCGAATGATATCCCGGGCGCATTCGACGCCGCAAACTCCATGCTGGTGCAGCATCCTGAAGTTAAACACTGGCTGATTGTCGGTATGAACGACAACACTGTGCTGGGTGGCGTGCGTGCTACCGAAGGGCAGGGGTTTAAAGCTGCAAACGTGATTGGTATCGGTATTAACGGTGTTGATGCAATTAGCGAACTCTCCAAAGCGGAAGCCACCGGATTCTACGGTTCACTGCTGCCTAGCCCGGACGTTCACGGTTATAAATCCAGTGAAATGCTCTACAACTGGGTCACCAAAGGCGCAGAACCGCCAGTGTTTACTGAAGTTACCGATGTGGTGTTGATTACTCGCGACAACTTCAAAGAAGAACTGGCGAAAAAAGGCTTAGGCGGCAAATAACTCAACTGCCGTAAAACGATCTTATCCGGCCTACAAATAACGCCCTTCGTAGGCCGGATAAGGCTACGCCGCCATCAGGCAACCGTTTAGATCCACGGAGACGTTATGCAACAGTCTACCCCGTATCTCTCATTTCACGGCATCGGCAAAACCTTCCCTGGCGTAAAAGCGCTGACGGATATTAGTTTCGACTGCTATGCCGGTCAGGTGCATGCACTGATGGGTGAAAATGGTGCCGGGAAATCAACATTATTAAAAATTCTCAGCGGTAACTACGCGCCAACCACGGGATCTATAGCGATCCGCGGACAGGAGGTTTCGTTTGCGGACACAACCACTGCGCTGAATGCCGGTGTCGCCATTATTTACCAGGAATTGCATCTGGTGCCGGAAATGACCGTCGCCGAGAACATCTACTTAGGCCAGCTTCCGCATAAGGGTGGGATTGTGAACCGCTCGTTGTTGAACTACGAGGCGGGGCTGCAGTTAAAGCATCTGGGAATGGATATCGATCCTGATATTCCGTTGAAGTATCTCTCCATCGGTCAGTGGCAAATGGTGGAGATTGCTAAGGCGCTGGCGCGTAATGCCAAGATTATCGCTTTTGATGAACCCACCAGCTCTCTTTCCGCCAGGGAGATTGACAATCTGTTTCGCGTAATTCGTGAGCTACGCAATGAGGGCCGCATCATTCTGTACGTTTCGCACCGCATGGAGGAGATTTTCGCCCTCAGCGATGCCATAACGGTGTTTAAGGATGGCCAGTACGTCAAAACGTTTACGGATATGCAGCAGGTTGATCACGACGCACTGGTACAGGCGATGGTGGGGCGTGATCTTGGGGACATCTATGGCTGGAAAGCCAGACCTTATGGCGCGGAGCGTCTGCGTCTGCATGAGGTAAAAGCGCCAGGCGTGCGTACTCCGATCAGCTTATCGGTGCGTAGCGGCGAAATCGTCGGACTGTTCGGCCTGGTTGGTGCCGGACGTAGCGAATTAATGAAAGGTCTGTTTGGCGGGACGCGTATCACACAGGGCCAGGTGTTTATTGACGAACAAGCGATAGATATCCGCAAACCCAGTCACGCCATTGAAGCAGGCATGATGCTGTGTCCGGAGGATCGCAAAGCCGAAGGGATCATCCCGGTCCATTCGGTACGCAACAACATCAATATTAGTGCGCGCCGTAAACATGTTACGGGGGGATGTCTGATCAACAACGGCTGGGAAGAGACCAATGCTGACCATCATATCCGTTCACTCAACATTAAAACGCCGGGTGCAGAGCAACTGATCATGAACCTCTCTGGCGGTAATCAGCAAAAGGCCATTCTGGGGCGTTGGTTATCGGAAGAGATGAAAGTGATTTTGCTGGATGAGCCCACCCGCGGCATTGATGTTGGAGCGAAACATGAAATTTATAACGTGATTTATGCCCTGGCTGCGCGCGGTGTTGCCGTGCTGTTTGCCTCCAGTGACCTGCCGGAAGTTCTTGGTGTCGCCGACCGCATTGTGGTGATGAGAGAAGGTGAGATCGCAGGTGAATTACTTCATGAACAGGCGGATGAACGCCAGGCGTTGAGCCTTGCTATGCCTAAAGTCAGCCAGGCAGTCGCCTGAATAAGGAGAATATGATGTCTTCCGTTTCTACATCGGGTTCAGGCGCTGCGAAGTCGGCGCTAAATCTTGGCCGAATTTGGGATCAGTACGGGATGCTGGTGGTGTTTGCCGTATTGTTCCTGGTTTGCGCTATTTTTGTGCCAAACTTTGCGACGTTCATCAACATGAAGGGGCTGGGACTGGCGGTATCTATGTCGGGTATGGTTGCGTGCGGGATGTTATTTTGCCTGGCATCCGGCGATTTTGACCTCTCGGTAGCGTCCGTTATTGCCTGCGCAGGGGTGACGACGGCAGTGGTCATTAATATGACCGAAAGCCTGTGGATTGGCGTGGCGGCAGGGTTGTTGCTCGGCGTTCTGTGCGGTCTGGTGAATGGTTTCGTGATTGCACGCTTAAAAATTAACGCGTTGATCACGACGCTCGCCACCATGCAAATTGTTCGTGGTCTGGCCTACATTATCTCCGACGGTAAAGCTGTGGGAATCGAAGACGAGCGCTTCTTTACGCTTGGCTATGCCAACTGGTTAGGACTGCCGGCACCGATCTGGTTAACCGTGGGCTGTTTTATTATTTTTGGCCTGTTGTTGAATAAAACCACGTTTGGTCGTAATACGCTGGCGATTGGGGGCAATGAGGAAGCGGCTCGTCTGGCTGGGGTGCCGGTCGTTCGCACTAAGATTATTATCTTTATTCTCTCCGGTCTGGTATCCGCCGTGGCGGGGATTATCCTGGCATCACGTATGACCAGCGGCCAGCCAATGACCTCTATCGGCTATGAGCTGATCGTGATTTCTGCCTGTGTGTTAGGCGGCGTTTCGCTCAAAGGCGGTATCGGAAAAATCTCATATGTCGTCGCAGGGGTGTTGATTCTGGGGACGGTCGAGAACGCGATGAACCTGCTGAATATCTCTCCATTCGCACAGTATGTGGTACGAGGTTTGATCCTGCTGGCGGCGGTGATCTTCGACCGCTACAAACAAAAAGCTAAGCGTACTGTTTGATGATTTAAATCCCAACTTTTTAGTCTAGCTTCCGCCAATCGCCAGCCGCTACCCGGCTGGCGATTGTTTTTCTAAATGGCGAGCACGGTCACACTGTCTATACTTATACCCGTCATACATCCTATATACGGCGCGATCCGCGCGGCGTACAGACCATGACGAGGAGGAGAATCGGGTGACAGCATCGCTAACCTTACCCCCTGAGCATCCCACAAACTGTGCTTATTTTTTCGATCTCGATGGAACACTGGCTGAAATCAAACCGCATCCTGACCAGGTTGTTGTTCCACAGGCAATTCTGCAGTTATTACATCGCCTGGCCACGCAAAATGCGGGTGCTCTGGCATTGATTTCAGGGCGCTCGATGGCAGAGCTTGACGCACTCACCACCCCTTATCGTTTCCCGCTCGCCGGGGTGCATGGGGCAGAACGCCGTGATATCAATGGTCAAACCCATATTGTGCATCTGCCTGCGGTGGTCGAGCGCGAAGCGGGGGCGTTATTGCATGCGGCGCTGGCGACGTTACCGGGGACAACGCTTGAAACTAAAGGCATGGCTTTCGCTCTGCATTACCGGCAGGCGCCTGAGCATGAGGCCGCGCTGCTGGCGTTGGCGGAACGTATTACCCATATCTGGCCGCAATTGGCATTGCAGCCCGGGAAGTGTGTTGTGGAAATCAAATCACAAGACACCAATAAAGGAGATGCAATTGCGGCATTTATGCAGGAAGCGCCGTTTGTCGGACGGACCCCTGTTTTTGTTGGTGATGATCTGACCGATGAAACAGGTTTTGTCGTGGTCAATCGCGCCGGCGGTATCTCGGTAAAAGTGGGTAGCGGGGAGACTCAGGCGACATGGCGTCTGGCTGCTGTCAGGAACGTCTGGCATTGGCTGGAACAAATCAACTGTCCGCAGCAGGAACAAGAAGCAACGAATGACAGGAGAGGTGGCTATGAGTCGTTTAGTCGTAGTATCTAACCGCATCGCCTCACCGGATGACAAAGGCAGTGCTGGCGGTCTTGCTGTAGGTGTGCTGGGCGCACTGAAGGCGGCTGGCGGCCTGTGGTTCGGCTGGAGCGGTGATACAGGCAATGAGGAACAACCGTTAAAAAAGGTTACCCGTGGCAACATCACCTGGGCATCGTTTAATCTGAGTGAACAGGATTACGAGGAGTATTACTGCCAGTTTTCGAATGCCGTGTTATGGCCCGCGTTCCATTATCGACTGGACCTGGTACAGTTTCAGCGTAGTGCCTGGGAAGGCTACCAGCGGGTTAATGCCTTACTGGTTGATAAGCTGCTGCCACTGCTTAGTGATGACGATATCATCTGGGTCCACGATTATCACTTGTTACCCTTTGCCTGCGAGCTACGCAAACGTGGTGTGAATAATCGCATCGGTTTTTTTCTGCATATTCCTTTTCCGACACCCGAAATTTTCAATGCGTTGCCGCCACATCAGGCGTTGCTTGAGCAACTGTGCGACTTTGATTTATTGGGCTTTCAAACCGACAACGATCGCCAGGCCTTTCTTGACTGTCTGACGGCGCAAACTCAGGTAACTACGCTCCGCGAGAAACAGCATCTGGCCTGGGGGAAAGCGTTCCGCACGGAAGTTTATCCTATTGGTATTGCACCTGAGGAGATTGCACGGCAAGCATCAGGATCGCTACCGCCGAAACTGGCGCAGTTAAAAGCAGAACTTAAAAATGTGAAAAATATCTTCTCTGTTGAGCGGCTGGATTACTCCAAAGGCCTGCCGGAGCGCTTTCAGGCCTACGAGGCGCTGTTGGAACAGTTTCCCCAGCATCACGGTAAGATTCGTTATACGCAGATAGCACCGACTTCGCGTGAGGAGGTACAGGCTTATCAGGATATTCGTCACCAGTTAGAGACCGAGGCCGGGCGGATCAATGGTAAATACGGGCAACTGGGCTGGACGCCGCTGTACTACCTGAATCAGTATTTTGACCGTAAATTACTGATGAAGGTCTTCCGTTACTCAGATGTTGGACTGGTGACGCCACTACGCGATGGCATGAATCTGGTGGCAAAGGAGTATGTCGCCGCACAGGACCCTGCCAACCCCGGCGTCCTGGTGCTCTCGCAGTTTGCCGGGGCTGCGAATGAGTTGACTTCTGCACTCATTGTAAACCCTTATGATCGGGATGATGTTGCAGGCGCATTAAACCAGGCTCTGACGATGTCGCTTGCCGAGCGCATTTCCCGTCATGCGGCAATGCTGCAGACCATCGTTAAAAATGATATCAACAACTGGCAGGCGCGATTTATTTGCGATCTGAAGAACGTCGCATCGCATCATATAGAAAACCTGTCGCCTGACCCGCAGACAGCCTGCAGCAAACAGGCGTGATTAATCGCCGGCAAGCGGTACCAGCAACACATCAACCTGGCTTGCGCTGACCACGCTTTTCGCTGAGCAGGAGGCTCGCGAAAAGAAACTGTGGTTATGGTTGCCATAAATCACCAGATCAACCGCGTGTTTGCGGCATACATCCAGAATGTGTTCGTTCAATGTCCCATAGGTAATAAACGTGTGCTCAATGGGGTACTGCGCCTCTTTGCTTAACTGATCGATAAAATTATGGGTCTCTTCTTGCATGACTTCCCGCAGATCTTCCAGCATTGGAGCAGCAAACTGGTTATACAGTTCGGGATCTGAAACCAGGGTTATCAGACTAATGCGGGCGTTGACAGGGCGAGCGATTGAAACAGCCTTTGCTAACAGTTGGTGGCTTTCGGGGGTGGCGGCAACAGCGACAAGAATGTGCGCATAGCTCATAACTCGCTCCTTTTGTTCATGAATTATGAGAGAACTTTTCAGTTTTGATCGTATAACGCCATACTGCTACGTTTCGTACGGTAATTGTGTGAATGTCATCATGATTATTCATTAATTATTCTTATAAATAGAATAATCACTTCATATAAGCTGCAAATCTGTTCGAATGATTTAAGTTAAACTCATCTCTAATAAAAACAATTTGTTAATAAAAAGTATACATCAATTAACATTTAAACGGTTATCACAGCCCGGTATTAATTAATCAGTCTTAATATTTAAGTCTTTGTTTATAAAGAGTTTAACTGAAATGTCATTTCATATTAAATCTGTGATCCAGCTCGCTATTTCTGCGCGTGATATTAACGTTCGTAAACAGAATACTATTCGCTTTTATTGCAAGATTATTCGTATGGCTGGAATCGAAAAAGATAATGGTGGCTTAAAAAATAGCCAAAATAAAAGCTGTGCTGATGGATTTATGTTAAGTGTTTAGCTTGATTATGTGATCTGCGTCACATATTCTTTAAATTCGCAGCATGGCTACGTTGTATGTGTAACGGGTGGCGGGTAGAGTTGCGTCGAATTAGGAAAAATCTTAGACATTTGTAAGAAATGATGTGAGCTTGTAAGGGACGCGGCATTCTACGAAAGGAATGTTTAGACAACGCGTAAGCGCCATCACGTTGCTATGTATTTGACCTTTTGCTTTTTTTTTACCGGGCCTTCCCGGCGACATCACGGGGTGCGGTTCTGCCGCATGAAAATAATGTTGGTTATTATGGATGCAAATAATGCGTACATCCGAGTTGCTGAAACACATTTATGACATCAATTTGTCGTATTTATTGCTAGCACAGCGTTTGATCGTTCAGGACAAAGCGTCTGCAATGTTCCGCTTGGGTATCAGCGAGGAGATGGCAGATACATTGGCAACATTAACACTTCCTCAAATGGTCAAATTGGCTGAAACCAATCAACTGGTATGCCATTTCCGTTTCGACGATCATCAGACTGTAACGCGTTTGACGCAAGATTCCCGCGTTGACGATCTTCAGCAAATTCATACCGGTATTATGCTTTCAACACGCCTGCTTAACGACATCGATGACGCAGCGCGTAAGAAAAGGGCTTGATGATGAGCGAAAAAAGCATTGTTCAGGAAGCGCGTGATATCCAGTTAGCGATGGAATTAATCACATTGGGCGCCCGTTTGCAAATGCTGGAAAGCGAAACGCAATTAAGCCGTGGCCGACTCATCAAGCTGTACAAAGAATTACGCGGTAGTCCTCCGCCAAAAGGGATGCTTCCGTTTTCCACCGACTGGTTTATGACGTGGGAACAAAATATTCATGCATCGATGTTTTGTAATGCATGGCAATTTCTGCTTAAAACCGGTTTGTGCAGCGGCGTGGATGCCGTGATTAAAGCGTATCGGTTATATCTTGAGCAGTGCCCGCAACCAGAAGAAGGGCCATTGTTGGCGCTTACTCGTGCGTGGATCCTTGTCCGTTTTGTTGACAGTGGTTTGCTTGAATTGTCCGCCTGTAACTGCTGCGGCGGAAATTTTATTACCCACGCGCACCAACCCGCAGGTAGCTTTGCCTGCAGTTTATGTCAGCCGCCATCGCGAGCCGTAAAAAGACGTAAACTTTCCCAGAATGCTGCCGATATTATTCCACAACTGCTGGATGAACAGATCGAACAGGCTGTTTAACTGAAACGGTGTGGATAAACACTCCAGCAGCGGTAAGCGATTACCGCTGCTTTTTTTTGTCCTGACCATGAGTTAACTGCCCGACTGCGCATCCTGTCATAGTCAATTGCGAAAGGATGATGTCGTGCTTATCTTATTAGGTTACCTGGTTGTTATTGGTACAGTTTTCGGCGGTTACATGATGACCGGCGGACACCTTGGGGCACTCTATCAACCGGCTGAGCTGGTGATCATCGGTGGCGCAGGTATCGGGGCATTCATCGTTGGCAACAACGGAAAAGCCATCAAGGGGACGATGAAAGCGATCCCGATGCTTTTCCGTCGTTCAAAATACACCAAAGCGATGTATATGGATCTGCTGGCGCTGCTGTATCGCCTGATGGCCAAGTCACGTCAGCAGGGCATGTTTTCGCTTGAGCGCGATATCGAAAACCCCAAAGAGAGTGAAATCTTCGCCAGCTATCCACGCATTCTTGCGGATGCGGTGATGCTTGATTTTATTGTTGATTATCTGCGTCTGATTATCAGCGGCAACATGAACACGTTTGAAATTGAAGCGTTGATGGACGAAGAAATTGAGACTCACGAAAGTGAAGCTGAAGTCCCGGCCAATAGCCTGGCGATGGTCGGTGACTCATTACCGGCGTTCGGGATCGTGGCAGCCGTTATGGGGGTTGTTCACGCTCTGGCTTCTGCTGACCGTCCGGCGGCTGAACTGGGTTCATTGATTGCGCATGCGATGGTAGGGACATTCCTCGGGATTTTACTGGCCTATGGATTTATTTCCCCACTCGCCAGCGTCCTGCGACAGAAGAGTGCTGAAACCACCAAGATGATGCAGTGTGTGAAGATAACTCTGCTCTCCAATCTGAATGGCTACGCGCCACCGATTGCGGTCGAGTTTGGTCGTAAGACGCTCTATTCCAGCGAACGTCCTTCGTTTATCGAACTGGAAGAGCATGTTCGTGCGGTGAGGAATCCAGCAGCGCAGCAGACGACCGAGGACGCATGAAAAATCAGGCCCATCCCATTATCGTCGTAAAGCGACGCAAACATAAAAATCACGGTGGTGGGGCGCATGGTTCGTGGAAAATTGCCTACGCCGATTTTATGACCGCGATGATGGCCTTCTTTCTGGTGATGTGGCTTATTTCCATCTCCAGCCCTAAAGAACTGATTCAAATTGCCGAATATTTCCGTACTCCGCTGGCCACTGCGGTGACGGGCGGAAATCGGATCTCGAATAGCCAAAGTCCAATTCCTGGTGGGGGTGATGATTACACCCAGCAGCAGGGGGAAGTGAATAAGCAGCCCAACATTGATGATCTGAGAAAGCGCATGGAGCAAAGTCGCTTGAGCAAGCTACGTGGCGATCTTGATCAACTGATTGAATCCGATCCTAAGCTGCGTGCACTACGCCCACATCTGAAAATTGATTTGGTCCAGGAAGGGCTGCGGATACAGATTATCGACAGTCAGAACCGCCCGATGTTTAAAACCGGAAGCGCAGAGGTTGAACCTTACATGCGTGATATTTTGCGGGCGATTGCGCCGGTGCTGAATGGGATCCCAAACCGTATCAGTCTTTCTGGTCATACGGATGATTATCCCTATGCCAACGGTGAGAAGGGATATAGCAACTGGGAACTGTCTGCCGATCGCGCCAATGCATCGCGTCGCGAGTTGGTCAGCGGCGGACTGGATGATGGAAAAGTATTACGGGTGGTAGGTATGGCCGCCACGATGCGTCTGAGCGATCGCGGTCCCGAGGACGCCATCAACCGCCGTATAAGCCTGCTGGTTCTGAATAAGCAGGCCGAAGAGGCCATTTTGCATGAAAACGCTGAAAGCCAGAATGAGCCGGTAAGTGTCTTACAACAGCCAGTGGCGATGCCGCCGGCAAGCGTTCCCACATCGCCACCAGCCAATCCGAGGTGATAGCGTGAGCATGGATATTAGCGATTTTTATCAGACATTTTTTGATGAAGCTGACGAACTGTTGGCTGACATGGAGCAACACCTGCTGGATTTGGTGCCTGAAGCCCCGGACTCCGAACAGCTGAATGCCATTTTTCGTGCAGCGCACTCGATTAAAGGCGGGGCGGGCACTTTCGGCTTTACCATTTTGCAGGAAACGACCCATCTGATGGAAAACCTGCTGGATGAAGCGCGGCGTGGCGAGATGCAGCTCAATGCCGACATTATCAACCTGTTTTTGGAAACGAAAGATATTATGCAGGAACAGCTCGACGCCTATAAAAACTCAGAGGAGCCGGATGCCGCCAGCTTTGAGTACATTTGTAATGCGTTACGACAGTTAGCGCTCGAAGCAAAAGGTGAAACCGCGCCCGCGGTGGTCAATAGCGCCAAACTGAGCGTTGTTGATAGCACGGCGATACCAGACGAGGTGGTTGCACAAGCCGCCCCTGTCACTGAAGAGATCAAAAAGCGGATCATTCTCTCGCGCCTGAAAGCCAGTGAAGTCGATTTACTGGAAGAGGAACTGGGGAATCTGGCGACCTTAAGCGATGTGGTCAAAGGTGCCGATACGCTGTCGGCAACGATCGACGGTAGCCTCGCTGAAGATGACATTATTGCTGTGCTCTGCTTCGTCATTGAAGCGGATCAGATTGAGTTCGAAACTATCACTGTCGCGCCGACTGTTGCAGAAACGCCAGCTGTCGCGGATGTCGTCGAACCACAGCCGCTACCGGTTGCTGCGCCTGCGCCGGTGGTCAAAGCGACCGCCAACGAAGCGCCGCATGGACGGGCAGAGCGTGAGAAACCAGCCCGCGCCAGCGAGTCGACCAGCATTCGCGTGGCGGTTGAGAAGGTCGATCAGCTGATTAACCTGGTGGGTGAACTGGTCATCACACAGTCAATGCTGGCTCAGCGCTCTAATGAACTGGATCCCGTCAATCATGGCGATCTCATCACCAGCATGGGTCAGTTACAACGTAACGCCCGCGACTTACAAGAGTCGGTGATGTCGATTCGTATGATGCCAATGGAGTATGTGTTCAGCCGTTTCCCACGTCTGGTGCGCGATCTGGCCGGTAAGCTGGGTAAACAGGTCGAACTGACGCAGGTGGGGAGCTCAACCGAACTCGATAAGAGCCTGATTGAACGCATCATTGATCCATTAACGCACCTGGTACGTAACAGCCTCGATCACGGTATTGAATTGCCGGAAAAACGCATCGAATCCGGGAAAAGCCCGATTGGTAATCTGACACTTTCTGCCGAACACCAGGGCGGGAATATTTGTATCGAAGTGACTGATGATGGCGCGGGTCTGAACCGCGAACGTATCCTGGCGAAGGCTATTTCCCAGGGGATGCCGATCCACGAAAATATGAGCGATGACGAAGTCGGCATGCTGATCTTCGCCCCGGGATTCTCGACCGCCGAGCAGGTGACGGATGTTTCCGGGCGCGGTGTCGGTATGGATGTGGTGAAGCGAAATATCCAGGAGATGGGCGGTCATGTTGAGATCCAGTCAAAACAGGGTCAGGGCACAACCATCCGTATCTTACTGCCGCTGACGCTCGCTATCCTTGATGGCATGTCCGTTCGTGTAGCCGATGAAGTGTTTATCCTGCCGCTGAATGCGGTGATGGAATCTCTGCAACCCCGTGAAGAAGATCTCCATCCGCTGGCCGGCGGAGAGCGCGTTCTGGAAGTGCGTGGTGAGTATTTACCGCTGGTTGAGTTGTGGAAAGTCTTTGAAGTTGAAGGTGCAAAAACCGAAGCAACTCAGGGTATTGTAGTGATTTTACAAAGTGCAGGGCGTCGCTACGCGTTGCTGGTCGATCAGCTAATTGGTCAACACCAGGTGGTGGTAAAAAACCTGGAGAGCAACTACCGCAAAGTGCCAGGCATTTCCGCAGCAACGATCCTCGGCGACGGTAGCGTCGCGCTGATTGTCGATGTCTCTGCATTGCAGGGGTTAAACCGCGAACAACGTGTGGCAATCACAGCCGCCTGATTGAGTAAGAAAGGGAAGAATATGACCGGTATGAGTAATGTAACTAAACTGGCCGGCGAACCGTCAGGTCAGGAATTCCTCGTGTTTACGCTGGGGGATGAAGAGTACGGTATCGATATCCTGAAAGTGCAGGAAATCCGCGGCTACGATCAGGTTACGCGTATTGCCAATACGCCAGCCTTTATTAAAGGTGTGACTAACCTGCGCGGCGTGATTGTGCCGATTGTTGATCTGCGTGTGAAATTCAGCCAGAGCGATGTGGATTACAACGAGAACACCGTGGTGATTGTGCTGAATCTGGGACAACGGGTGGTTGGGATTGTCGTGGATGGCGTATCCGATGTGCTGTCGCTGACGACCGATCAAATCCGACCGGCACCGGAATTCGCGGTTACGCTGTCAACGGAATATCTGACGGGACTGGGCGCGTTGGGAGATCGGATGCTGATTCTGGTTAACATTGAGAAATTGCTGAACAGCGAAGAGATGGCGCTATTGGATATCGCGGCTTCGCATATGGCATAAAAGTAGTCAATATTATCATTCTTTGTAATATTTAGCTGGCAGTTATTAAACGCCCTCCACAATATGGAGGGCGTTTTGCTTTTAATTTTATGTGTAGGGAAGCCAGGTAATAATGGTTGTTTTATTTTGATTTTGAATGTTTATATTTATCTTATTCACTTGGTTTATTTTTATTTTTTTTCTTTAATTAAAACTAGCGAATCTTTATAGTATCTGTCGTTTGCGGGTACATATAATATAATCTACAAGTGCAATATATAAATAATTTATCTTTTAGAATGATTTATATTGCAAATGAATATGTAATGAAGTTGTGCCTCCTGATTTTTCTATTGGCGTAGAGGGAACTAAATGTGAATGCTATATATAATATAGTCTGGAGTACGGCGCGTAATATGTTTGTGGTCGCTGGTGAGTTTTCCCGCGGTAATAATGGAATGCGTAATAGCATCAGGGTAACAGGTCTGGCAACATTAATATGCAGTGCTGCTGTCAATGCTGCCGGGTTAGGCCCACAAAACGGTGCATCAATTATTTTGAATGATAATGAAGTCGTTACGGCGAGTGGACAAACAAATACCACGGGTGTTGAGAGCATCACTACCGGCGGTGATGGCTTACAGATTAAAGGAAAAGCAACTATCAACGTATCGGGTGAAACTTTGTCTACCGGGGTTTCACTGGATAATGGCACCAAAAATGATTTAGGCACGAATACCGAAATCCATGTCGTCGATACGGATGGCACACAAAATTCAAGTAAAAATACCACCGGAATTTTGATTTCAGGTAATAACCTGGGTACAGAAGTAACAGCATCCGGTATTAATATTGATGTTTCGGGTAAAAATAATGTTTATGGATTTAAAAATATAGGCAAAGACAGTAACGTCGATCTTGGTAGTGGAAGTTCTATTACAGCCATAACTGAAACTGATTATAGTATTGGTGGGATAGGTGATGCCCGCGGTGTCTATTTATTAGGCGGTAGTGGTACTTTCACCATGGATAATGGTTTTATCCATGCTACAAGTATAGATAACACTGCGTGGGGGATTCAAAGTACGGGTAATGCTAAAATTGATTTAGGTAAAAATAGCCAGGTGGTTGTAGAGGGCAATAATATTGCAACCGGTATTGAGATAGGTACTGATGGCGTATTAGATGCCGATCAACTCACTGTCACTGCAACAGGACTGGCAACAGATTATGGTTCTGTGACAGGTTTAAAGCTGGGTAAAAATAATCATGTTGATTTGGGAGATAACAGCAGAGTAACCATCAATGGTGCCTCCGATCTTGCTGAAGGCATCTACGTTATGGGTCCCGATGCTACGTTAATCGCCAATAATATGGATATTAATATCAGTACGACTCTGGATTGCCGTACAGGGGGGTGTACCACGCGTGGCATCGCTATTAATGGGGCCGGATCACGCATTGATTTGGGCAGCGGATCGACCATCTCAATCACCGGGTTCTATGATGGGGCTGGAGTAACGATAAACCCCGCGGCAAAAGGTTCTGAATTTATTGCTGATAATCTGACGATTGATGTGACTGGGACGCAGGTAAGTGCAATATCAATGAGCACAGGTTTTATGGATTTAGGCCAAAACAGCATCATAAGCGCAGCCGGAGGGGCGACGACCCTCTGGGTGACGGGGGGCGAATTCCACGCGGATGCGCTTACCGTCAATACCGCTCAGTCTGTGGGCATCATTGCGCAGGGGGGCGATGTGATGATTGGCGCAGGCAGCGTTGTTGACGGCAGAAGTTCTGCCATGTTGGGCTCTGCGACCAGCGGTATCGCTGCGACCTCCGGGAGTACTCTTGATTTTAAAGGGGATGCCGACAATCGAAATGTTATTTACGCGATCGATGGTTATGGCGTGTCATCCCAGTTCTACGGCGCAACGGTTAATATCGCGAATACCGATATTCTCATGAGTGGGCAAAATAACCCTTACGGGCTTTGGGCGATAGGAAGTAATAATTTAAACCGTCCGGGAATAATTAATGGTGAAAACCTGACCATTGATGTGACAGCGAGTGGGGCAAATGGTTATGGCGCGGTGGTTCAGCAGGGCGGGGCAATATCGCTGACCGGTGACACTACCATTAAAACCCAGGATGGTGTCGCTATTCTTGTTCCTGTTGTTACCGACAGTGCGGGAAATCTCTTACCCGGCGGGACGGTGACCGGTTCAGGTGTAATGGATATTACGGGCGATATCATTAGCGCGGGTGAAGGCAGTATTTCACTGGATATGGCGTCTGGTTCGCGGTTGGTGGGGGCGACGTTTGTTAACACCGAGCCGACGGTAGACTCCTCGCTGAATCTCTCACTGGCTGAACAGACGCAATGGACAATTACCGGTGATTCTTCTTTAACTCAATTAAATAATGCCGGAGATATTGTATTTGATACTCCTTCACAGAACGGACAATTTAAAACGCTGACGATTAATGGGAATTATCATGGCGATAACAGTCATCTTTATCTGAACACGCAGTTAGGGGATGACAATTCACCGACGGATAAAGTGATTATCACTGGTGATACATCCGGTAGCACGACGCTCTATGTCAATAACATCGGGGGGGAAGGGGCGTTAACAACAAAAGGTATTGAAGTGATTGATGTCGGCGGTCAGTCTGATGGCGTTTTTACTCAGGGTAATCAGGTGCAGACAGGTTTGTATGAATACCGATTGTATGAAGACGGCGGTGACTGGTATTTGCGTTCGCAGGCTGTCCCGCCGGTAGATCCGGATGATGGCGACGATGTTACACCGGTAGACCCGGATGATGGCGACGATGTTACGCCGGTATACCCGGACGATGGCGGTGATGTTACGCCGGTATACCCGGACGATGGTGGTGATAGTAAACCGGTAGATCCGCAATATCGGGCTGATATTGGCGCTTATCTGGGCAACCAGTGGATGGCGCGTAATCTGCAAATGCAGACCCTTTATGACCGCGAAGGGAGTCAATTACGTACCGATGATGGCAGTATGTGGATGCGCTTTAAAGCAGGTGATGCGTCGTCAACAGCGGCAGACGGTCATGTGGATATTGACAACACTTACTCGCAACTGCAAATCGGTGGTGATGTGCTTAGCTGGGATAATGGCGAGCAGAGCCTGAAGGCGGGACTGATGGTGAGTTACATTAACGCCGACACGGACAGTACAGGCAACCGTGGTGCTGATGGGAGCCGGTTCTCTGCCAGTGGTAACGTAGCCGGTTATAATCTCGGCGCTTATGCCACCTGGTTTGCGGATGCGAAGAATCACAGCGGGCTGTATGTGGATAGCTGGTACCAGTACGGCCTCTACAATAACAGCGTCGATAACGGCGATGTCGGGTCAACAGATTATGATTCGGCGGCCAGCGCGGTCTCCTTGGAAACGGGCTATCGGTACGACATCGGACTTGAAAACCTGAATACTGTCAGCCTGACGCCACAGGCTCAGGTGACATGGCAGCAATATAAAGCGGACGCGGTTGTGCAGAATGGAACGCGTATTGACGGACAAAACGGTGACAGCTGGACCACGCGCCTCGGACTGCGGGTAGATGGCAAGCTGCACAAGAATACCACGTCGGTTATCCAGCCGTTTGCGGAGGTGAACTGGTTACACACCAGCGATGATGTTGCCGTTTCGTTTGATGGCGTGCAGGTGAAGCAGGATCTTCCGGCAGATCGCGCCGAGGTGAAAGTGGGTATCCAGGCGAATCTGAATAGCCAGTGGAGTATCACTGGACAAGTGGCGGGTCAAAAAGGACGTAATGACTATGGCGATCTCAGCGGTAGTTTGCTCGTACGTTACAGCTGGTAATTGATGTAAATTATCATCCAGGTGTTGTTGAAATACCCCAGCCTGTGGCTGGGGTAATCTTTGTTGATTTGCTGCTCTTGTTTACTTAGCTCGCTCTTGTCTTAAAAAAGTTAAGCCTTAATCTCTTCTGTGATGTTTTCTGAAGACTCGCTTTCTTCCAGTAAACCTTCATCCTGTGCCAGCATCGCCGTTGCAATCCCGTTACCTAATACGTTGATTGCTGAACGTCCCATATCCAGGAAGTGGTCAATACCCATCAGTAGCAGAATTCCGGCAACCGGAATATTAAAGCTTGGGATGGTTGCCGCCAGCACCACCAGCGCTGAACGCGGCACACCGGCTATCCCTTTTGACGCCAGCATCAATGTCAGCATCAGCACGGTAATTTCCGCGAAGGAAAGGTGGATGTTATAAGCCTGTGCGATAAACATGGAGGCGAACGAGCAGTAGACCATGGAACCCACCAGGTTAAACGAATAACCGATAGGCAGTACAAATGACACGATATTGGGCGAGCAACCAAATTTGGTTAATTGCTCCAGCGTTTTCGGATAAGCGGCTTCGGAGCTGCTGGTGGTGAAGGCAACCAGAACCGGGTCTTTGAGCATACTGACCAGGCGGAATACCTCTTTTTTCAGCATCATATAACCCACGGCCAGCAGGAACAGACAGGTCAGTAAAATCGCCACATAATAACCACCAATGAACGATGCGTAGTTGAGCAGGATCCCCAGGCCCTGGGTGGAGATAACGGAAGAGATAGCGGCAAAAATAGCCAGCGGCGCAACATACATCACGTAGCCGGTCACCTTCAGCATAATGTGGGAGACCACATCCAGCGCAGCAACCAGCGGTGCGTTAAATTTTTCGCCGAGCGAAGCACCACCGATTCCGAAGAACATCGAGAATACGACGATTTGCAGGATCTCATTATTCGCCATCGCTTCGGCGATGCTGGTGGGAATGGTATGCGTCAGAAAACCTTTCAGGCTCATACCACCAACGGCCAGGCCGGTATCAGTGGCTTCCAGCGGGATCGCCAGGTTCAGACCGCTGCCGGGTTGTTCGAGGGAGACCACAAACAGGCCGACCAGAATAGACAGAATAGAAGAGCTGATAAACCAGATCATCGCTTTGCCGCCCACGCGCCCGATGGTTGAGGTTTCGCCCAGGCGCATAATACCCACGGTCAGGGTACTGAATACTAAAGGTGCAATTACCATCTTAATCAGGCGCAAAAAGATGTCGGTGAGCAGCGTAATATTATCGGCCCAGGCGGTAACGACGCCGGGGGAGGCATAAGAGTGGATCACCGCACCCGACAGGATCCCCGCCAGCATGAAGATCACAATAAACAACGTGAGTTTGTTTGCATTTGCCACTAAAAAGCCCTCAGTAAGGATTTAACATTTATTGTTCTGTTACTCATTTTTTATACTTATTAAGTGGTAACGAAATATTCATCATATAAATTGGATTAAAGCGTAAGCAGATACAACTTTTTTTAATTTTTTATCCATTTTGTTGTGGTATTTGGCGAGTGATTATGTGATCGGAGTCACACGAAAAAGGGGCGGAGAATACAAATAGCGGCAAAATCAGGCGAGTTGAAAATGTTATTTGCATGATAATTATGATGTTTTTATGTAAATGGGTTGTGGTTTCTGTGCCTCCGGCTTTCCCTCCGCCCACCGGGCCTTGCTTTCCTGATGGATTTCCTTTTTGCAAACGTAAAGTTATCTCAGTGAATGCCGATAATGTTGATAACTCGTTTTCAGGAAGGTGCCTTATGTTTAACCGTATCCGCGTTGTCACAATGCTGATGATGGTGCTGGGGGTTTTCGCACTGCTACAGCTTGTTTCCGGTGGTCTGTTGTTTTCTTCATTGCAGCAGAATCAGCAAAGTTTTGTTATTTCTAACGATCTTCGACAGCAGCAAAGCGAACTCACCTCAACATGGGATCTGATGCTGCAAACACGCATCAATTTGAGTCGTTCCTCTGCGCGCATGATGATGGATGCGTCCAACCAGCAAAGCAGCGCGAAAAACGATCTGCTGAAGAATGCGAAAGCGTCATTGGCGCAAGCCGAAGCGCATTACGCTAATTTCAAAAAAATCACGCCGTTGCCTGATATGACGGATGCCAGTGGTAACGTCGATGAAAAATATCAGCAGTACCATGCGGCCCTGGTGGAGCTCATCCAGTTCCTTGAAAACGGCAACATGGATGCCTATTTCGCACAGCCAACTCAGGGCATGCAAAATGCCCTCGGCGCAGCGTTAGGTAAATATGCAGATGTTAGCGAGAAACTCTACCGCCAGGCCTTTGATCAAAGTGCAAGCGATTACCATTTTGCCCAATGGCAACTCGGCATTCTGGCTGTAGTGCTGGTACTGATTCTGGTGGTGGTGTGGTATGGCATTCGTCATGCCTTGCTAAACCCTTTGTCTCGTGTCATTGCGCATATCCGTGAAATTGCCAGCGGTAACTTAACCGCAACTCTGGCTGTCAGCGGTCGTAATGAAATTGGCGAGCTGGCCAGCACGGTCGATCATATGCAGCGTTCGCTAACCGAAACGGTAACCCTGGTGCGCGAAGGTTCGGATGCGATTTATTCCGGTACCAGTGAAATTGCCAGCGGTAACACCGATCTTTCATCCCGTACTGAACAACAGGCTTCCGCGCTGGAAGAAACAGCAGCCAGCATGGAACAGTTGACGGCTACCGTGAAGCAAAATGCGGACAATGCGCGTCAGGCCTCGCAACTGGCGAAAAGCGCCTCCGATACCGCGCAACATGGCGGCAAAGTGGTTGATAGCGTGGTGAATACCATGCACGAAATCGCCGATAGTTCGAAGAAAATTGCCGACATTATTAGCGTTATTGATGGCATTGCATTCCAGACAAACATTCTTGCGCTGAATGCGGCGGTAGAAGCTGCGCGTGCCGGTGAACAAGGCCGTGGTTTTGCCGTCGTTGCCGGTGAAGTGCGTAACCTGGCGAGCCGCAGTGCGCAGGCAGCAAAAGAGATTAAAGCGCTAATTGAGGATTCTGTATCGCGGGTTGATACCGGTTCTGTATTGGTAGAAAGCGCCGGGGAAACCATGCATGACATCGTTAATGCGGTCACGCGTGTGACTGACATCATGGGGGAAATCGCCTCGGCATCCGATGAACAAAGTCGAGGGATAGATCAGGTTGCGCTCGCCGTGTCTGAAATGGACCGGGTTACGCAACAGAACGCCTCGCTGGTGCAGGAGTCGGCCGCTGCCGCTGCCGCACTTGAGGAGCAGGCCAGTCGCCTGACCCAGTCGGTGTCGACATTCCGCCTCGCGTCACGTCCTTCATCATCAAAGACACGAGATACACGACTACCTGCGACAGCGACTCCGGCGTCACAACCGCGCCAGCTAGCCACCGAACAAGATGCGCATTGGGAAACATTTTGACTGACAGCTAAACCGCGGCCTGCGCCGCCTGATGGGAGCGTTGATGTTTAATCGTATTCGAATTTCGACCACGCTGTTTTTGATTTTAATCCTCTGCGGTGTTTTGCAGATTGGCAGTAATGGCTTGTCCTTCTGGGCATTTCGGGATGGTTTTCAGAACCTGAACCAGGTCGAACAGAGTAATCAGCAACGCGCTGCGCTGGCGCAAACCCGCGCTGTGTTATTACAGGCCAGTACTGCGCTTAATAAAGCAGGCACGTTGACGGCTCTGAGCTATCCGCCAGAGGATATCAAAGCGCTGATGACGATTGCACAGGACAGCCTGGCCCAGTCCGAATCGATATTTAAACGCTTTATGGCGACGACAGAGACGGCAGAAGAGGGGAAGGCGCTGCAAAGCGCAACCGAGAAAAGTTTCAGTCAATGGCATAGCGATCTGGTTCACCAGGCAACCTGGCTGGAAAATAATCAGCTGTCAGATTTTTTGACCGCCCCGGTGCAGGCTTCACAGGATGCCTTTGATGCAAACTTTACGGCGTGGCAAAACAACATCAACCAGGTATTGCAAAAAGCAGAGGATCACAGCCAGCGTAGTTACCATATGTCCGGGGTGATTTTCGCCACCATGCTGGTACTGGCGGCGCTATTAACGACTGCAGCGCTGTACTGGTCGCGCAAAATGATTGTACAGCCGCTGGCTATCATCGGTAGCCATTTCGACAGTATTGCGGCGGGTAATCTGGCGCGACCGATAGCGGTTTATGGGCGTAATGAGATTTCAGCCATTTTTGCCAGCCTGAAAGCGATGCAACAGGCACTGCGTGAGACGGTCAGTGAGGTACGCCAGGGGAGCTCGGCAATGCATACCGGGATCTCGGAAATCGCGATGGGTAATAACGACCTGTCCTCGCGAACTGAACAGCAGGCGGCATCGCTGGCGCAAACGGCAGCCAGTATGGAACAGCTTACCGCTACCGTGGGGCAAAATGCGGATAACGCGCGACAAGCCTCAGGCATTGCCAAAAGTGCGGCAGACACAGCGCATAAAGGTGGCGAGCAGACGTCCCGGGTTGCCAGCACCATGCATGAGATTTCTGCCAGCTCGCAGAAAATCGGCGACATCATCGGTGTGATTGACAGCATTGCCTTCCAGACCAATATCCTGGCGTTGAATGCCGCGGTCGAGGCCGCTCGTGCGGGGGAGCAAGGGCGTGGTTTTGCCGTCGTCGCTGGTGAAGTGCGTAATCTGGCAAGCCGTAGCGCGCAGGCGGCGAAAGAAATTAAGGGGCTCATTGAGGAGTCAGTCACCCGGGTACATCAGGGCTCGCAACTGGTGGATATGGCGTCGCGCACGATGACGGAAATTGTCAGTTCGGTGACCCGGGTTAACGACATCATGGGCGAGATTGCCTCGGCATCCGATGAACAGCGCAGAGGCATTGAGCAGGTGGCGCAGGCCGTCAGCCAGATGGACTCAGTGACGCAGCAAAACGCCGGGCTGGTGGAAGAAGCCGCATCCGCCACCGGACAACTCGCCACGCAGGCCGATAATCTTTCCGCCTGTGTCGCATTTTTCAAGCTTGAAGAGCAAACCGTAGCAAAACAAGAGTTGGCGCAGCCGCAGGTTGCGCCCGTTGTATCCTGAATGTGATTGAGAAGGCGCTATGACATCATCTCTGCCCACCGGGCAAACGTCATTATTGTTACAGATGACACAGCGCCTCGCGCTGTCTGACGCGCATTTTCGTCGGATATGTCAATTAATCTACCAGCGTGCGGGGATCGTACTGGCCGACCATAAGCGGGACATGGTTTATAACCGCCTGGTTCGCCGGTTGCGTACCCTGGGACTGGATGATTTTGGTCGCTATCTCAGTATGCTGGAAGCCAACCAGAACAGTGCTGAGTGGCAGGCTTTTATTAACTCCCTGACCACCAATCTGACCGCTTTTTTTCGCGAAGGGCATCACTTTCCTGTGCTGTCTGACCACGCCCGTCGACACAGCGGTGAATATCGCGTCTGGAGCGCGGCAGCGTCTACCGGAGAAGAACCTTACAGTATTGCGATTACGCTGGCCGATACCCTGGGTATGGCGCCGGGTCGCTGGCGTGTTTTTGCGAGCGACATTGATACTGAGGTGTTGGAAAAGGCAAGAAGCGGTATTTACCGTCTTGACGAGCTAAAGACGTTGTCGCCACAGCAGTTGCAGCGTTATTTCATGCGCGGTACCGGGCCTCATGAAGGGCTGGTGCGCGTACGGCAGGAACTGGCAAGCCATGTTGAGTTTTCCAGCGTGAATTTACTGGACAAAAAATACAACGTGCCAGGCCCGTTCGACGCCATATTCTGTCGTAACGTCATGATCTATTTTGACAAAACGACTCAGCAGGACATTTTGCACCGTTTTGTTCCACTCCTTAAACCTGACGGACTGCTGTTTGCAGGTCATTCAGAAAACTTTAGCAACCTCGTGCGCGAGTTTAGCCTGCGCGGGCAGACGGTGTATGCGCTAGGTAAGGATAAAGCATGAGTAAAATCAGGGTATTGTCGGTTGATGATTCTGCATTGATGCGTCAAATCATGACCGAGATTATTAACAGCCACAGCGATATGGAGATGGTTGCGACGGCACCTGATCCTTTGGTTGCGCGGGATCTCATCAAAAAATTTAATCCCGACGTTCTGACGCTGGATGTTGAAATGCCGCGCATGGACGGCCTCGATTTTCTTGAAAAGTTGATGCGTCTGCGTCCGATGCCCGTGGTGATGGTCTCTTCACTGACTGGCAAAGGGTCTGAGGTCACGCTGCGGGCCCTGGAGTTGGGGGCAATTGACTTTGTCACCAAACCTCAGTTGGGGATCCGCGAAGGAATGCTGGCGTATAGCGAGATGATTGCGGAGAAAATCCGCACTGCATCGCGCGCAAAACTGGCCGCCCACAAACCTACGGCAGCGCCAGCGACCTTGAAAGCAGGACCGTTACTCAGTTCGGAAAAACTGCTGGTTATCGGCGCATCAACCGGAGGAACAGAGGCAATTCGTCATGTACTCCAGCCATTGCCGCTTTCAAGTCCCGGTATTCTTATTACCCAGCATATGCCGCCAGGATTTACCCGTTCGTTCGCCGAACGTCTGAACAAACTGTGTCAGATAACCGTGAAAGAGGCTGAAGACGGAGAACGTGTGCTTCCTGGGCATGCGTATATCGCGCCTGGCGACAAGCATATGGAACTGGCGCGTAGCGGGGCGAACTACCAGATCAAAATTCATGATGGCCCGCCGGTTAACCGGCATCGGCCTTCAGTGGATGTGCTGTTCCATTCGGTGGCGAAACATGCGGGGCGCAATGCCGTCGGGGTGATCCTGACAGGTATGGGCAACGATGGGGCCGCCGGAATGTTAGCGATGAACCAGGCGGGTGCCTGGACCATTGCGCAAAACGAAGCAAGTTGTGTGGTGTTCGGCATGCCGCGCGAGGCCATCAATATGGGTGGCGTAAGCGAAGTGGTCGATCTTAGCCAGGTAAGCCAGCAAATGCTGGCGAAAATCAGTGCCGGACAGGCAATACGTATTTGAATCAGGAGTTTATTTTTATGGCGGATAAAGAGCTTAGGTTTTTGGTTGTGGATGACTTTTCCACCATGCGTCGCATTGTGCGTAACCTGCTGAAAGAACTGGGTTTTAACAACGTTGAAGAAGCTGAA
Organism: Citrobacter youngae; assembly: GCF_003818115.1. GTDB lineage: Bacteria > Pseudomonadota > Gammaproteobacteria > Enterobacterales > Enterobacteriaceae > Citrobacter > Citrobacter youngae. The sequence continues at coordinate 200,703 of NZ_RPOI01000005.1, read as the reverse complement.
GATGGCGTAGACGCGTTGAACAAACTGCAGGCAGGGGGATTCGGATTTGTGATTTCCGACTGGAACATGCCTAACATGGACGGTCTTGAACTGCTGAAAACCATTCGTGCTGACGGCAGTATGTCTGCCCTGCCGGTGCTGATGGTGACGGCAGAAGCGAAGAAAGAAAACATTATTGCGGCAGCACAGGCGGGTGCCAGTGGTTATGTTGTAAAACCGTTCACCGCGGCGACGCTGGAAGAAAAACTCAATAAGATCTTTGAGAAACTGGGCATGTGAGGATGTGATGATGATGCAACCACAAATTAAACCTGTTGACGAGCACTCGGCAGGGGACATCATTGCGCGCATCGGTAGTTTGACCCGAATGCTGCGCGACAGCCTGCGTGAACTGGGGCTGGATCAGGCCATTGCCGAAGCGGCGGAAGCCATTCCTGACGCGCGCGATCGCCTGGACTACGTTGTACAAATGACTGCACAGGCGGCAGAGCGTGCGCTGAACAGCGTAGAAGCTTCACAGCCGCATCAGGATGCCATGGAAAAAGGGGCAAAAGACCTGACCAAACGCTGGGATGAATGGTTCGAAAATCCGATTGAACTGTCCGATGCCCGTGAACTGGTCACTGATACCCGCCAGTTCCTTGGTGATGTCCCCGGTCATACCAGCTTTACCAATGCCCAATTGCTGGACATCATGATGGCGCAGGATTTCCAGGATCTCACCGGTCAGGTTATCAAACGCATGATGGATGTTATCCAGGAGATTGAGCGTCAACTGCTGATGGTGCTGCTGGAAAACATTCCGGAACAGGGCGCTCGTCCAAAACGCGAGAACGAAAGCTTGCTGAACGGTCCGCAGGTTGACACTTCTAAAGCCGGCGTAGTGGCAAGCCAGGATCAGGTCGACGACCTGCTGGATAGCCTCGGTTTCTGATGTGTATTTGCCGGATGCGGAAGGAAACTTCTCATCCGGCTTACATGTTATTCATCGGCAATTGGCGTTAAAGCCATAAATCCCGTCTTTTTTACCGCTTACTCTTCCCATTGTTGCATGGCTGTTCTGGCATCATTCACGCCTATATCTCTATCCAGGGTCTGATGCGTGGCAGAAGAAAGCGACGACGACAAAACAGAAGCCCCCACACCCCACCGACTTGAAAAAGCACGGGAAGAAGGGCAGATACCCCGATCCAAGGAGCTAACCTCACTGCTTATTTTGCTGGTGGGCGTGTGCATTATCTGGATTGGCGGGGAGTCGCTCGCCCGCAGACTGGCCGGTATGCTGTCGGCCGGATTACGTTTTGACCACAGTATGGTCAACGACCCAAACCTGATCCTGAGTCAAATCATTTTGTTGATTAAAGACGCCATGATTGCGTTGTTGCCGCTGATTACCGGGGTAGTGCTGGTGGCATTGATCTCCCCGGTGATGCTTGGCGGCTTGATCTTCAGTGGTAAATCGCTGCAACCCAAATTCTCAAAGCTGAATCCGTTACCAGGTATTAAGCGTATGTTCTCGGCGCAAACCGGGGCGGAGCTGCTCAAAGCCATATTAAAATCCACGTTGGTGGGTAGCGTAGCGGGCTTCTATCTCTGGCACAACTGGCCGGAGATGATGCGCCTGATGGCCGAATCCCCAATTACGGCGATGGGTAATGCGCTGGATTTAGTCGGTATGTGCGCATTACTGGTGGTGCTTGGCGTCATCCCGATGGTGGGGTTTGACGTCTTTTTCCAGATTTATAGCCACGTGAAAAAACTGCGGATGTCGCGTCAGGATATCCGTGACGAATTTAAAGAAAGCGAAGGTGACCCGCACGTTAAGGGCAAAATTCGCCAGATGCAGCGTGCGGCCGCACAGCGCCGCATGATGGCGGATGTGCCGAAGGCGGATGTTATTGTGACCAACCCTACGCACTATTCGGTTGCCTTGCAGTACGACGAAAACAAAATGAGCGCGCCAAAAGTTGTGGCTAAAGGGGCCGGGCTGGTGGCATTGCGTATTCGAGAGATTGGCGCGGAGCACCGTGTCCCAACGTTAGAAGCTCCGCCGCTGGCGCGTGCGTTATATCGCCATGCTGAGATCGGTCAGCAAATACCTAGCCAATTGTATGCCGCCGTTGCCGAAGTGTTGGCATGGGTATGGCAGCTAAAACGCTGGCGTCTGGCTGGCGGCACACCGCCACCACAACCTGGAAACCTTCCGGTGCCTGAAGCACTGGATTTTATGAACGAGAAGAATACTGATGGCTAATCTGGTCGCGATGCTGCGTCTGCCCGGCAACCTGAAATCCACGCAATGGCAAATTCTTGCCGGGCCGATCCTCATTCTGCTGATCCTGTCGATGATGGTGTTGCCGCTTCCGGCCTTCATCCTCGATTTACTGTTCACCTTTAACATTGCGCTGTCGATCATGGTGCTGTTGGTGGCGATGTTCACTCAGCGCACGCTTGAATTCGCCGCATTCCCAACGATTCTGCTGTTCACCACTTTGTTGCGCCTGGCACTGAACGTCGCGTCAACGCGTATCATTTTGATGGAAGGACATACCGGTGCCGCGGCGGCAGGTAAGGTGGTGGAAGCCTTTGGTCACTTCCTGGTCGGCGGTAACTTTGCCATCGGTATCGTGGTCTTCGTCATTCTCGTCATCATTAACTTTATGGTTATCACCAAAGGTGCGGGACGTATCGCGGAAGTGGGTGCGCGCTTCGTGCTGGATGGGATGCCGGGTAAACAGATGGCGATTGATGCCGATCTGAATGCGGGATTGATTGGTGAAGATGAAGCAAAAAAACGCCGTTCTGAAGTGACACAGGAAGCCGATTTTTACGGCTCCATGGACGGTGCGAGTAAATTTGTTCGTGGGGATGCCATCGCCGGTATTCTGATCATGGTCATCAACGTGGTGGGCGGTTTGCTGGTTGGGGTGTTGCAGCACGGTATGAGCATGGGCAGTGCGGCAGAAAGCTATACCCTGCTGACCATCGGTGACGGGCTGGTAGCCCAGATCCCTGCGTTGGTTATCTCAACGGCGGCGGGGGTTATCGTAACCCGCGTGAGTACCGATCAGGACGTGGGTGAGCAGATGGTCACCCAGTTGTTCAGCAACCCAAGCGTTATGCTGCTTAGTGCGGCGGTCCTCGGTTTACTGGGGCTGGTACCGGGAATGCCAAACCTGGTGTTTCTGATGTTTACCGCGGCATTGCTGGGGCTGGCCTGGTGGATGCGCGGACGCGAGCAAAAAGCGCCAGAAGAAGCTCAGCCGGTGAAAATGCCGGAAAACAACTCGGTGGTGGAAGCTACGTGGAGTGATGTTCAGTTGGAAGACACGCTGGGAATGGAGGTTGGGTATCGCCTGATTCCGATGGTGGACTTCCAACAGGACGGCGAATTGCTGGGGCGTATTCGCAGCATTCGTAAGAAATTTGCCCAGGATATGGGGTTCCTGCCGCCAGTGGTACACATTCGCGACAATATGGATCTGCAACCTGCCCGCTATCGTATTCTGATGAAAGGGGTCGAGATTGGTAGTGGTGATGCTTACCCTGGGCGCTGGCTGGCTATCAACCCAGGTACCGCGGCCGGATCGCTGCCAGGGGAGAAAACAGTTGATCCTGCTTTTGGTCTGGATGCTATCTGGATTGAAAGCGCGCTAAAAGAGCAGGCGCAAATTCAGGGCTTCACCGTTGTCGAAGCCAGTACGGTCGTTGCCACACATCTGAACCATCTGATTGGCCAGTTTGCCGCAGAGCTTTTTGGTCGCCAGGAGGCGCAACAGTTATTGGATCGAGTTTCACAAGAAATGCCAAAACTGACAGAAGATCTGGTGCCGGGTGTGGTCACACTGACCACACTGCACAAAGTGCTGCAGAACCTGTTGGATGAAAAAGTCCCTATTCGTGATATGCGCACCATTCTTGAAACGTTGGCGGAACATGCCCCGTTACAGAATGATCCGCATGAACTTACCGCAGTGGTGCGTGTGGCGCTTGGACGGGCGATTACTCAGCAGTGGTTCCCGGGTAACGAGGAAGTTCAGGTTATCGGACTTGATACACCGCTTGAGCGTCTGTTGTTGCAGGCGTTACAGGGCGGTGGGGGCCTTGAACCTGGTCTGGCAGACCGGTTGCTGGCACAGACGCAGGAAGCACTGTCGCGTCAGGAAATGTTGGGTGCGCCGCCAGTATTGCTGGTGAATCATGCGCTGCGACCTCTCCTTGCGCGTTTTTTACGCCGCAGTATTCCGCAGTTGGTGGTGTTGTCGAATATGGAGCTTTCCGATAACCGCCATATCCGTATGACCGCGACCATTGGAGGTAAATAATGCGTACATTTCTTTGGCTGTTGCTTTTTCCACTGGCGGCACAGGCCGCCGGGGAAGGGACATGGCAGGCAAGTGGTATGGGGATTACCTTAAATTATCGTGGGGAGTCGGCTTCATCTTCGCCTTTGGTTCCCAGCCAGCCCGTTTCCGGTCTGATGACGCTGGTCGCCTGGCGCTATGAATTAAATGGTCCTACGCCTGCGGGGTTACGTGTGCGCTTATGCTCTCAATCCCGTTGTGTCGAACTGGATGGACAAAGCGGTACCACCAATGGCTTTAATAATGTCCCTGCAATTGAACCAATGCACTTCGTCTGGGAAGTGCCTGGTGGCGGTCGCCTGCTCCCTGCCTTGCAGGTTCAGAGCAATCAGGTGATTGTGAACTACCGTTAATTCCCTTCTTTACGTCGGCCAGCAGGCGAAACTGCTGGCCACCTCGCAGTTCTGATCAACCATCCCGATTAAAAAGAAACGCTGTTTTATAAAATCAGTGACCTGTGTTATCGGACTCTTTGTGCTATTGCCATTTCGCAAAAACCCCTGGCAGAAACAAAAAGGTTTCCCCTGCGGTTAGCTTTTACTGTGGCCCGGTAATGATACCCAATGTTTACGAAGCACTTTAGGGTAACAACACACAGGGTTATCCGAATCGTAATAAACCTGCCGCGCCGAAACTGGAACAGGGTGCAGCATTGAATTCGACACTGACAGAGGTTAAGGAAATGATTGTTTACCCGGTTAAACACAGTCCATTGTTGCGTCAACCAGAACATTTTATTGCCAGGGATGAATTAAAAACGCTCATTAAAAAGGTGACGCATAACCTGGTCAATATTCATGATGAAACGGGCGAGTTCTTGCTGCGGCTGGATGACGGACGTGTTATTGATACCAAAGGCTGGGCCGGATGGGAGTGGACGCACGGCGTTGGCCTATACGGAATGTATCAGTATTATCAGCAAACTGGCGATGCAACGATGCGCGATATCATCGACAGCTGGTTTACCGAACGCTTTGCGGAAGGCGCAACAACCAAAAACGTTAACACCATGGCCCCGTTTTTAACGCTGGCATATCGTTATGAAGAAACGCGTAATCCGGCGTACCTGCCGTGGCTCGACAGCTGGGCGGAGTGGGCAATGCATGATATGCCCCGCACCGAGTTTGGCGGTATGCAACACATCACGCTGGCAGAAGAAAATCATCAACAGATGTGGGATGACACGCTGATGATGACGGTGCTGCCGCTGGCGAAAATTGGCAAGTTGCTCAATCGTCCAGCGTATATCGAAGAGGCCACGTATCAGTTTCTGCTGCATGTACAAAATCTGATGGATAAGAAAACGGGGCTGTGGTTCCACGGCTGGAGCTATGTGGGACGGCATAACTTCGCAAACGCCCGTTGGGCGCGTGGTAATAGTTGGCTTACGATGGTGATCCCGGACTTCCTTGAGCTTATCGATTTGCCGGCAAACAGTGCCGTTCACCGTTATCTGGTGCAGGTTCTCAATGCGCAAATTGCAGCTCTGGCGGAATGTCAGGATGAGAGCGGGTTGTGGCACACCTTACTGGACGATGCTCAGTCATATCTGGAAGCCTCCGCAACGGCTGGATTCGCTTACGGTATTCTCAAAGCGGTGCGTAAACGCTATGTCGGGCAGGAATATGAGGGGGTGGCGGAGAAAGCTATCAGAGGTATTGTGCAACACATTTCCCCTGAAGGGGAGTTGCTACAAACCTCGTTTGGCACCGGCATGGGGCACGATCTCGATTTCTACCACAACATCCCACTCACCTCTATGCCTTACGGGCAGGCAATGGCAATGCTGTGCCTTACCGAATACTTGCGTAAGTACTATTAATCGTGTCGTTCGCTGACGCCGTGCTGACCGGGCCTGGTTGTTCTGCGGCATCGGGTTGCCCGCTGTTGTCCTGCGGCGCAAACAGATGGTCCATGATTTGACGCATGACCGGCGCGGCGGTAACCCCGTCGCTGCCGCCGTTTTCCAGAATCAATGCGATGGCGACTTTTGGATTCTTATACGGCGCAAATGCGGTATAGAACACATGGTCACGCAGTCGTATGGGGATCATCTTCGCATTGTAAGTCTGGTTTTCTTTCAGACTAAAGACCTGTGATGTCCCACTTTTGGCTGCGATGCCATAAGGTGCCGTATGGAAAAATTTATATCCGGTACCGTTTGGTGCATTCGCCATGCCGAACATCGCCTGACGCACCAGTCCCCAATAGGGTGATGAAGCAGAAGCAATTTGTGTGGGTGCCTCCGGTGCCTGATAGTGAGTGATTGATTTGCCGCTTTCTTCATCCTGTAGCAGGTGAGGGGCAATAACTTTCCCGTTGTTAATCAGTGCGACCATCGCTTTTACCATCTGAATTGGCGTGGCAATCCAGTAGCCCTGGCCGATGCCGACCGAAATGGTATCTCCCTGGTACCAGGCTTTTTTATGCACCCGTTGTTTCCAGTCGCGGCTTGGCAGCAGGCCGTTGTACTCTTCATCAAGATCGATGCCGGTCGGTTTGCCGTAGCCAAACTGGCTAAGCATGCTGTTAATGCGGTCAATTCCCATCATATACGCCACCTGATAAAAGAACGTGTCGGCAGACTCTTCAATCGCTTTGGTGACATCCAGCATACCGTGGCCGGTTTTCTTCCAGTCCCGGTAATGTCGCTCGGTGCCGGGGAGCGTCCAGGTGGGCGCGCCGAAGAAGCTGGTCTGCGGCGTGATCACGCCGTCCAGTAACGCTGACATCGCCATGTACGGTTTTACCGTTGAGGCAGGAGGATATAACCCCTGGGTGACGCGGTTAATTAATGGCAGGTCTTTATCCTGCAACAGCGTGTTGTAATCCTGGTAGCTGATGCCTTTGACAAACGGGTTCGGATCGTAGCTGGGGTTTGAGACCATTGCCAGCACGGAGCCATCATGGGGATCTTCCACCAACACCGCGGCGCGTTGGCCCACCAGCAGGCTTTCAATGTATTCCTGCAAGTGTAAATCCAGCGTCAGATGGATATCTTTGCCGGCTACAGGGGGAACGTCTTTAATCAAACGTACAATACGCCCGTGATTATCAACTTCCACTTCCTGATAACCCGTTTTGCCGTGCAGATCATTCTCGTAGTAGTGCTCAATGCCCTGTTTACCGATGTTGTGATCGGCGGCGTAGTTCTCTGCCAGTCCTTTTTTATCCAGTGCTTTCAGATCGCTATCGTTGATTTTTGATACGTAGCCAAGTACATGTGCCAGCGCCGCCCCATAAGGATACTGGCGATCTTCGTAGCTATTGATGGTCACGCCGCTGAAATGGAACTGGTTCACAGAAAAACGGGCAATTTCTACATCGGTCAGCGCATTTTTAAGTACTACCGGCCGATAGCGGCTACTGGCCTTCAGTTCATGGCGAAACTGGTCAATATCATCTGGCGTGAGGTCAACAATCGGCGTGAGTTGTTTCAGCAGGGCGTCCATATCGCTGATTTTATAAGGCGTAACAGAAATGTCGTACCAGGTGACATTTCGTACCAGCGGGATACCGTTGCGATCATAAATGATACCGCGCGTTGGGGCGACGGGCAGCATTTTGATGTCGTTTGCATCCGATCGGGTGGTGTAATACTGGTGTTGACGGATTTGTAAGTTGTAGAGGTTATAAATCAGGATGCCAAAACAGATGACGACCAGGCCAAAGGCCACCATTACACGCCGCTGGAAAAGTTTTTCTTCCGCCTCAAAATCTCTGAATGTCATTGACCCGTACCCGATTAATTCGCCGCCTAATGATACGGAGGCGTAAACGGGATGACAGGCAAAAAATGTTCCATCCCTCTACGGAAATGTGTCATTCCTTGTGAGTTGTTACAAATTACAGCGAACGTAGTCGTTTCTCGTAGGCCGGATAAGGCGTTTACGCCGCCATCCGGCAAGGTGCGCCTGACCGCCTGATGGCGCTTCGCTTATCAGGCCTACGAGGGAGGTCATTCGGGAAAATAAAAAAGCCCGCGACATAGCGCAGGCTTTCACATCACTCGAGGTGATTACATGCGTTCTACGGTTTCGATACCCAGCGTATCCAGACCCAGCTTCAGGGTTTTCGCCGTCAGCTGTGCCAGTTTCAGGCGGCTGTTACGAATTTCTTCGTTTTCAGCACTGAGGATCGGGCAGTGTTCGTAGAAGCCAGAGAACAGGCCGGCAACGTCGTACAGATAAGCGCACATCACGTGCGGTGTACCTTCACGTGCAACAACGGTCAGCGTTTCTTCAAACTGCAGCAGGCGGGCGGCCAACTGAGCTTCGCGATCTTCGTTAATAATCACCTGCGCATTTGCCAGCGCGCTTTCGTCGATATCCGCTTTACGGAATACGGACAGTACGCGGGTATAAGCATACTGCATGTACGGCGCGGTATTGCCTTCGAACGCCAGCATGTTGTCCCAGTCGAAGATATAGTCGGTGGTACGGTTTTTCGACAGATCCGCATATTTCACCGCGCCGATACCAACGGCATTCGCCAGTTTTTCCAGCTCATCAGCAGGCATGTCCGGGTTCTTCTCGGCCACCAGACGACGTGCGCGCTCCAGCGCTTCATCCAGCAGATCGGCCAGTTTTACCGTGCCGCCCGCACGCGTTTTGAACGGCTTACCGTCTTTACCCAGCATCATGCCGAACATATGGTGTTCCAGCGGTACGGAGTCCGGCACATAACCGGCTTTACGCACGATGGTCCAGGCCTGCATTAAATGCTGATGCTGACGGGAGTCGATGTAATAGAGGACGCGGTCGGCGTGCAGCGTTTCGTAACGATACTTCGCACAGGCGATATCGGTCGTGGTGTAGAGATAGCCGCCATCTTTCTTCTGAATGATAACGCCCATCGGTTCGCCTTCCTTGTTCTTATACTCATCAAGGAATACGACGGTAGCGCCTTCGCTTTCAACAGCCAGACCTTTCGCTTTGAGATCGGCCACAATGCCCGGCAGCATCGGGTTGTACAGGCTTTCGCCCATCACGTCGTCACGGGTCAGAGTCACGTTCAGACGGTCATAGGTTAACTGGTTCTGCGACATAGTGATGTCGACCAGTTTGCGCCACATCTCGCGGAAATATTCGTCGCCGCCTTGCAGTTTCACCACATAGCTACGGGCGCGCTCGGCGAAGGCTTCATCTTCGTCGTAATGTTTTTTCGCATCACGGTAGAAACCTTCCAGATCGGCCAGCGCCATCTCACCGGCATTTTCCTGCTGCTGTTTTTCCAGCCATGCGATGAGCATACCGAACTGAGTGCCCCAGTCGCCGACGTGGTTAGCGCGGATAACATTGTGACCAAGGAACTCCAGCGTACGTACCGCAGCGTCGCCGATGATGGTGGAGCGCAGGTGACCCACGTGCATTTCTTTCGCGACGTTAGGTGCGGAGTAGTCAACCACAACGGTTTGTTTAGCCTGTTGGGTAACGCCCAGACGATCGGAGGTCAGCGCCTGCTGAACATGCTGCGCCAGAAATGCCGGATCGAGAAAAATGTTAATAAAGCCCGGGCCCGCAATTTCAACTTTGCTGGCGATCCCGTTGAGATCCAGATGAGTCAGCACCTGCTCAGCCAGTTGTCGCGGCGCCATACCCAGTTTTTTCGCGACAGCCATCATGCCGTTAGCCTGATAGTCGCCGAACTGTACTTTTGCTGACTGACGAACCTGCGGTTCGCAATCTGCAGGCGCGCCTGCAGCAATCATGGCCTGACTGACTTTTTCTGAGAGAAGAGCCTGAATATTCACCGGAATACCTTACATTTATGAAGCGGCTTAAAATTGACCGCACCAGTTTAAGAATTAAGGCCGGGAGTATACTGCAAATGCCCGTTGCCGTCAGCATTGCGAGTACCGCCAGCAGCCTGAAATATAAACATTGTTATTACGTATAATTATTCATATCGCGCTTAAGAAAATCAGCAGTTGGTTGGGGCTGCGCAACAGGGTAAATTAGCCGCTTTGAACATGGATATGAGCTTTCATTATGGCGAACTGGCAAACAGTTGCAGAACTGCATGATATTTCCGCAGATTTACCGCATTTCATTCAGGCGTTAACGGATCTTTCCACTCGCCTTGGGCTGGATGTCTCATCGCTTGAAGCCGATCACATTTCTCTGCGCTGTCATCAAAATACCACCGCAGAGCGCTGGCGTCGGGGATTTGAACAGTGTGGCGAACTGTTATCAGAAAATATCATTAATGGCCGACCGATTTGCCTGTTCAAGCTTGATGAACCCGTTTGTGTGCAACACTGGCAATTTACCATCGTAGAGCTGCCATGGCCGGGCGAAAAACGCTATCCGCATGAAGGCTGGGAGCATGTTGAAATAGTTCTGCCGGGTGACGTGGAGACGTTGAATGCGCGAGCGCTGGCGCTGCTTTCTGATGAAGGATTGAGTCAGCCGGGGATTTTCGTGAAAACCAGCTCGCCAAAAGGAGAGCGTGAGCGTTTACCGAATCCGACACTGGCGGTCAGTGATGGCAGCGTCACCCTCAAATTTCATCCGTGGTCAATTGAAGCGATTGTCGCAAGCGAGCAACAGGAGTAAATATGACATTGCTGGAAATCTGCTGTTACAGCATGGAGTGCGCGCGCACGGCGCAGCAAAACGGCGCGGATCGTATTGAACTGTGCTCGGCGCCCAAAGAAGGAGGCTTAACGCCGTCGCTGGGGGTGTTGCGCTCTGTACGCCAGCATGTCTCTATTCCCGTTAATCCCATTATCCGTCCGCGTGGGGGCGATTTTTGTTACACCGACGGTGAATTTGCCGCGATGCTTGATGATATCGCGATGGTCAGAGATTTAGGTTTTTCAGGGCTGGTGACCGGCATTCTCGATGTGGACGGGAATGTCGATATGCCACGTATGGAAAAAATAATGGTTGCTGCGGGCCCGCTAAATGTCACGTTTCATCGGGCCTTCGATATGTGCGCCAACCCATTAAATGCGCTGAATAAATTGTCCGATTTAGGCGTCGCCAGAGTACTAACTTCCGGGCAAAAATCAGATGCAGCGCAAGGTTTAACAAAAATAATGGAACTTATTGAGCAGGTGGATGCTCCAATCATTATGGCCGGAGCGGGGGTTCGCGCCGCGAATTTATCCCTGTTCCTCAACGCTGGAGTGCAGGAAGTCCACAGTTCTGCCGGAGTATGGCTGGCTTCACCCATGCGGTATCGCAATTCGGGGTTGTCGATGTCTTCGGATACGCAGGCGGATGAATATTCCCGCTATGCGGTTGACGGGGCGGCGGTTGCTGAAATGAAGGCAATCATTGCGCACCACCAGGCCAGCTGATTTTTACCGTTGCATCATGTCGCCCAATATGATGCTTGCTCGTACCAGGCCCCTGCCAATTCAACAGGGGCCTTTTTTTCTCCTTCATATTTCAAGCCGCAGCAGCGTTGGCCGCCTAGCTCACCCTGGCCACGTAGTTATCTACGCTCCCGGGGATTTGCTGCGTTGCCGCCTTGCTGCAACTTGAACTATTTTGGAGAAACGGTGCTCCGGCAATCCATTACGGTTTACGTGCAATCAATACCGCGCGCAGTGGGGCGGGGTAGCCTTCCACCGTCTTGCTGTGGTCGTTCGGGTCAAGGAAGTCGGCCAGCGATTCGGTTATCATCCATTCGGTGCGACGTTGTTCTTCGGTAGTGGTCACACACACGTCGGCGATACGAACATCGACAAATCCGCATTTTTCCAGCCAGTTTTTAAGCGCCAGTGCGGATGGAATAAAGTAGACGTTACGCATTTGCGCGTAGCGATCGCCTGGTACCAGAACGGTATTTTCATCACCTTCGACCACCAGCGTTTCCAGCACCAGCTCTCCGTCTTTTACCAGTTGATCTTTCAACTGCCAGAGATGTTCCAGCGGTGAGCGGCGGTGATAAAGCACGCCCATAGAGAATACGGTATCAAAGGCGTTGAGCGCCGGAAGCTGCTCAATACCCAGCGGCAGCAGATGCGCGCGCTGATCGTTACCCAGCAGTTTACGTACCGCTTCAAACTGACACAGGAACAGCTGCGTAGGATCAATGCCAACCGCCAGATGCGCCCCCGCGCCAATCATGCGCCACATGTGATATCCGCTGCCGCAGCCAACATCAAGAATGGTACGTCCGGTGAGGTCAGACAAATGCGGCAGAACGCGATCCCACTTCCAGTCGGAACGCCATTCGGTATCAATATTGACGCCGTACAGCGAATATGGACCTTTGCGCCACGGCATCAGGTTACGCATCAGGGTGTCGATACGTTTAAGCTGACCTTCGCTGAGCGGCTCCTCGCTTTCGGCAGTCACGCTATGCAGTAAATCCAGACGATGTGGCGTCAGTTCCGGCAGAAACTCCACGGCATTCGACCACTGCTTAAACAAGCCGTGTTGATCGCGCTGCCAGGTCGCGATTTGCGCTGGCAGCGTTTCCAGCCAATGGGAAAGATGATTTTTGGCAATCAGCTGATAAAAGTTACCAAAGTCGATCATGCGCTAGCCTCAGCTTTCAATGCCACCAGAGAACCAAAGTTGAAACACTGGAACCATAATTCGCTGTGCTCAAAACCTGCCTGGTGCAGACGCGCTTTGTGCGTTTCAACAGAGTCAGTTAGCATCACATTTTCCAGCATGCTGCGCTTCTGGCTGATTTCCAGTTCGCTGTAGCCATTGGCGCGTTTGAAGTCGTGGTGCATGTTGAACAGCAGCTCGCCAACTTTGGCATCTTCGAAGCTGAACTTCTCTGACAGCACCAACGCGCCGCCGGGGTTTAACCCCTGATAAATCTTATCCAACAATGCCTGGCGCTCAGGTGGTTCAAGGAATTGCAGGGTAAAATTCAGCACCACCATCGAGGCGTTTTCGATAGTTATGTTGCGAATATCGCCTTCGACCACGTCAACAGGCGTGGGGGCTTTATAGGCATCGATATGACGACGACAGCGCTCAACCATGGCCGGGGAGTTATCGACGGCAATAATTTTGCAATTCTCATGATGGATATTGCGACGTACCGAGAGCGTCGCCGCGCCCAGAGAACAGCCCAGATCGTAGACCTGCGTGTTGGGTTGCACGAAACGTTCGGCCAGCATGCCAATCATCGAAATGATATTGGAATAACCAGGAACGGAACGCTGGATCATATCCGGGAAGACTTCAGCTACCCGTTCATCAAAGGTCCAGTCACCCAGACTGGCGATAGGCGCAGAAAAAAGCGTGTCGCGGTGAGACATAACGTAAAAATCCGGGAAAAATAAAGTGGCGTATTGTGCGCTAATGCAGGGAGAAAACCAACTCCCAGGGCATATACCAAAGATTCGCCAGCACCATTAGCAACAGTGAACACCAGGTGGCGCTCATGCCGGAACGGCGCCAGCGGAAAAGACGGTGGTGGAATCCGTAATAATGCATCAGTCGCCCGGCAATCAACATCAGCCCGCAAAGATGCACCATCCACGTTTCTGCGCCGTTCATTTCCATAAATAACAGCAGCACTAATGCAACGGGAATATATTCCACCGCATTACCGTGAATGCGGATAGCGCTTTGCAGCTCACTAAAGCCGCCATCACCATAGGCAACGCGATATTGCATGCGCAGGCGAACGACGTCAAAGGAGAACTTTATTAACAATAACGCACCCAGGACGGCATAAAGCGCGCTTACCATACAAACTCCCTTTTAAAATGGCTGCTGGCATTGACTATGATAGGTGGCATTTTCAGAAAAGAGAAGATTGCTGTGGAATCGACGGTGCTGATCCGATCTCTGGCAGGGCACTACGTAAATCTGCCCATAGCGTGTCTACCAGCTCAGGAGCCTGTGCGATATCCGGCGTGTGCAAAAACAGGTATGGCGTGCTGGTCTGTTGCCAGAGTGGCAACTTTGCCAGCCAGGCGGCGAAAAATGCCCGGTTCTGAGCCATATCATCGCTACCGATAAAACGGACCATCGGGTGGGTTGCCGTCACCACCGCATGCACCGGGACCTTAGGTTTCTTACGTTGAGCATCGCGTATCGCTTCCGTGTGTGGGATCGCGGCATGGACCGGACGGCTGTCTAAAATGACCCGATTAATTCCGCGTTCATGCAGACCCCGATTGAGCCGGATCTCTGATTCACCTTTCGCAAAGAAATCCGGATGACGAACCTCGACACCGTAGGTAAACGTTTTAGGGAGGGCATCGAGGAATTGCCACAGGGCAGGGAGGTCACGCGGGCCGAACGTGGCAGGTAGCTGCAACCAGTATTGTCCGATACGGGCATCCAGTGGCGACATGCGCGCGAAAAATTCCTGTACCAGGTCATCACAATTACGCAGCGCAGCCTGATGTGAAATGGTGGCCGGAAACTTAAAACAAAATCGAAACGCATCGGTGGTCTGTGCATGCCAGCGCGCAACAATCTCGGCTTTTGGCAGTGCGTACAGCGTGGTGTTGCCTTCCACACAGTTAACATGTCGGGTATGTTGGGTTAACTGACTGATTTTAATAGTCCTATGCTGTTTGTTTGTGGCCTATGGGGCATCAATGGGGCAAAGTCGCCCAGCTTCTGATTCAGCATTGCGATCTGCTCTGCGTTATTGTCTGCCATCCATGCGCCGTACACATTGAAAACCATCTGCGCGCTAGCGTGCCCCATCTGACTGGCTATAAAGCTTGGATTGGCGCCGGCGGCGAGTGACCAGCACGCGTAAGTGTGGCGCGACTGGTAAGCTTTTCGATGCCTGATACCCGCCTTTTTTAGCCCTGCGTCCCATGAGTCACCAAACGAATCCACCTTGTAGATAATCCCCACATCCTTACTTCGACGGACTATCTTAGGGTTAAAGACAAATGTACACCGGTGCTTCGCCGTTCTACCATACTCACGCAATTGCACGTTGATGTGATGCTGTTGCCCGAGTCTGGTCATTTCCATCTGATTCCTTAAAACATCGATGGCTGGCTGAATGAGGTGTATCACTCTATCCGTACTGGCGTCAGTTTTCGGTAGTGTGAACTCGCCCAGCTTTGTATAATTGCGGCGAATTGTTATTGTACCTGCCTCAAGGTCGATATCTTCCCATGCCAGGGAAACCAGCTCCCCGTGACGAACACCTGTGTACACCGCCAGTGACCACATGTTTTTCGTCTGCTGATGCCGGCATGCATCTATCAGACGGATGAACTCATCACGACTGAGCGGGTCTGGCTCTACCCTGGCTCTTTTTAATGGCTTTATTCCATCAAAGGGATTTGCCTTTATGTACCCATTATCGGCGGCGAACTGGAACATTCCGGCGATAGTCGTCATGTAGTAATTGACGGTGACCGCGCTCCGGCCCTTAACGGGGATCCTGCCCTTTACAGCGCACTGATAACCCATCAAAAGCTCTTTCCTGATATACAGCAACTCTTCTTTCTCAATCGCTGTCACCAGTCGGCTAGACCCGATCAGCGGTACAACAACAGCAACGACCGACTCGTACCGTTTGTGCGCGTTCGAGCTGATTTCCATCTTTTTCAGATCCAGCCACTTCTCTTCGAGTTCTTTCACTGTGATTTCTTTCTTTCCCAACCCAAAAATTTTAAGGTTAGGTGAATCTGGAAACCGTTCAGCATAATCAAAGCTTCCCGTGCGGATGGCAAAGCATACCGACACCCGCAGTTCCCCGGCTATCTTTCTGTTCTTAGCGGTGTCAGGGACACCGAGGCTTTCCCTGACACGCTTACCTTTAAAATTAAACCAGATGCGTAAAGTGCCACCGTGGTTTTCGACGCCTGTTGGATATGTGACTTTATCCATTGATACCTCCAGACGCCCAAGAGCGATATGAGCTTACCTTTTTCATGGCATCAAATCACCCTGGCTGTTTGTTTTTCATTGAAGCCACCCAGGCATCGACCGCTTTACGGTTATACATGCATTCACTTGATGGCTTCGGGTTACCATCTGGTGAAACGTGGATATATTCCCGGCCAACCATCCAGCACTCTTTTCTGGCCCGGAGGATGGTACCGGGCTTGAGCCCGGTAACCGCGATAAGAACGCTTTCACAAACCCAATCGTTAGGAGCTAACTGAATAACATTGCTCATATACCCGCCTCACACCAAGTCAAGGCCACGGCAGTGGCGCCACACATCAAACATCAGCTTTACCACTTCCCTACAGTAAAAACCGTCGCAATCTCGCGTAAGGTCGTAACGGCTCCCGTACCGTTGGCGCACCCATATTTCAAATGCTTTGTGCATTACTTCACCTCTGCAGATAACGTCGTCACAATGACATGCTGGCGCGCCTTGGGTTTTATCAGAAAAATAGCCTTGTCATGCCTGAGCCCGTATCCACCTTCACGTTCGCAGCGTGCGACTGAGGCGCACAAAGAGCGGGGAATACCTTTCTTGCTGACATCAAATACCCAGGCGTTTTTGAGATCGAGGATCAGATTTCCTACATCGCCACCAATGCGTTCGATATAGCGTTCAATAGCGTGAACAGTCACCATGTAGTGGCGAAACTGCACACTTCCTGAGGCGGTCATTATTGGTGTGGTGGTGGTCATCACTTCACCTCCACGCCGATCCCGGCAATGACACAAGCTCGCTCTATAGCTTCTTTCACCCAGCGCTTATAGGTTTCCGGATGGAATACTTCGCTTTTCCCGGTATCGCTCCAGAACGCTTTTGACGTAATATCTGGCAGGGTGATGGTCAACGGTTTACCAGAAGTGACATCGCTAACCACTCTCTCCCAGTGGTCGCCAGTCTGCGATTCAAGACGCTGAATTAACTCCCCAATACTTAAAGGGGCGATCAACTGCTGGCGTAAGCGCTGAATCTCCGCCGCCATGTAGTAACCGGTTTTGCTCCAGGTATCTACATCATCACCGGCCATATCCGGTTCCATCGTCGCCATCAGAACGGCGTCGTGATAGTCCTGGCTGCCATTGGTGATCGCGACAGCGTAGGTATCACTGTTTTCGCGCTTATAGATAAGCACGACAGGGTTAGTGATTTTGCTCATTTCGCCGTCTCCCGCTCAGCTTCGATGATGGCATCTACAGCCATCACCAGAGTTCTGGCTAGGTCGTCGTAATCCTGCCAGGCATCATTGCTAAAAAAATTCGTGAGCATTACCGGCGCTATCTGCACAACGAGGTGCTGGCGGTAAGTCATGTCACGGGGAGTATCGATGCGCGGGCATGGATAGGCTGGTTGCTGGCCTTTGCTCATCGTTTCACCTCACACTGTACGGTTTTATAAGCCCGCAGTGCATCGCGGGTTTTCCCTGAAATAAATGTCTTCATGAAGAATGCTCCGCGCCGTTCGCTGACCACTCCCGGCACCAGAAACAGAGTGGTGTCAACCACCCGGTTATGTTTGCGAAACTCGAAAATAGTGCTGGTGATCGTTACCGATGCAACCGCCCCGTAGTCGTTGAAGTCAATTTTCATCACAGAACTCCTGCCAACATTTTCATTGCACCGATAAAACCTATTGCACCGGCTGCGGCGCCAATACCAAACAGAATTGAGAAGAACAGTGCCCACAGGGAGCACACATACATCTTTTTCATCCTTCCATCGCCTTACGGTGCAGTTCGAACACCGTCGATTTCATCGGCATGATTACCAACACTGGATCGCCGTAAAAAGTGTTAACAGCTACGTTAAACAGCACCTGGCATGGTTTTTCAGGGCCAAAGAGTTTGAAATTAACGGGCATTGATGTGAATTCCTTGCCAAACATGCGATAAGGCAAAGCCAGCAATTCAGCGGCAAAAATGGGGAACTCTGAACAGGGCTCTTCCTCTGTCGGCAGCAATTTGCCAGGATCCGGAAACTTGCCTTCAACGAGTTCAAGCTCGTTATGCCCAACTAGTCGCTCGTAGTCGTCCGAATGAGCAGCAATCCACTGGCTGCCAACTTTCTGGAATACGGTTCCTTCTGCGCTAGCCGGGATATCACCGTGCAGGATAAATACACCCTCAATTTCGGTTTTTGAACCATGTGACATTGATACGGCCGCAATACCATTGGTTGCCCGAATGTGGGTTGGCGTGATGTGTATACCTCTCAGGATCTTCCGTGTGTCTTCCTGACTGGCTGTGCAGCACAGAGCGGCTCGGAGCAGATCGGTATAAATAAACATTGCTTTCTCCTTAGTGAATCACATGCGCTTCTGGCATGCCGTTGGTGTTAATCTCTCCGATGTAGTCATCGTGAAGCATCTCAAGTCCTTTTCGCCCAAAGGGTGACATCCTGAATCCGTAGCCGGGATCTGCAATCACCATGTCCTGATACATGCGAAGGGCAAGGGCTGAACCCTCGCAAACTCCATATTTCTCGATGGCAATGCCTTCCACATGGTTGGCGAGAGAAAAACGCAGCGGACCGGGATAGATACTCAAATTTCCTTTCTTGCCCGAATAGATCACTGCGATATCAACACCACCGTCTTCGTTCGGGATTTCGATAGTGCCGTTCTTATCCTTCTCTTCGTTGATGAATACTGTTGCTACCAGCCAGCGCCACAGAATGAGTTCTTTCTCTGCGCCTAGAGAAACCCAACCAGCTGCCACGGCATCCATAATGCAGGCCAACCAACGCAGCCCCTCTGAGTTGCGGGAGTCAAAGCGCGAACCATCGAATTGTTTAACCGCGCCAGACCAGCCAATAACGCGATTTCCGATCTTGATGCCGTTTGGCGTAGTTTCTGGCGCGTCGTAATTGCTGCTCATCGAATACCCTCCGGTTTACTGGCCTGTAGTTCGTCAACCTCTTTAACGAAGCGGTCGTGCATGGCGTCCCACTTCTCACACCATTTCGTCATGTCACGCTTAATGGCCAGAATGCGGCGAAGACGTCGAACACAGCGCTGGTGGGCTCCGATGTACTCAACTGTTGTGCCTCCTCGCTGCCAACAATTCAGTTCTGGATTGAGAGGGTGGACAGCCTGCACATCCGGGTAGCGTTGCTCGAAGCCGGAACGACGGAAAGCTTCGGTAGTCATAAAGAACGCCAGATAGCGGATCGCCGTATCGCGGCTGAAGCAGCGCTTCATACGGCCATGCCGCATCGCAACGAACAAGTTGCCCACAGGCGTATGGTGAATCTGAAATGCCAGGTCAATTGCGCTGGCGGTGCGGTTGTCGATCATCTGTCTTTCTCCCGGTTATAAGTTTCATGGCTCATTACTTCCCAGTTCCGGCCATCGTCTTTCGATAGCAGCCGCCAGCGCGGATTAACCTTCAGGCTGAGAAGTCCGGTGCGTCGCATACGTCGTGCATATACTCGCTTCCGTCGGTATCGCAGCAGGACCTGCATCGCCTGCAGGTGCACGCGTTCAGGTATTCGAATTGCTGTCAGTGCCACCAGTTAGCTCCTGTATACGTAACCCGGCTTCGCGAGCCATTTTGATAAAAGTGTCCAGTGCGCAAATATGTTCGTCGTCGAGCAGCCGGCGGTCGCATGTCACACGCCCTTTTTCGATGTAAAGAACCACGCGTCCGGTGAAATCCGGAAGCACATGCAGATCCACGTTGAGGACTGGGGGGGGGGATCTGCATTCCGTGCATAATTGTTTGTTGTGAGGCCATCAGTTAATTCCTCCACATACGTATTTCTCTTTCGCGTGTTTAATTAACTCCGCAAAAATCTCGTCAACAATCATCTTTCCGGTTTCGGTCAGATATTCGGTGTGTCCATTGATATCGACGCTTTTCATATACGTCTGGCGAAGAAATGTTTCCGCTTCTGTGTTGAATTCAGTCCGAGCCTGTTTTTCGAAGCGCAGCAAAAGTTTCAGTATTGATTCTTCGTTAATCTCGATAACCTGAATATTGTCATCGGGCATATTTACGGAGAGACAATAACCTCCTGTCTTGCGCTTCATTCGGTTTAATGTCGCAATAGCAATGCGGCGGCGATAAATTTCAATGGTGTTGTTTTTCATTGTCACTACCGCCCGTAAGCCTTGCGCAGAAAAAGGTTTGCAATATGCAGATAACTATTTCCATAAGAGGCGAAAAGTTTTGCTGTCTTGTGTGCTGCTTTATCTTTCAGAAACGTCATTATTGCCCCCCCCCCTTTGAGGTGTTCTCCATCGTCATTTTTGTCATGAAGCAAAGCTCATTAAGTAATGAGGTGAATCTTCCCGCTACCTTCACATCAGTGCGTGTGATTGCTGGCATAAGCAACTGGGTAAATTCAGCACGGAGTTCATGTGCATATTTATTGGCACACTCTGCTGTTTTGTGGGCTTTGTTTATGTAAAGAATGTCGTCATCCTGATTGGCTGGATGGGCTTTGTTATTCACGACTTCATTTCTGACGATAATATTCATTTGCATTTCCTCAGGGTGAGTGATGTCCCACCGATTAAGGCGTTATTAAAAATTTTATTTATTAACCTAATTTAGTTTCGATGGTTTTCAGTTCATCCTTAACTTTTCTTGCGTAGTCATAAATTGTTGCTGACATCAGGCATTTTGGATCGTCACTATCTTTATCGGTGAAATATGACTCATTGTATATATGTGCCAGTTCGTTAAGCTGGTTCACTGTAATAGTCACATTAAATACATCATCAGCGATATCATCAATATCGATTCTATCTTTTGCTTTATCACCTCGAGTAGTAGTGGGTAACATCGAAACATACTCATTAACACCATCCAGCGTTTTCTGCATTGAGCGAATAAGGCAAGCAATTGCATTATCGGCTTCTGGTGGCAATTCATTGATGCGGTAAATAACCTCAAGTAACGAGGTGTTTTCCACAATATCAGCTGCGATGCTTTCCAACATTTCAATTGAATTTTTCATTCTCACTCCCCTCGATGCTAAAGTTTAATCAAGTTAAACTTGATGGTGAGAGAGTATATATGGGAAAAGATTTAGTCAAGTTAAACTTGATTATTTTTTTGAATGGATTTTTTGGTGGTAGGAAACGGGCGGGAAGCCCGTTTTGAATCAATGATTAACCGAATCGATTTATATTGAATGGAACTGAGGATACAACTTTTGATTGGATGTATAGCATGTTTAAAGCGTCCTTCTCGATGCACCAAGTTTGGTAATTTGGATTATCAGAAAGAACGACGATTTTGCTTCCTGTCTTCTGCAGTCTTTTGACGAAACATTCACCTTCAAAACAAAAGGCATATATTCCATCACCATCAAAATATGTGATTGTTTTGTCGAGAAATAGCAGATCTCCCGGTGCTATTGTTGGTAGCATGCTATCGCCTCTGGCATTTCCAATTTCGATGTTTTTGAATGGTCTGTTTCCGACCACTTGCCGGGCATACTCCGGATCAAGTTCGATGGAACGTACTACGTCAATAAAATCGCCTTTAACGTTGGTACCATCACCACAGCTAAATTCGATGTCCAATACACTGAATTTTACACCATTTTTTTCGTCTGCTTTGTGAGAGGAAGCGGGAAAGGATGGACTTTGCTCTTCACCTAAAAACCAAGATTGTGGATATCCACTGATCTCAGAAAGTTGAGCTAGACGCTTACCCCTGGGAACCGTATCTCCTTTCGTCCAGTACACAACAGTTTGCGCACTCACACCAAGTTGGCGGGCTAACTCCGCCTTACTCCAACCCTTTATCTTAAGTAGTTCTTGAATCATGTCTGCGGTTGCCACGCCATTCCCCCAAAGGTTTTATCCCAAAGTCAACATGCATAAAGCATCGCTTGATTTCAAGTTTAACGCATGATCTTACTTCTTGCATGTTAATTAATACTTGATGTAACCTCTCATCGTAAAGATAAACTTGATGGTGAGTTATGAATACAGATTTACGTGTAAAGTTGGGAACAATTACTTCTCAAAGAAGCATCGCCCAAGGTTTAGGGGTTACCCCTCAGGCCGTTAATCAATGGTTTGCTAAATCGGTAATTCCCGCTCGATTTGTATTGAAACTTTCAGAGCTGGTTGGATGGGCTATCACTCCACATGAGGTGAGGCCAGATCTTTACCCCAATAAGAATGATGGACTTCCTGACAGCTTGAAAAGGCATGGCCACACAGAACAAGGTGAGGTGTGACATGCCACAGCGATATTCTGACCTTGAGGCGCTAAGGATGATGCTGGTTGATCTTGAGCGTAAGTTTCCTGGGTCTGTAGTTATCGATCCAGCTACTGGGGGTGTAAGTCTAATTGGGTGGTCATTGGAACAATTTAACAATTCCAAAGACGATAAGGGCGCCACCGATAACATCGAAGGCAATACCGGCCAAGCTGACTTTTCTGGGGTAACCGGACAGCTTCCCGGATGGTCGGCCAAAAACTCCGGGGATCAATACCTCCTGGTAGGGGTGGTTAATCCATTCGCCGACTCCCCACAAAGCGCAACCAAGGGAAATGAGTCCAGTACCTGCTGTCGGGTATGCAGTGAGGATCCCGGTTCCATTCACCAAGAAGACAAAGAATCCGCCAGCAATAAGCACTTTGTACCAGTAGTTAAGCGCAAGTTTAGCGATCGGGTTTTCCATATCCTGTCTCATTTGATGTTCTGGAGGGGATAACAGTATGAATCCGGTAGATTTTATTCGCAAGAATATTGCCGCGCAGCTGGCGTCCGAGGGATTTTCAGAGCCGGTGTGTCAGGGGGGGGGTGGTCGGAGTTGACCACTACCGCCGGATGTCGCAGGCAACCCGCAAAGGCAGGGCGTATGACGATTGTCTTTACTACGCACGCCAGTGGGCTATTGGTCAGACGACAACATCAGATCGGAGAGACGGTAAGAAAAAAGCCGGAAAGAGAATGGGTTCCCTCACCGGCCTTTTCTAACTTCACTACTGTTCATACCTGCATAAATCTACCTGGCGAGGTAAATTCGTGAAAAATAATATCAATAAACATCTGAATAATTCAAGTAATGGTGCTGAAAGCCTACCTGTTATTGCAGGTGTGGAAATCACTACCGATGCTGAAGGGCGTTTTAACCTGAATGCTTTGCACAAGGCGAGTGGCCTTGGTGCTAACAAAGCCCCCGCTCAGTGGTTGCGCACTCAAACTGCTAAATCGCTGATCGCTGAGCTGGAAAAAGAAACTGTGCAGATTTGCATAGTTTCAGACGAAGGCAGGAATGGCGGCACTTTCGCTCACGAACTGCTGGCCATTGAGTATGCCGGGTGGATCTCACCAGTATTCCGCTTGCAGGTGAATCAGACCTTCCTCGACTTTCGCACAGGTAAGCTGGTGGCGGTTAATTCAGATCTGCCTGATTTTTCAGACGAAGTCGCAGCTGCTCGCGCATGGGCTGACGAACGTGAAGCTGCCCGTCGAGCACTTGGATACGTCGAGCGCCAGGCAAAGTACATCGAGCACCTGGAAAATCTCTTTCATCCGGGTATGTCTCCTTGCCAGTTCTGTAAGCAGCTTAACGGCGTCAACGTCCAGCAGGTCAATGCGTTTTTGTTCGAACATAACTGGCTCTATGACGACCAGCCAAATGCTAAATATCCGCGCTGGCGGGTTCATCACTATGCACGCGATCTCTACCTCAGTGAGCGTACCGGGCAGATAGAGCAGGACGACGGCGATATGCGCGACACATTCAAGCCGCTCCTGCTGCGCAAAGGCGCGGTGTGGATTTACCGACACTATCTCAAGGGGCACCTTCCGATGAAGAAGCGCTGGGATGGCAAGTTTACTCACGATACTGAGTTAGCGGGTGCAGCATGAGCATGCTTTTTAATTTTCGCCCTCTAGTCATCAACCCTGAGCTTGCTACGCGTATCGGCCTGAACGAAGCGATCGTATTGCAGCAGGTTAACTACTGGATTAACGACAAAGAACAGGGAGTTATCCATTCTGGTCGCCGCTGGGTGTTCAACAGCTATGAGTCGTGGGTAAAACAATTCCCGTTCTGGTCGGCAGATACCGTTAAACGCGCTTTTACATCACTCGTCAAACAGGGATGTCTCGATGTCGAGCAGCTCAATAAGTCCCAGCATGACCGGACAAATTATTACACCATCAACCATGATTGCGAGTTGCTTAATGATGCGGAACAGGTGCCCTCATCGAACGGGGCAAGTTGCCCTGATCGACAAGTGCAGGATGCACCGATGGATGAGGGGAAAAACGCCCGCTCTCTAATGGTTATTACAACAAAGACTACTACAGAGATTAAAAACACTCTTGGTGCATCGGCTGGCGCCGCTACACCGACGGCCATTTCCGAAAGTGGTAAATCATCTGGGAAAACCAGTGGTACGAAACCAGCAGCGCGACAGGAATACTCTCCAGAGTTCGAAACCGCCTGGCAAGCATACCCAAAACGCGCTGGTGGCAATCCAAAAGCAACGGCCTACAAACACTGGAAGGCTCGCATCGCCGACGGCGCAACGGCATCAGAGCTGCTGGCGGGCGTGCAGCGCTACGCGGCCTACATCCGCACGACGGGCAAGCTTGGTACTGAATACGTCAAACAGGCGGCAACGTTCTTTGGGCCCGATCGGCATTTCGAAGAAGCCTGGCAAACTCCATCCGCTCCCGGAGGTGGGCGTCGCAGTGCGCTTCCGGTATCTGGCTTCAGTGAACAGGATTACGGCCAATCAGACTGCAACTGGTGACAAGGGGAAACACAATGTTGAACATCAAACAACGCGAAGAAAGGGATTCTCTGCTGGCGAAACGTGAGGGGCTTCGTGAAGAACTAGCGTTCGCTGTAGAACATAAAACTCCGTGGCAGTTGAGGGGCTGGGAGTCAGGAGAAGTCCATACCGCAGTCTGCGAAAAACATGGCGACTATGAGCGCATGTCGCTCACTGGTAAAGCGTTTCGTGGTACCGAAAATGTTAAACATTCCCTGTGCCCGGGGTGCGTGCGCGATGAGCTGGCGGCAGTCGATGCCGGGCTGCATGCGTTGCAGGTATCTGACCTGCTGGACAACGTCGGGATCGCCCGCCGATTTGAGGGCTGTGAGTTTAGTAATTATCAAGCGGTTAATCAGGGTGCTGCAAAAAACCTTGAAGCCTGCCAGCGCTACGTCAACAGTTGGTCGGAGCGTCTTAACGCAGGAACGGGGCTGGTGATGACCGGGAACTGCGGGACAGGAAAGAACCACCTGGCTGTTTCGATGGCGAAAAGCATTATTCGAAACTATCTCGCAAGGGTTGAAATCACCGATGTTATGCGTCTGACCCGGGCTGTGAAAAACACGTGGCGCCACGGTGCTGACAGTACCGAGGAAGACGTTATCGAACGTTTCGCATCACTGGATCTGCTGATTATTGATGAGGTGGGCGTGCAATTCGGTAGTCCGACGGAAATGACCATTCTGCAGGAAATTATCAACGCCCGCTATGAGAGCGTACTTCCGACAATCCTGATAAGTAACCTGACCTTTGAGCAATTGAAGGAGTCCATCGGTGAGCGCATCGTGGACAGGGTTACCGATGGTGGGCGAAACCGTCTGGCGTTTGGCTGGGAAAGCTATCGCGCAATTGCTGCAGGGATAACCGCATGATGACTCCGGTATGGAAAAATAATGATCTGGAAGGTGCGGTAATTGGCGCAATTTTTCTGCGCAATACCGATCCTGAGGTTCTGGGCATTCTTTCCCGTATGCCGGCGAGCGTATTCTCCGTCCGTCAGTACCGTGAAATTTATTCTGGCATTTGTCGTCAGGCTCGCGGAACCGGAGTGATAGATCCGCTGTTGCTTTGTGAGGCCATGCCAGAACACAGCGCAACGATACTCGAATCAAGTCGTATCGCCTGGGCTAAATCAGCGCTGACGTATTACGTCTCCACTCTGGAACGTAACGCTGCCGTTCGTGACGCTGAGGCTGTAATCGAGACGGCGCTGGCTGGCATTCGCAATGCTGCCAATGGTGATAACGCAGTCGAAGCGTTGAAGGCCGCACAGGGGGCTATGGCTGCAATCTCACTCACTCCTGATACCGTTCAACCTGTGCATATTGATGAAATTTTACCTGCGGTAATTGACCGGGTAGACGCAAGAAATCAGGGGCTAGAAGAGGCCAAACCTCTGATGACCGGTATTGAAGAACTGGACGTAAAAACCGGTGGCATTGAACCGACAGATCTGGTCTTCATTGCCGCCCGTCCGTCGATGGGGAAAACCGAGTTTGCCCTGGACATTATCGATAAAGTATCAGAGCAGGGGCATGGCGTACTGTTTTTCAGCATGGAGATGGCCAACATCCAGATTGGCGAGCGAATGGTATCTGCTGCTGGTGGCATGTCAGTGTCCAGGCTCAAAGAGGCCGCGAAGTTTGAAGATGAAGACTGGGCAAGATTATCTACAGGTATCGGGCATCTTACCGGGCGCAATATCTGGATGGTTGATGCCACAGATCTGACGCTTGAACAGATCCAGCAAACGGCAACCAGTCATCAGATTGCTCATCCTGAAACCGCGCTGGTAGTTATCGATTATCTGTTACTCATTAAGATCCAGAGTACGGCACGCTATGACCTCGCGGTGGGTGAGTTGTCGAAGGGATTAAAGCGCCTCGCCAAAACAAACCGCACTCCCGTCTTGGCGCTGAGCCAGCTTTCGAGAGGCGTGGAATCCCGACCTAACAAACGTCCTATGAACTCAGACCTGAAGAACTCCGGCGAAATTGAGGCAGATGCTGACATCATCATGATGCTCTATCGCGATGAAGTGTATAACCCCGAATCACAGGCAAAAGGGATCGCGGAAATTAACATCACCAAACAGCGTAACGGCGTTCTTGGGACCGTATACCGCCGTTTCTACAATGGGCATTTTTTGCCGATTGACCAGGAAGAAGCGAAATCAAAATCAGCCCCGCAGCAAAAATCACAACCGCGTCGGTATGCAAAAGCTTAAGGAACCAATAATGGATCGTCTAATTCACGAAATGTCTTATTTATTCACCCAAAAGCGCTTCATGGAACTCCAGGATGCTGCACGAGACATAGCTATCAGTCATAGCGACTATCCCGAATGCTTTGGCCTTATTGCTGATGCAATCGATGAGTTTCTTGAAGATAAGCCTGAGGGTGAATGGCTTGAGCGGGAAAAAATATTTATGCACTACGTTGCAATGCGTTCGATATCGCTATGGGGGAAAGGCCATAAAGTTACCGATATTCAGTGGGCGCATCCTGGCTGGTTTGGCACTGCCGAGAAGGGAGGCGCTATCCAATGAAACTGGAAGCATCACTCAAACATTTCAGCCCTCAGGGAATGCATATCAGCGACGAAGTTAAAGGAACCTCTCCGGAGCGTCTCACCGGCACCGATGTTATGGCGGCCATTGGCACCACCAGCAGTCGCGCGCGTTTTGGCCTGGCTGCATTCTTCGGTAAAGCTGGGATCAGCAAGACGGATGAACAACTGGCGGCGCAGGCGCTGGCGCAGTTTGCTATCAAAAACGCCCCAAAGAATGTCCGCAAAGCCGCTGGTGATGCTCTTGGAGCATGTATGCTGACGCTGGCGCAATTTGCCTTTGCTGAGTATTCCCGTTCTGCTGCAACCAGCGTGACATGTCACTGTTGCAGCGGTAGCGGACTTATTGAGGTGAGTGAGGACGTGGTTAAGTACCCTGGACTCTACAACATCGATGGTGACGAGATTGTTACGCCAAAAATAGAACGTGAACAGGTTAAGCGTCTTTGCACCGCCTGTAACGGTAAAGGTGAGCTGTTGGCCCGATGCCGTTGCGGCGGCAAAGGTGAGGTGCTCGACCGCATCGCTACCAAGGAGCGTGGCGCACCGGTATTCAAAACGTGTGAACGTTGCTCAGGCAATGGCTTTTCTGCTGTCTCCTCTGCAACGGTACACCGCGCTATTTTGAAGCGTCTCCCGGATCTCCATCAGTCCTCATGGTCGCGTAACTGGAAGCCATTCTATGAAATGCTGATTGATGTACTGCACAAGGAGGAGAGTCGGGCATCATCAGAATTTCAGAAGGCAACCAGTAATTAATACGATCGGAACAAATGGCGACAAATTTTCGCATGATGGTGTTGACTTTGCATAAAACCGTCCTGTATGCTTCTGATTATGGAGTATAACGCCTGTAGATAATTAACCTCGAAAAGCCCGCCACGTTGCGGGTTTTTTTGTATCCGCATTTCCTGCGCACCGCCCGCGCATCCATCACGTCGAACCAATCCATTTGAAATGAGCCTTTGAGGAAGTCGGTTAGCGCTGGCGAGCCTCGACGGGCTGATTTCCTGTGCGGCAAAGGTTCATCTCAAAGTAAGGTAAACGCCATGCAATTAGTTGAAATTAAAAAACTCGACCTTGTAACCAGCACTGTCGCTATTGCTGACGGGGTTGGGCGTGATCATGACACCGTCATTAAGTTAGTGGACCGTAACAAGGCTGATCTTGAAGAATTTGGAAGGGTCGGATTTGAAATCCGAACCATTCAAACTGACGGTGGTCTTCAAAAGCGTCGAGTGGCGCTACTGAATGAACAGCAAACCACTCTACTGATCACCTACATGCGTAATAACGATGTTGTCCGCAAGTTCAAAAAGAAACTGGTTGCTGAGTTCTTCCGCATGCGTGGCGCTCTGGCGGGCAAAAAAATGGATCGCAACACCGCCCGTCTGGAATATCGCCCGATGAGCGATGCCATTAAGCATGAGCGTGAAGTGCAGGGTAAAGAAATCAAGCCTTACCACTTCAGCAACGAAGCCGATTTGATTAACCGCATCGCGCTCGGTATGACGGCGGCAAAATTTCGTGTTTACCACGACCTCGACAAAAAAGAGAACATCCGTGACTACCTGACGCCGGAGCAGATCCACTGCGTAACTGAGTTGCAGCGGGCCAATACAGTTTTCATTGGCATGGGCTGGCACTTTGAGCAGCGCAAAGAGGCGCTAAAGGGTGTATTTGATCGCAATCATCGCCAGCCGCTGATTGAAGAACAGCACAGTTTAGCAGCGTAATGAGCGTCACTTCGACACACAGCCTAATCATTGGAACCCTGCCATTCGGCGGGGTTTTTGCTTTTCGCACTCAGTGTAAGTGAAATATAACCATGTGCTTTCAGGGTGAGTTACTATGCAGATTCCTTTCAAAACTTGTCTGGAGAGTGGCATGGAATTAACATTTAAGGATCTGAAAGAAAAACGCACTAAACTGGTCGAGGCGCAATGGAAGTTACAGGATAAACTTCAGGAGAAGGCGAGCGAACTACTACGAGAGTATTCAGGTTCTCTTGATCTTACATCTCGTGAGTGGACTGGTTCTGACGGAACAAGATGGCCTTATGTGGACATTGGTATTTGGGAGGAGGAGGGGAAGTTCTTTCCTGTCTTAATCCCCCAACTCAATATGGACAGCCGTTACCACTTGAATTTCGTGATTGCAACCACTCTTGATGATTCTCCGCTAACAGGTGGCTACAGGCAGGGCGTAAGCATCTCACTCTGGTATGAGAACTCATCATTTTATGCTGAAGTAGGCTCAGGAGACGACGTCTCCCGTTTTTCTGTCTCATCTCAGCTGGGTGGATTTTATCAGGTATGCAACGCTATTAAGGCGTTAATTAGCTCTTCTATGGATCGCGCCATGCCAGATATTCCAGCGAATTAATAAAGCATAAACATCTTTCAGGGCTATGCAAATGCATGGCCTTTTCTATATCCCGTTGTGAAATGTTCGTGAGGCATGGGTTGTCAGCCAAAGGATCACCGGGAGACACCCAGCACCACGCATCCATTATTGCATAGCAAAAAGGCTCACAACGGTGGAACTTTTAGCAGGGCGAAAAAAAGCCCGCATTGGGTTGCGGGCATAACAGAGAACAAATAGCTAATATTCAAGTTGTCTTTCATCAACTTGTCAGAAGAATTTAACCTTAAGAAAAATTGATGTAAAGACAATATTGATTTCTGGCTACGGGCTGCGCATTTGCGTGGCCTTTTTCGTATTCAGGCTCACGGGAATCATCCGCTACGTGCTTTGTTGATAAATCCAGCCCGTGAAGCCTGACCTTTTCATCACACACAGCGCCATCCGAAAAATCGGAGGTGAGGCTATGACCAGAATGAGCACCATTTACAGCAGACTTTCATATGGAACAGGAACCACGCTGACCGGCTGCGGTGTATCAGCGAAGGCATATGCCGAAACAGCTAAAACAGCAAAAGAGGTGTCCTGGATGTTGGCCGACAGAATTGCAGGGTTAAGCCTGAGTGACTGGGCAATTATTGTCGGTATCGCATGCACCGTTATTACCTGTGCAGTGAACTGGTATTTCCGCTGGAAAGAACGGGAGGATCGTCGCAATGGCTATGCCACCAAAGCTGAAGAATAAACTAAGCGCAGCTGTCGTTGGTTTGATTCTTGCCGGGGCTTCCGCGCCCGTTATTCTCGATCAGTTTCTGGATGAGAAAGAGGGTAATAGCGAGCAGGCGTATCGAGACGGCGGCGGGCTCTGGACGATTTGCCGTGGCGCCACGTTGGTTGATGGGAAGCCAGTTGTGCAGGGCATGAAGCTGTCTGCTGAGAAATGCGCCCAGGTAAATGCCATTGAACGCGACAAGGCGCTGGCGTGGGTTGAGCGAAATATCAAGGTGCCACTGTCCGAACCACAGAAAGCCGGGATCGCATCTTTCTGCCCATATAACATCGGCCCCGGAAAATGTTTCCCGTCTACGTTCTATAAGCGAATTAATGCTGGCGACCGTAAAGGAGCCTGTGAAGCGATCCGCTGGTGGATAAAAGACGGTGGCCGCGATTGTCGCCTGACCAAAGGCCAGAAAAATGGCTGCTATGGGCAGGTAGAGCGGCGAGACCAGGAAAGCGCGCTGACGTGCTGGGGGATAGACCAGTGAGTCTGCGCTATCAGTTCATTGCCATTTCGGTGCTGGTGGCCGTCGCATTTATCGCGGGTAGTGTATGGAGCAGCCGCGGTTGGGAAAAGAAGTGGGCCGAGCGTGACAGCGTAGAATCATCGCAAACAGCGAACGCACAGACCGCCGCTCGCATGATTGAACAAGGGCGTATTATTGCCCGTGATGAGGCTGTAAAAGATGCACAAGCACAAGCCGCTAAATCCGCTGCCACTGCTGCTGGCCTGTCTGCCACTGTTAACCAGCTGCGTACCGAAGCAACAAAGCTTGCCACTCGCCTGGACGCCGCAAAGCACACCGCAGATCTTGCCACTGCCGTCAGAAGCAAAACAGCCGGAGCCGACGCCGCAGTGCTCGCCGACATGCTCGGACGCCTTGCAGAAGAAGCTCGATATTATGCTGAGCGATCTGACGAAAGCTACCGGGCAGGAATGACGTGTGAGCGCATTTACGACTCAGTGAGGCAGTCAAACAACAACAGGGTTAGAAGATGAACGCAGAAAACCTAAGTGAAGCGTATTACCTCAATAACGATATAAAAGAACTACAACTTCAGAAAAGCATACTGGAAAGTGGTGCCGGACTTGGTGTGACAATCCAGTCTACCTATCAGGATAACGCCTTTCTTGATGCCATACGCCCGCATGCAGTGGCTGAACTTGATCGCCGTATTGTGGAGAAGAAAAAAAACCTCTCCACTCTGGGTGTTACATTCTCTTAAATGAGAACAACAATAAAAGGTTATGTCTGCTTTGCCACATTCTGAGAGTATGAGTTTTATTTGGTAGTCAATCAGTTACTTTATTGGTTTGCTTTCCGATGGAAGATAGATGTTTCCACAGAAGGGGCAAATTAACGTTATATTGTTTTTTATTCTCGACAGACTGTGCTTTGACTGGCGGGAGCAATGAGGACAAGTACTTTTCACATGGCGTAAAGTACGCATCTTGATATCTTTGAGTATCGACATGTTGATTGTCCTGGTGGGCGGTTAACAACCATACACCACATGTTGGCTAATAGCTTCTTTTATAACCGTTACGATGTAGTCGTTAGCCATAATCAATCAAGCCTCGCAATAGCGGGGCTTTTTAACAACTGAGGAATGAGCATTACAGTAGTTCTTACAGCTAAGCAGATTGAAGACCTGGCTGCCTTCGCAAAAGAAGATGGCCAGCCACAATATACCATCACTACCGGAACAATCCCTGAGTTCGAAGCGGATGATGGCGAGGTTATCCCTGAGTACACCGGGCTGATTGCCTATTCCGAGTCGCTAGAGCATAGCGTTCTACAGCTCGATAACTAACGAATCAACATAACTTTCCATCCGCCATGACACCACAATGCTCGTAGACATGCCAGGAAGCCTGGCAGAAGAAGCTCGATACCATGCTGAACGCGCTGATGAAAACTACCGAGCAGGAATGACATGTGAGCGGATTTATGAGTCCGTAAAAATACTAACAATGAACCGTAGAGGAAAAATAATAGCTCTATAAATTAAGATGTTGACGGTTTTCGTGGATAAATTTGTGAATTTTTACTATGAAGGAAATACGACTCTTCCTTGAGTCAAAATCCCTGACAACTTAGGGTGATAGATAAAGGTCTTACGCAGCATGACATAATTTTCGATTTAAGCTATTTAAATTAATTTTTAAGATCAAAACCCACTGAGATTTACTTACAAAACTAAACCTTGCTATGTCTGGTTAATCATGCGTTAATGAATGTCTGGTTTGTAACGAATTTATCTGAAGCAGTCGCTGTAATAATTTTATTCCTTGTTCCTGTTGAGATTTCCTTGTTAGCTTTTCTCTCTGATAATTTTTTTTCGGACCATTCTGCCCAAGGGCTTACTCAATAAAGGTAATGTTTATGTCTAATAAAATGACTGGTTTAGTTAAATGGTTTAATCCTGAAAAAGGTTTTGGTTTTATCACTCCAAAAGATGGTAGTAAAGATGTGTTTGTTCACTTCTCTGCTATCCAGAGTAATGATTTCAAGACGTTGAATGAGAATCAGGAAGTTGAATTTAGTGTTGAACAGGGACCTAAAGGCCCCACGGCAGTTAATGTCGTGGCTGTATAAGGTAACTGTTATTACTAATAATATTCACTTCAGATGTCCGTGTTGCCACGGATCTCAGTACCGAACGTCAAACTTTGATGTTACTGAAAAAAATCCTTTCGGAGCAAAATGTATTTTTTGCAAATCAACAATGATTACATTTGATAATATTGCACTGTACATTCGTTCAGGTCAGTCTTCGTTAGAATTCAGAAAATAAATTTCAGGCTCCTTATGGAGCCTTTTTTGTATGCTGAACCGACAATCTCTGTAAGAGACATCACGGTAAAATTATGAAAAAAGTCATCGTTTTTTTTAATGCAGAACCAGCAGTTGTTGTAACCGTAATGAAAGGTATTACTACGATAATGCGTGAGTTTCCCAATGGGGAAAAAGCACACCTACCCGTGATGTCAGCGGGATTTCCATCTCTGACAGGAGACCATAAAATAGTTTATGTAGCCTCTGATCGTGATGTCAGTTCAGAAGAGATCCTCGAGGCAGCCTCGAAGCTTTTGAAATGAGATCTGGTTGTTTCGTGACCGACCCGGATTTTAGTACAGTGGTTTGTGTGGTCGCGAGCTCTTTTGCATGAAGATTGTACTGCAAACTATTGATAATTGAGTCTTTCTATTCTATCTTTTAAACATATCAGCGCTTATACAAGTGCTCTACGGGGAATGTAACATGCCTGGCGTTGATACGTTAGAGATCAAGAGAGGTAAACAATGAACGTCGAAGATTTAAAAAGAAAAACTGAAGCGGATATTTCTGAATTCATCACAAAAAAAATTATTGAACTCAAAAAAAAGACAGGAAAAGAAGTTTCCGATATCCAGTTTAATGCTCGTGAAAAAATGACTGGGCTTGAAAGCTATGATATTAAAATCACATTAATCTAATTGTGATAAGACTCAGTTCGAGTGAAAAAGCATTATCTTGAAAGGTAATGCTTTTTTATTTCTGTCATAAAATTTAGAACGTTGTCAAAGCCTTCACTTCTAACCACAGATTTTCTGCTTACCTTTTAACGGGTCCTCCTTGACGATTCTGACCATCGAGGGGCAGCAGCGGCGCGGGATTTGGAGCATTTTTGATTCTTCACGCAACCATTTCAGCATTTGATGCTGATGACGGAACACTATCCCCGAATACACTGGGTTTGTTGCATTCTCTGATTCAAAAGAACACGGTGTGCTTCAACTTGGCTGAGCAGGCATTACAGCAGACATTCACTGAGTGCCTGCGACAAAGTTAAATGGCATCAAGCATGCGATGATGATTGATTAATAATTGAGCTATGCATGGTATAATAAGCCCCATTCATTGAAAGGTTAACCACCATGTCATTTTTCGATTATGCAATGCAGCGTGTTGGGCTTGCAGCCAATACGACTGTCATGTGCCCGATATGCGGACATAAATCCACACACTCGACCACGAAAGTACGCCAACAACAGGCGTTACTTTGCCCTAAATGTAAATCGCTGTTTGTCATTCACAGATAACATGCGACCTGCTGAATATAACCGCCTACGGGCGGTTTTTTATTGCCATCACAAAGGCCACTTTCGAGTGGCTTTTTTAATGGTCATCACGACGGGTATTACAGCAGGAATTACTGAGTGCCTGCGATAATGCTCAATATTTTTATCGGAGTGAATATGCCACCGCGCACACCGAAGGCCGGCCTGAAAGGGGCGATACAAAAAAGGGAAAAAATGAAAAGACATAAGCGAAATAAAAAAGCCACCACATCTGCAAATGTGATGGCTGGCATTCGGATTAATTCAGGTTGGCTGAATAAGTTAGCCGCAGATATTACTAAAATAATTAATGAAGCATGTCCCTAATCTCATCTGAGATATCTCTTGGCCCTGCAGGCTGAGGCGCAACCAACCGGGTCGGAAGTCTCTCGAAGAAACCACCACCACCATGATGATGAAAACCCCGGTTATTTTTATAACTATTGAAGTTACTGTCGGTAGTGAGAAGGATGTTGCACTGGTGCGAGCAGTCAACAACAACGACATCACCTGCATTCAGGTGCATTCGTTTGTGAAGAAATTGCATAAGTCTCCTTATCAAGAGGCAATCAGCACTCCTCTCAAGGCTGGTACGCCAACGTCCCACCGCTGACGGGCTGAGCCATTACCTTACCCAGACTCAACGATAAGTAACATCCTGATATTCAGACAGTAACTGTAATCGATAATGCTGAAGAATAGGCAGTAAATACAGGTGACTGATATGGCAACACTGAAGGATTTATCAAACCAGTTAAAGCAACTGCAAAAGCAAATCCCGTTTGCCACAGCTCAGGCGATGACAAAAGTTGTACGCCAGATTGAGTTGGCTCAGAAGACGGCATTCGAACGACATCTGGAGAGCCCCACGCCGTTTACCGTTAAATCAGTTGGTTCGGTGGCGGCAAGAAAGAACAATCTGACCGCAAAGGTTTTTGTCCGTGATACCGCTGCTGGTTATCTGGAACCATTCGAGTTTGGCGGAGAGCACAAGCTCAATAGCCAGGCTCTATTAAATCCCAAGAACGTTAAGCTAAACAAATACGGCAACATGCCGCGTAATAAGCTCTCACAGCTTAAAGCAAAGGAAAATGTATTCGTAGGTGAGGTTGATGGCGTTAACGCTGTCTGGCAGCGTAAGAAGCCGATGAAAGCTAAGAAGCGACGGGCCAAACGTTCCGCTAACGGGACGCGAAGACCGAAACGCAAACAGCGTTCTCCAAAGCTTTTGATCCGGTTTGGTGATGCGCTACCTGTGACTCCAGTGCTGGGGTATATGGATAGGGCCCGTACCATGGCGAACGCACTGCTACCGTCTGCTTTAAATCAGGCGATAGCAGAAGCCATCAGGACGGCAAAATAAAAGCAGTAACTTATAAGTTAATTTCGCAAGCTTTTATGAAGCTGTTTACTGCAGTTGTCGATCCAGAAACATTGGCTGACATGGAATGCTGGTTTCCGCCATCCTTTGTTTGCACACCAACTAACACTTTGGATTTCGCCCCCTGAAGCTGCTTAAGCACTGTTTTCAGTTGGTCCGTGTCATCCGATTGAATCTGGAGGCTCTGAACATTACGTCTTGAAAGGGTAGCATCGAGCTTCACTGCGGTATTCCCGTCGACCTTCATTATCAGGTCCATTGGTACCTCTGATAGTGATTCGGTGCTTTTATCCATTTCAACGTATGCCGCCGATAGCTTTTCTTTAGTGCAGTCAAACACAATGGCGCCATTGTCGGATGAAACCTCGCCAAGCATCATTGCTTTCTTACCACCAGAGAAAAGGTCATCTTCAGTATTAGTTACCCACTGGGCATGAGCAATTGGTGATGCCAGCACTGCGGCTACGAAAGTTATTTTGATTATATTGTTACCCATTACATTCTCCTTGTATTGAATAGGAATAATCATAGTCGGAGCGAATGGTCGAAGCCATTAAAAAAATGGGTCCTTCCTGAGACTTTTGTAAGGCACGGGCATTGCGCGCCGCGGTGTTTTCCTAGCTACAACTTTCAGATTTGTGTCCCATGCCCCACCTCTGGCGATCATTACGGACACCTCGCCAGCTCTGGCTATTCCAGTTTATTCCAGTGGGACATTCTGGTGGGACATGGCAAAAATGTCCCAGGCGAATGTCCCACCCCAGAAAATGTCCCAGGTGATGTCCCATGACCACGATGAACCAGAGTCAGTACGCACAACATTCAGGTGTGGATCGCAAAACAATTGGTCGGTGGATTAAAGCCGGGCGCTTCATTGTGATGGACGGAGACCTGATTGACGTAGAGGCCAGCGATGCGGCTTTGAAGAAAAACCGCGATGGCAAAGACCCGCGCGCCTCGAACGCGAAGAAAAAGAAAACTCCCGTCGTTAGCGATAACGATGATGACGGTGATGAAATCAATAAAACTGTCCGCCAGATAATGCTCACTGAAGGGGCAGATCTTTCGAGAGAGGAAGCGGGACGTATCCGCGAGAATTACATGGCCCTGCAGGCAAAGCTGCAGTATGAAAAAGACAGCGGCCAGCTTATTGAGCTGACAGCAGCCGAGGAGGTTTTATTCAACGCCTTTCGCCAACAGCGTGATGCCTGGCTTAACTGGCCGTCCAGGGTGGCGCCGCTAATGGCTGCTGATCTGGATGTACCGGCGGACAGGATGACAGAGGTGCTGATTGAACATGTCCACAAACACATCTCAGTCCTCGGAGAGCCAGAGTTTAACCCGGCAGAAGATTGAGCGTCTTGAATTAAGCGTCCGCAAAGGCTGGACACCCCCGCCGCGTATCAGTGTGCCGCAGTGGGCAGATGACTATCGTAAGCTGGCAAAAGAGGCTGGGAGCACTTCGGGAAACTGGGAAACATCGACGGTAGAAATTGCCCGCGGACCGATGCTTGCCGCGACGGAGTCCGGGGTTCATATCATCACTGTAATGTGCTGTACCCAGTTGATGAAGACAGCACTGCTGGAAAACCTTTTTGGCTATTTTGCCCACCTCGATCCTTGTCCGATACTGCTGCTGCAGCCGAAAGAAGAAGCCGCTGAACAGTTTTCGAAAGAGCGTATTAGCCCGCTGGTAAGGGTGACGCCGGTACTGCGTAAAATCATCGGTGATTCGAAACAGAAAAGCTCGAAAGAAACCATTCTTTACAAGGCATTCACTGGCGGATTTCTGGCGCTGGCGGGTGCTGGTAGCCCTGATAACCTTGCGCGTCGTCCGATTCGTGTCCTGCTGGCGGATGAAGTGGACAAGTACCCGATAACCCGCGAAGGCGATCCAATTGCGCTGGCCGAAGAGCGTACAGCGACATTTGGCCTGACCTGGCTGTCTGTACGCGCCTGTTCGCCGACGGTGGAGGATGAGAGCCGCATTGCTGACAGCTACGCCGACTCCGATCAGCGCCGGGCATCTGTGGTTTGCCCGCACTGTGGCCACCGCCAGTTCCCCGACTTTTTCAAACACGTTCAGTGGCCGAAAGAGGGAGATAAACACCTGACTAAATCGGCGATGCTCTATTGCGAATGCTGTGGTAGTGGCTGGTCCGAAGGACAGCGCCTCAGAGCTCTGCACACTATTCGATGGCATCAGACGCGCCCATTTGAGTGCTGCGGGGAGCGGCACTCACCGCTGATGGATTATGACCTTGCCTGGCGGGCGGCAGACGAGGGCAGCGTTGAAAAGGTCTGGCAATGGTCAGAGTCGGAACGGCATGCGGTCTATCGCGCAATCTGCCCCTCCTGTGGAAAGGAGGCAGTCGATAACCACCACGCGGGGTACCAGGCATCCAAGCTTTTCAGCCCCTGGCAAAAAGATAAGCCGTCGGATATTGCGAAAAAATATATCGATGCGAAGGGCGATCCGGATAAGGAACAGGCGTGGTGGAATACCCAGATGGGGCTTCCGCACCGACCTAATCATGGGAAACAGCTCCCTGTTGATGTTCTGCTGGCGCGCCGGGAAATATTTCCGGCCGTCGTTCCGGACGGGGTGGCATTGTTAACAGCTGGAGTTGATACCCAGGACGATCGCTTCGAAATTACGATCACCGGCTGGGGGAGAGATGAAGAATCGTGGTCGGTCGCGCATGACGTTATTTATGGTGACCTTGAGACGGAAGAACCCTGGAAGCGACTGGATGCATACCTGAAACAGATCTGGCGACGTGGTGACGGGCGCGGCCTGAATATCATGGCAACGTGCATGGACTCCGGCGGCCACCATACGCAGAAGGTATACGAATTCGCCAAAGAGCGTCTTGGCCGTCGTGTCTGGGCAATTAAGGGGGAGTCTGCACAGGGAGGCAAACGCAATCCTGTCTGGCCGACCAAACGACCATCATCGAAAAGCAAAGCCAGTTTCCGCCCTGTCATTCTGGGGGTTAACTCAGCGAAAGACGTGATACGCGGTCGCCTGCATCTTGAGCCACCCAAACCTGGCGCCGCCGCTGCGGGTTATATGCATTTTCCTGACGATCGCGATCTCGGGTACTTCAATCAGCTGCTGGCGGAGCGACTGGTTTACAAAGTCATTTCCGGGCAGCGGTACAGTATCTGGGAAGCAATACCAGGACGAGCTAACGAAGCGCTTGACTGCCTCGTTTACAGCTATGCCGCGCTGTGCGGTCTCAAACATATGGGGTTAAAACTCAACGTCCGGGCCGCCAACCTCGAAGCCGATCCGGATAAGTTCCTGCCAGCGCCAGTTGTACAGGAAGAAAAAATCAATTACGAGCTGCCGGGTGCGGTTATTGAAGAACCAGCGCCGGTCAAACGTAAGCGAATATCGCAACTCCTGCCGAAATAAGGAAAATCATGTTCAACCGGAACACCAGCCTGCTTGCCGGCGCAATGACTGACGATCAGCTCAGGGATGCGCTTGCGAAAGCTCAGCAGGCGTACATTGATTTAGCAACCGGGAGCCACGGTGTTTCGTTTTCCTATACGCAGGGAGACGGGACGCGATCAGTGTCCTATCAGCAAAGCACCCTGGCTGATCTGCTGGCCCTGATTCAACTTCTGCAGGCGCAACTGGGGATTATCTCTCGTCCCCGGAAACCAGCGAGGTTTAGATTCTGATGAATAAAGTACAGATACTGGGCTCTGATGGGCAGCCGTTGCGACAGCAGCGTCCCTCTATGCTGGTGGGGGGGAGCCGCGTACCTTATGACGCAGCTGACTCTTTCAGCGATCAACTGGCGAACTGGCAACCCGCGCTGTGGTCCCCGGACAATGAAATTAACATTTACCGGGATCGCATCGTGTCCCGCGCACGCGATCTGGTCCGTAATGACGGCTGGGCAAACGGTGCGGTCACACGTCTGCTGGATAATGCGGTTGGTGCCAACTTCCGCCCCATCATGAAACCCGATTACCGTGTTCTCAGAATGATCACCGGAAACAAGGCGTTTGATGCGTCCTGGGCGGAAGAGTACGGAAAAGCACTGGACGGGCACTGGCGGACTTGGAGTAACGATCCTGGCCGGTATTGTGATGTTGAACGAAAACTCACCGTGTCGCAGATGTTACGCCTGGGATTTCGTCACAAGCTTATTGACGGGGATGCTCTGGCCATTCTCCAGTACAGAACTGACAGGCTTGGTCCCGGAAGAGGGCGTTACGCCACCACGGTACAGATTGTCGATCCTGACCGCCTCAG
Organism: Citrobacter youngae; assembly: GCF_003818115.1. Classification (GTDB taxonomy): domain Bacteria; phylum Pseudomonadota; class Gammaproteobacteria; order Enterobacterales; family Enterobacteriaceae; genus Citrobacter; species Citrobacter youngae. Next base: position 160,262 of record NZ_RPOI01000005.1, on the reverse strand, counting down.
TAATCCTCAGCAGAATTTCGATATGCCAAATGTCCGTGGTGGCGTTGAAATTGATGCGGACGGTGCGCCGGTTGCTTACCACATCAGGGAGGCCCATATCGGTGACTGGTGGAGCGGGGCTAAAACCATGACGTGGCAGCGTATCCCGCGTGAAACTGACTGGGGCCGCCCGCATGTGGTTCACGATTTTGATCATGAGCGTGGCGCGCAGCACCGCGGTAACGGCATCCTGACTCCGGTTATTCAGCGTCTGAAAATGCTGGTGAAGTATGACCAGAGTGAGCTTGAGGCAGCAATTCTTAATGCCATATTCGCCGCTTACATTGAGTCACCCTATGACCCTGCGATGGTTCAGTCTGCCCTGGGCGAGACCTATGACGAGTCGGAGTTAGGCACTTATCAGGACGGGCGTGTTGAGTTCCATAACGATCGGCGTCTGACACTTCAGAATGGTGCCCGAATGCCCATTCTTTATCCTGGTGAGAAAATCACGACGGTTAACGCGGCGCGGCCTTACAGCAATTTTGAAGTCTTCGAATCTGCTGTTCTCCGTAATTTTTCTTCAGGAACAGGGTTGTCCCCACAGCAGGTCACCCAGGACTGGTCTGACGTTAACTACAGTTCTGCACGCTCCTCGTTGCTGGAGGCATGGAAAACACTGACTCGCCGCCGGGACGATTTTTCTACCGGCTTCGCTCAGCCCATTCTCACCGCCTTTGTTGAAGAAGTTCACGACAATGAGGATTTACCCCTGCCCGCAGGCGCACCTGATTTTGTTGACGCCAGAGCCGCGTATTCTCGCGCGCGCTGGATGGGGCCAGGGCGCGGCTGGGTGGATCCGGTTGCAGAGAAAAAAGGCGCCATTCTTGGTCTGGATGCCGGACTTTCCACCCTCGAGATTGAGGTGGGTGAAAACGTCGGTGAAGACTGGGAAGAAGTGCTTGATCAGCGCCAGAGAGAAATTGAGTCATGTCTTAAACGCGGATTACCGCTTCCGAGCTGGGCACAGGCTGACCAGTTTGCGAGCCAGACCATTACCGATCCGGAGGAAAAGTGAATCTACCCCATCTGGCCCAGCGATTATTTAACACCCCGCTGGCGCTGCACCCGAGTAAAGCCGAAGTCATCATGGCATCCGTAATGGACCGATTTGGTATCAGTAAAATCGAATCTTCTCTTGCCATGGAGGATGACTGGTACGGATATGACGATAACCGGGGACGTGAATCCCGTAGTGATCCGGGTTATGACAATGTGCTGGGTGTCGCCGTCATCCCGATATGCGGAACGCTGGTGCAAAAACTGGGCAGTCTGCGTCCGTACAGTGGAATGACAGGGTATGACGGCATTCGTCAGGCGTTTCTTACTGCGATGGAAGATCCCGACATTTCGGGCATTTGCCTGGATATCGACTCACCCGGCGGCGAGGTCGCTGGATGCTTCGATCTGGTTGATGTCATTTACGGCTCCCGGGGGAAAAAGCCTATCCATGCCATTCTGACGGAAAGCGCTTATTCCGCTGCGTATGCCATTGCCAGTGCAGCGGACCGGATTTCTGTTCCGCGCACCGGCGGAGTGGGTTCTGTGGGTGTGATCACCATGCACCTTGACTGGACGCAGCGGATTAAAGATGACGGTCTTAAAGTTACGATCATCACCTATGGATCCCGCAAGGCTGAAGGTTCGCCGCTGAGAGAGTTGTCAGATGAAGCGCTGGCCGCCATCCAGCAGGACATTAACACCATGGGCGAATTGTTTGTGAACACTGTTGCCAGAAACCGGGGGATTAGCGCAAAGGTTATAAAAAGTACCCAGGCCGCCTGTTTTATGGCTGCTGATGGCGTTGAAATTGGACTGGCTGATGAGGTGTGTCCTCCTGACGCTGCGTTCAAAAACTTACTTGAAAAAACAGGAGCCTGAAATGGCAAAGAAAAAGACGTTTAGTTTTGCTCACCTCATTGGTCTTGGCCCTTCCGCTTCTGAGGAAGAAGAGGATAAAAAAGCCAAAAAAGCGAAAGCCCGTCGCGCGGAAGAGGACGAGCGCGAAGATGATGCCGATGATGATGAGCGCGACGACGACGCGGAAGAAGACGAACGCGACGATGATACTGAAGATGACGGCGATGATCCGGATGCGTCAGAAGATGATGATTCTGAAGACGACGGCGACGACGATCGCAAAGAGAGTAAGGCGGTAAAAAATGCACGCGCTGCTGAGCGTAAACGCTGCGCCCGTATTTTCGGCAGTAAGCATGCAGCTGCGAATCCTTCACTGGCCGCGTCACTGGCTTTCAATACCGGGATGAGTTCTGCGGCAGCAATTAATGTCCTAGCCTCTTCTGCTCCGGCCACAGCCGCATCTCAGCCATCCCGTAAACGCTCTCTCGATCAGCGTATGCAGGAAAGCCACCAGGTCCGGCTTAATCCGGATAGCGGACAGAAAGAGACCGGAAAGTCTGCGCTGGTAAGTAAAATGACCGGCCTCTACAACTCCACAAGAGGAGAGAAATAATGGATCAGTTTGGTCAGAATGCGTTTGCGCCTGGCATGAAGAGCGCGCTGTTTGTTCCGGATCAGCTTGTCGCTGGCACGCTCCAGCTGGTGACTGACACCGGGATCATTACGGGCGGTGCCTTTAAGCGTGGTACTGTCCTGGGCCTGGTGGCTGCCAGCGGGAAATACACGCAATGTGTGAAAACGGCTGAAGATGGCAGTCAGTTACCCGTTGCTATTCTGGTTGATGATGTTGATGCATCGTCTTCCGATCAGAACGGCGGCCTGTATCTGATGGGGGAATTCAACCAGCACCGAATTATTTTTGATAACTCCTGGACGACCGCTGACCTGAAAAAAGCGCTCCGACCGCTGGCTATCTTCCTGAAAGACAGTGACCAGGCACCTGTAACCACCTCCTGATTTTCCCCACGGCTCTCCTGACGAATGCTTTAACCGGCAGGGGCTGGCTCGTTTAAATTTTTTGCCAGCTGCGGCTGGCACTATCAAGAGACTGAATATGGAAAATATTTTTGATACCAGCGTGCTGGTGCAGGTTGTTCCTAACCTGAAAACCAGTCAGAACTGGCTGCTCGATCGCTTCTTCCCGAATGTCGTGACTTACGAGACTGAAGAAGTGGCGATTGATGTTGATGTCGGCCTGCGTCGTATGGCGCCGTTCGTCTCCCCGCTGGTGGAAGGTAAGCTGGTCGAATCCCGTAAATACCAGACCAATACCTTCAAACCGGCATACATCAAAGATAAGCGCGCGCCGGACCTGCGCAAACCTATCCGCCGCCAGATTGGTGAGCGTATTGGCGGGGAATATACCGCTGCCGAGCGCGAAATGCTGAACCTTCAGTTTGAAATGACTGACCAGATTGACATGATCAACCGTCGTCTGGAATGGATGGCGGCGAGTGCGCTGGTGTCTGGGACCGTAACCGTCGCCGGGGAGGGCTATGAAACTAAGGTGGTGGATTTCGGGCGTGCTTCGGATCTGACCATCACTCTTAGCGGCTCGGATAAATGGCCACTGACCGTTGCAGCTGGCGCTACCAATACCCAGCCATCAGATGACATTGAAATCTGGCAGACTACTTTCCTGAAAGAGTCCGGCTCTGTCGCCACGGATCTGGTCTTTACGAATAAGTCATGGCGTGCATTCCGACTGGATACCACCATCAAGGATAACGCCATTACATTCCCGGCGCTGAGCCCGTTTGGTAACCAGATTAACGCCGGCCCACAGGTAATGAAGGGCGCAATTTATAAAGGGCGCTGGGGTAACTTTGACCTCTGGTTATATAACGACTGGTTTATTGACCCGCTGGACAACGTCGAGAAGCCTATGATCCCCGATGGCGCTGTCATTATGAGTGGTGCCGATCTGATGGGTACCCGCGCCTTTGGCGTTATCCTGGACCCGGCTTTCAACTACGGTCCGCTGGCTTATGCGCCAAAATCCTGGGTGAAAGAAGATCCAGCCCAGCGTCTTATCCTGATGCAATCCTCCCCGCTGGTTATTCCGAGCCGGGTAAATGCATCCCTCTGCGCAACGGTGGTCTGATATGGCAAAACAACCTAATACCGGGCTGGCTGATGATCTGAATGCAGAAGGATCTGCCAAAGACGGCCTGAGCGTTGACGACCTGAATGCTGGCGATAACACCCAGGAAAAACAGCCTTTGAGCAAAACAGATGATGCCGAATTGTCTGTTGATGACGATGGTGGTGACGAAAAATCCGGAGACACTGAATCGCAGGAGTATGTGGTGTTGAAAGGGAATTGCATTCGTCATGACGGGGAGATGTACCGCGAAAATATGCGCATCCCTGTAACCGGCAAAGATGCTGAGCGTCTTCTGCAGTCCGGCGTTATTGCTGATGTTGATGTGCTTCGTAAGCGAGTTCTTGCTTCTCAGCCATCAGTTTCAGTTACGACAGGGTAATGACATGGGCGTGGACTGGGATTCTCATCTTCTGAGTCCGCTGCATGATGTCTTTGGCGATGAGCACGAGTACCGTCCACGTAACGGTACTCCTTTTACAATTAACGGGATTTTTGACCGTGGTTATGCGCAGGTTGCTGAAAACCTTGATGGCGATTCAGAAATTAACACCTCCAGCCCGATGTTGGGTGTGCGCGATGCTGAATTTCGCAAGCTGGGTAAATCGCAACCTGCTGTATCTGACCGGGTATTTATAAAGACGGTCGGTGGTCACATCATCAATCAGTTATTTGTTGTGTCAAACGTCGAACCCGACAGTCATGGCGGATCTCGTCTTGTCCTCAATGTGGTAAAACCGCGATGAATTCAGCAGCGATACGGCAAATGGTTGTCACTGCACTAACCGGGACAACCAGCGCGGGCGACCGCGTATTCTCTCCACGCGACTGGTCAACTTCACCAGATATGTATCCTGTGTTGTTGGTTCAGACGCCTTTTGAACAGAAAAAATCACAGGGGCGTAATACCCCTGCTTTTACCACCCTCACCACTGTCAGGATCACTGGGCGCGTTCAGGAGTATGACGGCGATACAGTGGATGATGGAGCCATGCGGGCAGAGCTGGCGCTTGAAAGCCTTCGCGAGCAGGTGGAGCGCGCGGTGATCAACAGCTACGAACTGACGCGGAATATTCAGAAATACGCGGAAGTTCGTTCAGCCATCAATGTTGATTCAGAAGGAGAGGCCCATATGGGGCAGCTTCTTTTCGAGATCGACATAGAGCATTACCAGGGGCCGGAAGATTTTTATCCTGTCCAGTCGGTTCCCCTTGAGGGCATGGATATTGCGGTCGACATGCCAGACGGCACAGTTAAACCGGGTATCAGCCTCAATCTTCAGGAGTAATCCATGTTTGTTAAGCCGAACAACGGGCTCAGCGTTCGCTGCCCCGTCAAGGGCATCCCATTGCCTAAAGAGGGTGCTGAAGTACCTGACAATATTTTCTGGCGTCGCCGTCTGAGCGATGGGGACGTGATCCTCTCTAAAAAGGATGAGGGCGCGCCAGAGAAACAATCATTACCTAAAAAAGCGGGAGAAAATGAATGACCGTACCTTTCGCTCGTGTTCCCGATAACCTGCGGGTAGGGCTTTTCTTCGTTGAGTTTGATAACTCAATGGCGAATAACGCCACTGCCACGCAGCGCACCCTGCTTATCGGTGGGATGCTCAGTACCGGCTCAACCCCCCCTGGTATTCCGCAGCGAGTTTCCTCTTCGGATACCGTCGGTGAGCTGACAGGAAAAGGGGGAATTCTGCAGGCCATGATGGCGGCGTATCAGAAAAATGATACCGCAGCCGAAGTCTGGATCCTGCCGCTGGAGGAAGACTCCGATTCCATGGTGGCTGCAACCGGCACCATTAAAGTGAGCAGCGCACCGACGGCAACCGGAGTGATCTCCCTTTATATTGCTGGTGAGCGCATTCAGTTGACCGTTGTAGCAACAGATACGGTGGCAGCGATCGCCACCTCTCTGGCCGCGGCGATTAACGCAAAAACCACGCTACCTGTAACCGCCAGTGCGACTACGGATACCGTAACCCTGACCGCGAAGAATCTTGGTGCTACGGGTAATGGGATCGACATTCGCCTGAACTTCCTCGGCTTACCTGGAGGCGAGTCCACACCTGCAGGCCTGGAACTGACGATTACTGCTATGTCTAACGGAGTCGGGGCTCCGGATATTACCGGCGCGCTGGCAAACCTGCAGGATCGAACATTCGATTTCATCATCAACCCTTACGACGATACAACCTCGTTGAATGTGATGAAGGAGTTCCTGTCAGACACTGGCGGTCGCTGGGCATGGGACAAGCAGCTTTATGGCCATTCCTTTGGTACCACCACCGGGACTTACGCCCAGCTCGGTACCAAAGGTGAGCTGCGCAATAACCAGCATGAGACCCTGCTGGGCGTAAATAAATCGCCGTCCCCTTCCTGGGCATGGTCTGCAGCTTACACCGGCGCAGCTGCGGTGAGTCTGCGTAATGACCCCGGCCGCCCGCTACAGTCGCTCGCTGTTCAGGGGGTGCTTGCGCCAGAACTGCAGGATCGCTTTGAGCTGACCGAGCGTAACAATCTGCTGTACAGCGGCATTTCGACATTTACGGTCGATGACGATGGCACGGTGCGCATTGAAAACCTGATCACCACCTACCAGAAAAACAGCTATGGCGATGCAGATGACAGTTATCTGGAAGTGGAGACGCTGTTCAGCCTGATGTTTGTGACCCGCTACCTGCGCACAGCGGTGACCAGCAAGTTTGGCCGTATGAAGCTTGCTGCGGATGGAACCCGATTTGCACCTGGCGCGGTGATCGTCACGCCAAACATTATCAAGGCCGATCAGATTGCCGAGTACCAGACTCTGGTATGGAACGGTTATGCGCAGGATGCGGAGGCATTCGCAAAAAATATCATCGTCGAGCAGAACGCCAAAAATCCGAACCGCGTCGATGTGCTGTGGCCGGGAACCCTCATGAACCAGTTGCGCATTTTCGCGCTGCTCAATCAGTTCCGCACTCGGGCTGAATCAACAGGAGCTTAAACGATGGCAGGTGATACTACTAACCGCCTGGCGGGAACCGCCTATGTCACTGTTAACGGTGTGACGGTAATGGTGGAGGGCTCGTTTAAATACCAGGCTGCCACCGTAAACCGTACCACCCTGACAGGGATGGATGGTGTGCACGGATATAAGGAAAAACCTGTGGCGCCATACATTTCTGCCCGACTGCGTGACAGTGGCGGAACGAATGTGCAGGGCTTTAACCAGCAGACGAACGTCAACGTGATCGCCGAGCTGGCTAACGGGAAAACTATCATTGGCCGTTCACTCTGGACGGTCAACGTCCAGGAAGTGGAAAGCGAAGATGCAGTATTTGATGTTCGCTGGGAAGGCCGCGACGTAACGGAGAACTAAGATGGCTGAGATTGAACGCGTTAAAACCATTCCATTAACCGTAGCGCTGGATGATGCTGCGGAGAAGACCACTTATACGCAGCTGGAGCTGAAAGCACCCACGCTAAGCCAGGCTGAGCAGTTTTATGAGAAACAGGCTGCGTCAACGTCGCTCGCGGCGATGCGCCTGCTTATTGCGCTGGTTTCCGGTACGCGTGAAAGCGTACTGCAGCCGATGGATTTTCTCGACTTCCGTAAGTGTGAGGAGTATCTGCTCAGTTTTTTGACCTGGAAGCCCTGACAGCCTGGCAAGAAGCAGCCGCTGACGTCACGTTTTACTTTCGATGGACAGAAGATAGGGCGTGGGGAATGACCCGCGCCCGATTGAAATGGTGGATAGCCCAGGCATCCCGGATCAACAAACTCAGGAAACCTGAAGACGATGAGTAATGTCTTTGATTTTGAGCTGGTGGCAAATGATCAGGTCAGTGATGTTATTGACCGTATCAATGAAGCTATCCGTGGGCTTGAACCTAAACTCGATAGAACGAAAGAAGGGCTTCAGTTAGGTGGGCAGGAAACAGTTGATGGGCTGAATGGCTTTATTTCACGTTTTGAAAATCTGTCTAAAACGGCCAGGGACAACGTGCAGCTTATCGGGGATATGGTTCCTCCCTTGAAAATGGTTGGGGAGCTATCTGGTAAGTTGGGTTCACTCGGTATTGCTGGTGCTGCAGGGTACGGGCTTAAACAGGTGGCCTACGGTTTTCGCGAAGCGTCCAGGGAAGCGTATAACCTGGACGTTTCATCAAAGAATGCCGGTATGCGTGTAGACGATTTTTCCCGTCTTGCTGGAGCGATGCGCATCCTTGGCGCTGATAGTGAAAGTGCCAATGCTTCTATCGATGGTATGGCGAAAACGCTGAAAGAAGCCGCCAGTGGCGCGAATGGGCAGGTACTTGGTGCGCTCGCACAGATCGGTGTTCAGATACAGAAAAATAATGATGGTTCTGTTGATACGCTAAAAACATTACAGGAGATTGCTCGTGTCTTCCCTTCGTTGCGGCCTGAGCAACAAAAGTCCGTAGCGGATGCTCTTGGGCTGACGCCAGAAATGTTGGCGTTAATGCGTGAAGGTGAGCGCATGAAAACGCTGCTGGCTAAATCTGATGAGTTTGGTCTGACTGTGGATCCGGCACTAAATCAGCAATTGAGTGAAGTGAACGGCACTATGAATGAGCTCAGCGCATCCTGGGATGGTCTGTGGCAACGTTCAAAAAACAAGGCACTTAAGACCATTCTTTCGGATGGTTCAGTCAAAGACGGCCTTGAAGGTGTTACCGATCTGTTCACTAATGGTGATTTTACTGGGCTGTCTCATGCTCTCGGTTTTATCAACAGCAATGATGCTGAGAAACTACGGCGCATTCAGAACGATAAGGAACTTTATAACAGCTTACCCCGCAGTGAACGTGGGCAGGTTGACGCGGGTTTCATGACTGATGCTGTAAGAAAGCGGTACGATGCGAATTACCGCGCGACCGATTCTGCGATTCAATTGCAGAATGACTTATCCGCTATCAGCCAGCCACAATCCAACGTTGCACGCGGCAATGTTCCTTACGGGGAAACAAGGAATAACGCAATTGGCTTCAGAAATAATAATCCCGGTAATTTGAGGGCTGCAGCAAACGCAACGGGTAAAAATGGCGGATTTTCTACCTTTGCGAATGATGCCGACGGAAGAGCTGCAATGGCGAGACAGCTGATGTTGTATGGTGACAGGGGGAATAATACTCTGGATGGGATTATTCATACCTATGCTCCGCAATCAGAGAATAAAACTCGTGCATATATTGACTCCGTCTCAAAAGCCACTGGATATGGAGCCAAAGAGCAAGTAAATCTGCACGATCCGGAAACATTAAAAACGATAATGGCAGCCATGATTAAACATGAGAATGGCGCACAACCTTATACTGAGGAACAACTGCTAAACGCCATCCAGACCGCCATTACTGATGATCGGTGGTCAGGGAAGAGAAATCCGGATGTGCTGGCTCAACAGCGATATGATATTATCTCAGGTTCGCAAACTGGAAATCGTGACTCCAGCACTCTTAGTAACCCGAGTGATGAAACTGATATTCTCTCAGGCTCGCAGAACAGAAATCGGGAATCCATCATTCTGAGTGATACGGGTAAGAAAAGTGATGAAAGTGTACTCGGCGACAATCTGGCTAAGTCTCTTAAAGAGGCAATGTCAGAACAACCACTTAAGCTCGAAATCACAATGGTTAATGATAAGGGTGAGCGAAAAACCTATAATGCGGAAAATAATGGCAGAATAACAACGGCCATGAATTACTGATCACTGTCGTCATTTCGTTAAGGAAGAAGTTATGAATGAAAAAGTTTTTGGAGCAAAAGCCATTTAGACTCCAAAGGTTTTTGCGCTTGTTTACCTGGTAATTGGCATTTTCCTCGTTTTTTCTGTTGTCTCAATGAATTTCACGGCGATTACGATATCGGTGGTAAGTGCATTGCTTTTACGTGTGCTTTATGAGTTCCTAATGAACTCATTCAAGGCGACTGAGCATCTTTACAGGATCGCCGAATCTCTTGACCGTAATGGATCCAGCGATAAATAGATAAGTCATTTCAGTGCATATGTAAACCGCCGACATGGCGGTTTTTTTATTTCCGGAGGCGTGATGCCGTCAATTATCCAGGACGCAATAACTTCTCTTTTGGGGGGAGATACCAGCGATGACTGGCAGGGGCAGTTACGGCCCAGCTCATTCAGAGGTGTGCCATTTGCAATTGTTGCTGAGGAAGGGAGCCACGGCCGACGCCAGGCGGTACATGAATATCCCTACCGTGATACAGCCTGGATAGAGGATATCGGGCGGGCAACACGGCGATTTGTTATTCGCGGTTTCTTGATCCAGAACAGCCAGGTTTACGGCGGCGGCGATGCTATCACGCAGCGCCAGTCACTGATTGAAGCCTGTGAACAAAAAGGTAGCGGTACGCTTGTCCATCCGACACTGGGCGAATTAACGGTTTCCATCCCTGAGAATGGTTTGCGTATTTCCGGTTCGATGGAGAACGGGCGAGTATTTGAATTTACCCTGATGGCAATTGAATCAGGGCTTAAAGTGTTTGCTGTCACGGGCAGTACCGTTGCAGGCGCCACGGTGAAAACCAACTATCTGAAACTGGTCAGCACTGCTGTGCTGAGCACGATTGCCAGAGTTAAGAGTGAAATCCGCGGTGTCACACAGGCTATAAACACCATCAGAGGCACGGTCACGTTCTGGACTAACATGGTTGACAGCACCATCAGTCAGGTCACGAATCTCAGCAATGTCCTGAACTCCACGTTCGGGAATACCCGGTACGGACGTTACAGTAAAGGCTCTGTGGGCGGTAGTTCCTCTGCTGTTGCTGGCAAATCGTCAGTTGCTGATGTGGATGATGAGAGAGCACTGGCTGACAAGGTAACAGCCCAGTCGGTAATGGACCGGAAAAATGTTACCGACAGGTCGAGCCAGCTTAGCAGCTCCAACACACCTGATGAGTTTGTCCAGGGCGTCGCCGACGTGGTAAACGCAATTCTTAACAGCGCCGGCAGCGTTAATGACCGAATCACAGCGCTGGAAAAACTGGCTAATTCAATCAGCACGGAGTACCAGCAGTCCGACAGCAGCAAAGCGATTTCGGCGACCATGAACACGCTGATTGTTGTGCTATGTACTGGTGCCATGACCAGTGCCGCTGCGGACTCCAGACCAGCCAGTACAGACGAGGCAGAAGAGTTAACTCAACGAGTTTCTGTGCAACTTGATACGGCGCTGGTTCTGGCTGGAGACCGCGCGGACGATGATATGTATAACGCGCTTCTCGCCGTCAGATCGGCATTCCTTTCTACGATGAGTGAGCGTGCTTCTGGTCTGAGCGAGCTTCTGCAGGTTACTACCGCTCAGCCGCTTCCGGCGCTGACGCTGGCAAACCGATTATACCAGGATGCCACCCGTGCAGATGAACTGGTACAGGAAGCGCGCGTACCGCATCCGGCGTTTATGCCGACAACCATGAAAGTACTGAGGCAATGAATGCAGACAGCGATCTGGATGTTGTTTCTTTGACGGTCGACGGCAAAATCATCGAGGGGTGGGATTCTGTCCGGGTAACGCGGGGTATTGAGCGTTTTCCCTCTGATTTCGATCTTGGGCTAATGGATTACTTCCCTGGCAACGAAGATCGTCAACTCGTTGAAGAGGGAATGTCTTGTGAAGTTCGTATCGGAGATGATCTGACACTGACGGGATATGTTGATGACTGGGAACCCGCACTATCGCGCTCCCGCCATGAGGTCCGCGCCACGGGCAGGAGCAAATGTCAGGACCTGGTGGATTGCTCAGCCGAGTGGCCTAACAACGTCATCAATGCCAGTAATGCGCTTGAAATTGCTTCTCGCCTGGCATCCTACTACGGCATCACCGTAACCACGGATGTTGATGAACTTGTGAAGGTACCCCAGTTCACTCTGAACTGGGGTGAGTCTCCGCAAGAAGTCATCGATCGGGTGGCCAGATGGTCTGCTCTGCTTTACTACGATCAGCCCGATGGAAACCTGTTACTGACCCGGGTGGGAACACGTCGTGCGGCAAGTGGGATAGCCGAAGGGGTAAATGTCGAGCAGGCATACTACCGCAAATCGATGGCTGACAGGTTTTCAGATTATGTCGGTGTATCAATGAGCGTTTCTCCAATTGCAGGGTATTCGCCTGATACGGCCTATGACGCTGTGACTCTGGCAACGGCGAGAGATCCGGAGGCCGCCCGCATGCGGTACCGAAAACATATATCGATTGTGGAAAGTACCCTGATGGCTACTCAACAGGCACAAAGTGCGATCGACTGGGAAATGAACCGGCGGTACGGACGTTCAAAACAGCTCTCGGTAACCATCGATTCCTGGCGGGATAAAGACGGGAAACTGTGGGAACCAAACACATTGATCCCCGTTGATCTTCCCACCTTACGGTTGCCGAAGACTGAATTGCTACTGGCAGAAGTCACCTATATGCGCGATGACTACGGCACCCATGCACGCATGACGCTGATGCCGCCTGAAGCATTCTCCGTTCAGCCATATGCCTTCTACCAGAACCTGGCGGGATTCAATACATGAAGCAACTATTTAAACATGCAGCGACCAGGATCGCCGGCATGCTGGGGATTGGCCGGATCACGGCTATGAAAGATGGTGGGGTGGTGCAGTCTATCCAGTACCAGACTCCGCTGGAGGTGGCCAGCGCTCCGCGGATGGCAGAATTTGGCTTTTCATCCGGCCTGCCGTCAGGGACTGACGTGGTTCTGGCTTTTATTGGCGGTGATCGTTCCAGCGCGGTGGTAATTGCGTCCAACCATCAGGGGTTCCGTCATACAGGCCTGAAAGCGGGCGAAACGGTCATGTATAACCAGTGGGGCCTTAATATTCTCCTGACGGAGAAGGGGATCTTCCTGGATGCAAAGGGCCAGAATGTTGAGGTCAATAACGCCACTAACGTGACCATCAATGCCAGCCAGGGGATCCTTGCAAATACCCCGATCCTGAGGTGCACGGGTGACATTGTTGATAACTGTGAAACCAATACCCGAACACTGAAAGAGCTGCGGGATGCACATAATGACCATGATCATGTGGTTAAAAATGCCCAGAGTGGCAATGACAATATCCGCAGCCAAAAAACAGAGGATCAGGTGACATGAGTGACATCGCTTCATTCTGGAATGTGGATGAGATGTTTGCTGACTGGCAGAAAGGGCTGGGTGAACTCACCACGGGGAACGATTTACAGACTGCAATACTGGACAGCCTGTTTACCGACAGGCTGGCGCGCGCTGACGATGATTATGAGGATAGCGATCGCCGCGGCTGGTGGGGGGATTCCGGGGAGGAATCCCAACTGGGATCCCGGCTGTGGCTGCTACGGCGGAAAAAACTGACCCCGGATGTAGCAAAAAAAGCGGAGGAATACTCGAGTGAAGCGCTCAACTGGTTAAAGGTTGATGGCGTTGTCAGCGAGGTTATTCCTGTTGCCAGGATCGTCCTGCCTGACCGGCTCAATCTCATTATCCGCTATCAGGCACCGGGGAAGGACTGGCAGGAATTCAGGTTTTACTGGATATGGGAGCAACGTTAATATGCCGTTTAAACGACCGACGCTGAGCGAACTCCGCGACGGAAACCGGAAATTTATGCAGGCGGAGCTTGAGGATGTTGGTGCGCTCCTGCGCTTCGCGAAACTGAAGGTACTGGCTGACATGGATGCGGGGATGGGGCATCTGCATTACGCCTACCTTGACTATATTGCCCTGCAGACAAACCCGTTTACCTCTACCGATGAGTATCTCGCCGGGTGGATGGCCCTTAAGAAGGTATTCAGAAAACCAGCTGCAGCGGCGAAGTCGCCTGCGGTACAGGCTAGTGGCAGTGTTGACAGTATTATCCCTGTTGGCTCGATCATTAACCGCGGGGACGGATACCAGTACCGGACGGATGCAGATCTTAAAATTCAGGCAGATGGATTTGGTATCGTCGCGGTGACGGCCATACTGCCGGATATTACCAGTGATGTAACGGGTGGAGGCGCGCGCGGTAACGCTGATGCCGGGACCATAATGACCCTGGACGCGAATATTGCTGGCGTGGATCCACAGGTAACGTTACTGTCCGCTGCGACCGGCGGAGCCGATATTGAAACGGAAGAGGACTTTCGCAGTCGTGGCTTGCTGGCATGGCAGAATCCGCCTCAGGGTGGAAGCGACGCCGATTATAAAAAATGGGCGCTTGAGGTTTCGGGCGTCACCCGCGCGTGGGTAAAGCGGCGTCTGAACGGGGCCGGGACCGTTGGCGTGTATATCATGTGTGATCGGAATGACAATGGTGGGTTTCCGGTCGGTACCGATGGAATATCCCAACTTGAGGACTGGGGGGCTGTTAAAGCCACCGGAGACCAGCTCGCTGTCGCCGACCACATCTATCCGCAGCAGACAGACACTGCCATTGTTTTCGTATGTTCCCCGATCAAGAAAGTCATCAATATTGAAATCTCTGGTATCAAAAATGCCGACAGCACCACAGTTCAGGGTATAAAAGACGCGCTGACGGCGCTGTTTTTTGATGAGGCTAACCCTGATGGTTCCGGGAAAGTTTACCTCTCTGATATTAACGGGAGTATCGGCGGTGTTAGTGGCACGACGGGCTATATCCTTAACTCTCCGATGGCCAATATCACCTTTGCTGTTGGCGAAATTCCGGTGCTTGGTGGGGTGAATTTTGTATGAGCCTCTTTTCAAAAAATGATTATGCCGGTGCGCTTGGCGCGTTGCTGCCGACGGGCAGGGCGTGGCCCAGATCGCAAAAAACGGTACAGGCTGCGGAATTACGGGCACTGGGCAGCGCGTTTCAGCGTTCTGACAACGATGCGCAAAGCCTGATTACTGGTGCTTTTCCCCCTACAGCGACGGTAATGTTGTCAGAATGGGAAAGCTCTCTGGGGTTACCAGATGATTGTGCGATTGGTGAATCCGGTGGCGTCAGCGATCGCCAGCGCGCCGTGGTGGCAAAGTTAATCAGCACCGGCGGCCTGAACCGCGATTATTACATCCGGGTGGCTGCAGCTCTTGGTTATACCATCACTATCACACAGTTCCGGCCCGCTATGAGTGGCATGTCAGTATGCGGTGATGCGCTTAACGGTGACGAGTGGCCATTTACCTGGCGGATAAATGCGCCACAAACAACGATCAAGTATTCGCTTGCTGGCGCGTCCTACTGCGGAGATCCGCTCGCATCGTGGGGCAATAAACAACTGGAGTGTTCAATCAACAAAATTGCCCCATCCCATCTGAACATCATTTTCAATTATTCATAACTGATATTTCCCCCTCTGATTTTATCGCTTAACGCTAAGTGAGGATTAACTATGCTCCGAATCGGGCAAGTCGAAGCCACTGCAACGCAGGATGGCAAATATACTGATGGAAGTGTTGCTGGTGGTATTGCCGCAACGAGGCTGCGGGCAGCAGCGTTTAACGCCATGCAGGAAGAGTTAGCGCATATCGTAGAGTCAGCAGGATTGGCGCTCGACATTAACAATATGACTCAGGTTTTAAAAGCCATTCAAAAACTCACACTGAGCCGTGCAAACCCATTTGCCGATATCAAATCAGATGGTGCAGCGGCGATTTCTACGGCTCTCACAAACCTTGGTTTAAGCAAATCCCGATTTGCTGTCGTGACCTCATCCCAGACAATAACCATTCCTGACTGGGTAACAGAGATTTATGTAACAGCGAGCGCGGGCGGTAGTGGCGGTGGCGGTAGCGGCGGTTCTGTGAATATGACTGGTACTGGTGCCGGAGGCCAGGGGGGCAGCGCAGGTGAGTCTGTCGTCAAAAGAAAATTTACAGTTGTGCCCGGCTCCACGATTAACGTCACTATCGGTGCCGGTGGTGATGGTGGTGTGGCTGGCGGTCCATCAACAGATGGTGGTGATGGTAGCTCAGGCGGAAACACAGTTATCGGATCATTGCTGACGTTAAAAGGCGGTGATGGTGGTCGTGGCGGTGAGTCATTTAGGGGATCGATATTGCCAGGTGGTGGCTCAGGAGCCAATGGTTATCCTGCTGGACAGGATGGTCAGGATGGAGTCAATGGAATTCTTGGAAATGGCTGTGGTGGCAATGGAGCCAACTCGTTTTTTGGTGGTGGTGCAGGTGGCTCGCGATCAGGCTCATTCGGTGTTAACGGGAAAGATGCCTATGGGTATGGCTCTGGTGGCAGCGGTGCCGGAGGTGGATATGGTGGAAGTGGCGGCGGTTCTAATGGTGGCGTCGGCGGTAAAGGGGCCTCTGGTATTGTAATAATTGAGTGGTGATGCGATGAGTACAACATACGCAGTAATTAAAAATAACACCGTCGTAAACGTAGTCTTATGGGATGGTGAATCAGAATGGTCGCCTGATAATGGTGTCGCAATACCTGCTGCTGATGGTGTAGGTATTGGCTGGTCATATGCTGAGGGGGTGTTTACGGCTCCAGATATACCACAGCCGGTAAAATCTCACGATGAATTAGTTGCAGAGGCTGAAGCGGGTAAACGCGCCCGTATTGATGTGGCAACCAGCCGAATTGTCGTCTGGCAAACCAAGCTGCTGATGGGGCGTAAGCTAACGGATGATGAATCCGCCAGCCTTAACGCCTGGATGGACTATATCGATGCGGTGACAGCAATAGATACCAGCACCGCACCGAACATCAACTGGCCTGTTCCTCCGGTGGTGTAGGCCAGTCAGGATTTGACGTATCAACCCGCATCAACATCACACGGTACTTCTTCCATTCAGTTAAAGCGGCGGTTTCTTCTTCCGTCGCTATCCCTGCATCAACAGCATCCTGTCGCCATGAAATTTCGGTATCAGCAACTGATTTCAGTGTTTGTCGTTTCTTCTCAGCGAGTTCTTGCTGCTCATCTTGAGTTAATTCAGGGTACGGCACCAGAACAGGAAAACCATTATTTTCGGGCTGAATCCGACCATTAATTTGGCTGTCTAAAATTCGCTGGCCTTCGTCGTCGCTGATGTGCACAACACTCCCCGGAATTTTTTCATCGGGAGTGTTGTCGCCATAAAATCCGTTATTCAACGCGCAATACTTCATACAACCCCCTTACCGATTGCGATATAAGAAAAAGTGGTAGCGATACCCGAAGATTTAGAGTCAGCAGAAAAAATTCTGGCCCCCGCTGCCGTGCTATTTGATAAATCCCACCCGACAGCATTCACCCCTTCAGGACCTGAAGAAATATCCGACGGCATAACCAGATATGGTGTGTCAACAAAAGCACGTTGAAACTGAACATTGCCTGTACCGTTGCTGCCCGTTGAACCGCGCCCCCACACAATTTGAAAATCCCCTAACTGGAAAGAACCAGACTCAGAAATGCTTTCTCGCAGACCAACGTTTACGAAAATGAATATCCGCCACAGCGTAATCAAGACGTAACTGTGGCGGGCATTGAAAATCTTTACTCACTCACTAACCAGAATTCAGCCTCTTCAAACATTTCCTGAACAGTACGGCTTATCAGTTCCTTCTCATGCTTGCTGGCGTCAGTGTTGATCGCCGGCAGTGTCATCATCGGTTTAACCCGAACATCAGCATCGGGGAAGATCCGGTGAACTCTCTTAGTTAACTCGCCCAGAATGATATCTTTTGCACCAGGCAGACCATCAAAATTCCTTTTGTCATAAACGAGTTCCACGAACATTGCTTATTGCTCCTTTACTGGATGGATATACAGTATTTATACTGTGTTTTTATCCGGTATTCAAGAGAGGGCGTAAACATGGGCTTTCCTTCACCAGCTACCGACTATATAGAGCAGCGGGTTACGCCAGCCAGTGTCTGCATGACTCCCGACAGTCGCATCCTCGAGACGTCGGCGGGTTATGCGATCATCGTCCCGGTCACGCGCCCACAGCAGGGTGATGCGCTGTTGATTCTGTCCGGAGGTCGGACGCAGTTTGCGAAGCTTAGGGGGAAAGCGTTAATCACGGATGACGGCGAAGCGATCGAAGGTGATGCAGCTGAAGAGGCTGAGGTTATGAGGCGGGTGACGCACTTTATCAACAGCACTGATGCTGCGATATCTCTTGAGGCGGCATTGGCGCAGTTTTGAGACATATGTACGATAGAAAAATTCCGAAGATTGGCAATAGATCTCTTTATATTTGCATTCAAATTTTGTTTATTATGTATTTACATAACGTAAATCTATAAAATTTAATAAAAACAACTCAGATTGCTTATTTTTAAAGATGCATTTAATATATATGTTATAAGTTGCAAAGCTCATTAAGGGATTCCCCAGTGAATATTGATAAAATGAAGATCCAGCATGCCGAGATTATCCATAAAATTAGCCGCCTCAGGGAGCTTAGCCGGGAGGGTGTGACGGCTCATGCGCAAGAAATCGCTCAAACCGTTATCAGTATGAGTTCTGTGATTAAAGTACACCTTTCTGCCGAAGATCAGTTTTTATATCCTTATCTGGAAAAGGTGAACGATCAAAAGCTAAAAACAATGAGCGTAAATTTTCAGCGCGAGATGGCTGATATTGTTGCCGAGTATGAAAAGTTTTCCCGTCGCTGGAATACGGCAAATAAGCTTATCAATTGTGACGAGGCATTTCGCCGCGACGCGAATGTAGTGTTGCGCAAGGTGCATGAACGAATGCAGCGCGAGGATCATAATTTTTATCCGCTGGTAGAGCAGCTTTAAAAAAGGGCGGCAATGGTTCATCCAATACGGGAATTTGGTTTCCCGTATCCAGAAAGGTATGAAAAGGACTTGGTAAAAGCTGGCACTACTCCGAAACTAACCACATATCGGATTCTTCAAACATTTCCTCCAGCATGCGGTTCAGCTTCTCCCGATCGCTTTTGCTGGCATCGCTGTTTAAGCCGTTCGCCTGCATCGGCTTAACCTTCACTTCTGCATCCGGAAAGATCCGGTGCACTCGCTTTGTTAACTCATTCAGAATTATTTCTCTGGCACCTGTTAATCCTTCAACATTCCGTTTGTCGTACACCAACTCAACGAACATACCGCCTCCAAAGCAACAATGATTTTGCACGCAATTTATACTGTTTATTTATACAGCGTCAACGGTTGGGCACGTAGCTTTTTAAGGAAGGTTTTTGGGGCATGTATGGGGCATAAATGCCAGTTTTGGGGCATGGTTGGGACATTTTAACTCATATGAACTTAACCGAATCTCATATGGAGGCGTCTTATAATGCACTGATTAACCTAAAGAAAACACATGCTCTTGGGCGTTCTTTAGTGATTTTAAAAATTACCGCGTCACGCAGTTAAAGTGGCGGGCATATTCTTCCAGACTGGTGATCCCCAGACGCACCCACTTTGGGTGCGACCACTGGGGTAAGCCGATATAGATCATAACGCTTGCAGGATCTCGTCCACGCGGCGTACGCGGGCAATACGTGGGAAAATATGCGTCATGCTGCCCTTATGCTGGTCGGTGCTGGCGGCACTGCAGGCGTCTTCAGCAACGATCAGGCTAAAACCCAACTCCCAGGCGTTACGCGCGGTGGATTCGACGCCGATATTGGTGGAGATACCGCACAGGACGATGGTGTCGATACCACGACGGCGCAATTGCAGTTCCAGGTCAGTACCGTAGAATGCTCCCCACTGGCGCTTGGTGACCTCCAGGTCTGTCGCACACTTTCCCAGCGCTTGTGGGTATTCCCACCAGTTGTCGGGTAATGCTTTGGCTGGCGCTTGGGCATCAACCGGTTGTTTTAGTGCGTCGGCATAATCCGCAGACCAGCCGACGCGAACCATCACCACTGGTGAACCGTTAGTACGGAATTTTTCCGCCAGTTGTGCCGCGCGGGCGACGACGTCGTTTGCCGAATGAGGCCCACCCGCGAAAGGCAGGATCCCTTCCTGTAGATCGATGACGACAAGAGCGGTTGTTTTTGCGTTCAGTTCCAGCATGGTGACTCCAGTAAAAAAAGATTTCCGTTACACCTTAATCGCGAATCTGTGTGAAAGGGGTGACAATTTTTGTTATTTTTTGTGAGATTACGCAATACCCGCTTAGGAAACACGCGTACAGTCAGTACCGGACTGAGAGTCTATCCCAGTAGGCTCTTATCGTGCGGCAGAATTTCCAGTATAATAGCCGCCTTTTTTCATTCAGTTGTGACATTCAGCTAAAGCTGCGACTTCGTCATCTGCCGGGCAGATGACAATCCGCCTGCGGCAAAGTTAAGGGATATCTCATGCGTACAGAATATTGCGGACAGCTACGTCTGTCCCACGAGGGGCAGCAGGTGACTCTGTGTGGTTGGGTCAACCGTCGTCGTGATCTTGGTAGCCTGATCTTTATCGATATGCGCGACCGCGAAGGTATCGTGCAGGTATTTTTCGATCCGGACCGTGCGGACGCGTTAAAGCTGGCCTCCGAACTGCGTAATGAGTTCTGCATTCAGGTAACGGGCACCGTGCGTGCGCGTGACGCGAAAAACGTCAACGCTGATATGGCGACTGGCGAAATTGAAGTGCTGGCCTCCGATCTGGTCATTATCAACCGTTCAGATTCACTGCCGCTCGACTCTAACCACGTAAATACTGAAGAAGCTCGTCTGAAGTACCGCTATCTCGATCTGCGTCGCCCTGAAATGGCGCAGCGCCTGAAAACGCGTGCCAAAATTACCAGCCTGGTGCGTCGTTTCATGGACGACCATGGCTTCCTCGACATCGAAACGCCGATGCTGACGAAAGCGACGCCAGAAGGTGCGCGTGACTACCTGGTACCGTCTCGCGTACATAAAGGTAAATTCTACGCGCTGCCACAGTCTCCTCAGTTGTTCAAACAGCTGCTGATGATGTCTGGCTTCGACCGCTACTACCAGATTGTAAAATGCTTCCGTGACGAAGACTTACGTGCTGACCGCCAGCCTGAATTTACTCAGATCGATGTTGAGACCTCCTTCATGACCGCACCGCAAGTGCGTGAAGTGATGGAAGCGCTGGTGCGTAATCTGTGGCTGGAAGTAAAAGGTGTGGATCTGGGTGATTTCCCGATCATGACCTTTGCCGAAGCTGAGCGTCGTTACGGTTCCGATAAGCCGGATCTGCGTAACCCGATGGAGCTGGTGGACGTTGCTGATTTGCTGAAATCTGTTGAATTCGCCGTGTTCTCTGGTCCGGCTAACGATGCGAAAGGGCGTGTAGCGGCTCTGCGCGTACCTGGCGGCGCTGCACTTAGCCGTAAGCAGATCGACGATTACGGTAACTTCATTAAGATCTACGGCGCGAAAGGTTTGGCATACATTAAAGTCACCGAGCGTGCGAAAGGTCTGGAAGGGGTAACCAGCCCGGTGGCCAAGTTCCTGAATGCTGAAATCATTGAAGCCATTCTGGAACGTACTGGCGCGCAAGACGGTGATATGATCTTCTTCGGCGCCGACAACAAGAAAGTGGTTGCCGACGCGATGGGGGCTCTGCGCCTGAAACTGGGTAAAGACCTGAACCTGACCGACGAATCCAAATGGGCGCCGTTGTGGGTTATCGACTTCCCAATGTTTGAAGACGATGGTGAAGGCGGTCTGACCGCGATGCACCACCCGTTCACCTCGCCGAAAGACATGACGGCAGCTGAGCTGAAAGCTGCGCCGGAAGATGCGGTTGCCAATGCGTACGATATGGTTATCAACGGCTACGAAGTAGGCGGCGGTTCTGTACGTATCCATAACGGTGATATGCAGCAGACCGTATTCGGTATTCTGGGTATCAACGAACAAGAGCAGCGCGAGAAATTCGGATTCCTGTTGGATGCGTTAAAATACGGTACACCGCCGCACGCGGGCCTGGCGTTTGGTCTGGATCGTCTGACCATGCTGCTGACCGGTACTGATAACATCCGTGACGTTATTGCTTTCCCGAAAACGACGGCTGCCGCGTGTCTGATGACCGAAGCGCCGAGCCTGGCCAATGAAGCTGCGCTGGCGGAACTGAGCATTCAGGTTGTTAAGAAGGCCGAGAATAACTGATATGGCATATAAACAGCCTGTCTCGGTGTTAGTCGTGATTTATGCAAAGGACACCGGGAGAGTGCTGATGTTACAGCGACGCGACGATCCTGATTTTTGGCAGTCGGTCACCGGCAGCCTTGAAGAAGGTGAAACCGCGTCGCAAGCCGCCCTGCGCGAAGTAAAGGAAGAGGTCGCCATTGATGTTGCGCGTGAGCAACTGACCTTAATTGACTGCCAGCGCACGGTGGAGTTTGAGATTTTTAGTCATTTACGTCATCGCTATGCGCCAGGAATTGTACGTAATACGGAGTCCTGGTTTTGCCTGGCACTGCCCACTGAACGAGAGATCGTGTTCACCGAACATTTGACCTACCGTTGGGTTAATGCGCATGAGGCGGCACAGTTAACCAAGTCGTGGAGTAACCGGCAGGCGATTGAAGAGTTTGTAATTAACGTCGCCTGAGAAGGCGCGCTTTTTGGAGAGATTATTTATGGCAGGTCATAGTAAATGGGCCAACACCAGACATCGTAAAGCAGCGCAGGATGCTAAGCGCGGTAAGATCTTCACCAAAATCATTCGTGAGCTGGTGACGGCGGCTAAATTGGGTGGTGGCGATCCGGATGCTAACCCGCGTCTGCGCGCAGCGGTTGATAAAGCGCTGGCAAACAACATGACACGTGACACTCTGAACCGTGCAATCGCGCGCGGTGTGGGTGGTGATGAAGATTCCAATATGGAAACCATCATCTATGAAGGTTACGGTCCTGGCGGTACAGCCGTTATGATTGAATGTCTGTCTGACAACCGTAACCGTACCGTTGCGGAAGTGCGCCACGCATTTACTAAAACAGGCGGCAACCTCGGTACCGACGGTTCTGTCGCATACCTGTTCAGCAAGAAAGGCGTGATCTCCTTTGAACAAGGCGACGAAGACGCCATCATGGAAGCGGCACTGGAAGCCGGTGCTGAAGACGTTGTAACCTTCGACGACGGCGCGATTGACGTTTACACCGCGTGGGAAGAGATGGGTAAAGTGCGTGACGCGCTGGAAGCGGCGGGTCTGAAAGCAGACGCGGCTGAAGTTTCTATGATCCCATCCACCAAAGCGGATATGGATGCAGAAACAGCGCCGAAACTGATGCGTCTGATCGATATGCTGGAAGATTGCGATGACGTGCAGGAAGTTTACCACAACGGCGAAATCTCCGATGAGGTTGCAGCTACGTTAGAATGATGTGGTTAAGCCATAAAATAACAGGAGATGCGTGATGTCTATCATTCTCGGCATTGATCCGGGGTCGCGCATTACCGGTTATGGCGTAATCCGTCAGGTCGGCAGACAGTTGACCTACCTCGGCAGTGGTTGTATTCGCACCAAAGTTGACGATCTCCCGTCACGCCTGAAATTGATATACGCGGGGGTGACGGAAATCATCACCCAGTTCCAGCCGGATTATTTTGCCATCGAGCAGGTCTTTATGGCGAAAAACGCCGATTCGGCGCTTAAGCTGGGGCAGGCGCGCGGCGTGGCGATTGTTGCTGCGACCAATCAGGATCTTCCGGTGTTTGAGTATGCTGCCCGACAGGTTAAACAAACCGTCGTCGGTATCGGCAGCGCGGAAAAAAGCCAGGTACAGCACATGGTGCGTACGCTGCTCAAACTCCCGGCTAACCCTCAGGCGGATGCTGCGGATGCGCTGGCGATTGCCATTACCCACTGCCATGTCAGCCAGAACGCCATGCAAATGAGTGAGTCGAGGTTGAATTTAGCGCGCGGTAGGTTACGTTAGTGACAAATGAGGCTGGATATCTATCCAGCCTTTTTTTATGATAGCGCATTACCTTTTAGCCCTTAACGCAGGAGCGTCATGTGATAGGCAGACTCAGAGGCATCATTCTTGAAAAACAACCCCCGCTGGTCCTTCTGGAAACGGGCGGGGTAGGCTATGAAGTGCATATGCCGATGACCTGTTTCTACGAGCTGCCGGAAGCCGGGCAGGAAGCGATCATCTTCACGCATTTTGTGGTGCGCGAAGACGCACAGCTGCTGTATGGCTTTAACAATAAGCAAGAGCGCACGCTGTTTAAAGAGCTAATTAAAACCAACGGTGTGGGGCCGAAGCTGGCGCTGGCGATCCTCTCCGGTATGTCTGCGCAGCAGTTTGTCAATGCCGTTGAGCGCGAAGAGCTTGGCGCGTTGGTGAAATTACCGGGCATCGGTAAGAAAACGGCAGAGCGATTGATCGTCGAAATGAAAGACCGTTTTAAAGGACTGCATGGCGATCTCTTTACCCCGGCGGCAGATCTGATCCTGACCTCGCCGGCAAGTCCGGCAACGGACGATGCCGAGCAGGAAGCGGTTGCTGCGCTGGTGGCGTTGGGCTATAAACCACAGGAAGCCAGCCGCATGGTGAGCAAAATTGCCCGCCCTGATGCCAGCAGTGAAACCCTGATTCGTGAAGCGCTTCGCGCGGCGCTGTGAGGTAGAGGATGATTGAAGCAGACCGTCTGATTTCGGCTGTCAGCACGACCCCTGAAGATCTGGTGGATCGTGCGATCCGCCCTAAATTGCTGGAAGAGTACATTGGTCAGCCGCAGGTGCGTTCGCAAATGGAGATTTTTATCCAGGCGGCGAAGCTGCGCGGTGACGCGCTCGACCATCTGCTGATTTTCGGTCCTCCGGGTCTCGGTAAAACCACGCTTGCCAATATTGTTGCCAATGAAATGGGCGTTAATCTGCGTACTACGTCCGGTCCGGTACTGGAAAAAGCAGGCGACCTGGCGGCAATGCTCACCAACCTTGAACCACACGATGTGTTGTTTATCGATGAAATCCATCGTCTGTCACCGGTGGTGGAAGAAGTGTTGTATCCGGCAATGGAAGACTATCAGCTGGATATCATGATTGGCGAAGGCCCGGCTGCGCGTTCAATTAAAATCGATCTGCCGCCGTTTACGCTAATCGGCGCAACAACCCGCGCGGGGTCGTTAACGTCTCCACTGCGTGATCGCTTTGGGATTGTGCAGCGCCTGGAGTTCTATCAGGTGGCTGACCTGCAGCATATTGTTGGACGCAGTGCCCGCTTTATGGGGCTGGAGATGAGTGATGAAGGCGCGCTGGAAGTGGCGCGGCGGGCACGTGGTACGCCGCGTATTGCCAACCGTTTATTGCGTCGGGTACGCGATTTTGCTGAAGTGAAGCATGACGGCACCATCTCGGCGGATATCGCCGCCCAGGCACTGGATATGCTCAATGTGGATGCGGAAGGCTTCGATTATATGGACCGTAAGCTGCTGCTGGCGGTTATCGATAAATTCTTCGGTGGTCCGGTAGGACTGGATAACCTGGCGGCGGCAATCGGCGAAGAACGTGAAACCATTGAGGACGTGCTGGAACCGTATCTGATTCAGCAAGGTTTTCTGCAGCGTACGCCGCGCGGAAGAATGGCAACGGTACGGGCCTGGAACCATTTCGGGATCACGCCGCCGGCAATGCCTTAAGCCCCAATAATGCCGGATGGCGCTACGCTAATCAGGCCTACGGTATGATGTAGGCAGGATTAGGTGAAACCGCCATCCGGCGAAATACCACTCAGCTCGCTTGCTTCTTCATCATACTGAAGATAAACAGCAGTGCAGCACAAAGCACCACGGATGGTCCTGCTGGCGTATCATAGAACGCTGAGAAGGTCAGCCCGCCTGTAACCGCTATCATCCCAACGCCCACGGCAACACCGGCCATCTGTTCGGGTGTACGGGCGAAACGACGTGCGGTAGCCGCAGGAATTATCAGCAGTGAGGTGATAATCAGTGCCCCGACGAATTTCATCGCCACACCAATAGTGAGTGCAGTGACCAGCATCAGCAATAGCTTGACACGTTGCAGCTTCACGCCATCGACAAATGCCAGATCCGGGCTGATAGTCATCGACAACAGGTTACGCCACTGCCAGAACAATATCGCCAGAACGATAACCACGCCAATGGCAATGGCCACCAGATCTTCTGGGGTGACGGCGAGCAGATCGCCAAACAGATAGGCCATCAGATCCACACGGATGTTGGACATCAGGCTAACAACAACCAGCCCTAATGACAGCGCACTGTGCGCCATAATACCGAGCAGGGTATCAATCGCGAGATGCGGGCGTTTCTCCAGCCATACAAGGCCTGCGGCCAGCAACAGGGTGACGGCGATAACCGCATAGAAAGGGTTTACATCCAGCAGCAGGCCAAAGGCGACCCCCAGCAGCGACGCATGAGCCAGCGTATCGCCGAAATAAGACATTCGACGCCAGACTACAAACGA
Organism: Citrobacter youngae; assembly: GCF_003818115.1. Classification (GTDB taxonomy): domain Bacteria; phylum Pseudomonadota; class Gammaproteobacteria; order Enterobacterales; family Enterobacteriaceae; genus Citrobacter; species Citrobacter youngae. The sequence goes on along the minus strand of NZ_RPOI01000005.1, from coordinate 133,901 downwards.
GCCAAGCGGGCCAGCAGCACAGGCCAGCATGATCCCGGCTAACCAACCGGGTAATAATAATTCAATCATGAGTGACCATTTCCCCGGCGTAAAACAATGCGACCCTGTAAATCGTGGCGATGATTATGGTTGTGACGGTAAATTCCGAGTTGTTCAGCGCCGCGTTGCCCGAACATAGAAATGAATTCAGGGTGCATAGAAACCACCTCTGGCGTGCCGGAGCAGCAAATGTGGTGGTTCAGACACAGGACTTCGTCGGTTTTTGCCATGACCAGATGCAGGTCATGGGATACCATCAGCACGGCGCAATCCAGCTCACGTCGCAACTGATCGATAAGATCGTACAGTGCAACCTGACCATTCACATCCACGCCCTGAGTCGGTTCATCGAGCACCAGGAGCTGTGGTTTATTTAGCAACGCACGGGCCAGCAAGACACGCTGTGTTTCCCCGCCGGACAGTTTTTGCATCGGCGCATCCATCAGATGCCCGGCCTGAACACGCTTCAGCGCAGGGAGAATGTCGGTTTTCTTTGTGCCAGGACGTAAGCGCAAAAAGCGACTCACCGTCAGCGGAAGTGTTGTATCGAGGTAGAGTTTTTGCGGTACATAGCCAATCCGCAAATGCCCGTTGCGCTTGATAACCCCTTCATCAGCCGCTACCAGCCCCAATACAACGCGCACCAGCGTAGACTTTCCGGCCCCATTCGGGCCAAGAAGCGTTAAAATTTTGCCGGGTCGAAGTTCAAGCGATACGTCAGAAAGGACGCGGCGTTGACCATAAGAGACCGAGACATTTTCCAGTGAAACCAAAGTCGTCATATCAATTTTAGTCTTGCAGAAGTTATAGAATGTTATAATATCACATTTCTCACATTCGTTACGATGATTGGTCGCATTATGTTACATAAAAATACGCTTCTTTTCGCAGCATTATCCGCTGCTCTTTGGGGTAGTGCAACTCAGGCAGCAAATGCTGCTGTAGTGGCGTCACTTAAGCCGTTGGGCTTTATTGCTTCAGCGATTGCAGATGGGGTTACAGACACCCAGGTTCTGTTGCCTGACGGGGCTTCCGAACACGATTATTCGCTGCGTCCTTCAGACGTAAAACGCTTACAGAACGCGGACTTAGTTGTTTGGATAGGTCCGGAAATGGAGGCGTTTATGGAAAAGTCAGTCAAGAATATTCCTAACGCAAAACAGGTAACGATTGCGCAGCTCAATGACGTGAAACCGTTACTCATGAAAGGCGCTGACGATGATGATGACGATCATGGGCATAACGACGCTCACGGCGAAAAAAGTGACGAGCATCACCATCATGGTGATTACAACATGCATCTTTGGCTTTCCCCAGAGATAGCGCGGGCCTCAGCGGTTGCAATCCATGATAAATTAGTGGAACTTATGCCGCAAAGTCGAGCCAAACTTGACGCCAACCTGAAGGATTTTGAGGCACAATTAGCCGCAACCGATAAGCAGGTAGGTAACGAGCTCGCACCGCTCAAGGGTAAAGGGTATTTCGTTTTTCATGACGCCTATGGCTACTACGAAAAACACTACGGGCTAACACCGCTTGGTCACTTTACCGTGAACCCTGAGATTCAACCTGGTGCGCAGCGTTTACATGAAATAAGAACACAGTTGGTTGAGCAAAAAGCAACCTGCGTTTTTGCTGAGCCACAGTTCAGGCCAGCGGTCGTTGAAGCCGTAGCGAGAGGGACATCCGTTCGAATGGGAACGTTGGATCCCCTCGGAACGAATATCAAACTGGGTAAAACAAGCTATTCAGCGTTTCTGAACCAATTAGCCAACCAGTATGCGAGCTGCCTGAAAGGAGATTAATGAGGAAGTGAATACGTGCAACAGATAGCCCGCTCTGTCGCTCTGGCGTTTAATAATTTGCCGCGACCCCATCGTGTTATGTTGGGGTCGCTTACTGTTCTGACATTGGCCGTCGCAGTCTGGCGGCCTTATGTATACCATCCCGACTCTGCACCCATCGTTAAAACCATTGAGCTGGAAAAAAGCGAGATACGTTCACTGTTGCCAGAGGCCAGCGAACCTATCGATCAAGCCGCTCAGGAAGATGAAGCTATCCCTCAGGACGAACTTGATGACAAGACCTCTGGCGAGGCCGGGGTTCACGAGTATGTTGTCTCTACCGGCGATACGCTGAGCAGTATTCTGAACCAGTACGGCATTGATATGGGCGATATCAGCCAGCTTGCCGCATCTGATAAAGATCTACGTAATCTGAAAATTGGCCAGCAACTTTCCTGGACACTGTCTTCGGAAGGTGATTTGCAGCGCCTGACCTGGGAAGTCTCCCGCCGTGAAACTCGTACTTATGATCGTACAGCAACGGGTTTCAAAATGAGCAGCGAAATGCAGCAGGGCGACTGGGTCAACAGCCGAATCAACGGTACGGTGGGCGGTAGTTTCGTCGCCAGTGCAAGAGATGCCGGCCTCACCAGCTCTGAAATCAGCGCAGTGATTAAAGCAATGCAATGGCAGATGGACTTTCGCAAGCTGAAGAAAGGCGATGAGTTCTCCGTTTTGATGTCTCGCGAGATGCTGGACGGTAAACGCGAACAAAGCCAACTGCTGGGCGTTCGTTTGCGCTCTGAAGGCAAGGATTATTACGCGATCCGTGCTGAAGACGGTAAATTCTATGACCGTAACGGGACCGGGCTTGCTAAAGGGTTTATGCGTTTCCCTACGGCGAAGCAGTTCCGTATTTCGTCAAACTTCAATCCGCGTCGCCTGAATCCGGTAACCGGGCGCGTTGCACCGCACAAAGGTGTCGACTTTGCGATGCCGCAAGGTACGCCAGTGCTGTCAGTCGGTGATGGTGAGGTGGTTGTCGCGAAACGGAGTGGCGCGGCCGGATACTATGTTGCTGTTCGTCACGGTCGTACTTACACCACCCGTTACATGCACCTGCGTAAGCTGCTGGTTAAACCGGGGCAAAAAGTGAAACGTGGCGATCGCATTGCGCTGTCAGGTAACACCGGGCGTTCTACGGGCCCGCACCTGCACTACGAAGTATGGGTCAACCAGCAGGCTGTGAACCCGTTGACGGCAAAACTGCCGCGTACGGAAGGGCTGAGCGGTTCGGATCGTACCGAGTACCTGGCTCAGGTGAAAGAGGTTCTGCCTCAGTTACGCTTCGATTAATAAATACACTGACAGAGCCGGTACGCTAAGCGTGCCGGCTTTTTTTATTTTGTACGGGACACGGTGCGCCGCTACACTATCAGCAGATTTACTTTTTCGCGGCCCCCGATACTGGAAGAGCATGGAAACGAAAAAAAAGAGTATTGAGTATATCCCTGAGTTTCAAAAATCATTCCGTCACCCGCGCTACTGGGGCGCCTGGCTTGGCGTGGCAGCGATTGCAGGGATTGCATTAACGCCCGCGTCATTTCGCGATCCCGTTCTGGCGAAACTGGGGCGGCTTGCCGGACGGCTGGGGAAAAGTTCGCGTCGTAGAGCGCTTATTAATTTATCCCTCTGTTTTCCAGAGCGCAGCGAAACCGAGCGTGAGGCCATCGTTGATGAGATGTTTGCGACTGCGCCTCAGGCGATGGTTATGATGGCAGAATTAGCCATGCGCGGTCCGGAGAAAATCCAGCACCGCGTTGACTGGCAGAGCCTGGAAATTATCGATGAGATGCGACGTAATGAGGAAAAGGTGATTTTTCTCGTCCCTCACGGCTGGGGTGTTGATATTCCGGCAATGCTGATGGCAGCTCAAGGCCAGAAAATGGCAGCGATGTTCCATAACCAGGGCAATCCGGTATTTGACTATGTCTGGAATACGGTACGTCGACGTTTCGGCGGTCGTTTACATGCACGTAACGACGGTATTAAACCTTTTATTCAGTCGGTACGGCAGGGATACTGGGGATATTACTTACCGGATCAGGACCACGGCCCGGAGCACAGCGAGTTTGTCGATTTCTTCGCGACCTATAAGGCAACGTTACCGGCGATTGGCCGCCTGATGAAGGTTTGTCATGCACGCGTAATACCGCTATTCCCGGTGTATGATGGTAAAACGCATCGCCTGACGATTCAGGTATGCCCCCCCATGGATGACATTCTGACGGCCGATGACCATACAATTGCCAGACGGATGAATGAAGAAGTGGAGATTTTTGTCACCCCACATCTTGAACAATACACCTGGATTCTGAAACTGCTAAAGACCCGCAAACCCGGCGAGATTGAGCCCTATAAGCGCAAAGATCTCTATCCGAAGAAATAAAAAAAGCCTCTCGTTCGAGAGGCTTTTTTGTATCAGGCGACCTGTGCGCCTGATAAGCGAGTAATATCAGGCAGTCAGCAGAGTCGTTATTCTACAGTCAGAATACGTGTGGTGTTGGTGGAGCCGATGGTGCTCATGACATCACCCTGGGTCACAATCACCAGATCGCCTGACACCAGGTAGCCTTTGTCGCGCAGCAGATTGACCGCTTCGTTGGCAGCCATTACACCGTCAGTTTCGCTGTCAAAGTGGACCGGCGTAACGCCACGATACAGAGAGGTCAGATTCAGCGTACGCTCATGACGAGACATCGCGAAAATTGGCAGGCCAGAACTGATGCGTGATGTCATCAGCGCAGTACGACCGGACTCGGTCATGGCGATGATAGCGGTAACGCCTTTCAGATGGTTCGCGGCATACATCGCTGACATGGCGATAGCTTCTTCGACATTATCAAACTGTACGTCGAGACGGTGTTTAGAAACGTTGATGCTCGGGATTTTCTCTGCACCCAGACATACGCGAGCCATAGCTGCGACGGTTTCCGCCGGGTACTGGCCTGCCGCAGTTTCGGCAGACAGCATGACGGCATCAGTCCCATCCAGCACGGCGTTTGCCACGTCCATGACTTCCGCACGCGTCGGCATTGGGTTAGTGATCATTGATTCCATCATCTGCGTTGCGGTAATAACCGCACGGTTCAGCTGACGTGCGCGACGGATCAACGCTTTCTGAATACCAACCAGCTCCGGGTCACCGATTTCCACGCCCAGGTCACCACGCGCAACCATTACCACGTCAGAGGCAAGGATGATGTCATCCATCGCATTCTGGTCGCAGACGGCTTCAGCACGCTCTACCTTGGCAACAATTTTCGCATCGCAGCCAGCGTCGCGCGCCAGGCGGCGGGCATAATTCAGATCTTCGCCACAGCGAGGGAAAGAAACCGCCAGATAGTCAACGCTGATTTGCGCTGCAGTAATGATGTCTGCTTTGTCTTTTTCCGTCAGAGCTTCAGCAGAAAGGCCACCGCCAAGTTTGTTGATGCCTTTGTTGTTGGAGAGCGGGCCACCGACAGTGACTTCGGTGAAGACTTTCATACCCTGAACTTCCAGCACTTTGAGCTGTACGCGACCATCATCCAGCAGCAGGATATCGCCCGGCACAACGTCAGCAGGCAGGCCTTTGTAATCGATGCCGACTTTTTCTTTGTCGCCTTCACCTTTACCGAGGTTGGCGTCTAACAGGAATTTGTCGCCAACATTGAGAAATACTTTACCTTCTTTAAAGGTCGATACGCGGATTTTAGGTCCCTGCAGGTCACCCAAAATAGCTACATGACGTCCCAGTTTGGCGGCAATCTCACGGACTTTATCCGCCCGCAATTTGTGATCTTCTGGAGAGCCGTGCGAAAAGTTCATACGTACAACGTTCGCCCCAGCGGCGATAATTTTTTCAAGGTTGTTATCGCGGTCAGTTGCCGGGCCTAAGGTGGTAACGATTTTGGTTCTGCGAAGCCTTCTGGACATGTAATACTCCGTTGACTGAAACAACTTGGTGTTGCGTGAACATTAATCCGGCCGTTCTCGAACATAAACGGTAAAATGAACGACCCGGATGATAAAAGGGTAGAACATTGTTATTGCTTTTAGCGGTCATCACTCTTGATGAGTAATTCTTTATCAAAACGCGATTCCTTGAGCGCTTCCTTGACACGCTTCAAGTTATCTCTAAATTTTGCCCCACGGCGCAAAGTAAATCCCGTAGCCAGCACATCTATCACGGTAAGTTGAGCAAGTCGAGAGACCATAGGCATATAAATGTCAGTATCTTCCGGTACATCGAGGGTAATTGCCAGCGTTGCTTCACGTGCCAGCGGAGTACCAGGAGATGTCAGGGCAATCACCATGGCATCGTTTTCTCTTGCCAGTTGTGCCAGTTCCACCAGACTTTTGGTTCTTCCGGTGTGTGAAATGAGCACAATGACATCGTCATCACTACAATTCATACAGCTCATGCGTTGCAGTACGATGTCGTCGGAATAGATAACCGGAACGTTAAAGCGGAAAAATTTATTCATCGCGTCATGTGCTACCGCGGCGGAAGAACCTAAACCAAAGAAGGCAATTTTCTTCGCCTGGGTTAATAAATCTACTGCCCGGTTTACCGCCGCGTTATCCAGCGACTGGCGAACGTGGTCGAGGCTTGCCATCGCTGACTCGAAGATTTTCCCCGTGTAAGATTCAACGCTGTCATCCTCATCTACATTGCGATTAACATAAGGGGTACCATTTGCCAGACTTTGCGCCAGATGCAGTTTAAAATCAGGAAAGCCGCGGGTGTCCATGCTGCGACAGAAACGGTTCACCGTTGGCTCGCTGACATTCGCTTCTACAGCAAGTGCGGCGATACTTGAATGGATTGCCCGCTCGGGAGAGGCAAGAATAATGTCGGCGACTTTACGCTCTGACTTGCTCAAATGTTCCAGTTTTAACTGGATTTTTTCCAGCATATTCATGATGTAGGTAGACTCATGGGTCATGGGCAAAAACGATTTCAGCGATACGGGGAAACCGATACACAATTTAGTGTATAGATATTACCCCTGCTAATGCAGCAACGGGGCAAAATGGACAGAATAGTTGTTGTTTTTTTTCATTACATGATCGGAGTCGGATTTTCATACTTCGTCATGGGTACGAAAAATACGACTTTTTTATCCATTTTGATGGGTTATACGCCAATAAAGCGGCTGTTCGCGGTAACAGCACGGCTGGATAAGCGTTTACGGTTTCCGGATTCACGTAAAAGCAGTACAGTGCACTGTAATAAAATTACAACCAGTGTCTGGCAAAAGCACCAGGCACTTAATTGAGGAGAATGACATGGCGGTAACGCAAACAGCCCAGGCATGTGACCTGGTCATTTTCGGTGCGAAGGGTGACCTGGCGCGACGGAAATTGCTGCCTTCCCTGTATCAACTGGAAAAGGCCGGTCAGATTAACCCGGAAACCCGTATCATTGGGGTTGGGCGTGCTGATTGGGACAAAGCTGCCTATACCAAGGTTGTACGCGAAGCGCTCGAAACTTTCATGAAAGAAAAAATTGATGAAAGTTTATGGGAAACTCTCAGTGGCCGTCTGGAGTTTTGTAACCTGGACGTCAATGACACCGCCGCATTTAGCCGTCTGGGCGAGATGCTGGATCAAAAATCACGTACCACGATTAACTATTTCGCTATGCCGCCAAGCACCTTTGGCGCGATCTGCAAAGGCTTGGGTGAAGCAAAGCTGAATGCTAAACCCGCTCGCGTGGTGATGGAAAAACCGCTGGGCACGTCTCTGGCGACATCCCGTGAAATCAACGATCAGGTTGGCGAGTACTTCGAAGAGTGTCAGGTTTATCGTATTGACCACTATCTCGGGAAAGAGACGGTCCTGAACCTGTTGGCACTGCGTTTTGCCAACTCCCTGTTTGTGAACAACTGGGATAACCGCACTATCGATCACGTAGAAATTACCGTGGCTGAAGAGGTCGGTATTGAAGGCCGCTGGGGCTATTTTGACCAGGCCGGTCAAATGCGCGATATGATCCAGAACCACTTGCTGCAAATCCTCTGCATGATCGCAATGTCCCCTCCGGCTGATCTGAGCGCCGACAGCATTCGCGATGAGAAAGTGAAGGTCCTGAAATCGCTGCGTCGCATCGATCGCTCGAACGTGCGTGAAAAAACGGTTCGCGGCCAGTACACCACTGGTTTTGCCCAGGGTAAAAAGGTACCGGGTTACCTGGAAGAAGAGGGCGCGAATAAGAGCAGCAATACGGAAACGTTTGTGGCGATCCGCGTCGATATCGATAACTGGCGTTGGACGGGTGTACCGTTCTACCTGCGTACCGGTAAACGTTTACCAACCAAGTGCTCTGAAGTGGTGGTTTACTTCAAAACACCTGAGCTGAATCTGTTTAAAGAATCCTGGCAGGATCTGCCGCAGAACAAGTTGACTATTCGTTTGCAGCCTGATGAAGGGGTTGATATCCAGGTACTGAACAAAGTGCCGGGTCTGGACCACAAACATAATCTGCAGATCACTAAGCTGGATCTGAGCTACTCAGAAACCTTCAACCAAACGCACCTGGCCGACGCCTATGAGCGCCTGCTGTTGGAAACCATGCGCGGTATTCAGGCTCTGTTTGTGCGTCGCGATGAAGTCGAAGAGGCCTGGAAGTGGGTGGATTCAATTACTGAAGCCTGGGCGATGGATAACGAGTCGCCGAAGCCTTATCAGGCAGGAACCTGGGGACCGGTTGCGTCTGTGGCCATGATTACCCGTGACGGTCGTTCCTGGAACGAATTCGAGTAAAAGATCATCTAGCCATTAGGTGTTATTTTACCGGTAACATGATCTAACACAGATTGTAGAATAATTTTTGCACTTTTAAACCTCGCGTGGATTCACCCGCGAGGTTTTTTTTATTACACTGCCTGAAACGATTTTGCCCCTGAGCTACGGCTAACAAGCGATTCAGCTATATTTAGTAATGCTGAATACATTGTTTACCCAACCGCTCTGACAGATAAATTTTAGGAGCCTCTATGAATCCGAATTTGTTACGCGTAACACAACGTATCGTCGAACGTTCCCGGGACACGCGTTCCGCCTACCTCGCTCGAATCGAACAGGCTAAAACGACTACCGTCCATCGCTCACAGCTGGCATGCGGCAATCTGGCGCATGGTTTTGCCGCCTGTCAGCCGGAGGATAAAGCCTCGCTCAAAAGCATGTTGCGTAACAATATCGCGATCATTACCTCCTATAACGACATGCTTTCCGCACACCAGCCGTATGAACACTATCCGGCCATCATTCGCAAAGCACTACATGAAGCCAATGCGGTGGGCCAGGTTGCTGGTGGCGTACCTGCGATGTGCGACGGTGTGACCCAGGGCCAGGACGGTATGGAGCTTTCTCTGCTAAGTCGTGAAGTCATTGCGATGTCAGCGGCTGTGGGGCTCTCACACAATATGTTCGACGGTGCGTTGTTCCTCGGTGTATGTGACAAGATTGTCCCGGGCCTGGTCATGGCGGCGCTTTCCTTCGGTCATCTGCCTTCAATCTTCATCCCTTCAGGCCCGATGACGAGTGGTCTGGCGAACAAAGAGAAAGTGCGTATTCGTCAACTGTATGCCGAAGGCAAAGTGGATCGTATGGCACTGCTCGAATCCGAGGCTGCGTCTTATCATGCGCCGGGTACCTGTACGTTCTACGGCACCGCTAACACCAACCAGATGGTAGTGGAGTTCATGGGCATGCAGTTGCCAGGCTCCTCTTTTGTTCACCCGGATGCACCACTGCGTGAAGCATTGACCGCAGCGGCGGCCCGTCAGGTAACACGTCTGACCGGTAACGGTAATGAGTGGATGCCGATCGGGAAAATGATCGATGAAAAAGTGGTTGTGAACGGTATTGTGGCACTGCTGGCGACCGGCGGTTCAACCAACCATACGATGCACCTGGTAGCCATGGCGCGTGCAGCCGGTATTCTGATTAACTGGGACGACTTCTCCGATCTATCCGATATCGTGCCGCTGATGGCGCGTCTGTACCCGAATGGCCCGGCAGACATTAACCATTTCCAGGCTGCTGGCGGTGTGCCTGTATTAATGCGTGAACTGCTGAATGCGGGTCTGTTACATGAAGATGTGAACACTGTCGCTGGATTCGGTTTATCGCGCTACACCCTGGAGCCGTGGCTCAACAATGGTGAACTGGACTGGCGCGAAGGTGCGGAAAAATCACTGGACAGCAATGTGATTGCCGCCTTTGATCAGCCATTCTCCCATCACGGCGGCACTAAAGTACTGAGTGGTAACCTGGGGCGTGCGGTGATGAAAACCTCAGCTGTTCCAGTTGAAAATCAGGCGATTGAAGCGCCTGCCGTGGTCTTCGAAAGTCAACATGATGTGTTACCGGCGTTTGATGCGGGTCTGCTTGACCGGGATTGTGTGGTCGTTGTGCGCCATCAGGGACCAAAAGCGAACGGAATGCCAGAATTACATAAACTCATGCCGCCACTTGGTGTATTATTGGACCGTTGTTTCAAAATTGCGTTAGTTACCGATGGACGACTTTCAGGTGCTTCAGGTAAAGTGCCTTCAGCAATCCATGTAACTCCAGAAGCTTACGATGGCGGGCTGCTGGCGAAAGTGCGCGATGGCGACATCATTCGTGTGAATGGACAGACAGGTGAATTAACGCTGCTGGTTGATGAAGAGGAACTTGCTTCCCGTCAGCCTCACATCCCTGACCTTAGCGCTTCGCGCGTGGGTACCGGGCGTGAAATGTTCAGCGCGTTGCGTGAAAAGCTGTCCGGTGCGGAGCAGGGCGCAACCTGTATCACTTTTTAAGACTTAATTTGTAATCAGGCGAGAGAAAACTCTGATGAAAAACTGGAAGACAAGTGCAGAAGCAATCCTGACCACTGGCCCGGTTGTACCGGTTATTGTGGTTAACAAACTGGAACACGCTGTGCCGATGGCAAAAGCGTTAGTTGCAGGGGGCGTGCGCGTTCTGGAAGTGACGTTACGTACCGCGTGTGCGATGGATGCCATTCGCGCGATCGCCAAAGAAGTTCCGGATGCTATCGTTGGTGCGGGTACCGTACTGAATCCACAACAGCTGGCTGAAGTCACCGAAGCGGGTGCACAGTTCGCCATCAGCCCGGGTCTGACCGAGCCGCTGCTGAAAGCCGCAACTGAAGGCACTATTCCGTTGATCCCGGGTATCAGCACCGTTTCTGAACTGATGCTGGGTATGGACTACGGTTTGAAAGAGTTCAAATTCTTCCCGGCTGAAGCGAACGGCGGTACGAAAGCGCTGCAGGCGATTGCAGGTCCGTTCTCACAGGTCCGTTTCTGCCCAACCGGTGGTATCTCTCCAGCGAATTACCGCGACTACCTGGCACTGAAAAGCGTACTGTGCATTGGCGGTTCCTGGCTGGTTCCGGCGGATGCGCTGGAAGCGGGTGATTACGATCGTATCACCAAACTGGCTCGCGAAGCGGTTGAAGGCGCGAAGCAGTAAGCTATCAACGTGTAAACCGAAGGCCCGATAAGAGGCGTTAGCGCCGATATCGGGCTTTGCCGGATGGGGTTTTACTGCCTCATCCGGTCTACGGCTCCGGTTTTAACCTGTCACTTTTACCTGTGAAGACGCGTTTTTTGCGCGATCAACAGCTTCTTCAACACTTTCTGCAGTTGCCAGTACGACACCTAAACGACGCGTACCGTCGATTTCGGGTTTACCAAACAGACGTATCTGCAAACCCGCGCCAACGGCAGCATCCACATTATCAAAGGTAACGTTTTGGCTGCTTAGCTGCGGCAGGATCACCGCTGATGCTGACGGCCCATACTGGCGGATTGCGCCAACGGGAAGACCAAGGAATGCACGCACGTGCAGGGCAAACTCGGACAGATCCTGAGAAATCAGCGTCACCATACCCGTGTCGTGAGGGCGAGGGGAGACTTCGCTGAAAATCACTTCATCACCGCAGACAAACAGTTCGACCCCAAACAGTCCGTGGCCTCCCAGCGCCAGCACCACCTTACGGGCAATCTCCTGCGCGCGCGCCAGTGCCAGTTCACTCATTTGCTGCGGTTGCCAGGATTCACGATAATCGCCATCTTCTTGACGATGTCCAACCGGTGCGCAGAAATGTACGCCGTCAATGGCGCTGACGGTAAGCAGTGTGATTTCAAAATCAAAATTCACTACGCCTTCGACGATAACGCGTCCGGCACCAGCCCGACCGCCCTGTTGAGCATAGTCCCAGGCTGCAGCGAGCTGTTCGGCTGAACGGATAAAGCTCTGGCCTTTACCGGATGAACTCATTACCGGTTTCACGATGCAGGGATAGCCGATTTCAGCGACGGCTTCGCGAAAGCGGACTTCACTGTCAGCAAAGCGGTAAGAAGAGGTCGGTAGAGACAATTCTTCGGCGGCGAGGCGACGGATTCCTTCCCGGTTCATGGTCAGTTGCGTTGCTCTTGCACATGGCACAACACGCTGGCCTTCCTGCTCCAGTTTTACCAGCATATCCGTGGCGATCGCCTCAATTTCCGGCACGATATAATGTGGTTTTTCACGCTCGACGAGCTGGCGTAATGCTTCGCCATCCAACATGTTGATGACGTAGGAACGATGAGCAACGTGCATCGCTGGCGCGTCGGGGTAACGATCCACGGCAATGACTTCCACACCCAGGCGTTGACATTCAATTGCCACCTCTTTACCCAGTTCTCCCGAACCTAATAACATCACTCGCGTTGCTGCTGGACGCAGCGCTGTGCCTAATAACGTCATAAATTAATCCCCTGTTTTATCTGGGTGCAGTATATACGAAAACGTTTGCGTCTGTCTTTATTACCAGGTTGATTTCAGGGCTTAAAAAGAATATACTGTACATAAATACAGGTAATTTAAGAGGCTGCAAAATGGCGGTTGAAGTTAAATACGTAGTCATTCGGGAAGGTGAGGAAAAAATGTCGTTTACCAGCAAAAAGGAAGCCGATGCGTATGACAAAATGCTGGATACAGCGGATTTGCTCGATACATGGCTGGAGCAATCGCCGGTAGCGCTTGAAGACGAGCAGCGCGAAGCGCTTTCCCTGTGGCTGGCTGAGCAAAAAGATGTGCTAAGCGCCATCCTCAAAAACGGCAAGCTGCCTTCTCCACAGGTGGTCGACAACGACGCGCACGCTGAGGATGATACCCAGGCGGCCTGAAGCGACTTGCGCTCCTGATATTTTGTACCATGCTTTTCCCTGAATCATTGTGCAATCCCTGACGTTATTTCCCGTTGCTACAGGCAATCTGAATGACGAAGGGGAGATTAAGGAGAAAAGAATGTATAAAAAAAGAACGTTATTGAGCCTGCTGCTGCTGTCTGCCAGCGTATCTGTATTTGCGGCAAATATGGAAAGCAAAAACGTCCAGTTCCCCAAGTGTGAGGGACTGGACGCTAACGGTATTGCGGCGAGCGTGAAACGTGATTATCAACAAAATCGCATCGCGCGCTGGGCTGACGATCAAAAGCGCGTCGGGCAAGCCGATCCTGTCGCCTGGGTAAACACGCCCGATATTACGGGCAAAGACGGGAAATGGTCAGTACCCCTGACTGTTCGCGGTAAAAGTGCGGATATTCACTATCAGGTAAAAGTCGACTGCAAAGCCGGAACAGCGGAGTATCAGCCGCAGTAACGGAGGTATTTGCACATCTTTTGATGACCTGAACACTTCCTGACATCCCCTCGGGTACGCTTTGATGATTATTCGTCTGTACTTGAGGGGCAAAATGGCTAACTGGCTAAATCAACTACAATCTCTTCTTGGGCAAAAGGGTTCCTCCGCGTCATCTTCTGGCGAGCAAGGGCTGAGTAAACTTCTCGTTCCAGGCGCGTTAGGCGGTCTGGCAGGATTACTGGTTGCCAACAAATCTTCTCGTAAATTACTGAGTAAATACGGCACCAGCGCGCTTCTGGTGGGCGGCGGTGCGGTTGCCGGGACTGTGTTATGGAACAAGTACAAGGATAAAGTTCGCGCAGCGCATCAGGATGAGCCGCAGTTTGGCGCGCAGAGCTCGCCGCTGGATGAGCGAACCGAACGCCTGATTCTGGCGCTGGTTTTTGCGGCGAAAAGCGATGGCCATATTGATGCCAAAGAACGTAGCGCTATTGAGCAGCAGCTCCGTGAAGCGGGCGTGGAAGAGCAGGGCCGCATTCTGATTGAACGTGCGATTGAACAACCACTCGATCCTCAGCGTCTGGCTCAGGGGATCCGTAACGAAGAAGAAGCGCTAGAAATTTACTTCCTGAGCTGTACGGCGATTGATATCGACCACTTTATGGAACGCAGTTATCTCAATGCGCTGGGTGATGCGTTGAAGATCCCGCAGGATGTTCGTGAAGGGATTGAGCAGGATCTTAAGGAACAAAAACAGGCCCTGCCGGGTTAAATAGTTACCGCCAAGGCGCATGTTTCGCTTGCATCATTGCTGACTTTTGCCACCCTTATAGGATGATTAAGCAAAAGAACAATGACATGCTACCTAAAGCTCCTCGTATTCCCCACGCCATGACGCAGCATGGCGACACCCGCGTTGATAATTATTACTGGTTGCGAGATGACACCCGCTCGCAACCAGAAGTACTGAATTACCTGCAACAAGAAAATGCATATGGCCGCCAGGTGATGGCTTCGCAGCAAGCTTTGCAGGATCGTGTTCTGAAAGAGATTATCGACCGTATTCCCCCTCAGGATGTGTCTGCACCGTATGTGAAAAATGGGTACCGCTATCGCCATCTCTATGAACCGGGGTGCGAATATGCCATTTATCAACGTCAGTCTGCCTTCAGTGAAGAGTGGGATGAATGGGACACCTTGTTGGATGGTAACCAGCGCGCGGCCCACAGTGAGTTTTATACGCTGGGAGGACTGGCGATATCCCCGGATAACACCATTATGGCGCTGGCTGAGGATTATCTGTCCCGCCGGCAATATGGCGTGCGTTTTCGCAACTTACAAACGGGTAACTGGTACCCGGAGGTACTTGAAAACGTCGAGCCGGAATTAGTCTGGGCCAACGACTCGCAGACTTTCTATTATGTCCGCAAGCATGAAACCACATTGCTGCCGTATCAGGTCTGGCGGCATACCGTAGGCTCGCCATCATCACTGGATGAGCTGGTATATGAAGAAGCCGATGATATGTTTTATGTCAGTCTGCATAAAACCACCTCACAGCACTATGTTGTTATTCATATTGCGAGTGCAACCACCAGTGAGGTTCTGCTCATTGATGCAGAACTGGCTGATGCAGAGCCACTGGTCTTTTTAGCGCGACGCAAAGACCACGAATACAGTCTCGATCACTATCAGCACAATTTTTATCTGCGCTCCAACCGTCAGGGGAAAAATTTCGGCCTGTACCGTACCCGTGTTCGTGATGAGCAAGTCTGGGAGACGCTGATCCCTCCGCGTGACAACGTGATGCTGGAGGGGTTTACGCTGTTCACAGACTGGCTGGTGGTGGAAGAGCGCCAGCGGGGCTTAACCAGTCTGCGTCAGATCAATCGTAAAACGCGCGAAGTGGTCGGTATCGCCTTTGACGATCCGGCGTATGTGACATGGCTTGCCTATAACCCTGAGCCGGAGACCTCGCGCCTGCGTTATGGCTATTCCTCCATGACCACCCCGGATACGCTGTTTGAACTGGATATGGACACCGGAGAGCGTCGCGTGCTCAAGCAGACGGAGGTTCCCGGATTTGATGCGGCGAACTACCGCAGCGAACACGTATGGATCACCGCGCGGGATGGTACCGAGGTTCCGGTTTCGCTGGTTTACCATCAAAAGTACTTCCTGAAAGGAAAAAATCCGTTACTGGTTTACGGCTATGGCTCGTATGGCGCCAGCATGGACGCCGATTTCAGCAGCAGCCGCTTGAGCCTGCTGGATCGCGGCTTTGTTTATGCCATTGCCCATGTCCGTGGCGGCGGTGAGTTAGGGCAACAGTGGTACGAAGACGGTAAGTTTCTGCATAAGAAAAATACCTTCAATGATTATCTCGACGTCTGCGATGCACTGCTAAAAATGGGCTATGGCGCGCCTTCGCTATGTTATGGCATGGGAGGAAGCGCCGGAGGAATGTTAATGGGTGTTGCCATCAATGAGCGCCCCGAACTGTTTCATGGCGTCATTGCACAGGTGCCATTTGTCGATGTGCTGACCACAATGCTGGATGAGTCAATTCCACTGACGACTGGTGAGTTTGAAGAGTGGGGTAATCCGCAGGAGGAAGAGTATTACACCTACATGAAAAGCTACAGTCCGTATGACAATGTTACCGCGCAGGCTTATCCGCATCTGCTGGTGACAACGGGCTTGCACGACTCCCAGGTGCAATACTGGGAACCGGCAAAGTGGGTGGCAAAACTGCGTGAGCTGAAAACGGACGACCATCTGCTGTTACTCTGCACGGATATGGATTCCGGGCACGGCGGTAAATCCGGACGTTATAAATCTTACGAAGGTGTGGCCCTGGAATACGCGTTTTTGATTGGGCTGGCGCAGGGAACACTGCCTGGACAAGCGTAAACTCAGGCGTTATCCAGATAGTGTTTCAGCGTTAGGCGCAATTCCGGGCTCATATTGTCAAGGTTGTTAAACAGCCAGCGCAAATAGCCCGGATCGCGTTCAGCGACTTCAGATACCGGTTTCCCGCGGTATTTTCCGAAGGTAAATGTGGTTAGCAACGCAGGACGACCGGTGACATCGGCCATTTGCTCCGGGGTCCAGCCGGACGTCTTCATAATGTCGATCAGCAGTGCCGCTGTGATGTAGCAGTCATAAAGCGCGCGGTGGTGGTGCAGACCAGACGGCGTCTGGACGCTCAGCTTGCGGGATTTATAGAGCGCCATATTGCTGTATTTGATCCCCGGCCACAGACGGCGGGAAAGCTTCATGGTGCAAATCCATTCTCCTGGCATTTCGGGCAGCACACGCCGATCAAAACTGGCGTTATGCGCCACGTACCACTCGCTGCCGTAATACTGCGGGATGATGTCTTCAATCCACGGTTTATCCGCTACCATCGCTTCAGTGATGTGATGGATAGCCATGGCTTGTGGACTGATGGGACGGTCAGGACGCACCAGATGGCTCATGGGATTGACGATCGTTCCGTCAACGACATCGACAGACGCAATCTCAACAATGCCTCCCTGCAGACCACAGGTTTCTGTATCTATTATGCGCAACATGCCGGGCTCCAGACCAAAACGACTAGCGTAATGGAATGATATCACCTTGCCAACCCCGTGGCGTGCGTTGTCCGGTTAACAGTAACGAACCGCTGTCTGCGCGTACAATTAACCGACCCCCTTCATCCCACAACGCGCTGCTGCCACGTGCATTGGCCATCAGCACCGCAATGGCGAATTTATGTGAAAAACTTTGCAGGCGCGAAGCGGAAGAGAGCAGTTCTGGTTCGCTGACGGACTGACAGGTTGTGAATAGCGAAAATGTCGGGTCGATATCAATACCTTCCGGCTGACTGTCGACAACGCTGATGGCATTTTGTTGCCTGGCGATACAGGCGCCATGGCTTTGATGAAACATTAACGGCGAGGTCATCCAGGGAGAGAAAAGCGCTATTCCCTTCACAAAGCGATCGTGATGCTCTACCGACAACCCGGCAATGATGGTCATACGATACGTGGCCGCAGCGTGGGCGAGGGGGTGCAATAACTCTTCATCAGGTGGGGCTGGGAGAGCGTCGTCTTCGTCCACACATCCCAACAGGGACAATGATGGAAAAACCAACAATTCGCATTGGCATTTAGCCGCTGCCTGAATGAACTGCAAATGATGGGCGACGTGTTCGCTTAATGATCGTTGAAGTGGTTCGTACTGCGCTGCAGCAATTTTCCAGTGTGACATAATGATTTCCTTTTCATAGTGTCTACAACCATCCTTAAATAGTAGATTAAGAATGTACTTATACTGTAGCAGGCATCATGTAAGGAATTGTAACTTAATATAAGGTTTATTTAACTTTAGGCTCGTAAGGTAAACGTGACAGGGAAACAGAAGCTAAACGGTGCGCGATCAGGCGTTCACGGAACCAGTCGCGTAAATGTGCAGGCTGTTCACGCTCGACTACTTCAGCAACGACAGGCATGTTGTAGCGCTCTTTAAATGCGACACCTGCCGCAGCGAGATCGACGTTAACCTTATCCATTTCTGCTTGCTCAAGTTTGGCCAGATTAATATTCATACGTTTTTCCTCATCTCTCCATTAGCGCGCAAAAGTTACTAAGAGTGCGCATTAATGGCAAGCCTGAAATGATGATTCTCGACTCGATCATTGTAGAAGGTTATTCTCTATAGATTAGACATAACAAAAAGGAATAGTTGAAATGGCTTCATCTGCATCTATGCTTCGCAGCGCTCTCATCGTACTCGCCAGCGTGCTGGCAACGCCCGCCGCCCTGGCGCATGCCCACCTCACAAAACAAAGCCCGGCGGCTAATGCCGAGGTTGCGGCATCTCCTCAGGCGTTGACGCTGAATTTTTCTGAAGGCGTGGAACCAGGATTTAGCGGTGCAACGCTGACAGGTCCAAACAAAGAGCAGATCAAAACGGGCAAGGCGTCACGCAGTGAGCAGGACAAAACACAGCTGATTGTTCCGCTTGATCAAACACTTGAAGCAGGAAAATATACGGTCGACTGGCACGTTGTTTCCGTGGATGGTCACAAGACGAAGGGGCAATATACCTTTAGCGTGAAATAACCGATGCTGGCATTTACCTGGGTTGCATTACGGTTTATCCATTTTACCACTTTGATGCTGGTGTTTGGTTGTGCGCTTTACGGCGCATGGCTGGCTCCCGTTTCGGTTCGCCGTTTAATGATGCGTCGTTTTTTGCGTCTGCAACGGCATGCCGCAACGTGGAGCTTTATCAGCGCGACGCTGATGCTGGCGATCCAGGGTGGGTTAATGGGCTCAGGCTGGCGGGATGTTATCTCTACAGATGTATGGGGCGCGGTGTTGCAAACGCAGTTTGGCGGCGTCTGGTTATGGCAGATTATCCTCGCGCTGGTCACTCTGGTGGTGGTTATTATCGTACCGCGTAGCATGCCGCGACGGCTGTTAATGCTGACGATTGCGCAGTTTATTTTGCTGGCTGGCGTCGGGCATGCGACGCTGCATACTGGTATTACTGGGGCAATCCAGCAGGTTAACCATGCCTTGCATCTGATATGCGCCGCCGCCTGGTTCGGTGGCCTGCTACCCGTACTTTACTGTATGCGAATGGCGCATGGCCGCTGGCGAGAACAGGCCATCAGCACCATGATGCGTTTCTCCCGCTATGGGCATCTTTTTGTGATTGGCGTGTTGCTTACCGGCATCATGAATGCGCTGTTTATTGTCGGTTTTTCTGTTCCCTGGCATGCGGCTTATGGGAGACTGCTGTTGTTAAAATGTGCCCTGGTCATGCTAATGGTGGCGATTGCGCTGGTGAATCGGTATGTTCTTGTTCCACGTATGCAGCAGGATAACCGCTGCATGACCCTCTATTTTATTTGGATGACGAAGCTGGAATGGGGTATAGGCGCTGTTGTGCTGGCAATTGTCAGCCTGTTTGCAACCCTCGAACCGTTCTGATGGACTGGCAAAACGTATGAAAAAAATCATTATCTCTTTATTGCTACTGGCAAGTTCGGGAGCGGCACTGGCTGCGCCGCAGGTTATTACCGTCAGTCGTTTTGAGGTTGGCAAAGATAAATGGGCGTTTAATCGTGAAGAGGTGATGCTGACCTGCCGTCCGGGCAACGCGCTGTATGTCATCAACCCCAGCACGCTGGTGCAATACCCGCTGAATGATGTTGCCAGACAGCAGGTTGAGAGCGGTAAAACCACGGCAAAACCGATCGACGTTATCCAGATTGACGATCCGACTAAACCTGACGAAAAAATGAGCCTTGCGCCGTTTATCGAGCGCGCAGAAAAACTCTGTTAATTGTCAGATGTAGTGCTCTGATTTCCAATAAAAAACCGCAAGGATCTCACAGGAGAACTTGCGGTTTTTACATTGTAGCGAGTGACAATCTCCCTTTTTTTCAGACCACTTTAGTCGCGGACTGGAAAACCTGGCGCTGTCATCTATTCTTAAATGGCAGGGTAACTTAGCCTGCATTAATGCCAACTTTTAGCGCACGGCTCTCTCCCAAGAGCCATTTCCCTGGACCGAATACAGGAATCGTATTCGGTCTCTTTTTATGTGCTTGTTTTTCGTTGGGTTTTTTCTGTGCTTTCACGAAATCCCACGAAAATTACTCGAAATTTCCATATCCTGTCTAAACCATAACATATTCTGCACCGCGTGCGTCCAGGTATTTTTGGGTTATTGTTAAATTTTTTGCCCCAGCAGTCTCTGAGCAAAAACCTCTGTGTTCTCTTTTCTGGCGCGAAGACTTGAGACCATGCTTTCCTGCAGACAGAGTACGTAACCTTCCAGAACAGTCGATATGTCCCTGGTGTTGACGGCCATCAGCAGCAGTCCACAGTACCGCATTTATACGTTAAGTTTTATCGTGGGATTGTCGATATTACTCTTTATTGGCATTTCAAAAGGAATAAAAGATGAAATATTTCTATGCTTACCATGGACCCAAAAATACAAAAGATTTTGACTACAGTAATGGGTATGGGGTTGGGCAGGAATGGAAAACCCGTCAAGTGACCCCTGGTGACCGCCTTTTTGTTATTCAAAAACTCTCTGGAAAGCGAGACTTCCAGTTGTGTGGCTTATTCGAAATTATTGATACTTTTGTGGACCCAAACAACGCTTATCCATATCGAGTTCAACTGAAAGACCTATCCACTCTTGATACTTTCCTTCCGGTGGATGAATTGCTCGTTGGTGAACAACTCCCTCCCAGCAAGCGAAAAGAGGAATGGACTAATTTTAAACGACATTTTTGTCATCAGGGAGCTTCATTTGAAGCGCCTTTGTGCGAAGAAATTGTGTCGGTTCTCAGTTTATTGATTGCAATACCTGATTATCAAATGGGGACATATGCTCGCAGGGAAGACGGTCTACGCATGGTTAAAATTCGCCGGGAGCAGGCAAAATTTCGTAAAGTGGTGATGTCGAATTGGGGCAATAAATGCGCAATTACCGGCAGTACTTTGGCAGTTGAAGCTTGCCACATAATTAGCCATGCCAATAAAGGCTTACCGAGTGTAGAAAATGGCATTGCACTTGCTGCTGATTTTCATAAGTTATTTGATAGTGACCATCTGAGCTTTCGGGATAATCGAGTTATTCTTTCAGAATCTGCCCGTCTCGAACCACGATATAAAGATTTTCATGATACTGAACTGCGGAAGCCACTGAAACCAGTTGATCTATCAGTGAAATAACGGATCAACCAGGCAGAATAATAGTAACACTATTAAAACGTGAAAAAGCCCTATCGCAAAGGCGAATTGTGGGTAGCATCCACAGCGTAGTTATTCTGGGCTGCATGACATCGACAGCAGAGAGTTTGTAGTGATGTCAAATCGTACCCTGCGCAAATCATCGCGTGTCGTATGCGGTTTACTCCTCGTTTCATGCCGCTATTGCTAAAGTTATAGGCAGGCAATATCCGAGAGTAGAAGGTCATATGGGGCTGTCTGACAACGTCTACCAGAGGGTCGAAGGAACAAACTGGCGTCACATCTGGGTCGTGGGAGATCTTCACGGCTGTTTTTCTATGCTGATGGATAAATTGCGCCAGTGTCGGTTTGATCCGTGGCGCGATCTGTTGGTTTCTGTCGGCGATGTTACCGATCGTGGGCCTGATAGTCTGCGCTGTCTACAGTTGCTTCGCCGAAACTGGATGATAGCGGTCAGGGGGAATCACGAGCAGATGGCGTTGGATGCGCTGGTAACGGGGGATCTGCAGCTGTGGTTTATGAATGGGGGCTCGTGGTTTGCGCAGGCAGCACAACCCGCGGCAAGATTTGCTCTTGAAGCCTGTCAGCAATTACCGTGGATTCTGGAACTGCATTGTCAGAATGGCGTACACGTGATTGCCCATGCCGATTACCCGGATGATATTTATCTGTGGCGAAAAGAGGTCGATTTGCAACGGGTGTTGTGGGATCGTGCGCGATTAATGAATAAAGGCAGTGGAATTCATGGCGCAGATCACTTTTGGTTTGGCCATACTCCCCTGCGCCATCGGCTTGATCGCGATAATCTGCACTATATTGATACTGGCGCGGTATTTGGCGGTGAGCTAACGTTGGTGCAGTTACAATAATTAGAAATCACTATATTCCTGAGCAGGACGCCAGAAGCTGTCGATATAGTCTTCGGCCGGCAAGCATCCGCCGTTGCGAATGCGCTGATCGTCCATCGAAATTAAGCACTGCCGTTCTGTATTGTAGACATCAACCACGATATCTTCACAACCGCCATCCAGGTAGCAAACAAAAAGAATCAGCGTGAACATTCCATCCTCAAATTGTATTGCCGTATCAATAGTGTAGAAGAAATTGCAGTTAATGGGGCGGGGAGAAATAAGTTAACGCGTCACTGTGTACTCATTCGTGAAGGGCAGGTACGTTTCACCGGGCAATTCGAAAGATTGTAACCAGTGGGTAAATTTTCTTACGGCCCCATCTTGCCTGTCATTCCACAGCAGAGAATAGGTTCCGGTATCGATAGTCAAATCGCCAAATGGCGCAACCAGCCTTCCTGTTTTCAGGTGTTTTTCACAGAATAAATAGGGCATTACGGCCAAACCCAAGCCATCTTCAGCCGCCTGTATTGCCGCAAATGTATGATCCAGCGTGATAATCTGGTTACTTTCATTATGATCATTTGGGAAATGGCTATGCCAGCGTTTCCAGAGATCGTTACGCGCACGAATTTGAATTTTTATATGATCGTCCAGTTGATCTGGCGAGACCAGAGGTCGGCTGTGCAGGTACTGCTGGCTACAAACCAGCAGGCTTGATTCCCGAAGAAATGGAACAGGTTTAAGCCCGGAAAAATGTGCCGGATCCCGGCGAATCGCGACATCAAAGGGAGAAGCGAAGCTAACGGGACCAATGCTGGTGGTGACATCGACGGTGAGTTCAGGGTGGATTTCATTCAGCTCAGCCAGTCTTGGCATTAGCCAGTGCATGGCGAATGTGGGCAGGCACTGGATGGTTAACCTTCCCGAAAAGGTGTTAGCGCTGACCTCTTTTTCTGCCTGCGCAAGTTCATCGAGTAACCGTGTTGCAACGCGGGAAAAGGTCTCGCCGGCACTCGTCAGCCTGACAGATTTGTGTGCACGATAAAACAGTTGTACGCCCAGTTGTGCTTCCAGTGCGCGGATATGTCGGCTGACTGCTCCTGTGGTGATAAACAGTTCATCAGCTGCCGCACTGAAGCTGCTTCTACGCGCAGCAGCTTCGAATGCCGGCAAATGGGGGAGCGAGAGTAATCGTGTCATTGGTTGAGTTTAACTCAACCAATTGACGCAATAAAGATCGTTTGTCAGCGTCTTCCCCTTGCTCATAACATGGCCCGTAACGCTCTGGTTCATTATCGATATTCACTTTTTCTGAAGGCAATTTTAGTGAAAGCATTCAATTTGTTTTGCCTTGGACGGGCGGGAACATGCCTGGGGACAATGGCTTTTGCTGGTGCACTTCCGGTAATACGCGAAGAGTGGCATATAGACGCCGCCGCTGCGGGAACAATACAGACGGTATTTAGTATTTCAAACGCCTGCGCCTTATTTGCTGCCTCCTGGCTGTGCGACTATCTGGGGGCTCGCAAGGTGTATCTCATTTTCTCGTGGTTCGGTGTGCTCGCTTTATTGCTTTTTGCCTGTTTTGCCCGCTCTTATTCCTCCGCTCTGGTCATGATGGCCTTTGTCGGATTGACCCAGGGTGGGGCCTACACGCCAGCGATGATGTTGGCTATGGGCATGAACAGCGTGCCCAAACGTGGACTTGCCGTTGGGATGATCCTGGCCGCAGGTTCGTTTGGCTACCTGCTGTCTGTATTTATCTCCGCCTGGGGAGCATTGCGCTGGGGAGCTTCCTTTGCGTTCTCTTTATGTGCCGCTGGCGCATTGGTTGGCGCGGTATCCGGTTCAGTGACGTTATCCGGCTATCAGGAAGACATGTACAGGACGCAGAAGCAGGGGGGATCGGCAAAGAGCCATGTTCTGTCGGTCGGCGCAATACTGCTGATGGTAGGTTATATTGCGCATTGCTGGGAGTTACTGGGGAGCTGGGCATGGACCCCCAGCCTGGTGACGAATGCGCTGCAAGCCTGGCAGATGGAGCCGATGGCCACCGGGTTGATCGTCGCCTGTGCTGTACATTTATCGGGGATGTTCTCGACGCTGATTGTAGGGGCAATCTCCGATTATTTTAATCGCGCATCGGTGTTGATTTTTATGGGCGCTGCTGGCGCGTTGAGTTCACTCCTGATGGGATTATCGGTTTCCTGGGGGGCGGGGTGGACATTATTGTTCGCGTTTATGGGGAGTTTCTTCATTCTTGGTGATTCAGGCGTCTTATCTGCCGCGATTGCCGATAATGTGCCTCAGGCAAAGCTGGGGAGTGTGATGGGATTGCGGTCGCTGCTTGGATTTGGCGTGGGGTCTCTTGCGCCTTTAACATTTGGTGTGGTGATGGATTCAACGCAAAGCTGGGAACTCGCTTATAGCGTGCTGGCTGCGGGGGGAACCATCGCTTTCTTCTCCGCCTGCGTACTTAGATTCAATTGTTTTAACGCTAATAAATAACCCGTCTGGCGACGGGTTCTTTTTGAATCAGGCAAAGCGCATGACCCAGGCATCTGACTTACGATCGTAGTGCTCGCGGAATAGAACGGAATGTTCTCCATTGAGAAGGGCCGGGACGCTGGTGTCGGCATCCCAGGCGTCCAGTTGCATACATAAATCCGGATCGGATTTACAAGGAATGGTTAACGTTCGGTCCCCCGGCGATTCGCCATGTAACTCGGCGTCGTCGATTTCAAAAGCGCCAATGCGCACACTGGTTTTCATCATCGTGCTCTCCGTTGATTTGCGGGTTGTGGTACGACCAGTTAAGCCGCCCATTTTTCAGCGTAGTCAACGTGGGCAAAAGCGCCAGTAAAAACGTGCGTTATCCTGTAAAGAGTTTTCCATCCCGGACAAGATCGCGTGGATAACTGTTCTTTAACCGTGATCCAATACGTTTTGCCAGTCCAATCGGCTGACGCTGGAACGTGACCAGTACATCGTCGGTTGTTGGTGAGGTTTGTGGGTAGACATCTCTGCCACGATACCACTCTTCCGCTTCTTCAAGCGTCAGTTCAAACGCATTGTGATGTTCCGGGTTAGCAAGGGCGATAACTGCCTCATGCTGCCAGCGGTAACCCTTATTGTGGGTTTCAGCGAGTTTAATCCCGAGGCGGGAAAAACGGACTTTACCAATCAGCGGTTCAATGTCTGTCGGGAATAACCAAATTTCTTTATCACGCTGCCAAAGGCGCAGATTGTCTTGCCATTGCAATCCACAGGCGGTAGCAGCCTGGGTGATTTGTGCGGCTTCCCGGCTTTTCAGCGGGCTGAAGGGGAAATTTCCCACCTTATATTTCGGCGCAGGCAGTGCAGGGATAGGGGCTGTTTTTCGCAAACGCGCGACAAAGAATCCTTCACAGTCATAAATTTGTGGGAACACGTGCAGGAATCCCTCAGGTGTCAGGGCGCGTCCGGCCTCCGGAAATAAATCACCCAGAGGAAGAAACTCGACGGCGTCCGGGTAAGTCTCAATCAACCACTGCATGACGTTTTCATTTTCGTCACGGTTAAGCGTACAGGTCGAGTAAACCAACGTGCCGCCGGGGCGCAGAGCGTGAAAGGCGCTGTCGAGCAGTTCGCGCTGAGTTGCGGCTATTTCCAGATTACTTTCTGGCGACCAGTTTTTTAGCGCATCGGGGTCTTTACGCATCACGCCTTCGCCGGAACATGGGGCGTCCAGCAAAATGGCATCGAAGGATTCAGGCAACGCTGCGCCAAATACCCGGCCGTCAAAATGGGTGAGCGCGACATTGGCTATCCCGCAACGGCTGATATTGGCATGCAGAACTTTGACGCGACTGGCGGAAAACTCATTCGCCAGAATCGCGCCCTGATTATTCATTTTTGCGGCAATTTGCGTGGTTTTAGAACCGGGGGCAGCCGCAACATCCATGACACGTTGCGGGGTATTACCTTCGGCAAACAACGCGGCGACTGGCAGCATTGAGCTGGCTTCCTGAATATAAAACAGACCGCTTAAATGCTCAGCAGTACTGCCGAGCGGTACAGACTCTTCATCGTTGCGCTCAATCCAAAAGCCTTCAGCACACCAGGGAACCGGAGTGAGTGACCAGCCATAAGGCGCGGTTAAGTCGAGAAAATCAGCAACGGAGATTTTCAGCGTATTGATGCGGATACTGCGGCGTAATGGACGCTGGCAGGCTGCGAGAAAATCTTCAAAAGAGAGCGTGGAAGGCATTGCTTCACGCATTTGTGTCAGAAAGGCGTCAGGAAAATAAGCCACTTGGTACCACCGGCAAAAAAACAGGTGCGCAGTGTAGCATATACCCTCAATAATTCGAGTTGCAGGACAACTACGCGCCTACTTGAAGTATGACGAGGCTAACCGCTCCGGCGCGAGTACGCCGGAGCAGGGAAAAGATTAGCGTGGCAGGGCGGTTCCCCACTGACGCCATTCTTTCGGCTCACTCTCCAGTAGCAGGAAGTGTTTACCCGCCTGCGCTTTCGGCGCCAGTGGCGTACCTGGTGGGGTGGCAAACGCGATACCACCGCGAATGAACTGATTGAAGGTACCGGTCTTCACGACGCCGCCAGTGAGGCCGAAATCGAGATTGTAGCCGGATGCCAGCCAGAACACGGAGTTATTGCGCACCAGGTGCTGGTAGCGCTGACTGATGCGCATGGCTACCATCACGCGATCGGACAGTGAACCCAGCGTCAGACCCGTGACGGTCCCCACTTCAATACCTCTGAACAGAACCGGAGTACCGATATTGAGTGATCCTGCTTCTGGCGCTTCTACCACAATACTCAGACCATCAAGGTAGCGTGAATCAGTAATCGTCGCTTCCTGCAGTTCAAAATCACGGCGCGGGTTACCGCGCCCTGGTTCCACGTTAATGTATGGCTGTAAGATAGTATCCAGATGCTCTACACCTGCCGCCGAAATTTGCGGGGTAATTACCGAGAATCGTGTACCGCTTCGCGCGAAGGTCTGTACGTATTCCGGGTACAACACCGCTTTGGCTTGCACTTCGTTACGGCTGGTGAGCAGTTCAAGGGTCTGGATCTGACCAATATCAATCCCCAGGTAGCGAATTGGCATCCCTGCGGCGAGTTTCCCGGCGTCGAATGCGTGCAGAGTAATCTGTCCACCTACCGCACGTGCAGCGGTCTCTGACGCGTACAAAATACGCTTGTCGCCTTTGCGCTGGCTGGCGCTGGCACCGCTCAGGTTATCGAAGCTAATCGCCCCTTTTAGCGCCCGCGACAGGGGAGATGCCTGTACGGTCAGGCCGCTGCCGTTAAGCTGAACTTTTGCGCCACCTTCAGCCCAGAACACGCTGTTGCTGGTTAACAGATTGCGGTATTCCGGTTTGATATGCAGATCGATATCAAACGCGTCGGCACGAGGGCGTACGCTAATGACTTCACCGACGTCGAATTTACGGTATAGCACCACTGACCCGGCCTGCACATCCGGTAGTGTCTCGGCGCTCAGGCTGACGGTGGTGGTGGGCAGATCGCTCAGGCTGTTCTCAATTGCTTTTTCGAGGTTTGCATACAGTGGATAGCTTTTTTTCATTTCACCTTTGGTACCAGGCAAAATGCGAATACCGCCGCTTATCCATTCGCTGGCGCTGGCGCCAAGGAACTCAACGCCATCAATGCCCACTTTGACATCCACACGACTATTAACCACGAATTTGCTGTCACCTTGCACCAGTGCACGATGCTGCGGCTCGATAGCCACGATAAATGAAACGCCATCGCTTGATAGCTTACGCTCGATAACCTGACCGACCTGCACGCCATGAAGGATCAGCGGCTGGCCAGCATCGATGCCGTAACTTTCCGGGGCGGTCAGCGTAAGTGTCATAACGCCGGGATCATGAAGCAGGGACTGTTCACCGGGGATCACCACAAACTGGCTACGTGGCTCGCCTTCGCCGGGCACCAGTTCAAACGTTTTCCCTGTTAACAGCGAGCTCAGGCTCATATCGTTTAATGATAATTTGGGGCTTTGTAACTCAATGCGCGTGCCGTCGCGCAGCAGCGTTACAACGCTGGGGTCGACGGTCATTTCACCAGTGACTTTACCGCCTGGATTCAAATCCAGCCTGGTCAGTTGACCGACTTCCAGGCCCTGATACATCAGCGGGGTTGATCCAGCCTTCAGGCCATCGCCGCTGGTTAGTTCCAGTTTGACGATCACGCCACGTTGGCTGTGGGCGAGATCCTGATATAACCCAAACGTGTCGTCGGCGGCAGCAGGTTGTGAATCTTCTGGGGAGTCAAAGGCTATGGCGCCATTGACCAGCGCGGCCAGACTTTCCAGTTTTACCTTTGCGCCGCTCAGGCTGACATCCGCATTCACGCCGGACACATTCCAGAAACGACTGCCTTTTTTCACCAGATTGGTAAAGCGGCGCTCAATCAGTACATCGATGGTTACACCCTGATGATTGGGGTTGATGGTGTAGTCATAGACCCGGCCTACCGGGATCTTGCGGAAATAAACCAACGAACCGCTGTTGAGAGAACCGAGGTCGGATGCTTGCAGGTGCAACATCAAATCGCCATTATTCAGCCGATATTTTGGCTGCGTGTCGAGCGCGACGAAATGATCTTCCGGCTCGCCGGTGCCCGGCATCATCCCGATATAGTTCCCACCAACCAGTGCATCGAGACCAGAAACGCCCGCCAGTGATGCCTTCGGCGTGACCAGCCAGAATTGTGTGTCTTTGCGCAGGGCATCTTTCATGGTGGACTTAATGCTGACTCGAACTTCAATTTTGCGCAGATCTTTACTCAGGCTGATATCCTGCACCGTGCCAACTTCGACACCCTGATAGCGCACGGGCGTGCGTCCTGGGACAATACCGTCCGCGGACATAAAGTCGATGGTCACGGTATTGCCACGATCTTCATAGCTGCCCCAGATGAGCCATCCTGCAATCATCAGCGCGATGAACGGCAGCAGCCAGAACGGAGAGATACGGCGTTTTGTTTTAATCTGCGCTTCAATCTGCGAAGCGGGCGTTTCCTGACTCATGTGCATCCCAAAGTAAGCGGCTGTCCAGCCATTCCACTGCAAGAATAGTCAATATTACCGCTGCACCGAAATAAAACGCAGCCGGTCCCATAGTAAAAGCAAGTATCTGATCGCGATTTATCAGCGACATGGTTAAGGCGATAACAAACAAGTCCAGCATCGACCAGCGACCAATCCAGGTCACCATACGGAGTAGCAGGATGCGGGTGCGCAACCCTTGTTCACATTTAAACTGGATACTGAACAACAACGTAAACATCACAATCACTTTGGTGAAGGGCACCAGGATACTGGCGATAAAAACAATGGCTGCTACACCAACGTTGCTGTTCGCCAGGGACATGATGCCTGTCAGGATAGTGTCTTCCTGGCGGGCACCGTTAACATAAATTACCGAGATGGGCAGCAGATTAGCAGGCAGCAACAGGACAATCGAGGCCAGCAGAGCTGCCCAGCACTTTTGGATGCTCTGATTTCTGCGCCAGCGTAATGGAATATGGCAACGGGGACAGCGGCCTCGGGCATCAGGATAACCTGTAAAGTGACAACCGAGGCAAACACGAAGCTGTCCGTCGGGGCGGCGTGCGGGCCTTTGTGGATAAAAGCGTTCCCATAATTGCTCAACATTGAGGTGCAACAGCGTCAAAATGCTCAGGATCACCAGCGCAATAAAAGCATAGAGTCCCACTCCAGGCAGCAGAAAAGCGTAGTCCTGCACTTTGATCGAGGCGACGCCGATACCGACAAGATAGATATCAAGCATGACCCACTCTTTAAGCCTTTCCAGCATCAATAATACTGGGCGCAGGTTCATACCGAGAATATTGCCAAACCATAAATAAGCGATTGATGAAACGAGTATTACGGGAGCGCCAATGACGCAAAACATCACGAAGGATGCCGTCAGCGGATCGCCTTGCCGGGTCATCTGCCAGATGCCCTGTACCACATTCGCGTCAATGCGTATGCCTAATAGATAGATGTGCAGCAGCGGCTCTCCCCACGCAAAGGGCATCAGTAACAGCATGGTGAAAGCCATTGCTGCCAGTCGCGTTAACGACCAGTCACGGCCGTCACGAATTTTGGCCTCACAGCGTGGGCAGAATGCACTTTGGTGCGAACGCATTTTCGGCAAGCTAAACAGCAGGTCACATTCAGGGCATCGTTGGTAATGCGCACGGGGTAGCGCTTCACCAATGGATCTGATCGCTATTTTTTTAGTCGGCGTGATGCGTGGATGAGTAAGGGCCATGTATCGCGAATTAAGTGTTGAAGTAATGTTATCTTAACCCATGATGGGAATGATCTTGAGCATTTACGCATTTAATGTTTATTTTAGTAGGCTGCAGTTTTAAGTAAGACAACTAAGTGATTACATAATGAACAAAATAGAGCTATACACGGATCTGAACCGTGATTTTCAGGCATTAATGGCAGGTGAAACCAGTTTTCTGGCAACGTTGGCGAATACCAGCGCGTTATTGTACGAACGTCTTGCAGAAGTGAACTGGGCAGGTTTTTACCTGCTTGAGAACACTACGCTGGTGCTCGGTCCCTTCCAGGGGAAAATCGCCTGCGTACGCATCCCGGTAGGGCGCGGCGTGTGCGGTACTGCGGTGGCGCAGAACCAGGTTCAGCGTATAGAGGACGTGCATGCCTTTGATGGCCATATCGCTTGCGATGCCGCCAGCAATGCGGAAATCGTTCTGCCGATTACGGTTGAGAATCAAATTATCGGCGTGCTGGACATTGATAGCACAGCGTTTGGTCGCTTTACAGAAGAAGATGAACAGGGTCTGCGGACGCTTGTGGCACAGCTTGAAACCGTGCTTGCAACGACGGATTACAAAAAATTCTTTGCGACCGTCGCAGGATAATCAACGGATAACGTAGCAATTACTGATGACGTCATTATAATGACGCCTGTTCATGCCTGCGCTTGTTGGCTACGTCCGTTGTAATCAGGAAATTTCATGGAAAATCAACCTAAGTTGAATAGCAGTAAAGAAGTCATCGCGTTTCTGGCCGAACGCTTCCCGCAGTGTTTTAGTGCGGAAGGCGAAGCGCGCCCACTGAAAATTGGCATTTTTCAGGATCTGGTAGAGCGTGTTGAGGGCGAAATGAACCTCAGCAAGACACAGCTCCGCTCTGCCTTACGTCTCTATACTTCAAGCTGGCGCTATCTGTATGGCGTTAAATTGGGCGCAACGCGTGTCGATCTTGACGGCAACCCTTGTGGTGAGCTGGATGAGCAGCACGTTGAACATGCACGCAAACAGCTGGAAGAAGCTAAAGCCCGCGTTCAGGCGCAACGTGCAGAGCAACAGGCGAAAAAACGCGAAGCGGCCGCTGCTGCCGGTGAAAAAGAAGACGCACCGCGTCGCGAGCGCAAGCCGCGTCCT
Organism: Citrobacter youngae; assembly: GCF_003818115.1. Lineage (GTDB taxonomy): Bacteria > Pseudomonadota > Gammaproteobacteria > Enterobacterales > Enterobacteriaceae > Citrobacter > Citrobacter youngae. Next base: position 102,302 of record NZ_RPOI01000005.1, on the reverse strand, counting down.
GCTCCGCGTCGTAAGGAAGGCGCAGAGCGTAAACCTCGCGCTGAAAAACCAGCAGCAAAAGCACCGCGTGCTCCTCGTGAAGAACAGCATACTCCGGTATCTGATATTTCAGTGCTGACGGTAGGGCAGTCTCTGAAGGTGAAAGCAGGTAATAATGCGATGGATGCCACCGTATTAGAAATCACCAAAGATGGCGTCCGTGTACAGCTGAATTCGGGTATGTCTTTGATTGTACGCGCAGAACACCTGGTGTTCTGAAACGGAGGCCAGGCCTGGCATGAACACTTTTTTTAGGCTTACTGCGTTAGCTGGTCTGCTTGCATTTGCAGGCCAGGCACTTGCTGTGGAAGACATCACGCGTGCCGATCAAATCCCCGTTTTAAAGGAAGAAACCCAGCATGCGACGGTAAGCGAACGTGTGACATCGCGTTTTACGCGTTCACACTATCGCCAGTTCGATCTGGATCAGGCGTTTTCGGCGAAAATTTTTGACCGCTATTTGAATCTGCTCGACTACAGCCACAACGTGCTGTTGGCGAGCGATATCGAACAGTTTGCAAAAAAGAAAACCGTCCTCGGTGATGAACTGCGTAGCGGTAAGCTGGATGTCTTTTACGATCTCTATAATCTGGCGCAAAAGCGCCGGTTTGAACGTTATCAGTACGCATTAGGCGTACTGGCACGTCCAATGGATTTCACCGGTAACGACAACTTTAACCTCGACCGGAGTAAAGCTCCGTGGCCGAAAAGCGAAGCAGAGCTAAATGCGCTGTGGGACGGCAAGGTTAAATTTGACGAACTCAGCCTGAAGCTGACCGGTAAAACCGACGCTGAAATTCGCGAAACGCTGACGCGCCGCTACAAGTTTGCGATTCGCCGTCTGGCGCAGACCAATAGCGAAGATGTGTTTTCTCTGGCGATGACGGCTTTTGCCCGTGAAATCGACCCGCATACTAACTATCTTTCTCCACGCAATACCGAACAGTTCAATACGGAAATGAGCTTGTCTCTTGAAGGTATTGGCGCAGTGCTGCAAATGGATGATGACTACACCGTCATTAACTCCATGGTTGCGGGCGGCCCGGCAGCCAAGAGCAAAGCGATAAGTGTTGGCGACCGTATTGTCGGCGTAGGCCAGACCGGAAAAGGTATGGTCGACGTGATTGGCTGGCGTCTGGATGATGTTGTCGCGCTGATCAAAGGACCAAAAGGCAGTAAAGTTCGCCTCGAAATCCTGCCTGCCGGTAAGGGAACCAAGACGCGCATCGTCACGTTAACGCGTGAACGCATTCGTCTCGAAGACCGCGCTGTTAAAATGTCGGTGAAAACCGTTGGTAAAGAAAAAGTCGGCGTACTGGATATTCCTGGTTTCTATGTTGGCCTGACGGATGACGTCAAAGTTCAGCTGCAGAAACTGGAAAAACAGAATGTCAGCAGCGTGATTATCGACCTGCGTACCAATGGTGGTGGCGCACTGACCGAAGCGGTCTCGCTTTCCGGTCTGTTTATCCCTTCTGGTCCGGTGGTTCAGGTTCGTGATAACAACGGCAAGGTGCGCGAAGACAGCGATACTGATGGCGTTGTTTACTACAAAGGTCCGCTGGTGGTACTGGTTGACCGCTTCAGTGCTTCGGCATCAGAGATTTTCGCTGCGGCAATGCAGGATTACGGCCGTGCACTGATTGTCGGTGAACCGACGTTTGGTAAGGGGACCGTACAGCAGTATCGTTCTCTGAACCGTATTTACGATCAGATGCTGCGTCCGGAATGGCCGGCGCTGGGTTCTGTTCAGTACACGATCCAGAAATTCTACCGCGTAAACGGTGGCAGCACGCAGCGTAAGGGCGTTACGCCGGATATCATCATGCCGACAGGTAATGAAGAAACTGAAACTGGCGAGAAGTTTGAAGATAACGCACTGCCGTGGGACAGCATTGATGCTGCGACCTACACTAAGTCAGATAATCTGACGCCGTTCGGACCTGAATTGCTGAAAGAGCACAATGCACGTATTGCGAACGATCCTGAGTTCCAGTACATCATGAAGGACATTGCGCGTTTCAATGCGATGAAGGATAAGCGCAACATCGCTTCTCTGAATTACGCTCAGCGTGAAAAAGAGAATAACGAAGATGACGCAATGCGTCTGGCGCGTATCAACGATCGGTTTAAACGTGAAGGCAAACCACCATTGAAGAAACTGGACGATCTGCCGAAGGATTACCAGGAGCCGGATCCGTACCTGGATGAAACGGTAAAAATCGCGCTCGACCTGGCGCATCTTGAGAAAGAGAAGCCAGCGGAACAGCCCGCAACCAGTCAATAACCTCGAACAGGCACAAGAAATTGTGCCTGTTTTTTTAACAAGTGCATGAAGACGTCAGTCTGATACGATAAAATGTAAAGTTGTGTCTTTCTGGTGACTTAGCACCTATGGATGCTTGAAAATAGCCGTAAGACCCATACGATATGGGTAATCGCATAGTGCGTTTTGTTAAATTGAGGTTAAAAGAAAATTATGATGCGAATCGCGCTCTTCCTGCTGACGAACCTGGCTGTGATGGTCGTTTTCGGGCTGGTATTGAGCCTGACAGGGATCCAGTCAAGCAGCGTTCAAGGCTTGTTGATCATGGCACTGCTGTTTGGTTTTGGTGGTTCCTTCATTTCGCTGCTGATGTCCAAATGGATGGCGTTAAAGTCCGTTGGCGGGGAAGTTATTGAGCAGCCGCGTAATGAAAGAGAACGCTGGCTGATGAATACAGTCGCGAATCAGGCCCGCCAGGCCGGGATCGCTATGCCGCAGGTTGCAATCTACCACGCGCCAGATATTAACGCGTTTGCGACCGGTGCCCGCCGGGATGCCTCGCTGGTGGCTGTAAGTACTGGCCTGTTGCAAAATATGAGCCCGGATGAAGCCGAAGCCGTTATCGCGCATGAGATCAGCCACATTGCTAATGGCGATATGGTGACCATGACGTTAATTCAGGGTGTGGTGAACACCTTTGTTATCTTTATCTCGCGTATTCTGGCGCAGATTGCCGCTGGGTTTATGGGCGGTAACCGCGATGAAGGAGAGGGTAGCAACGGTAACCCGTTAATCTACTTTGCGGTAGCGACGGTACTGGAGCTGGTATTTGGTATTCTGGCGAGCATTATTACGATGTGGTTCTCTCGTCATCGTGAATTCCATGCGGATGCCGGTTCTGCAAAACTGGTAGGGCGTGAAAAAATGATCGCCGCGCTGCAGCGCCTGAAAACCAGCTATGAGCCGCAGGAAGCGACCAGTATGATGGCGTTCTGCATCAACGGTAAATCCAAATCGTTGAGTGAGCTGTTTATGACTCACCCCCCGTTGGACAAACGTATTGAAGCGCTGCGCAGTGGGGAATACCTGAAGTAAGTTACCTGTATTGATAAAAGGGTCACATCGTGACCCTTTATTTATTAGCCCCAAACTACCGCCGATAGTGGGAGTATGGTCATATCCCGAGGAAAATGCTATGCAGGTGGATTAATTTCAGGGAAGGTGGTTTTAACGTATGTAATAAATTTTTCATATGTGGAATTAATAGCCACTCTAACTGAATTATCGCGGCCCTCCCCCTTAAAACTGCCCGTCTCAGTATGACAGGATTTTACAAAATCATTTGCAACTATAATAGCCTGTCCGAAAAAAGTAGAAGTAAAATCCTTATCAAACAAAATATTCTTATTTAAGTTTGTAGTGAAAGCCTTATATAAGGATAATGTCAGCTCGCGGTCACTTACTGGTAACTCCTGAAGCCGTTGATTCATATATTCATTAAAAGCAGGTTGCTCAAGCCTGGCGATGCTAGCGTCACTGATATGCACTGATCGAGAGGACGACAGAAATCTTTTGATAATTTGGCCTGCTGCATTACCTTGCTCACTAATTGCCATATTAATGTCAGATGTACTATATTCGGTGTTCAATATGTTAGCTAAAGAGGTCCTGATAGTATCAACATCAAGATTTGTAGTCTGTCTGACCGGTGACTCATTCAATTTAGTATATTTATTAAGCATTGCATTGAAAACAGGATTTATTGTATCAGCATCGACCATTTCTGCACAGGTTTCTACGCTGTTAATAACTGCTTTACCATTTTCGACCTGAGCAACAAAATTGGTTTTAAATTCCTTTATTTTGTCTTTTAGAACATTATAAGCCTCTAAATTTTTCCCGCTAAGGGAATCAGTTTTGTATCGATTTTCAAAGGTTATTATGGCTCTATTCATATTTGAGGCTGTGTTTACCTCAAATTTTACACGATTTTCATTTAGAGTCATGATACCTCTATTATTGAACGAATGTATCGGAATATCTACACGATTAGCATTACTACGCGCCAAATCTGCTGTTGTTTTTTGAAGGGTTTTGCTAATGCTAATATTTTTAGGGACATTAGCGATAGCTGATAAACATGCGGACAGTAAATTATGGTTCTTAACTTCTCTTTGCCTGTTAAAATCACTTTTATAATGGCTATAAACATTGTGTGAGTATGTTTTAACTGCACTTGGCATATACATCTCCATATGATTTTGTTAATCATCAAGTTTCACGTGTATGATGGTATCACTGTTGACGGATTTCTTTCAAAAAGTGCCTCAATTTTTATTTGGCAACCTGAGTGCTAATCTTCTAAATTTTTATTTATTTATTTCAACAATAAATGCGGTGATAATTATAGGAAAACAATTATCTATTATTTGTATGGATCTGAATTTATTATGGACAATGAAAATGATGTGTTGATGGAGGATCTTCTCAGCAAGATCTCTGAAGAAAATCGCGAACAGTTTATTGAAGATTTATTTGAGTCTGGCGCTACCCGCAAACAACTGTATGGCATTCCAGATAGCCTGATGAACGGTTTCTACGCCTGTGCATACGAGTATTACCAAAAAGGAGAAATTGATAAAGCGGAGCACTTTTTTAAATTTTTAATGATGTATGACTTCTATAATCCTGATTACGCATTTGGCCTGGCCGCCGTTTATCAGCTAAAGCAGGACTACAAACATGCACTGGATATCTATGCAATTGCCTATGCGCTTGATGATGACAATCTGCGCGCCATTTTTGAAGCAGGGCAATGCTATATGCACTTGCATAACTATTCGAAAGCACGCGATTCATTTGAAGAGGTCGTGGCTCACGAAAAGGATCCTGAGCTGGTCAAGCGTGCCGAAGTGTATCTTAAAGCGCTAACAAAGATTAACGACAGTGATGAGGATCATAACCATGTACGGAATAACAAATAAGCCTGTCACGCTGGTTACCCAGCAGGTAACCAGTGAAGGTGATGTCGAAAGAGCAACTACCGCGAAAAAGGACATTAGTTCTACAAGCAGCAGCGATGGAAATGCGGCGCAGAAAATAGTCCAGGAAAAATTGGTTACGCGCGCAGAGAAATCGGTTATGACCAGTGAATCATGGAAACCAACGTTGCGTTCCCCTGAAAGTGTGACGCTGCGATCATCCCTGCAAGCTGAATCGCAGTCAGGTGAGACCAATAGTGCGATGACTGGAGGGAGCGCACAATCATCGACCTATTCCCTCGCCGTTGTTTTGGCCACGTTAGCGGTAAAACTGGGTGATTCAGCTGTGGTAGGGCAGCTGTTTCGCGCTACGGCGACACAGTTGATGGGAAAAGGATCCTCCGCAGCACTTAATCAGGCTTCACAAGATGTTGAGAATGCACAGCAGGCAGTTACACAGGCAAACTCAGATTACACTGAGGCCGCCAGGGAGAAAGAAAAGGCTGACAGTAAGTTGACTGCAGCTGAAAAGGCGCTGGAAAGTGCCGATCAGACCCTGAAGTCTGCAAATAGCGAGCTTGCTGACGCGAAAGAAGATGCTGAGAGGATTTATCAGGTGGCGGTCAAGGGCTTTACCATTGATCCCAATGAATTGAGCGAGGCCCAGGACCGCGTGAAGAAAGCGCAACAGGCTGTGGATAAGGCTTCGGAGGGGTACCAAACGGCGCTGAATACCAGAGACAATGCGCGAGAGGCGGTAAAATCTGCCACCGCAAATATGGAGCAAAAGCAGCAAGTGCTGGTGGCGGCAAATCAGACGTCAGCTGCGGCGGAGGATCGCTTAAACACCCTGACGGCTAAAATTCAGAACATGAACAACACCAGTAAAGTTAACAACGCCAGTGATACCGGCGGGATTAATTCAGTTGACCTTATGATGGCACAGTTAGTGACTATTTTAGGTAAATGTAACGAAGAATCCTTAAAGACGAATATGGAGCTGGCAAAAAGTCAGCAGTCAGCCAAACAGGCTGAACTGGCAAAGGAAACTGAGAAATCAGATAAAATCGCGGAAAAACAAAAAAGGATGCATAAGATTTTTGGTGCTATCAGTAAAATAATTATGTGTGTGACGATGATAGCCGGTGCCATTTCAGCACTATTTACCGGTGGTGTTATGGCAATTTTGTTTGTTGCCAGCACGGCCCTCATGATATCGGATCAAATTACGAAAGCAGCAACGGGTGAGTCCTTTATGGCGAAAGCGATGAATGCCGTTGTGAGCGAATTTGCTAAAATGTTTGAAGCTATGGGAGCGGATGAGCTTGTTGCCTCTATTCTTGCATCAATAACGATGTTATTAACAACAATTGTCGCTATGGTAGTGCTGGGGGGCGGGGCAAAATTCTTGGGTAATAAATTCGCAAGCAATATGACAAACTCGGTGTTGCGAGGCTTGTCAAATCACGGAGAATCAGGTGCTGGACGCATTGTAAAAATAGTGTCAAAACATACATTCAGAACTTCGCTAGCAGCCAGCGGCATTAATAATGGCGCTTATTCAATTACCAGCGGTGTTTATGAACAACAACGCGATGATATTTCAGCAAAGCTGATCGAAATTATGAAAGATAATGACTTTGTCAAAAAATTTATGGATATGGTCGTGGAAAACTACAGCAATACAATGAAAACCATGAATGCGATTATCAAAAATGAAACGGAAGCAACGGGTATGTCTATGCAGGCGGGTAAGCAAATTCTGGCACATACCCGTGCGTAATTATCATAGAAACGGAGATAAATAGCATGGTTGGATCGATTAATTCAGTAGTAACGGGCAATGTATATCTTAATGCGGGTGATGATGCGGATATTGTTCTGAAGGAAACTACGCAGAACGTTAAAGATACGCAGGTCTACCAGACGTTAGTGAAATTGGTTAGCGATGGCTACAAAGGTGTGGGCGGGACTAAAGAAGACAAAGCCGCAGTACGTAATGAGGCTCAGCAACTTCTTAGTCAGTTACATAGTGGTTTAGGCAGCAGCGATACCAGCACAGGTAATGTGATAACAGTTTCAATGCCAAAAGCCAGTTCGCTTCTGACGCTGTTGATTGCCATGATAGAATCAGAAAATGAATCTTCAATTGCGGGTTATAAGATGTCTGGTGAGCTCGGTGTCATCAGTCAGGATTTCACCAATGCTGCGGCAGATGAATTACGCGAGCAGGGGATATTGGCTTTGTCATCGGGTATTACTAGCGGTACTACCCAGATGGTTGCTTCGGGAGTGGGGTGTGGGACGGGTTTCTTAAAAAATCAGGTGCACGCTTCTGCTGTTAGCCAAGGGGCTATGGGATTGGGACGAGGTCTTTCTGAGGCAGAACAAGGCTCGTTTGGTATGGAGACGAAAAATTCTGAAGCCGAGCAGACATCCCTGCAGGCAAGTAGTAAAATGATGGATCAAACTATGGAGATGAGCAAAGAAACAGCTCAAAAAGCGGCGCAAGTGATGAGTAGTCTTCTTTCTCTGATGGCTGATGTACGCCACTCGTCAGCAGATCTGGTTTCTACAGTCAGTAGCAATCTGAAAGCCTGATTGCTAACCGAAATATAAAAAAGGCCCGATATGTTTCGGGCCGTTATACGTGCTTAAAAATCAGAGAGCTAAATCGATTATTCCAAAACAGACTCTACTGCCTGCTGACGATATTCTTCAAGGCGTTCAGAAATATTCAGCGTAGCAAAAGACGCGGCAATAGCTAATTTAGCCAGCTGGGATGGCTGGCGCTGAAAATTACAGCACCATATTTCCTGTCCATATTCTACCCGTAACTCTTCAGCTTGACATGTTCGAAGTTCAACATCAATTCCGGACTGCTTAAAATGGTCACTGATGGATTTGGCTGAGCGAATGGCATAAGCAGGGAATGAAACGATAGCTTTGTAGTCCGTAATAGCATCACGTGATAGATAATGAGCTAAAAGTGCGAGTATATTTTCTATACCGGCCTCACTGGCAAATAATTGCTGCAACTGTTTCTCCAGTTGCAGTTGCGAACGTTGCAACAACTGTGATGTTGCAGATTCAACATTGCTGACGTAATCGACTACAGTTTGTGATGCCTTCTGTATTCCCTGAGTATAACCTTCTATCCAGGCAAGAGAACGCAATTCATCAGCCTCGTTTCTTGCATCACGGAGAATATGTTGAGCATGCTTTCTGGCAAGCAGCTCAAGTCTGGATGCACTGGTCGCTGAATTCAGCCATTTCGCTTTGATAAGTGGGGTATCTGGCAAATGATACTGCTTCGGAAGTGAGATTTGTCTAAGCATATTCTAAGGCCTGCAAAAAAAGAAAGTATTCTTCAGAATAGATTTGGTCATCTCTGATATCAGGCTCTTGACATTCATCAGAGAAAAATAAGGCCAGTAGAGGGACAAGAGGAGAGGGAAATCGATTGTGCATTGCTTTTATCAACAATGTGCATGCATACTGTTCAAGCATAGCGAGATCAGGTTGGCGATATTCCTCGTTTATGGGTAAAGATGAAAACCAGGGAATATAAAGGAAAGCGCGCTGTTTGGCCGTTAAAAGCGTGAGGGCGGCGGGAAACCGTACGAACATAGGAGCCAGTTGCCGTGATGCGGCCATCATCGCTGCACTATAGATTTTGTCCCAGCGAGAAATAAAAAACATATTTTGTTCAGAGAGTTGTAATAGGTCAATATCAATAGTGTTATGTGGCAACAGAAGTCTGTTTACAATAGTACGTGGCACATTGCGCAATTTAGCTACTCTGGTAATATTTGCCCAGTCAGCCGGCATTAGCACAATTTTGCTAAGCATAATTATCTCATTCATAGCTTATCCAATAATTAGCGACGAAAAGAAATCGTCGCTAATGAAATATTGTGATTGATTACTCTGTCTCTTTCTTATAAATAAAACGTTGAGATATACGGGGCCAGAACACACCTAGCAAAATCAGAAATAATAGTAGAACTGAACATGCAATGATAACGGTGTATCCCCATAGCGGATGTGAAGGTCTGATACTCACTAACTTAAGCGGCGCGGATTGGCGGAACATAACCACAGATATATTTTCATAGTGCATATCCTGCAATCCGTTCTTTATAAATAGACGTATCTTATCTGAATATGCTGCCTCATCAATTGTTCCCTGATAGGTTATCAATACTGATGCCACCATTGAAGATGAATCATTATTTTCAGGGCTAATACCAGGATAACTCAAGTGCACTCGGGCGTTGGTAATATGCTCCAGTTCTTGCAGTGACTGACCCAGTCTCTGTTCAATAGCTGAGATCAGTCGTGCTTTTTCACCAAGGGGGGTCGACACCATAGCATCCGCAGGAAATTGTTGCGATATTTCAATATCCTCAGCAGATGGAAGGTTATAAGCAGTCAGTAATACCGTCGCTGAAGCCAGGCTTTCTGAGGAAACCTGAATGGAATATTTTCCTTTGCCACCGTCAACCTTGAACGCATCGATATTATTCGACTCCAGAAGTGTAATTATTTCGTTAGCTTGCCTTTCAGATAATTGGTCAGCTAATTTTTCATTACATCCGCAAAGTAGAAACATAAGTAGCATCAGCGCAGTCTTTATATTCAATGATTTCATCATGTTTTTATTAATGTTTCGATTGCGGAAACACCCTTACGAGCCAGCGTACTATATAAACTGGTATCTATAGTATAAGCGCTCAGCTTGTTTTGCCATATTACGAGTTGCTCAGGGTCGGAAGTGACAGCTGGGTTATTCAATGCGGCGGTAATTTTGTCTTTTTCAACCTGGGTACCTGCTGCCAGTCTGGAGACTTCTTCAGCTAATCGTGTATCCAGATCAACCAAATCACCCGTGACTAAAGAGGGTTGTGATTCTGAAAAAGTGGGTGTCTGTAATGACTGCAATGATATCTGATTAATAGACATGCTCACGTTAGTACTCCCTGTCCTTAGGATAAATCGATAGCGGCAAAAGCAGTGGACCTACCTTGCCGCACATCATTTTTACTTAAAGTTAGCAATAATGCCCTGGTCAATATCACGGAATGATTTAACAACGTTCGATTGCGCATTTTTATAAAGAGTATACTCAGATAATGCAGATTGGTATGCCGCCAGATTAGCGGGGTTACTTGGATCCTTTTGTAAAACCGTTAATGCATCATCCAGCGATTGTCTGAGGTCTTGTGTACCTTGCTCAAATCCTAAAGCCATATTGCTAATATATCCCGAACCAAACTCCAGGTCGGTTACAGTACTTGCATCATGCGATTTATTATCAAATGTGACCATTCTAATTGCCTCTTATTCCATTTAATTTAATAGGGATAAAGCCAGTGGTAATCAGAGATGATGGCATAACTGTCATCACCGTTCCGATAGGTCAATGGCCGTAACCCCGGTTCGTCCAGTCCAAAATCAAACTGAACATATTCACCGCCAAACCTTTGTCTAAAACTGTCTATCGAATTCTGGATAACAGAATACTGTTCTCTATCGATAACACCATGAATAATAAAACTCGCTCTTAAAGGTGTAATGTCTGTTGTAAACTGAAATCCTAATTCATTGAGTTTATGCTTAGCAGATGCAATGATTTCTTGATCGGCAAATGAACCAATGACTGTATTTTTTATCCACGGATAATCTTTAACAATCAACGTGTTAAAGGGTTTGTTGCACGTATCTTTAGTACAACGTTCTGTACTAAATATTATTGCTAAAGTTGAAGAATCAGCGAGTTCAATTTTATGGAATGGGATCTTCAGTTCGTGGAGCATTGCCGAAAGATCAAGGCGAGCCGATTCAAGAGATACAATGTGAATTTTTTCTGTATTAACATTACTTTTATTGAGTTCCTGCCAGCCCCAGCCGGCGTCGGTATCGTTCCTCACAATGACATAAATACTGCCATCCTTAAGTTTAACGATATCAGGATCAACAGGAGACAATAAAGACAGTACGGAAGCACTGTTATCCACCTTAGCGTAATAACCGATGAAAGAAGTGGCGGCGACAGAAAGGATAACGGTGCTGAGAAAAATCAGCCAAAAAAGTTGGCGACGAAAGTATGATCTATCGGTTGATACTTTAGCAAATGAAGGATCGGTAATGCTTTCATCCTGATTCAGAGAAGAAAGCGGCTCTCTGGAATAGTTTACAACGGCCTGATTCCAGTATTCACCCTTGATTTTTAAGGCAATAGTTATCAGGCCAATCTTAACTGGGCTGTTCAGGTTTAAAGCTCGAACTGAAGTCTCTCCGTCATTTTCCGAAGAAAGGGGGTCTTCTCCGGCGAGGGACAGTACCTGGCAAGATACAGCCACTGTTTCACTTTCAGCAGAGGTTATAAACGACAACAGAAAGCAGGTGCTCTGGTCTGTAGGGGCTGGGACGACAACAGTGTTGACGCTGCTAAAAATAGACTGCTGTTCACTTTGTTCCGCAGTTAATAACTGTTCCTGTGACATGAAGCGGACATGCACGTTTTCGCTGTGAGGTAATGGAATGTCTACTCCATACATCGAGCCAGAAAGCACCTTCATGACATAGTGGGGCAGGCAATCCATACCTGCACGCTGCGAATTCTCTTCCATAAAAATCCCGTACAAAAACAAGGTTACTATGCACCTAAGTAGTCTAGGGGATATAAAAAATGAAAAGAATAAATATTTATTTATTCAACAAAAAAGAAAATAGAAAAAATAAATAAAAATTTATGTAATATTCTTATGAAAGACACTAGCCTATGTCAAAGCTAAGGTTCCTGATGATTAAAGGGGCATTCAATAGCAAAACGGCAGAGGCGTTTTCTCCCAAGGAAGGGAACTTAAATATGAATAAACATTATATGTATAAGGGGCCTTTATCATTTATTGCTGTAATGATTTTATCAACTGTGCTGTTCGGCTGCACAGTTAAAAAACCGTTAGAAAGAGACATCGCATTGGTGCCTGATGGACATATTACGCATTCTACGCGTTTATTCAGGCAACAGCTTGTATACTGTGCAACGCAGTATCTTGCCGAGACTCAACATCCAGATGCTGAAATTCAATGGAATCTTCAGTCAAAAACCTTAACGATCAATAGCGCTGACCAAAATCTGGAACATTTCTTAAAAATCTGTGTAACGGACACCGTGGCAATGATGGCTGATGTTAACGATAGTGGAAGTATGACAATTTCTGCCAACCAGAGTTTTGAATAAAACGGATGTAGGCCATGAATGTTAAAGGAATTAAATGGTATCCAGGGAATAAAATTAGCCGCAGACAGTTATCTGAAAAATTTTTGCTATGCGTTTCACTAAACACTGAAAATAAATTGAATCAATGCCCAGGGAATGTGCGGTGTGAAAACCATATCTGGACGATTGGCGAACAGGGAAGATTTTCACAGCATTTAATCTACGGCCGCCAGATCAGAGATTATCACCAGCAGTCACGGATTTTAACGGGTACTGTAAATGTAGGGTATTTTTCTGAATTGCTTGCATTTCTTGATGCTGCGTATCAGGTTTATTCTGACATAAATACGTACTGGAATTCTAATACTCAACATAAGCATAATGGCAATATATGCTTAAGATATTCAGAACTAGAACAATTATTTATTATTAGATATATTCAAAGAATTGAAGATTTTGACTTTGCTTCATTATGTGAATTTATACGACAGCAAGAGTCTTATATGATCGCAAACTATCTTATAGGAAATTATATCAATAATGATATTAGCAATGTTACTAACTTGAGTGAACGTTACGGTTTGTCATACTCGAATTTCAGAAAAAAAACACAACTATATTTCGGTGATACAGTAAAAACCAGAATGCAGGCATGGCGATTGACAAAAACAATGCTGGATATTGTAGAGACAAAAGAAAGCCTTACTCATATAGCAATGAGCAATGGATTTAGCTCACAGTCTCATTTGAACCAGGTTATCTTATCCTCTTTCGGTATGACACCGTCCTCATTGAGGAAGATAAATGAAAAATTATAGTATCTGCCATTCTGAACAGTATGTGTTGTTCCAGCTAACCGACGAATATTTTATTGATAAGTATGCCGTTCTCTCAATGTTAGTGATGAAATTGAATCAATTTTTTGCGTGTGGAATTAGTATTAATGACGGCTGGGTTTGTTTGTTTCCACTTGAATGCTCGAATATGGAATTTCTCACGTCTTTCATGGATGGATATATCAATGTTTTTCAGGACTGAAGCCGCAATAAAAAATTTAAGTACACTCATTGTATTGGGTGTACTAAGCTATAGTGGAGCGGTTTCTGCTGTTGAGGATAATTTGACAAGTAATGGCATTCGCCAATCGATCCCCAGTAACGATGTCACTTTAACGGCACCAATTAATAGTTTTACTGCCAATAATAAGAGTGTTGATTTTGTTTTTAAAGCGATATCATCACAAACTAATAAACCATTCATTGTAAGTTCACGCGCAAAAAAATATTCGGTGACAGGCCGTTTCGATCTTAACAGACCAATGGAAATGGTCGAGCGCATTACGCATGACTTAGGGTTAATTTGGTACTTTGATGGTTCAATATATTATATATATGAAGCCTCAGAAGCTAAAACTGCAATCATTCATTTTCCAGCCAGAAGCTATAGAGATCTGGAGGATTTCTTGCACAGCAATGGTATGTATAATTCTCGATATCCACTTAAAATGAATATGCCATCCAATACACTTTATATCTCAGGGCCACCAAAATATATTGAAATCGTAGTTGGTATAGCTGGTTTTATGGGAGAGGGATATTCATCATCTAACAGCGAATTAGTCATTGATAAAGTAAAACTGCGGCATGTGTTCGTGGATGATCGTACTTATAGCTATCGCGGGCAAACGAAAACGATGCAAGGCATTGCCACCACAATCAACAACTTGTTTTCTGATAATGGAGTTCAAGGAAAAAGTAATGTTGCAGTCAAAAAGCAAATTAAGCCAGAGTCTACAGCTGAAACAGAGATTCTCGAAGAATCTGAATTTGGCGTGCGTGCAGAATTTAACGATAATAGCAGATTTTCTGGCAGTGAAATTAAAGTATTGCCATTTTCAGGTCGTAACAGTTTGCTTATTAAAGGCACGCAAGATCAAGTTAACATGATAAAAGATCTTATTGCACGCCTTGATGTTCCTCGTAAACAAGTCGAGTTTTCACTTTGGATTATTGATATTAATAAGGATGATTTAGAACAAATAGGCGTAAATTGGCAAGGGCAATATAAAGTCGGTTCGAGCATCCAGACATTTTTTAATGCCACAAGTATCTTAACAAGCTCGCAAAGTGATATGTTTTTGGCAACCGTTAATGCGTTAAGTCAGAGGAATAAGGCGAATATTGTATCACGCCCCATCATCCTGGCTCAGGATAATATTCCGGCTATCTTTGATAATTCGCGTAGTTTTTATGTCAAATTGATGGGGGAAAGAGAAGTTTCGCTCCAGACAGTAACCTATGGTACTTCCATCAACGTTATTCCAATGATTTCAGATGATAATAAACTCGTTGAGATGAATATTGACATTACAGATGGAAATACTGTGGAAGATGATCAAGGTGATACTGCAACGGTAGATCAGTTACCGGTTGTGGGAAATACTGCTATCAGCACCATGGCTCGGGTGACTGCCGGTCAGAATCTTTTAATTGGTGGCTATACACGCGATCAGTTGTCTGATGGTGTTACTAAAATCCCATTGCTTGGCGATATTCAATTTATCGGTAATTTATTTAAAACAAAGACAAACAATTCCTCGAAGGCGGTAAGACTCTTTTTGATTCAGCCCAGGATACTAGAAGATGATTTTAGCCACAAAGATGCGCTTGATGGTTACATTAATGATGGATGGGATGCCATTAAAAATTATCAGAATAAGACGCAAAAAATTAATCAAGATGCTTTTATAACACCAACTCATCAGGGGTAGAATATGGCATTAGAATCTTTGCCAATGGCCAGTGTCCGAAGTGCGGGAGGGATTGGCGATTTAAGCAACGTCCTTGTTAAGATGCAGGATGATGCTGAAGTGAAGGTGGAGAAAGGTTCTTTTTCAGTTGCGATGACTATGGCCGATGATATGTCAGCGTTATTGAGTTCTTTTCTGCAGAATAATCGTGCGGCGAAGGCAAAACCTTCATCACCAGAAAGTATTGCTGAAGAGTGTGAAGCCTCAATAAAGGAGAAAACGCCAAACTGTGTGATGAAAATCAATGATTTTGCCAAAGGCGGAGCAATGACGGCAAAACAATTATTAAATTATCTGCATCAGTTACTCGCCGACCCGACAGAAATTGCTTTACTTCTTCACACGTTTATCTTGATGAAAAAGAAGAAAAAAGAAAATGATGAGTTGCCTGATATTTCTTTGGATATTCTGGAGTCTGCTCTTGAAAATCTAATGAAGGGACCTGACAGGAAAAAGATAAAAGCAGGCATTAACAGTGCAAATACAGCAAGAAAATTTAGTTTGCAACTAAAACAAAACGAACAGTCATTGCGTAAAGCTTATGAGGGGTTTCTTACGCAGGACCTTGATCCACTAGAAATATACCAGATGTCGATTGAGAAATTTGGCATTGAAAATCGCTACGCTGTGCTGGATTACTATTCCCAGGCACTGCATTGTGATATTAATAGTTACGACCCTTCATGCAGCGCACTTGAATTTGGCACTTTGCTTGAAGCAAATTTTAGAATGAATATACTTCGTTCTGCCGATAAGATGTTTATGTCGAAGATGAATGAAGGTGAGTATATTCCATCAACAAATGAAAGAGATTTCAGATTGCTTGATTTCTTCTTTCATATTGTTTTGCAACCTGATGAAACTAAGAATTTAACGCTTGAACTGATTAACAACTGTATGAAATATTATGCAGGTAGCGATAAAACCAACTTTGTCCAACAAGTTTATTCTGCTATTAAGCCACTTCCATTCGGGATCTTTGCAGATGATCTGGCCGATGCTGAAAAAATGAAAATGAGTGTTGAGAATACTCTTGCAATGATTATCGACGGGTTTTCTCGTTTTACTCATATCAGAAGGACATATGGTTAATAGCGGACTGGAAGATGAGGTATGCAATTTGCTAGCCGGAGAAGAAATCTCTGTTACATTCAAGGGAAGTTTATTCCGCTGCTGTCGATATGGAGTATGGTACTTTGTAATGGTGGAAATGCCCATAGGTGTGATCGATCTTTCTGCATGGATATATAATAACAGTGAAATGCTTAGTCACAATGAGCAAGTTCTATCGCATCACGATAAAGTCTATTATTGTGTATTGCAGAAAAAAATAGATATAGCTCTTATATACGAGAGATTTATAAAGTATATAGAGTGTAATTAACATTATAGCGTAGTCTGAGATACATATGTGGCAAAAAATAGCGCAGAGACCAGAATTATTTTTGGTTGTGTTGATGATATTAATATTAGCCATGTTGATTATACCACTACCAACATGGCTTATTGATATACTATTAGCTTTTAATATTACATTTTCTATTTTAATTTTTATTGGCACATTTTATATACAGAAAGTGTTGGAATTTTCTGCATTGCCTTCACTTTTGCTCATTACAAC
Organism: Citrobacter youngae; assembly: GCF_003818115.1. GTDB lineage: Bacteria > Pseudomonadota > Gammaproteobacteria > Enterobacterales > Enterobacteriaceae > Citrobacter > Citrobacter youngae. The sequence continues at coordinate 85,358 of NZ_RPOI01000005.1, read as the reverse complement.
GCTCTTTCGTCTTGCGTTATCTATCAGTACCAGCCGTATGATACTGGTGCAAGCTGATGCAGGACACATTATTACAACATTTGGTAACTTCGTTATTGCTGGGGATATTATTGTTGGTTTTATCATTTTTTCAATTGTTACACTTTTTCAATTTATTGTTATAACAAAAGGTTCAGAGCGTGTCGCAGAAGTTAGTGCACGTTTTTCTCTGGACGCCATGCCCGGTAAACAGATGAGTATTGATGCCGACCTGCGAGCGGGAAATATTGATGCTGATGATGCCCAACGGCGACGCTCCATGCTGGAAAAGGAGAGCCAACTGTATGGTGCATTAGATGGCACAATGAAATTTATCAAGGGTGATGCAATTGCCAGCATTGTGATTATCTTTGTCAATTTCATTGGTGGCGTATCTATTGGCATGGGGCGTCATGGTATGTCCTTTAGTGGGGCTACCGATGTCTATACGATTTTAACAATTGGTGATGCCTTGGTCGCTCAGATTCCGGCTTTGCTTATTTCCATTGGTACCGGCTTTGTGGTAACAAGGGTTAGTGAGGATGGAAAAAATCTGGGTAACAATATCATTGATCAGATTTTCCAGCGTGATTTTGTTTTGATTGTTACGGTAATTGTAGCCATTTTAATTGGTTGCCTTCCGGGATTTCCATTGATAATTTTTATGTTTATAGCTGGTATTATTCTTGCGGTTTATATTAATCGTATGATGAAAGCTAAAAAGCAGGCAACGTCTTCGGGGAGTATAAAAACGAATTCAGGGGGAAGTTTTGGTAGTGAAGGAAATACTCTTTTACCCACAGCAAGTATTATACCTGAAACTGTACCGTTGATGGTAATGCTTCCAGAGCAAGATTTTAACAATCTGGATCTTGAACATTTTGGCATGCGTTTTTCACAGGATTTTTACCTTAACTATGGCATTGAACTCCCGAAAGTCAGTGTGGTAATGAGCCCAAACGTACAGTTGAACCATGTTGTTGTCCTGATCAATGAAGTTACTGCAGGTGTATTTCCAATTAACTTTGGGCATTTCAAACTTTTGAATCTTGACGGTATTATTGATTTACCCGGCATTGATGTAATCACCACTGAATATGGAAATGAAAAAGAATACTGGGTCGCCGAACAGAGCCAGGAGTTATGTTCATCTTTGGGATTTACGTTGCGTTCGGCAGAAGATGAAATGATGCTTTCTTTTCAGTTGCTGGTGACCGCACAGATCCCTGAGCTGTTTGGTATCCAGGAAACCAAAAATATTATGGATAAATTTGAACGCCAGTATCCTGAGTTATTAAAGGAAACTTACAGGCATTGTACTGTCCAGCGAGTATCTGAAGTCTTACAGCGTTTGTTAAGTGAACGTATTTCAGTAAGAAATATGAAAGCAGTGCTGGAAGCGTTGGCGATGTGGGGCGGGAAAGAGAGAGATACGATCCAGTTGGTAGAGCATGTGCGCAGTGCGTTAGCTCGCTATATTTCAGATAAGTTTTCTACTGAAAATGTATTGTCAGTTATGGTGTTATCACCTGAGATTGAAAATAAAATCCGTAAGGGAATTAAAACATCTGCTTCTGGATCATTTATTAATATGGAACCGGCAGATAATGAGTTTGTTATTGACAGGTTTGAGCATCATTTATTGAACCTTTCACGAAAGGATGTTGTATTTCTAACTGCAGTTGATATCAGACGCTATACTAAACGTTTGATAATGTCGCAATTTACTGATCTGGATGTCATTTCATTTGGCGAAATATCAGAAAGTGTTAAAGTTAACGTAATCAAAATGGTGGATTAATTAAATGGATGTTTCAAAAATTGTAGATATTCTCAAACAGGCGCTTGAGGTAATGGGATGCGATCCATCGTTGATCTCTGATATAGATCATCATTCCACAATCGAGCTTAGTTTTGGTGAAAAACCGTCAATTATGTTTAGTACTGTTAACGGTGTTGTGGTTCTTTGGAGTGCTGTTGCAAAATATGATAGTCATGCCTTATTAAATGCTGCTCCACAACTTATCGAATCATTAGTTGCAACTTGTGATTGGAGCATTACAGGCCAGCTACAGCTAGTTGAAGATGATGGAAGTTTTGTTTTAAGAGTATTTTTAAGTGAAAATGTAATTGAACAAGGTGAGTCATTGGCGGATGTATTGAACCAGTTTTATGAGCGCGTAGATGAATTTAGCCAGGCGCTAAAATAATGCAGGAAATCTTGCTTAGTGATATTTTTGATTGTAACGCCAGGATAACATCGATTCAGGGGACGATCATTACTGCACCGTTGCGCCATACTTTTATTGGGGAACGATGTCGTATTTATCGCTCTCTGAGCGATCCTCGTGTCATTGGACAAGCAGAGACTATCGGTTTTAGCCAGGGCAATGCTGTGCTGTGCCTGCTGGGCGGATCTGATGGTATTTCATGTTCCAATATTATTGTTCCGGGCGGTACTGCTTTTTCTCTTTCAGTATCGATGGACACGCTGGGTACAGTTATTAATGCACAAGGCGAGATTTGTGAACGTTTTGCGTCACCACCCCCTGACAACGCATCTTTACCGATGTTTCGAACCATTATGCAATCTCCGCCAGATTACAGTGAGCGGCGGCCAATCGATAGCTTATTTGCGACAGGTGTCAGAGCTATCGACGGGTTATTAACTTGCGGTATAGGTCAACGTGTAGGGATCTTTGCTGGGGCTGGAGCCGGAAAAACGTCCTTAATGACAATGATCATTAGCCATTCATCTGCAGATGTTTACGTTATTGGACTGGTTGGTGAACGAGGCAGGGAGGTTACCGAGTTTTTAGCTGAAGGGATCCCGGAGGATAAGCGTGATAAAATTATTGTCGTCTATTCTACTTCTGATCGGCCCGCTGTCGAAAGGCGGAATGCAGCGCTTATTGCCACCACTATTGCTGAATATTTTCGTGATGCCGGCAAGAATGTTGTGCTGATGATTGATTCAATGACACGCTATGCCCGTGCGCTTCGTGACGTCGCGCTTTCCGCTGGAGAAATGCCTGCAAGACGCGGTTACCCATCATCTGTTTTTGATAATTTGCCACGAATCCTGGAAAGAAGTGGTAAAACTCAATTCGGCAGCATTACAGCGTTCTATACGGTACTGCTTGAAGAAGAAGAGGAAGTAGACCCCATCGGTGATGAAGTGCGCTCGATTCTCGATGGGCATATTTATCTTTCCAGAAAACTGGCTGGTACAGGGCATTATCCGGCAATTGACGTATTACGTAGCGTCAGTCGTGTAACGCGTGCAGTATCATCTGATGAGCAGCGTGAAGCTGCATCTTTATTTCGAAATTACTTGTCAAAACTGGACGAGTTGAAGCTGATGATTGAATTAGGTGAATACCAACCAGGTGAAAATCCAGCCACAGATAAAATTGTTGGGAAAACTGACATTATAAAGAATTTTCTCCAGCAAAAGATGGAAGATAAAACATCATTTACACAAATGTTGGAGTCACTGTATGCCATATAAAAGTATGGAAAATCTGTATTCAACGTACTGCGATAGCCTTGTTCTGAAAGTGACACGTATTGAACGCGAAATTGAACGATTAAAAAATTTGCTGATTGCTAATGCTGAAGGTCATAAGGAGACTAATGACTGTATCATCACTTTATGGCATGGAGTTACCGAAAGTGAAGTAGCGAAAGACAATATATATGCTATTAAAAGAAAAGAATCATTGCTGCTCTCAGTTTTATATCGTCTGGATGCGGAAAAAGATGAATTAATTGCAAGTCAGCATGAACAAGAAGATGAAAAGTCGCGTCTGTTGCAATTACGCGCCAGCTATGAACGAAAAAAGCGTAAGTGGTCTTTATGCCAACAAAAAGTTAAACGCCTGCGTAGTGTCAAAAAAATTGCTCTGGAAGAATATTCTATAGAGGAATGTATTGCATGGAAAATATAAGATCATCATCAGTAGAAGCGCATTTATCAGAAAACATAGGTTCTTGTGACAGTGTGCAATCTATTGATTTTATTATTCAGAAATTATTGAATGATACTGATACCAAGTGGAAAAAGAATACTAAGATTGAGGATTTTGACGGTAACAAAGATGAGAAAAAAGGAGATAAGGGCACCGAGCAAACTGATCAGATTGCGGTATCGGTAATATTAGCTGGGGAAACGCTATCATCGTCTCTGTCGGCCAGATTCGTGCAGCAGCTACAAGCGAATAGTACGGGCAATAAGTCTGTATCTAATGTGCCGACACGTATTTCTGCCGGGAATATTAGCCAACATGCCAGCGTTGATGTAGGGCGATTAAAGGAACAAGCCCTGATCCACAGTGGATCGGCAGCAATTTTTACCGCAGCGGTTCCGCAACATCAAGAGAATACTCAGAAATCTGATAAGAAAAAAAATGAATCTTCAGAGGTAACAGTTCTGTCTGCAATGCCAGTCCCTGACAAGGCTATCGTTGAATCTGGATAGGTAACGGAAAAGCTATTATCTGGAGAACACGGAAAGGAGACAGTTATTCAGCAGCAATTAAAGTCTGCCAAAGATGTAGCGCTTGCAGTAAACACGAAATCGAATGTGACCGAAGTGAGCTGGACCTTTCCTACTCAACAAACGGCCCAGGTACGCATAGAACACGCACAGAATAAATCTGATACGCAAATACAAATTATGCCATCGGACATTGAAACTGAACAACAGCTGGTAAATTTCCAACAGCAATATCCTTTGCACGGATTGCGTGTAGATGGTGCCGTGTCGACGGCGAATGACTATCTACAGAATCAGCAAAACTCACAGCAGCAGAATGAGGCAAACCAGGATGTTTTAAATGACGAAGAGGAGGAGACGTGAATACCATTCTTTCGTGTTTACGGCACCTGGATGTCACAGAAAACCTGATCATGCAGTACTGCGCACGCAATTCTATCGCGTTGCTGACAAATCAGAAACGAATGCAGGGAGCATTCATTCGCTGTAGCGGTGTTCACGCCGGAACGGAGATATGTTTTTTTGTCTCTGCAGAAACGCTTTTGCAGAAATATGGCATGCAGGATGCTCGATTTTCTGTTCAGCAGATGGGAAACAAATTTATTTCTACATTGTACGGTGAGCTGTTATTTAATCTCTCCTTGGGGACTGAGTGGTTTTCAGCACCTATTGCTGAAGTTGTTATTGAGGACCCAGAATGTCAGATTCCTCTGCATGAAAAATTCTACAGTGCCGGTGATGATGCTGGTTTTGTTTGGTTTCCAAAAACATCCCTAACCTCATTAGATGTGCTGGTTACGGAAACAGTAAACGATTGCCAGCATTTGCTTTGTCCCATCAAAGTATCTCTCGGATTCACATCGTTACCTGTGAGTGATATCGAAAATTTGACCATTGGTGATGCCTTGTGGATTACAAATGTTCAGATTTACCTTTATGTCGGAAACATAGAATATTGTGCGATTCAATATGAACAACACAGTTTTACTGTAAGTGAGGATATTATGGATAGTCAAACAAATAATGCTCTTGTTGATAAGTTATGGACGGCAGATGGACTCAAACTAAACATTGAGTTTGTACTCAGTGAAACAACCATGACATTAGCAGAAATTAGTAAAATACAAACCGGCGATGTATTAGATGCCCAGATTGGTCTGGGAGACAATAAAGTTGATGTTGAACTCCGGGTTCAGGGACAAACGTTAGCAAAGGGAGAACTTGTTTTACTGAATGATCGCCTGGCGGTGGAAATAGAGGAAGTTTACAACACATTGTGAGATGAAATTATGACGGATTATAACAGCATTGGTTTGGTAGGGATTCTGAGTCTTGCGACACTTTTGCCATTTTTCATTGCGGGCGGAACGTGTTTTATTAAATTCTCTATTGTTTTTTCATTGATACGCAACGCCATAGGCTTACAGCAGGCGCCATCCAATATGACCTTGAATGGTATATCACTACTATTAACTGCTTTTGTCATGTCGCCAGTTGCCCTGCAGGGCTATGAATATTATCGCCAGGAAGGTGTCTCTTTCGACAATGTTGAGTCAGTGCAAAACTTCATCGATAACGGCATTTCTGGGTATAAAAATTATTTATACCGATTTTCTGATAAAGAACTCCTTACATTTTTTAGTAATATCTATCAGCAGCAATATCCCGTAACTGATGATCATCAGGTTGTTGGGGTTAAACCAACAGTTGAAAATAGCTCGTTATTTACGCTGTTAGCGGCTTATTCGCTGAGTGAAATAAAAAGCGCCTTTGTTTTAGGCTTCTATGTTTATCTTCCTTTTATTGTAGTGGATCTGTTAGTTTCCAACGTATTACTGGCTCTCGGCATGATGATGATGAGCCCTGTAACAATATCATTACCAATAAAATTGGTACTTTTTGTTGCCATTGATGGCTGGTCTAAGATTGCGACCGGCATGGTCATGCAGTACGCAACGTTATGGAAAACGGCGGGATAACAATGGATGGTATCTTTTATATAGGCAATAAAGCACTATATATGGTCTTAATATTATCTTCAGTTCCGGTTATTGTCGCAACGGTGGTGGGGATAGTTGTGGCCATTCTTCAGGCAATTACTCATATTCAGGAACAGACCTTGCCATTTGGTATTAAATTGCTGGCAGTATGTGCCGCGCTTTTTATGACTGCACCCTGGTTTGTTTCCAGCCTGAAAAATTTCTCTGCCGAAGTGTTGGCCCTGGCATTCCAGATACCCTAATGAGTCGCCTATGAATGTTTATGTGCTCTACCATGAATATATCCTGTTGATTGTTATCGGGATGGCCAGACTTCTGCCAATAACATTTTTCTTACCCTGGTTTAACAGCCAGGTGCTAGGGGGCATGTTAGCCAAAAATGTGATTACGTGCTTTATGCTTCTTGGTTTTTTGCCTCTGCTGAGTGTACAGTTTCCACTGGCGCCGGCGGCGGCACCAATGGTAATTATCGTTCGGGAAGCGATTATTGGTTTACTATGCGGTATTTGCCTGTCAGTGCCATTCTGGATTGCTTTGGTGGTAGGTGAGGTCATTGACAACCAACGCGGAGCAACTATTAGTAGTACTATGAATCCAGGTATAGGGGTTGAAACTTCTGTTTTCGCCAGTTTTATGAACTATTTCTATGGCGCGACTTTTATGCTAAGTGGCGGAATGGTTACGCTTTGTGAGGCGATAAAAAAAAGTTATCAAATATTTCCGGTAGCACAATCCTTTCACTTTGATAAAGCATTAGCATTGCAAGTGGTTCATCTTGTTAATGAGTTAATGCTGAAGGCTTTAATTTTGGTAGGGCCTATCGTCGTCGCTTTATTTGTCACAGAATGCGCGCTTGGTTTACTTTCACGTTTCGCATCACAATTGAATGCTTTTTCTGTCGCATTAACGTTAAAGAGTGTTATCGCCATTTTTGTTCTGTTGATTTATTTAACACCATTACTTATCACCCAGTTGGCAGGATTACGACTGAGTGATTTTTTACCGAAGAGTTAAGTATAATGAGTGAAGAAAAAACAGAACAGCCAACACATAAGAAGAAAGAGGATTCTGCTAAAAAGGGACAGATGTTTCTTAGCCGAGATTTTGTAGGGCTACTTACGTTAATTGCGGTCTCATCTTTTGTATGGATGACCATCAATGCGAGGGAGTTGACATTTTATTTTGATTTATTCGTCAGTAGTGGTTTCATGCTATCAACGGGAGAATATGCGCGACTGGTATTTACAACAGCGTTTAAAATTATCTCTGGTATTGCCCTGATTTCTGTTTTCACTTCGGCACTGATGACATTGATACAAACACGTTTTAAAATGGCGTCGGAGGCGATTCGATTGGATCTGAATGCTATTAATCCAATAAAAGGATTTAAAGAAATATTCAGTATCAGGGGGCTGAAAGACAGTGTAAAAGCTATTTTGTATCTTGGGGTAGCACTCACTGGGTTTAGTGTTTATATTATAAAATATCATGCTCGATTATTTACTATACCGACTGGCGGGATCCAGCATTTTATTAATGTGTGGCGTGGGCTGATGCCATTGCTTTTTTGTTATACCTTGTTGCCGTTTTTAATTATTATGGCGTTTGATGCTTTGGTTGATTTTTATTTATATATTAAAGATTTGATGATGACCAAACAAGAAATAAAGCAAGAGTATAAAAATAATGAAGGTGATCAACACATTAAAAGCGCGCGTAAGCAGTTGCATCGTGAATTGCTTTCTGAACAGACTAAAGCAAATATATTGACTTCAAAAATGGTGTTGGCTAACCCGACGCATATCGCATTGGGAATTTATTTTAATCCCACGGTAATTGGCTTGCCTTTTATTTCAGTTGTCGAGAAAAACTCTCGTGCTGTTGCGGTTATTGCTTTCGCGGAAAAAAACAATATCCCTGTTATTCGCAATATTTCGCTGGCACGAAGAATTTTTAAGACGGCAAAAATTTATACTTTTATTGATAGCAGCAGTATTGATGAAATAATGCGCTTACTGACCTGGCTAGAGCAGATGGAACAAGCATGGAAAGATGATATTCCTCAGAATGACGCGCCAGGAGAGATGGCGGTTGATGTTAAATGCGATAAAGAAAATGCGGAAATAAACAAGGAAGGGGATGGAAATGCGCCATAGTATATTTGTTTTACTGTGTTGTTGCATGCCTCCTGCGATGGCAGCGCAGTGGTGTTATGAAGATGCTCAGGGAATCATGTATGTCGAACAGCAACGAACATCAAACAAGGGGCGGCGTTGCGCTATCGCTAAAAATGATGCCGTGCAACGCTGGCAGGCCACGAAAGCCAATTCCGCCATTCGCATATCACGTTCCTCACCGCGGCGTCAGTTTACGACACAGATGGCAAATGGTCGTTACGATAAGGTTATCGGCCACTATGCCAGGCAGTATGGTGTCGATCCGTATCTCGTTAAGGCGGTTATGGCCGTTGAGTCCGGATTTAATCCGGACATTATCTCGGCAAAAGGCGCTGTGGGTTTAATGCAATTGATGCCTGATACAGCGAATCGCCTGTCTTTAGCATTGGGCTATTCTCTCGAAAAGCATAGATTATCTGATCCTGAGATGAATATTCATCTTGGCACTTATTTGCTCTCGGAATTGACGAAACGCTATAGAAGTAATCCCAAACTGGTTCTGGCCGCATATAATGCGGGAGAGGGGAACGTTTCAAAGTATAACAATCAAATCCCTCCGTTTAATGAGACACATAAATATATTAAAAATGTGATAAATGAGTATAAAGCTATTCATTAATGAAATGATTTAATGTGTTTTTAATTCTAAAGTTAGAATAAATAATTTGAGTTGCGTTGCACTGCATGAAATTATCGTAAATAATTTATTTTTAGCTAATTAAGGATTGATTAGCGTTTGCATAAGAAGGAATCGAGTATGTCCCATAAATTCCTACATTCCCGACTCTCCGTTGCGGTTGCCAGTGATGAACCGATTGTTATTACAGGATTACGCAGCTTGCTTGCCGGGTATGCGGATATTGCATTTGTAACTCATTCGCGAAATGAATTGATTCACGCGTTATCAGGCAAGTGCGATGATAAAAATTTAGTGTTGATTGTTGATGTATCTTTTGACTGTCAAAATAATAATGATGCCAGTCACTATATCTCGAGAATTCAAAAGGTAGCACCGGAACTCAAGCTGATTGCGCTGGTAAGTGAAAACTACACGTTTACTCCCACGCTCCGCCGTCTCCGGGCGTCAGGGGTACACGCGTTAATCAGCAAGAAAGATGATTTGGAACGTTGTCTGCCAAAAGCATTATCTGATTTGGTGGCAAAGCGCTTTTATTCTTCTCCGCGGATCCAACAGACGGATATAACTACTGGTTATGCTCAACAGCAGTCCCAGTTAACTTCGAGAGAACTCGAAATTATTCGCCTGTATGCACGAGGCATGCGGGTAAAGGAGATTGCAAACCTTCTCAAGCGTTCAGTCTGTACGGTTGCGGTACATAAGCACAACGCGATGCAGAAACTTGCAATTACCAGCAACATACAATTGCTTCATTATGTGCAATCTCAGGATACGCTTGCCGGGATGTCAGGTAGCTAAAACGTTGCACACCTTTCAGGGAAAGATACGATGTCTACAAGTATCACAACAGCAGGACAAATTTCATTTTCAACTCTATGTACAACCACGGATGCGGTTTCTTCATCGCCTGAGGTGGTACAAGCTTCGACAACTGCCAACACTGCAGAAACGGGTACGCGACGCCAGCAGGTAATTGATATATTGACAGAAAAACTGGCAGTCTATTCTGAACAGTATCATCAGCTGCTCAACAAAGGGATCCTTATCGATACGGCTCCTGCACAGGCCGTATTGAAATCGTCTCTCTCTCGGTTCATGAGCACTGGTGTTTCAAGCGAAAAGAGCGTGGGAGAATCTTTAGAGGACTCCGCTGCTGGGGGGGCACTCTGGGACATCACTTTCGACAAAAACATGGATAAGGACGGTGATGGCAAGATTGATGATGATATCGATTTCAGCACCTCTATCTGGTCAAATGATAACGATCATGGCAATGGGGTGAATTATCCCGAGAGTGACTGGGAAATTTATGCGGATGTTAGTACTGAGCTTGCTGGGCTGCAAACGGATTATATGGATGTATATACCGATCTTGCTAATCAAAGCGTTGAATTTCTCAATGATGTTAACAGCTTTAAAGCGCGGATGGTGACATATATCTCCAGCGATGAAGATAAAATGAAAATCGATGTCGGTGGCGTGCTAGATGAACTTGACGCTATTATTGCTGGGTGGGGAATATATGATGCTAACGGTAATATCAACCTGACGCCCATTAACCCTGAAACGACTTCCGGACCCTATCCTGAACGCGGACCTGTGGCTATCCGCGGATTAGATGCCCAGGGAGTCTATTATTGGGCTACACAACTGGAGTTAACCGATCAGATTGTTATTGCAACGCATGAAGAGGCAGGATCTGATGGGAAAATGAATACAGGTAACCCTGGAGATGATATAGATAATATTACGGTAGCCGATTCGGTTGCTAATCTTAATGAACCTCCAGAAGAGGACTGTCGACTTTATTTGGTAATGGAGGCTGATGGTACTTATACCCTGTATGTCTACCCTGATCTCCAGCCAGTACGAGATGCCGAAGAGGCAACGTTTAGCCTGTTGGGGTATCTCTCAGACGCCGGATCATCGACTTCGGCTGAAGCTCCCACTGCAGCTGAGATTGGTTTACCTCTTGTCGATCCAAGATATTCTGGAAATACAGGGGGGAATAAATCATATTCTATTATTCCAACGTCTAAGGAGATGGTTATTGTCCCTGAAGGCAAAATAGGCGATAAAGGATTTTATATCCCGGAGGGCTATACACTCATAACATCAACGGCCACTGAAGATTATCATGAATATGATTGTTTTTTGATTCCAACGTCAATGTTGGATCCAGCAAAAACTAATAGTGATGCTGGTGATAGTAATACTAGTGTGCATGTTACAGAAAGTGTTGTTGTTATAGATCAGGCATATGATATGAATGGGACGGGAGGAGATAAAGCGAATATTTATGTTTCTCCCGCATCGACCTGGGATTTTGAAGGACACGGCGCGGATGAATCTGCCACTATCAGCAGCGGAATGTTTAACGAGTGGGAAAACTCGATGAACACGATGTCCAGTACAGTAGAAAGCCAGTCACAAGTTATGTCAGAAAAATTAAGCCAGGCTAATACCATCTTCAATAACCTGACCAAGGTATTGTCGTCGACGATAGAAGCTCTACTGGAAACCCAAAAAGAGTTCCTGAAATAGGTATTTATCATGAGCGACATGAACATCAGCTCAACGCCAGTTTCTGCAGATGATGCTGTTTCAGCAGAAGAACTCGACCCAACAGCGAATTTAACGGATGAGCAGCGTAAATTGATGCAGTTAGCCACTTCAGGATTTAGTCTGGAGTTTTTTTCAGATTGTATAATGGGAGATACCGACGATCCGTCCAATCCTATGTACCAGCCGGAGTGGTGACATCGGAATCGTTACGCGAATAATAAATGACGCCAGGCCCGGCGAAGTGTTGCCGGCCCTGGCGTTTATGCACGCGGCTGCGTGATACGCAGGCCGCTCACTATGGCAGCAACCGTTGCCAGTATACCCGCAGTTATCAGAGATATATGTGTTCCGTTATCGCCAAACTGATTGAGCATCAATGCCACCAGCGCTGCGCCGGTACTTTGCCCTAACAGGCGCGCCGTTCCCAGCATACCGCTCGCCCCGCCGCTGCGCTCACGCGGCGCAGAGGTGATAATGGTGTGGTTATTCGGTGACTGGAATAGACCAAAGCCTGCGCCGCACAATATCATCGGCCAGATGATATTATAATCGGAGGGCGAAGCGGGCAGCAGCACCAGCGAAAACAACCCGCTTGCCATCACGGTCATACCCAGCGCACCCAATAACCCCGCGTGGACGCGTTCGATAAGATACCCGGCCAGTGGCGCCATCACCATGGTTGCCAGCGGCCATGGGGTCAATAGCAGGCCCGTTTCTACTTCGTTACGACCGAGCACCGTTTGTAGAAAGAAGGGCAGGGAAACCATCGCCAGCATTTGCGCGCTAAATGAACAGATTGACGTGCAAATCGAGAGTGAAAACAGCGGAATGCGCAGCAGGTCAACCGGTAATAATGGTACCGGTAGCGCGAGCTGACGGCGGATAAAGAAGAAACCGACCACGATGAGCCCTACGAGCTCGGCACCAATTAACTTAAGCGATTGTCCTTGTGCAAAACCGCTAAGTGCGATGATTAGCAAGCCAAACGTTAACGCATTCATCATCGCGCTGAGAAGATCAAAACGTGGCTTGTTGCTACGCGGTGTATTAGGTGGCAGGAAGCGCATGGCCAGCAGCAATGCGATAATACCCAGTGGCACGTTAATCAGAAACAACCATTTCCACGAGGCAATTGACAGGATCGCTGCCGCAATCGTCGGGCCTGCTGCTGAGGAAACCGCCACGATAAAGGAGTTGATTCCCATGCCTCGTCCAAGCTGACGCTGCGGATAAATCAGGCGAATGAGTGCTGTATTCACGCTCATCAATGCCGCTCCGCCGAAACCCTGAGCCACACGCGCCAGTGTTAGCATGTGAAGCGAATCGGAGAGGGCACAGAAAAGTGATGCGAGCAGAAATACCACCAGTCCGCACTTGTATATGCGTCGGTAGCCAAACATATCACCCAGAAATGAGAGAGACAGGAGTGATACGACAATCGCAATTTGGTAGGCGTTAACGACCCAGATTGAACTGGCCGCGGAGGCCTGAAGATCGGTGGCAATCGTCGGCAGGGCAACGTTAGCAATTGCGCCGTCCAGTACTGCCATAGAGATGCCAATAACAATGGTTAAAATTGCACCGTATCGCTGGGGCAATGGCAGGCCATCGGCCTGAATTTTTTCCATAGGAAGTCAATTTTGTCGGAAAATATGATGAGAATAATAATTTTAGCATTGATATTCAGGCGTTAGGTCGCAGATTTGTAACTAAGTGAGCAAAGACAGATTGCGACGGCAGGTACGTGAAATTATAATAAAAACCGGTTCTGATTTTTATAAAACACTCGCAATGAGGTGGTAAATGGCTATCGCAGATCTGGATAAACAACCCGATTCTGTATCTTCCGTGCTGAAGGTTTTTGGCATCCTGCAGGCGCTGGGTGAAGAGCGCGAAATTGGTATTACCGAATTGTCACAACGCGTCATGATGTCAAAAAGCACCGTTTATCGCTTTTTGCAGACCATGAAAACGCTGGGCTATGTGGCACAAGAAGGCGAGTCTGAGAAGTATTCCCTGACCCTGAAATTATTTGAACTGGGTGCGCGTGCATTACAGAACGTTGATCTGATCCGTAGCGCTGACATCCAGATGCGCGAACTTTCACGTCTGACCAAGGAAACAGTACACCTCGGTGCGCTGGATGAAGACAGCATTGTCTACATCCATAAAATCGACTCGATGTACAATTTGCGCATGTATTCCCGCGTGGGTCGTCGTAATCCGCTGTACAGCACCGCCATTGGTAAAGTGCTGCTGGCATGGCGCGACCGCGATGAAGTGAAGCAAATTCTGGATGGTATTGAGTACAAACGCAGTACAGATCGGACAATCACTAACACTGATGAATTGCTGGTATTACTCGATAAAGTCCGTGAGCAGGGCTATGGCGAAGACAACGAAGAGCAGGAAGAAGGACTGCGCTGTATCGGGGTACCGGTGTTTGATCGTTTCGGCGTGGTCATTGCGGGTCTGAGCATCTCATTCCCGACGCTGCGTTTTTCTGAAGAACGTTTGCACGAATATGTCGAAATGCTGCACACCGCAGCGCGTAAGATTTCAGAGCAAATGGGTTATAACGATTACCCGTTCTAATTTTGACGTGTTGCGATACACAGAAAACCCGATACGGCGTATCGGGTTTTTTACGATCTGCCGTCGTCGCCGGAGCGAATAACGTACTGATTTTTTTGCTGCTATATTAACCATTATCGATAACGACGGTGCTTTTCCTCAACAGGGGGCAATCTGACAGGCCAATGATGCCGCTGTTGGTATGGACGTATTGCGCGGTGCTGGTCCCGCGGGCGGTCAGATATTGACATTGCAGGCCCAGACCTGCCGCAGTCTCCTTACTTCCTATCAAAACGCCGTAGCCACTCAGTAATAAACCGATCCAAACCAGAGCGAGCAACACAATAGCGCGGATAATCAAACGCATTACAACCTCTTATCTTTTCTCGTTATTATTAGATTAGCCTGTACATGGGATGAAACAAGTGAATCATTCCTAAAAACATTTAATGCCGTTACAGTTAACTTAGGGTTTAGGTAACTCATGATAATTTATCAACATAGGCTGTAGATTCGGAGAGTGGAGTTGGAGTGAAAAAAATTCGATGGGTGGTCCTGATAGTTGTCGTGCTGGTATGCATACTGATGTGGGCGCAGGTGTTCAACATCATGTGCGATCAGGACGTACAATTTTTCAGCGGAATTTGCGCCATCAATAAATTTATTCCCTGGTAAGCGCATTTCAGTAACAGTTGATTACCTTCTTGTGCGGCAATGGTAAACTACGCTGTCTACATTGAGGTGGTGAAATGAACGAAGTTTTGAATTCTGGCGCGTTGAGTTTTGCGTCTTTAGTGGTATCGGTGGTGGTTCTGGTAATCGGGCTTGTATTGTGGTTTTTCATCAATCGGGCAAGTTCGCGTACTAACGAGCAGATTGAACTGCTTGAGGCGTTGTTGGATCAGCAAAAACGACAGAACGCATTGCTCCGTCGTCTTTGTGAAGCTAACGAACCGGAAAAAGCAGAAGAGCCTACCGCGGTGCAAACTCAGGATGAAGATGATGACATCATTCGTCTGGTAGCCGAACGGTAGTAAACAGAAAGACAGGGTGAGAGTCTGTAGATGCTATTCTCAGATGCTTCATCCTGTCGTCAACGATATCAGATTATTTTCTTCTGCAACAATCCGGCAATTACTGCGCCGACACACGTGGAACCTGCATTTTTCCAGATGCTCTGACCAATTAATATCTTATCTCTGGTTTGACATAAATATAATTATCCATAGATTAATAATATGATTGTGTCATTTTTGTGATACCGATCGTTTTATTATCAGCGAAACGTTTCTCTTACTTTTTTTGTGCATTGTCATCATTCTTTCATTATTTTGGTGCAAAACCAGAATGCCGATCTCATTTTTACGCTTGTGATATTTTATGCATTACTAAGCATAAAAAATGATATCTGGCAGAGGCTGTGACAGATAATCTGGAACAGTTGAACCTGATGAGCTATGGTAGAAAGTCCATGCTACGGCGCAGGCCAGCCGGGGCAAGGGGAGAGAGGCGAGGATATATCTCTACTCGGCCTGGCGCATAACTGTGCAGTTGTTGTTTGATGAACTGCGGGATTTGTGCGACCGATCGAGACACGTTTAAAAATGGCTTGCCATTATTAACGTTGTATGTGATAACACGGTTTGGGTTAAACGAGGTACAGTTCTGTTTATGTGTGGCATTTTCAGTAAAGAAGTCCTGAGTAAACACGTTGACGTTGAATACCGCTTCTCTGCCGAACCTTATATTAGTGCCTCAAGCAGTAATGTCTCAGTTTTATCTATGTTATGCCTGCGGGCGAAGAAAATACTCTAAGGAATTTTGCAAATGGCAAAGATTAAAGGTCAAGTTAAGTGGTTCAACGAGTCTAAAGGTTTTGGTTTCATTACCCCGGCTGATGGCAGCAAAGATGTGTTCGTACACTTCTCCGCTATCCAGGGTAACGGCTTCAAAACTCTGGCTGAAGGCCAGAACGTTGAGTTCGAAATTCAGGACGGCCAGAAAGGTCCGGCTGCTGTTAACGTAACAGCTATCTGATCGATACCACTGATTTGAAGCGCTCAGGCGCAACCAATTCAGATATAAAGCCTCGCTTATGCGGGGCTTTTTAATTCAAATTACGTCAAAATATTTCTGAATGCCTCTCCATTAGCGCTTTGTTGCAAAGGCGCGATGTTCGTAGCATTGTTTTTCCCGCTTTCTCCCGGCAATTCCCGTTAAATCAGTCACCTGAAAAACTATCTTGCTGGAGCCCCGGTGAAAAAGAAAAACGACGGCGATGCGCGCAATTTTACTCCCGTACGTTTTGCCCTGCTTTGTGTGGCAATACTGTTGAGTCTGGGATTGTTGCTTGGTCGGGTTGCGTGGTTACAAATTGTCACCCCAACGAGCCTGGTCAAGCAGGAGGATATGCGTTCGTTACGTGAAGTCACAATCGCCTCACCGCGTGGGATGATTACCGACAGAGAAGGACGTCCTCTCGCAGTAAGCGTGCCGGTGAATGCAGTTTGGGCCGATCCGAAGACGATTGTCAGCAAAGGTGGCGTTGGCTATAACGAACGCTGGCAGGCATTGGCGAAGACCCTGCATATTTCACTCAGCACGCTGGCTGAACGTGTTAACAGCAATCCAGCTGG
This sequence comes from Citrobacter youngae, assembly GCF_003818115.1. Taxonomy (GTDB): domain Bacteria; phylum Pseudomonadota; class Gammaproteobacteria; order Enterobacterales; family Enterobacteriaceae; genus Citrobacter; species Citrobacter youngae. The sequence goes on along the minus strand of NZ_RPOI01000005.1, from coordinate 68,250 downwards.
CCGCTTTATTTATCTGGCGCGCCAGATCTCTCCTCAGCAGGCGCAGTGGGTCGATGATCTTAATCTCCCGGGGATTAATCTGCGCGAAGAATCCCGCCGTTTCTATCCCGCAGGTCATGTGGCGGCAAATCTTATCGGCTTTACGAACATTGATGGACAAGGTATTGAAGGCCTGGAGAAAAGTTTCAACAGCCAGTTGATGGGTAAACCCGGCTCTCGCCTTGTGCGCAAAGACAAGTTCGGGCATGTGATTGAAAATATCACGGAAGTGATGCCGGTCCCCGCGCACGAATTGCAGCTCAGTATTGATGAGCGCTTGCAGACGGTGACTGAAGATGCGCTGGATAATGCCGTAACATGGAATAAAGCGGAATCTGGAGCCGCGGTGCTGGTCAATATTGCCACCGGCGAAATCCTGTCGATGGCAAGCTTTCCCGACTTCAATCCCAATAACCGTGATGGCGCGGTGCTGGATGATTTTCGCAACCGTGCAATTAGCGACACCTTTGAACCCGGTTCAACCGTTAAACCGCTGGTGATCATGACTGCTCTGCAGCAAGGGATTGTGCAGCCTGATAGCGTCATTGATACCCATCCTTTTAATCTCGATGGACATCGCATCCGAGATGTCGGATTTTACCCGGAGCTATCGCTTACCGGTATTTTGCAGAAATCAAGCGATACCGGTGTGTCGCACCTTTCGCTGGCAATGCCGGTACAGAAACTGCTGGATACCTATAAACGCTTTGGTTTTGGCGACCCAACCGGGCTGGGGCTAACCGGAGAAAGTAGCGGTTTAATGCCTCAGCGACGTTACTGGAGCGATCTGGACCGGGCGACCTTTGCATTCGGTTACGGGTTAATGGTGACGCCGCTCCAGTTGGCGCATGTCTATGCCACCATCGGCAGTTTTGGTATTTACCGCCCCCTTTCTATTACGCGTATCGATCCGCCAGTGATAGGTACGCGGGTGATGCCGGAGGCGTTGGTGCATCAGGTTGAACATATGATGGAAAGCGTCGCGCTACCCGGCGGCGGTGGGACCAAGGCTGCGGTGAGGGATTACCGTGTTGCGGTGAAAACCGGGACGGCAAAGAAAATTGGTGATGATGGTAAATATGTCGATAAATACGTGGCTTATACGGCAGGGGTTGCGCCAGCGAGCGATCCAAAATTCGCGCTGGTCGTGGTGATTAATAACCCGCAAAACGGTGCTTACTATGGGGGAGCCGTCTCCGCGCCGGTCTTCAGCCAGATTATGGGCGATGTCCTGCGTCTGGAAAACGTCAAACCGGACGGCATGCCTGCTGACTCCGATCATCTGCTGGTGATGCACGGCAGCAGCGTATCCTCGCCGTCGCTGTAAGTTATTTTCCCTGGGCGCAATTCGCGTTACACTTGCGCCCTTAAGCCACCTGCCGGAGTTGTCATGTCGTTTTCCTGTCCTCTTTGCCACCAGCCTCTTACTCAAGCGAATAACAGTTTTGTCTGCCCGGAGCGACACCAGTTTGACGTGGCGAAAGAGGGATATGTTAACCTGATGCCGGTTCAGCATAAGCGGTCGCGCGATCCGGGTGACAGTGCGGAAATGATGCAGGCGCGCCGGGAATTTCTTGATGCTGGTCACTATCAGCCGCTACGCGATGCGATTGTGGATACGCTCAAGCAGATGCTGATTTCAGACGATGCGACGATCCTGGATATCGGCTGTGGGGAAGGGTACTACACTCACGCGTTTGCCGATGTGCTGGCGGGCAGTACAACCTTTGGGCTTGATGTTTCTAAAGTGGCGATTAAGGCCGCGGCCCGACGTTATTCGCAGGTGACCTTTTGCGTTGCCTCCAGCCATCGTCTGCCGTTTGCCGATGCGTCAATGGACGCCATTATCAGGATCTACGCGCCTTGCAAAGCCGAAGAGTTGGCCCGCGTGGTGAAACCGGGTGGATGGGTAATCACCGCCACGCCGGGTCCGCGTCATTTAATGGAACTTAAAGGGCTGATTTATGATGAGGTGCGTTTACATGCGCCACACACAGAGCAACTGGACGGTTTTGTTCTGCAACAGAGTATTGCGCTGGGGTATCAGATGCAGCTTAAGGGCAGCGAGGCCATTGCGTTATTGCAAATGACGCCGTTCGCCTGGCGGGCAAAGCCGGAAGTGTGGGAAACGTTAGCGGGGAAAACGAAGTTTGACTGCCAGACTGACTTTAGTATTCATATCTGGCAGCGTCTGAATTAACCGTGGAAGTGTGCCCAGAGGATCTGGGCGCCGATACCAATCAGGACTACCCCACCCAGAATTTCAGCTCGCTTGCCCAACATCGGGCCAATAAAACGACCGATCATCATGCCAAGCGTGGACATAATTAACGTGGCGCAGCCAATGGCCAGCGCAGTGGCAATAATGTTGACCTGCAGGAAGGCCAGACCCACCCCGACGGCCATCGCGTCGAGACTGGTCGCAATGGCAGTGGTGACCAGCAGCCAGAAACCGTGGCGGCGCTGCGGCTCTTCATCTTCATCATCGTTGTCACGAAAGCCTTCGATTATCATTCGGCCGCCTAAAAAGATCAGCAAAATGAAGGCGATCCAGTGGTTCCACTCCAGCACGAATTTGCTGGCAAGCATCCCCATTCCCCAGCCAATCAGTGGCGTAAGGGTCTCGACTGCGCCAAAGATAAGGCCGGTACGCAGAGCTTCAGAGAATTTAGGTTTATGTAAGGTGGCGCCTTTGCCAATTGATGCTGCGAAAGCATCCATCGACATGCCGAAAGCGAGAAGAACAGTTGCGGTGATATTCATAACAGCGTCCTGACCGGGGTATTCCATAAAACACATCACTGCCCCCAGTAACCATGCACAATGAGCGGACCCATTGTCTATACAGAGCCATTCAAATATGCATTGCAGTTGATGTGCCTATGGTCTCGCCTGACTAAACGTGATGTTCAGTCCGTACGTGCCACGTTTTTCAACGAGTATGTTGACACGTACATTTCCGGAGTCTGGAAATCGGCTACTCCCCAACGACGGGCGCAACCTTAACATATTTTTGGAATATAAAACAAGAAACGCAGAAATATTATTTGACTTCTAAATGAAAATAATTTTCATTTAGATTTATTTATAGATAAAACGTTAAATTAAATAACATATGGGCGGAGAAATATAGCCTTAGCTATGTTTGTTTTTCACTGAGATATAAAAAACATAGTTCAGGCTATATTTGTAACTTATTGGTTTGAAATGAGAAGTTTATATATCTTCTCCAGGTCGTCTATATTTCGTACGCGAATAAGCAATCGTCTTTGCGCTAATTGCATCACCAGCACACCGTCTTCTGATAAATTCATCTCTTTAATCCGGTCATATTCAATCCAGACATTGGCGAAGAAAAAACCTTTTTGTTTGAAAATAATTTTAGGCGTACGGATCCAGAACAGATACAACCCCATTAACACCAGTGCACATAATAACCATGTGGTAAATTGCGCGCCGTGGCTGGTGATGTTGTTGTAGATCAGAATAACAATCAAACCGATGAAGATAACGCTGTCGACTCGACTGCGTGGAAGCAGGGCAACAGTAAGTAGAGTGGGGCCATTACGGCGGGGCATGATGAACTGATCGTAAATGGCATACGCCAGCAGCGAAAAGATAAATAGAACCAGCACCAGGTCCGTGATAGTCATGAATCCTCAACCCTCTAAATAGAAAAACCGGGGGCAAGCCCCCGGTGATGTACAACAGTCTTACAGGCCGAGCAGGCCGACAGCGTAGCCCGCGATACCGATGACGAAAAAGCCAACGATGATCCACAGTGGGTTCACTTTCTTACGCAGAAGCCACATACAGGCGAAGGTCAGTAGCAGAGGAACCAGGCCCGGCATCAGCTGATCAAGGATTGTCTGCACAGTGGTCACGCGCGTTTGGCCATCCTGACCGGTGATGGTGGAGACCACCAGTGGGATATTCACGTGCGTCCACTTGTTAACCAAGGCACCCATGACAAACAGGCCGAGGATTGACGCTCCCTCAGTCAGTTTCTGCAGGAAGCCGCCGCCCATATCTTTAACGATATCTACGCCTTTACGGTAGCCGTATGCCACGCCGTAGTAACGGGTTGCCAGACGTACCAGGTTGAACAGGATAAAGAACAGCAGTGGCCCAAGCAGGCTACCGCTCATCGCGATACCTGCACCCAGCGCGGCGAATACCGGGCGTACGGTACCCCAGAAAATCGGGTCGCCCACGCCTGCCAGCGGTCCCATCAGACCAACTTTGATACCGTTGATAGCACCATCGTCAATCTCTGCGCCATTCGCACGCTGTTCTTCCATTGCCAGTGTAACGCCCAGAACCGGTGCCGCTACATAGGGATGGGTGTTAAAGAATTCCAGGTGACGCTTGATAGCTTGCTTACGGGCGTCGTTGTTTTCCGGATACAAGCGGCGAATAGCCGGTACCATGGAGAAACAGAAGCCCAGCGCCTGCATACGTTCGAAGTTCCATGAACCCTGAAACAGGTTAGAACGAATGAACACGCCACGAATGTCACTCGGAGTGAGTTTTTTCTCGGTGGTAGTTTTAGTCATATCAACCATTTCGCTCACCTGCTAGTCCAGTTCGTTATCGAGATCGTTATTGCCAGCCGCCGCAGCAGGCGCACCGGCTACGCGGTTATATTTCGGGCTCAGCTGAATGTAGAGGATCGCCATTACTGCGCCAATCACACCCAGAGCAACCAGGTTGAAGTTAGTAAATGCCGCGGTGACGAAACCGAGGTAGAAGAATGGCATCAGGTAGCCTGCGCGCATCATGTTGATGACCATCGCATAACCAACCACCACGATCATACCGCCTGCGATGTTCAGGCCGCCGGTCACGACTTCCGGAATGGCATTAAGCATGCTCTGAACTTCACTGGTACCAACAGAAATCGCTACGATTACCGCCGGGATAGCGATACGCATAGCCTGCAGGAACAGGGAGGAAACGTGCAGCCAGGAGAGCGCCGTCAGGTTGCCGTTTTCGGCCGCCTTATCCGCCGCGTGCTGGAATGCTACGGTGATGGTACGAACGATAATGGTCAGAACCTGGCCTGCTGCTGCCAGTGGTATCGCCAGCGCGATACCTGCACCGATACTTTGGTGACCCGCAATAACCAGAACGGTAGAGATAATGGAAGCCAGTGCAGCATCAGGCGCAACCGCAGCACCGATGTTCATCCAGCCCAGAGCGATCATTTCCAGGGTACCACCGATGATAATACCGGTTTTCATATCCCCGAGAACGGCACCAATCAGCGTACAGGCCACCAATGGACGGTGGAACTGAAATTCATCGAGTACCGACTCCATACCCGCGATACATGCGACGATGAACACCAGCACAATCTGAAGAGTGGTAATCTCCATTGTACTTCTCCTATTGCTATACAGACTTAAGTGTGAAAACTAAGTAAATGCCAGGTGGTTATTTCGCCTTGGCAATCAAATCCATCATTTTCAGTTTCTGATCGGTAGAAACCTTACGGGCTTCGAGCTCAATACCGCGTTCGTTGAGTTTCTTGAAGGCTTCGATGTCTTTTTCATCCACCGAAATCGCGTTGTTTACCTGCGTTTTCCCCTGGCGGAATGCCATGCCGCCAATGTTAACAGAGGTAATTTTTACGCCACCTTCAACGATGCGTTCTACATCGGTCGGGTTGGTGAACAGCAGCATTACACGCTCACCGGCGTATTTCGGGTTGTTATAGACGCGGATCATTTTCGCGACATCAACCACATGTGCGGTAACGCCTGGCGGTGCGACCTGAGTCAGCAACGTCTTACGCACGGTATCAGCAGCAACTTCATCACTGACGACGATAATGCGCGTTACGTTTGTTTCTTTGGTCCAGCGAGTTGCCACCTGACCATGGATTAAACGGTCATCGATACGTGCGAGGCCGATCTGCATATAGTCGTTCGGGCCCATCGGTTTCGCGGGTGCCGCTGCCTTAGGTGCTGCGACGGGGGCAGGTGCGGCTTTTTCAACAGGTTTAGCTTTCAGCGCTTTTACGCCTTCGCTACCGGTTTCAACGGCCAGTGCGACTAATTCATCGAAGCTGGGGTTGTCGTCACGCGCCATGAAGGTTTCTACCAGCATGGGAATGTTCACGCCTGCGATAACTTCATAATGCTCTTTATCGACAACAATGCGGCTCGCAGCGTTAAACGGGCTGCCTCCCCATGTGTCAACGAGAAACAGCACGCCTTTACTGGTATCCAGTTTTGCCAACTGAGCGTTATACTTTTCAATCAGCGTTTCGGCATTTTCGCCTGGAACGAAATCGATCCAGCCGACGTTTTCCTGCTCGCCTAACAACATCTCTGCTGTTTTAAGTAACTGCTCTGCAGCCCAACCATGTGTGCCTATTACAATAGCAATGGTCACTTGCTACCTCCTTTATTATCGTTAACACATCAACGTGAAGATGCATTTTGAATCGCTCGTCCGCAATCGAATCGATTCAGATAAGGGTTACAAAGAAAAACCTATGATTTTCGTGAATTATTTTAGATATCGAAAAAATATTTTATGTGATGAAGATCCGTAATTTAACTTCCGATCAGAAGAAATTTCGAAGGGTGAAATATCTCCGAAACAACTTATTGCAAAGGAAGGTAAATCTTTGCTAAAAACCGGTTGTCTCTGTTATGTTTAGCATCTGTTTAATTACTCAGGAGTATAGGGCAGTAGCCCACCATATGGATCGTCACCGACGTCATTTCACCTTTAGGCCGTATCAAGCCTGTCAGTTTGGCACTTTTTGCCACAAACTTTATCTGCATATTGCTTTAACGCCTGAGATGTTCAGGGCGCAGTTTGATCATTCCTTAAGCAGGAGCTTGTCATGGAACTCTTAATGGACCCGCAGATTTGGGTGGGTTTGCTCACGCTTGTTGTTCTCGAAATTGTTCTGGGTATCGATAACCTGGTCTTCATTGCAATTCTTGCCGATAAGCTGCCACCGAAACAGCGAGATAAAGCGCGCCTCATTGGTTTGTCACTGGCGCTGATTATGCGTCTGGGCTTGTTGTCCGTGATTTCGTGGATGGTGACGCTGACAAAACCGCTGTTTACGGTCATGGACTACGCGTTTTCCGGGCGAGATCTGATTATGCTGCTGGGGGGTATCTTCCTCTTGTTCAAGGCTACGACAGAGCTGCATGAGCGGCTGGAAAACCGTGAACATGATACCGGGCAGTCAAAAGGCTATGCGAGCTTCTGGGTCGTGGTGACGCAGATTGTTATCCTCGATGCGGTGTTCTCACTGGATGCGGTCATTACTGCAGTCGGTATGGTCAACCATCTGCCGGTGATGATGGCGGCGGTGGTTATTGCGATGGCGGTGATGCTGCTGGCATCGAAGCCGCTGACGCGATTTGTGAACCAACATCCGACGGTGGTGGTGCTGTGTCTGAGCTTCCTGCTGATGATCGGTTTGAGCCTGGTTGCCGAAGGGTTTGGCTTCCACATTCCGAAAGGCTATCTGTATGCGGCGATTGGCTTTTCAATTATCATCGAACTGTTTAACCAGATTGCCCGTCGTAACTTTATTCGCCACCAGTCGACTCTGCCGCTGCGTGCGCGGACTGCGGATGCAATCTTGCGTCTGATGGGGGGTAAACGTCAGGCCAGCGTGCAGATGGAATCCGACAATCCGGTTCCTGTTCCGGTCCCGGAAGGCGCGTTTGTGGAAGAAGAACGCTATATGATCAACGGTGTTCTCTCACTGGCATCCCGTTCATTACGCGGCATCATGACACCTCGTGGTGAAATTAGTTGGGTCGACGCCGATCTGAGCGTAGCGGAAATTCGTGAACAGTTGCTTTCTTCTCCACACAGCCTGTTCCCGGTGTGTCGCGGTGAACTTGATGAAATTATCGGTATCGTGCGTGCTAAAGAGCTGCTGGTGGCGCTGGAAGACGGTGTGGATGTTGCAGCGATTGCGTCTGCCTCGCCGGCAATTGTCGTCCCGGAAACGCTCGACCCGATTAATCTGCTAGGCGTGCTGCGTCGTGCCCGCGGTAGCTTTGTCATCGTCACTAACGAATTTGGTGTGGTGCAGGGGCTGGTAACACCGCTGGACGTATTAGAAGCGATCGCAGGTGAATTCCCGGACGCCGACGAAACCCCTGAAATCATTGCTGACGCCGGTGGCTGGTTGGTGAAAGGGGGAACCGATCTGCACGCGCTGCAACAGGCGCTGGACGTGGATACGCTGGTGGATGAGGACGAAGACATCGCCACCGTAGCAGGGCTGGTGATTGCGGCTAACGGTCACATCCCGCGTGTAGGTGATGTTATTGAGGTTGCACCGCTGAGCATTACGATTGTCGAAGCCAATGACTATCGTGTGGATTTAGTTCGCATTGTTAAAGAACAACCCGCTCACGACGAAGACGAGTAAACGGGGTTAGCGAAATGGCATAATGGGCATGATATGGTGCCCGTTATGCCTGGCGGGTGGCGGCGTGCTGCCCGCCAGCCATTTGGGAAAATCACGAAGCGGCATCGGCTTGGCATACAAAAAACCCTGCAAGATATGTACGCCATGACGGCGTAAATGCTGCGCCTGTGCCTGCGTTTCTACGCCTTCAGCCACCAGTTCGATATTCAGCCTTTTTCCCAGCGCGATAATGATGTCTGTGACGGTTGAATTCACGGCGTCGGTTCCGATCGCCGAAGTAAATGATTTATCAATTTTCAGCACATCCGGGCGCAATTTTTCCAGCCAGGAAAGCGAGCTGTTTCCGGTACCAAAATCGTCAATCGCCAGCTTAACGCCGAGGCGATTCAACTCGCGCACGATCCGATAATCCACATCCAGTAAGGCATCGCGTTCGGTCAGTTCTATAACCAGTTGCTGGATGGGATGCTGGCTGAACCAGTACTGATTAAGGTCTTTTAACAGCGTACCGTGGCGGAAATGGCTGGCGGCAACATTGATACCGATATGAAACTGGCTACTCATCGGAAAAACGTGTCGTTGCTGAATGGTTTCTGCGATGACATGACGGGTAAGAGGGACAATCAGGTTGTGCTCTTCGGCGATAGGAATAAACACTTCCGGCGAAATCCAGCCCTGACGTGGGTTGTTCCAGCGCAACAGAATTTCTACACCCATACATTGCTGGGTCTGCGCGTTCAGCAGTGGCTGACAAAACAACTCGAACTCGTGTGCCGCGAGAGCCAGATTAATCTCCCAGGAAAAACTCATTCTGCTGGCGGTTGCCAGCCAGGCAAGGTATCCCACCAACAGGCTCAGGATCACCGCCAGCGGCAGTTGTGTCGGCAGATGTTTTATCGCCAATTCACTGGCGCCAGGGCCGGTGACGCTGATCGTGAAGGGAAAATGTTGCGATGAAAGCTGATAACGTTTTTCATCGTTCAGTGCAGGCAAGGTCTCGACAACACCTTGTCCGTAGAGCAGGTGGCGGTTGCCGACGGTTAAACTGGCGTTGGTGATTTGCGGTGGCTGGGGTTCCAGCAGCATGGTCGATAATAAATCAATATTGACGATTTCCAGCACCCCATTTTCGCCATCCGCGGAGGCCGGATACCACTGCGTCAGAATGGGACTACCTTTAATCAGCGAATGGTCGGTGGACAACAGCAGTTGCGCCTCCCGGCTCGGTAATTCAGGTTGAATTTGGCGGATAGGCACATTGCGATAGCCAAAGATACTGGAGCAATAAAGAATCCCCCCCTGAATCAGACTGATAGAGCGCACTGTTTGTAGCCTGGCAGCATGCTTGCTCAAAGGTAAACGCGCCACAGAGCAGGGAAGACCAATCAACGGGAGCAGTATATCGCGCCCGGCCTGCAGTGGGAGCAGCACATCATCCAGTGCCTCTACGGCATGATTAGCAAAGGTGACGGTGTAACGGTGATTTATATTACGCTCCGAAATAAATCGGACCGTTAATGTGAGGATGAGCGTCAGTAGTGCACATATTGTGCAGACGATTAAGCGATTACGGCGATAGTTTTGAATGATCCGTTGTGCTGTTTGCATGCGGGCCGCCCGATAAGCCGTTGGTCACAGAAGCCAACAGCAACAGAGCAAGTGTAGTGGGGAAAATTACAGTAGACGAGCGAGAAGGGGCAAATTCGCCCATCCGTCGCAGATGGGCGAAAATTAAGTATTAGTCACATTGAACTTTGATTGCCAAACCACCGCGTGACGTTTCGCGGTATTTGGCGTTCATGTCTTTACCTGTTTCGTACATGGTCTCAATGACTTTATCCAGCGAGACGCGTGGCGCGCTGGTGCGGCGCATCGCCATACGTGCGGCGTTAATCGCCTTCACGGACGCAATAGCGTTACGTTCGATGCACGGAACCTGCACCTGTCCGGCAACCGGATCGCAGGTTAAGCCCAGGTTGTGCTCCATACCGATCTCGGCAGCAACACACACTTGCTCAGGGCTCGCGCCCAGTAGCTCAGCCAGACCTGCAGCAGCCATGGAGCATGCCACACCGACTTCACCCTGACAGCCTACTTCGGCGCCAGAGATAGAGGCGTTCATCTTGTACAACGCACCAATTGCCCCCGCCGCCAGGAAATAACGGGTGTAGATATCCGGGCTGACGGACTCGATGAAATGATCGTAATAGGCCAGTACTGCAGGCACGATCCCGCAGGCACCGTTGGTTGGCGCGGTTACAACGCGACCACCCGCGGCGTTTTCTTCGTTAACCGCCAGCGCAAACATGTTCACCCAGTCGATCACGTTCATCGGATCGTTGGAGAGCTTGTCGCTGGAAACCAGCATACGACGCAGGGCGGAGGCACGGCGAGGAACGCGCAGCGGACCCGGCAGCACGCCTTCGGTGTTCATCCCACGATCGATACAAGCCTGCATGGTCTGCCAGACGTTGCCAAAGTACTCTTCAATCTCTTTCTTGCTGTGCAGCGCAAGTTCGTTCTGCATCACCATGCCTGAGAGAGACAAACCGGTGCTGTTGCAGTATTCCAGCATTTCAGTGGCGGATTTGAACGGATAAGGTACGCTGACCTCATTCGTTGCATCCTGACCAAAATGTTCTTCATCAACGATGAACCCACCGCCAATGGAATAGTACGTTTTGCTGTAAATGACGGTTTCGCCATTGTACGCATGGATCTGCATCCCGTTTTCATGCAGCGGCAGGTTGCCGTTGTGAAAACGCATGCCGTCATTCTGCGGGAAATCCACTTCGTGCTGCCCCTGCGCAAGCAGCAGGCGGCCACGCGTTTCTACGTCGCGGATAAATCCGGGGATGCTGTCAATATCCACGGTAGCAGGCTCATTGCCCGCCAGACCCATAATAATGGCGATATCGGTGTGGTGACCTTTACCCGTGAGCGACAGTGAACCATACACGTCGACGGCGACACGAGTAACGCTGTCCAGTAATCCTTTTTCGACCAGGTCATCGACGAACTGTTTACCCGCCTTCATAGGCCCTACGGTATGGGAAGATGAGGGACCAATCCCCACCTTAAACATGTCGAATAGACTAATCACGATAATACTCCTACAGGGCGACTGGGCTTTCCAGTAACGATGTTATAACTGCGCATAGTGTAAGAGGGAACGCGGCGATCGGCTTAACTATTCACATGAATTAAACTAATAGATAACCGCGGTTTTACTAATGTTGTGACCTGAGTTTCAAGTTGTCTATGGCGTGCGTAAAGATAAGTATAGTCAGGGCTTGACGCCAATTTGCAGCGCCAGCTCACGAATTATTCCGGCGGTCATTCCCCAGACGAAATAGTGCTCATACCAGGAAAGCCATACACGATGTGAATCACCGCGACGGTAGATATCCAAAGGATGATAGCGACCTAAATGCAGGGCCTGCGCCAGCGGCATTTCGAACACTGCAGACACTTCATCCTCACTGGCGCGATACGGTAAATTTGGCGGGATAATACCTACCACTGGCGTGACCTGAAATCCGGTAACGCTGTCGACCGGTGGCAGCACGCCAATCACCTCAACGCAAGAAGGTGGGATCGCCACTTCTTCCTGCGCTTCGCGAAGGGCGGCGGCAATCAATGAAGCATCGCTGCTGTCCACCGCACCGCCGGGAAAGGCGACCTGTCCGGCGTGCTTGCGCAGATGAACGGATCGCTGGGTTAACAGCAATCCCGGCTGCGCACGGCGTACGACAGGGATCAGTACGGCGGCCTGGCGCTGGTTTAACGCGGCATGATTGACCTGCGGGCGCAGGAGTTGGAAGCGCGATAAAAAATCATCAAGCGTCAGGCTGCTGTATTCCACGTGTCAGTTCTCCAGTTGGTGCAAAATACGATTCACTTTATCAAACGTTTCCTGATACTCCGCGTCTTCCTGACTGTCTGCAACAATGCCACCGCCAGCGGAGCAATAAATTTGTCCGTTTGTGGCTGTCAGTGTGCGAATGGTGATGCTGGTATCCATATTGCCGCAAAAGCTCAGATAACCAATGCTGCCGCACCAGGCGTTGCGTCTTTGCGGCTCCAGTTCGTCGATAATTTCCATCGCCCGCACTTTTGGCGCGCCGGTGATGGAGCCACCAGGGAAGGCGGCACGCAGCAGGTCGGTGGCATGCAATGACTCTGGTAAACGCGCGGTAATGGTACTGACCAGATGATGTACGGCCGGGAAGGGTTCAACCACAAACAGTTCCGGAACCTGTACCGAGCCGGGCACGGCGACGCGGCCGATATCGTTACGCATCAAATCGACGATCATCAGGTTTTCCGCCCGATCCTTTGGCGAATTTGCCAGCTTGTCGGCTTGCTGGCGATCGGCATCAGGATCGTCCAGTCTGGGTAGCGTACCTTTGATGGGGCGTGTCTGGATATGCTGATCTTCCAGTTGAATAAAGCGTTCCGGTGACAGACTGAGGATTGCGCCGTCTTCCAGGCGTATAAACGCACTGAATGGCGCGCGGTTAGCGCGATTGAGCTGCACAAACGCTTGCCATTCATCTCCCTGATATTGCGCCTGAAAACGTTGGGCCAGGTTGACCTGATAGCAGTCGCCGCTGTGCAAATAGTGCTGCACCTGACGAAATTTTTCGCCGTATTGCTCACGGCTCATATTCGAGTGCCATGCCGACGTTAATGTAAATGGCTCGCGTACCGGCGGCAGTTGATTTTCGAGCCACGCCAGACGGGCATGCACATCGCTATGGCTAAGCAGTGATACAGTCTGTAGCTGGTGATCGACAATCAACGCCCAGTCATAGATACCGACGCCCATATCCGGCAAGGCGATATCGCGTTCGGCAATATTTGGCAGCGATTCAAAGCGGCGGCCCAGATCGTAGCCAAACAAACCCAGTGCGCCGCCCTGGAACGGGAGGTCGGGATGATAATCAGGCTGAATAGCCTGAGCGGTTAGCGTTGAATATAATACTTTCATCGGGTCATCAAGCGTGCGCAAAATGCCTTGCCTGTCCTTGACCATAGTCTCCTGTGCACGCGTAACCAGGGTCGCTACAGGGTCGGCGACCAGAATATCAAAACGGTTATGCGGATGATCGGCATGACCTGAATGCAACAGCATCGCCCAGGGCAGATGGCTTAAGGTCGAAAAATAGCGTTCAGCGGCGTCCTGACACCAGGGTAATGTGATTACTGCGGGAGATAACGTCTTCATCAGTCCTGACTCGTTGCTACTCTACTGGCTAACTGCCCGGTAGCATGAAATAATTAGCGCAGACAATTTAGCAGGAGTTAACAATGTTTGCAGGTTTACCTTCACTCAGTCATGAGCAGCAGCAAAAAGCAGTAGAGCGGATTCAGGAACTGATGTCGCAGGGGATGAGCAGCGGACAGGCGATTGCTCTGGTTGCTGAAGAGCTACGCGCCAGCCATACCGGTGAACGGATCGTGGCGCGTTTTGAAGATGAAGACGAGTAGCGCCGCTTAAACCTCAGCGATAATCTTGATCTCGACTTTGTATTTCGGGTTCATCAATCCGGCCTGAACGGTACAACGTACCGGCGCGTGACCGGCAACGACCCACGCATCCCAGGCTTTGTTCATGGCGGCAAAATCACTTTTGTCCGCCAGAAAAAGGGTGGCATCAAGGATTCGTGACTTGTCGCTACCCTGTTTTTCCAGCACCGCATCAATTTGCGCCAGCGTATTTGCCGTTTGCTCAAAAGCGTCTGCATCCAGATTCTCCGGCACGCCGGTGTAGTACAACGTGTTGTTATGGATAACCACGTCAGACCAACGAGCTTCAGCATCAATGCGCACAATCGTCATAAATCATTCCTTATTTGCATTTTTCTTCATGGGCTTCAGATTGCGCCAAGACTGCCATAATGTTGCGCCCGCGTCACCTCTTCAACTGGCGAAAGACCCGCTGGCCTGACATAATCCCTGTTCAAATGAACAGGGGGCAGTGTGACGGACGATTTTGCAGCAGACGGTCAATTGGCTAAAGCGATACCGGGTTTTAAACCGCGTGAACCACAGCGACAGATGGCGATTGCTGTCAGTCATGCCATTGAAAAATCACAACCGCTTGTTGTAGAAGCCGGCACTGGCACAGGTAAAACATACGCTTACCTCGCCCCGGCGCTTCGCGCTGGAAAGAAAGTGATTGTGTCGACGGGATCGAAAGCGTTGCAGGATCAGCTCTACAGTCGCGATCTTCCCACCGTTGCCAAAGCACTGAAATTCACCGGTAAGCTGGCGTTGCTAAAAGGGCGCTCCAACTACCTGTGTCTGGAACGCCTCGAACAGCAGGCGCTGGCGGGGGGCGATCTACCGGTACAAACGTTAAGCGATGTCATACTGCTGCGCTCATGGTCAAATCAAACGCTTGATGGCGACATCAGCACCTGCGTCAGCGTGGCGGAAGACTCTCAGGCCTGGCCGCTGGTAACCAGCACAAACGATAATTGCCTTGGCAGCGACTGCCCGCTGTATAAAGAGTGCTTTGTCGTTAAAGCGCGCAAGAAGGCGATGGAAGCGGATGTCGTCGTGGTGAACCATCATCTGTTTCTCGCTGATATGGTGGTGAAAGAGAGTGGATTTGGTGAATTAATCCCCGAGGCAGACGTGATGATCTTCGATGAAGCCCATCAGCTACCGGATATCGCCAGCCAGTACTTTGGTCAATCGCTTTCCAGTCGCCAACTGCTGGATCTGGCAAAAGACATCACCATTGCCTATCGCACCGAGCTGAAAGACACCCAGCAGTTACAAAAATGCGCGGACCGGCTGGCGCAAAGCGCGCAGGACTTTCGCCTACAGCTCGGCGAGCCCGGCTATCGTGGAAATCTGCGTGAACTGCTGGCTGACCAGCGCGTGCAGCGCGCGTTTTTGCTGCTCGATGACACACTTGAGCTCTGTTATGACGTGGCGAAGCTGTCTCTCGGCCGTTCTGCCTTGCTGGATGCTGCGTTTGAACGTGCCACGCTTTACCGTGCTCGCCTGAAGCGTCTGAAAGAGATCAACCAGCCAGGCTTCAGCTACTGGTATGAATGCACCTCCCGCCATTTTACGCTCGCATTGACGCCGCTTACCGTGGCCGACAAATTCAAAGAAGTGATGGAGCAAAAACCGGGCTGCTGGATTTTTACCTCCGCGACGCTGTCGGTAAACGATGACCTCCATCATTTCACCGCGCGGCTGGGTATTGACGATGCCGAGTCGATGCTACTGCCGAGTCCATTTGATTACACCCGTCAGGCGCTGCTGTGCGTGCCGCGTAATCTCCCGCAAACCAACCAGCCGGGGGCTGCGCGGCAGTTGGCTTCCATGCTGCGTCCCATTATCGAAGCGAACAACGGTCGCTGCTTTATGCTGTGCACTTCGCACGCGATGATGCGCGATCTGGCGGAACAATTCCGCGCCACCATGACGCTTCCCGTTCTGCTGCAGGGCGAAACCAGTAAAGGGCAACTGTTACAGCAGTTTGTCAGCGCAGGTAATGCGCTACTGGTTGCCACCAGCAGCTTCTGGGAAGGTGTGGACGTGCGCGGTGATACGCTGTCGCTGGTGATAATCGACAAACTGCCGTTTACCTCGCCGGACGACCCGCTGTTAAAAGCCCGAATGGAGGATTGTCGACTGCGCGGCGGCGATCCGTTTGAAGACGTCCAGTTGCCGGATGCGGTTATCACCCTGAAGCAGGGGGTAGGGCGTCTGATTCGTGATGCCGACGATCGCGGTGTGCTGGTGATTTGTGATAACCGTCTGGTGATGCGGCCTTATGGCGCGACCTTCCTGGCAAGCCTTCCGCCTGCGCCACGCACGCGTGATATTGCGCGTGCTGTTCGCTTTCTTGCTATACCATCGGCTGAGTAATTTGTTACGGAGTGTGGTAAGATGCGCGCCAAATTTATTGATCTGATCACAAACACCCATGCGAATTCTGGCTATCGATACCGCCACAGAGGCGTGCTCTGTTGCCCTGTGGAATGACGGTACTATCAAGGCTCACTTCGAGCTTTGCCCACGAGAACATACCCAACGAATTTTACCGATGGTCGAGGAAATCCTGGCCGCTGGCGATCTCACGTTAACCGACATTGACGCCCTGGCATTTGGGCGCGGTCCCGGTAGTTTCACCGGTGTCCGTATTGGGATTGGCATTGCCCAGGGGCTGGCGTTAGGCGCGAATTTACCGATGATCGGCGTCTCCACTCTCGCGACAATGGCACAGGGGGCCTGGCGTAAATCGGGCGCTACCCGCGTACTGGCCGCGATTGATGCGCGTATGGGTGAAGTGTACTGGGCTGAATACCAGCGTGATGAAGATGGCATCTGGCACGGCGAAGAGACAGAAGCGGTGTTAACGCCGGAGCAGGTACACGATCGCCTGCTGCAGCTTTCTGGCGACTGGGTAACCGTTGGCACGGGCTGGCCAGCCTGGCCTGAACTCGGCAAAGATAGTGGTCTGATGCTGAACGATGGCGACGTATTGCTTCCTGCGGCAGAAGATATGCTGCCTGTCGCCACGCAAATGCTGGCTGCCGGTAAGACCGTGGCGGTTGAACATGCTGAACCGGTTTATTTACGTAACACCGTGGCGTGGAAGAAACTTCCCGGTAAAGAATGAATCTTAGTAGTACATCCCTGGTAAATTCGCACTGATGTCAATACACAGCATCGCGAACATGTCCGGGCAGAGGCTAAGAAAAGGGAGTCGCAATATGGTGGTGCAAAAGCAGTTATTGAAAGGTGTACTGGCAGGCGTATTGGCGTTATCGCTAAGCGGCTGTGTCACCATCCCGGATGCGATTAAAGGTTCGAGCCCGACACCGCAGCAGGATCTGGTGCGGGTGATGAATGCGCCGCAGTTGTACGTCGGACAAGAAGCACGTTTTGGCGGTAAGGTGGTGGATATTCAAAACCAGCAAGGGAAATCCCGACTGGAGATCGCCACTATGCCGCTCGATAGCGGGGCACGACCGATTCTGGGCGAAGCGTCACGCGGGCGAATTTATGCCGATGTTAACGGTTTCCTCGACCCGGTAGATTTTCGTGGTCAACTGGTCACCGTCGTCGGACCCATTAGCGGAACTGTGGACGGAAAAATTGGTAGTACACCGTATAAGTTCATGCTGATGCAGGTAACCGGTTATAAACGCTGGCATATTACTCAGCAAATTGTGATGCCTCCGCAGCCGATTGACCCCTGGTTCTACGGTGCGCGTGGCTGGCCTTACGGTGGCTACGGCGGATGGGGATGGTACAATCCCGGTCCCGCGCAGGTTCAGACGATAGTAACAGAGTAACTCTTTGTTTTAATGATAAAAGAAACAGCGGCTCGTCCGCTGTTTCTGCATTA
This sequence comes from Citrobacter youngae, assembly GCF_003818115.1. Lineage (GTDB taxonomy): Bacteria > Pseudomonadota > Gammaproteobacteria > Enterobacterales > Enterobacteriaceae > Citrobacter > Citrobacter youngae. Next base: position 50,410 of record NZ_RPOI01000005.1, on the reverse strand, counting down.
ACGTGGATATAAGAAAAATAAATAGTGACGTGCTTCGCAACCTTGTCGTTGTGTAATAAACAAACTGGTACGCTGAGTTAATATTATGTTAACAGTTTGTTTATTGCCTGGGGTTGTGATGACGACGAATACGCATTTTAGAGGTGATGTATTGAAAAAGGTTTGGCTTAACCGTTATCCCGCTGGTGTTCCCGCGGAGATCAATCCTGACCGTTATCAATCCCTGGTGGAACTCTTTGAACACTCAGTAAGACGGTATGCCGATCAACCCGCGTTTATGAACATGGGGGAGGTGATGACCTTCCGCAAACTCGAAGAGCGCAGTCGGGCATTCGCGGCTTATTTGCAACAAGGACTTGGACTGAAAAAGGGCGATCGCGTGGCACTGATGATGCCCAACCTGTTGCAATATCCCGTTGCACTGTTTGGGATTTTACGTGCTGGCATGATAGTTGTGAACGTGAACCCGCTGTACACGCCTCGCGAGCTGGAACATCAGCTCAACGATAGCGGTGCATCGGCGATCGTCATCGTCTCTAACTTTGCCCACACGCTGGAGAAAGTGGTCGATAAGACCTCAGTTCAACACGTGATCCTCACGCGTATGGGCGATCAGTTGTCGACCGCGAAAGGGACGCTGGTTAACTTCGTCGTGAAATATATCAAGCGTCTGGTGCCGAAATATCACCTGCCGGATGCCATCTCGTTTCGCAGTGCGCTGCAAAACGGCTACCGCATGCAGTATGTGAAGCCGGAAGTCGTGTCAGAAGATTTGGCTTTCCTGCAGTATACCGGTGGTACCACCGGTGTGGCGAAAGGCGCAATGCTCACGCACCGTAACATGCTGGCTAACCTGGAGCAGGTTAATGCCACCTATGGTCCGTTGCTGCATCCGGGCAAAGAGTTGGTGGTAACAGCTCTACCGCTGTATCACATTTTTGCGCTGACGATGAACTGCCTGCTGTTTATTGAGCTGGGCGGTCAAAATCTGCTGATTACCAACCCGCGCGATATTCCCGGACTGGTAAAAGAGCTGGCGAAATATCCCTTCACCGCGATGACCGGCGTCAACACGCTGTTTAACGCGCTGCTGAATAACAAAGAGTTCCAGCAACTGGACTTCTCGTCACTGCACCTTTCTGCAGGCGGCGGGATGCCGGTTCAACAGGCGGTAGCGGAACGTTGGGTGAAGCTGACGGGGCAGTATCTGCTGGAAGGCTATGGCCTGACGGAGTGCGCTCCGCTGGTGAGCGTCAACCCTCACGATATCGACTACCATAGCGGCAGTATCGGGTTACCGGTTCCGTCTACCGAGGTCAAACTGGTGGATGATGACGACAACGAAGTGCCACCGGGAGAACCGGGCGAACTGTGCGTGAAAGGTCCGCAGGTGATGCTGGGGTACTGGCAGCGACCAGACGCCACAGACGAAATCGTCAAAGACGGCTGGCTGCACACCGGCGATATTGCGGTGATGGATGATGAAGGCTTCCTGCGTATTGTTGATCGTAAGAAAGATATGATCCTGGTCTCCGGCTTTAACGTCTATCCGAACGAAATTGAAGACGTGGTGATGCAACATCCAGGTGTGCAGGAAGTGGCTGCCGTTGGCGTTCCATCAGGCAGCAGCGGTGAAGCGGTGAAAATTTTTGTGGTGAAGAAAGACGCCTCGTTAACCGATGAAGCGCTGGTTACTTTCTGCCGTCGTCACCTGACGGGCTATAAAGTACCGAAGCTGGTGGAATTCCGTGATGAGTTGCCGAAATCTAACGTCGGTAAAATTTTGCGACGAGAATTACGTGACGAAGCGCGCGGCAAAGTGGACAATAAAGGCTGAGCGTTAAGACAGCCAGCAGAAAGCGCCGGATAATCCGGCGTTTTTTTTGGCGAAAACCTAAGAGAGCACGATTTGAATTATCAAATGATCACCACGGACGACGCGTTGGCCACGCTGTGCGAAGCCGTTCGTGAATTTCCGGCGATAGCCCTGGATACCGAATTTGTTCGCACGCGTACCTACTACCCGCAGTTGGGACTGATCCAGCTGTTTGATGGCAAACACGTTGCTCTGATTGACCCGCAGGGGATCACCGACTGGTCGCCGCTGCGCGATATCCTGCGTGACACTGCGATCACCAAATTCCTGCATGCCGGAAGTGAAGACCTCGAAGTGTTTCTCAACACGTTTGGTGAGCTCCCGCAACCACTGATCGATACACAGATTCTGGCCGCCTTTTGTGGGCGTCCACTGTCGTGGGGCTTTGCTGCGATGGTGGAAGAGTTCACCGGGGTGGTGCTGGATAAAAGTGAATCACGTACCGACTGGCTGGCCAGACCGCTGACTGAGCGGCAGTGCGAGTATGCGGCGGCAGATGTCTGGTATTTATTACCGATCACCACAAAACTCATGGCAGAAACCGATGCGTCCGGCTGGTTGCCCGCCGCGCTGGACGAATGTCGTTTGATGCAACAGCGTCGTCAGGAAATTCTGGCACCCGAAGATGCGTGGCGAGAAATTACCAATGCCTGGCAGTTGCGTACCCGTCAGCTCGCCTGTCTGCAACTGCTTGCCGACTGGCGACTGCGTAAAGCGCGCGAGCGCGATCTGGCGGTAAACTTCGTGGTGCGTGAAGAGCATCTGTGGGCGGTGGCCCGTTATATGCCGGGCAGTCTGGGCGAGCTGGATAGTCTGGGACTTTCCGGGAGCGAAATTCGCTTCCACGGCAAGACGCTGATCTCCCTGGTAGAAAAGGCACAGGCCTTACCGGAAGAGTCGCTGCCGCAACCGTTGCTGAATCTGATGGATATGCCGGGTTATCGCAAGGCATTCAAAGCCATTAAAGCCCTGGTGGCCGATGTGAGTGCGGAGCAGAATCTTAGCGTGGAACTCCTTGCTTCGCGTCGTCAAATCAACCAACTGCTCAACTGGCACTGGAAATTAAAGCCGCAGGCGTCCCTGCCGGAGCTGATTTCCGGTTGGCGTGGCGAACTGATGGCCGACCGCCTCAAGACGCTGCTGCTGGACTATCCACAGTAAGCGTTCAGGCCGACCGGGGAGTCCATCGCTTATCCGGTCGGTTAAATTCTACAAATCAAGCACCAGGCGTTTGCCTTTGGCACGTGAACAGCAAATAAGCATGCTCTGCTGGCTGGCTTTTTCGTCGTCGCTAAAGTATTGATCGCGGTGATCCGCTTCCCCTTCAAGAATCGTCGTCTCACAGGTACCGCACACGCCTTCACGGCACAGACACTCGACTCTGGCAGCTTTGTTATTTTCGATAACCTGCAGAATCGTCATCTCTTGCGGAACGACAAACTCACGTCCGGAACGTGCCAGCACGAGGGTGAAAGCATCACCGCTCTTATCTTCTACCGCAAATTGCTCGAAATGTAGCGTATTGTTATCCAGACCGTGGCGGGCGGCCTCGCTTCTTACGGCATCGTTAAGCGCGGCCGGGCCGCAGGTATAAATATGGGTGCCGGGTTCTACATCGGCAAGCAGATGTGCCAGGTCGAGGCGTGTGCCTTCACTCGAAAGGTGCAGATGAATGCGATCGGCCTGGCGGTGCTGTTTCAGTTCATCATGAAACGCGCAGTTTTCAGGGCTGGGTGAACAGTAATGTAGCTGCCACTGTGCCTGGGCGCTTTCGAGTTCCGGGATCTGCGACAGGAAGGGCGTAATACCGATGCCGCCAGCAATTAACAAATGCTTTTGCGCCTGCGGTTCGAGGGCGAAAAGATTATTGGGCGTGGAAATCGTCAGCGTATCGCCGGGTTTGACCTGCTGATGCAGGTATCGTGAGCCGCCTTTGGAATTCTCCTCCAGGCGCACAGCAATTTGCCAGGTGCGGGTATCCAACGGCGAGCTCATCAGCGAGTACGCGTTGCTATAGAGATTTTCGCCATCGCGCATCTGCACGATGATATGGCTGCCGCCCTGGAACGCAGGCAACGGATCGCCTGAGGCAGCCGTTAAGGTGAAGCGCTTTACATGCGCGGTAATCGTTTCAATCTGACTGACCTGAACTTCTCGCATTTGATATTCAGACATTGCGGCACTCCCTAAAAATTCTGTCCGGCGCGGGTTACCCGGCGCGCCGGAATCTGTCGTTACAGCCCCTGGCAGAGATATTTCATCTCCAGGTAATCTTCGATACCGTGTTCAGAACCTTCTCGCCCCAGCCCTGATTGCTTCACACCACCGAAAGGGGCGACTTCATTCGAGATCAGTCCGGTATTAATACCGACCATGCCATACTCCAGTTGCTCTGAAACACGCCAGATGCGTGCGGCATCATTGCTGTAGAAGTAGGATGCCAGTCCATAAATGGTGTCATTTGCCTGGCGGATCGCATCCTGTTCATCTTCAAACTTCACCAGCGCGGCGACCGGTCCGAATATCTCTTCCTGGAGCAACTGCGTGCCCGGCTGCACGTTGCCGATGACGGTGGGCGTAAAATAGTTTCCTCCCAGAGCATGGCGTTGACCCCCGGTTAATAGCGTGGCGCCCCGCGTCAGCGCGTCATCAAGAAGCGACTGCACTTTGTCGACGGCGGCGCTATTGATCAGCGGACCGGTTTGTACGCCGGGTTGCTCACCGTTGCCGACTTTCATAGCGGCGACCCGGGCCACGAATTTCTCGCAAAACGCGTCATAAACAGCCTGATGAATGTAAAAACGGTTCACGCAAACACAGGTCTGTCCGGCATTGCGGAATTTAGCCACCAGCGCGCCTTCAACGGCTTTGTCGAGATCCGCGTCCTCAAATACGATAAACGGCGCGTTGCCGCCCAGCTCCAGTGAAACCTTTTTGATAGAATCGGAACACTGGCGCATCAGTACGCGCCCTACCTCGGTAGAGCCGGTAAACGACAGTTTGCGTACGCGATCGTCTGCGGTGAACAATGCACCAATTTCGCGGGACTTTCCGGTCACGACATTGATAACACCCGCCGGAATACCGGCCTGACGTGCAAGTTCTGCCAGCGCCAGAGCGGTAAACGGTGTTTCGTTGGCCGGTTTTACTACCATCGTACAACCTGCAGCCAGCGCGGGACCGGCTTTGCGGGTGATCATTGCCGCAGGGAAGTTCCATGGTGTTATTGCCGCGCAGACACCGATACCCTGACGGATAACCATCAACCGTTTATCCGTCGCAGGCGAGGGGATAATCTCGCCATTAGTACGTTTAGCCTGCTCGGCAAACCACTCAATAAACGACGCGGCATAGACAATCTCTCCTTCCGCCTCAGCCAGCGGTTTGCCCTGCTCGGCGGTCATGATTTGCGCCAGCGCCGTTTTGTTGTCGAGAATTAAATGATGCCAGGCTTTAAGCAACGTGGAACGTTGGGCTGCGGTCATTGCCCGCCAGGCAGGAAGCGCCTGAGAGGCGGCATCAATGGCGCGTTGCGCCTCTGACATTCCCATGTTGGGAATTTGTCCCAGAACGGCCCCTGTTGCCGGGTTGCTGACCGACAACGTGTTACTGTCATCGGCATCACACCACAGTCCGGCGATAAACGCCTGCTGGCGAAAAAGTGAAGTCTGAAAAACGGTCATGACTAACTCCTTCACTGATTAATCCTGAAACACCTGAGCGACCAGGTTATGGAAATGGGCAATGCCATGTTCGGAGATTCCGCTACCGCTGGTATCCGCCATAATGCGTCCCTGTCCACGATAGCCACGTGATTTCAGACCTTTTTGTACGCTCTCAACCAGGCGTAAATCCTCAGGGCGGAAGACATTGCGATACCATTCGATCAGCGCTTTTTGCTCTTCGGTCAGCTCTTCATTAGTGAAATAGATGTCGTAGTTTTGCAGTGTGGTTTCTGCATCCACCGGGAATTCATAAATAACGGTCATCATGCCTTTGATTGGCGTGACGTTAAGCATGGTGCACGGCCACAACCAGAAGCCGTGGAACGCAGCATCAACACCTTCTTCGAACTTAAACGATTGTTCAGAGGGTTTGGCAAAACCGTATTGCAGCGTCCAGTTGCCGTGCATGGTATGCCAGTAACGGTCAACCTGTACTGAGTCGGAAAAACCAGGGTGGGCCGGACCGCAGTGGTAGCACTCCAGATAGTTATCAACGATATTTTTCCAGTTGGCCGGCGTGCGGGTAGTGAAACGCGCGGCGAGTTTCAGATCGTGCACGTCAGGGCAGGCCTCGACGACTTTGGCTGCCAGTCCCGGAAGCTGATCTTCAACGCTACCGGCGTTCGGGTCCATATTGATGAATACAAAACCGGCATATTCTTCGAGTCGCACTGGTGTCAGATGAGCCTTCTCACTGTCAAAGTTGGCGACGTTTTCACAGTTACGGGCATGAGCCAGATTGCCATCAAGTTTGAATGCCCACGCGTGGTAGGGGCAGGTAATCACGTTCTTGGCTTTCCCTTCGCCGCTCAGCAGTTGATGACCACGATGCGGGCAGACGTTGTAGAATGCGCGCAGTACATTATCGCGGCCACGCACCAGCACGATGTTCTCACCAATCACTTCACGCGTGACATAGTCATTTGGCTTTGCCAGTTCGCTGCTGTGGGCAACACAAATCCAGCTTTTGGCAAACACGTTCTCTTGTTCGTGTTCAAAAGCCTGCTGGTCGGTATAGAACCGTGCCGGGATAGTCCAGGCGTCCTGCGGATTGGCACAAAAATTTTGCGGCAGAATAAACTCAGGGCTCAGATTGCTCATTGGATTACCTTTAATTTGTGAGTAAGAAGATTTTTGACTGGCGCTTAATTGCCGCCTTTGAGTAGTGTCCCAGCCGGTGGCGTGACAGGCGCGTCGCCCGGTGCTTCGGGAAGATGACTTTCAATTTGGTGAGCAGGAACATGGGCATAATCCTGCCGTACCCAGCGAAGAAAACCGCCGACCTTTACCAACAGGATGGCGAGGAAGGGAAGGGCGGTCAGTACCACCGTGGTCTTCATTGTTTCCAGAGACGCACCGGTGAATAAAATTGATAATGGAATTAATGTGATGACCACACACCAGAACAAACGTAAGCCACGTTCAGGATCATCCCCTTCCTGTAGATTACGTGTGCTGGTGGCTGCCATGGTGTAGGCCACAGCATCCATATGCGAGGCAAGGAAAATAATCATGATGGCCAGATACGCGACCAGGAACAGCTTCCCGGCAGGCAGTGACATCAGTACCTGCTGCACAGCCGTTTCTCCGCCCTGCGTTGCCATGATCTGCGGGATATCAATCACGCCATTGACAAACTGATGGATAGAGTAGCTCTCCATCACCCCGAAGAAGAACCAGCAGCCAACGGTGCTACCGAGGATTAATGCCCAGATAACCTCTTTAATTTTGCGACCGCGGGATACGCGCGTGACAAACATAGCGACGCCCGGGGTGTAGGAGATCCACCACAGCCAGTAGAACACCGTCCAGTTGCGGGTAAACTCACCGTTACCGAGTGGATCGGTAAACAGACTCATCTGCAAAAAGTTTTGTGTCGTCAGGCCAATAGCGTTGATGATGTTATTGGTGATGAATTCGGTTGGGCCGACAATCAGTACCACCAACGGCAGTAAAAATGCCCCCCAGCCGACCATTTTGCTCAGACGTTGCAGACCATTGTTGATGCCAATCCAGGAGCTCAGGCAGAAAATGCCGCCAGAGAACAGGATCACAAAGGCTTGCACCGTGAAGTTATCCGGTAAACCGGTGAGTGCTGATAAACCACGAGTGAAGGTTGCAGCGGTAACGACCAGGGAGATGGTTAACGCGCCGACGGTGGCGATCAGGAACATCAAATCGACCAGTCTTCCCCATACGCCCTGTGGATGAACGCCGGTGATAGCAGCAATTATCCCGGACAGGCTCAAGCCTTTATTTTTACGCACATGGAAATGGTAGGCCATGGTTAACGAGGCCAGCGTGTAGGTCGCCCATGCGCTGATCCCCCAATGGAAAAAGGAGTAAGGCAGACTGAATTCCAGGGCCTTTTGTGAGTGTGGGGCGATGTTCAGCCCCGGCGTTTGGTAGTAATAAGCCCATTCAGCAACCCCCCAGTAGAGCGTGGAGGAGCCTAATCCAGCGCAAATAAACATAAACAGCCAGGAAAGGGTACTGTATTCCGCTTTACCTTCACCGAGGCGAATATTGCCGTATTTGCTGGTGGCCAGCCAGACAACCAGCCCCATGGCCATGAGGACCAGGATCTGCACGGCGGAACCCAGCATTCGGGTCACGCCGTTAAAAATGGTATTTGCAACTTGTGCAGACTGCTGAGGGAAGAAACTGAGTGTGGCGGCGATAAAAAGAATAGCCACCAGGCTGATGGCTATCAGTGGCACATCTTTTTTCTTTACGTTGCTCAACATGGATGATCTCCTGGGCATAGTCGCCCGCGTTTGGCATTAGCCTGTCGTTGTTATCATGCTGTAGGGTAAGATTTTGTCGCTTCGTATTTAACAATTTTATTATTTGTTCTTTACATGAATTAAACAATTGCCTGATGCGTGAAGCAATAAAACACGGAACGGAAATAATAAAAGGTGAATTCACGCAGGTTATTTGACGTACAGAACACATAAAAAAACCGCGTCAGTGACGCGGCTCATATTTCGTGGTTTGACCTCTAACGCAGTGCCCGGCAGATAGCGTCAGCTACCTGTTGAGTGGTGGCATTGCCTTTCATATCCGGCGTTTTCGGTCCGCTGGCAATAACCTGTTCAATCGCAGCCAGAATGCCATCGTGGGCCGCCTGATAATTCGCATCGCCGTTGCCAAGGAAATCCAGCATCATCGCACCAGCCCAGATGGTGGCAATTGGGTTAGCAATATTCTTGCCGTAGATATCCGGGGCCGAACCGTGGACCGGTTCGAACAACGATGGGAAGGTTCGTTCCGGATTTAAGTTTGCCGAAGGTGCAATGCCAATCGTGCCAGTGCAGGCAGGTCCCAAATCGGACAGGATGTCGCCAAACAGGTTAGAGGCGACCACCACGTCAAAACGCTCTGGCTGCATCACAAAGCGGGCGCACAGAATGTCGATATGCTGTTTATCCCAACGGATCTCGGGATAGTGAGCCGCCATAGCTTCAACGCGCTCATCCCAGTAAGGCATGCTGATAGCCAGGCCATTGGATTTGGTCGCCGAGGTCAGGGTTTTACGTGGGCGGTTTTGCGCCAGCTCGAAAGCGTAACGCAATATACGATCCACGCCGCGACGGGTGAAGACCGACTCCTGAATGACCACTTCATGTTCGGTACCCTCGCTTACGCGCCCACCCAGTGATGAATACTCGCCTTCGGTGTTTTCACGTACAACGTAGAAATCAATGTCGCCAGGTTTCTTACCCGCCAGTGGGCAAGGAACACCAGGAAACAGGCGTACCGGACGCAGGTTGACGTATTGATCGAACTCCCGACGAAACTTGAGCAACGAGCCCCATAGTGAGATGTGATCCGGTACAGTGTCCGGCCAGCCGACCGCACCAAAGTAGATAGCATCGAAGGATTTCAACTGTTCATGCCAGTCATCGGGCATCATCTTGCCGTGATGCATATAGTACTCGCAGCTGGCCCATTCCATTTGCTCAAAGCTGAGCGACAACCCCCAGCGCTCAGCGGCCGCTTGTAACACATGAATGCCTTCAGGCAGGACTTCTTTACCAATGCCATCTCCGGGGATAGCGGCAATACGACAGGTTTTCTTCATAGCAGCTCTCACTTGTACGCCATCAAAATTGACTTTCCCCTTATCCTATAATTGACTGATTAATAGTTAATCCCTCCAACTGGTGAAACATAAAACACAGATCATGAATAATCTGCCGCTGTTAAATGATTTACGCGTCTTTATGCTGGTTGCCCGCCGTGCGGGTTTTGCCGCCGTTGCCGAGGAGTTAGGCGTTTCACCGGCTTTTATCAGTAAGCGAGTTGCCCTGCTGGAGCAGACGCTGAATGTAGTGCTGCTGCACCGGACTACACGACGCGTAACCATCACGGAAGAGGGGGAGCGGATCTACGAATGGGCTCAGCGGATCCTGCAGGATGTGGATCAGATGATGGATGAGCTGTCTGATGTCCGGCAGATCCCGCAGGGGATGTTACGTATTATCAGCAGCTTTGGTTTTGGTCGCCGTGTAGTGGCTCCAGCGTTGTCAGCGCTGGCAAAAGAGTATCCGCAGCTGGAGTTGCGGTTTGACGTTGAGGATCGGTTAGTCGATCTGGTTAATGAAGGTGTCGATCTTGATATCCGCATCGGGGATGATATTGCACCCAATTTGATCGCACGTAAGCTGGCGACCAATTATCGAATATTGTGTGCATCACCTGAGTTTGTGGCGCAGCACGGTACACCGAAGCAATTGAACGATCTGTCCACGTTGCCCTGCCTGGTGATTAAAGAGCGCGATCATCCATTTGGCATCTGGCAAATGCGTAATAAAGAGGGCGTGCACTCGATCAAGGTGACGGGGCCGCTCTCCTCCAATCATGGCGAAGTTGTTCACCAATGGTGTGTCGATGGTCAGGGGATTGCGCTACGTTCATGGTGGGATGTCTGCGATAACATCGCCAGTGGGCATCTGGTTCATATATTGCCTGACTATTATCAACCAGCAAATATTTGGGCTGTTTATGTGTCACGTCTGGCGACATCGGCAAAAATCCGTATTACCGTGGAGTATTTACGTCGCTATTTTGCTGAGAACTACCCGAAGTTCTGTTTGGAATAAATAGGGCGCAGCCTGGACTACGATCAAAAATAAAAAAGGCAGAATAATCTGCCTTTTTTCAACCGTGACTCATTAACAAAAGATGCTATTTAGACTCTTCAGCTTCAGGCAAAGTCACGTTAAGTTCGAGGATAGAAATATCGCCGTCTTTTTGTTCAAGCTGTACGGTGACCATTTCAGGATCAATTTGTACATACTTGCAGATAACCTCGAGAATATCTTTCCTCAGTTGCGGTAAATAATGTGGCTCTGCGTCACTACGACGACGTTCCGCAACAATAATCTGCAGTCGCTCTTTAGCGATGTTCGCTGTGCTCTTTTTCCGCGAGAGAAAAAAATCCAGTAATGCCATAACTTATCCTCCGAACAGGCGTTTGAGGAAACCTTTCTTCTCTTCTTCAATGAAGCGGAAAGGACGTTCTTCTCCCAACAGACGGTCTACGGTATCAGCATAGGCTTTACCGGCATCAGCATTGATGTCGAGAATAACCGGCTCACCCTGGTTAGACGCGCGCAGGACTGACTGATCTTCAGGAATCACACCAACCAGCTTGATTCGCAGAATTTCCAGTACGTCTTCCATGCTGAGCATGTCACCTTTATTTACGCGGCCAGGGTTATAGCGCGTAAGCAGCAGATGCTCTTTAATCGGATCTTCGCCATTTTCAGCGCGACGAGATTTCGACGCCAGAATACCCAGAATACGGTCAGAGTCACGTACAGAAGACACTTCCGGGTTGGTGGTAATAATGGCTTCGTCGGCAAAATACAGGGCCATCAGCGCGCCGGTCTCAATACCTGCCGGGGAGTCGCAGACGATGAAGTCAAATTCCATCGTTTTCAGGTCGTCCAGAACTTTCGCGACGCCTTCACGCGTCAGCGCGTCTTTATCACGAGTCTGTGAGGCCGGAAGAATAAAGAGATTTTCGGTACGTTTATCTTTGATCAACGCCTGATTTAACGACGCATCGCCCTGAATAACGTTGACGAAGTCATAAACGACGCGGCGTTCACAACCCATAATCAAATCAAGGTTACGCAGGCCGATATCAAAATCAATAACGACAGTTTTCTTTCCCTTCTGGGCCAAACCTGTAGCGATGGCCGCGCTGGAGGTGGTTTTGCCAACGCCCCCTTTACCCGAAGTAACAACAATAATGCGTGCCATAGAAATTCCTTGTTAAAAAGGGATCAATTCAACGGTTGAACTGTCAAAGCGTTCTCTGCCAATTGCAGACGTGCCGCTTTGCCATAAAATTCTGCTGGGATTTTATCACTCAGCCAATAAACACCTGCGATAGACACCAGTTCTGCCGTCAGGTGGGTACAGAAAATTTGCGCTTCCCGATCGCCGCTTGCGCCCGCCAGCGCACGGCCTCTCATCATGCCATAAACGTGAATATTGCCATCAGCGATAAGCTCTGCGCCCGCACTGACGTGACTTGTAACAATCAGATCACATTGTGGAGCATAAATACGCTGACCGGAACGAACCGGTACATTTATTAATCGTGTTTTTGTGATGGGAGTAACGTTTTGTGGCGGTACGGCAGGTGCCGGAGTTTCAACAGGTGCGGAACGAATGGCTTTTTCTTTACCTTCTGTCAGTAAAGGAAGACCCATTTCGTCGATTTCAGCTTTGAGTCTGGCATCTTTACATCCGCTAACGCCGATAATGCGCAATCCGGTAGACGCGACAACTTTCTGCAGCGCTGACCAGTTTACCGGACTTTCAAGACCACTCACGTTAACTACGACGGGAGCATGTTTTAAAAAAGCAGGTGCCTGCGCGATTTTGTCTTCCAACGCCTGACGAATAACCTCGGGTTCTGCTTCATGTAAGTGAACCACTGATAAGGTGAAGCTACTGCCTTTAAGCTCGATTGGCGTGTTTGACATCCTGGCCTTACTCAATTTGCTATTTATCATCCCCGGTGCGGGGTGATATTCCGAAGACTATAAGGCATGTTATAGTCAGTATTATATTGAGGCAAGCCACCATTCCGTGAATTCAGAGTAAAAGATATGTTTTGTGTGATCTACCGAAGCAGCAAACGTGACCAGACCTATTTATATGTCGAAAAAAAAGACGATTTCTCGCGTGTTCCTGAAGAACTGATGAAAGGGTTTGGCCAGCCAAAGCTGGCAATGATTTTACCGCTTGATGGTCGTAAAAAACTGGTTAATGCCGATCTTGAAAAAGTAAAACAGGCACTAACCGAGCAGGGCTATTATTTACAAATACCACCGCCGCCTGAAGATTTACTCAAACAGCATTTATCTGCGGTAAAAGAAAATACATCAGACGCTAAACGTTAAACTGCATCCGGCAGCAGCATGTCCCATCGATGCAGTACCTGAAATCTATGACTACGTTAGGGGAAAGTAATGTATCAACATCACAACTGGCATGGTGCTCTGCTGGATTATCCGGTGAGCAAAGTGGTTTGCGTCGGTAGCAATTATGCAAACCACATTAAAGAGATGGGGGGAGCAACGCCGGAAGAGCCAGTGTTGTTTATTAAGCCTGAAACTGCGCTGTGTGATTTGCGCCAACCGCTGGTCATTCCGGCGGATATGGGTTCCGTCCATCACGAAGTTGAACTGGCCGTGCTGATCGGTGCAACCCTGCGCCAGGCGACAGAAGAGCATGTGCGCAAAGCCATCGCTGGCTATGGTGTGGCGCTGGACCTGACCCTGCGTGATATTCAGGGCAAAATGAAAAAAGCGGGCCAGCCGTGGGAAAAAGCGAAGGGTTTTGACAACTCTTGCCCGCTGTCGGGGTTTATTCCGGTAGCGGAATTTAACGGTGATCCGCAGGATACTCAGCTCGGATTAACGGTGAATGGCGAAGTCCGCCAGCAGGGCACTACGGCGGATATGATCCATCATATTGTCCCATTGATTGCTTACATGAGCCGATTCTTCACGCTTAAAGCCGGTGATGTGGTATTGACTGGGACGCCAGCTGGCGTTGGGCCGTTACACAGCGGTGATGAGCTGGCTATCAGTTTCCATGGTCAGACGCTAACCACCCGGGTGCTGTAACCTGTGCTTGCCGCCTATTTCGGGCGGCAAAACTTGCATCAACGTGCCAGACTGGTTATAAGGTGCAGCTTTAGTGAAATAGCGGATACCCTGATGAGCGACATACCTTTCTGGCAAAGTAAAACCCTTGATGAAATGACCGATGCCGAGTGGGAGTCATTATGTGATGGGTGCGGCCAATGCTGCCTGCATAAGCTGATGGATGAAGACACCGACGAAATCTACTTTACCAACGTCGCGTGTAAGCAACTCAATATCAAAACCTGTCAGTGCCGTAATTACGAACGTCGATTCGAGTACGAGCCTGACTGCATCAAGCTGACGCGCGATAATCTGCCGACTTTTGAATGGTTGCCGATGACCTGCGCCTATCGTCTGCTCGCGGAAGGTAAAGGGCTGCCGGAGTGGCATCCGCTGCTGACGGGGTCAAAGGCGGCAATGCACAGTGAGCGTATTTCAGTACGCCATATCGCGGTGAAAGAATCAGAAGTGCGTGACTGGCAGGACCATATATTGAACAAACCTTCATGGGCGGACTAAGCCGCCCATCGATTAACAGGCGTTAAGGATTAAGACTTTTTCGCCTGATACATCTCATCACTATGGTTGTCATCTTCAACCCAGAAATTAATGTTGAACTGCGCATCGTCGCTTAATTCAACACGATGCCAGTACTGCGGTGGGCTGGTCGCGAACTGTCCGGCATTAATGACCACTTTTACTTCAGGTTCTTTTGCGTCTTCATTGGCAAAGCCGTAATACGTTACAGTGCCTTCCATCACGCAGAGTTGTCCAAAAACGCCGGCTGCTGTGTTGTGGTGAGAAAGCAGGGCGGCCGGGACATTGTCTTTCGTAAAGAAGGGAGTAGAGCGTTTAACTTTCCAGTTTGCCGGGATGCGTAAATGGGACATAAGACATCTCCTTTGTATGGCATCTATAAGATGTATTTAATATACATCTTATAGATGCCAGCAAGCAATGACATTATGGCAAAAAAAACGCTCCCGAAGGAGCGTTCTGTTAGCGACCGAAGAGGTCACGTTTTTTCGGTTTAAAGGGCTGAGCAATCAGCACCAACACTGCAACGACCAGATACGCGGCAAAAATCCCCAACAGCCACTGCGGCATCTCCAGGGTTAAAAATGACCACTGACGCTCAGCGCAGTCACCGGATGCCATAAATACCTGCGGCAGCCATTTATCCAGCGGTAACCAACTCGGGAAGCGCGCGGCAAAATCACAGGTCATGAACGGTGACGGGTGAAGCTGAATCATCGTGTGTTCATACGCTAACTGAAGCCCGCGCCAGGCGCTGTAAATCCAGATAAGCATTGCCACATAACGCAGTGGCGTTTTTGGGGCAATTGCGCCCACCAGACCAGCACCCATCACGCCAAATAATGCGCTACGTTCGTAAATACACAACACGCAGGGTTTTAGCAGCATGACATGCTGGAACCACAAGGCAACAAGTTCCAACGCCAGGGCGGTTAGCGCCAGCAATAACCACGCTCCACGCCCACGGGAGCACTGGTTTAAAAATCGCAACATAATAATTTCCCTGCAACATGCGTAGAGACCGCAGTTTAAACCAATTCAATTTATGCGCCACTAGCGGCAATTGAAATATTGTGTAATCGGATAATTATCATGCAAAAAGTCAAACCGGGCAGTGATTTACCCGGTTTATTGTTATGAAAGTGTAGCTAACCAGCCTGTTTGCGTCATCCACTCGGTCACTGGAACCAGCGTGAACTCTACGCAAAGCAGACCGACGAGCGTCAGGACGAGAGTATACGGCAGAGCCATCCACACCATGCGACCATAAGAAAGGCGAATCAACGGTGCCAGCGCGGAGGTCAGCAGGAACAGGAATGCTGCCTGGCCGTTTGGCGTGGCCACGGAAGGCAGGTTGGTCCCGGTATTGATCGCCACCGCTAACAGTTCATATTGATTCAGGCTAATCGTCCCGTGCTCCAGCGCCGCTTTCGCTTCGTTGATGTAAATTGTGCCAACAAAGACGTTGTCTGAAATTGACGACAGCAGGCCGTTGAAAAGATAGAACAGGGTCAGCTGTGCATGCTCAGAAGACTGCAAAACAAAATGAATAATCGGCGAGAAGAGCTGTTGATCGATAATCACCGCAACGATAGAGAAGAACACGGTCAGCAGTGCGGTGAACGGCAGCGACTCGGTGAAGGCTTTACCAATAGCGTGTTCGTCAGTAACGCCAGTTAACGAAGTCGCCAGAATAATCACCGACAGGCCAATTAATCCAACTTCTGCCAGATGCAGCGCGAGGGCGACGACCAGCCATACGCCGATGACTGCCTGAATAATCAGCTTGATTTTATCCTGGCGGGTACGTTGTTGCCGGCTTTCATCGTCAAACTGTTGCAGAACGCCACGGACAGCTTCCGGCAATGTTTCACCGTAGCCAAACCAACGTAACTTTTCAACCAGCAGGCAGGTGAGCAGACCGCAAATCAACACCGGGACGGTGACCGGCGACATGCGCAGGAAAAAATCACCAAAATGCCAGCCAGCTGCTTTGGCGATAATCAGGTTCTGCGGTTCGCCAACCATGGTCATCACACCGCCTAAGGCTGTGCCGACTCCCGCGTGCATCATCAGGCTGCGCAGAAAACCGCGGAACTGCTCCAGTACGACTTTATTGTGCTGGTCGATATGGCTGTCATCCAGCAAATTGTTATCTCCCGGGCGGGAAGAGGCGACGCGATGGTAGATACCGTAAAAACCGACCGCCACGCTGATCACGACCGCGACCACAGTCAATGCGTCGAGGAACGCCGAAAGGAAGGCAGCGGCAACACAAAAGGCCAGCGACAGCAGCATCTTGGAGCGAATACTGAGCAGCAGTCGGGTAAAAATAAACAGCAGCAGTTGCTTCATAAAGTAGATGCCCGCCACCATAAACATCAGCAGCAAGAGCACTTCAAGGTTGGCGGCAACTTCTTCACGAACATGAGTGGCGCTGGTCATGCCGATGACGACAGCTTCGATGGCTAACAGCCCGCCCGGCAACAGTGGATAACACTTAAGCGCCATTGCCAGCGTAAAAATGAATTCGGCCACCAGCAACCAACCCGCGATAAAGGGATTGATGAAAAAAATAAGCGGGTTAATGATTAAGAAGACGAGCAGTGCAAGTTTATACCAGTCCGGCGACTGGCCTAAAAAGTTGCGCCACATAGCGCGGCCCCATGATAGCTCCATGGCAGTTTCCCTTACCTGTAAAAATGAAATCATGTTTTTATGTTTGACCGCAAAGCTTAGCGGCACGAGTGAACGCAGGCAAGCTCTTCACGTGGCTTATCGTACCGACTGCGTATCAGCGTTATCTGGAAAATGAAGCCTTGATCCACTTTTTCTTCGTTGCGTCAGCTATCAGCTAAGAAACCCGTCTGGTATGATGTGTGTAACTATGTTTTGCTGTGTAATGGAATTATCACTATGGTCATTAAGGCGCAAAGCCCTGCTGGGTTCGCGGAAGAGTACATCATTGAGAGTATCTGGAATAACCGCTTCCCACCTGGCACTATTTTGCCCGCTGAACGTGAACTCTCCGAACTCATTGGAGTAACACGTACCACGTTACGCGAAGTTTTGCAGCGTCTGGCGCGGGACGGCTGGTTGACCATTCAACACGGCAAACCGACGAAAGTGAATAACTTTTGGGAAACCTCCGGACTGAATATCCTGGAAACGCTGGCGCGTCTCGATCACGAAAGTGTTCCGCAGTTGATTGATAATCTGCTGTCTGTGCGTACTAACATCTCGACGATCTTTATTCGCACCGCATTCCGCCAACATCCTGATAAAGCCCAGGACGTTTTGGCCACGGCGAATCAGGTTGCTGACCATGCTGACGCGTTTGCCGATCTGGACTACAACATTTTCCGTGGTCTGGCATTTGCATCGGGCAATCCGATTTACGGTTTGATCCTCAACGGTATGAAAGGACTTTATACGCGTATTGGCCGTCATTACTTTGCCAACCCGGAAGCGCGCGGCCTGGCGTTGAACTTCTACCGTAAGCTGTCAGAGCTGTGTGAGCAGGGCGCTCATGATTTGGTCTATGAAACTGTGCGCCGCTATGGTCACGACAGTGGTGAGATTTGGCACCGTATGCAGAAGAATTTACCGGGCGATTTAGCTATTCAGGGACGCTAATCGCGCAATGCCGGATGGTGACGCCAAAGCGTCTTATCCGGCCTACAATGCGTCTACGTCGTAGGCCGGATAAGGTATTTACACCGCCTCCGGCAATAAGCGTTACAGGCCGTTCATCCTTGGCGGGCAACGCTCCAGCAGCTCAATGCTGCCATCTTCATTCTGCTGCTCCAGCATCACATCAAAACCCCATAGCCTGTGCACATGCTTAAGCACCTCTTTGCGTCCTTTATCCAACGGCGCGCGGTTATGTGGGATATAACGCAAGGTCAGCGAACGGTCGCCGCGCAGATCGACATTCCAGATTTGAATATTCGGCTCCAGATTGCTCAGGTTATATTGCGATGACAGCCTGTTACGGATCTCGCGATACCCCTCTTCATTGTGAATCGCTGAAATTTCCAGGTAATTATGGCGGTCATCATCCAGCACCGTGAACAGGCGGAAATCGCGCATCACTTTTGGTGACAGGAACTGGCTGATAAAGCTCTCATCTTTAAAATCACGCATCGCGAAATGCAGCGTTTCCAGCCAGTCGGAACCCGCAATATTTGGGAACCAGTATTTGTCCTCCTCGGTGGGCGACTGACAAATACGTTTGATATCCTGGAACATAGCAAAGCCAAGCGCATACGGGTTTATCCCGCTATACCATGGACTGTTATACGGTGGCTGGAATACCACGTTGGTATGGCTATGCAGAAACTCCAGCATAAAGCGCTCGGTGACTTTGCCTTCATCATAAAGGTGATTGAGGATGGTGTAGTGCCAGAAGGTTGCCCATCCCTCGTTCATCACCTGAGTTTGTTTCTGCGGATAAAAATACTGGCTCACCTTACGCACAATACGCAGGACCTCTCGCTGCCAGGATTCAAGCAGTGGGGCATTTTTCTCCATAAAATACAGCAGGTTTTCCTGCGGCTCAGAAGGATAACGACGCGCGGTAGAGATCGTCTTCTCTTCCTCTTTCTTCGGCAGCGTGCGCCACAACATATTCACCTGACTTTGCAGATACTCTTCACGACTTTTCTGCCGGGCCTTCTCTTCCTGTAGGGAGATTTTTTGCGGGCGTTTGTAACGGTCAACGCCGTAGTTCATCAACGCATGGCAGGAGTCGAGAAGCTTTTCGACTTCATCCACGCCGTAACGCTCTTCACACTGGGTAATGTAGTTTCGCGCGAAGATCAGGTAATCGACGATGGAACTGGCGTCCGTCCAACTGCGGAACAGGTAGTTATTCTTGAAGAAAGAGTTATGTCCATAGCAGGCATGCGCCATGACCAGTGCCTGCATGGTGATGGTGTTCTCTTCCATCAGGTACGCGATACACGGGTTGGAGTTAATAACAATCTCATAGGCCAGCCCTTGCTGACCATGCTTGTACAAGCGTTCGGTTTCAATAAACTTTTTACCAAACGACCAGTGCGGATAGTTGATCGGCATCCCAACGCTGGAATAGGCGTCCATCATTTGCTCGGAGGTGATCACCTCGATTTGGTGCGGGTAGGTATCCAGCCTGTAGAGTTTCGCCACGCGGTCTATCTCTGCCAGATAGACATCCAGCAGATCAAACGTCCAGTCGGGTCCATCGCTTAACCGTGTGCTGTCCTTGTTCATGGAATCAATCGTAGCCATTCGCGCACCCTCATTGTTGGCGGCACTCTCTGTCTGGAGTACCTCAGTTCAAGCATAGATCATGGTGTTAAAAAACGTGCTGCAGGAGAAATTTTTTCTTTGCGATTTCACGTCAGCGAAGCGTCGAAAAACGGCCAGGTGACAAAATTTTATGCTGGATAAAAATAACGCACAGCAGGAGATGCCAAAGCTGAGACTTCCCTGCAATCACTGCTATGTGTGAGATACATCACCATAAAAAAGCCATATGTTGAATAATATTTTCAACTGAGTTATCAAGATGTAATTAGAAGATTGTTCTTTTACTGTTAACGGAGTGGCTATGCGAGTTGTCATACTGGGAAGTGGCGTTGTTGGCGTGACCAGCGCCTGGTATTTAAGTCAGGCTGGACACGATGTCACCGTCATCGATCGTGAGCCGGGGCCGGCACTGGAAACCAGTGCGGCGAACGCCGGGCAAATCTCCCCTGGTTATGCCGCGCCGTGGGCGGCCCCAGGCGTACCGCTAAAAGCGATTAAATGGATGTTTCAGCGCCACGCGCCGTTGGCAGTTCGCCTCGACGGGACGCAGTTCCAGTTGAAATGGATGTGGCAAATGCTGCGCAACTGCGATACCAGCCACTACATGGAAAACAAGGGGCGGATGGTGCGCCTGGCGGAATACAGCCGTGATTGCCTGAAAGCGTTACGTGCCTCTACCGGTATCGAGTACGAAGGACGTCAGGGCGGAACCCTGCAACTGTTCCGTACCGCTCAACAGTATGAGAACGCCACCCGCGACATCGCCGTGCTCGAAGATGCGGGCGTACCCTATCAACTGCTGGAAGCAAGTCGCCTGGCGGAAGTCGAACCTGCGCTGGGAGAGGTCGCGCACAAACTGACAGGCGGGTTACGGTTACCGAATGACGAAACCGGTGACTGTCAGCTGTTTACCCAGCGTCTGGCGCAAATGGCCGAGCAGGCGGGAGTAAAATTCCGTTTTAACACTCCGGTCGATAAGCTGCTGAGCGATGGCGAGCAGATTTATGGCGTTCAGTGCGGAGAAGAGATAGTCAAAGCCGATGCCTATGTTATGGCCTTTGGCTCGTACTCCACGGCGATGCTCAAAGGGATCGTTGATATTCCGGTGTATCCGCTCAAGGGCTACTCATTAACCATTCCGGTGGCAGAAGATGATGGTGCGCCGGTTTCCACTATTCTTGATGAAACCTACAAAATCGCCATTACCCGTTTTGATGAGCGTATTCGTGTTGGCGGTATGGCAGAGATTGTTGGTTTTAATACTGAGCTACTACAACCACGCCGTGAAACGCTGGAGATGGTGGTGCGCGATCTCTTTCCGCGCGGTGGGCATGTGGAACAGGCCACCTTCTGGACCGGGCTGCGTCCGATGACGCCAGACGGAACGCCAGTGGTGGGGCGTACCCGCTTTAAGAATCTGCTGCTCAATACGGGTCATGGCACATTGGGCTGGACGATGGCGTGTGGATCCGGTCAGTTGCTGAGCGATATCCTCTCTGGTCGCACGCCTGCCATACCTTATGACGATCTGAGCGTGGCGCGTTACAGTCCGGGATTTACTCCGTCTCGCCCGCGGCATTTACATGGCGTACATAACTAATAAGGACGCGAGATGACCCGCCCGATACTGGCCAGCATTGACCTGCAGGCGTTGAAACAAAACCTGACCATTACGCGTCAGGCTGCGCCGGACTCCCGCGTCTGGTCGGTCGTAAAAGCTAATGCCTACGGACACGGTATAGAACGTGTCTGGAATGCACTGGGAACGACCGATGGTTTCGCGATGCTCAATCTCGAGGAGGCGATCACCCTGCGGGAGCGGGGATGGAAAGGACCGATTTTAATGCTGGAGGGTTTTTTCCATGCCGAAGACCTGACGGTGTATGACACATATCGTCTGACCACTTGTGTCCACAGTAACTGGCAGCTCAAAGCGTTGCAAAATGCCCGCCTGAACGCGCCGCTGGATATTTACCTCAAGGTGAATAGCGGCATGAACCGGCTGGGTTTCTTACCAGAGCGCGTTGCCACCGTCTGGCAACAGTTACGGGCAATGCCTAACGTAGGTGAGATGACGCTGATGTCGCATTTTGCGGATGCTGAACATCCGGATGGCATTAAGGACGCGATGGCGCGTATTGCGCAGGCAACGGAAGGGCTGGAGTGTCGACGTTCGCTGTCGAATTCGGCTGCGACGCTGTGGCACCCACAAGCGCATTATGACTGGGTTCGCCCGGGTATTATTTTGTATGGCGCATCACCGTCGGGGCAATGGCGGGACATCGCCAATACCGGCCTGAAACCAGTAATGACCCTGAGCAGCGAGATAATCGGCATACAGACGCTGAAAGCCGGAGATCGGGTGGGCTACGGTGGACGCTACACCGCCAGCGGCGAGCAGCGCATTGGCATTGTGGCGACAGGCTATGCCGATGGTTATCCGCGCCATGCGCCAAGCGGCACGCCTGTGCTGGTGGATGGCGTACGTACCGGGACGGTCGGCACGGTATCCATGGATATGCTGGCGGTAGACCTGACGCCGTGCCCGCAGGCGGGGATCGGGACGCCAGTGGAGCTGTGGGGTAAAGAGATTAAAATCGACGATGTGGCGACAGCGGCGGGCACGGTGGGTTATGAATTAATGTGTTCTTTGGCGCTGCGCGTACCGGTTGTGACGGTGTAACTTTTATGGAATTGCCTGATGGCGCGGCGCTTATCAGGCCTACGGAGTCAGTGCTTTTCACAGGCCGGGTAAGGCGTAGCCTCCACCCGGCAAAAAACATCCGCGTTACTCATCCTCATCTTCAGCCACACGGACACCCACTTTCAGCACGGCATTATCTTCTTTCTCGGCTACCGTCCAGATCATACCGGCAAATTCCACCTGGTCACCGACGACCGGCGCAGCACCCAATAGTTGCTGGACAATTTCACCCAGCGTTTGCTGCTTATCGCGATACCCGGTGCCATCTTCCAGGCCATAAATCAGTGCCACATCGGCATATTTCGCGCTGGCTTCAAGAATAAAATCACCAAAGAAACGCTGGTCTAACGACACTGGCGGCGACTGGCTGAACAGCTTACCTAAGGCGGGCAGGTCGCGTTCGCGGCCAATAACACACAATACGTCGCCTTCGCGCAGACGCGTGCTGCCGGAGGGGTGAAACAGCACGTTGTCACGAAACAGGGCGGCAATTCGCGTTTCTTCCGGCATATGCAGGTCGCGCAGCGCAGCCCCGACACACCACTTATCCGCACTGAGCTGATAAACAAACTGCTCCCAGGGATTATCCGGATGAATATCCAGACCTATACGAGAAACCGGCCAGCCAACGGGCGGGACCACCACTTTGGCTTTTTTGGCGGCCCACGACAGCGACGTTCCCTGGAACAGCAGCGAGATCAGTACCACAAAGAACGCGACGTTAAAGAACAGGCGCGCGTTTTCCAGGCCCGCCATCATTGGGAAGACGGCGAGGATGATCGGCACCGCGCCGCGCAAACCCACCCAACTAATGAAAATGCGCTCACGCAGATTGAAACCACGAAATGGCAGCAATCCGGCGAACACTGACAACGGACGCGCGAAGAAAATCATCCAGGCGGACAAAATCAGCGCCGGAATCGCGATAGGCAGCAGGTCGGATGGCGTAACCAGCAGTCCAAGCACCAGGAACATGGCGATTTGCGCCAGCCAGGCCAGACCGTCGAAGTTTTGCAGAATACCAAACCGGTTGCGGATCGGGCGATTACCCAGCAGGAAACCACACAGATAAACCGCCAGAATACCACTACCTTCCAGCGCGGTAGTCAGGGCAAAAATCAGGATCCCACCGCTCAGGGCCAGCAGTGGATAAAGCCCGGCAGGCAGTGAAATACGGTTAATCATCTGCTGGAGCAGATATCCACCGCCGAGACCGATAGCGATACCTAAGCCAAACTGCTGGATAATATGTACCGCAAACATCCAGCTTAAACCGGTCTCGTGGTTCTGGATCATTTCGATAAGCGTAATGGTCAGAAATACGGCCATTGGGTCATTGCTACCTGACTCAATTTCCAGCGTCGAGCCCACACGTTCGTTGAGTCCTTTACCGCCGAGCAGGGAGAAGACCGCTGCAGCATCAGTTGAGCCGACAATCGCACCAATCAGCAGCCCTTCAATGAGATCCAGATGAAACAGCCATGCCGCCATCATGCCGGTGAGGCCAGAGGTAATCAGCACACCCACGGTCGCCAGCGATAACGCCGGGCCCAGCGCTACACGAAATGAGCTGGCCTGGGTGCGCATCCCACCGTCGAGCAGAATAACCGCCAGCGCCAGGTTACTCACCATGTAGGCAAAAGGGTAGTTATCAAAAGGAATACCGCCCACGCCGTCCACGCCCGCTAACATGCCAATAGCGAGGAAAATCACCAGAATCGGGATACCAAGACGTGATGAGAATGAACTAAGCAAGATACTGCAGGTGACGAGAACGGAACCCAAAATAAAAAGGCTAATGATTGCTGCGGCATCCAACGTTCGGTTACTCCTGAATTACGCTGTTTCGTATTAATAAACCCTAACATAATAACGACAGAAACAGCGTTTTACTTAGCCCTGAGGCAGGCTTTTTTTACGATTTAAGCACCGGATGACCGGAGATTGTGAGTTGACTGCCGTTTTTATCATTTTTCAGCACGGCTTTGGCCCCTAAAGGTAAGGTGACGGTGCGTTGTTCGTGGCCAAAATCGAGGCCGCCTAACAGTGGAACGGATAATCTGGCGCGCAGAAAATCACAAACTGAATCAAGACTGTAACCGGCATCATAATCATTAGGCGCACTGCCGCTAAAACTGCCGAGAATGATGGCGTTCTGGCGGGCGAGGATCCCAGCATGATAAAGTTGCAGCAGCATGCGCTCGATGCGAAACGGGTGCTCGTTGATGTCTTCCAGCACCAGAATACCGTTCTCAATGGCGGGCATCCACGGCGTTCCCATCAGCGAAATGAGCATTGCCAGATTGCCTCCCCACAGCGTGCCTTCAGTAGCGCAATCCGGGCCATGCCCTTGCCAGTCGAGGGTAAATTCGGCATTGCGCAAAGCCTGCCAAAAATGGTGCTCGGTAAAGGCGTTCATTTCCTCGGCACCGAAGTTAGCCGCCAGCATCGGGCCGCTGAAGCTAATCACATTACTCTGAGCCAGCAGACCACACTGAATGGCCGTGAAATCGCTGTGTCCACACAGCAGCAACGGGTTTTGTTGCTGACGAACGGCCAGCGCCTGCCAGTCAATATCTGCCAGCAAACGGCTCGCACCGTAGCCGCCGCGCACCGCCATCACAATAGTATCAGGCATTTTTAGCTCAACGAGTGAGTTCACATCCGCCAGACGCTCGGCTTCGGTACCGGCAAAACGCTGACAGCGGCGGGTAATGACGGCACTGTTATCGACCTGATGACCGGCCTCAGTAAGACGCGCAAGCCCACGTAATGCTGCCTGCTGGTTAATACAGTAGCCCGACGGGGCAATTAAGTGAAACCGGGACATGGCATTTCCTTGCTACAACTAAAACCAAATGTATATCATGCCGCGTAGGTATGTCGTTGTCACCTCAGCGACAGGTTCCGGCTATAAGGATAGATGACGTGAAATTGAGATGGTTTGCTTTTTTGGTTGTATTACTCGCGGGCTGTAGTTCAAAACAGGATTACAAAAATCCGCCATGGAATGCAGAAGTTCCGGTTAAACGCGCAATGCAATGGATGCCGATCAGTGAAAAAGCCGGTGCTGCCTGGGGCGTTAGCCCACAATTGATTACGGCGATTATCGCTATTGAATCAGGGGGTAACCCCAATGCAGTCAGTAAATCTAATGCCATCGGTCTGATGCAGCTTAAAGCCTCTACCTCCGGGCGGGATGTTTATCGTCGTATGGGATGGAGCGGTGAGCCGTCGACCAGTGAGCTGAAAAATCCAGAGCGCAATATCTCCATGGGGGCCGCATACCTGAGCATTCTGGAGACCGGTCCGCTGGCCGGGATCGAAGACCCACAGGTGATGCAATATGCGCTGGTGGTGTCATACGCGAACGGTGCCGGGGCGCTGCTGCGGACGTTCTCCTCTGACAGGAAAAAAGCCATCAGCAAAATCAACGATCTGAGTGCGGATGAGTTTTTCGAGCATGTTGTCGATAACCATCCAGCGCCGCAGGCTCCACGTTATATCTGGAAGCTTCAGCGAGCGCTGGATGCGATGTAACGCGTGTAATATTACTCGCGCACTTTATTCGATTTTTCCCGAGCCTCACGCTCAAGTGAAAAAATAATCCGCTGTAAATTCCGCTCCACCGCCGGGCCGACGTTGAGAAAACGAAAGCTCAGGCGGGGAGTGGTGATGGTCTCATTTTTTCCGTCGATCACTTTTCGCTCGGTAATCGAGATGAGCTGGGCATCAACGTGGTACACGCCCCATTGTTCCATATTCAGTTCAACCTGCGAGAAGCGCATGCCTTCGACCAGCCCCTCCGGTGCTGTCCCTTCTAATAGCGCGCCCATGCCGCCAAGAGATAAATCGAATAAGCGAAAATGCAGGAGACTGTTGTCCGGCATCTTCGCCTTGCAGTGATAGGGCGGGTGTAACGGCGCGCCGATGCGGAAGTATTCCCGACGCTGGACGAACCACAGCGAAGGTGGCAACGATGAGACAAAGGCTGGCAATCGCTGATACTCGCCTTTTGTCAATTGCGGGAGGGTAAACTCCACCTTGGCACCCTGCGTTTCAGCGATAATTGAGATCTGGCTGGCGCGTTGCACGGCCTGGTTTTCATATTCCTGACTGCCAAAATCCATGATCAATTCGTCCGGGCCGACAGCAAGAATTTTGCTGATGAACTGACCTCCTGACCAGGAGATACGCAGTGGAACCTGCTGTGAATTTAAGTCCCGGAGTACCCCTAATACGGCGAGCGGGTTTTGCTTCAGGAACTGCTCATTGTAGTTACTCACACCTAATGACTCCTGGATACCTGGCTTATCGTTGGGTTATCGGCATTGCGAGACGGAACTTAATACAAATGGATGAAATTTTTTACCCAAGCCAATGAATTAAGTCTGAGTGCAAACAGCAGGTAGCGATGGCTTGCCTATACTTAACGTGCTGGCGCAAGAATGTCTTGCGTATGCGTTCACTGGAAAGAGGGCCTGAAAATGGGAATTATTGCCTGGATTATTTTTGGTCTGATTGCGGGGGTTATCGCCAAGCTGATTATGCCGGGGCGTGATGGCGGCGGATTTATTCTGACCTGCATTCTCGGTATTGTCGGTGCTGTGGTCGGTGGGTGGCTGGCAACGATGTTCGGTATCGGCGGCGATGTCAGTGGGTTTAATCTCCACAGCTTCCTGGTGGCCGTGGTCGGCGCGATTGTGGTACTGGGTGTTTTCCGACTGGTACGACGAGATTAATCGAACGGCCCCTGCGGGGGCCGTTTCTCTGCGTAGTTTAGTCAGAACTGGTATTCAATCCCCGCCCAGTAATTACGCCCTTCTTCGATAAACCCTTCGCTGTAGACGTACTGTGTATCAAACAGGTTGTTGACCGAAGCGTTAACGCTAAAGCCATGTCCGATGGTGTAATCTGCCCGGAGGTGGGTAATGGCGAATCCGGTCGCTTTTTGTGAGCCATCAGAATTGCTATAGCTTGAAGAGCGGGCTTCTTCGGATAGCGTAATGCTGAGTGGGTCCCACGGTTTCAGCGTCATCCAGGCGGTGAGAGTTTGCGTCGGCAGATCGGTAATTTTACCGATGTCGCTGCGTTTAACGTCAGCATGGATAAGACCGTAGCTTAGCCCCACATCCAGCATGTCAAAGACCTTACCTTTGACGCCGGCATCCAGGCCGGTGTAATCCACCCGACCACTGTTTTGGTTCTGAATCGTGTCGGCATCAATATTGTGCGACAGAATCGCATCGGTAATGCGGTTGTAATACACGCTGGCTTCGAATCCCCAGTTTTGGGTGAACGAACCGTTCCACGTGAGATCGACGCTACGGGCGCGTTCCGGTTTTAGCTGCGGGTTGACCAGCGCTATCTGGTTATAAGCCGGTTTTGACGTGGTGTAGCGCTCTTTCAGTGTGGGGAAGCGCGTTCTGTCAGAGTAGGACAGCGCTAATGTGTCAGAATTTTCAAAGTGATATTTGGTCATTACCTGCCAGTTAAAGGCGGACTGATCGTTGTCATCATAATGGGTAACGCTGCCGTTTTTCTCGTGCTTCATCCCCTCTACGCTGTCACGCCAGTCGTAGCTGATACCCGCCACCACATCGACATTATCCGCAGCCGCCCACTGATATTCACTGGCAACAGACCAGGTGCGATCTTCGTAGCGGTCATAAGCGGCATTTGGAGCCCCTTTTTCGCGATGAACATCGTCTTTCCAGTTCACGGCGAAAGAGAGCAGGTCGTTCTCCCGCATATCAGCGGAAAGCTGCAAACCTGCGCCGTCGCTATAGTCAGAATAATGGCTGTAGCTGCCTTTCTTATTTTTCAGATCGGCAAGGGAATTGTACATCATCAGTGTATTTTCAAAGGTGTCGCGATACAGGCGGCTTTTCAATGTAAAGCGATCGCCCAAATGCGTGGTGCCCTGATAGTAATAACTTTCTTTATCATATTGCGGCCATTGCCAGTAACGTGATTTCTGGCTGCTGGTCCCGGCATATGGCGGGTTATCTTTTTCGCCGTCCTGATTAATGTAGGTCAGAACATACTCATCATCACCGCGTGGCGTGAACCCCAGTTTCACGATGCCGCGTTTATCATCGGCTGATGAGTTAATCATCTTGCCATTGCTGCCCGCTACCGGGTTATCAACACCATGAGGTAATCCGAGGAAATCCTGTTTTAGCTGGCTACCACTGAGCTGGATATATCCGAGATCGTTGCTGGCACCGAACGACGCGTGCATATCATGGGCATTGTCTTTGCTACGGCTCCAGCCCTGACGATAGCCCAGAGAGCCCTCAATCGGTTTGGTGGGCTTCTTGGTCGTGATGTTGATAGCGCCACCCATCTGGTTCGGCCCCTGTAGCAAGGATGAGTAGCCTTTAGAGACCTCGACAGAAGCGATATCGGATGTCAGAAAACGACCTAAATCAAGGTTGCCATCGTAGGGGATGTACACCGGAACACCGTCGAAAAAGACCGGGACCTGACGACTGTCAAAACCGCGGACCTTCACTTGCTGCTCGTTACGGTTACCGGATTTTTGCAGCACGACGCCGGGAACGACGCTTAGCGCCTGCGCCACGTTTTGTTTATCCAACTGCTGCATCGTTTCCTGGCCGAGAACCGTAGTGGTTGCGGCGGAGGCCGGACTAGACCAGACGGTCATGGTTTCGCTTTCCTGCCCAGCAAAAGCACCTTGCGCGAAAGCAAACGACAGGGCTGTGTAAAGACAACTTTTGTTAAAATTCATTATTTATAGTCCATTTATAAATGTTATACGCCGTGGGCGTCCGGGCTCAGGCTAACTTTGATATCCGCCGGTGGGGCGTAGTAAGGTGCGGAGGTGATAAAGAGTCTGATGCCACAGTCGAGATAACTCGCCAGTGAGGCGAGGGTAATGCCGCCAGTCAGCGCCAGCGTGCAATAGGGGGCCAGAGACGGTGCCAGGCGAGCGATGCCTGCTGCCTGCTCAGGGGTAAACTTATCGAGTTGCAGCACATCAGGGGCCGCATGTAGCGCGGCCAATGCCTCATCGGGGGTATCTGCTTCGACCACAATCTTTTTTTCTGGCGCATGGGCGCGTAGTTGCGCGATTGCCGCAGCCCAGTTGTTCGGATCGGCAAGAAAGCGGCGATGATTCGCAAAAAGCAGCACGGTTTCGGCGCTCCCGCCCCGGTGGATAATGCCTCCGGCAGCAAGGATCGCCTGGGTAGCCAGCATACGGGTGCCAGGGATAGTTTTGCGGGTGCAGGCAATCTGGCCATCAGGATAGCGCTGACGCAGGATGCTTAGCATATCGTCGAGATAGTGTGAGACACCGCAACTCCACTCCAGCACGTTCTGTACCGCTTTCCAGCCCTGGTGTAGTGCCGCCGCGTTACCGTGCGCGCGCAGAAGTAACTGTCCGGTACGCGCCCGTTCGCCATCGGGCACAAGGTCGGTAACGGTCAAACCCAGTGATGTCAGCATTTGTCTGGCAACAGTCGTTCCGCTTACGCACCCGCCCTGGCGGTGATAAAAACCCATACTTCCTGGCTGTGCGCCGATACCCAACGCGCGGGTTGTTAAATCGCCGCCCTGAATATCCTCCAGCAGCAGCGCATCGACTTGCGCCTGTGAGAAGTAGATCATTGCAGCGCCTCCCGCGGTACGCTGTCCCACCAGATAAGCGCCCAGTCGCGACTGGCGGGAGCGATGGTGCCGGGGTCCTGCTGATGGTACCAGTGCTCCAGACGCTCAATTTCGTCGGTGCTCAGTTCTCCCATGCTCCAGCGCACGTTCTCCAGAAAACGTGTCCAGGTGCTGTTGTCCTGCTGACAGTTTGGTCCACGGATAAAATCAACATGTGCGTGAATGCCCATCTGATACAAAACATTCAGTGCATAGATATAGTTGGGAAGCTCAATCACCTCGCGCCCCAGCGCGCGCTGAATCGTGGGCGATACAAATGAGGAACTGACGAGATGGGTGGTGTAAACCCGCAGCCGTGCCTGATTATTCAGTTTGGTCATAGCCTGACGCATATCGGCAACCAGCGTTGAACGTGAGGCGACGGCAATATCACACTGGGGCAAGTCGTCCCAGTGCGCTTCCCATGCGCGCTGCACCCACTGTACGTGGCGCGCGCCCATCTGCCCGGCACGGCGAGCGGCAACGCTCAGCATTCCCTGGCTGTAGTCTACGCCGTAAACGATCGGTATTTTTTTGGCCAGCGCCAGCGCAACCGTTCCGGGGCCGCAACCCATATCAAACAGTGATTCAACACCTTTCAGGTCAATCTTGCTCAATAACTGGAGCAGGTAGTTGTCGGTTAATGAGGCGCAATTTTCTGCCATTTTTTCCGCGCGCTTGTCCCAGTGTTCTGGTTTTTTCTCGGTTCGCTTCGCCTGAAGTAACTGTTTGCGGTACAGGTCAGCAAAATCAATGTCGTCAATGAGCATCGTGATTCCTTAATCGTGTGAGCCAAAGAGGTGATGGGCTATTTGTGAGGGCGTGACCCGATACAGCGTGGCCAGACGTTCAGCAGCCAGTTGGTGTTCAGGCCCCCCCTGTGACACCAGACCATCTGGCTCGACGCGTACCACGCTGTCGGCAATGGCCCGTGCATGCAACGGATGGTGGGTCGACATCAGCAGCGCCATGCCCGAATTTTTCAGCGTGACCAGGGTGTCGAGCAGTCGGATCTGGTGACCAAAATCGAGGCTGGAAGCAGGTTCATCCAGCAGTAAAAGACGTGGACGCTGTGCCAGCGCACGGGCAATCAACACCAGTTGACGTTCGCCACCGCTCAGGGTGTTCCAGCGCCGGGGCGCGAGATGCGGGATTGCCAGCACGTCCAGTTGTTCAAGGGCGATGTCGCGTTCTTTGCCTCCGGGAACGGCAAATGCCGCCATTTGCGGGGCCAGTCCCATCATCACCATGTCCAGCGTCGTGAAGGCAAACGCACCGTCATGTGCCTGAGGAACCCAGGCGATGGCGGCGGCGCGTTCCCGGTCGCTGAGATGATTCACCGCGATACCATCAAGCGTAATCTGGCCAGCAAGCGGTTGAAGAACGCCAAGAATGGTACGCATCAGCGTGGTTTTCCCACTGCCATTGGCGCCAATCAGGCAACAAATTGACCCTGGCGCGACGCTAAACGAGACATCGCGTAATACTGGGTGCCGGGAATGGTAGCCGAGAGATGCATGTTGTACGCTCAGCAGCGTCATTGTCGGCCTCCCCGGAGCAGAAGTAACAGGAAGAAGGGGGCACCAATAAACGCGGTCAGGATCCCCAGCGGGATTTCCGTGCTGCTCAGAGTGCGGGCAAGGGTATCTGTCAGCAGCAGTAAAATAGCGCCGATCCCCATTGAAACAGGCAGTAGCCGTTGGTGGTTGTTCCCACAAAGCAGTCTGCCAATGTGTGGCACCACCAGCCCAATCCAGCCAATAATTCCGGCAATCGCCACAGTACAGGCGGTGATAAGCGTGGCGCAGATAATCAGCCAGAGCCGTAGCCGGGAAACGTTGATGCCCAGAGAACGGGCTTCATCATCCGAGAGGGTGAGTAAATTCATACGCCAGCGTAGCAGCAACAGCGGCACCAAACCGGCCACGATCAGCGGTGCGGACAACCACAGGTCATGGGCGGTGATGGTCGACAGACCACCGAGTAGCCAGAAGGTAATCGACGGTAGCTGGGTATACGGGTCAGCCAGCGTTTTGATGAGCGAAATCCCTGCGCCGCACACCGTACCCAGCGCAATGCCGACCAGTACAAGGGTGAGTACCGGATCGTGGCGTTTTACCCGCTGGGTGATGAGCCACACGCCCGCCACCACGAACAGGCCGCCGACAAACGCATACAGTTGAATAAACAGGATCGGTAAACCGAGCAGGATGGCGGTACAGGCCCCTAAACCCGCCCCGGCTGCCACGCCGAGAATATCCGGCGACACCAGTGGGTTACGGAACATACCCTGATAAGTGGTCCCTGCGCCCGCCAGTGCCGCGCCCAGCAGCAATGCAGCCAGAATGCGTGGCAATCGAATCTGCCAGAAGACGATTTTGTCCTGGGGCGGCACGCCTGGATGGTCAGCAATGAGGTTCATCACCTGCTGGGCATCCAGGCGATATGCACCTGAAACCGTTGCGACGATGACACACACGGCAATGGCTGCGATCATCAGAGCACTCAGCGTAGTCATTCTCATCAGGGTGTCACCAGCTTTTGAAACTGTGCATCGCTTAATGAGGTGTGCCAGAACAATTCTGCGTAGCGCTGCATATCGGTCTTAAAGTGGGTTTCAATTTTGGGGTCAAGCCAGGCGTGCAGGCGACGTAATCCCAGCAACCGGTTGATGCCCGGCGGGGCGTCCAGCCAGCCAAACGGCAGTCCGCTGAGAAACAGAATTCGTTGCTCAGCAACGGCTTTAACCCCTTGCCAGACGGGATCTTCTCGCAGGTACTGTGCGGTGACTGCATCCTGAACCAGAATAATATCGGGCTGCCAGCTCAACAGATTTTCCATGGATACCTGGGTCAATCCATGTCGTCCCGGGATTTGCGCGACATTGTGTAATCCCAGTAACTCTGGTGCTTCGGTATGCAGTGAACCCTGTAAACCGGTTTCCAGTCCTCTGGCACCGCGTGCGGCATAAAAGCGCAGTTTTGCTGCGGGGGAGTGCGAAAACGCATCTGCGTCATCAATAAATCGACGGGCAAGTGCGGCCTGTGCCGAGGCCCGTGTTGCGGTACCCAGCGCAGCCCCTGCGGCTTGCAGTTGTGCCGGGGTTTGTCGGAGCTCGCCGTTAATAAGCAGCCACGGAACGCGCGTTTGCGCGTTGACCTGCCGGGCTTGAGAAAGCCAGGTTTCATCAGCATTGCCGCAGTCAACCACCAGATCGGGTTTCAGCGCTAACAAGGCCTCCAGTGACAGGGTGCTGGCGCGTCCTGCCAGTCTTCCCAATTTCGGTAACGCCAAAATGTCATGATGGAATGGCACTGCGGCCTGGTGAGAAAAATCAAATGATGAAAATCCCACCAGTTTTTCCGGTGCGACAGCCAGCAATAGCATATCAGCAGGTGCTCCGGCGCTGACGACGCGCTGGATTGCCTCGGGTGACGGCGGTGAACCGACAGCAACGGTAAGCGGTGTTTGGGCAAGGGCCGGAAAATGGCGTAACAGCAGCGCAGATGCCACGAGCTGGGCAAACATCCTTCTTGTCAGTGGCATTATGTTGGTCCTGAACAGTGATAAAATCGATATATATTTACATATACAGCGAATAAAAACATGTTCAGAATCAATTTCACACGGATGAAAACAGGGGCTACCCCATAAGGGCTAGATGCAATGGATACACCTGAAATGGAGATACATGGCACCAAAAAATCCGCGACATGGCGCGGATTTAGAGGAAACTGAAGACACCAGAAGAAGATTAGGACGTCGGTTGAGTCTGCTTTTTGGCCTCGGAAGGCGTGTTACTGGCGGGGGCGGGGCGCGTTGCCGGTACGCTGTCGCAGGGTTTATCTTTAGCGCATATCAGATCGAGCATTTTTAACGTTACGCCGTTGGTCCAGCCGAAACCATCCTGTAGCGGGTATTCGCCACCGCCGCCGCCGGTTCCTGTGCTGCTCACGTCATACTTCTCAACCAATTTTTTCTCACGATCGTATGTGTGCTGCACATTGGTGAGGAATCGCCAGGTGACATCCATAGCGACATCATTTTGGCCATAGTTCTGTAATCCCGAGGCGGCGACCCACTGTAACGGCGCCCAGCCGTTGGGAGCATCCCACTGCTGGCCGCTTTTCACCGACGTGGTTGCAAGGCCGCCAGGTTGCAACAGATGCGCCTGAGTTGCTGCGGCCACCTTGCCGGCGCGATCTTTTGCCGCCGCATTCACAAATAAAGGGAACAGCGCGGCGGCAGTTAACTGATTACGGACTTTGTGGCTCTTCAGATCATAGTCGGCATACCAGCCTTCTTTGTCATTCCACAACCAGGTTTCAATGCCTTTTTGGCGGGCATTGGCAAAGCCCTCGTACTGCGCTGCTTTGGCATCGTCACCTGCGGCTTTGCTGGCGAGAGCGATCATTTTCTCCATCTTGTATAACAAGGCATTGAGATCGACAGGCACAATGCTGGTGGTGCGCAGGGTACTTAGCTGGTTGGAGTTATCCATCCAGCGTGAACTAAAGTCCCAGCCGGATGCGGCGGCTGAGCGCAGGTCGCGATAAATTTCAGTGGCAGGGCGGTTCGGATTGCTTTTCGCGGTGGCAATATCCTCAACCCAGGATTCAGGTCTTGGCGTATCCCGGTCATCCCAGTAGCGGTTTAAAAGGGTGCCATCAGCCAGTTTGACCACACGTTTATGCTGTTGACCGGGCTGAAGTGTTTCGCCTCCTTCCATCCAGTAGCTGTACTCTCTTTGCATCTGTGGAAGGTATTTTTTCAGCGCGTCGTTACCGTCATGCTGCGCCAGCAGTTCAACCATAAAGGCAAAGAACGGTGGCTGTGAACGGCTCAGGTAGTAGCTTCGGTTGCCGTTAGGAATGTGCCCCCACGAATCAATCTCATACGCGAAGTTGGCTACCATATCAGAGATCTTGTCCCAGCGATTGCTCTCGGCAAGCCCCAGCATGGTAAAATAGCTATCCCAGTAATAAATTTCACGAAAACGCCCGCCCGGCACGACATAGGGTTCTGGTAGCGGCAGCAGAGAGTCCCATTTTTCGACATCGGTTGTTGAGCGAGTGAGTACCGGCCACAGTCCGTCAATATGCTCGCGGAGTGATTGCCCGGCCGGGGGCACGTATTTCTCACCCTCTTTTGGCAACGTAAAATTCACTTCCACAAAATGGCGTAAATCAAAGCCGGACTGATTTTTCTGCATCCGATAATCGGCAAGGATCATTAGCGGATCGCTATTGGGCACTGCGTCGGCAAAGGTTTTCTGATCGGGAAATAGCTTTGCTGTCTGTACATCATTGAACAGCGGGCCAAGCAGAATGTCAGGGGGAGAAGGCGTAGCGGCAGGTGAATCCTCAGCGTGCGCAGTAAAAGAGGCCAGAGCAAAAAAGGTGCTTGCGAGCGTCAGTTTTATCGCCACTGAGAGCAGGCCAGGATGGCGAATTGCGGGTGTTATCATCGGTTAATCTCCTTAGCGGCGTGCCGAAGTTGCGGCATCTACCATGAGAAAACCTTAGTTCAGGATCGACCGTTGCGCGTGATCGGCCCCCCATTTTGCGATTAAACAGACATTTCCTGTCGGGGGGAGTGAAATAGCCCACCTTTTACAGATAAAGGGTGGGCTGTGGGTATCAGCCAGCGAGGATCACCCGATTTGCTATACCGTCCAGAGTCAGAGCGTCACCCATCTTGATAGCATCGAGGGTTGCGCCTTGTTGGCATACCCAGCACAAACCCATCTCGCGGGCGATAATCGCCGAGTGGGAGGCTTCGCTACCGGCTCGCAGGCAGATCCCTTTGATCGTGAGCGGGTCGAGTTGCAGCACGGTAGACGGATAGATGACATCGGCGACCAGAATGGTAGGTCGAATAAACGCGGGGATATGGGCACTTTCGCCGGTTAAATGTTGCAGCGTACGGGACAGCAAATCCTCAATATCAATGTATCGCGCCTGTAAATAAGGATCGTCGAGTTGCAGATACTGCTGACTCAGATCGCGCAGTACGTTATGCCAGGCATATGCTGCGCTACACTGTTCTTCGCGCATCAAATCACAGGCCATATCGAAAAGCTCAGGATCGTCGAGCAGCGTGTGATGACCAGAGAAAATGGCGGCGATATCAGCGGAATACTTCTCCTCTGCCAGCGCGGTTAAATCACTCAGGTCGTCGAGTGTGCGTTGAATGGCCGCTTTTAGCCGCTGCTGCTCGTCCTGCACATCCGCGGTGGGGCGATGGGTGACTTGCGGTGAGAACGGCGTATAGCAAAATGCCGTACCCGTTACCAGCGCTGGCACCGGTACTGCGATGCTTTCAGCGCGTGCTTCTTCGACGGACTCGCCAAAATTCTCAGCCGCCAGCTGTGTAAACGCAGCCAGCGCCGCGTCTGCCTGTTCACCTTTAGCAATCAGACGCAGCGTGTCATTACAGCGCACCTGCAGCAGTGCTATCTGATTCAGGCTGTCAGGGACGACGCATTTGCCGTTTTTTTCCAGCCACATGTCGGCATTAAAGCCAGACAATGTGGAGACCAGCCGCGATGCCGGGCGAACATGTATACCGTTGGGGTTTCTTACGGTCACGGCAACCGAACGAGCATCGGCGTCGGGTGACAATTCAGCGGGTGCTGTCTTCGCAACAGACGACGAAGGTAAACCCAGTTGCTCACGCTTGGCGTCAAGGGCATTCATGGCATCATTGATGACCCGATCGATATCAGCGCCCGCCGCAGCACTGACGGTTGCCGCCAGCGTACCTTCAACCAGCGGGGCAGCGCACAGACGCACCTTGGCGGCGATTGCCGGATCGAGCAGATCCAACGCTGTTTCCGCACTCAGTAACGCGCTGCCAATATCCATCATCACCAGCACGTGATCAGTGTCTGCCACTGACTCAATGGCCTCCATCACTTTGATGGGGTCGGTGCCAATGGGGTTCTCAGGATCGTCAATGCCTGCGGCAATAGCGAGTTTACAACCATCAACCATTAACATCTGTCGGGCTAACGCACCGACGCCTTCGCCCAGTTGGGCGCTGTGAGACACAATAACCAGGTTTACCATCGTTTTATCCTTACTCTCTGGACGCCTGAGCCAACATTTGCATCATAAACATAACGGACGTTGCGCCGGGGTCCTGATGCCCAATGCTACGCTCACCAAGGTAGCTGGCGCGGCCTTTGCGCGCCTGCATCGTGATGGTACTTTGCGCCGCGGCTTCTGCCTGGGCGCTTGCCGCCTCCAGAGCGGCCTGTACGCTCAGCTTTTGCTCGCTGGACTGGCGTAAAGATTCGACGACAGGCACCCAAACGTCGCACATGGTTTTGTCACCCGGTTCGGCTTTACCACGACTAATGACACCTTCTGCGCCATCACGCATCATCTGATACAACTCGTCAACCGTCAGACTTTGATGGGCCTGAGTGACCTGCGCGGCGCGGATGAAAAAGGTGCCGAACAGCGGGCCACTGGCACCACCGACGCTTGAGAGCAGTACCATCCCGGTATTTTTCAAAATAAAACCGATATCTTTATCCGCAATGGACGGGAGCTTTTCGACCACTTTACTGAAGCCGCGGTGCATATTCAGACCGTGGTCGGCATCGCCGATTTCCCGGTCAAGGCCGGTAAGAAAATCGCTTTCGGTGGTGAATATTTCGCCGCAGCGATAGAGCCAGTTAACAATTTGTGTTCTGGTGAGGGACATCATGAATCTCCTTATTTACCCCAGTTGAGTGCAGGGGTGTGAACCGGTGCATCCCATAAGCTCAGCGTTTCGTCATCCACTTGTAGCAGGGTGATTGAGAAACCGGTCATGTCCAGAGAGGTGCAGTAAGAGCCAATCAGGTTACGTTCGATGACAATACCG
Source organism: Citrobacter youngae (assembly GCF_003818115.1). Classification (GTDB taxonomy): domain Bacteria; phylum Pseudomonadota; class Gammaproteobacteria; order Enterobacterales; family Enterobacteriaceae; genus Citrobacter; species Citrobacter youngae. The sequence continues at coordinate 12,550 of NZ_RPOI01000005.1, read as the reverse complement.
GCATCCTGGCAACGGCTTTCAAGGCGGTTATACACGCCGAAGAGCTCAGACAGCGGTGTCGCACCGAGATTATTGACCAGCGCAATCACGCGATCGCCGCTCTGTAGCGCGCGTTTGCTTTCTTTCCCTTCCTGCCATGCGCCCTGAAGGTGATCCCAGTGACGCAGCGTACGACTGTAGTTGCCGTTTTCCAGCAGGGTGTCAAACATTTCATCCACAGTTTGATCAAGCGAGGAGAATGGACGGCGGTCAATGCCGGGTTCGCCGTGGATACCGACGCCAAACTCCATTTCGTTGTCCTGCAGGGTGAATGACGGTTGACCGGCCGCCGGAACGGTACAGGCACCAATGGCAATCCCGATGGAATGACCCTGATTGTTCAACTGGCGCCCCAATGCCGCGCAGGCATCCAGTGAGTCACCGCGTTCAGCGGCCGCACCGACCAGTTTTTCAATCAATACAGTATTTGCCACACCGCGACGACCGGCGGTGTACAGACTGTCTTTCACCGCCACGTCATCATCCACAACCATCGTGGTGACTTTGACGCCGCTTTCATGCAATAGCTCGGTTGCCGTTTCGAAGTTAAGAATGTCGCCGGTGTAATTTTTGATTATCAGCAGTACGCCTTCGCCGCCATCAATTTGCATGGCGCATTCAAACATTTTATCCGGCGTTGGCGAGGTGAAAATTTCACCCGGACAGGCACCGGAGAGCATACCCTGGCCAATGTAGCCGCAGTGCATTGGCTCATGGCCGCTACCACCACCGGAAAGCAGCGCCACTTTGCCCATCACTGGCGCATCTGCGCGAGTGACATACACCGGGTCCTGATGCAGTGCCAGAGAAGGGTAGGCTTTTGCCAGCCCGGCGAGTTGTTCGTTCAGTACGTCTTCAACACGGTTGATCAATTTTTTCATTGTTTATGCTCCGCAGACAGTCCTGAGATGGCTGCACATATCAGGCAGACATCTGATGTAGGGTATCGGTTTGTACAGCGCCACGGCGACCTCTCGCTGCCGATAAGGTAATTTTGCACACGGGTAGTCAAAAGAAAATTGATGTGATTGGCGTTTCAATACGGAACATTAGCATCTGGTAATGTTCCGTATTGAAACGTATTGGTGCATAAAACAGCGGAAGTGAGAGATGCGGCAAGGTTTATGCTGACGGTATTGTGAATAAAACGTTATTCCTTACTCTTCTTTGCCATTAAAATCGAAAAACCAGAACAGGATAAAACCAATAAAACCAAAAATTAGCAGAATAGCCAGGGTATAGACTTCGTATCGTGCGGCATCTGCGGCAATCGCCTGCAATTTGTCCATTGCCGGGGCTGGCTGCTCTTTGAATAGCATGAGTTGCCATTCATAAAGGTTTGTTGTTTTTATCTCTTTAATCGGTTCCCAAATATGGTTAGCCGCCGCGCCGAGTGCTAAAGCGGAAAACAGTGCGCCGTAAATACGTTGACGTTTTTCCTGACGCTGACTAATCGCCTGGCGCATGAGCTGATCCAATTGCTCTATCTGCGCCATGAGCTCCTGGCGCTGTTCAGATAATCCCCACTGCCGCGAGAGATCGTCACTCAGCTGGTTATGCAGGGCATCGTTGCCGACCAAAGCACCTTTATTCATGGCTTTTAGCGCCTGGGCCTTGGTTTCCAGCATCATTTCGGACCAGTCAGATAAACGACGAATTTTTCCCTTTCGGTTGTGAATTTGCTGCGATTCGAGCAGATCCTTGAGCCACTGTTCAATCTGTTGGGCAGAGTTCGCCAGAAAATTTTCATACTCATGGCTGACATCCGCTACTGAACTGGCCGCTTTAATCAGTATTGCCAGATGTTTATCCTCTTCTTCGCGACAGAAGAATGTGACGCCATGACGGTGAGCGACGACCAGAATATTGCTGTACCACTGGCTGCTGTACTCGCTGGCGGGGGGGAGATCCGCAGGGCTCCGGACGACGCGCGTGCTATCGCTCTGTGTTGCCAGCCAGGCATGGAAAGTGGGGGTATCGATCATACGCATCAGCGGGACTATCGTAATATCACCGCCCTCCGGGATGCGATGCTGATAGACACGAATGCATTTACCCTTTGTGCGGCAATCAAGTTCGGGTAAAGCTATTGGCACAATGGCGTTATCCAGGTAACGGGTAAAATAATTTTCCCAGATTGCGGGTAAAACGTCTTGTTGCCAGGTCAGTTTCGAGCCTGGCTCTCCGGGCGCAAGCTGCTTCGGTGCCGCAATTAGCGTCATTCTGCCTTGATCGTCGTACCAGGGTTGGTTTGGTGCTCCTGGGATTAGTTTATCGCTTCTGGCCAGGCGATAGCTTTCGAGAAAACGCGGAGTATCGTGCGGCCGTAACCCTTGCCAGGCCGCATCTTCACGCTGTTCCAGAGCGGACCACAGGGCATCAAGGCGCGTCCCCTGAATGGGGTTGAGCGAAATAACGATATCATTGCCCGTGCCCACTTCTCGCGGGCGATAAATGGCCAGCAGCCCAAATCCATTGTGCGTCCAACTGCGTTCTTTGTCGCAGCGCGCGAGAATTTTCAGCATCCCGGAAGGGAGCGTTTCGGTGATAAACAGTGCATCAACCACCGTTTGCCGCCGGCCTGTGCCGAGGTCCAGCAGGAGTTGGCAGGTCACCGAACGCTTGATAACGTGTTGGTAAATCTGTTGCTCATACGCCAGACTTGCGACCGCACTTGCATAACATTGCGTGTGCATGGGCATAATGCCTGCGGTGGGGTCTGGGTTGGCTATTATCATATCGCTCAACAGGCGCAGGCAGGCCAATATGTGGTGGCGAACAACGGGAGTATCATCCATGGATTGCTCGCACAGGCTGCTATGCGCGAGTGCGGATAACAAGCACGCGGCAGAACGCGTCGTATCATCACCGTCCAGATAAATACCGCTTTCCCATGCGGTGACGTATTCCAGCCACGGATGTGTTGATAGCGACAGCGAACCAGCGGCATCGAGATGGTTCAAAAACAGCAACAGCGTAAAACAGGTATCCAGAGAGAAATCTTCGATAACGATTCGTTGTATTCCCTGGACACTTGAGAGTTTACTGCGCCATATAGTCCATTGACGATCGTCGGCATTTGCCACCAGTTCACTCACCGAATTGTAGTGACCTGCACGGTATCCTTTGTTATTGAGCGCGACACCCTTTTGGCTTTCCGTATCATTGCCGTCGCCCAATCCGATCAGCAGGCCGCCTGCCGGTGCATCACGCTGCGACGGATTGAACTCGAAAGTAAACTGCGGCCATGCATTGTTGAATGCGAACATATAATTCTCTTTCGATGGATGTGTTGTTGTATCGCTCATTATTTGACTACGTTATAAATGACCCGTTGTGAGCGACTCCAGTTATCGTCAATCGCAATATTGGGTTCATGGTTTTCTTGTTTCACGCAGTAGTTCTTAACCAGGCTTTTTAACTCTGCCTCGTTGAGTGTGCCGAACATCAGACGCGTATTCAGTTCTTTCAATAACACATCGTGGAGTGAATAGGTGGTAGGTCTTTGCAGTGAAAACTGCGCCGCATCAGCCAGTAAGTCACGCGCATTATCGGCCATCAAACGGCGTTCACAGCGACCCGCAGGTTCATTTTTGGCCATTTCTTCATCGTAAGCTTTCTTCTGGGCTTTCTCAAAATTAAGCGCTCTGTCCAGTTCCGCTTTAATACCCTGAATATCCTTGGCAGAAGAACAGAATGTTTTTAAATAACGAATCTGTATGGGGGTCAGCGTGCCATTCTGGTTCGTTTGCTGACGTAATTTACCGGCCATTCTGAGACAACCGTTTTTTTCATCCATCAATGATGCTGATTGTAATAGGGCATTCAACGTTTCCTGGCGATCTTCCTGTAATGCGGCTTCGGCATAATACAGTTTCCAGCGCATGCCTCCGGCAAGAAACAAATTGACAACCTGGGTATCACCGCGGTCGATAGCGGCGCGAAGATTTTTTTCATCCCAGGCAATGCCGATATTCGCCAGTTCTTTACGCGGATCGCTACTGGTTTCTTTTTTCGCACCGGCAACCGTTTTACCCACTTCCCCGAGATCGCTACGGATGGACTCCGTATTCACCAGCGTCTTGGTTGAGGTTCCGAAAGTCAGTACCGAACCAACAATAATGACGACGATACCGCCCAGCACCCAGGCCACTCGATTGCGAATGATGCCCGTTTCCATTTTGATTTTTCCAATATCCTGAGCCTGAGCCGCCAGGTCATCCTTTATTCCCTGAACGTCACCGCCAAGATCGTCAATTTTTTGGGCGGTCCGTTCGAAATAGCGCGCAACCTCAGCATTGCTGTCATCAAAAAAACGATCAGGGTTAACTTTTACCCGACCTTCATCGAAGGCCTCCTGTACCGGCTCAGTAATTTCTCGGTAATAGTAATTCACCAATGTTGTTTGGACGGAGGTTACCCGCTTATGATGCGCCAGACGGTTGCGAATTACGCGAATATCGTCAAGAAAGGTATTCAGTGTTCTACGTTTATCGTTAACAAAGCTGAGCAAAGGGGTATATTGATAAAGTGGAGAATAGTGGATGGGATATTCGTCTTTATCAATAAACAGTGAGGCGAGTTCACTGAAAAGAGTACCGCTCAATACGTCATCACGATCGGCAACGTTCAGCCATTTTTTTACACGTTCCTGACCAAATAATTTGTTTAGGTGCTCAAGTAGGGCTTGTTGGTTATTGTACGCTTCATTAATTAAACTACGAATGGTCAACTCTAATGCCCGTACCTGCTGCAAACTACGTAACTGCTTTTCTTCGTCTTCGTTATTCAGCGTCGTTGAGTAAGTTAATTGAGGCTGTTTTTCTCGCAAATATTCGAGCTGCCACAAAAAACGCAACGCGGCAATGGTCAGATTTCTGTCGGCAGGCTGGCCATCTGTATTTCTGCCGAGCCATTTGTTCAAGGTGCGTAGTGCCGCAAGAAAGCTCGCCATTTCCTGCTCGTTATAGTTAAAGCGGGCCGCTACACTGTTCCAGTTGCCCAATTTCTCTCGGGCTTTATCAAGTGAATCATAAAACGTATCAGGCGAGAGTTGCGTGGGGGCTGGCATGCCCAGCAGGGATAAGATTTGTGGAAATGCGCTGTCGAAAAGAGACAGGCAACGAGTAAAATCGTTGTGCTCAGAAGCAGATGAATGATCGACCATTATATTCTCACATGGTTATTCGCTGAGTTTTCCCGGCCCGATCTAATCGCACTGTGTCAGGCAACTTTCCCTGCAGCCAGAATGCCATAATTCGACAATTATTCGGGATTTTTAATCAGTTCGTCAATATATATGGCGGGCGTAATATTGGTAGTAGACATTGCGGCCAATAATGCGTTGCTATGGGTTCTTAACGCAAATTATGGTTGCTGCGATGGGATTTAATGTTTATTGGCTAACAAACCGCGCAGATATTGGGTAAGTAAAACGCAGAAAGCGGGGCGGATGAATCAGGCGACTACACGCCAATAATGCCACAAATAATGCCGCATTATTGGCGTAACTCACGACTGGCGTTTATCGTCGTTCAAAACGTTGACGTATCTGCCGTCGTATTATCCCGGATAAATACCACGGTCCTTACGTGCCAGCAGGATACGCTCGCAGGCCACAATATAGGCAGCAGTGCGCAATGAGCAGGATTTCTCCGCCGCTTTCTCCCACACATGAACCATCGCATCGGTCATGATTTTATCCATGCGATTGTTGATCTCTTCTTCGCTCCAGAAGAAACTGGCCATGTCCTGAACCCATTCGAAGTAGCTGACGGTGACGCCGCCTGCGTTACATACGACGTCAGGTACCACGATGATACCGCGGCTTGCCAGCATATCATCGGCATCCGGGTAAGTTGGGCCGTTAGCGCCCTCAAGCACCAGTTTGCAGGTCAGTATTTCTGCACGTTGACGGGTAATCTGTCCTTCCAGCGCGGCAGGGATCAGGATATCCATCTCCACGCTCCAGAAGGCTTCGCTGGCGATAGTTTCCGCCCCCGGGAAACCGGCAATCTGTTTGTGCTCCAACTGCCAGGCGGTCAACGCGGTCATGTCGATCCCGGTGGTGTTAAACAGGGTGGCAGTGTGATCCTGAATGGCAACGACGCGTGCGCCAGCACTGGCGAACAGGCGAGCCGCTTCACTGCCGACATTACCAAAGCCTTGTACCGCTACGCGCGCGCCTTCAACGTCGATATTGGCACGACGAGCCACTTCCAGACCGCTGACGAACACGCCACGACCCGTTGCTTTATCACGACCCAACGAACCGCCAAGGTGGATAGGTTTACCGGTGACCACGCTGGTTACGGTGGTGCCGTGGTTCATGGAGTAGGTATCCATCATCCATGCCATCACTTTGCCGTTGGTGCCGACATCCGGCGCTGGAATATCTTTTTGCGGCCCAATGATAATGCCGATTTCGCTGGTATAGCGGCGGGTTAAACGCTCCAGTTCACCTTCGGACAGCGAGAATGGGTCGACGCGAACGCCACCTTTGGCACCGCCGTACGGCAGGTTCAGTGCGGCACATTTGATGGTCATCCAGGCGGAAAGGGCCATCACTTCATTAAGATCAACATCAGGATGATAACGCACACCGCCTTTTCCCGGGCCGCGAGAGAGGTTGTGCTGTACACGATATCCTTCGAAATGGCGGATAGTGCCGTCATCCATCTGCACCGGAATATCGACAATTAGCGCGCGTTTCGGGTGGCGCAGGGTATCCACCCAATGGGATAGTTCGCCCAGGTAAGGGGCCACACGCTCGATTTGTTGCAGGTAGGTATTCCAGGCAGATGTGCTGCTATCTGAAGCGTAAGATAACTTATCCATGATAAACCTTAGTTATAAAAGTAATATGTTCTTAATTTGGCCGTGGTATACAGTGGATCTCACCATATAAACTTAAATTTAACATTTTTTTCAAGAAACGGCCTGTCCTCCAGCCCTCTAATAGCCATATAAAAAATATGTGAATTAAGCGTTAAGTGAATAATTATCTATTGATTTTGCGAATGTTTGCGATCAAGTAGCAATTCAGGCATTTAATATGCATCGTGCATGAGAATGACTATTTGTCAGATTTATGATGCACCTCTAAAAGTAAACAATATGATAATTATTTGTGTTTTCTTGATTGCATTTTAGCGGCGCGTCAGTAGGTCACTGAGATAGTGACGGTGTCCGCATAGTTGTCGGGGGTGTAGTTCGCGCTGGGAACGGTGGCATACACCGAATATGGCGTAGCGGAGCCGGTGCCAGTGCCTGTAACGGTATTGAGCGGGGTGTTGCCCCACACTGTGCCGGAAGGCCCTGGCGTTGAGCTGAGCTGATAGGGCACTTTATCGCTGTTTGCCCCCGTTCCGCTCATCACACCGTTGCCTGCAGTATTGCCGTTGGAGGGTTGCAGTCCAATGGTATAAGGGGTGTTATTGGTGCATGCCACCCCGATGGTATTTGATGCTGTCGCATTGCGCTGAGTTGCCTTCACCGGGGTAAAACTAATGTTAGTGGCCGATGTGATATTGCACTGTTTGCTGACAGTGGCTGATACGCTGAAGGGAAGTCTGGCGGCAACGGTATCACCGCACGTGGTGGGCGGAATAACTAATCCAGGGTTGAGGGTGATAAGCGCCGTGGCTGCCGTATAGCTGTCCTGATAGCTTCCGGGGACTGCTGAAGTTTGCGGCGTGACGAGCTGGGCGGATACTGTCAGTGAACCGGTCACTGGGAGCAAATTGAGCAAGTTAAGTTGTACCATGGGAACCGAGGTTCCGCTCTGATACTGACTCCCCCAGATTTTACTGTGCCCGGCGTCCTGATATAGCTGATAGCTCAACGTTCTGGAAGGTGTTCCGCTTAACGACATATTCCGTGTTGCCACCTGACCGCTGACGCCCGATGCGCCAATATTAAAACAGAGGTTAATCCCCGCCAGTACGTCGGTCACTTCTTTTGCACAAGTCCAGGTAAAGGTCATTGAGGTCGTTGCGCCTGATGATGACAACGGGTCCACTGCACCAAAACTAATTGGTTGGACGTTACTGACGGAGCAGGTGACCGCATGACTTATCCCTGGACAGACGAGGAGTGCAGCGATAAACAGCAACTGTCTTAATTTCATGAATGAACTCCTGCTATTGTGACCGACATTCCAGCGGGCCTATTTGTACAATCCCCTTTGCATTGGCGGGATAATCGAATTGTGCGTTACAGCTACCAGTATCTGTGTCAACGCGTAACCTGTTGTGCTGTTCCAGGCTGTCAAACCAGGCCATTCCATCGAATCCGACGACGGATGACTGGCCTGCGCCGTTAGTGATATATGCCATGCTGCCCTCAGAAATGGCCTTACCCTGTTCATTAACGAGAGTAACCTGCGCGGCGCGTACGGGAGTGATACCAAAACTGACCAGGGTTCCGGAGCGATCCGCCGGCGTTGCATTGGCTTCAACGCGGGCGATCCGCATATTGGCGGGTAGATCCATGGGGTCAATACTGATTTGATTGTTTTGATAGCTATTGAGTGACGTGACCAGCAGCAGACCCTGATCGTCGCTGCGACCGACAAGGTTGTTTTGCAGCTTGACTGGCACGTCCGGAATGCCGTCTGTTGATACGACGGCAAAACCATTGTTGATTTCCCGAGCCGCGAACAAACCTCCCCCCATCGCAACTAGGGAACCGGTCGCACCAGCATAACCGTAGTGGTTGTCGGGCAGGCGGCTAAATCCGGTGTAGGCTTTTCCGAAACGGCCCAAATACCCGACTTCTCCCTGGCCGCTTTGCCGGGAGGCTTGCTGGCTGGCAGCGACGTTCCATCCCCAGCCGCCGTCACCCGGTGGCGTTTGGCTGGCATTGATCTGGTAGCCGGTTTCATTATTGGTATGTTGTACGGTACTGCTGGCGCTCAGATTACCGCTGGTGGTGACCGTCACCATCAGGTAAACGCTGCGATCGCGGGTGTCGTCAATATTCTGGTTAAATCCGGCATTGAGTGAGATGTTTTCGGTGACGGATTTGAACCAACTGGCGTTGGCGTAGCGTACCGCGCTATCGTGCGGATAGCGAAACTGCAGGTAACTCAGGCTGACATTGCCGGCTGACGCCATTGCATAACCTATTACCGTATTGCTGCTCAGCGAGGGTGGCGGCTCACCATAATGGGTCGCGACATCACGGTAGTCACCCGACGTCGCCGTTGTGCTGGTGCTGAAATTAAACTGTTCACCTGACCAACGGTAACCAACACTGTACAAAAATCCACTTTTCCCTGAGTCCGTACTGGCTGCCAATGCGGTGGACACTGTGCCGCTGCGTGGGCCGGGAACCCAGTCATTGCTAAAACCTGCGTTAATCAACCCATCACTGGTTTCCGCGTGTGTACCTGCAGTAAAGGTGTTACTGAATCCCCGACGCCAGGTCCCGCTAAACACAGGGGCACTGGCATAATCAAATGAGGCGTAACCGTAATTCTCTCTTACTGCGCCTAATTCCGCTGACCAGGCTGTTAGCCCTTCTCGCAGGAGTTGCTGATCGTTGTAGAACGAGAAATTTTGTACTGTCGTTCTGCCCAGCGCGTCGGTCATCATCACCTGACCGGTCCCTGCGCCACTGATATTAGGCATGGTGTTGATTTGAAAACTTCCGGCCGGAACCTCCCCGTTGTAGTACTTAACCCCATTGACGTACAACTCAACGTTTGAAGGAAGCGTGGCAGAACCAAGATAGGAGGGAAGCGGGGTGGTTGGCATGTACGGCTGTAAACTAAAATCGGTTCCTATCTGGATGCCGCCAATGCGGGTCGGTCGGGACCAGGTGAGCGAGCTTGTCAGGGTATCGCCAACGTTTATCGCCAACATATTTTCCGGAAATGACGTGCGCCAGCGGGTGTCCATGCGGTAGAAGGCATTATCTGCGTTGGGCGCGGTGGAATATTGAGTCAGTTGGGTTGTGCTTAACACCCCTAAGCCATTAAACGCGCGCAACTCGCTAAATGTGTTGGCGCTGGTTTCATCTCCCTGCTGAGCATAGACATCGTAATTGAGTAACGCCCCACGTGAGTTTGATGCTATTGGTGTCGCTTCGCCGGTCGGGTTCACCTGCGTGGTGGCAAGATCAAGGGAACTGAGCGGCACAGTGAGCGCCAGAGTTTGTTGTTCGACGTTGTAGTCAATGCTCAGTTGGGCAATATCGTTCAGGCTGACGGTGGCAGCCGCATTTTGCGGTAAGCGAAAACCCAACTGTCGTAGGGTATTGGCGCCAGCATAGAGTTTTTCATTCTCATAGCCAAAATGAACCAAGCCGACAGGGTTTCCATTCAGGGTCACGTCGAGATATAAATCGATGCCCGCAAGAGGTGTTGTGTCGCCAATAATTCCACTGTTTGTCTGGTTATTATTGACCGCGTGAGCTGAAACCATTCCAGATAATAATGCTCCATTGAGTAAGCAACATTTCACCAGAAGCAAGGATCTCTTAGAGATCTTGTACTGTTTTTTGGCCATTAACTGTTACTTCAACTTTACCGCCATAATGGGTATCGCTGGCGGACGTGGATAATATCCACCGCATTGTTGAGCCCGGAAGAACATAGCCTAATAGTCCCGGCGTAATGACCTTTTTCGCACCATTATGGTTTATAAAGGTTGCCGCTGATAATTGCGCATGACCATTTCCCTGATTACTGACTTCAAGAAATTTTTTGCCGTCAAGTTGCTGTAATTTCCATTGCAATTTGGCCTGGGTTTCAGCCTGCGCCGTTGGTTGAATAAACACTGGTACGGAATAATGCAGCACAAACTGAAGTTTATTTTTTTGTAATTTTGCTGGCGGTAATTCGTCAATTGATAACCGATAGGCATCTTCGGTATGTGTCGATGGCGGGCCGGTGCGAATAACACGAATCAACTGGCGTTCGCCAGGGGCTAACGCCAGCATCGGCGGGCTGATAACCAGCCCCTGAGAGGGAGACAGCTTATCGCCATAAGCGCTTTGGCTCCAGCGAAAGACCCGAACCTGGGCATTCAGCACGTTTTCTCCGGCATTGCTTAGCCAGATCCCATCGGCATTTTGCGACGCTTGCAGCGTTAATGTAACTGGGGCAACCTGCAATCCGCTGGCTGTCGCCGAATTTACGCTCATAGCCGCTCCTAACAGGCATGCGCAGGCATACTGCTGTACAGGCAGTTTTACTGTCATCTGTGTTCCTGAATTTAGTAGTTAACGTTTACCGTTACGGTGTCGGCATAGTCGTCAGGTGTGAAGTTCGCGCTTGGCGCGGTGGCATATACGGTAAAACTCTGTAGAAGCCCAGTTCCCTGGGATGCAACACCATTTCCTACCGTGGTGGCGGTGGCCGTATTCCCCCAGACCGGTCCTGTTGCTGATGTTTGGTTCAGCTGGTAAGGCACTTTATCGGTATTGTTTGCTGCATTTGCGACAGAGGACATGGCTCCGGACCCCGTGGGTGTCCCGCCGTTGGCCGCTGAAGGTGCCAGGCCAATAAAGTAGGGGGTGGTTTTTGAGCAATTAATTGAAATTGTGTTGCTTGCGCTGGTATTTGTCGCAGTGGTATTCACGGGACCGAGAGTAATATTTGAAGCCGACCCCGCAGTGACGGTACACGCTTTTTGTATCGTCATCAGTACCTGAAATGTCCCGCTTGTAGACGCTGCGTTTGCCGCCGGAATAATGGAAAAGGCGCCGCAAAAAAGAATTAAGCGTTTGTCGAAGACTAGAGCCATATCCTTCACCTTTTTCAAATAACCACATTTTTGCTTTAAAAAAACAATAATGTGACACAAGAAGACATGAGTTAACCCTAGAATAAGTATTAGACGTACGCCAGTTGATCTCATGAATTTTACTTAGAGAAAAGGTGATGTCGTCGACAAAAAAATAATACCAACGGGTGAGTATGTCGTTTCTTTTTTATGCTACTCAAAAGTATGCCGTGGGGTCGCTATTTCGGAGGCCAGCTATTACAACTGGAAGGCAAAGTATGGCGGGATAGAAGCGGCCGATATTAAAAAATTCAAAGACCTTGAGGATGAGAATCGACGTTTGAAACAAATGTTTGCCGACCTGAGTCTGGAAAATCTCACGTTAAAAGACGTCATCGAAAAAAAGCTTTAAAACCAGCGATAAAGCGTGAGCTCGTCAGCTATCTGACGGCACAATTTGCCATGAGTTTACGCCAGGCCTGCAGGACGTTATCGTTGAGCAGGACGGTGTATTTTTATCAGCCCAATACCGGACGTGAAGAACCAGTGATCCATGCGCTGACTGAGCTGGCAGAACGCTATAACAACGAGCGGCCTCATGAATCCCTGAACAACCTGACGCCGGAAGAGTACCGGCTGATGGCTGAAAAACCGGAAATTTCAAAAAATGCGTGGAACTAAAACAGGTGTGCTTACAATTGCACTTACCAGCGTGCTCAATTTTAGCTGCGTTTCTAAGGTGCTGACACGGTCGCTATGAAAACAAAAATCCACGCAGCTGC
>NZ_RPOI01000004.1 GCF_003818115.1 Citrobacter youngae | reverse complement strand
CCATTTTAAAAACAGTCCGGCTGTGGTGTCATGGACAGAGGCCGATAATTACTGCCGCTGGCTGAAAAAGAAGACGGGGCTGCCGTTTTCCCTGCCGACGGAAGCGCAGTGGGAGTATGCGGCGCGTGACCGGGGTCAGTATATTCTGGTGGCAACGGATGACGGCGACTGGCGTGAAGATGAGAAAACCGGGCGCGGTGAAAACTACGCCACCAGCGAGGACCGGCAGGCTACGGAAGAGGCCACTGGCGTGGAAAGTTCCTTCGTGCGTTATGCCGTCGATCGCTATCCGCCGACCCCCGGCGGGCTGTACGGCATGGCAGAGAACGGTTACGAGTGGGTGAGCGACTGGTATGACCCGGACTATTACGCGACATCTCCGCGCCAGGATCCGCAGGGTCCGGAGAAGGGCGTCATCCTGGATGACGATAATGGGCAATATATGAAGGTCCGCCGCGGAGGTTATCGTCCTTCTCCCGGGTTTGATGTGGGCCTGACCTTTTTTCGCGGCTATGCCATCAAGGACAAGCCTTACCCCGATGGCACCACCGTACGCTGTGCGGTGAACGCTGCGGAGGCGGTGAAATAAACATTTACTGTTATTTATTAATTGTGAAGAGAGAATTATGCCTCAAAATATGTCTACATCATCAACGGGGTCTTGTACCCTAATTTCCTTAAAAAAACGATTGTTGGATTTAAATGAATGTCAAGATATTCCATTTACAATACAGGAGGATAGTGATGACCTTATTGTTATTTATAATTATGTCGATGCTAACTGGTCAAATATCTATGATGCCGGAGGTTTAAAAGAAAGTTTTCAGATTCGACTGGTGTTTGATGATGTTGGTAAACAGGTGGGTTATCAGGAGAAATCAACCAGTGCTGAATGGGAAGTTGGGCCAGAAAGAATTGGTTTTAAAAAGGAATTTCAGTTAGGGAGAAGAAAAGAATTCAAATTAGGAGGTGCCTGGGGATTAAAAGAAAATGGCAAGGTAGGAAAGATATACAGTTACGATTTTGAATCATCCAGTGTTACCGCTCCTCTTTTTAATGTCGTAAAAGAATCCGGCTGGCGTGTAAAATCAACTTTTTCTGCTGGAGCGAAGAGATCAGCAAAATGGAAGGTTTTTGTCTGTCTGGCATTTGTCGCTATTCTTACAATATCTATTGTTTCCTTCATATTTTTTATGACGACCGGCGTTAAGGAGGCAGCAAGAGCGGAAATAGATTTGTTACGTGACAATTCCTATATCTTAGCCTATGCACAAACTGCGAGTGAGATGCGCGAGAAAATCACAAGTGAAGATTTTAAGTTGGCAATGAAATCTTATAAATTTGAAAATATAGAGGATTATAGTTTTAATAATATCTCCGTTGAAGGTAACAGAGGTGTACTTTCAGGAAGTGTTAAATTTAACGATGGTAATGTATTCGATATTACTATTGTCATGATCCAGGAAGAGAGTATATGGAAGATGTTATCAGTTGATATCGGATAGTTTTGTTCAAAATAAAGAGGGTAAAATATGCTTGGTGTTATTCGTCTTTCAGATAAAACGACTCATGGCGGTATTGTCCTTGAAGGGAGTTCTGGCGTTATTTTTATGGGATTGCCGGTTTCTTGTATGCTGGATAAAGTTTTCTGCCCAATACATGGCGAAACAATTATAATTGAAGGAGATTTCGGTTCCAGAATTAATGGTAAGCCTATTGCTCTCCATGGCCACCGTTGTGGATGCGGTTGTACATTGATTTCCTCATTACCTATTGCTGGAAGGCTGTAATATATGCCAATCGATCTTAAAAAGATCCCTGAGAAAGCCGAATTACCAGTCCCCCCAGATAAATTTCGTTGGTTAACTACTATACTTCTCTGTGTTTTTTTGGGAGCAATATTAGTATTCTCATTTTGGCGTGAAAATGAACCTACACATACAATCTGGTTTTGGTTTTGCTCTTTTTTTATTCCTTTTTTAATTGGTTTTATGGGTTATATTTTTCAATTGCGACGTTATGAAAATGAACGCGATCGTGTCATTTGGTGGAATCATTTACACCAGCAGCAATACGATGAGCAGGTTGCTTTAGGAAAATTGGCTATGGGGGTGTTGGCAACAGCATATATTACTCCAGTCGCCAGAAATAAACTGGCAGCAGCGCTTTTACAAGGGGGGAGTGAACTTCAACCATTTTTTTACCCTCAATACCAGAGGATGTTAAGTACTGCACTAATCTCCCTACAACTTACCAATATGAGTGAGGACGGTTATCTGCTACGCATGGAACAATTACTGACGGATATAATCCGACAGTTACAACCTGAATTAGAGAAATTTTCTGGAAACCTCCATGTCCGTATTCAACACGATGGCACGCTCAAGAATGAAACGATTAATACCGTTTGGCGTCGGGTCTGTTCATTATCTTTTGATGACCAAAATCTGACTATCTGTACAGAAAGTGACGGTATAATGTGGATTGATAACTGTCTGGATTGTCAGGAGGCGATATTAATTCTTTCTATTGAGATTAATTTGTTCCTTGAACCACGAGACCAGCAGGTTGAATCGGTATCTGCTATATTGTTGGCCTCACCTGATTGGTTAACTCACCATCATGTAACACCGCAGTCATGGATACATCGTCCGGTAGTTATGGACGAGGCTGTGGAATCAGTAACAACCGTGACATTATGGGGAAATATAACGACTGACCTGCCGTGGTTTTTTTGGCGTAGCCAGATACAAAGCGAAACACTGGCGCTGGTACTCCAGTCAATGGAACAATCTGGATATATGTTATCGAAAAAAGGAGATTTCGTGTTGGATGATACATTTGGCAGGCTGAATTTTGTAGTAGGAAATGTCATTTTAATTTGTGCTAATGAACATGCGGCTAAATCAAATATGGCACAATGGCTATTAATTAATGATAAAACCACTCATATGCTTATTGTTCATCCGGTATAACCTTGATGAAGGAGGATGATGTGAAAAATAATAAGCGTGTAAGTACATGGTTTATTGTTATGCTGATAATAATTATAGGGGGATTTTTCATCTGGGTAGAAAACCCATTGATTCATATTCCGACTATGGAGAAAAAACAAAATGCGTCACTGGCAATTGCTGGCGTATGTATCACAATATTACTTTTTGATGATGCAATTGTTCGTTTATGGCAAATAATTATTTCAAAAAGTTACTTTCAGCGTTTTAATCTGTTATCTGGTTTTGGTATTTCAGGAAATAAATCAAAGAAAGATATTAAAAATAGTCGTGCTGAAATTTTAAATCATGTACTCACATATCTTCGTCAGAGTTACGGCCATTGCTGGCGCGCCAAAACCCGTATTCTGCTGGTGATGGGGGATGTCATTCAGGTTGAGCTACTGGTACCAAAACTCACCTCTCTGCGCTGGGTTGAAGGGGATGGCGTGGTGTTAATCTGGGGGGGCGGGCTAACTGGTGTGCCAGATGCCACGCTGTTCGAGGCGATACGCAAGCTGCATCGGCGCCCGCTGGATGGGATTGTATGGGTAACCCCCACTTTTCAGCACCAGGATTCATTGGTTCAATCGGCACCTGTTGTCTCTTTAACCGCAGAACAAATAGATAATGCTGCCCGCCATCTTCAGGCTGTATTTACCACGCTTCGCTGGCGAGTGCCGTTATACCTCTGGTCGCTGCATGGCGCTCAATCCGTTCTGAATGCCGCGATAGCCCAGTCTGCGACGTGTTTTTTCCCTGCAGGATGTACAACGGCGTTATGCCGTTCGCAGCTGGCCGCGCTGGTAATGCAGTTGGCGGAACAGGGTTCGCAGCAGGTTACGCGCAATATCCACGATAACTTCTTACTAAAAATGGCGAATGCGCTCACGCAAAACGCAGAAGCCATCAGCGACGCGTTATCTGCTTTTTTCAGCCTGCATCGGCCTCTGCCGCTGGCGGCGGTAATCTTGAGTCAGCATGTGGAAAGTACTTCACCGCGTGTGGCGCATGCCTGGACGCGTGATGAGCGCTGGCGCGCGCTGCTTGATTCGCTCCCTGCGTTACCTGCTGAACTTAGGGCACAGCGCACAGGCCGTTCAGGGATGCGTGTGCTGGCAGTCGGTACCGCTGGTTTGATGCTGCTATGGGGCGCAGGAATGGTGGTATCTTTTCTTGCGAATCGCAATCTGATCGGCGAAAGCCTGGACCAGGCGAGACTGGCAGGTGGTGCGGATGAACCGCTCGCCGAGCGTCTTACGGCGCTGTCCGCGCTTCAGCAAACCCCAGGCATGCTTCGCTGGCGTCAACTGAATGGGGCGCCGTGGTACTACCGCTTCGGCTTAAGCCAAAATGATGCTCTGTTGGATGCGCTATGGCCACGTTATACGCGTATCGCTATTCCGCTCCTGCGTGATGAAGCCGCGCAACATCTCACTCAGGAATTAACGGCGTTAACCCGACTGGCTCCAGACAGTCCGCAGTTTTCCGCCCAGGCAAAGATCGCCTACAACCAGCTGAAAATGTATCTGATGCTCTCCCGGCCTGAGCAGATGGAGGCATCATTTTTTAGTCAGGCTCTGATGCAAGACTGGCCGGAGAGAGCGGGTATTTCGCGCGCATCATGGCAGGGCGTTGGGCCAGGACTCTGGCAGTTCTGGGGCGAAAACCTTCAGGCGCATCCTGAATGGAAAATAACAGCGGATAAAAATCTTATTAGCCAGGCGCGAACGCTGTTAATTCGTCAGATGGGGATCCGCAATGGCGAAGCCGCTCTGTATCAGAAAATCATTGAACAGGTAACGCCGCATTACACCGAACTTCGTCTGGAAGACATGACCGGCGATACCCGGGCAGACCACGTATTTTATACCCGCAGTTCGGTTGCTGGCGTATATACCCGCAAAGCCTGGGAAGAGGAGGTTTTGCCCGCCATAGAGAAAATCGTAAACAACCGCCGGGAAGAAATGGATCAGGTACTGGGGGATGATACGCATTCTGCAAGCGACCCTCTCTCTCCACAGGCCTTAAAGGCGCGTCTTAGCGAGCGTTACTTCACGGATTTTGCCGACAGCTGGCTGGATTTTCTCAACAGTATTCGCTGGCAGCGCACCCAAACGCTGAGTGATGCCATCGATCAGCTCACGTTGATTGCAGATATCCGTCAGTCTCCTCTGGTTGCGCTAATGAATACGCTCGCCGTTCAGGGACGCACAGGGTTAACCGGTGAAGCGCTGTCGGACTCACTGGTGAAGTCGGCAAAGGATCTGTTTAACACTAAAGAAAATCAGACTATTGACCAGCATGCGCGAGAAGAAGGCCCTATGGCGGGTACCTTCTCGCCAATCCTGGCATTGATGGATGAACAATCGGCTGGCCAGGATATCAGCCACCTTAGTCTGCAAACCTACCTGACCCGGGTAACGCAGGTCAGGCTGAAACTCCAGCAGATTACTAACGCTGCCGATCCGCAGGGAATGAGTCAGGCCCTGGCGCAAACGGTGTTTCAGGGTAAAACCGTCGATCTCACTACCACGCGTGACTATGGCAATCTGGTAGCGGCCAGTCTGGGGCAAGCATGGAGTGGATTTGGTCAAAGTATGTTTGTTCAGCCGCTGGAGCAGTCATGGCAGCAGGTGTTGCAACCAACCGCGGCGGGTCTGAATGCGCAATGGAAGGCGCTGATTGTGAATGACTGGAACAGCGCATTCGGCGGACGTTATCCGTTTCGCGATGTCGGTAGCGAGGCCTCTCTGCCGCTGCTGGCGCAATATCTGCGAAGCGATAATGGCCGGATCCCGCATTTTCTCGAAAGTCATTTAAGCGGCGTATTGCATAAACAGGGAAGTCACTGGGTTGCTGACACGGTGAATGCGCAGGGGCTGGAGTTTAATCCGGCGTTCCTCGAGGCGATGGACCAGCTCAGTCAGATTGCGGATGTCGCATTTATTCGTGGAGAAGCCGGGATGCGTTTTGAACTGCGTCCTGGAACGGCGCGGGACGTGATGCAAACCGATCTCGTACTGGATGGGCAAAAACTCACCTACGTTAATCAGATGCCAACCTGGAAAAACCTTGTCTGGCCAGCCGATACGCCAGCGTCAGGGGCCACCCTAAGCTGGGTGAGTACGAATACGGGAACCCGAATCTACTCAGATAACCCCGGCACCTGGGGCTGGATAAGACTGCTTGAGAAAGCGGAGATCAGCGATAACGCCGGCGTGAACAGTGGTTTTAACCTGCGCTGGACTGCGCAGGATGGATTGCCGCTGAACTACACCCTGCGAACGGAGGTCGGTGAAGGCCCGCTCGCATTACTCAAACTCCGCGATTTTAAGCTGCCAGAAACCATTTTTGTTGTCAGCCAGTCCCCCTCAGAGGAAGAAGAATGAGCGCTCTGCAACGTCTACTGGCCGCCAGCACGGCTTCGCCAGATGAACAACAGCAGCTGATGGAACAGGCGCAAACGCAAATAGCGTTGTGGCAAAACTGGTTATTGCCCGTTTCCGCAGCCAACCCGGGCGGGGAAGATCCCGGTTATGACGATGATTTTCAGCGCATGCGAGAGGAGGTGAATAAACTTTCTGGCGCACAAACGGATCTCATCGTTGAGCTTGCGGAAAAACTGCTGATCCACACCTGTAAGGATGTCCGTGTTGTCACCTACTACACTTGGGCGCGTTTGCATCAGGATGGTGAGTCCGGCCTGGCCGATGGTCTGATTTTGTTGGCTGGCCTGATGCAGCAGTATGGCAATTCTCTCCATCCCTTAAGAGCCAACAGCCATAAGGCCGCGCTGGAATGGCTGGCCGGCGGGCGGATGCTGGATAGTCTGACACGTTTCCCCGAAGTTTCACGACCTGACGCGCAGCGGATCGCCGGTGCGCTGATGCTGCTGGAACAGCAGTTTGTTCAGCAAGAAGAGAGCATTCGTCCAGGGCTTGGGGCGCTGTATAGCGCGCTGGAGAATCGTCTGGCACAGTCTGGCGGCGCTCAGGCGCTGGTTCCACAAAATGTCAGTCCGCAAACCGGTCGGTATAGCGTAGAAACTCCCGTCCTCAAAAGTATTGCCTCTGGCCGGGAGCTGCTGGAGCAGGCACGTGTGTTGGCGAAATACTTAAGCGATCAGCCGGACGGCTGGCTGGCGGCGCATCATTTGATGAAAAGCGTGCGGCTCGATACGGTTAGCCAGCTTCCACCGCCAGATGGCGCAGGGCGTACACGCCTGGTACCACCTAAAAGTGATTACCGAGCCCAGCTCAAGCGTCTGTATTTGCAGCAAAGCTGGACCGAACTGATTGAGCTAACTGACAGCTTATTTGTTGAGGGAGTGAATCATTTCTGGCTGGACGTGCAGTGGTACCTTCATCAGGCATTAACCAGGGCGGGATCGCCATGGGATAAACATGCCGCCATTATCATCAGCGATCTGAAAATGCTGCTGCATCGGATGCCGGGTCTGGAAACGCTGGCATTTAATGACGGAACGCCCTTTGCCGATGACGTCACGCGTGAATGGATAGCCCGTGACGTGCTGCAGGAAAGCGACTGGCAGACGGATAAAATTGCGGCGGCTACCGTCGGGGAGGATGACGATATCCTGCTGCTTGAAAGCGAGGCCCTGACGCTGGCGGATAGCGAAGGCATTGAAGCAGCGCTCGCCTGGCTTCAGGCTCGACCTGGCATTATTTCACGTCGACAGCGTTGGGTACGCCAGCTGTTGATGGCCCGTCTGACGGAACAGTGTGGGCGCAACGATCTCGCGCTGCATTTGCTTGGCGAGTTGAATACGACTGCGCACTCTCTCACTCTCAAACAGTGGGAGCCTGAACTGCTGTTTGAAGTCAAAGCGCGACGGCTGAAGCTTCTGCGTTTAAAAGCCAATCGCAGTGAAAGCGACAAAGCACGTCTGGCGCCAGAGATGGAGTCACTGTTGTCTGGGCTGGTCGCCATTGATCCCGCCAGAGCCGCCGTTTTATGCGGCTAAAGAAAAAACAAAATAAGCGAACTGTAAAATGGAAGATTTAACTCTGCGTTATTATGACGCGGAAATGCGCTATTTAAGGGAAGCGGCAAAAGAGTTTGCGCAGGCGCATCCGGATCGTGCCGCCATGTTGGATCTGGACAAAGCCGGTATCCCCGATCCCTATGTGGAGCGGCTGTTCGAAGGTTTTGCATTTTCGATGGGGCGATTGCGCGCCAAAATAGACGATCATCTTCCTGAATTTACCGAAGGCTTGATGAGTCTGCTATGGCCACATTATTTACGCACTATTCCCTCCTTAAGCATTGTCGAACTTTTACCGGATACTAATGTGCTGAAAATGAGCGAACGGATTAATGCGGGGTTTGGCGTATTGTCCCAGCCCGTCGGTCCTAAAAAAACGGTATGTCAGTATCGTACTACCCAGCCCGTCACGCTCAGCCCACTGTCTGTTACGGCGGTGAATATCGATGCCGAACCTGACGGACGCTCGGTCATCCGTATGCGAATAAAGTGCAATCCACAGATGGACTGGTCGCAAACCGATCTGACGCGTCTCAGCCTTTACCTGAGCGGTGACGCGCCGGTGACCCACGCGTTGCACCTTGCTTTGACAAAGCGTCTGGCCTCTCTTTATTTGAGACTCCCCAACAGCGTAGAGCGTATTCACCTGGAGGGGCACTTTTCCCCGGGCGGATTTGCCAGTGAAGACAGTTTATGGCCAAAAGGTGATGCGGCGTTTGGCGGCTGGCAATTATTGCTTGAGTATTTTACGTTCCGCGAAAAATTTATGTTTGTCCATCTTAACGGTCTGGAAAAGGTAACGTTTCCTGCCGGTATAGATTGTTTTGAAATAGAAGCTGTACTGACTCAACAGTGGAGTTCTGAGCTTCCTTTGGGGAGTGAAAATATCCGTCTGCACTGCGTTCCGGTTATTAATCTCTTCACTCTGGAAGCCGATCCGCTGGTGGTTAATGGACTGGAAAGCGAATATTTGCTGCGTCCGCGCAGATTGCAGGATGGTCACACGGAAATTTATTCGGTGGATGCGGTTTCTGGTTCGCAGCGGGCGCGTAATGCCGTTTATGCCCCATTCACCAGCTTTCGCCACAAGGGAGGCATGATGCGTCGTAATGCGCCCGAACGTTACTACCATACACGCGTCAGGCGCGGCGTATCCGGATTGTATGACACCTGGCTGATCCTCGGCGGTGACGCCTGGGAGCGGGATCGTCTTGCTGAGTATGAAACCGTGTCATTGAAAGTGACCGGAACAAACGGTCAGCTACCCAGGCGAGCTTTGCAGAGTTCATTGCTTAATCGTTGCGAGCAGATCCTCCAGACGCCGCTTGCCGTGCGCAATCTGTGTAAACCGACGCTACCGGCTTATCCTCCCGCCGAGGATCGTTTTCACTGGCGCGTCTTAAGCCACCTCGGGTCCAGCTTTCTGAATATGATGGCCAGCGCTGAAGTGCTCAAAGGAACGTTGTCTCTCTATAACTGGCAGGATGATGAGCTGAATTATCGTCGTCTGGATGCGATCATGGATGTTCAACAACATGAAATACAGCGCTTTGAAAAAGGATTTCTACTCCGTGGTGTGGACATCGAAGTAACGCTTGATGAGAACGGATTCACCGGTGAGGGCGATATTCATCTGTTTGGAGAAATGCTTAACCGCTTTTTTGCATTATATGCGGATATTCATTTGTTTAATCAGCTTACTTTAATCATACAGCCGGCAGGGAAAAGCTTGCGATGGAAAGAGAATCACAATCAGCGGCTACCCGGCTGCTAAATAGCCTTGGCGAAAACCTGCCACGTACCAATTTTTATCGTTTCTGCCAGTTGTTGGAACAGGGGAACCCGCAAGCGCCAGCTCCAGGAAGCCAGCAAAGTCCGTGCTTCGATGCCATTCGTTTTCGCCCTCATCCGGGGATGGGGTTCCCGGCGGGTGAGCTAAAAAGTGCAGAATATGATCTGCAGCATCCCACACTGCCGCCAACGGTTCGTGTCACTTTTATGGGGTTGTATGGTGTGGAATCGCCGCTGCCGACAACCTATCAGGATGATATTGCCCAGCGTCAGGAAGGCTCGGACGTCGCCGCTGAGTTTCTGGATATTTTCAACCATCGCTTAATTACGCAGTTTTATCGAATCTGGCGTAAATACAGCTATCCAGCGACTTTTCGCCCTGGCGGTACAGATGAGACTTCACAATATTTACTGGGGCTGACTGGGCTCGGCATTCAGGGATGCGCCACGCAAACGGCTACCCCGGTATCGCGTTTCCTGGCGCTGTTGGGAATAATGAGAATGCCGACGCGTACGGCGGAAGGAATATCCGCGCTGGTATCTTTATTATCGCCAACAACAAATACTACCGTGACACCACATGATAAACGCTTAATTCTGCTGGATAAGGCGTTAAAAATGAATACGCGGCAACCCGTTAGCCTTCATTCTCGTCCGGTGATGGGACATAGCGCCGTAGATATTAACAGTCAGGTGCTCATTACGCTAACCACGGACATTCCTGATGAGGTTTGCGACTGGTTACCCGGCGGTCAGCTTTACCATGATTTTCTCGCGCTCCTGCACGTTTATTTAGGTGCCAGAGTGAATGCGAGGCTGCAATTACGTATTCCTCGCTCGGCGCTTCCGGATGCTCAACTTACCAGTAGTAAAAGCGAGCGCGCAGTACAGCTCGGCCGCACGGCTGTTATGCGTCTGGATAACCCGGAAATTAAGAATCAACTCATAACGATTAAACTTGGGCTCTGGCAGAGCCTTAGCCAACACGATCAGCGGAGGGAAGCCGATGAGACTGGCGATTATCGCTATTAATTTTGCCGTAATGACCAGTCTGGTAACCGGATGTGGTCTGACACAGAAAGTCTCTGAAGGTACGGTGTCATTAACGAAGTCAATTTTTTATAAGGAAATTAAAACATTGCATTTGGATCTTTGCGCCAGAGAGGGCGCTAATAAAAATGCGCAGGGCATCGCGCTTTCAACAGTCGTACGTGTTTACCAACTCAAAGATCGTAAAGCATTTGATTCGACAAACTATCAGTCTTTATTTGCGCAAGACAGTACGGTGGTAAAAGCGGATTTACTGGCTCAGAAAGATGTTTGGGTTCGTCCTGGTGAAAGCGTAACTGTCGATATTCCACTCGAAATGGAAGCGCAATATGTTGCCGTGGCGGGAATGTTCATTTCTCCCGATCAGTCTGAGGATTCATGGCGCGTGGTATTAGGTCGTGAAGATCTCGATTCTGATAAAGCACGAGTGATTGAATTAAATTCTCAGGCTCTGGTTCTCCTGATGCAGGAGGACGAGTAATGATTAAACGACCTTCTCTTTATGACATGTTGTTGGGTAATTTTTCCGGTGGTTTTCCTTTGCACGCAGTCAGCGAAAACACGCAGGTCATCTTATCCGTTTTGGATAATATGCAACGCATTTTGAATACGCGCGCCGGTAGCCTTAAACATTTACCCGACTACGGTCTGCCGGATATGACCAAAATCCTCCAGGGTATGCCGGGAACGGCACATCAGCTTATCAGTACGCTTTCTCAGGTTTTATTGAAGTATGAACCGCGACTGAACGGTATTCAGGTCACAATGCAGGAGCAGGAATCGCCAGGGCATTTACGCTACTCCATCGATGCCGAGCTTCAGGACCTTGGCGTTGTTCGTTATGGCACTGATTTTACCCCCGAGGGACGGGTGCTCATCCGCCACCTGAAAAAACAGGGTTGGCTTGAGACAGGAGCGTACTGATATGGAGACGAATCGCATCAGCGCCGGTGGCGACCCGCGTGCTTTCACGGAGTTCGGGCAGCTACGCGATGAAATCAGCAAGCTGACTCATCCCGCGCGCCCGGACGTTGACTGGCAAAAGGTTGAACAGTTAAGCCTGACTTTGTTTCGCCATAACGGTGTCGAATTGCAAACCCTGGCCTGGTATACCGTCAGTAGAATGCGTAATGCCGGGCTGCTGGGACTTGCCGAAGGCGCCGAGCTTCTGGAGGCATTATTGACGCATCACTGGAGTGCAATATGGCCGCAGCAAACCCATGCCCGCGTTGAAATCCTGACATGGCTGTCGGCCCGTTTACAGCAAGAATTGCGTACGCTAACGCTGTCATATGCTGATTTATCAGTGGTTTATCGGATTGAACAGCGTTTAAAACATGCCTGCGAAGTGCTGCAACGGCTTGAGTTGAAAGCGCTGAGTAAACTGGAGGCTGTTGTTACCTGGATGCACAATGCCGCTTTACGCCTGGAGAAGTCAGAAGCGGATTCGGGCTCAGCCGTTGTGACGATACCGGCTTCAGGTGCGACCATTAACGTTGAAACGTCTTTGCCACAGTTGGTCTTTGTGGTTAATGAACCCGTGTCACCAGCGCAATCGAGCGCAACGGTTTTTGCTACTCAAACCGAACATGGAGCCCGACGGATGTGGTTAGGGTTTGCTATCGGTGTCATGGTGACTGCGTTCGTAACTACAGGTGCTTTTCTTGGTATCACTCATATGCGCGCCGACGGATATGAACTGGTGAAGCCATTGCCGCAGATGCTGTCGCCAGAGCAATTGTCCACGTTGAGGCAATCTTCAGATTTGAAGGAGCAGAAGCAGGACATAATTGCCGCAACGCAAGGGCAATTGGACGTTTTACATGACCTGTCACCTCTATGGTCGAGGGAGTATGCCGCATCATTAGCGCAGCAGTTAGTCACCCTATGGCCGGAGGAATCGCAGACTACGACATTCGTTAGTGGGTTACAAAAAGCGTTAACCACGGAAGCGTTGCCGGAAAGCGCTCTGCAAAACTGGCATGATGCCCAGCAGGGGCTGGAAGCGTTAACTGCCAGGCTAAATACGCTTGATGAACGCAAAGGTAAATATCTGACGGGGTCGGAGCTGAAATCAGCCATTTTCACTATCCGCCGCCAGCTTGACCAAACGCCGCCGACAGAAGAGTTATTGCGTCAAATCGATGAGGAATTAAGCCTGCAGGGGAGGGTATCACCCGCTTTGTATCAGCAACTCGATATGCGGATTAATCAGCTTCTTAATCGTTATGCGCTGTTGAAACAAAGTTCGGTGAAGAGAGAATAGTGACTATTCGCCAAAAGCAAAAAACCCGCCATAGGCGGGTTCTTCTAAATAGTGGTGCCCGGACTCGGAATCGAACCAAGGACACGGGGATTTTCAATCCCCTGCTCTACCGACTGAGCTATCCGGGCAACGAGGCGCATTAAACCCGATTCACTTCGTTTCGTCAACGAAATTTCTTCAAATCAATGCAGACTGCACAATCTATCACCACATTGCTGGTATTGCACGCATTCTCAGGCAAAAAATGCCGTCCATGCTGCGGAAAGCGGCATTGCCAGCAGCAGGGCGGGAAGCATATTCACCACCGCAAACATTTTGATTCCGCAAATACGTAGACCCGTCGCCAGCAACAGCAGTCCGCCTACCGCGCTGAAATCGGCCATCATGGCGGGCGTCGTCAGGGGTAAAATCAGTGTGGCGCAGGTGGCAAGCGTTAGCTGGATTGCCAGCATCGGCACGCAAATTGCCGATACCGCGATTCCTAATGAACAGGCAAAAATGATGGCCGTGAAGAAATCCAGAAATGACTTGGCGATTAAAATATTAGGATCGCCGGTCATCCCTTCATGGATCGCCCCGAATATCCCGGTCCCGCTGGCGCAAAACAGCACGATGATGGCCACATAGCTTTGGATAAAGGATTCGTGTGTTGCATTGACATCCGATTTGGTGAAAAGCTGTTGCGCTTTGGCAACCGCGGCATTGATTCCTTTTTCCAGATGGCAGAATTCGCCAATTAATGCACCGACCAGCGTCGCCAGAACCATCACCGGCAAGTTAGCGCATTTGATAACCAGCAGGATACCAATCCCCAACGAGCACAACCCGAATATTGAGGTCATTGAGATCCGAATACGTTCGGGTAAGTGCTGGCTGAGCAGCGCGCCAAGAACGCCACCGAGTAAAATGGCGCTGGCATTAATAAAGGGTCCGATTACCACGTTAGCTACTGCATACCTATTATCGTATTGATGTTAAAGGCAATTACCTAGGTGAAATTATGTTTCAGATTGCATTATTATGCCGCTATTTTCAGACGAAATGTTTGTTTATCTGTGAGGTTTAAGCACAGGATTTTATCTTGCGCCTGTAGGTGAAAGGTGCCATGATTGCGCGAATTTTCTCCTGTCTGAATGGGGCTGCCTGGGATGACATTACTCCCCCTACATCGCCTTCAATATCGCCTTTTTGCGCGACGTTTGCCCCTTCCTGCGACTTATCTATACTCTCCCACCATGCGGTGAGGGCAGCGCACGCTCACTGCAGGATAACAGTAAAATCAGAGGCTATCTGCTTTTACTGATGTCTGGCGGTCGGGGCTGGTGACCAGTTTGACCTGTCATTTCGTGGGGCATAGCAATGCGGCTTTGCCCGGGACTTTTGATTCTCCCGATACGGGTTTTTGCGCTTATGAAATCAATGAATATTGCCGCCAGTGGTGAACTGGTTTCCCGTCTGTCTACTCATCGCAAGGTGGTGACGCTGGACAGTACCGATTTTACTGACGTCGCGGCAGTCGTCATTACCGTTGCGGACAGCCGCAGTGGGATCCTGGCTTTGCTGAAACGCACCGGGTTTCACATACCGGTGTTTATATTTTCAGAGACCAACGTGGATGTCCTGGCAGACGTTGAGGCGGTTATCTGCGGCAATGCGCAGGACTGGCTGGAGCTGGAGTCTGCCGCCTGTCGGTATGAGGAAGAGTTGCTGCCGCCGTTCTATGACACGCTTACCCAGTATGTCGAAATGGGGAACAGCACGTTTGCCTGCCCGGGGCACCAGCACGGTGAGTTTTTTAAGAAGCATCCGGCGGGTCGACATTTCTATGAGTTCTTTGGCGAGAACCTGTTCCGCGCTGATATGTGCAACGCTGACGTTAAGCTGGGCGATCTGCTGATTCATGAGGGATCAGCGAAACATGCGCAGAAATTTGCCGCGAAAGTTTTCCACGCGGATAAAACCTACTTTGTGCTGAACGGGACCTCTGCGGCGAATAAAGTGGTGACCAATGCGCTGCTGACGCGCGGCGATCTGGTGTTGTTTGATCGCAACAACCATAAGTCCAACCACCACGGCGCGCTGATCCAGGCGGGCGCGACGCCGGTTTATCTGGAAGCGGCGCGTAATCCGTTTGGCTTTATTGGCGGTATTGATGAGCACTGCTTTGATGAGGCGTATCTGCGCCAGCAACTTCGTGATGTTGCGCCGCACAAGGCTGACCAGCCGCGCCCGTTCCGTCTGGCAATCATTCAGCTTGGTACCTATGACGGTACGATCTACAACGCCCGGCAGGTGATCGACAAGATCGGTAGCCTGTGCGATTACATCCTGTTTGATTCTGCCTGGGTTGGCTACGAGCAATTTATTCCGATGATGGCCGATGGGTCACCGCTGCTACTGGAGCTCAATGCTGACGATCCGGGGATCTTTGTCACCCAGTCGGTACACAAACAGCAGGCCGGATTCTCGCAAACCTCGCAGATCCACAAAAAGGATAACCATATTCGCGGTCAGGCGCGGTTCTGTCCGCATAAGCGTCTGAACAATGCATTTATGCTGCATGCGTCCACTAGTCCGTTTTACCCGCTGTTTGCGGCGCTGGACGTGAACGCCAAAATCCATGAGGGCGAGAGCGGTCGTCGGCTATGGGCGGAGTGTGTGGCGCTGGGGATCGAGGCCCGTAAAGCGATTATTGCCCGCTGTAAGCTGATTCAGCCATTTATTCCTCCGGTAGTCGATGGCAAACCGTGGGAAAGCTATCCAACGCCGGTGATTGCCAGCGAGCGCCGCTTCTTTAGCTTTGAACCGGGTGCTAAATGGCATGGTTTTTCCGGCTACGCGCGCGACCAGTACTTCGTTGATCCCTGCAAGCTGTTGTTAACTACTCCGGGCATTGATGCGCAAACCGGGCAATATACTGAGTTTGGTATTCCGGCGACGATTCTGGCGCATTACCTGCGTGAAAACGGCATTGTTCCGGAGAAATGCGACCTTAACTCGATTCTGTTCCTGCTGACCCCGGCAGAAAGCACCGAGAAACTGGCGCAACTGGTGGCGATGCTGGCGCAGTTTGAGCAGCATATCGAGGACGATACGCCGCTGGCGGACGTGCTGCCAACTATCTTCAACAAGTATCCGGTACGTTATCGGGATTACACGCTGCGTGAACTGTGCCAGGAGATGCACGATTTATACGTCAGCTTCGATGTGAAAGATCTGCAAAAAGCGATGTTCCGCCAGGAGAGTTTGCCTGCCGTGGCGATGAACCCGCAGGATGCGAACAGTGCCTTTATCCGTGGTGATGTCGAACTGGTGCGTATTTGTGATGCCGCAGGTCGCGTTGCGGCAGAAGGTGCGCTGCCTTATCCTCCTGGCGTGCTGTGCGTGGTACCGGGTGAAGTCTGGGGCGGGGCGGTGCAACGTTATTTCCTGGCGCTGGAAGAGGGCGTAAACCTGCTGCCGGGCTTCTCACCGGAGCTGCAAGGTGTTTACAGTGAAACGGATGCAGACGGTATTAAGCGTCTGTATGGATATGTTGTGAAGTAAGTGCAAAAAAAGCGGGTTACTTTTTGGCAACCCGCTTTTCTCTGCGTAAACGTTAGTGTGCGATAGTCTGCGTGCCAGTCGGAACGCGTACGTGTTTGTATTTAAACAGCGCCACGAAGGCAAAAGCCAGAACCAGCGAGTAACCAGCGAAGATCAGCCACACGGTCTGCCAGTCGGTAATACCGTTCAGCGTATAGTGTTCAACTACTTTACCGCTCACCAGTCCGCCCAGAATACAACCGAAGCCGTTGGTCATCATCAGGAACATACCCTGTGCGCTGGCGCGGATTTCAGGGCGAACTTCTTTCTCCACGAATACCGAGCCTGAGATGTTGAAGAAGTCGAAGGCGCAACCGTAAACAATCATCGACAGAACCAGCAGCACGGTACCGAACGGTGTCGGATCGCCGTAGGCAAACAGGCCGAAGCGCAGCATCCACGCCACAATACTGATAAGCATTACATTCTTAATACCGTAACGGCTCAAGAAGAATGGGATGGTCAGGATAAACAGCGTCTCGGAAATCTGCGAGATCGACATCATCACCGAGGCGTGTTCAACGATGAAGCTACCGGAGAACAGCGGGTTGTTATCGAAGCTGTGCAGGAAGGTATTACCGAACATATTGGTAATCTGCAGCTCAGCGCCCAGCATCATTGAGAAGATAAAGAAAATCGCCATACGCTTGTTTTTAAACAGCGCGAAAGCATCCAGGCCCAGCATGGACGACCAGCTCTGGTTTTTCTGCTGATTAGCCACCGGAATATGCGGCAGCGTCAGCGTGAACAGCGCCAAAACAACGGACAGCGTTGCACCGATATACAGCTGCATATGACTCAGCTCGAAGCCGGAGAAGCTCACGCCCCACATCGCCATAATAAAGCCAATGGTGCCCCAGATACGGATTGGCGGGAAGTCTGTAACGATATCCATCCCGGCTGACTGCAGGCGATAGTAAGAAATGGTGTTGATTAACCCCAGCGTTGGCATATAGGCCAGAGAGTTAAGCAAGATCACAAAGAACATGGCGCCTGGGGTGGTGACTTCGGCTGCGGCGAACAGCGTTGCTGCGCCGACCAGATGACAAATGGCGTACACCCATTTCGCACTGATCCATTTGTCGGCTACGATCCCTAACAGCGTAGGCATAAACACGGCGGCGATCCCCAGCGAGCTATACACTGCGCCAATGGATGCTCCATCGAATTTTAGGGTGACAAACATATAGGAGCCGAGGGTAGTGAGCCAACTACCCCATAAGCAGAACTGCAGAAACGAGAGCACTTTCAGCTGCAGCTTAAGATTCATGTTAATTTCCTCACACCGTGATGCGGATGAATGTTTTAAAAGGCACATTTGCCGGGGCTTGATGATGTGATTCTATCAACGAGAGACACTCTTTTTTTGTTACCTGTGACAAATATTTGCAAACAATTTCTGATTGCAAAGCAAAAGAGTGATGGGGTTAACACTTTACCCTCTTCCGGGCCCCGTTTACCGGGGCAGAAGAGGGATATATTAGCGGCGTCGATATGATTTTTGGGCGGAATTGACCTTGTAAAGGTATCGGCGTGATTCAGCAGACGGATGTCGGGTGGTCAGCGTTTGATAAACGTCCCCCGGGGTCATGCTGTTGATAATATTCGCAGCCTGAATTTTATCGTTCGAGAAAACGCGCAGCACGCTGCCCGCACCGCCGTTATACGCCGTGATCACCGCGTAGCGTCGGGACGTTGGATTATCAATGCCGCCTAAATAGACATTGTTGAGCATAGCCAGATAGGCGGTACCGGTATCAATGTTGCTGGCCGGGTCAAACAGGAAGCTACGGCTCGGTGTGCCGGAGCGCCCTTGCGAGCGAAACACATCTTTCCCGGCGCTGTGCTGTACCACCTGCATCAGTCCCAGCGCATCGGCATGGCTGACCGCATACGGGTTAAATGAGGATTCGGTTTGCATGATGGCCAGAATCAGCGACTCATCGACGCCATACTTACGCGAAGCCTGACGCACCATGCCGACGTATTTATGTGCGCGCTTATCAAGGTGGTTCGGTACCAGGTTGATGGTCACGCTATAGATGATGCGAATACCGTTGCTGCGGCTTTTCAGGCGTGTTTTCAGCAGATAGTCAGCGAAATTGGTGGCGCGTCCCTCCCAACGAATGGGCTGGCCGGTATTATCGACCACCTGCCCGTACAGGAACGGCTCTTTGGAAATCTTAATGTCGTCGACATCGGAATAGAGATCGATAGAACCCGGATCATCCCCCATCAGCAATGTCTTGATAATCGCCCGACGCAGGTGTCCGGCGGGATCTGTCCCGGCAATGGTCTCGACGGTTATCGTACCGTCATCAAAGTTGATATGGCTGCGGGTTTGATACTGATCGGTATACTTTACGTAGTCCTTCGGACCCGCAATCAGCACTTCCTTAAACCCCCACAGATTCTCAATGTTATGGGCAAATTGCCCCATCAGAATATCAAAACCGTTGGTATCCTTGACCCAGGCTTCATTATAGGAATCGCCTTTTTTGGTCGAACTGGAACAGGAGATGAGCAACGGCGCAATAACGGCAAGCGCGAGAAATTTTTTCATCATTCCGGGAGTGCGTGTTGTGTTTGTTATTTGCAAGGACCAGATTAAATCGTAAGCCGGATAAGCGCAGCGCCATCCGGCAACGGTTCTTAAGACTCTGGTGTATAGCCTTCAATATGCACATCTTTGCCTTCAAACAGGAAGTTAATCATCTCCTGTTCCAGTAACTTACGATGCTCAACGTTCATCATATTGAGCTTCTTCTCGTTAATCAGCATGGTTTGCTTATGCTGCCATTGCGCCCATGCTTCTTTAGAAATCTCGTTGTAGATGCGTTTCCCCAGATCGCCCGGGTACAGCTGAAAATCCTGGCCTTCTGCTTCGCGTTGCAGGAAAGTGCAAAAAATCGTTCTGCTCATAAAAAATCCTCTCTATCGACCGGTACGTTAAACGTGTGTACCGGCACGTAATTGCTGTAACAAACGCTCCACGGGAGCCGCCAGTCCGACCGACGGCGGTTGCGCTAAGTTATACCAGAGCGCGTTGCCTTCATCCATGCATGAGCCGAATGAAGACACAGGAAGCCACATAGGCACAATGTCTAAGTGGAAATGGCTAAAGGTATGGCGAAACGCATTAAGTTGGGTCAGATTATCTGCGTTAATGTGTCGTTGCGCCAGCCACTCACGTAGCCCATCTTCATCATCAAACTGCGGAAAACAGTATAACCCTCCCCATAATCCGCTGGGTGGCCGCTGCGCGAGCAACACCTCATCATCATGCTGCAGCAGTAAAAAATAGCCCGTTCGTTCTGGCAGCGTTTGCTTGGGTTTTTTACCAGGGTACAACGCCCAGCTTGCATTGGCGCTGGCCACACAGCCATTTTCCAACGGACACAGCGAACATTTAGGTTTTGAGCGCGTACAAACCATGGCGCCTAAATCCATCATCGCCTGATTAAAACGCTCAACGCCATGGGCGGGCGTCACCTGCTCGCTCAGCTCCCACAGCTTCTTTTCGACCTCTTTTTTACCCGGCCAGCCGTTTACAGCATAACAGCGAGCCAGCACGCGTTTGACGTTACCGTCGAGAATCGGAAAATGCTGACCCAGAGAGAGGGAAAGGATCGCGCCTGCGGTTGAGCGACCGACGCCTGGCAGAGCAGCCACCTCATCAAAAGTTTGCGGAAATATACCGCCATGCATCGTCACAACCTGCTGCGCGGCTTTATGCAGATTACGCGCTCGGGCGTAATAGCCAAGGCCGGTCCATAAATGCAAGACTTCATCCAGCGGCGCATGGGCTAAATCGCTTACCGTTGGGAAGCGCGCCATAAAGCGCTCAAAATAAGGGATAACGGTCGCAACCTGAGTTTGTTGCAGCATCACCTCAGAGAGCCATACTTTGTAAGGCGTCTTGTCAATTTGCCAGGGTAGCGTTTTCCGCCCGTATTTGTCGTACCAGCTCAACACCTGAGCCGAGAATTGAGACGCTTGCATGATTACCGTTTCATTATTGCCGGGGGCAAGATTGCAGCACAGCGGCAACGGGGTGTAAACCGGAACTTTCCGCTGCTCACTTTCTTCCTTTACTTGCATCCGGCAACTAACTTTGGATAATGCCCGTTTTCAGAACTCAAACACAGCAGACTAAACTTTTATGAAGAACGACGTCATTTCACCGGAATTTGATGAAAACGGCCGCCCTCTGCGCCGGATTCGTAGTTTTGTTCGTCGCCAGGGGCGACTGACGAAAGGGCAGGAACACGCGCTGGAAAACTACTGGCCGGTGATGGGCGTTGAGTTCAGCGAAGAGCCTGTAAATTTCGCAGAACTGTTTGGTCGTGATGCGCCAGTCACCCTTGAGATCGGTTTTGGTATGGGAGCGTCGCTGGTCGCAATGGCGAAAGCGCGTCCGGAACAGAATTTCCTCGGCATTGAGGTTCACTCGCCGGGCGTTGGTGCGTGTCTGGCTTCAGCCCATGAAGAGGGTGTCGAGAACCTGCGCGTCATGTGCCATGATGCTGTTGAAGTCCTGCATAAAATGATTCCTGACAATTCTTTATCTATGGTTCAGCTGTTTTTCCCTGACCCGTGGCATAAAGCACGTCATAATAAACGCCGTATCGTTCAGGTACCGTTTGCTGAGCATATCTTAAGTAAGCTGAAGCTGGGCGGCGTATTCCACATGGCAACCGACTGGGAAGCGTATGCGGAACATATGCTGGAAGTGATGTCCTCCATTGACGGGTATAAAAACCAGTCCGAGAGTAACGATTATGTACCGCGCCCACAATCGCGCCCGGTAACCAAATTTGAACAACGTGGTCATCGTCTTGGCCACGGCGTATGGGACTTAATGTTCGAGAGGGTGAAATAATGGCAAAGAACCGTAGCCGTCGTCTGCGTAAAAAGATGCACATCGAAGAATTCCAGGAAGTAGGATTTTCGGTTGCATGGCGTTTCCCGGAAGGTACATCTGGAGAGCAGGTCGATCAAATCGTTGATGACTTTATCAATGAAGTTATCGAACCGAACAAGCTGGCTTTTGACGGCAGCGGCTATCTGGCCTGGGAAGGTCTGATCTGTCTGCAGGAAATCGGCAAATGCACCGAAGAACACCAGGCAATCGTGCGTAAGTGGCTGGAAGAGCACAAACTCGAAGAAGTGCGTACCAGCGAACTTTTCGATATTTGGTGGGACTAAGTAGCACAGGGTCGGCAAATGCCGGCCCGATTTGTCTTGAGGGAAAGATATGATGCGCAAAACGCTGCTGGCGGCAGTCCTAACGTTCACGGCGATGGCCGCACATGCAGATTACCAGTGCAGCGTCACCCCGCGTGACGATGTGATTTTGAGCCCACAAACGGTGCAGGTGAAGGGCGAGAACGGCGACCTGATTATTACCCAGGCCGGCGATGTCACCTTTAACGGTAAACAGTACAACCTGAACGCCGCACAGCGTGAGCAAGCCAAAGATTATCAGGCGGCGTTGCGTAGCAGCCTGCCGTGGATTGACGAAGGTGCCAGAGCGCGCGTAGAGAAAGGTCGCGTGGCGCTGGATAAAATCATCGCCAAAGAGGTCGGTGAAAGCAGCAACATGCGTGGCCGCTTAACCAAGCTGGATGCGCAATTGAAAGAGCAGATGAACCGCATCATCGAGCATCGAACTGATGGCCTGACCTTCCATTATAAGGCGATTGATCAAGTCCGCGCGGACGGACAACAGCTGGTTAATCAGGCGATGGGCGGTATTTTGCAGGACAGCATCAACGAAATGGGTGCCAAAGCCGTACTCAAAGGCGGTGGTAATCCGTTGCAGGGCGTGCTCGGGAGTCTCGGTGGCTTGCAAACCTCAATTCAGAACGAATGGAAGAATCAGGAACAAGACTTCCAGCAGTTTGGCAAAGATGTTTGTGCCCGCGTCGTGACGCTGGAAAACGATCGTAAAACGCTGGTTAGCACTCTGAAATAATCTTCACCTCTGTTTAACGGCGCAGAAACATTCTGCGCCGTTTTATTTTGTACTTTTCTGTTTTTTTGATATCCATCTCTAAGAATAACAATTTGATGGAGATATAAATCTGGTTAATTGGAACTCGTCACATTATTCATCTGTGAGATAGACATAATGCTGCAAATTCAAGTAACTGGAGAAATAACATGGAGTTTTTCAAGAGAACGGCACTTGCCGCACTGGTTATGGGTTTCAGCGGCGCGGCGCTTGCACTGCCAAATATCACCATTTTAGCGACCGGCGGGACGATTGCTGGTGGCGGTGATTCCGCGACAAAATCTAACTACACGGCAGGCAAGGTTGGCGTAGAAAATCTGGTTGAGGCCGTACCTCAGTTGAAAGATATCGCCGTGGTTAAAGGTGAGCAGGTGGTGAATATCGGCTCCCAGGATATGAATGACGACGTCTGGTTAACGCTGGCGAAAAAGATTAATACCGAGTGTGATAAAACCGACGGCTTCGTGGTAACGCATGGTACGGATACCATGGAAGAAACCGCCTATTTCCTCGACCTGACCGTCAAGTGCAACAAACCGGTGGTGCTGGTAGGTGCGATGCGTCCGTCTACCGGTATGAGCGCTGATGGCCCGTTCAACCTGTATAACGCCGTGGTAACCGCCGCAGATAAAGCCTCTGCCAACCGCGGTGTGCTGGTGGTGATGAACGACACCGTTATGGATGGTCGCGACGTGACCAAAACCAATACCACTGACGTTGCTACCTTCAAATCCGTTAACTACGGCCCGTTGGGTTACATTCATAACGGTAAAATCGACTACCAGCGTACGCCTGCGCGTAAGCACACTACATCCACGCCGTTCGATGTTTCTAAGCTGACCGAACTGCCGAAAGTTGGGATTGTTTACAACTATGCTAACGCCTCCGATCTGCCGGCAAAAGCGCTGGTAGATGCGGGTTACGCAGGGATCGTTAGTGCGGGTGTAGGTAACGGTAACCTGTATAAAACCATTTTCGATACGCTGGCAACTGCCGCGCATAAAGGAACCGTTGTCGTACGTTCATCCCGTGTACCGACTGGTGCTACTACCCAGGATGCTGAAGTTGATGATGCGAAATACGGATTTGTCGCTTCAGGCTCGCTGAACCCGCAAAAAGCGCGTGTTCTGTTGCAGCTGGCGCTGACCGAAACCAAAGATCCTAAGCAGATTCAGGAAATGTTTAATCAGTATTAATCGATGAAGGTGGCTGCGCTTATCGACCTAACCCTGTAGGCCTGATAAGCGCAGCGCCATCAGGCAATTTGCCGGATGCGGTTCAAGGCCTTATCCGGCCTGGATCGTTACCGTATTACTCCGCCAGAAACAGCTCCAGCAGCGAATTCAAAAACAGCTTACCATGTTGGGTAATCTGCCAGTATTCATCGCATTCACTCAGGTAGCCCTGGGAAATAGCCTCATCGATCTGTCGACGAATAACGTCCTCGGTAAGCCCGGTATATTGTCTGAACTCCGCGCGAGGCGCGGCCTCAAGCAACCGGAAACGGTTCATAAAGAACTCGAACGGCTTATCGGCTTCAGCGACATCACGCTGGCTTTCGAGATAACGCCCTTGCATGTAGCCACGCGGATGCCGCGTTTTTGTGGTACGCAGAATGCGCCCGTCCGGGAACGTAATTTTGCCGTGCGCGCCGCAGCCAATACCGAGATAGTCGCCAAAACGCCAGTAATTAAGGTTGTGCTGACACTGATAGCCTGGCTTCGCATAGGCTGAGGTTTCGTACTGCTGATATCCCGCGGCGGTCAGTAGCTGGTGGCCTTGCTCAAAAATATCCCACAGCGCATCATCGTCCGGTAAAACAGGCGGTCGGGAACCGAACAGCGTGTTGGGTTCGATGGTCAACTGATACCAGGAAAGATGCGGTGGATTGAGCGCGATGGCCTGCTGTAAATCGCCCAGCGCCTCTTCCAGCGTCTGATCCGGCAAACCATGCATCAGGTCGAGGTTAAAGCTGCGTAGCCCCAGACCACTCGCCAGGTGTGCTGCTCGTTTGGCTTCTTCCGGCCCGTGAATACGTCCCAGACGCTCGAGTTTGGCGGAGCTAAAGCTCTGTACGCCAATCGAGATACGGTTGACGCCAGCGCGTTGATAATCAACAAAGCGATCGGCTTCCACCGTCCCGGGATTCGCCTCCATGGTGATTTCTGCATCTGCGGCCAGATTCAGCCGTGCGCGCACGCCGTCGAGCAGCGTTTGCATTGCCGGGCCAGAAAGCAGGCTCGGCGTACCACCACCGATAAAAATTGTCTTTACTTCACGCCCCTGGGCGTGGGCCACCTCAGTATCCAGATCGCTCAGCAGGTGCTGAACATAGTCGTCATGAGGAACCTCGCCCTTGAGCGCATGCGAGTTAAAGTCGCAGTACGGGCATTTCTGCACGCACCACGGGATGTGAATATAAAGACTTAGCGGCGGAAGGTTAACCATTACGCAGGGCATCCAGCAGCAGCTTCAGTGCCTGTCCGCGGTGAGAAATCGCACTTTTTTCTTCGCGGGTCAGCTCAGCAGCTGTTTTTCCTTCGGACGGCACAAAAAAGATTGGGTCGTAACCAAAACCACCGTTTCCGGCCGGTTCACGGGTAATCACGCCCGGCCAGCTTCCGTGGCACACTAAAGGCGTGGGATCGTCCGCATGGCGCATATACACCAGCACGCAGTGGAATTGCGCCTGACGCTGGTCATCCGGGACATCCCGCAGGGTGTACAGCAGTTTTTCCAGGTTCTGCTGGTCGGTCGCATCTTCGCCGGAATAGCGGGCTGAATAGATACCTGGCGCGCCGCCAAGGGCATTTACTGCCAGACCTGAGTCATCAGCAATGGCTGGCAAACCCGTAATTTGCGCGGCATGACGCGCCTTCAGAATGGCGTTCTCAATAAACGTCAGTCCGGTCTCTTCTGCAGAATCAACACCCAGATCCGTTTGGGCAACAACATCAAGACCGAAATCACTCAGAAGAGAGGCGAGTTCACGCACTTTACCGGCATTGCCGGTCGCGAGGACAACTTTTTGCATGGGATACCTAATCAGTTAGCGCCGCAATTTCGGGCGGGATCTGTTGCGGATGAATAATTTTAACCTGTTTATGGCGGCCAAGCTCGCCCTTCTCAATGACGACCTGGCTTTTCGCTACGCGAAACTGTTTGCCGAGAAACTTCACCAGATGGCTGTTGGCTTGTCCATCGACCGGCGGGGCGGTAATGGCGACTTTTAGCTCGTCGCCATGTAAACCCACAATACTGTCACGGCTGGCTTTCGGCTGAATATAGAGCCGTAAAACCAGACCGTCGTCGCAGGGTGTAACGGCACTCATAGCGCCATCCACAGCCCCGGCAGCAGCATGTTGCCTGTCGCCTGTAACACTTCCGCGATCCCCATGTTAATGACATAGAGCAGCAGAACCAGGATCATCGGCGAGAAATCTATCCCCCCCATTCCCGGAAGAATACGACGAATAGGACGCAGCAGCGGATCCGCCAGTTGGATCAGCACGTACTCCACCGGGCTGCGGCCCTGGCTGACCCAGCTCATAATCGCCATCACCAGCAGTACCCAGAAAATCAGCAGTCCGATGGTTTTCAGGACAATCAGCACGGCGGCGATCCAGATGATCGGCTGGAACGTCACCACCTTAAACAGCACGATGGCTTTGATAAAGCTGAGAACGAGCGCGACTAATGCTGATGCGCTGTCAATGGGCCCCATCGGAGGAATAATACGGCGTAACGGCCCAATAATGGGCTGAGTGATTTTCACAATAAACTGCGAGAACGGGTTGTAGAAATCGCAGCGAGACCATTGCATCCACACGCGCAGTAGCAGCGCCATGGTATACAGCTCAATTACCGTTGAGAGCAGGAAGGTCAACGTATTCATGGTGTTCCTTAATTTTCCTTATTTTTTAGTGTAATCACGAGCACCAAAAATGGCAGTGCCGATGCGCACCATCGTGCTACCCGCCGCGATAGCGGCATCCATATCATCAGACATCCCCAGCGAGAGCGTATCGATATTTGGGTAGCGTGTTTTCAACCCGGCAAATGCTACAGCCATTTGCTGTGCAACTTCAAACTGCCTTACATAATCTGACTCAGGAGCGGGAATAGCCATCAAACCACGCAGGGTAATGCGCGGCAGCACAGCGACTTCAGCGGCCAGGGCATCAAGCTCTGCCAGCGGAATCCCTGACTTACTGTTCTCATCGCTGATATTAATCTGGATCAGCACATTCAGCGGCGGCAGGTCTGCCGGGCGCTGTTCGCTCAGACGGGCAGCGATACGTAGACGGTCGATCGTATGGCACCAGTCAAAGTGCTCGGCGACCAGACGACTTTTGTTGGACTGCAGCGGGCCGATAAAGTGCCACTGCAGATCGTTGACGCTTTTTTCCTGAAAGTAGCGGATTTTATCCACCCCTTCCTGGACATAGTTTTCACCGAAGGCTCGCTGCCCTGCGGTAATGGCTTCTTCGATGGCGCTCGCAGGTTTGGTTTTGCTGACTGCAAGCAACGTAACTTCTTCTGAAGACCGCCCGCAACGCGTCGCGGCGGCTGAGATTTTGTCCCGGACATATGCCAGGTTATGCGCGATATCGTTCATTTTCCGAGGATGTTCATATGAATATGGAAGAAATAGTGGCCCTTAGTGTAAAGCATAACGTGTCGGATCTACACCTGTGCAATGCATGGCCTGCGCGTTGGCGCAGGCGTGGAAAAATCGAAAACGCGCCATTTACCACGCCTGGTGGGACTGTGGATGTGCTGAGTACAAAATGTGAGTCTGTAGGAGGATGTAAACAGATTTAACAAATAGAATTTTTAATTCGTTTTTATTTAGCTCAGGCTTGCTTTAATTTAAAGGTTTAAAGTAATAAAAACAGGTGTGAAATTATATCTCTAATGAAATTAAGCCATTGCATAATTGATGGGGTAAATATTGTTACTGATTTTATAACTAAACGATAATACACATTGCAAATATAAGTTTGGGACATGGTGATGATGTCAATAAATGGAGTTAGAAGCATTTAATGTTCATGCTAATGGTTCGCTTTGTGATATTTCATATTCTTCGTTTATAAATGAAGTGTTGTAAATGTGGAATAAAGAAGCCGCTATAAATTTTGTTAGACATAATGCTTATCCACACGCTACGGGTTATTGTGCCAGGGCAGTAACAGCAGCTATCGAACATGGCGTCTACCCCGGACCTGGTTATCGTAAAAGTCAGTCTTCGTATAAATTATATAGGCACAACTGATGAAGCGATTAATATTATTTACTTTTCTATTCTCATCATTTGCTATGGCAGAAATAGTTCCTGCTGATACACAAGCATTAAAATTCAATACCTGGTATATAAAGCAGATTGCTCATAATGTCATCCCAGTTGCAGATAACCCGACGGCATTAGAGCCTTTCGTTAGTATTGATACATTGAATAAATTAAAACAAGCTTATATGAATAATGAGCTTGAAGAGGATTATTTTCTAAAGGTTCAGGATTTTGCAGATGAAGACTGGAGTAAGCATATTAGTATTGATCTGACTATAACTGATCCTATTTGTACCAATGTCTATTTGACATTTGGAACAGGTGAGTCATCTCAAAAAGTCATTGACTGCATGGTAGAAGAAAATGGTGTATGGAAAATCAAGAGCGTGGCTACTCGCCATTAGTTATTGTTTTCACCAATTGAAAATAATCCTGCGGTAATGGCTTCTTCGATGGCGCTCGCAGGTTTGATTTTGCTGACTGCAAGCAACATAACTTCTTCTGAAGACCGCCCGCAACGCGTCGCGGCGGCTGAGATTTTGTCCCGGACATGTGCCAGGTTATGCGCGATATCGTTCATTTTCCGAGGATGTTCATATGAATATGGAAGAAATAGTGGCCCTTAGTGTAAAGCATAACGTGTCGGATCTACACCTGTGCAATGCATGGCCTGCGCGTTGGCGCAGGCGTGGAAAAATCGAAAACGCGCCATTTACCACGCCTGACGTAGAGAATCTGCTGATGTGCTGGCTCAGTGAGCAACAACAGGTACAGTGGCGGGAGCAAGGGCAGGTTGATTTTGCCGTTACCCTGACGGACTCCCGGCGGCTGCGCGCCAGCGCATTTGCCCATCAGCAAGGAACGTCACTGGCGCTAAGACTGCTACCGCTGGATTGTCCTCATTTAGACGATCTCCAGACTCCCGAGGCCATACCTGAACTGCTGCGCAGTGAAAATGGGTTAATTCTGGTGACAGGCGCCACCGGCAGCGGTAAATCTACGACCCTGGCGGCGATGGTGGAGTATCTTAATCAGCATATTGAGGGACACATTCTGACGCTGGAAGATCCTATTGAATACCGCTACGCCAGCCAGCGTTGTCTCATTCAACAGCGGGAGGTGGGCGTACACTGCGTCTCTTTCGCCGCCGGTTTGCGCGGTGCGCTACGCGAAGATCCCGACGTTATTTTGCTGGGCGAGCTGCGCGACGTGGAAACCATTCGGCTGGCATTAACGGCGGCGGAGACCGGACATCTGGTGCTGGCAACGCTACACACGCGTGGGGCTGCA
Organism: Citrobacter youngae; assembly: GCF_003818115.1. Taxonomy (GTDB): domain Bacteria; phylum Pseudomonadota; class Gammaproteobacteria; order Enterobacterales; family Enterobacteriaceae; genus Citrobacter; species Citrobacter youngae. Next base: position 311,021 of record NZ_RPOI01000004.1, on the reverse strand, counting down.
CAAGCCATTGCGCGGCTGGTGGATTCCTTTGCTGCATCAGAGAAAGATCCGGTGCGTAATCAACTGGCAGACAGCTTGCGGGCGGTTCTTTCGCAAAAACTGGAGGAGGATAAGCAGGGGGGACGCGTGGCGCTATTCGAGCTGCTCGTTAACACGCTCGCCGTGGGCAATTTGATCCGCGAAGGGAAGAACCATCAGCTACCCGGCGTGATTCAAACCGGGCAGCAGACAGGTATGCAGACGTTTGCACAAAGTTTGCAGCAGCGACAGGCGCAGGGGCGGCTTTAATAGCCCTGCTCGAAATAGCTTTCCAAGATAATAACGGCAGAAGCGGAGTCCACTTTGCCTTTATTCAACGCCCGGTAACCGCCTTGCTCAAACAGGCCTGAGCGGGCTTCGACGGTGCTCAAACGTTCATCGTGCAGCGTTACGGTTACGCCAAAGCGACCATGAATGCGGTTAGCGAATTTACGTGCGCGCGCGGTAAGGGGCTGTTCGGTGCCATCCATGTTGAGTGGCAGGCCGACAATGATTTCATCCGGTTGCCACTCTTTCAGCAGGCGTTCAATCAAATTCCAGTCTGGCGTACCGTCCTGTGCTTTGATGGCGGGCAATGGCCTGGCCGTACCGGTAATGCGCTGACCCACGGCGACGCCGATACTTTTCGTACCAAAATCAAAAGAGAGTAATGTTCCGCTCATCATGCGTGTCCCGCCACGCCGGGCATGGTCTGAATATCTATTCCGATAAGTTTGGCAGCGTCGCGCCAGCGGTCGGCAATCGGCGTTTTAAACAGAATGTTGAGATCGGCGGGGGCGGTGAGCCAGGCGTTATCCAGTAGCTCTTGTTCCAGTTGGCCTTTTTCCCATGATGAATAGCCCAATGCCACCAGCACCTCGGACGGTTGCTCCTGCGTGCCCAACGTTTCTAATACATCGCGGGAGGTCGTGATGATAGTGTTATCAGAAATTAAGATACTGGATGCAAAACGGGCGGGCGGAGTATGCAGAATAAATCCGCGGTCTTCCGCCAACGGGCCGCCGAGCATCACTGCTTTATCCAGACGGATGGACGGATCGCGTCCTTCAGGCGTGATCTTCAGCTTTTCCAGAATCCCTTCAATTTGTAAGTTTTCCAGAGGCTTATTGACGATAATCCCCATTGCTCCGTTCTCATTGTGTTCGCAGATATACACCACGGAACGGCGGAAAATTGGATCCTGGAGAGCAGGCATGGCAATTAGAAAGTGATGCTGTAAATTCATTGTCAGAGGTTCTGTTTCCTGGTTCAAAAAAGCAACAGCGCCCAGTATGCGTACAAACAGGAGCGCTGTCACTATTAGTATTGGTAGGGTCCCTTCTACCGGCGAGTTCTTTTATTTTTGCAGGCGCGCTTCAATGGCGTCCATTAGCATACCGGTAATAGAGACCGGGAACTCCGCTTCAATTTCACGAATACAGGTTGGGCTGGTGACGTTAATTTCCGTCAGACGATCGCCAATGATGTCCAGACCAACAAAAATCAAACCTTTCGCTTTCAGCGTCGGCCCAATGCGACGGGCAATTTCCCAGTCACTGTCGGTTAATGGACGCGGCTCGCCACGGCCACCTGCGGCCAGGTTGCCACGGGTTTCACCGCCCTGCGGAATACGCGCCAGGCAGTACGGAACGGGTTCACCATCGACCACCAGCACGCGTTTATCGCCATCTTTAATTGCAGGCAGATAGTTCTGCGCCATGCAGTAGCGGGTACCGTGCTCTGTCAGCGTTTCCGCAATAACGCCAAGGTTCGGATCGCCTTCCTTCACGCGGAAAATAGAGGCTCCGCCCATGCCGTCCAGCGGTTTGAGAATGATGTCGCTGTGTTTTTGCCAGAAGGCTTTCAACTGCGCTTTGTTACGCGTGACCAGCGTTTCCGGCGTCAGGTCGGCAAACCATGCGGTGAACAGCTTTTCGTTGCAATCGCGCAGGCTCTGCGGTTTATTGACGATCAGCGTTCCTTTCTCTTCTGCACGTTCCAGAATATAGGTCGCGTAGATGAACTCGGTATCAAACGGCGGATCCTTACGCATCAGAATAACGTCCAGGTCTGCCAGTGGGAGATCCTGCTCGCTCTTGAACTCATACCATTTGTCGTAGTTCTGCTCTACGCTCAGGGTACGCGTATGGGCGCGGGCTTCACCGTTGATCAGATAAAGATCGGCCATCTCCATATAATGAATTTCGTAACCGCGGCGTTGCGCTTCCAGCAGCATAGCGAAGCTGGAATCTTTCTTGATGTTGATGCTTGCGATGGGATCCATCACGATGCCGAGCTTGATCATTGTTTTTCTCCGTTAGCCCAGATCGCCAAAACGCACCTGTAGCGCGGTAATGGCGGTGAGCGCAGTTGTCTCAGTACGCAGAACGCGAGGTCCTAACAGAATATCAGTAAACTGATACCGTGCGGTCATGGCAATTTCATCTGCCGATAGCCCACCTTCCGGGCCAATCAGCAAGCGGATGCGCTCCACCGGGAGCGGCAGCGTGTTGATGCTGGCGCTGGCGCGAGGATGCAGATTGAGTTTCAGACCTTCGTCCTGTTCTGCGCACCATGCTTCCAGATCCATTGCCGGGCGAATTTCAGGCACCCGGTTACGACCGCATTGTTCGCAGGCGGCAATGGCGATTTTCTGCCACTGCTGGAGCTTCTTGTTCAAGCGTTCACTGTCCAGTTTAACGCCGCAGCGCTCAGAAAAAAGTGGCGTAATGAGGCTTACACCCAGTTCGATCGATTTCTGGATAGTAAATTCCATTTTTTCACCGCGCGACATTACCTGGCCCAGGTGGATATGCAACGGTGATTCCCGATCGTCGAGTTCAGCGTTAAGCACCTTCACTTCCACGCTTTTCTTACTGGCGTGGGTAATTTCGGCGTCGAATACCTGATTGCTGCCATCAAACAGCTGTAGCGGCTGGCCTGGCCCCATACGTAGTACGCGGCCGATATGGTTGGCAGCATCTTCACACAATGAAATTCGGCTACCGGAAGTGATTGGCTCAGGGTGATAAATGCGGGGAATGCGCATAGTTAAACATCCGCGTCATGGCCCTGGGCTATTAAAGGCCAGGGCATGGTTAAAAATATTGCCGCTAGTGTAGGTTAGCTCTTTTGCGCCTGGCAAGCGCGTTGCACATACGGGTTATGATTCCCCTGTACCTTCGCGATGCGTTCGTCGCGCTCACACTCCCAGTCGGTGACCGGATACTGCTTATTCCAGGCGTTAAAAAGCTGGGTTTGCTGACGGGAGAGCGTCAGGTTGTATTGGTCGCGCATATAAAAATAGGTACGCGCGATGGCACCACGGGCGCGGGCAGGCGGCTCGGCAACTTTCTCTTTGAAATCAACCTTCATCGCGCACTGTCCGTACTGGCCTTCACCACCGTTCCACTGGCTGTACATAAAGTTTGCGCGATCGCCATTCACTTCACCTACCGCAGGCTGCAGGTTATGCATATCGCTTTCCATTTTGCGATAGACCGGATCTTTAGCGCAGTTTTTACGCCCCCCGTCCTGCCAGCACTGGCGCTGATGACCAAACTGCCAGGCGGGGACAACGTGTTCCCATTCAATTCGACTGGCGCGGTTTTCGTTTTTTCGCACTTTATAGCCACAGGATTCGAGGTCCACGACCCCTTTTTTGCCTTGCCAGTTAATTTTGCAACCACAGTAGAAATCGCCTGGCGCATCGGCGTTAACTTTGACGCCTGCGGCTTTTGCCTGGGAAAAACTATTGATGCCTTCGGCTAAAGCCGGGCCTGAAAATGCTGCGGCTAACAGGGCCGCAGCAAAAGAAAAATTACGGTACATCACGAACTCCGTGTCAAAACGAGCCCGCAACGTAGCGAAAGTCATTCCTGTATGCAATCAGTTAGATCAGAAAAGTTCCTGATAATTCTGAAGATTATTCTGCAATCAGTGGTTCGCCGCAGTGAACGCAGCGGTAGGTGGCTTCACCGCGTACCACGCGGTTATGGCGGCGTACGGTCAGTTGGTGTTCCTGACATTTGCAGCGGTAAGTAAAGGTCTTACGCTGCACGGATTGCAGTTCGAACTGATGTGTGCGTCGGGCTGGCACGCCCAGCACGCTCTCCATCATCCATTTCCACTCTTTGCCGTGCGGCGGCACGCGACCAAAGTATTTCCACACCAGTAAATGCGCCAGTTCATGGGGCACCACCTCATTCACGAATGCGTCAACGTTCTCCATCAGCAGTACCGGATTGAGGCGGATTTCGTAGGTTTGTAACCACGCGGTGCCTGCAGCGGTGCCGCGCTGTTGGTACACCAGCTTAGGTTCCGGATAATTACGCTCGAGCTTAAGATTGGCCTGTGCGAGTTTTTCCCGCAGGCTGCGCATAACGGCTTGCTGGATGGCGATAGGGAGACGGGAGGTTTTCATAACGCCAGAGGATAGTGCGACAGGGAAGGGACTGCAAGAGGAAGGCTTCCTCCCGCGGGGGAGGAAGCTTTTCGTGATTAGTCGTGTGCGCCAATTTCGCGCAGTTTACGACCTTTCATCAGGTTACGTTCAATGTGTTCCAGAGAGACATTTTTAGTTTCAGGTATCAGCCACAGGGTCAGGAAGATGAACAAGACGTTCAGACCACCGTAGACCCAGAAAGTATTGGCGCTTCCCAGCGAGTTCAGCATCGTCAGGAAGGTAGCGCCGACAATCATGTTGGCTATCCAGTTGGTTGCGGTAGAGCAGGTGATACCGAAATCGCGACCTTTCAGCGGCTGAATTTCAGAGCACAGTACCCAAATCAGCGGACCGGCACTCATGGCGAAACCAACAATAAACATCAGCAGCATCAGTACAGCGAAGTATTGCGCGGCCGCCGAGTGAATACCCACGTGCATCATCGTACCCAGCACGCCCATACCGACGGCCATGACGATAAAGCCGAGGATCAGCGTAGGTTTACGGCCCCAGCGGTCAACCAGGCCAATGGCGATAAAGGTTGCCAGCACGTTGGTCAGACCGACGATAACCGTCCCCCACATCTGCTCGGTGGTGTTGGTGTAGCCCGCCAGCTCAAAGATTTTCGGTGCGTAATACATAATGACGTTCATCCCGGTGAACTGCTGCATCACCTGTAACAGGACGCCAAGGAATACCGCGCGGCGGAAGTTGCTGTTTTCTTTAAACAGCGCCCAGCCGCTCTGCTTCACCTGCAGGCTTTCACGAATTTCATCCAGCTCGCGTTTGGCTTCTGCGCTGGTATCACGCAGACGCAACAGAACACGTTCAGCATCGACAAAACGACGTTTAGCAGCAAACCAGCGTGGGCTGTCCGGCAGGAAGATGACGCCAACCAGCAGCAGCAGGGCAGGGATGATGATCACGCCCAGCATCCAGCGCCATGCGCCGCTGTAGCTAAACGCCGTATCGGAAAGATACGCACCCAAAATACCGATGGTGATCATCAGCTGATACATAGAGATCATACTGCCACGAATTTTTTCCGGGGCAATTTCAGACAGGTACAGCGGCGCGGTATAAGACGCAACGCCCACCGCCAGGCCGAGCAGTACGCGGGAAACCAGCAGCACTTCAACGTTTGGCGCCGCGGCGGAGAACAGTGAACCGGCAACAAACAGGATTGCGCCGATCATCAGACTCTTTTTACGCCCCAATTTGAAGGAGAGCCAACCGCTGCCGACGGCACCCACGGCAGCACCAAACATCATCGAACTCACCACCCATTCCTGAGTGTGGGGGGTAATTTGGAACTCGTCGGTGATGAACGGTAAAGCACCGGCAATAACACCGATATCCAGGCCAAAAAGTAATCCAGCCAGGGCTGCAAGAAAGCAGACAAAAAATGTCATGGCTTTGTTGGAACGCCCCGTTTTTTTATTGTCAGGCATGATGCCCTCCGGTTGGGTAGCTAGTTTTGTTGATGTTAAGGGTAGGTGAGTACGGGGTAAAAAAATGCGAATCACATCACATTAGTGTAATCGGTTACACTGACATTTATCACGATTATCGATTAACCATTTGAAAATTAACATTTTATAATACGATTAAATATGGTTAATTGCCTGGAATTAAGACGATCCTGAAAAATAATGTAACAGTGACGCAAGCTTGACGGAAAAGAGATGTTAACTTGTTGTGGATATAAAATCGGTGCTATGTAATCGCTTTCATTGTTGTTAGAGGACCGCTTCACTGCATTGTTCAGGTGACGAGGCGTTGGGGGGAAAATTGGGGAATAAAAAAAGACCAGCACGAGGCTGGTCTTACTAAGCGGACAGTCTTCAGTAAATTACTTCAGACCGGCAGCTTCACGCAGCAGAGCGGCTTTGTCGGTTTTTTCCCATGGGAAATGTTCGCGGCCAAAGTGACCGTAAGCTGCGGTTTCTTTGTAGATCGGGTGCAGCAGATCCAGCATCTGAATCAGGCCATACGGACGCAGGTCGAAGAACTCGCGCACCAGCAGGGTCAGTTGCTCAGAAGGTACTTTTTCGGTACCAAAGGTTTCAACCATGATAGAGGTCGGTTCAGCCACGCCGATGGCGTAGGAAACCTGAATCTCACAACGGTCAGCCAGACCAGCGGCAACAATGTTTTTCGCGACGTAACGAGCTGCATAGGCTGCGGAACGGTCAACTTTAGATGGATCCTTACCAGAGAATGCACCGCCGCCGTGACGCGCCATGCCGCCGTAGGTATCAACGATGATTTTACGACCTGTCAGGCCACAGTCGCCCATCGGACCGCCGATCACAAAACGACCCGTCGGGTTGATGAAGAATTTGGTCGCAGCGCTCAGCCATTCAGTCGGCAGTACCGGCTTGATGATCTCTTCCATGACAGCTTCTTGCAGAGATTTCTGGTCGATATCTTCAGCATGCTGAGTCGACAGAACCACGGCATCAATACCGACGATTTTGCCGTCGTCATACTGGAAGGTAACCTGGCTTTTTGCATCCGGGCGCAGCCACGGCAGAGTACCGTTTTTGCGTACTTCAGCCTGACGCTGTACCAGACGATGCGCGTAGGTGATTGGCGCAGGCATCAGCACGTCGGTTTCATTGGTTGCATAACCAAACATCAGGCCCTGGTCGCCAGCGCCTTGTTCCAGCGGATCCGCGCGGTCAACACCCTGGTTGATATCCGGAGACTGCTTACCGATGGCGCTCAGAACCGCGCAAGAGTTGGCGTCAAAGCCCATGTCGGAATGCACATAGCCAATTTCGCGAACCGTGTTACGCGTGATCTCTTCGATATCTACCCAGGCGCTGGTAGTGATCTCACCGCCAACTAAAACCATACCGGTTTTGACATAGGTTTCGCAGGCTACGCGTGCTTTCGGATCCTGCTCGAGATTGCATCCAGCACGGCATCAGAGATTTGGTCAGCGATTTTGTCAGGATGCCCTTCTGATACGGACTCGGACGTAAAAAGGTGTTTTGCCATATTTAATTTCACCTAAGGAATATTTAGTTAGCTCAAACTGTCGAGTGGAATAGCCATGTGTAGAAGATTCTACCATGAGTCTGCAGATGACGGACACTGGCAGTCTGAGTGTTAATCGGTATAGATGGATTAACATCTGGACGGCTATTTTAGGACAGTTCTTCGCCTGATTTCCAGCTTTTTTTGATTGAGGTCGCATTGTACTGAAAATGTAACTGGAAATTTTTCCTGACGGTGCTGGCAATGTACGTATTTATCTTTTGCATTTTCGTACTGTTGTCGGTATAAAACGCGGCGCGCGGCTCATACAAAAAGCACACGACGTTTTCATCGTGTTGCCACTTCCAGCCGGGTTAACACTTTAGCTTTGGCTTGTGGGTTCGTTCCGTCAGGAGCAACCGTGGAGGTGATACGAGATAATGAACCGTTGTATTCTGCTGAATCTGTCGCACCGTTCTGGTGTACATATGTCCCCCGCAATCTGCATCTTGCATACCTGCCGATGTTATACCCATCTCGGCGCTTCTCAGGACTCAAGAGCCGGTAACGGTCACTAAGAACTGAACAAGGGCGCTCTTGGTAAACAAGAGTTTTCTCGTGGTTTCGCCGAACCGTCAGCATTAAGTTCGGTTACGTGTTTACATTGATATGAAAAAGAAACCGGTCGCACAGTCGGAGCGTCAGCACTATCTGCTGGAAATTCTGCCTGTATTTGGGTTGTTATCGCGTCTATGGATTGCGATAGTAGTCAACTGTTTTACACTTGTTAATAAAATTGAGGTTCGCTATGTCTGACGACATTTCTTTGGGTTCGCCTTCGTCAGCAGGCGAACACGGTGTACTACGCTCCATGCAGGAGGTTGCAATGAGTTCCGAGGAAGCCAGCAAGATGCTGCGTACTTACGATATTGCCTGGTGGGGTAATAACTACTATGACGTCAATGAGCTGGGCCACATCAGCGTGTGCCCGGATCCGGACGTACCAGAAGCGCGCGTTGACCTTGCTGAGTTGGTGAAAGCCCGTGAAGCGCAGGGCCAGCGTCTGCCTGCATTATTCTGCTTCCCGCAGATCCTGCAACACCGACTGCGTTCGATTAACGCCGCGTTTAAACGCGCCCGTGAATCTTACGGTTACAACGGCGACTATTTCCTCGTTTACCCGATCAAGGTCAACCAGCATCGTCGCGTGATTGAATCGCTGATCCACTCCGGCGAACCGCTGGGGCTGGAAGCCGGTTCCAAAGCTGAACTGATGGCCGTTTTGGCCCATGCCGGAATGACCCGTAGCGTGATCGTGTGTAACGGCTATAAAGACCGTGAATACATCCGTCTGGCGTTGATTGGCGAGAAGATGGGCCATAAGGTCTATCTGGTCATCGAGAAGATGTCTGAAATCGCTATCGTGCTGGATGAAGCTGAACGTCTGAATGTGGTTCCGCGTCTGGGCGTGCGTGCGCGTCTGGCGTCGCAGGGGTCCGGTAAATGGCAGTCTTCCGGCGGCGAAAAATCCAAGTTCGGCCTGGCGGCAAACCAGGTGCTGCAACTGGTGGAAATACTGCGCGAGCGCGGTCGTCTGGACAGCATTCAGTTGCTGCACTTCCACCTCGGTTCGCAGATGGCGAACATTCGTGATATCGCCACCGGCGTACGTGAATCAGCGCGTTTCTACGTTGAGCTGCACAAGCTGGGCGTGAATATCCAGTGCTTCGACGTCGGCGGTGGTCTGGGCGTGGACTACGAAGGTACCCGTTCGCAGTCTGACTGCTCCGTAAACTACGGCCTGAACGAATACGCCAACAATATCATTTGGGCGATTGGCGATGCCTGTGAAGAGCATGGTCTGCCGCATCCGACGGTCATCACCGAGTCTGGTCGTGCGGTTACCGCGCATCATACTGTGCTGGTGTCTAACATTATCGGCGTTGAGCGTAGTGAACATACCGAAGCCACACCGCCGGCTGAAGATGCACCGCGTGCCCTGCAAAGCATGTGGGAAACCTGGCAAGAGATGCACGAGCCGGGAACCCGTCGTTCGCTGCGCGAATGGCTGCACGACAGCCAGATGGATCTGCATGATATTCACGTGGGTTACTCTTCAGGCACCTTCAGCCTGCAGGAGCGTGCGTGGGCAGAGCAGTTGTATCTGAACATGTGCCATGACGTGCAGAAACAGCTCGACCCGAGCAACCGCGCGCACCGTCCGATTATCGACGAACTGCAGGAGCGTATGGCGGATAAGATCTACGTCAACTTCTCCCTGTTCCAGTCGATGCCGGATGCATGGGGGATCGATCAGCTGTTCCCGGTACTGCCGCTCGAAGGACTGAATCAGGTGCCAGAGCGTCGTGCGGTGCTATTGGATATTACCTGTGACTCCGACGGTGCTATCGACCACTACGTTGACGGTGATGGCATTGCGACCACCATGCCGATGCCGGAATACGACCCTGAGAATCCGCCGATGCTGGGCTTCTTTATGGTGGGTGCGTACCAGGAGATCCTCGGCAACATGCACAACCTGTTTGGTGATACCGAAGCGGTTGACGTGTTCGTCTTCCCCGACGGTAGCGTGGAAGTTGAGCTGTCCGACGAAGGGGATACCGTGGCGGATATGCTGCAGTACGTGCAGTTGGATCCGAACACCCTGCTGACGCAGTTCCGTGACCAGGTGAAAAAAACCGATCTGGATGCTGAGCTGCAACAGCAATTCCTCGAAGAGTTCGAAGCGGGTCTGTACGGATACACTTATCTCGAAGACGAGTAAGGCTGCTCGGGTTCGCTTGAACCTGGGCAAATTAACGGCGATAATTCGCCCATACAAGTAGTCACGTAAATCAATCCCTTCCTCGTCGGGCTTAACGACGCGGAGGGGATTTTTTTTCACCGATTTTAAAAGAGGTCAGTACATGAGCACCTTAGGTCATCAATACGACAACTCCCTGGTTTCTAACGCCTTTGGTTTTTTGCGTCTGCCGATGAACTTCATGCCTTACGACAGCGACGCCGATTGGGTGATCACCGGCGTACCGTTTGATATGGCAACGTCAGGTCGCGCGGGCGGCCGCCATGGCCCGGCGGCGATCCGTCAGGTTTCCACCAACCTGGCCTGGGAGCACAACCGCTTCCCGTGGAACTTCGATATGCGCGAGCGCCTGAACGTGGTGGACTGCGGCGATCTGGTTTATGCGTTCGGGGATGCGCGTGAAATGAGTGAAAAACTGCAGGCGCATGCTGAGAAGCTGCTGTCTGCCGGTAAGCGCATGCTCTCCTTTGGCGGCGACCACTTCGTCACGCTGCCGCTGCTGCGCGCGCACGCTAAACACTTTGGTAAAATGGCGCTGGTGCACTTTGACGCCCACACCGACACCTACGCGAACGGCTGCGAATTCGACCACGGCACCATGTTCTACACTGCGCCGAACGAAGGTCTGATCGATCCGAATCACTCTGTGCAGATCGGTATTCGTACCGAGTTCGACAAAGACAACGGCTTTACCGTGCTGGATGCGTGTCAGGTTAACGACCGCAGCGTTGATGACATCATCGCTCAGGTTAAGCAGATTGTCGGTGATATGCCGGTATACCTGACTTTTGATATCGACTGTCTGGATCCGGCGTTTGCACCGGGAACCGGTACGCCAGTGATCGGCGGCCTGACGTCCGATCGCGCGATAAAACTGGTACGTGGTCTGAAAGATCTGAACATCGTCGGGATGGATGTTGTTGAAGTGGCTCCGGCCTACGATCAGTCAGAGATCACCGCACTGGCGGCGGCAACGCTGGCATTAGAAATGCTCTATATCCAGGCGGCGAAAAAAGGCGAGTAACGGTTTCGGGCTATTTTACTCGCCATTTTGAACCCGGGCAGTGCTCGCCATCCTCACGTACTACGTGTACGCTCCGGTGGCTGTGCGCTGTCCGGTCTCAAACTGACTTCGCCAATAACGCCCGATCGCTGGACTAAATTTGTCATTCTGTAGGCCGGATAAGGCGTTCACGCCGCCATCCGGCACTGTTCGAAGATTATTTGATCCCGTCTGCGCTCATGCGATCGCGAATATGTTGCGCACGTTCTGCGGATGCCGGGTGATCGTCAAACATTGAGCTTTGACGTCCTGCTTCCAGTTTTGCCAGTTTCTCAAAACTGGTGGCTAAGCCTGCCGGATTGATCCCTCGTTTGCGCAACAGATCATACGAGTAATCATCCGCTTCGGATTCCTGACGCTGGGAGAACTGCGAGTTCACCAGTTTCTCGCCAAGATCGCCCAATTGCGACTGCGACAAGCTGCCGACAATACCGCCAGCGGAAGCCGCAGCTGCGCGCACGGCGTTCGTACCCAGCGCAACCTGCATCCCTTTTTTCACGTGACCCAGCGCAACGTGACCCATTTCGTGGCCGATCACCGCTTCGACTTCGTTGTCGGTCATCATATCCATCAGGCCGCTGTATACGCGGATACAGCCGTTCGCCATGGCAAAGGCATTCACATCTTTCGCCATATACACTTTGTAGTTCACCGGCTGGCCGTTAATGTTATCGCCAAGCGCGGCGGCGATTTTGCCAAGACGCGTTGCATACTCGCTGCCAGCCGGGGCGATGGTAGCTTTGCTGTCCATATCCTTACAGGCCTGATCGCTCAGCGCTTTTACCTGCGCATCGCTCAGACTGTAGGCCTGGAAAGCCTCTGCGCCTGAGGAAAGCAGTCCGTTTGAGTCCATGTTCTGGCAGCCGGTCAATGCCGCCGCCATGCTCGTAGCAAGCAGTAAAGCGCGAATTTTCATTTTTTCTCTTCCGCACAAGGTCAGGATTATTCTAAAAAATGCGTCGTTTACAGGTGAACCGACGCTCGGCCTAAGTATAAAGAAAAGAACAATAAGCGGGCGAGAAGATTGCGCAACTTGCGCGCATGATCCAGAGATTTCTGAAGCGGCAAAAGGATGCTCCATGTACATGACACGCGGCTTGGGTTACATTGTTGGCACTTTTTTCCGGCGTAGCCCAAAACGCGCTGTCGTCAAGTCGTTTAGGGCGTGGCCTTCATTATCCGATCTGGAGTCAAAATGTCCTCACGTAAAGAGCTTGCCAATGCTATTCGTGCGCTGAGCATGGACGCAGTACAGAAAGCCAAATCCGGTCACCCGGGTGCCCCGATGGGTATGGCTGACATTGCCGAAGTCCTGTGGCGTGATTTCCTGAACCACAACCCGACTAACCCGTCCTGGGCTGACCGTGACCGCTTCGTGCTGTCTAACGGCCACGGTTCAATGCTGATTTACAGCCTGCTGCACCTCACCGGCTATGATCTGCCGATGTCCGAGCTGCAGAACTTCCGTCAGCTGCACTCCAAAACGCCGGGTCACCCGGAAGTGGGTTACACCGCGGGTGTTGAAACCACGACCGGTCCTTTGGGTCAGGGCATTGCGAATGCAGTGGGTATGGCTATCGCTGAAAAAACGCTGGCGGCGCAGTTTAACCGTCCTGGTCACGACATCGTTGACCACTTCACCTATGCTTTCATGGGCGACGGCTGCATGATGGAAGGTATCTCTCACGAGGTATGTTCCCTGGCCGGTACGCTGAAACTGGGTAAACTGGTTGCGTTCTATGATGACAACGGCATCTCTATCGATGGCCACGTTGAAGGCTGGTTCACCGATGACACCGCGAAGCGTTTCGAAGCTTACGGCTGGCACGTGATTCGTGGTGTAGATGGTCACGATGCTGACGCCATTAAACGCGCTGTTGAAGAAGCACGCGCAGTGACCGACAAACCGTCCTTGCTGATGTGCAAAACCATCATCGGTTTCGGTTCTCCGAACAAAGCCGGTACCCACGACTCTCACGGTGCACCGCTGGGCGATGCAGAAATCGCACTGACCCGCGAACAGCTGGGCTGGAAATACGCGCCGTTCGAAATCCCGTCTGAAATCTACGCGCAGTGGGATGCGAAAGAAGCCGGCCAGGCAAAAGAAGCCGCATGGAACGAGAAGTTTGCTGCTTATGCCAAAGCTTTCCCGCAGGAAGCTGCTGAATTCACCCGTCGTATGAAAGGTGAAATGCCGTCTGACTTCGACGCGAAAGCCAACGAATTCATTGCTAAGCTGCAGGCTAATCCGGCGAAAATCGCCAGCCGTAAAGCGTCTCAGAACGCGATTGAAGCCTTCGGTCCTTGGCTTCCTGAATTCCTCGGCGGCTCTGCTGACCTGGCACCGTCTAACCTGACTCTGTGGTCTGGTTCTAAGGCCATCAACGAAGATACTGCCGGTAACTACATCCATTACGGTGTACGTGAATTCGGTATGACCGCTATCGCCAACGGTATTTCCCTGCACGGTGGTTTCCTGCCGTACACCTCCACCTTCCTGATGTTCGTGGAATATGCCCGTAACGCGGTGCGTATGGCTGCGTTGATGAAACAGCGTCAGGTGATGGTCTATACTCACGACTCTATCGGTCTGGGTGAAGATGGCCCGACTCACCAGCCGGTAGAGCAGGTTGCTTCTCTGCGTGTGACCCCGAACATGAGCACATGGCGTCCGTGTGACCAGGTTGAATCCGCAGTAGCATGGAAATACGGTGTTGAGCGTCAGGACGGCCCGACCGCGCTGATCCTCTCCCGTCAGAACCTGGCACAGCAGGAACGTACCGCAGAGCAGCTGGCGAACATCGCTCGCGGTGGCTACGTGCTGAAAGATTGCGCGGGTCAGCCGGAGTTGATCTTCATCGCCACCGGTTCTGAAGTTGAACTTGCCGTGGCTGCCTGGGACAAACTGACCGCTGAAGGCGTGAAAGCGCGCGTGGTTTCCATGCCGTCTACCGATGCATTCGACAAGCAGGATGCGGCTTACCGTGAATCCGTACTGCCGAAAGCCGTCTCTGCTCGCGTCGCTATCGAAGCAGGCATTGCTGACTACTGGTTCAAATACGTGGGCCTGAACGGCGCTATCGTCGGTATGACTACCTTTGGTGAGTCTGCACCGGCAGAACTGCTGTTTGAAGAATTCGGCTTCACCGTAGACAACGTGGTCGCGAAAGCAAAAGAACTGCTGTAATTTCGATTACAGGTGAAAACGGGTCGCTCAGGCGGCCCGTTTTTTTGCTTATCAGGGTAGTTACGTGCGTAGCTGACCTGCTTCAAGACGTACTACGCGCGAAAAATGGCGCTGCGTAAATGCTGCGTCATGACTGATCGCCACAACGCTGGCGCCACGCGTACGACACACTGCGAGCCAGTTTTCGAAGACGCCAAGCCAGTGCGCATCAAAATCCCGGCTGGGCTCATCCAGCAGTAGAATAGCGGGTTCGAGGGCTTCCAGACTGGCGACGGCAACCATACGTCGTTGTGCAGTATGCAGATCGAGCGGGTGCGCGTCGGCGACATCCTCTAACTGACATAATCGCAGCGCCGCCATCGTGCGTTGCGCAATTTCAGTCGCCGGAAGCTTCTGTAGCCGTAATCCGAAGGCCACTTCCTCTGCAACCTTGCTGTGAAAGATTTGATTCTCCGCCTCCTGAAACAGTACGCCGAGCACCCTGGCGCGCTCCCGGTTTTTCAGTTGCGCAATCGCACGATTTTGAACGGTTATTGTGCCGGATGAGGGCGTCAGTAGCCCGGCCATGATGCGCAAAAGCGTGGATTTTCCTGCGCCATTATCGCCCGTTAGCGCCAGCCATTCCCCCTCCTGGAGTTCCAGCGAAATATTGCGTAAACAGTCATCGGCGGCGTTCGGCCAGCGATAGCTGACCTGGTTTAGCGTTAGCATAGTGATGACAATGCTCCGTCGCGCAGTTGCCATGCCTGCTGGCAGTAGCTGAGAAAAGGTGAAGGGTTGCGTTCGAAAAGTATCACCAAAGCATGCTGTTCCTGTGCCCACTGCTGCAGTCGAGCCAGCAGCATTGCCGTGGCTTGCGCCGTCAGGCGACTGAACGCTTCATCCAGAATCAATATTTTCGGCTGCATGGCGAGTGCGCTGGCAATCACCACCCGCTGGGTTTCCCCGCCGGAAAGGGTGCCGGGATGACGATGGCGCAGAGGCTGACATTCCGTCAGCGTAAGGGCGGCATCTATGCGCTGCATAATTTCAGTCTCGGTAAGGCAGAGATTTTCCGGGCCAAACGCCACTTCTTCCTCCACGCTGAAAGTACAACCTGAAAGCTGCAGGTAAGGTGACTGCTGCACAAGCTGGATGGTACTCGACTGCTCGACCAGCGATAGTTGCCCGATGGGATTACCCAGTAGCGTGCCTGCGCCCTCAATTTCTCCCGGAAGGAAGTCGGGGTACCAGCCAGCCATCAGCTGTGCCAGCGTACTTTTCCCGCTGCCGTTCTCACCAAAAATAGCCACCATACCAGGCCTGGCGTAATGGAAATCGTAACAGGCGGATGGCCGCATAGCGTGCGTCGGAATATAGCGAAACTGCTCTAACGTAACCATATCCAGATTCCTGTCTCAACTGCCATCAGAACCACCATACCGTAGCGGGCCAGACGTTGTAAGGTGCTGTCTGGCGGCGCCCATAGAGTGGTGCGAGTGCGATGCAGGCGAAATCCCCGCATATCGAGCGCTGCACCGCGAACGGCCAGGTCATTGAGCGCGTTATGGGTGAGCGGCACAATTAATGCCGGCATAGCGCGTAAACGTTGGTACCAGGATTCATCCAGCGGTACGCCGCGTGCGCGCTGAGCCTCGTGAATAATCGCCAATTGGTGTTTGAGTTGTTCAACCACCAGCAGCGGGCCTGCGAACAGATAGGCAACGCCTGGCGGCAGGCGTGAAGCAAACAGGGCGCGCATAAAGCGCGCAACCGGCACGTACTGCATCCACATCTGCGATGTCGACACAATGGCCAGGATCCGCAGCCAGAGCGTAACGGCATCGGCCCAGCGTTCTGGTGCGCGCGGCTGCCCGCTAATCCACTCGGTAAGCCATCCGCCGTGTACCAGCCATAGCCCCAGTCCTAAGGGGATCATCAGCCAGAGTACGTATTTCGCCCGCGACCGCGTAGCCTTCATACATAGCAAACCGACAAACGTCGCGGCGCTGTACAAGCTGAGCGGCACTCCGGCTGGCAGCAGGAGCGTGGAGCAGGCGGCAAGCGCCCACAGAGTTAACGACGTAAACGGATGCATTTAACGCACGGCAGACATCGTAGGGAAATGGCGCGTGGTGCGCAGCGGAAGCTGTCGCAGCAGCACCCAGACGATGATTGCCGTAAGGATTTTATCGACCAGATTCGCTCCGATGACGGTAATGGCGACGGACTCCACCAGGTTCTGACCGACCGAGTGCATCCAGGCGACAAAAAGATCCGCACCGCTGCCGGTGACACCGCCGAACAGAGTCGTGCGAATCGGCACGGCAACGAGGGTCACGGCAAGCGTGATAATTACGCCGCTGACCACGACTTTGGGTAAGGTGCGAAACCATCCTGCCCGTGCCAGCCAACCGGCGACCAGTCCAATAACCATGGCGACGGGCGCAAAGGCGGCGGCGATCGGATCGGTCAGTAACCCCCACAACAGGTTAGTGAGTAATCCGGTTAGCATCCCCACAACCGGGCCTAACAGCACTGCGCTTATCAACGTGCCAATCGAGTCGAGAAAAATAGGTAATTTCAACATGCTGATAAGCTGCCCGCCGACCATGTTGATAGCGATAGCAATGACAATAAGAACCAGAGACTGGCTGGAAAATTGGCGACGCGTCATAAAAGACCTCGTATAAGTGAAGCGTTAGCGGGATGAAATAACCAGTTCGTCATAACCGGAAACGGCGCAGGGCTGACGGCTGAATGCCAGAGACGTCAACTCGCCAATCACCAGCTCCAGCGTGGTTCGCACGGTACAGCCCGGCATCATGTGTCCGCCCAGCATCGCGCCGTGTGGGTCAGCAACCGCCAGATGGAGATGCTCGCCGGTAAGTTCCAGCGTGCCGTTCATAGAGATAATTTCCCACGTACCCGTAAGTAATGTGGTTTCTTCACGTCCGGCGAAGCGCAGAGCAATGTTGGTCAAACTGCCGGTGCAACCCGCTATCCAGGCTGCCTGTAGTTGATGTTGCTGGATAAAAGCGTGTAGCGCTGAAAAGACTTCCTGGCCCGGTAATAAACGCAGCGCATGAAAGCGAGCTTCAGAAGGTTGGGGATAGAATGTTGTCATAGTTGAGGGACTCCGAGACTCGGACGTTGCGCTGATAATATAGACGCGGGTTAGGGAGCTTTCTGATATAAATCAGGATTTGTGACATGGCAACGAAATAATCTTGCTACGGTTATTCGTAATTCTGGAATATGGAATAAAAGTCGCGTTGAAGGACGTTAAAATGTGACGTAAGTCAGATAACTGTGTTCTGTTGCTGGACAATCATTCCTTTTATTCCGCGTTTCGCTTATTCTAGCTGAAGCGTTTCAGTCGATTAAATGTTCGACAATTAACCAATTAGTCGCAGTTTGCGACAGGTAAGGTTTCCCTGAGCGATTTGCTGCATTACTCTGTCTGCCACATCGTTTCTGAGAAATCCTTGCAGGAGACCTATGACCGTACGCGTAGCGATTAATGGTTTCGGTCGCATCGGACGCAACGTGGTTCGTGCTTTGTATGAATCCGGGCGTCGGGCGGAAATCACCGTGGTGGCAATCAACGAACTGGCGGATGCTGCAGGCATGGCGCATTTGTTGAAATATGACACCAGCCATGGGCGTTTTGCCTGGGATGTTCGTCAGGAACGAGACCAGCTCATCGTTGGCGATGACGCGATCCGCATTCTGCATGAGCGAACGCTCGATGCGCTTCCGTGGCGCGAACTGGGTGTCGACGTTGTGCTGGATTGTACGGGGGTCTTCGGCAGCCGCGAACACGGCGAGGCGCATATTGCCGCCGGCGCAAAGAAAGTGCTCTTTTCACATCCTGGTAGTCACGACATCGACGCAACCGTTGTGTTTGGCGTTAATCAGGATCAGCTGCGCGCTGAGCACCGGATCGTTTCCAATGCCTCCTGCACCACGAATTGCATAATACCCGTCATTAAATTGCTGGATGATGCTTACGGCATTGAGTCTGGTACCGTCACCACGATCCACTCCGCGATGCACGATCAGCAGGTTATTGATGCTTATCATCCTGACCTGCGCCGCACGCGAGCGGCCAGCCAGTCGATCATTCCGGTTGATACCAAACTGGCGGCGGGCATCACGCGAATTTTCCCGCAGTTTAACGATCGTTTTGAAGCGATAGCGGTGCGTGTACCGACCATAAATGTGACGGCGATCGACTTAAGCGTGACGGTGAAAAAACCAGTAAAAGCCAGTGAAGTCAACCAGTTGCTGCAAAAAGCAGCACAAGGTGCATTTCATGGTATAGTTGACTATACGGAATTACCGTTGGTCTCAGTAGATTTTAATCACGACCCGCACAGCGCCATCGTTGATGGTACGCAAACGCGCGTGAGTGGCGCTCACCTGATCAAAACGCTGGTCTGGTGTGATAATGAATGGGGCTTTGCTAACCGTATGCTCGACACGACGTTAGCGATGGCTGCTATTGGTTTCAGGCTCGACGCTTGAGCGTCGACAAAACTTTATGAATCAACGAGAGGATTCACCATGTCTGTAATTAAGATGACCGATCTGGATCTGGCTGGTAAACGCGTTTTTATCCGTGCGGACCTGAACGTACCAGTTAAAGAAGGGAAAGTAACCAGCGATGCGCGTATCCGTGCTTCCCTGCCGACCATCGAACTGGCCCTGAAACAGGGTGCTAAAGTGATGGTAACTTCCCACCTGGGTCGTCCTACCGAAGGCGAGTACAACGAAGAATTCTCTCTGCTGCCGGTTGTTAACTACCTGAAAGACAAACTGTCTGCTCCGGTTCGCCTGGTAAAAGATTACCTGGACGGCGTTGAAGTCGCTGCCGGTGAACTGGTTGTTCTGGAAAACGTTCGCTTTAACAAAGGCGAGAAGAAAGACGACGAAGCACTGTCCAAAAAATATGCTGCTCTGTGCGACGTATTCGTTATGGATGCTTTCGGTACTGCTCACCGTGCGCAGGCGTCTACTCATGGTATCGGTAAATTCGCCGATGTCGCTTGTGCAGGTCCGCTGCTCGCTGCCGAGCTGGATGCACTGGGTAAAGCACTGAAAGAACCTGCTCGTCCGATGGTTGCTATCGTTGGTGGTTCTAAAGTTTCTACCAAACTGACCGTTCTTGATTCTCTGTCAAAAATTGCTGACCAACTGATCGTTGGCGGTGGTATCGCGAACACCTTCGTTGCTGCTCAAGGTCACAACGTGGGTAAATCCCTGTACGAAGCAGATCTCGTTGACGAAGCTAAGCGTCTGCTGACCACTTGCGACATCCCGGTCCCAACCGACGTTCGCGTTGCAACTGAATTCTCTGAAACCGCACCGGCTACTCTGAAGTCCGTAAGCGATGTGAAAGAAGACGAGCAGATCCTGGATATCGGCGACGCTTCTGCACAGCAGCTGGCTGACATCCTGAAGAATGCGAAAACCATTCTGTGGAACGGCCCGGTTGGCGTGTTCGAATTCCCGAACTTCCGCAAAGGTACTGAAATCGTTGCTAATGCCATCGCAGACAGCGAAGCATTCTCTATCGCAGGCGGCGGTGACACCCTGGCAGCAATCGACCTGTTCGGCATTGCTGACAAAATCTCCTACATCTCTACTGGCGGCGGCGCGTTCCTCGAATTCGTGGAAGGCAAAGTACTGCCAGCAGTAGCCATGCTCGAAGAGCGTGCTAAAAAGTAAGAATTTAATGGGCAGGGAAACCTGCCCAATTATTAGCGCGCTTTAGAGCGCGCGCCCTTTCCAAGGCCGAAGATACAGGACTCGCAACATGTCTAAAATTTTTGATTTCGTAAAACCAGGCGTAATCACTGGTGATGACGTACAGAAAGTTTTCCAGGTAGCTAAAGAAAACAACTTTGCTCTGCCAGCTGTTAACTGCGTTGGTACCGACTCCATCAATGCCGTACTGGAAACCGCTGCAAAAGTTAAAGCGCCGGTAATCGTACAGTTCTCCAACGGTGGTGCTTCTTTCATCGCGGGTAAAGGCGTGAAGTCCGACGTTCCTCAGGGCGCTGCAATCCTGGGTGCTATCTCTGGCGCACATCACGTTCACCAGATGGCTGAACACTACGGTGTTCCGGTTATCCTGCACACTGACCACTGCGCGAAGAAACTGCTGCCGTGGATCGACGGTCTGCTGGACGCGGGTGAAAAACACTTCGCAGCAACCGGCAAACCGCTGTTCTCTTCTCACATGATCGACCTGTCTGAAGAGTCTCTGGAAGAGAACATCGAAATCTGCTCCAAATATCTGGCGCGCATGTCCAAAATGGGCATGACTCTGGAAATCGAACTGGGTTGCACCGGTGGCGAAGAAGACGGCGTGGACAACAGCCACATGGACGCTTCTGCACTGTACACCCAGCCGGAAGACGTTGATTACGCGTACACCGAGCTGAGCAAAATCAGCCCGCGTTTCACCATCGCAGCTTCCTTCGGTAACGTACACGGCGTTTACAAGCCGGGTAACGTGGTTCTGACCCCGACCATCCTGCGCGACTCTCAGGACTATGTTTCTAAGAAACATAACCTGCCGCACAACAGCCTGAACTTCGTCTTCCACGGCGGTTCCGGTTCTACTGCTCAGGAAATCAAAGACTCCGTAAGCTACGGCGTAGTGAAAATGAACATCGACACCGATACCCAATGGGCTACCTGGGAAGGCGTTCTGAACTACTACAAAGCAAACGAAGCTTACCTGCAGGGCCAGTTGGGTAACCCGAAAGGCGAAGATCAGCCGAACAAGAAATACTACGATCCGCGCGTATGGCTGCGTGCTGGTCAGGCAACCATGATCACCCGTCTGGAACAGGCTTTCAAAGAACTGAACGCGGTTGACGTTCTGTAATTCAGTCTGCTAACGACAAACAAGGCTTCCTCCGGGAAGCCTTTTTTTCATCTCGGTTTACTTTGTCACGCAGGTGCCTTTTTCTCCAGCCAGAATCTGCGGGGCATCTTTCAGGGCGCCGATAAATGCCGCGTTTCCTGTCTGTTTGACAAACTGCATCACCGCCGCCGCTTTAGGCCCCATCGCGCCATCAGGCGCGGCAAATGGTGAAAGTTCCTCAACGGTAGCATGTCGTAACGCACGCGCCTGCGGTGTTCCCCAGTTTTCATACACGGCATCGGCGTCTGTCAGAATCAGCAGATGGTCAGCGTTGATGGATTGTGCCAGAACGGCAGCAGTCAAATCCTTATCAATGACGGCCTCGGTACCCTGGTGACCATCACCCTGTGCAATAACCGGAATGCCGCCGCCGCCACAGCAAACCACAGTATGTCCCGCATCCATCAGCGTACGGATGGCGTCGCTATCGAGAATTTTCAGCGGAGTCGGTGAGGGAACCACGCGGCGAATATATTGCCCATCGGTTTTCATCTGCCAACCATAGCGTGCTTCCAGCTCTGCCTGTTGATCCGGTTGATACACGGGGCCAATATACTTACCGGGAGCTGAGAAGGCTTCGTCCTGCGGATCCACCTCAACCCGGGTCATCAGCGTTGTGACGGGAGAGTTACCCGCGGATGACGCCAGTTCCTGAGTAATAGCGAAACCGATCATTCCCTGGCTTTCCGCGACCAGAATATCCAGCGGCCAGACCGGGGATTCTTTGTATGCTGCATTCTGTAGCGCCAGCAGGCCAACCTGAGGGCCGTTGCCATGAACAATGACCAACTGATAGTCACGGGCTAATTCGGCTGCCATCTCAGCAAATACCTGAATGCTCCGCCGCTGGTTTTCTGCGCTCAAAATTTCTCCGCGCTGTAATAACGCATTACCGCCAAGAGCAATGACAATTCTCTTTTTCATTGATGACCTCATTATGCAAATTATCTCGCGGTCAAAATAACGTTTTATTACCTTTATTATGTGATGGGAGCGACAAGTAAAATATCTACAAAAATAACTCGATAATTAATGATGATTTCAGTCTCTTTATTTAAATTGTTTTAAAAATGATTATTAGACTTTTTTTAATAATGCTGTGGTCAGTTCCCAGGAATTTATAACAATGGATTTTGTGTGACTTTGTTCAAATGAAATAAATTTTTACCCCGATAAGGTAGGCGCAGTTAAAACATCAAACCTCACGTATCGTGTCAGGTAACATGAGGTATTCAGCGGTAATTATTACCGGGAGATTGCTTATGTCTGGTTCATATGAAGTGGCTGAGGCCACAAAGAAAAAGGGAATACCGGCCTGGTGGGTCACCGTTTTCCTGTTCTGGCTCGGATGGATTTTTATGTACGCCGACCGTACGGTGCTCAATCCGGTGATGGGCGAATTAGAAAAGGAATTTGGTTTAAGCGGCACACAGTTAGGTATTCTTAATTCCGTGTTCTATTTTTCTTATGCTTTGCTTCAGGTTCCAGCCGGAATTCTGGGCGACAAAATTGGTAAGAAAAAAGTACTGGTTCCAGGATTTATTCTATTTGGTGTTTTCACCGCGGTTACTGGTTGGGCGAAAAGCTGGTATACGTTGCTATTTGCCCGCGTGGTAACGGGGGCTGGTGAAGGAACCTACTACGGTCCGCAATACGGTCTCTCTTCCGAGCAGATCCCGAAGAAATATCGTTCTCTTGGTAGTGCGATCATCAACAGTGGTATGGCCTTTGGTATTGCGCTGGGTTTGATGACCTCAAGCTGGCTGGTATACGATCAAGGACATTCGTGGCGCATGCCATTTTATGCGATGGCGGTTCCCTCGGTGTTGGTCGGGGTGGCTATATGGCTGTTCGTAAAAGAGAAGAAACGCACCGCTGATGTCGATGGTGCGCCGGTGAAAAAAGGTAAGTTCAGCGACCTGCTAAAAAATCGTAACTTAATTATTACTTATATAATGGTGTTCTGTAGCCTGTTCGGTTTCTTCGTAATCCTGACCTGGCTTCCCTATTATTTGCAAAATGAACGTGGTATTGCCGGTAGCGAAACCGGGTTTATCTCTTCGCTGGTGGCCTGGATTTCAATTCCTGGCGCGCTGTTATTCTCCAGCCTTTCTGACAAATTAGGCAAGCGAAAACCATTAATTATGTTTCTGGTGCCGGTAGCGATTATCAGCATGCTGTCAATTATTTGGATGCCGAATATGACAGGGGTAATCATTGCGCTGTGTGTCTATGGTCTGGTGGGTAAACTGGCGCTGGATCCAGTACTGGTTGCGCTGGTTGCCGACAGCGTGGATGAAAATAACTACAGCACCGCATTTGGTTTATTTAATTTCATCGGCATGAGCTCATCTATTCTTGCCCCCATTATTGCCGGCGCGGCACGTGATATGACCGGAAGCCTGGCTTCCAGCTTCTATGTTTCAGCCACTCTGCTGGCTATCGGTTTAGTTGCAATGCTGTTTTTAAAAGAAAAACGCACATAAAGAGGTAGCGGTAATGATTTACGCCTTTATTAAAAAGGGAAGTTTTCAGGATTCCGTCAGCCTGATGATCATTTCCCGAAAACTCAGTGAACGCCCGGAAGTCGATCAGGTTTCAGTCATGATGGGAACGCCAGCCAATAAATCAATGCTGGATTCCACCGGATTCTGGCACGACGACTTTGCTGACGCCACGCCAAACGATATTTGTGTCGCAGTCCGAACCGAAGGCGAAGAGCCCGGGATACTGGATTTGATCCGTGAGCAACTGGAAAAAGAGCTGAACGCGATTACCAATGCGTCAGGGAGTTCGCATCAACTGGTTAAAGCACGTCGCTTCGAAAGTGCGTGCCAGAAATTGCCTCAGGCTAATCTGTTGCTGATATCGGTCGCTGGGGAATATGCCGCGTCCGTTGCTAAAGAGGGACTGTTGGCGAACAAAAACGTGATGCTCTTTTCCGATAACGTGCCGCTGGAGCAAGAAGTTGAGCTGAAAACGTTGGCGCGCGAGCGCGGGCTTCTCGTCATGGGACCAGACTGCGGAACCGCGATGATAGCCGGAAGTCCATTAGCTTTCGCCAACGTACTCCCTGAAGGCGGGATTGGCGTGATTGGCGCGTCAGGCACCGGGATTCAGGAAATTACTTCGCAGATTGCACTACACCAGCAGGGTGTGAGCCACGCTATCGGTCTGGGGGGTCGCGACCTGAGTGCTGATGTTGGCGGCATCAGCGCATTGACCGCACTGGAAATGCTGGCTACGGATGATGCCACGCGGGTGATTGCGTTTGTCTCTAAACCACCGTCACCGCAGGTGCGAACCTGCATTATTGCCGCGATGCAAAACGTGGGTAAACCGGTTGTCGCGCTGTTTCTGGGAAGCAAGCCGGAGCAGCGTCGCGAAGGTAACGTCTGGCTGGCGAATTCACTTTCTGATGCTGCACAACTGGCGGTATTGCTGATGCGTGTGGCACTGCAGAGACAGGTTCAACCGGAAGTGGCCGGTAAAGGTATTTACGGTCTGTACGCCGGCGGCACGTTGGCAGCTGAAGCCGCTATGTTGCTCTCTGCCGGGCTGGGAGTACCCGTTAGCGAAAGCCATGACCAGGGAGTGATGCTGGAAGGCGGTGGCCATCGCATTGTCGACCTGGGGGACGACAGCTACACCCTGGGCAGACCGCATCCGATGATTGACCCGACGACTCGCAGCATTGAGATCGAAAAACTGGCCGCGTTGCCGGATGTGGGCGTACTGCTTCTGGATGTGGTGCTGGGCTATGGCGCCTGTGCTGACCCAGCTGGAGCGGTTGTTGAGGCGGTAGAGCAGGTGCGAGCCAAACGTGCCGCCCCGCTGGTGGTGATTGCCACTTTGACCGGAACCGATGCCGATCCGCAGGGGCGCTGTGGGCAGGCGGAGATACTTCGCGAGGCTGGGATAGCGGTGGTGGAAACGCTGGAAGAGGCAGTTTTACTCGCCGTCAACCTGACACATCACCAGGAACGTAGCATCCCGGCATCCCATAGCGCACTCCTTGATGGCGTACAGGTCATTAACGCTGGATTACGCAGCTTTGCACTGGATCTGCAAAGCAGCGGTACGCCGGTTGTGCATTATCAGTGGGCACCTGTTGCCGGTGGCAACGCCCGTCTTGCCAGTTTACTCAAACAGTTACATTAAGTTCAGAGGTACGGATATGTATTCATCTATTGCACAGGCCAACGAAGCCATTATCGAACGAATTAAAGCCGCGCGTCCCCACTGGGTTGCTGTGCGCCCTGCAAAAGAAGCGGTGGCCGAATTGTCTTCTGGACGCAAATTATTGCACGCTGGTCCGCCGATCGCCTGGGAAGAGATGACCGGCCCAATGCGCGGAGCCTGCATTGGCGCATCATTGTTTGAAGGCTGGGCGGTGACGGAAGAAGATGCCGTGCGGATGCTGGAGCAGGGTGAGGTTGATTTTATCCCCTGCCATCACGTTGGCGCGGTAGGTCCGATGGGAGGAATCACCTCCGCTAATATGCCGGTGCTGGTGGTGCGCGACGTTGTGCATGGTAACCAGTCCTGCTGCAACCTCAATGAAGGTATTGGCAAAGTGATGCGTTTTGGCGCCTACGGCGATGACGTGCAAAAGCGCTTGCGCTGGATGCGCGACACGCTGGCGCCAGTACTACAGGAAGCGCTCTCGCTGATGGAAAATGGCGTCGATCTGACGGCAATGATGGCGCAGGCCATCACCATGGGCGATGAGTTCCACCAGCGTAATATTGCCGCCTCTTCTCTGTTACTGCGTACACTCTCTCCGGTGATCGCGGGTCTGGATCGTCCGAAGACGGAAATCACTGAGGTACTGCAGTTCCTGAGCGTAACAGACCAATTCTTCCTCAATTTGGCTATGGCCTATAGTAAGGCAGTGATGGATGCCGCGGCGGAAATTAAGGCAGGCTCAGTGGTCACTGCGATGACGCGTAACGGTCGTGATTTCGGCATTCGCGTGAGCGGAACTGGCGATCGCTGGTTTACCGCGCCGGTAAATACGCCGCAGGGTTTGTTTTTTACCGGCTATAGTCAGGTTGACGCGAATCCGGACATTGGCGACAGCGCCATCACAGAAACGTTGGGGATTGGTGGTGCAGCAATGATTGCGGCACCCGGCGTAACGCGCTTCGTCGGCGCGGGTGGTATGGGCGCGGCGCTGGAAACCTCAGAAGAGATGGCGGAGATTTATCTTGCCAACAACCCGCTGTTTCAGATCCCCTCATGGGATTTCAAGGGGGCATGTCTGGGGCTGGATATCCGCCGTGTAGTCGAAACAGGGATTACGCCGCTAATTAACACCGGTATCGCACATAAAGATGCGGGGATTGGTCAGGTGGGAGCGGGAACCGTACGCGCACCGCTACTCTGTTTTGAAAAAGCACTTGAAGCTCTGGCCGAACTACATCACATCACCGCCTGATATTGAAGGGGCGGCAAGGCCGCCCCTGAGTATTACTGATGAAGACAATTAATGCTCTAGCCTGCGCCGGGTTTTATCGGCTACCCGATGGCGAATGGAGACGGCATAGCTGTTTTACGCAGGCGATTAACTTTTGCCGTCCAGACGGTGAGTTATTGACGTTGCTTCGCCACGGAAAAGGAATGGGGCCGACAGCCGTATTGCTGAGTACCGTGCAGTTTCCCCACGTGGCTCAGATTGAATGGCTAAGCAAACAAGGAAATATCCTGCGAGGGAAAAACATCACAATTTGCCCGCGTCGCATACTGCAATTGCCAATAAGCTCCATCGCCATTGCCCCAGTCGATCTTTCTTTTTGTACGCAACACAGTGGCCTCTGCGGAGCGCTAAATCAACCGGTTCACACGATGTCGCACTATTCTGAGATTATTAAGCAGCTTGATTGTTGGTATTGCGGCATGACCCCCGACTGGAGCTGGCTGATCGGATGTGGACCTGGGCTGACGCCTAGCGGTGATGACATGCTGACTGGCATGTTGGCCGTACTGTATGCCGCAGGGTTTTCTGCGCAACTTCAGTATTTTTTACCTCCGGCGAAACAGCTGGCAAAACTCACTACATCAGTCAGTTGCAGCTATTTGAACAGCGCCAGAGTGGGGGAGTTTTCTACATCAGTGCAGAAGGTCATACGCGCTTTACAACCGGGGCGCGAGTCTCATTTTGCAATTGCGCATCTGCTTGCTGTTGGTCATACCTCGGGAGCAGATATATTGCTAGGGATAGCAATAGCTCAACAGTGGTTACAGAGGAACGATCCAAGGAGAATGCATGCTCGATCAGGAAACAATACGCACGTTTATTCGGGTTGCGGAGACGGAGAGTTTTTCCCGCGCAGCCAGCTCACTCCATAAAACGCCAGCGGCGATTAGCTATCGTATCAAAACGCTGGAAGAGCAGGTGGGGACTCAACTCTTCATGCGCACTACGCGCACTGTCAGTCTGACATTGGCCGGACAGCATCTGCTTGAGCATTGCCGGCAGTGGCTCAACTGGCTGGATGCGATGCCGGATGAGCTTCAGCAAATCAATGCGGGCGTTGAACGGCAGGTGAATATCGTTATCAATAATCTGCTGTACCAGCCACAGACCACGGCGGATTTACTGACCTGGCTGCATCAACAATTTCCCTTTACCCGCTTTCAGATTTCCCGACAGGTCTATATGGGCGTGTGGGATTCACTGTTGTATGACGATTTCCAGTTAGCCATTGGCGTCACCGGATCGGAGTCGTTGTCCAATAATATTTCTCTGTTGTCACTCGGTGACATCAGCTGGCAGTTTGTGGTGGCGCAGAATCATCCTCTGGCTCGCCACCCCGCGCCTGTACTGTCAGACGATATGCTGCGTCGTTACCCGGCGATTAATATTGAAGATACCTCGCGCACGCTTACGCGCCGCGTTGCCTGGCTGCTCAGTGGTCAAAAGGAGATCAAAGTTCCGGATCTCAGTACCAAGCTGGCCTGTCATTTAAGCGGCCTCGGGGTCGGTTTCTTGCCGGAGCGGATGTGTCGTCCTTATGTTGAGTCCGGAGCATTGGTTGCCCGTGAGGTAATCAATCCACGCCAACCGTCACCGCTCTCTATCGCCTGGAAGAATGCAGGTAGCGGAAAGGTGGTCAGTGAAATTGCCGAAATCTTTAAGCAGAAAGATCCACTGGTCAGCGGGTTCTTGCGGATGATTGATCAACCAACCGATCATTGAATTTACGAATGCTTTTATTGGATCATGTTGAAAAATGGCATGTTCGGTCTTTTTTGTTTACCTTTAGTACAGTATTTTTGTGAGAATGATCTCATGAATTTTTTTGACATGACCAAGGAATACTAAATGGAAGATTTGAATGTTGTCGACAGCATAAACGGTGCGGGCACCTGGCTGGTGCGTAACCAGGAACTGCTGTTGAGCTATGCCGTCAACATCGTTGCGGCCATCGCAATTGTCATTATCGGTATGATCGTGGCGCGCATCGTATCAAATACCGTTAACCGCCTGATGCTGGCGCGTAAAATTGATGCCACCGTTGCCGACTTCCTCTCTGCACTGGTGCGTTACGGTATTATCGCTTTCACGCTGATTGCCGCTCTGGGCCGCGTTGGGGTGCAAACTGCCTCCGTGATCGCCGTTCTCGGTGCCGCAGGTTTAGCCGTCGGTCTGGCGTTGCAAGGCTCGCTGTCTAACCTCGCCGCAGGTGTCCTGCTGGTGATGTTCCGTCCGTTCCGCGCAGGTGAGTATGTAGACCTCGGCGGCGTAGCGGGAACCGTACTCAACGTGCAGATTTTCTCCACCACTATGCGCACCGTTGACGGTAAGATTGTTGTGATCCCAAACGGTAAAATTATTGCCGGGAACATCATTAACTTCTCTCGCGAGCCGGTTCGTCGTAACGAATTTATTATCGGTGTGGCTTACGACTCTGATATCGATCAGGTGAAAAAAATCCTCACTGATATCATTCAGTCGGAAGATCGCATTCTTAAAGACCGTGAAATGACGGTGCGCCTGAATGAGCTGGGGGCTTCCTCAATTAATTTCGTCGTACGCGTCTGGAGCAACAGCAGCGATCTGCAAAGCGTCTACTGGGATGTGCTGGAACGCATTAAGCGCGAGTTCGATGCCAACGGCATCAGCTTCCCGTATCCGCAGATGGATGTGAACTTCAAGCGTGTGAAAGAGCGCGCGGCAGAGTAATCGCGTGCCCGGTGGCGCTATCGCTTTCCGGGCCGATAAAACTTCCTTCCCATTATTTTCTCTAATCTGCGATTAAAATTATCAATTTCCGCTAATGATTTTCCCGCGCTATAGTCTGCTCCTAAGAGAAACAGTTCGGGATGATTAACGTGTTATCGTATTACTTTCAAGGGCTTGCACTTGGTGCGGCCATGATACTTCCGCTTGGTCCACAAAATGCCTTCGTGATGAACCAGGGCATTCGCCGCCAGTATCACATCATGATTGCTTTACTCTGTGCTATCAGCGATTTAGTGCTGATCTGCGCCGGTATCTTTGGCGGTAGCGCTTTGCTGATGCAGTCGCCGTGGTTGATGGCGCTGGTCACCTGGGGCGGAGTGGCGTTTCTGCTCTGGTACGGTTTTGGCGCGTTAAAAACGGCGATGAGCAGTAATCTGGAACTGGCCAGCGCCGAGGTAATGAAGCAGGGACGTTGGAAAATCATCGCCACCATGCTGGCGGTAACCTGGCTAAACCCACATGTTTATCTGGATACCTTTGTGGTGCTGGGGAGTCTGGGGGGCCAACTGGACGTTGAGCCTAAGCGCTGGTTTGCGCTGGGAACCGTCAGCGCTTCGTTCCTGTGGTTTTTCGGTCTGGCATTGCTGGCGGCCTGGCTGGCTCCGCGTCTGCGCACGGCTAAAGCACAGCGCATCATCAATACCCTGGTAGGATTAGTGATGTGGTTTATCGCTTTTCAACTGGCAAAAGAAGGTGTTGCGCACGTTCATGCGTTGTTCAACTAAGTGTTGTCTGATGGACAACGCAGCGAGATCGGCTAAGCTTGCCTGCATGTGCCCTGAGTTTCGGGGTAATTAATGAAACATGGAGGAACGACCGTGAAGTTCAAAATAATGGCCCTGGCGGCATTAGTCGGATTCAGCGCACTATCGGTACAGGCAAATGAGTTGCCAAATGGACCGCACATCGTGACTTCCGGAACAGCAAGCGTGGATGCGACACCAGACATCGCCACGCTGGCAATTGAAGTGAACGTTGCTGCCAAGGATGCGGCCTCAGCTAAGAAGCTGGCCGATGAGCGCGTGGCGCAATATCTGTCCTTCCTTGAACAAAACCAGATAGCGAAGAAGGATATTAACGCTGCAAACCTGCGTACCCAGCCGGACTACGACTACCAGAACGGTAAAAGTATCCTCAAAGGGTATCGTGCGGTGCGCACCGTAGAAGTCACGCTGCGTCAGCTGGACAAACTCAACGCGCTGCTCGATGGCGCGCTGAAGGCTGGTCTGAATGAGATCCGTTCGGTATCACTGGGCGTTGCCCAACCGGATGCTTATAAAGATAAAGCGCGTAAAGCGGCAATTGATGATGCCATTCATCAGGCGGAACAGCTGGCTGCGGGCTTCAATAGCAAACTTGGCCCGGTGTACAGTGTGCGCTACCACGTTTCCAATTATCAGCCTAGCCCGATGGTACGGATGATGAAGGCAGACGCGGCACCTGCTGCCTCTGCTCAGGAAACCTACGAACAGCCGGTTATTCAGTTTGACGATCAGGTTGATGTCGTCTTCCAGATTGAGCCGACGGCGGGGCAACCAGCGGCAACGCCTGCCAAAACTCAGTAATCCTTGCAGGCCCGGCTTTCCAGCCGGGTTTTTTCTGTGAGCAACTGTAAAAATGAGACTTCACATCCGGTCTTTTTTTTCGCCGTAATGAGGATAGGCCATAGCGATTTTTAAGGGGACGCTATGGATATTTTTATCTCGAAAAAGATGCGTAATTTCATTCTGCTGGCGCAAACCAATAACATCGCCAGAGCGGCAGAAAAAATACATATGACCGCATCACCTTTCGGTAAAAGCATTGCCGCACTGGAAGATCAAATCGGCTATACGCTGTTTACCCGCAAAGATAACAACATCAGCCTGAATAAAGCAGGACAAGAGCTGTATCAGAAGCTGTTTCCCGTTTATCAGCGCCTCTCTGCCATTGATAACGAAATCCATAACGCCTCTCGCCGCTCGCGGGAAATCGTTATCGGCATCGACAATACCTACCCAACGATTATTTTTGACCAGTTGATTAGCCTGGGTGACAAGTATGACGGTGTAACGGCTCAGGCCGTTGAATTCAGCGAGAATGGGGTGATTGATAACCTGTTCGATCGCAAACTGGATTTTATTATCTCGCCGCAGCACGTTTCCCCCCGCGTGCAGGAGCTGGAAAATCTGGCGATCAGCGAACTACCTCCGCTGCGTCTGGGGTTTCTCGTTTCCCGGCGCTATGAAGAAAAACAGCCGCAGGATCTGCTGCGCGAGCTGCCCTGGCTGCAAATGCGCTTCCAGAATCGCGCCAACTTTGAGGCGATGCTGGATGCATACATGCGGCCCTGCGGGATCAACCCGACGATAATCTATCGTCCGTACAGCTTTATGGCCAAGATTAGCGCGGTGGAGCGCGGGCAGTTTTTGACGGTGATCCCTCACTTCGCCTGGCGGCTGGTGAATCCGTCGACGCTGAAATATTTCGACGCGCCCGGCAGTCCCATGTATATGCAGGAGTTTCTCTATTCGCTGAAAAATCATCGCTATACCGCCACCATGCTCCAGCATATTGCTGAAGATCGTGACGGTAGTGCAAGTTAACCTAGCATCGAGCCTGTTTCGAGAAGGTTGCGATGCAGATCGAACGCATGGCTGAGATCGTGATGGATATGCCCGCCGGGCGCTTTTTCCAGATAGCGGTGCAAATAATCTCTGTAAAGCGGATGCGCACAGTTATTGATAATCGTGTGCGCCCGCTGCATCGGAGATAGCCCACGCAGATCGGCAATCCCTTGTTCGGTCACGATCACTTTAACGCTATGTTCGCTGTGGTCGACATGGCTGCACATCGGTACGATGGTGGATATTTTCCCGCCTTTGGCAATCGACGGCGCCATAAAGATAGACAGGTAGGCGTTGCGCTCGAAATCCCCGC
Organism: Citrobacter youngae; assembly: GCF_003818115.1. GTDB lineage: Bacteria > Pseudomonadota > Gammaproteobacteria > Enterobacterales > Enterobacteriaceae > Citrobacter > Citrobacter youngae. The sequence continues at coordinate 278,414 of NZ_RPOI01000004.1, read as the reverse complement.
TGCCGCCGATGCCATTCATCAGGTTCACCCCCGCAACGTGGGTGGAATTAGCATGGCCGTAGATATCAAACTCCAGACCAACGTTAAGCGCAATGACACCCAGCCGACGAATGATTTCCGGGTTATTGGAAATCTCCTGCGGGCGCAACACAATCCGGCTGGCGAAGAAGTCCATGTTGGCGTAAATCTTCTGTAGCGACGGGGCTGAAATGGTCAGACTGGAAGCGCTGGCACCGGTTATCTTACCCGTTTCCAGTAGATGCACTACCGACTCCTGCAACACCTCCGAATACATCATAAAGGGCGGGATATCCGGGTTCTCGCCCAGTCGAGCCATTACCGCGTTGTTGATATTACCCACGCCGCTTTGTAAGGGCAGAAACTCAGCTGGAATGCGTTTGTGCGCCATTTCTGCCAGCAGAAAGGTGACCACGTTATCGGCAATTTGTTGGCTGACTGGATTGGTTTTATCTGACGCATTACCGGCATCTGGCAGCTCGGTATCCACTATCGCAACGACCTTTTTCGGGTCTATCTGCACGCACTGACTGCCTACGCGATCCATGGTATGAAAAATGGGTACGCTGTTACGCCGCGGCGGCGCACCGGGTATCACGATGTCGGCAAACTCTGCCACGCGCGGATTATGGTAATGATTCAATTCAATGATCACTTTTTTCGCCCGCAGCAGCCAGGTGGGGGCATTACCGATACCGCTGGACAGCCAAATCCGGCCATCCGGCGCGATGGCTGAGACTTCAATGACGGCAACGTCGATCTCGCCAAAAAAGCCGTAATTAACCATCTGCGCCACTTCGCTCAAATGGAGATCGACAAACCTCACCTGGCCCTGATTAATTTTGTCGCGCAGGCCCGATGACGTTTGATAAGGCGCACGCCAGGAAACGGCATCCGCCGCGGATAGTACATCATCAGCGGCGGCGCCAATTGATGCTCCGGTCAGCAGGCGGATCTGAAAAGGCTGTCCGTTCTGATGCTGTTCGCAGGCGCGTTGGGCAATTGCGGTGGGCAACGCTTTTGGCGAACCCGCGGGGGTAAAGCCGCTGAACGCCACCATATCATCGTGCTGGATAATTTCTGCCGCCTGTTCGGCGCTCATGCGTTTCATGGCCGTCTCCTTCCTCGGACGTGATTAATGGCCGACAAAATTAGGTTTACGTTTTTCCATAAACGCGTTCATCCCTTCCTGATAATCCTCGCTGTCGTACACCGCGCGGCGCATGCCCTGAATGCGCTCGAACTCATCGGAATTCATGGTGTGCGCTTCACCCAGCACGCGCAGCTCTTCTTTAATGACGGCGATTGCCAGCGGCGCTTTTTCCGAGATGTGGTGCGCCATTTGCAGGGTGAAATCTTCCAGTTCGTCTACAGGAACCACATGGTTGAGGATCCCGACGGCCATCGCACGCTGAGCGGTAATCGGCGAAGCGGTAAAAATCAGCTCTTTAACGATGTGAAAACCGGCGTCGCGAGTCAGGTTGTGGATGCCGACCAGGTTATACGGCACGCCAAGGTTGACCGGGGTCATCGAGAAGGTGGATGTTTCAGCGGCGATGATCAGATCGGAACTCATGATCATCTCAAACGCGCCGCCCCAGACGCTGCCTTCGACCATAGAGATCACCGGTTTTGGATATTTTTGGATCATGCGGGTTATCTGACGCAGCGGATCGTCATAAGAGAGCGGATCGCGACGTCCGGTCGGGAGTTCATGAATATCATGCCCGGCAGAGAAAACTTTGGCTCCACTCGGAGCGCGCAAAATGATGCAGCGAATGTCCGCACGATTGAGATCGCTCAGCGCCTGCATCAGATCGTCAATAAACACTTTACTCAGGGCATTGAGCTTGCGGGCGTAGTTGAACTCAATAACCGCGACTTTCTGGATGATGACCACGTTGACGTATTGATAAGACATAATGTTCTCTTTATTGAAAGTAATGATGCTGGATAAATTCGCTGATGTGCCGCAGACCGGTGCGCGGCGACAGATCGTTATTTTTGACGGCCTGTAGCGTCTGCTGGAAATAGCGGTCGAAATCAGTCCGCGCAAACAGCAGATGTAGGGCTTCTTCTTCAGCCTGCTGGTGTAACCAGTCCACCGCCTGCTGCTGGCGGACTTTTTCCAGTCGACCGCTGGCGGTAAGGCACGTTTTAAAGTCGGTTATCGCCTGCCAAACTTCCTCAATACCGCGTTTTTCCAGTGCGCTACAGGTCAGAACCTGCGGCTGCCACTCGTCATATTTGCGGCGCAGAATATGCAGGGCGGATTCGTACATATGGCGGGCGATGGCCACGTTGGTATGGTTCTCGCCGTCGTCCTTATTGATGACGACCAGATCCGCCATTTCCATCAGACCTTTTTTGATGCCCTGCAAATCATCACCACCGCCGGCGATTTGCAGTGAGATAAAGCAATCCACCATGCCTGCGACTTCGGTTTCTGACTGCCCAACGCCGACGGTTTCCACAATCACCACGTCGAAACCAGCCGCTTCGCACAGCAGCATTAATTCGCGGGCGCGCTGGCTGGCACCACCTAAATGACCGCTGGAGGGAACCGGGCGAATAAACGCAGATTCTGCGCGAGACAGCTCCGTCATGCGGGTTTTATCGCCAAGAATGCTGCCGCCGCTGACCGGGCTGCTGGGATCGACGGCGATCACCGCCACCCGTAATCCGTGACGGATTAACAGCATGCCGAATGCTTCCAGAAAGGTGCTTTTGCCCGCGCCCGGCGTACCGGTTATCCCCAAACGCAGGGCGTTACCGGTGAACGGCATAATCGCGTCCAGCAACTGCGTACTCAGCGGCTGATGGCGCGGGTGGCTGCTTTCGACCAGCGTCATTGCCTGGGCGAGCGTAGCCCGTTCGCCAAGCCGCAAGCGACGAACGGTATCCTCAAGCGTGGCGGCGTTAATCATGATGCTGGCTGATACGGGTTAATACGTCGCGAACGCTGTCGAGCATTGGTGTGCCGGGGCCATAAATGGCGGCCACGCCATGCTCGTGCAGGAAAGCGTAATCCTGTGGCGGAATAACGCCTCCTGCTACCACGCAGATATCTTCACGCCCCCATTTTTTGAGCGCGGTAACCAGTTCCGGGATCAGCGTTTTATGACCCGCCGCCAGTGACGATGCGCCTATTACATGCACATCGTTTTCTACCGCCAGACGGGCGATCTCTTCTGGTGTGGAGAACATCGGACTGAGGTCGACATCGAAGCCGAGATCGGAGTAGGCGCTGGCGATCACTTTAGCGCCGCGATCGTGGCCATCCTGACCCATCTTGGCGATCAGAATGCGCGGTCGGCGGCCATTTTCCGCGAGGAACTGTTCGGTTTGCGCAACGATGGCGTCGAACTCATCGGCGGATTTTTCGGACTGGTGATAGCTTTGCGCAATCACGCCGGTGACGCACTGGCTGGGAACCAGATAGCGGTCAAAAGCGGTTTCCAGCGCGTCGGAGATTTCACCGAGCGTGGCGCGAACGCGGGCGGCGTTGACGGCGGCGGCCAGCAGATTTTCATTATGCTGTGCGGCGTGGGTCAGCGCCGCGAGTGCGGCATTGACGGCATCAGTGTCGCGAGTTGCACGGATATGCTGCAACGAGGCAATTTGCTCGTTGCGCACCTTCACGTTGTCGATTTCCAGTACCGACGTTTCGTCTTCTTTATCCAGCTTGTACTTATTCACACCGACGATAACGCGTTTACCCTGGTCGATCAGCGACTGCTCGCGCGCGGAAGCTTCTTCGATCATCCGTTTAGGGAGCCCGGCTTCGATCGCTTTCGCCATGCCGCCTGCCTCATCAATTTGTTTGATGATCGTGCGCGCCTGCTTCACGATTTGATCGGTGAGCGACTCGACGTAATACGATCCGGCCAGCGGATCGACGGTGCGGCAGATCTCTGACTCTTCCTGAATGATGATCTGTGTATTACGCGCGATGCGGGCGGAGAAATCGGTGGGCAGACCGAGCGCCTCATCAAAGGCGTTGGTATGCAGGGACTGAGTGCCGCCAAGCGTAGCGCCGAGCGCTTCAATGGTCGTGCGGATCACGTTGTTGTAAGGATCCTGCTCGGTCAGACTCCAGCCGGAGGTCTGGCAGTGGGTACGCAGAGCGAGAGATTTCGGGTTAGTCGCACCAAAACCGCTGACTGCTTCACTCCACAAATAGCGAGCCGCGCGCAGCATGGCGACGTTCATAAACAGATCCATGCCGATGCCGAAGAAGAATGACAGGCGCGGCGCGAAGTCATCAATTTTCAGCCCGGCAGACAGCGCGGCTTTGATGTACTCAATGCCGTCAGCCAGCGTAAACGCCACCTGCTGGACGCAGTTCGCCCCGGCTTCCCCCATGTGATAACCGCTGATACTGATGGTGTTATAGCGCGGCATATTGGCGGAACACCAGGCGATGATGTCGGCGATGATGCGCATTGAAGGTTTTGGCGGGTAAATGTAGGTGTTGCGGCACAGGTACTCTTTCAGAATATCGTTCTGAATGGTCCCGGTGAGTTGCTCCGGCGTTACGCCTTGTTCTTCTGCAGCGACGATATAAAACGCCAGTACTGGCAGCACCGCGCCGTTCATGGTCATTGATACCGACATCTTATCCAGCGGAATCTGGTCGAACAGTACCTTCATATCTTCGACAGTATCGATCGCCACGCCCGCTTTGCCGACGTCACCTGCCACGCGCGGGTTGTCAGAGTCATAGCCGCGATGGGTGGCAAGGTCAAAGGCGACGGAAAGCCCTTTTTGCCCGGCGGCGAGGTTGCGGCGGTAAAAGGCGTTGGACTCTTTGGCGGTAGAGAAACCAGCGTACTGGCGAATGGTCCACGGCTGCGCGGTATACATGGTGGCGCGCGGGCCACGCACGTAAGGCGGCAGACCGGGGAGGGTGCCCGTGACTTCCAGATTATCGAGGTCCGCTTCGGTGTACAGCGGTTTGATGGCAATCCCTTCCGCCGTCTGTCTTGCCAGCGATTCGACGGTTTTTTCCCGTCGACTGAGTTCTTTGTTGGCGAGTGTTTGCCACTCCTGCACGTTTGCCATTTTTTGCTCCGTATTACGCAATAAGTTGAATCTTTGCGGATACGGTGAGCTTTTTCATTTGGCTTGTCGCCAGCAAAAAATAGCCAACAGGACGTCGTTTTTTGCCGCGTGGCGTGTTTTATTTTGTGATGTATTTCAAAGACGTGGCGGGAATAGCATGAAAAGAGGGTAAAGGCTTGTAGGCCGGATAAGGCGTTACGCCGCCATCCGGCACTCTGGAGCAATAAATGGTTTAATCCTGACGCAACACCTTGTGCCCGTATTCCAGCAGCGCGTCGGTAACGTTGCGCATCATGCGGCTTTCCGGTGCAAAACGGTGCCAGTACAGCATCCGACGCTGGAACAGACCTGGCGTTAAGTCGATCAGCTCGCCGCTTTCCAGCTCTTTCTCAATCTGTAAGTGCGGGATCATGCAGCAGGTGGTGCCCTGACGTGCCAACTGGACGAAAGCTTCAGACGAGTTAACGATATGGCACGGCACGCTGCCCGGCGGCAGGTCGAAGTTTTGTTGCAGGAACGCCTGGTGCATATCATCAAGATGGTCAAACGCTACTGCCGGGGCTTTCAGCAGGGCGGAGCGGGTGACGCCGTTAGGGAAATAACGTTCGGCGAAAGGTTTCGAGCCAACAAACAGGTAGTCCAGCGCGCCGAGTTTATCCACCAGACAGCTTGGCAGCGCCTGATGTTGGATACTCACCGCACCGACCACTTCACCACGACGCAGACGCTCCTGAGTGCGCGTTTCATCCTCAACCTGCAGGTTTAGCCGAATCGGCGAATTGGCCAGTACCGGGGCTAACGCCGGAAGTAACCAGGTTGCCAGGCTGTCGGCGTTCACCGCCAGAGAAAGCAGCAGCGGCGTCGAGCCGGTTTGTTCATCACCCAGCCACTCGTCTTCCAGCAGTTCAACCTGGCGCAGAAGTGCCAGAAGCTTTTGTCCTTGTTCGGTAGGGCGCGGGGGGACGGTACGCACCAGCAGCGGTTGTCCGAACATATTCTCAAGCTGTTTTATGCGCTGTGAAACCGCGGATTGCGTGATGCACAGCTTTTGCGCCGCGCGCTCAAATCCTCGTTCACGAATAACCGCATCCAGTGCTTGTAGTGTTCTGTAGTCCGGACGTTTCATTGCTTTGACGCACTCCTGAAAATTTTGCTTGTTCTGCACTATGACACAAATTTAGGTTGGGTAAAGACGAAATCCGCCGCTTGCGAGCGGGTGTGGGAACATTTTTCTGCACAATGTTCTATAATGCGCGTGAATTTTCCCACCATATTCACACCACAGGCGAAACGATCATGACGCAGGATGAACTGAAAAAAGCAGTAGGATGGGCGGCACTTCAGTATGTACAGCCCGGCACCATTGTGGGCGTAGGTACCGGTTCAACAGCCGCACACTTTATTGATGCGCTGGGCACAATGAAAGGTCAGATTGAAGGCGCAGTGTCCAGCTCGGACGCTTCAACCGAAAAACTCAAAAGCCTCGGTATCCACGTGTTCGATCTTAACGAAGTTGATAGTCTCGGCGTATACGTTGACGGCGCGGATGAAATCAACGGCCACATGCAGATGATCAAGGGCGGCGGTGCAGCGTTGACCCGTGAAAAAATCATTGCTTCGGTGGCGAAGAAATTTATCTGCATCGCGGACGCGTCCAAAGAAGTCGATATTCTTGGTAACTTCCCGCTACCGGTTGAAGTGATCCCAATGGCGCGCAGCGCAGTCGCGCGTCAACTGGTGAAGTTGGGCGGCCGTCCTGAATACCGTCAGGGCGTGGTGACGGACAACGGTAACGTGATCCTCGATGTGCACGGTCTGGAGATCCTTGACGCCGTGGCGCTGGAAAACGCCATCAATGCGATTCCGGGCGTAGTAACCGTAGGTCTGTTCGCCAACCGTGGTGCGGATGTGGCGCTGATCGGTACCCCAGACGGCGTGAAAACTATCGTAAAATGATCTGATGGGAGTGTCTTCTCCCGTTAAAAAAATTTTGGCAGGGCAAATTTGGTGACTTGTGTCACGTTTATAATATTGTCCTGCCGATCCCTCCAAAGAAAAAGTTATCGCCAGTATATTCCTCTGACAATTCCCGCTGAATGACATTTCCTCAGCACGGCGACGCAAACGTTCATATTGCCGCAATATTATTTTTTGATATGTTGAAGAGGAGGATGAAAATCCCACACACAACACATCAGTTTGAACAAAAAAGACAGGGTCGGGAAATGGCAAAGGTATCACTGGAGAAAGAGAAGATTAAATTTCTGCTGGTTGAAGGCGTGCATCAAAAAGCGCTCGAAAGCCTTCGTGCAGCAGGTTATACCAACATCGAGTTTCACAAAGGCGCTCTGGACACTGAGCAACTGAAAGAGTCCATCCGTGATGCCCATTTCATTGGCCTGCGATCCCGTACCCATCTGACTGAAGATGTGATTGACGCCGCAGAGAAACTGGTCGCGATTGGCTGCTTCTGTATCGGCACCAACCAGGTTGATCTGACCGCTGCGGCAAAGCGCGGGATCCCCGTGTTTAACGCGCCATTCTCTAACACGCGTTCCGTTGCGGAACTGGTGATTGGCGAACTGCTTCTCCTGCTACGCGGTGTACCTGAAGCGAACGCCAAAGCACACCGCGGCGTGTGGAACAAACTGGCTACCGGCTCATTTGAAGCGCGTGGCAAAAAACTGGGGATCATCGGCTACGGCCACATTGGTACTCAGCTAGGCATTCTGGCGGAATCGCTGGGGATGCATGTCTATTTCTATGATATTGAAAATAAACTCCCGCTCGGCAACGCCACACAGGTGCAGCATCTTTCCGACCTGCTCAATATGAGCGACGTGGTCAGTTTGCACGTACCGGAAAATGCCTCCACCAAAAATCTGATGGGCGCGCGTGAGATTGCGTTGATGAAACCAGGCGCGCTGCTGATTAACGCCGCACGTGGTACGGTTGTTGATATTCCTGCGCTGTGCGACGCGTTAGCGACCAAGCATCTGGCTGGGGCGGCAATCGACGTATTCCCAACCGAGCCGGCAACCAACAGCGATCCTTTCACTTCGCCGCTGTGTGATTTCGACAACGTGATCCTGACGCCGCACATTGGTGGTTCAACGCTGGAAGCGCAGGAAAACATCGGTCTGGAAGTGGCTGGGAAACTGACCAAGTATTCCGACAACGGCTCTACGCTATCTGCAGTTAACTTCCCGGAAGTGTCGCTGCCGCTACACGGCGGTCGTCGTCTGATGCACATTCACGAAAACCGTCCGGGCGTACTGACCGCGCTGAACCAGATTTTTGCCGAGCAGGGCGTCAACATTGCCGCACAGTATCTGCAGACTTCCGCACAGGTAGGTTACGTGGTTATTGATATTGAAGCGGATGAAGATGTGGCGGAGAAAGCGCTGCTGGCGATGAAAGCCCTCCCGGGTACTATTCGTGCTCGTCTGCTGTACTGATTTCCTCTACATGGGCAGGCGGTTGACCTGCCCATCTTTCCTCTGATTTTCCTGCCTTACTATCTCTTTGTGTAACGCATACATTCTGTTTTCGGCTCTTGCCGCAATTGGTAATTAAAGGCTGCGCTCTGCGTTGTACATCAATAAAAGGAATTTACGATAGGGGCTCAGCATCGTGCTGAAACGGGAAAGCCCCTACCGAAGCAGGGGCTTTAAAAAGGAAAGGGACGATGATGAGATACGTCATCATGCTGCTGATTCTGTTAATCATCGCTTACCCAGCATATTAACAGAGAGTACGCAGGAGGGAGGTTAGCCTCCCTCACCCTTCACCGAGGAATTTAGGTCAAAAAAACGACGCTGTCAATCGCTAAAAAACGGCTACCATTGCCAAATTTTTGACGGCGTCACCACCGCAGGCAGCGGGATATCCCACTCTTCAACCGGCAACTTCTCGACTAACTGACAGTCGTGCGCGTAGCCTACTGGCTGGATCTTATGCTGCTGCCAGTTTTGTAGCGTACGGTCGTAAAATCCGCCGCCCATGCCCAGGCGTTGCCCGTATTCATCAAACGCCACTAACGGTGTAATCAGTACATCCAGCTTTGACAGCGGCAATACGTCGCGTACATCAAGCCGTGGTTCCTGAATTTTTAAGCGATTGGTCACCAGGTCGCTGTGCGGATGATAGTGCAGGAACAGTAAATTACCGGGGCTGAAGGGATGAAGCACCGGAAGATAGACGCGCTTGCCCGCTCGCCACAGCTGTTCGATAAGCGGCTGAGTATCGAGTTCGCCATCAAACGAGAGGAATACTGCCACCGTATGTGCGAGTACAACTGGAGGAAAACTGAGCATTCGGGTCGCGGCCTGCTGACCGTACTGATGCTGCAGCTCAGAGGTAAGCGCACGTCGACGCTGACGAATCAGTTGACGAATTTCTTGCCGGGATAAAGGGAGTTCAGAAAGTAGTGTCATGGCTGTTGCCAGGTAGAAGGGAATCTCCGAGATGCCGCCGCAGGCTGTAACCCTTGAACCCTTGGTTCAAGGTGAATGCGTCGTCACAGTTTTAAGGCTTCTCGGACGAGCCGAGCATGCTCACCAACCGTGGAGCGCCACATTCTTGTGGTATGAAATATCGGCTCAGGGGACTGGCCCGCTTGCAAACATCTCAGAGAAATTTTGTCTTCACGGTCACTCTACCACAGTAAACCGAAAAGTGTTATTCAAAGTTTTGGCCCGTTTTTTCGGTTATGCGACCCTGATCAAGCAACGCCTGTTCGATGGTCTGTTGTAGCATCCGAATACGTTGTTCCATGCTCGCCGCGTACTCACGCGTCTTCGCTTTTTCCTGAGTTAATTCATAGCTGATGTTCAACGCGGCGATGAAAACCAACTGCTCAGTATTTGTGACTCTAGTGCGAACTTTCAGATCTTGCAATCGCTGATTGAGATCGTCCGCAGCCTGATTCAACGCATCCCTTTGTTCAGGCGGGCAATTCACTCGCAGTGAACGGCCAAATATTTGGATATCGACGGGTTGTGCAGACATGCCACCTTCCTGCTGATTGACTGCGCTGCCTTCGTCTCCAGACCTTGGGTCCGCGAAGGGGCGACACTATAGCTACCCTGGTATCAAGATACAAGCCCTTTTCTGGTTCACCAGGGTCCAAAGTGGTAGCATACCATGAATATTCCTCCCTTTGATGACGAATGCTTATGTCTATACAGAACGAAATGCCTGGCTACAACGACGTTAGCCAGTTTTTGAACCAACAAGGGGCTGGATTAACCCCGGCCGAAATGCACGGCTTAATCAGCGGAATGATTTGTGGCGGCAACAACGACAGCTCATGGCAGCCGCTGCTGCACGACCTGACGAACGAAGGTCTGGCCTTCGGTCACGAGCTGGCTCAGGCGCTGCTGAAAATGCACTCTGCCACCAGCGATGCGCTGGAAGATGATGGTTTCCTTTTTCAGCTTTATCTGCCTGAAGGCGATGACGTTAGCGTGTTCGATCGCGCCGATGCGCTGGCTGGTTGGGTAAACCACTTTTTGCTGGGCCTCGGTGTGACACAACCGAAGCTCGACAAAGTGACCGGCGAAACCGGGGAGGCGATTGACGACCTGCGTAATATCGCTCAGTTGGGATATGACGAAGACGAAGATCAGGAAGAGTTGGAAATGTCGCTCGAAGAGATCATCGAATACGTGCGCGTAGCCGCCTTGCTGTGTCATGACACGTTTACGCGTCAACAGCCGACCGCGCCTGAAGTCCGTAAACCGACTCTGCATTAAGAACAAAACGCCAAGGAGAGTGTGATGAGCGAAATATCTCAGCAAGAATTCCAGCGCCGCCGCCAGGCTTTACTGGCACAAATGCAGCCCGGCAGCGCCGCGCTGATTTTTGCCGCGCCTGAAGCGACGCGCAGCGCGGACAGTGAATACCCGTACCGCCAAAGCAGTGATTTCTGGTACTTCACCGGTTTTAACGAACCTGAAGCCGTGCTGGTGCTGATTAAAAGCGATGACACTCATAACCACAGCGTTTTGTTTAATCGGGTTCGCGATCTGACGGCGGAGATCTGGTTTGGCCGTCGTCTTGGTCAGGATGCCGCACCGGCAAAACTCGGCGTTGACCGGGCGCTGGCCTTCAGCGAAATTAACCAACAGCTGCACCTGTTGCTCAATGGCCTGGACGCGGTGTACCACGCACAGGGCGAATATGCCTGGGCCGACGAGATTGTGTGCACGGCGCTGGATAAACTGCGTAAAGGTTCCAGGCAAAATTTGCGCGCGCCTGCCGCGATTATCGACTGGCGTCCAATGGTGCATGAGATGCGCCTGTTCAAATCAGCGGAAGAAATTGCGGTCATGCGTCGTGCCGGAGAAATCACCGCGCTGGCGCATACCCGTGCGATGGAAAAATGCCGTCCGGGAATGTTTGAATACCAGTTAGAAGGGGAGATTCACCACGAATTTACCCGCCATGGTGCGCGTTATCCGTCCTATAACACGATTGTCGGCAGCGGCGAAAACGGCTGTATCCTGCATTACACCGAAAATGAAAGTGAAATGCGCGATGGCGATCTGGTGCTGATTGACGCCGGGTGTGAATACAAAGGCTATGCGGGCGACATTACGCGTACCTTTCCGGTAAATGGCAAATTTACCCCTGCACAGCGTGAAATCTACGACATCGTACTGGAATCCTTAGAGACCAGCCTGCGCCTGTATCGTCCCGGGACATCCATCCAGGAAGTCACCAGCGAAGTGGTGCGTATCATGATTACCGGCCTGGTGAGGCTTGGCATTCTGCACGGCGAGGTCGATCAACTGATTACCGAAAATGCACACCGACCTTTCTTCATGCACGGGCTTAGTCACTGGCTGGGTCTGGATGTACACGACGTCGGCGTTTATGGTCAGGACCGCTCACGTATTCTTGAGCCGGGAATGGTGCTTACCGTTGAACCGGGACTCTATATCGCGCCGGACGCCGACGTACCGGCTGCCTATCGTGGTATCGGCATTCGTATTGAAGATGACATCCTTATCACGGAAGACGGCAATGAAAACCTGACCGCCAGCGTGGTGAAGAAAGCGGATGACATTGAAGCCCTGATGGCTGCGGCGCGACTGCAATGAGCGTGATTATCGTCGGTGGTGGCATGGTCGGCGCGACGCTGGCGCTGGCCATTTCCCAGCTTAGTCATGGGACGCTGCCAGTTCATCTGATAGAAGCAAGCGCGCCTGACAACGATCGCCATCCGGGGTTTGATGCCCGGGCGATCGCGCTGGCGGCAGGGACCTGCCAACAGCTGGCGCGAATTGGCATATGGCAGGCGATTGCCGATTGCGCAACGGCGATCAAAACTGTTCACGTCAGCGATCGCGGCCATGCCGGATTTGTAACGCTGGATGCGCAGGAATACCGTATTCCTGCGCTGGGGCAAGTTGTAGAGCTGCACGATGTCGGGCTACGTCTGTTTGCGCTACTGCGTAAAGCGCCTGGCGTTACGCTGCACTGCCCCGACCGCGTAGCCAGCGTGTCACGCACGCAGGAGCGCGTAGAAGTTACGCTGGAAAATGGCGAAATGATTGATGGCCGCCTGCTGGTGGCCGCCGACGGTACGCGCTCCGCACTGGCTACAGCATGCGGCGTTGACTGGCAGCAGCAGCCCTATGAGCAACTGGCGGTGATTGCCAACGTCACGACCTCCGTTGCGCACGACGGTCGAGCGTTTGAACGTTTCACGCAATATGGCCCGCTGGCAATGTTGCCCATGTCTGACGGTCGCTGTTCGCTGGTGTGGTGCCATCCGCTGGATCAGCGTGATGAGATTATGGCCTGGTCCGACGAAAAGTTTTGCCGTGAACTACAAACCGCTTTTGGCTGGCGACTGGGACGTATTACCCAGGCCGGTAAACGCAGCGCCTATCCGCTTTCGTTAACTACAGCGCTGAAAGCGATTACCCATCGTACCGTGCTGGTAGGGAACGCCGCCCAGACGTTGCATCCCATTGCCGGGCAAGGTTTCAACCTGGGTCTGCGTGACGTAATGAGCCTGGCTGAGACGTTGACGCAGGCGGAAAACGGCGCGGAAGATGTGGGTGATTATGCGGTGTTGGCACGCTATCAGCAGCGCCGCGAAAGCGATCGTGATACGACGATTGGTGTGACCAATAATTTAGTGTATTTGTTTGCCAATCACTGGGCCCCGCTGGTTGTTGGGCGTAATGCCGGGCTGATGGCGATGGAATTATTCCCCCCTGCGCGCGATGCGCTGGCGGAGCGGACCCTGGGCTGGGTTGCGCGCTAAATATAACCTGTAGGCCGAATTAAAGAAGTAGGCCTGATAAGCGCAGCGCTATCAGGCAATGTCGCGGAATTGATGCCGGACGGCGGCTTTGCCTTATCCGGCCTACGGTTTTTGATTGTCCTATTTTCAGGAGCAAACAGTGCAAAGTGTTGATGTAGCAATTGTTGGTGGCGGCATGGTAGGACTGGCGGTTGCCTGTGGCTTACAGGGCAGCGGGTTGCGCGTTGCTGTATTAGAACAACATGTTCCGCAGCCGTTGGCGGCGGATGCACCTCCTCAGCTTCGCGTTTCGGCCATTAATGCCGCCAGCGAAAAACTGCTTACCCGTCTTGGAGTCTGGTCCGACATTGTTGCCCGTCGCGCTTGCTGCTACCACGGCATGGAAGTCTGGGACAAAGACAGCTTTGGACGTATTGCGTTTGATGACCAGAGCATGGGCTACAGCCATTTGGGGCACATTGTCGAAAACTCACAGATTCATTATGCGCTGTGGCAAAAGGCGCAGCGTTCAGCGGATATTACGCTGATGGCACCTGCTGAATTACAGCAGGTGGCCTGGGGTGAGAACGAAGCATTTCTGACCCTGAAAGATGGCGCAATGCTGACGGCCCGCCTGGTCGTCGGTGCTGATGGTGCTAACTCCTGGCTGCGCAACAAAGCGGATATTCCTCTCACCTTCTGGGATTATCGTCATCATGCGCTGGTGGCGACTATCCGTACGCAGGAAGCGCACGGTGCGGTTGCGCGTCAGGCGTTTCACGGCGAGGGGATCCTGGCATTCCTGCCGCTCAGCGATCCACACTTGTGTTCTATCGTCTGGTCGCTCTCGCCGCAGGAAGCAGAACGTATGCAGCAGGCAAGCGTTGACGAGTTTAATCAGGCGCTGAATATCGCTTTTGATAATCGTCTGGGGCTGTGCAGCCTTGAAAGCGAACGTCAGACGTTTCCGCTGACGGGACGTTATGCCCGTCAGTTCGCCGCCCATCGTCTGGCGCTGGTGGGGGATGCGGCGCATACCATCCACCCGCTGGCGGGTCAGGGGGTTAACCTTGGCTTTATGGATGCGGCGGAGCTGATCGATGAACTTAAGCGGCTACAGCGTCAGGGTAAAGATATTGGGCAGTATCTCTATTTACGCCGCTACGAGCGCAGCCGTAAGCATAGCGCAGCGCTGATGCTGGCGGGGATGCAGGGTTTCCGTGAACTGTTTGCAGGTGAGAATCCGGCGAAAAAACTGCTACGCGATATTGGGCTGAAACTGGCCGATACCCTCCCGGGCGTAAAACCACAACTCATCCGTCAGGCGATGGGACTGAACGATCTTCCCGAGTGGTTACGTTAGTGTCCGCAAGGGCAATCTTAAGAGTTTGAGACCCGTCACACTTTCCTCTCCCGGCCTGCGCGCCGGGGGGCTTCTCTCATTTGAAATAATCTAATTCCACGCCTTTTTTCGCATTAGTTTTTTTAATATCACGTTTTTTTCATAACGCCATTTTTGACATTTTTTCCACATTTAATGTGGATTGGTGCTGTAAGTTTACGCTTATCTTTGTTTGTTATTCTGATTACTTACTATATGTATGGAGTTTTATTCTGTTGGCGATCTGACTGTTTTTCGCCATAAGCTAATGTGATGGTTAATTTTGACTTATGGTTTAGCGTCTGTTTCGGTGGTAAGTTCAGGACAAAGAGAACGTTTGCGTCGCAGCCCCTGGAGCGGCTGTGGTGCTGGGTTTCGTGGCGACAATTTCACCGCGAAAGAGTTGATAGCCCCGCTTATTCAACGAGGAAAAGATGGCTCAACAGACTCCTTTGTACGAACAACACACGCTATGTGGCGCGCGCATGGTTGATTTCCATGGCTGGATGATGCCGCTGCATTACGGCTCTCAGCTCGATGAGCACCATGCTGTCCGCACCGATGCCGGTATGTTCGATGTGTCGCATATGACCATCGTCGACCTGCGCGGCAGCCGCACCCGGGAGTTCTTGCGTTATCTGCTGGCAAACGACGTCGCGAAGCTAACGAAGACAGGCAAAGCCCTCTACTCCGGTATGCTCAACGCTTCGGGCGGCGTGATAGATGACCTGATTGTCTATTACTTCACTGAAGATTTCTTCCGCCTCGTTGTAAACTCCGCCACCCGCGAAAAAGACCTCTCCTGGATTACCCAACACGCTGAACCATACGCTATCGACATCACCGTTCGTGACGACCTGTCGCTGATCGCGGTGCAGGGACCAAACGCGCAGGCAAAAGCAGCCACCCTGTTTACTGACGAGCAACGCCATGCAGTTGAAAGTATGAAACCTTTCTTCGGCGTTCAGGCGGGTGACTTGTTTATCGCAACCACCGGTTATACCGGCGAAGCGGGATATGAAATTGCCATGCCGAATGAAAAGGCCGCGGATTTCTGGCGTGCGCTGGTACAAGCAGGTGTCAAACCTTGCGGTCTGGGCGCGCGTGATACGCTGCGTTTAGAAGCTGGTATGAACCTGTATGGTCAGGAGATGGACGAAGGCATTTCTCCGCTGGCAGCTAACATGGGCTGGACCATCGCATGGGAACCGGCTGACCGCGACTTTATCGGTCGTGAAGCGTTGGAAATGCAGCGTGAAAAAGGCCACGAACAACTGGTCGGGCTGGTGATGACCGAGAAAGGTGTGCTGCGTAATGAACTGCCGGTGCGTTTCACCGATGCTTCCGGCAACCAGCAGGAAGGCATTATCACCAGCGGGACATTCTCCCCAACCCTGGGTTACAGCATCGCGCTGGCTCGTGTCCCTGCGGGTATCGGCGACACGGCGATTGTGCAAATTCGTAACCGCGAAATGCCAGTTAAAGTCACTAAACCTGTTTTTGTGCGTAACGGCAAAGCCGTTGCGTAATTCATCCTTTTTTGGAGATTGATTGATGAGCAACGTACCTGCAGAACTGAAATACAGCAAAGAACACGAATGGCTGCGCAAAGAAGCTGACGGCTCTTACACCGTTGGTATCACCGAACACGCTCAGGAGCTGTTAGGTGACATGGTTTTCGTTGACCTGCCAGAAGTTGGCGCCACCGTCAGCGCGGGCGATGATTGTGCCGTTGCGGAGTCCGTAAAAGCGGCATCCGATATCTATGCGCCAGTAGGCGGTGAGATTGTGGCGGTTAACGACGCGCTCAGCGACTCCCCGGAACTGGTCAACAGCGAACCGTATGCGGGCGGCTGGATTTTCAAAATCAAAGCCAGCGATGAAAGCGAAATTGAATCGCTGCTGGATGCGACCGCATATGAAGCATTGTTAGAAGACGAGTAAATACGCTTCATCCTTCACGTTGCAGGTGTGTTGGCTTCCTAGCTCACCCCAGTCACTTACTTATGTAAGCTCCTGGGGATGTGCTGCGTCGCCGCCGTCCTGCAACGCGAATTATTTTGCGTATTCAGGTAAGTAGAGACACCTACGATTCACTGCACGTTTCAGGAACCATCGCCCATGACACAGACGTTAAGCCAGCTTGAAAACAGCGGCGCTTTCATTGAACGCCACATCGGACCGGACGCCGCGCAGCAGCAAGAGATGCTGAATGCGGTTGGCGCCGAGTCGTTAAACGCGCTGATCGGCCAGATTGTGCCGAAAGACATTCAGCTCGCAACCCCGCCACAGGTGGGCGAGGCGGCGACCGAATACGCTGCGCTGGCTGAATTAAAAGCCATCGCTGGGCGTAACAAGCGCTTCACGTCCTACATTGGCATGGGCTACACCGCCGTGCAGCTGCCACCGGTAATCCTGCGCAACATGCTGGAAAACCCAGGTTGGTACACCGCATACACGCCGTATCAGCCGGAAGTCTCTCAGGGGCGTCTGGAAGCTCTGCTGAACTTCCAACAGGTCACACTGGATCTGACGGGGCTGGATATGGCTTCCGCTTCTCTGCTGGATGAAGCCACCGCGGCCGCTGAAGCCATGGCGATGGCCAAACGTGTCAGCAAACTGAAAAACGCCAACCGCTTCTTCGTTGCGGCTGATGTTCATCCGCAAACGCTGGACGTCGTGCGTACCCGTGCACAAACCTTTGGTTTTGACGTGATTGTTGATGACGCGGCGAAAGCACTGGATCACCAGGATGTGTTTGGCGTGCTGTTGCAGCAGGTTGGCACCACCGGTGAAGTGCATGACTACAGCAAACTGATTAGCGAGCTGAAATCCCGTAAAGTTGTGGTCAGTGTCGCTGCCGACTTTATGGCGCTGGTACTGCTGACTGCTCCGGGCAAACAGGGCGCGGATATCGTTTTCGGTTCTGCACAACGCTTCGGCGTACCGATGGGTTACGGTGGCCCACACGCGGCATTTTTCGCCGCTAAAGACGAATTCAAACGCTCCATGCCAGGCCGTATTATCGGCGTCTCCAAAGATGCGGCGGGCAATACCGCACTGCGCATGGCGATGCAGACTCGTGAGCAGCATATCCGCCGCGAGAAAGCGAACTCCAACATTTGTACCTCGCAGGTTCTGCTGGCCAACATCGCCAGCCTGTATGCCGTTTATCATGGTCCGGTTGGCCTGAAACGCATTGCTAATCGCATCCACCGCCTGACTGATATCCTGGCAGCCGGTCTGCAACAGAAAGGATTGAAGCTGCGTCATGCGCATTACTTCGACACCCTGTGCGTTGAAGTAGCCGATAAGGCCACAGTGCTGGCGCGTGCCGAAGCAGCAGAAATCAACCTGCGTAGCGATATCCATAACGCGGTAGGTATTACGCTCGATGAAACCACCACCCGTGAAAACGTGGTGCAGTTGTTCAATGTTCTGCTGGGCGACAATCACGGCCTGAACATCGATACGCTGGATAAAGACGTGGCGCTCGACAGCCGTTCTATTCAGGAAAGCATGCTGCGTGACGATGCGATCCTCAGTCATCCGGTGTTTAATCGCTATCACAGCGAAACCGAGATGATGCGTTATATGCACTCGCTGGAGCGCAAAGATCTGGCGCTGAACCAGGCAATGATCCCGCTGGGTTCCTGCACCATGAAACTCAACGCCGCTGCCGAGATGATCCCTATCACCTGGCCTGAATTCGCTGAGCTGCATCCGTTCTGCCCGCCAGAGCAGGCTGAAGGTTATCACCAGATGATCGGCCAGCTTTCCGAGTGGCTGGTAAAACTGACCGGTTATGATGCCGTCTGCATGCAGCCGAACTCCGGCGCGCAGGGCGAGTATGCGGGTCTGCTGGCGATTCGTCATTATCACGAAAGCAGTAACGAAGGTCATCGCGATATCTGCCTGATCCCAGCCTCTGCCCACGGTACTAACCCGGCATCTGCACAGATGGCGGGTATGCAGGTCGTGGTTGTCGCCTGTGATAAGAACGGCAACATCGATCTGGACGATCTGCGAGCAAAAGCAGAACAACATGCTGCGAACCTCTCCTGCATCATGGTGACCTATCCGTCTACTCACGGCGTGTATGAAGAAACGATCCGTGAAGTGTGCGACGTTGTGCACCAGTTCGGCGGCCAGGTTTACCTTGATGGCGCGAACATGAACGCTCAGGTTGGGATCACCACGCCGGGCTTTATTGGTGCAGATGTCTCGCACCTCAACTTGCATAAAACATTCTGCATTCCGCACGGCGGCGGCGGCCCAGGTATGGGACCGATCGGCGTGAAATCACATCTGGCGCCGTTTGTACCGGGTCACAGCGTAGTGCAGATTGAAGGGATGCTGACCCGTCAGGGCGCAGTTTCTGCGGCGCCGTTCGGTAGCGCATCCATTTTGCCAATCAGCTGGATGTACATCCGTATGATGGGCGCAGAAGGTCTGAAGCAGGCCAGCCAGGTGGCGATTCTTAACGCTAACTACATTGCCAGCCGTCTGAAAGATGCTTATCCGGTACTGTATACCGGTCGCGATGGTCGCGTGGCGCATGAATGTATTCTCGACATTCGCCCACTGAAAGAAGAGACCGGTATCAGCGAACTGGATATTGCCAAGCGCCTGATCGATTACGGTTTCCATGCGCCGACCATGTCTTTCCCGGTCGCGGGTACCCTGATGGTTGAACCGACTGAATCTGAAAGCAAAGTGGAACTGGATCGCTTTATCAATGCGATGCTGGCAATCCGCGCTGAGATCGATCGCGTGAAAGCCGGCGAATGGTCACTGGAAGATAACCCACTGGTTAACTCACCGCACACGCAAAACGAGCTGGTAGCGGAGTGGAATCACGGTTATAGCCGCGAAATCGCCGTCTTCCCGGCGGGTGTGGCGAACAAATACTGGCCAACCGTGAAACGCCTTGATGACGTTTACGGTGACCGTAACTTGTTCTGCTCCTGCGTACCGATGAGCGAATATCAGTAATCTGCTGATTCAACTATCTTTTAAAGGCGCTTCGGCGCCTTTATTTTTTGGGAGAAACGTTATGGCTATAGCATTGGTGACGGGCGGCAGTCGTGGCATTGGTCGGGCAACCGCGCTGCAACTGGCGCAAGAGGGCTACATGGTCGCGGTGAACTTTCATCACAATATTCGTGCGGCAACGGAGGTGGTGAACAGCATCGCCGCTGCTGGCGGGAAGGCGTTTGCTTTACGGGCGGATATCAGCGATGAAAGCCAGGTTGTAGCAATGTTTGAGTCTATTGACCGTGAAGGCGAACCGCTGACTGCCCTGGTGAATAATGCCGGGATCTTGTTTGAGCAAAGCACGGTCGAAAACTTAACCGCCGAACGAATTAATCGCGTACTGGCAACCAACGTTACCGGCTATTTTCTGTGCTGTCGGGAAGCGGTAAAGCGAATGTCGTTTAAGCATGGTGGTCAGGGCGGGTCGATTGTGAATGTCTCTTCAGCGGCATCGCGGCTTGGTGCGCCATTCGAATATGTTGATTACGCGGCCTCGAAAGGTGCTGTGGACACGCTCACCACCGGCCTGGCGCTGGAGGTTGCGGCGCAGGGCATCCGCGTGAACTGTGTGCGACCGGGTCTTATCTACACTGAAATGCATGCGTCAGGCGGCGAGCCGGGAAGAGTCGATCGCGTGAAATCTATGTTGCCTATGCAGCGTGGCGGGCAGCCGGAAGAAGTCGCGCAGGCAATTACCTGGCTGTTGAGCGAGAAGGCATCTTACGTAACGGGCAGTTTTCTGGAACTGGCGGGCGGGAAGTAGGGATTTAATTGCCGGATAGCGCTGCGTTTATCCAGCCTACGGGAGTATAACCTGTAGGCTGGATAAGGCGTTTACGCCGCCATCCGGCAAAAATTACAGATTCTCGCCGTTGCTGGCAATAACCTCTTTGTACCAGTCAAAACTCTTCTTTCGTGAACGCGACATATCGCCGGTGCCGTCGTCATGTTTGTTCACGTAGATAAAGCCGTAACGTTTGCTGTACTGACCGGTGGTAAACGATACGCAGTCGATGCAGCCCCATGGCGTGTAGCCCATCAGGTCTACGCCATCATAGGTCACCGCTTTCATCATTTCTTCGATGTGGGCGCGCAGATAGTCGATGCGATAGTCGTCGTTGATGCTGCCGTCTTCTTCTACTTTGTCATAAGCGCCAAACCCGTTTTCAACGATAAACAGCGGCTTCTGGTAGCGTTCATACAGCTCACATAAGGCATAGCGTAGACCGACGGGGTCAATCTGCCAGCCCCAGTCGGAGGCTTTTACGTGCGGGTTCGGTACGCTGCCCTCAAAACCAGAAATGGCATCGCCGCTGCCGCCTTCCGCTTTTACCGCGTTGGTCATGTAGTAACTGAATCCGAGATAGTCACAGGTGCCTTCGCGCAGGATTTGCTCGTCGCCGTCTTCCATCCTGATGTTAAATTCACGGCGTTCCCATTCGTTTAGCACATAAGACGGGTAGTAACCGCGCAGTTGAACATCGGTGAAAACGTAACGCTCACGCATCGATTCCTGCGCGAACATCACATCTTTAGGCTTACAGGAGAACGGGTACAGTGGCACCATCGCCAGCATGCAGCCGACTTTCATTTCCGGGTTGATGCGACGTGCGGCTTTTACTGCCAGAGCGCTGGCCACGAACTGGTGGTGCAGCACCTGGTACATAGTCTCTTCCGGGTTTTCATGCTCGGTATACACCACGCCGGAGCAGCAATAGCCAAACAGCGGCGCGCGCCAGTTACGCTGGTTGTTGATCTCATTGAAGGTCATCCAGTATTTGACCTTGTGCTTATAGCGCTCAAAAACGACTTCAGCAAAACGGACAAAGAAATCGACGACTTTACGATTGGTCCAGCTACCGTACTGTTGAACCAGGTGCAGCGGCATTTCGAAGTGGGAAAGGGTGATGACTGGTTCAATGTTGTACTTCAGCAGTTCATCAAACATGTCGTCGTAGAATTTTAACCCTTCTTCATTTGGCTGGGTTTCGTCCCCTTTCGGGAAGATGCGGGTCCAGGCAATTGACGTACGGAAGCATTTGAAGCCCATCTCGGCAAACAGCTTGATGTCTTCTTTGTAATGACTGTAAAAATCGACAGCTTCGTGGTTGGGGTAGTACTTACCGGGCTCAACTTCCTGAGTGATTTCTCGCGGAACGCCGTGTGCCCCTCCGGTCAGTACGTCGCAAATGCTGGGGCCTTTGCCACCTTTGTTCCAGCCGCCTTCAACCTGATGCGCCGCCACCGCGCCGCCCCATAAAAAATCGTTTGGTAAGGTAAGTTTTTTCATCTGCGCTCAGTCTCAAATTAATACAATCTGATTTTGAGTCTAACAAAGGAAAGATAAATGTCACGATATAACAAAATAGCGTAAATGTGATTTGTTACATCAAAAAAACAGAGTGTTTTTTTACGCTATTCTTTTCGCCAGCTTGCGACCGAGTGATTCCAGAATATAAATAACGGGGATCTGCGTGGTTATATCGTATACCCCGGCAATACGTGTTTGTGGAACATGCCAGGAGAGATTAAAGTCGGCGAGTTTCGCCAGGCGAGAGTGTTCATGGCTGGTGACCGACAGAACCTTACAGTTGTGCAGACTGAACTGGCTGGCAAAGCGCAGGATCTCTTCTGTTTCACCAGACACGGAAAGCACGATCGCCAGCGCGTTTCTGGCCATGTCGTTAGTTACCGGGAAATAAGGATCGTCAATGTGATTACTGAATTTACCGACGTTTGAGAAAAAACGTGCGCCATATTTTGCCAGCGCTCCAGACGTTCCCGCTCCGACGAATATAATACGTTCGGACGATAATATAATATCAACAGCCTGATCGAGCAGTTTATCGAACTCGTCGTTATTGACGCCTTTAAAGAAACTGATAATTTCGCTGGCACCGAAATTAGCCTGTTGCGGTTCATTCTGCTCTAAATATAATTTGAAGCGTAAGCGAAATTCTGAGTAACCCTCACACTTAAGCTTGCGGCAAAAGCGCAGTACGGTGGTGGTGGAAACGCCCACGGCATCAGCCAGTTCGCGAATGGTCATGTACATGACTTTGTCACGGTTTTTGATGACATAGTTGTAGACCAGCATCTCAAGATTGTTGAGACTGGCGATGGCAGCGTGGGAGAACATACTCACAATGGCAAAACTCACTCATCAGACTTTATCTACAGGGAATAATAACATGCAGCCAAATGACATCACTTTTTTTCAGCGTTTCCAGGATGACATTCTGGCCGGACGCAAAACCATCACCATTCGTGACGAGTCCGAATCACACTTTAAAGCCGGGGACATTCTACGGGTTGGACGCTTTGAAGATGAGGGCTACTTCTGCACGATTGAAGTTGTCGGCACCTCAACGGTTACGCTGGATACGCTAACGGAAAAACATGCCCAGCAGGAAAACATGGCGCTCGATGAGCTTAAACAGGTGATCGCCGAGATTTACCCGGATCAAACGCAATTTTATGTGATTGATTTTAAATGCCTTTAACTTTACAGGTACAGCTGTTAGCTGAAATATAAAATGCAATTATATGATTTTTATTAATTATTTATTATTTGATAAATATTTTAGCTAACATGTGTTCACTGGAACCATTCTCAGTTACGCTAGAGGCGCAATAACGAAAGTGTTCGTTTCTGGGGAGTAACTTATGGTTCAGAAGCCATTAATCGCGCAGGGATATTCGCTGGCAGAGGAAATAGCCAATAGCATCAGTCACGGTATCGGGCTGGTGTTTGGGATTGTCGGACTGGTGCTGTTACTGGTTCAGGCAGTGGATACCAACGCCAGCGCCATGGCTATTACCAGCTATAGCCTGTACGGCGGCAGCATGATCCTGCTGTTCCTTGCCTCAACCTTGTATCATGCGATCCCCCATCAGAGAGCGAAAGTCTGGCTGAAAAAATTCGACCACTGCGCGATTTATCTGCTGATTGCCGGGACCTACACGCCATTCCTGCTGGTGGGGCTGGATTCGCCGCTGGCACGCGGACTGATGATTGTTATCTGGAGCCTGGCGCTAATCGGTATTTTATTCAAACTGACTATTGCGCACCGCTTTAAGGTTCTGTCGCTGGTGACCTACCTGACAATGGGCTGGCTATCGCTGATAGTGGTGTATCAACTGGCGGTTAAGCTGTCGGCGGGTGGTGTGACGTTGCTGGCCGTTGGCGGCGTCGTGTATTCGCTGGGCGTTATTTTCTACGTCTGTAAGCGCATTCCTTACAACCACGCGATCTGGCATGGCTTTGTGCTGGGCGGCAGCGTTTGCCACTTCCTGGCAATCTATCTGTACGTTGGTCAGGCTTAACCCTTGATGCCGGATGGCGGCTAGCGCCTTATCCGGCCTACAAAACAAAAGCCAGCATGCCTGATAGACGCATCGCAATCAGGCATTATTCATTTATTCTTCCAGCGAATACGGCAGCGGTACGATATGTAGCGTTTTTGCATCGTCGCGAACGCGGAACACGCTGTCGGCTTCCATGTCGTTATTCATCACAACCTGCACCAGCACTTGTCCATCAGCCAGCTGTACCGCGGCGAGTACGGTGCCGGTACGACGCCAGTTCTCGCCCATTTTCAGCTCCAGGTCTTCACCCGCTTCCGGCACCCGACTGGCCGCACCTGCCAGAGTCCACATGGCGCGTTTATTGGCGCCGCGGAATTTTGCGCGGGCAACCATTTCCTGACCGGTATAGCAGCCTTTTTTAAAGCTGATACCGCCCAATGCCTGCAGATTGGTGGCCTGCGGAATAAACTGTGCGCTGTTGGCAGTATCAATAACCGGAATACCCGCTTCGATATCCAGCGCCAGCCACTGTTGGCTGTTATTCAATTCTGCTTCGCCACGCAGTTTCTCCGCAATCATCTCAGCTGTTGCGACATCAACGATCAGCAGGAAGCGTTCAGATGGATGCTCGAACCACAGCAGGGCGGAAGCGCCGTGGGTAACGACCTGCTTATCGCTGGTTGGCAGTTCGCTAAAGAGATTGGCTAGCGCCGCGCGCGCCTGGAAGCCCGCTACGCCCAGCAGGACGCGCTCGTCATCCGGGGCAATCACGACCTTCGAGAAGACGGCGTATTTTTTCAGTTCGGTCAATTGGGCATCACGCAGGCTACGGCGTTCAAGCCAGGCAAAACCATCAGCCTGACGGAAGAGACGCAGGTTGCTCCACATTTTACCTTTGGCATCGCAGTGAGCTGCCAGCAGGTGTTGCTGTTCGGTCATCTGGCTGACATCAGCGGTGACCTGGCCCTGGATGTACTTTTCACTGTCGACGCCGGTAATGGTGGCGAGAGCCCAGTCGTCGAGCGTCATTAGCGTCAGAGGCAAACGTGCCGACGCACACGGCTGGCGAGGAGGAAACGATGTAAAAGCCATAATAATGTCCTGATTTGCTTAACGCGGTAATAATGACTAATGGTAAAAGAGCTATAGGCTATTGCAAGCGGTTTAAACATCCTGTTTGTGCCTTATATTAAGCTTTGCGAGGAGACATCCAAAAAAGTGAACCCTTTGACTTAATGTGGTTTTATTTAGCGATCGCGCTTCCGTTTACTGATATTCCCGTAAAAGAGCGTGAAAAACACGTTACAATAGCCGGATACTTCGTTTTCGCGAGACAGGGAAAAGAACATGGATATTAACAACAAAGCACGTATTCATTGGGCATGCCGCCGCGGTATGCGTGAACTGGACATCTCTATCATGCCGTTTTTCGAACATGAGTATGACAACTTAAGTAACGAAGAAAAACGCATCTTTATCCGTCTGCTGGAATGTGATGATCCAGACTTATTTAACTGGTTGATGAATCATGGGAAACCGGCTGATGAGCAGTTGGAGCAGATGGTGCGACTCATCCAGATACGGAATCGGGAACGTGGTCCAGTGGCAATCTGATTTACGCGTTTCATGGCGCGCACAGTGGCTCTCTCTGCTCATTCATGGGCTGGTTGCGGTATTCATTTTATTGATGCCCTGGCCATTGAGCTACACCCCATTATGGTTGGTGCTGCTCTCTCTGGTGGTGTTTGATAGCGTACGCAGTCAGCGTCGCATTAACGCTTGTCAGGGAGAGATTAGACTGTTAATGGACGGTCGCCTGCGCTGGCAGGGGCAAGAGTGGTCTATCGTTTGTGCACCCTGGATGATTAAAACGGGCATGATGCTGCGTTTGCGTTCAGATGCGGGAAAACGTCAGCATTTGTGGCTGGCAGCGGACAGCATGGATGACGCTGAGTGGCGGGATTTGCGGCGGTTAATGCTGCAACAGGTAAAGCAGGGTTAACGCCGGCGAATGACTGATGGCGAGCAGCTACGGTTTAGCGCGCTATGTAAGCCGAGAAGGCATTCACGCCGTCATCCGGCAAACTGGCTATCAGGACCAGTGTTCGGCCATTTCACCGAGAATTTGCTCACACCATGCCTGGATACGTTCATCGCTGAGGTCGTACTGGTTCGTTTCATCCAGAGCTAAACCGACAAACAACTGCCCATCGGCAATCACGGGTTTATCACTGGTGAATTCATAACCTTCTGTTGGCCAGTAACCGACAAACTTAACGCCTTTGGTGACCAGTTTATCATGCAGCATACCCAGTGCATCAAGGAACCACTCACCGTACCCCAGTTGATCGCCCATGCCGTAAAGCGCGACAATCTTGCCTTCCAGGTTGAGGTTGTCCAGTTGATCCCAGACCGCTTCCCAGTCTTCCTGAATTTCACCGAAATCCCAGGTTGGGATGCCCAAAATGAGCACGTCATACTGCTCCATTAGAGCCGGGGAATCATCCTTGAGATTGTGCAGTGTCACCAGTTCGGGACCCAGGATATCGCGGATTTTTTCTGCTGCCATTTCGGTGTAGCAGGTGCTGGAACCGTAAAAAAGACCCATGTTCATGACGTAAACATCTCAATTCTGCTGTAGCGTTGCGGGTAGTGTAACAGAATCGCCGCAATCCCGGCACAATGAGGCATAATGCATCAAAAATGAGAGTGGAATAAGGGGCGCGAGTGGAACAGGATCTGGCGCGCATCGAGCAGTTTCTTGATGCACTGTGGCTGGAACGAAATCTGGCAGAGAACACGTTAAGTGCGTATCGTCGCGATCTGACAATGCTTGTTGAATGGTTGCACCATCGTGGCATTTCACTGGCGACGGCGCAGAGCGATGATTTGCAGGCATTGCTGGCTGAGCGGATGGATGGCGGGTATAAAGCCACCAGTTCAGCTCGTTTGCTCAGTGCCATGCGGCGTTTTTTTCAGCATCTTTACGGCGAAAAATTTCGCGAAGACGATCCAAGCGCCTCGCTTGCTTCACCTAAACTTCCGCAGCGTTTGCCAAAAGATCTCAGCGAAGCGCAGGTAGAACGGCTGCTGCAGGCTCCGCTTATTGACCAACCGCTTGAGCTACGCGACAAAGCGATGCTGGAGGTTTTGTACGCTACGGGGTTGCGCGTATCAGAGTTGGTGGGGCTGACGATGAGCGATATTAGTCTGCGCCAGGGCGTTGTGCGGGTGATTGGTAAAGGCAACAAAGAGCGGCTTGTGCCGTTGGGCGAAGAAGCCGTGTACTGGCTGGAAACATACCTGGAACACGGTCGTCCGTGGTTGCTCAACGGCGTATCGATTGACGTACTGTTTCCCAGCCAGCGTGCGCAGCAGATGACCCGTCAGACTTTCTGGCATCGTATTAAACACTATGCTGTGTTAGCAGGGATCGACAGCGAGAAACTGTCACCGCACGTATTGCGGCATGCTTTTGCCACGCATCTGCTCAATCACGGCGCTGACCTGCGCGTGGTGCAGATGCTGCTGGGGCATAGCGATCTCTCGACTACGCAGATTTATACACATGTCGCAACGGAGCGCTTGCGTCAACTACATCAACAGCATCACCCACGAGCGTGAGTGCTGACAGTAAAGGATAGGTTATGAAGAAACGTTTTATGATGCTCACCCTGCTGGCCACAGCGTTTTCAGGCATGGTGCATGCAGACGATGCAGCTATTCGCCAGTCATTAGCGAAGCTGGGCGTGCAGAGCACCGAAATTCAACCTGCTCCGGTTGCGGGCATGAAAACCGTACTGACCAATAGCGGTGTGCTGTACGTGACTGAAGACGGCAAGCATATTATTCAGGGGCCGATGTATGACGTAAGTGGCGCAAGTCCGGTGAATGTCACTAATCAATTGCTGATGAAGCATCTGAATGCGCTGGAAAAAGAGATGATCGTTTACAAAGCGCCGCAGGAAAAACACGTCATCACCGTTTTCACCGACATCACCTGTGGTTACTGCCACAAGTTGCATGAAGAGATGAAAGACTACAATGCGTTAGGGATCACCGTCCGTTATCTGGCCTTCCCTCGACAGGGGCTGGAAAGCCAGGCCGAGCAGGACATGAAGTCAATCTGGTGTGCAAAAGATAAAAACAAAGCCTTTGACGATGCAATGGCGGGCAAGGGCGTGAAAGCGGCGACCTGTGATGTGGATATCGCGAATCATTACGCGCTGGGCGTACAGTTTGGCGTCAGTGGCACACCGGCGATTGTCCTGAGCAACGGCTATGTTGTTCCGGGCTATCAGGGGCCGAAAGAGATGAAAGAATTCCTCGACGCACACGAAAAACAGACCAGCGGTAAATAATTCGCGTGAAACAACAGATACAACTTCGTCGGCGTGAAGCCGACGAGACCGCCGAGCTACCAGCCGACTTGCCGCCGCTGCTGCGTCGTTTGTACGCCAGTCGCGGCGTGCGCAGCGCGCAGGAGCTTGAGCGTAGCGTGAAAGGCATGCTGCCGTGGCAGCATTTGAACGGCGTCGAAAAAGCGGTTGAGATCCTCTATAACGCCTTTCGCGAAGGAACCCGCATCATTGTGGTGGGGGATTTCGATGCCGATGGTGCGACCAGCACGGCGCTGAGCATCCTGGCAATGCGTGCGTTGGGCTGCAGCAACGTTGACTACCTGGTGCCTAATCGTTTTGAAGACGGCTATGGTTTAAGCCCGGAAGTCGTGGATCAGGCCCATGCCCGGGGCGCTCAGCTAATTGTCACCGTAGACAACGGCATCTCGTCTCACGCGGGAGTCGAACATGCCAGAACGTTGGGGATCCCGGTCGTTGTGACCGATCACCACCTGCCCGGTGACACGCTGCCGGGCGCAGAGGCGATCATCAACCCTAACCTGCCCGACTGTGAATTCCCGTCGAAATCGCTGGCAGGCGTTGGTGTAGCCTTCTATCTGATGCTGGCGCTGCGTACTTTCCTGCGTGACAAAGGTTGGTTTGATGAACGAGGCATTGCACCGCCGAACCTGGCGGATTTGCTCGATCTGGTTGCTTTGGGCACAGTAGCAGACGTGGTGCCGCTGGATGCCAATAACCGTATCCTGACGTGGCAAGGTTTAAGCCGCATTCGTGCTGGAAAGTGCCGCCCTGGCATTAAGGCGCTACTGGAGATTTCCAATCGTGACCCGCTCAAACTGGCCGCCAGTGATTTAGGTTTTGCGCTTGGCCCTCGGCTGAACGCGGCGGGCCGTCTGGACGATATGTCCGTTGGTGTGGCGCTGTTGCTGTGCGACAACATTGGCGAAGCGCGCGTGCTGGCCAACGAGCTGGACGCGCTAAACCAGACGCGCAAAGAGATTGAACAGGGGATGCAGGCAGAAGCACTGACCCTGTGTGAAAAGCTGGAACGCAGTAGTGACACACTCCCAGGCGGCCTGGCAATGTACCACCCTGAGTGGCATCAGGGCGTGGTGGGGATTCTGGCGTCGCGCATCAAAGAGCGCTTCCATCGTCCGGTGATTGCGTTTGCGCCTGCCGGTGACGGTACGCTGAAAGGCTCCGGACGTTCGATCCAGGGACTGCATATGCGTGATGTGCTGGAGCGTCTGGATACGCTTTATCCCGGCATGATCATTAAGTTTGGTGGGCATGCGATGGCAGCAGGTCTGTCGCTGGAAGAAGCGCAGTTCGAGCATTTCCAGCAGCGTTTTGGCGAACTGGTAACCGAGTGGCTGGATCCCGCCTTACTGCAGGGTGAGGTAGTCTCTGATGGTCCGCTGAGTGTGGCAGAGATGACCATGGAGGTCGCGCAAATGCTGCGCGATGCCGGCCCGTGGGGACAAATGTTCCCGGAGCCGCTGTTTGACGGGCATTTCCGCCTGCTTCAGCAGCGCCTGGTCGGTGAGCGTCATCTGAAGGTGATGGTGGAGCCTGTTGGCGGCGGCCCACTGCTGGACGGAATTGCGTTTAATGTCGATACCACATGCTGGCCGGATAACGGTGTTCGCGAAGTTCAGCTTGCCTACAAACTGGATATTAACGAGTTTCGCGGTAACCGCAGCCTGCAGATTATAATCGATAATATCTGGCCACTTTAGCGTCACAATACACATAATCATTCAAGCTGCATCGAGGCGGCAAGTGAATGAGTCCCCAGGAGCGTACAACGAGTACGTGACTGGGGTGAATTCGCGCAGCCAACAAAGAGTCAGCTTGAAGGATGACGTGTATATTCGCTATAAAAAAGGGTGTGGATTGGTTACAATCCCGCTCTTATAACCGCATTTTGACTCGTTCAATAAAAGAAATCAGACCATGTTTGAAATTAATCCGGTAAATAACCGCATTCAGGACCTCACGGAACGCTCAGACGTTCTTAGGGGGTATCTTTGACTATGATGCCAAGAAAGAGCGTCTGGAAGAAGTAAACGCCGAGCTGGAACAGCCGGACGTGTGGAACGAACCCGAACGTGCACAGGCGCTGGGTAAAGAACGTTCTTCCCTTGAGGCCATCGTTGATACGCTCGATCAGATGAGCCAGGGCCTGGAAGATGTCTCCGGCCTGTTGGAACTGGCTGTAGAAGCCGACGACGAAGAAACCTTTAACGAAGCCGTAGCAGAACTCGATACGCTGGAAGATAAACTGGCACAGCTGGAATTCCGTCGTATGTTCTCCGGTGAATATGACAGCGCAGATTGCTATCTCGATATCCAGGCGGGTTCCGGCGGTACCGAAGCGCAGGATTGGGCCAGCATGCTGATGCGTATGTATCTGCGTTGGGCTGAAGCGCGCGGCTTTAAGACCGAAATTATTGAAGAGTCTGAAGGTGAAGTGGCGGGTATTAAATCCGTGACCATCAGAATTGCTGGCGAGTATGCTTACGGTTGGCTGCGTACTGAAACCGGCGTACACCGTCTGGTTCGTAAGAGTCCGTTCGACTCCGGCGGACGTCGCCATACGTCGTTCAGTTCGGCGTTTGTTTATCCGGAAGTTGACGATGATATTGATATCGATATCAACCCGGCGGATCTGCGTATTGACGTTTACCGTGCCTCCGGTGCAGGCGGTCAGCACGTTAACCGTACGGAATCTGCGGTGCGTATTACCCACATCCCGACCGGGATTGTGACGCAGTGTCAGAACGACCGTTCCCAGCACAAGAACAAAGACCAGGCCATGAAGCAGATGAAAGCGAAGCTTTATGAACTGGAAATGCAGAAGAAGAATGCCGAGAAACAGGCGATGGAAGACACCAAGTCAGATATCGGCTGGGGTAGCCAGATTCGTTCTTATGTCCTTGATGACTCCCGCATCAAAGATCTGCGTACCGGGGTTGAAACCCGTAACACGCAGGCGGTGCTGGATGGCAGCCTGGATCAATTTATCGAAGCAAGTTTGAAAGCAGGGTTATGAGGAACCAACATGTCTGAACAACACGTACAGGGCGCTGACGCGGTAGCCGACCTTAACAATGAACTGAAAACGCGTCGTGAGAAGCTGGCGAGCCTGCGTGAGCAGGGGATCCCGTTCCCGAACGATTTCCGTCGCGATCATACCTCAGACCAACTGCATGCTGACTTCGACGCAAAAGAAAACGAAGAGCTGGAAGCGCTGAACATTGAGGTATCCGTTGCTGGCCGTATGATGACCCGTCGTATTATGGGTAAAGCATCATTCGTTACGCTGCAGGACGTGGGCGGCCGTATTCAGCTGTACGTTGCGCGCGACGATCTGCCGGAAGGCGTCTACAACGAGCAGTTCAAGAAGTGGGATCTGGGCGATATCCTCGGCGCGAAAGGTAAGTTGTTCAAGACCAAGACCGGTGAGCTGTCTATCCACTGCACCGAACTGCGTTTGCTGACCAAAGCGCTGCGCCCGCTGCCGGATAAATTCCACGGTCTGCAGGATCAGGAAGCGCGTTACCGCCAGCGTTACCTGGATCTCATCTCTAATGATGAATCCCGCAACACCTTTAAAGTGCGTTCACAGATCATGGCGGGTATCCGTCAGTTCATGGTGGGCCGCGGCTTTATGGAAGTTGAAACCCCGATGATGCAGGTGATCCCCGGCGGTGCGGCAGCACGTCCGTTTATCACCCACCATAACGCGCTGGATCTGGACATGTACCTGCGTATTGCGCCGGAACTGTACCTCAAGCGTCTGGTGGTGGGCGGTTTCGAACGCGTATTCGAAATTAACCGTAACTTCCGTAACGAAGGCATCTCTGTTCGCCATAACCCAGAGTTCACTATGATGGAACTCTACATGGCTTATGCGGACTACAAAGATCTGATCGAACTGACCGAATCGTTGTTCCGTACGTTGGCGCAGAACGTTCTGGGAACAACTAAAGTGCCTTACGGCGAAGAAGTCTTCGACTTTGGTAAGCCGTTTGAAAAACTGACCATGCGCGAAGCGATTCAGAAATACCGTCCGGAAACCAATATGGCCGATCTGGATAACTTCGATTCTGCAAAAGCGATTGCTGAATCTATCGGTATCAAAGTTGAGAAGAGCTGGGGTCTGGGCCGTATCGTGACCGAGATTTTTGAAGAAGTTGCGGAAGCGCACCTGATTCAGCCGACCTTCATTACCGAGTACCCGGCAGAAGTTTCTCCGCTGGCGCGTCGTAATGACGAAAACCCGGAAATCACCGATCGCTTCGAATTCTTCATCGGCGGACGTGAAATCGGTAACGGGTTCAGCGAGCTGAACGATGCCGAAGATCAGGCGCAGCGTTTCCAGGATCAGGTTAACGCTAAAGATGCGGGTGATGACGAAGCGATGTTCTACGACGAAGACTACGTTACCGCTCTGGAACACGGTCTGCCGCCGACTGCGGGCCTGGGTATTGGTATCGACCGTATGGTTATGCTGTTCACTAACAGCCACACCATCCGCGACGTGATCCTGTTCCCGGCAATGCGTCCGGTTAAGTAAGATGTGAACTGCCGGATGGCGGCTGATGCCTTATCCGGCCTACGCGGAAGACGATTCGTAGGCCGGATAAAACGCGTTTGCGTTGTCATCCGGCAATTAATGACCGCTGGAAAATGCGCGCAACAATTTTCGCGCCTTATCGTCTGAAACCTGCATTACCATCCACGGGCTGAAGGCCCACGGTGTAGCGTCAATCCCGCATAACACATCCTCAAGATTGCTCCACCGATAATCCATCACTTCCTCCGCATTCGGCTGCAGCGTGCTGATTAGCTGTGCGGCGTATACCGGACAAACTTCATTTTCCACAATTCCACTGGGATCTGCGGCACAATAGCGAAAACCAGCGTATACGGGCGTGAGTGCGCGAATGTCAGCTCCCAGCTCGAAGCGGGCGCGACGGATAATGGCGTCTTCAGTTGTTTCCCCTGATTGTGGATGACCGCACACCGAGTTTGTCCAGACACCCGGCCAGGCTTTTTTATGCAGCGACCGGCGGGTGACCAGTAGTTGACCCTGCCCGTTAAATATCCAGCATGAGAAAGCGGAGTGCAGGGGCGTTGTGGCGGTATGCGCCGCATACTTTTCCAGCGTTCCACAGGGTTGGCCCTGTTCGTTCAATAAAATGACATGTTCCTGTCGCATTGCGTCCACCCTCAATCTTAAGCGCCTACATTATATGCTTAATTAAGTCATATTGATTAACAGAGGGTGTGAAATGCCAGAGCCGACGCTTCGTTACGCGATATGATTTGGCATCCGGTTTCTGGCTGCTATGATAAAGCGTCTGAAAATGTTGCGAGGTATTGTTTTGAGTGCAGGACGCCTGAAGAAAAATGGCTTGGGTATCGTGATGCTGCTGTGTGCCGGTCTGCTGTTAGCGGGCTGTTCCGGGAGTAAGTCGTCTGATACAGGAAGTTATTCCGGCTCCGTGTATACCGTGAAGCGGGGAGATACGCTATACCGTATTTCGCGCGCCACCGGCACCAGCGTGAAAGAGATTGCCCGTCTGAATAACATTTCACCACCCTATACCATCGAAGTAGGGCAAAGGCTGAAGGTCAGCGGCGGCGCGAAAACCAGTTCAAGCTCTGGCAAAACAACCAAGAAATCCTCGACTAAAACGGCAACTGTCAGACCATCTTCATCCGTGCCGCAGTCATCCTGGCCGCCGGTGGGGCAACGCTGCTGGTTGTGGCCTGCCAGCGGTAAAGTGATCCTGCCTTATTCAACGGCGGATGGCGGCAACAAGGGTATTGATATCTCAGCTGCGCGCGGCACACCGGTTTATGCGGCGGGAGCAGGGAAGGTAGTTTATGTCGGCAACCAGCTGCGGGGCTATGGCAACCTCATCATGATTAAGCACAGTGAGGATTACATTACCGCTTATGCGCATAATGATACGCTACTGGTGAACAACGGGCAGAGCGTGAAGGCCGGGCAGAAAATTGCCACCATGGGTAGCACTGATGCGGCATCTGTACGCCTGCACTTCCAGATTCGCTATCGCGCAACGGCGATTGATCCGCTACGTTATTTACCGCCGCAGGGGAGTAAACCTAAGTGCTAACAGGCTATTTTATCAGCAGTTAGCATAGTTTGGGCTTGTCAGAGGGTGCGTAAGGTCTATAATGGCCCACGCACCTCTTCGCGGGCGTAGTTCAATGGTAGAACGAGAGCTTCCCAAGCTCTATACGAGGGTTCGATTCCCTTCGCCCGCTCCAAACTCAAGTCTACTGAAGTCTACCAAACTCAATTTTCTCTTGATAAATCAGCAGTTATAGCATTCTATTAGTCTATTGAACTCAATTGTACTCCCTCAGGGCGACTGAGTGATTTCACTATGGGATATGCGCTTTACGGGGTCGGCTTGCACTTTGGCTATTAAGGTATTTTTCCTCCATGGTGAATAAATAAAATACCGGCCATAGTGGCCGGTATTCAGCATTATTATCTATTTTTTAATAATGTCTCTGGTGAGTAGAGTAGAGGGGTTAATATTCCACACCGTTAACCCAAAGTATGCTCTTATTCTTCCAGATCACGTAAGGTCAACAATTTGTTTTTTTTCACCTGCTCGATATCTTTGGTTCCACCGAGCATCATATTGATGACTAATTCTTTGTTGAGTTGCTCGACAACAGAAGCAACACCCTGAGCCCCGCCAAGGTTTAGACCGTACAGGACAGGACGCCCAATAGCCACGATATCAGCGCCACTAGCGATAGCTTTAAATACATGTGAGCCACGACGTACACCACTATCAAAAATAATGGGTACGCGTTTATTTACCACTTTTGCGATAGAGGGCAATACATCAAATGAGGATGGCCCACTATCGAGTTGCCTTCCCCCGTGGTTAGAAACCCAGATAGCTGCAGCTCCGGCCTTAATAGCAATCTCTGCATCTTCCGGCGATTGAATTCCTTTCACAATGACCGGCAAACCGGAGATTTGGTGAACGTATTTAATATCTTCCGGTGTGAAGGCTTGTTTGGCTTGTGCGTAAATTTCGCTGATACCAGAACCTTTGCCTGTTTTTGAACCGTCATCACTCTGCTTCGCAAACATCTCAAGATTTGCAAAGCCGAGAGGGAACTGGAAATTATTTTTTATATCGTCTTCACGATATCCACCAACAGGTGAATCGACTGTCAGAATGATCGCTTTTGCACCATGCTTAACTGCTTCACTCAGTATAAATTCGTTAAACTTATTGTTTTTACTCATATAAAGCTGGAAGAAAAACGGATTTCCCTCTGATGCCCTGGAAACGTCTTCAATGGTTTTATTTCCGTAGGTGCTTAAAGAGAAAATTGAACCTACCTGGGCCATTCCTCGGGCTGTGGCAAGTTCACCGGCTTCGTGCGCCAGACCCTGGGCTGCCATTGGCGCCTGGATTATGGGGGTTTTTAGCGGAATGCCCAGCAAGCTGGTTGAAAGATTGATATTTTTTAATTCAATACCTTGCAATACTCGAGGAACGATAAATTTCTTATCAAAGCTCTCGGTATTGCTGCGCAGATTATTTTCATCTTCCGCGCCTCCACGAATATAACCAAATGCTCCCTTTTCCATTCTGGCTTTTACTTGATCTTCAAGAGCGTCAATGTTGACCATTTTAATGGGGTGCTCTTCGGTGCTGGCTTTATATGCTTCGGCTTGCGCCATACCCGATGAAATCATCATAGCCATAGAGGCTATGGCCAGAACTGTTTTATTCACTTTCACTCTTACTTCCTTGTTATTGGCGTATTGCTTCAGCCTGAATACTAATATCAACTGTTTTGCTCATTCCTATGTTGACGAGATAATCAACACCCCATAGGGTACGATCAATTTTTGCAGAGAAATCGCCACCGCAGACCTGAGCATTGAAAACCGGACTCATATAGCAGCCGAATTTGGTCGTCGTTAACGTGACAGGTTTAGTAACACCCTTCATCGTCAACATCCCTTCAATAGAGGCGGGTTTGCCCTCAGAGAAGTTCCATTTTGTTGATTTGAATACAATATTCGGATGTTTTTCTGCATCGAGTATATCGCTGCTACGGATATGTTTATCAAATGCTTCCAGACCGGTATTTAGAGACTTAACAGGAATGGTTACCTGCATTTCACCTTGCTGTTTCTCTGGAAGATATTTCACTTCTCCGCTGATGGAGTAAAAGCCACCATGGTTGGTTGATGTCTGAAAATGGTCGATATTAAATGTCGCATTCGTATGCGTACTATCCAATTTATATACTTCGGCATGTGCAATATTCACAAAACCTAATGCGCATATTGCGATCAATATGTTCTTGTTCATGGTGTAACCTCAGAGATAAAAAACAGATGCATTTATAATTCATGTGTTATAACCCGTCCAGATTGAAAAGTGGGAAGCAGTGTCCCATTTATAGAACGATAGGGAGATGCAGGGGGACTATTCTCTATTGAATAATCCCCCTGCATCACTTTGGAATTATAAGGATATATTGGATTTAATATTACCCGCTCAATCTCTGATAACACTTATAAAAATTAAGTTATCCTGCGATAACAGGTTATCCTTGCATGAGATATTCTCTATGTTCCAAAATTTTTTCCACCAGTAGATTCACTCCATTGTCGTTCGCGATATCTATCAGCGGCACTGAAAATCCGATACCGCGAATTTGGTTATTGTCAGAAAATTGTACTTTGGAATGGGTATCAGGATAGCCCTCATAGCTGTCCCACATCTCTTCTGGAGAGGAATACGGTGTGTCATTGTTTGCTGCTGAGAAGAGATAAATATTCAGATAACTTTGGGATTTGTCGGCGGGTGTTTTCAGTCGGGTTGCCAGTGGTTCTTCATCTTTTGGGTACTGTGATGTGCGCTGGTGATATTCTAATTCGCTGTCAGTAACCAATTTAAAATCAATCACATAATCGGTCATCAACATCGGTAAAGAAGGCTGCTTTTGTTTGCCAAAGACGAATGATACATCCATCATTGGCAGGTAGTCCCATTTCCAACTCTCCAGTGGATTCACGCCACGACGAGGAGGTTTATTGAAACTCCATGTATCCCAGAGGAGAAAAGAGGTTTCTATTTTCTGCGCAACCTCATTGATCATTGGCAGAATTTGCTGGTAATACGCCCCGCAGATGCGGTGAGCCTGACGAACCTGAGCAAAGGGATCATGTGTCATTATTGTTCCTTAATAAGTGATAAATCGCCGGAGAGGGGATTCTCTGTCAGAAATTGACTAAATCTGTGCCAGGGAAGCAGTGGTTCGCGGATGCCGTACAGAGCAAGGGCTTTCAGGCAATCAGCAACGATGCGCTTATCCTGAGGGGCATTCCATTCTGAATGCTGGAAAATTTCTCTGAGTCTACGCCATTCCAGTCCATGAAATTCAACCTGGGGAAACTCTGTCGCTAATTCGTGAAACCAGGTTTTTGCGGCGGCGGGCAAGTTGCCCAGAGCTAAAAAATGGACAACAGGTTTGGCGTCATCATCGTGTAAATAAGTATAAAGTTCTTTTCGCCATTGCTGTTGATATTGCATCCCTCCAGCAGGTGGTTTTACCTCGACAATCAGTGCCGCATGTTCGAAAGTGATGACCACATCCGGTTCAGAAAATTGTTCCAGACCAGATGTGTATGGCTGCATTTTTTCATCAATGGAATCGGGAAAAGCGAATTTTGGCCAGAAAGCGATAGCTTCATAAGCTCCCCAATCATCCCTGGATTTCCCGGTCAATGCAGAAAAGAAATGACTCATTGCAGCAGGTGATAAATAGTTAACCCGGCTCCAGATTGCAGCTGTGAGTAGATCTTCATAGGACTGAAAAACAGTTCGCCAGCTTTGTCGCATCCCTTCATTTAGCGTTATTCTTCCCGCTTTACCTTCCAGAATGGCATTTAACATCCCATATTCCTTAATGTGGCTTAGCTAATAAAATTAGTCGGTTAGCTTTATTTTCTAATCGTTTATACTGACATGTTCAAGTGTAACAATCATCTACCTTATCATTCCATCTTGCCAGTCCTGCACCACAGAAATCTATCTGATGAAACCCCTCTGGGTATCGTGTTGTTGTGCGCAAAAAGGCATTTTCGTAAAGGAAGATGGCGAGTAGCAGGTAGATAAAGCAGGCAAACGACTGAAATAAGTATTAAGGGGGGCTCCTCCGTTTTCCCTCAGAGCATCATGCCAGCGTCGGGCGGCAGTGTGCTGTTACCTTCACCCAGATTACGTTGTAGCAATACGGTATCGAGCCAGCGACCATGCTTGAAGCCAATATTCTTTAGCGTGCCGACCTCCATAAATCCGACCTGCTGGTGGACTTTCAGCGATCCCTGATTATTGCTGTCGCCGACGATGGCAATCATCTGTCGGTAGCCGTGTGTTTCTGCCCATGTAATGACATGGTGTAGTAGCGCTTTGCCCGCGCCCTGACGTTGTGCTGTCGGATCAATATAAATCGAGTCTTCGAGCGTATAACGGTAGGCATAGCGTTCACGGTAGCGAGTGAGATAACAGTAGCCGATGACTTTTTCGTCCTGCAGGGCCACAACCCACGGCAACCCCAGCTCGCGGATCTTAGTCAGGCGAACAAGCATTTCGTGAGAATCTGGCGGGTTAGTCTCAAAACTGGCCGTCCCGTGAAGAACATGATGTGCGTAGATAGTATGGATAGCGGGGATGTGCTTTTCTTCTGCGTTAACGATTTTCATTGACCAGTTCCCGTTGGCATCTTTTGCCAGATTACCTGAAAGAATGCGGAAAGGGTAAGCGTAAAAGCTTATGGCTCAATGGACATCATTCAATAGTATTAGGCTTGTATTTTGTAAGGGTAAAATTGATTGTCGTTGATATCGCCAATAATTTAACAAATAGATAAGTACAGTTTTACGGAATGATAAATACACTTGGGCGTAGTGGAATTAACAATTGCCTGTGGTAGTTCATTGAGGTATTCCACAATGCCATTTTTGGTAGGTGATAAACATACTGCTCATAAAGCCCTTTAATTTCATTTTGTTATATCTTTACCTAATTCTTTTTGCCTGGTGTTATGTTGCCGATTTAACCCTGAAACTTAGCCGTTTAAAATTAACTGATGTTATTTATAGTGTTATCAGTTACTGTTAATTATCAGGTTTTTCCTGTCAATTTTCAAAATGCTTATCAGGCAAACAGTTACCTGGTGTTTCTATATTTGCTGATAATAGTTATCATCGTTACGTGGTTTCGTCACGGAAACTTAATCTAAATCCAGTATTCGATCCCAAGAGTATTAGGATAATTTGGTTTAAAATACTTTTTTTGCCTAAGAGTTTTCTTATAACATAGCAAGACCCCACACTGAGTGATAAAATTCCTGAGCTTTCGCCAGCCTCTCAACGACGAGTGGACGAGTCATAGGGAGTCAATAAGACGAAAGAATTAAATGATTTTTAGCCATATTACGAAATAAGCGGCAGTGCACTTTACATGGTCGGCAACCGTCATGGAATGACTATAACTTATTGAAAACGCTTATTTTTACTATGATGTAAGATATAAGGGCAGATATGTTCAGTATGCGTCGACATGCCAACTTTATTAAACGCTTCAAGTCAGTAACCTGTTTATTTACGGCAAGCGTTTTTTTCCCAATGCAAGCCTCTGCAGCAGTATCAGATTACGATGCGTTGATTATTGAAGCGCGAGGTGGTAATAGCACACCGTTATTGCGCTACCTTGAGGAGCAGGGAAAGAAAAGTGCGTTAACGCCAAATCAGGTGGCTGACTGGCTGCAAGTATCCAGTTGGGTTGATAACAACGATAAAGCAACCATTGATATCTGGCAAAGGTATCGTGGACAGATGGAAGTGCCCGCACGCGGCAAAGTGGCCGCTGCACGTGCGTATCGCAATCAGAAGAGCTGGAATGAATCATTAGCGCTCTGGGAGAGCGTTGTACAGGAAGAGCCTGAGAACGCCGATGTGCGTACTGGCTGGATCATGACGCTGGCGGATGCACGTTACAATCAGCAGGCCCTGACTGAAGCGAATAAATGGGCACGCGCGCATCCGGGGGCTGACTCTGATGCACTGCTTGCCTATGTGTATCATTCACAGGGTAAAAACTGGGATGCGCTGTTAGTCGCCAGCCAGGCGGATGAAGTTGATCCGGGTAACAAAAATGCGAAATCCACGCTGTTGTCAGCGCTGTCAGCCAACCGTGTTGCTGAACCGGCGTTGGGACTGACGGAAGTGGTTCCGACATCTGACCCCGTTAAGCGGCGTCTGGCGCTTGATGCTGCAGCCGAAAAGGTGCGCGCTTCTTATACTTCTGCACGAAATGAAGATGAGCGTTTTATCGTGGCGGATAAAGCGCTTGCCCGCTATGACCAGTTGCTGGCAGCCTGGAAAGATGAACCCGCAGCTCAGGGGGATGTGCGTCGGGCGAGGATTGACCGCATGGGGGCCCTGCTGGTGCGTAAGCGCACTGCCGACGTGATTCAGGAGTACGAATCCCTTTCCGCGGACGGTGAAGTGCCCAACTATGCCAAACGTTGGGTGGCTTCGGCGTGGCTCAGCGAACGTCAGCCGGAAAAGACCGAAGCAATGCTGGCGAGCATCTATTATCCGAACGGACCTATCCCTGTGACGCCGCTCAGTCCTGAAGATCAACAGGATCTGTTCTATGCGCATATTGATAATGAAAACTTTGATGCCGCTAAAAAACAAGTTGATGACTTGATCAAAGAGAGCCCGTATCTGCGTCGTATCTACGGCTCGCCAACGCCACAGCCTAACGATAACTGGCTGCTCGGGCAGACGCTGCTGACGCAATATCATCTTGCTGCCAATGAACTGCCTGAGGCAGAAAAACTCTCAGAACATCTGGCACGAACGGGGTCCGGTAACCAGGGGTTGCGCATAACCTATGCTTCCGTTTTGGAAGCCCGTGGATTGCCACATGCGGCGGAAAAAGAGTTAAAGCTTGCGGAAGTGATCGAGCCCAGCAACCTGGAGCTGGAGCGTCAGCAGGCCTATGTGGCGCTGGATCTTCAGGAGTGGAAACAGGCCGATGAGCTGACCGATGATGTCATCGCCCGTAGCCCGGATGACGAAGCGACGCTGCGCCTGGCACGGATCCGTGATGTGCACAAAATGTCGGAAGTGCGTATCAGCGGTACGCAGGGGATCTCCTCCGATAGTCCGGTCAGCGGTAAGAATGACTTCAACATCAATACAGCGATTTACAGCCCGCCGATTAATGACAACTGGCGACTGTTTACCGGTTTCAACTTTGCCACCGGCGAGTTTGAAGAAGGAAAGGGCATCAGCCGCGATTTGGCGGCTGGTGCTGAATGGACTTCACGTGATTACTGGGCCGAAATGGAACTGTCTGGCCGTAATTATGGCGACGGGCAGAAAATGGGGGGCCGTCTTTCAGCCTGGCATGACTTCAATGATAACTGGCGTGTGGGTGGGTCAGCAGAGCGTCTTTCCCGCAATACGCCACTGCGTGCGCTGCGTAGCGGCGTATATGCAAACGGCGGCGACATGTATGTCCGCTGGTACCAAAACGAACGGCGAGAGTATCAATTGTCGTTTGCGGCCTCACATTTCTCGGATGGTAACGATCGTCTCGAATACGGACTTAGCGGAAAAGAGCGTATGTGGACGACACCGCGCTTCACGCTGGACTTTACCCCGGGTATCGGCGGTAGCACCAACACCAAAGAGAATGTGCCGTATTACAACCCCAAAAGTGATTTCTCCGTAGTTCCCGGCTTGACCGCGGAGCAGGTGCTTTACCGACACTATGACACCGTGTGGACACAGCAGGGAGTGGCTGGTGTGGGCGGCTACTGGCAACAAGGTGAAGACGCAGGGGCTATCGTCCAGTTGGGTTACGGCCAACGGCTTAAATGGAACAACGTCGTAGATGGCGGGGTGATGCTGGTGTGGGATAAACGCCCCTACGACGGTAAACGTGAGCGGAATATCTCCCTCGCTTTCGATTTGAATGTCAGGTTTTAAGGATTGTTCATGCTGAAAAGATGCCTATGGCTTAGCGCACTCATCGCTGGCTGGTTGATGATTACCGCGTGCAGCAGTGCGCACAATACGACGCCTCGCTACGTTCCTCCTGATGAGAGAACGCCGCTGACGGCCGATCACCCGTGGCCGAAAAATAGTTTTTTGGTTCTGGGTTATCACGATGTAGAGGATGATGCAGCCGATCAGCGCTACCTCTCTGTGCGTACCAGCGCGCTGAGCGATCAAATAGCCTGGCTCCGTGATAATGGCTATAACCCGATCAGCGTTCAGCAAATTCTGGATGCTCATGACGGTAAAATCGTGCTGCCGGAAAAAGCGGTTCTGCTCACCTTTGATGACGGGTATAGCAGTTTCTATACCCGCGTCTGGCCGCTGCTGAAAGCTTACAACTGGCCAGCCCTTTGGGCACCGGTTGGAAGCTGGGTGGATGCCCCTGCGGACAAAAAAGTCGATTTTGGTGGCCTGATGACGGCGCGCGACAAATTCGCCACCTGGAAGATGGTCGAGGAAATGGGCAAATCGCCGTTGGTGGAAATCGGCGCGCATACCTGGAACTCGCATTTCGGTGCTGAGGCGAACCCGCAGGGAAGTAAAGAACCTGCAGTGGCAAACCGTCTCTACGATAAGAAAACCGGCACTTACGAAACGGACGAGCAATACTATCGCCGTATTAATACCGATATCTCTTTGATCACCAATAAAATTAAAGCGGTAACGGGGAAATCGCCACGTGCGTGGGTATGGCCTTACGGTGCCGCCAGCGGTACGACCTTAAACCTGGCCAAAGAGCAAGGTTATAAGATGGCGTTTACGCTTAATGAAGGGCTGGCGAATGCGGCATTCCTTGATGATATCCCGCGTGTACTGATTTCTGATAACCCATCGCTCAAGCGTTTTGCCAGTCAGGTTGCTCAGGTGCGTGAACCGCAGACGATGCGCGTGATGCATGTCGATCTGGATTACGTCTATGACAAAGACCCCGCCCAGCAGAAGCGCAACATCGATAAGCTGATCCAGCGTGTCTACGACATGCGTATCTCTCATGTCTTCCTGCAGGCGTATGCCGACCCTAAAGGCGACGGGAACATTCGCGAGGTCTATTTCCCTAACCGCTGGCTGCCGATGCGCGCCGATCTGTTTAACTATATCTCCTGGCAGTTACAAACCCGTGCAGGGGTTACCGTGTACGCCTGGATGCCGGTGCTGGCTTTCGATCTGGATGCCTCAATTCCGCGTGTAACGGCATGGGATCCGAAAACCGGACGTACTGCGATCAACCGCGAGAACTATGTCCGTCTTTCACCCTGGAGCAGTGAAGCGCGTCAGCGCATTACCGAGATCTACGAAGACCTGGCGAAGCACGCCAGCTTCAAAGGCATCTTGTTCCATGACGATGCCTTCCTGACGGATTTTGAAGATGCGTCGCCGGAGGCGTTAGCCGCCTACCGTGCCGCAGGACTTCCGGGAAGCATCGAGCAAATCCGTAATAACCCTCAGGCGTTTGAGCGCTGGACTCGCCTGAAAAGTAAGATGCTGATCGACTTCACCAAACAGCTGACTCAGTCTGTGCGTAATATTCGCGGTCCACAGGTGCAAACTGCGCGCAATATTTACGCCATGCCGGTACTGGAGCCTGAAAGTGAAGCCTGGTTTGCGCAAAACCTGAATGATTTCCTGAATACCTAT
This sequence comes from Citrobacter youngae, assembly GCF_003818115.1. Classification (GTDB taxonomy): domain Bacteria; phylum Pseudomonadota; class Gammaproteobacteria; order Enterobacterales; family Enterobacteriaceae; genus Citrobacter; species Citrobacter youngae. Next base: position 234,183 of record NZ_RPOI01000004.1, on the reverse strand, counting down.
GACTGGACGGCACCCATGGCGATGCCATTTATGGAGCAGATCCCGGCCAATGATGCTAACGCCTGGCTTGATCGACTGGTGAATGCTGTCGCACAGACGCCCGGCGCGCTGGATAAAACCGTGTTTGAACTGCAGGCACGCGACTGGCGTAAATCCGGGGAACAGGCCGAAATCAGCGGTAAACAGCTCGCCGAATGGATGCGTCAGCTTAAGTTAAGCGGCGCAGGCAACTACGGCTATTACCCGGATGATTTCATCAGCGATAAACCTGAGATGTCAGAGATTCGTTCGACGTTCTCCTCATACTGGTACCCGCAAAAATGACCGATCGCATAATTGCTTTCCTGATACTTTGCCTGATGTTCAGCCTGCCGTTTGGCGTGGCTGTCGTCTTCACGGGTGAAGTGATGTTGAACTTTGTCTTCTTCTGGCCCTTGTTCATGTCTGCATTGTGGATAAGCGGCGGGGTCTATTTCTGGTTTTACCGTGAGCGTCACTGGAAATGGGGAGATGAAACGCCGCCGCCTACTTTGGAGGGAAATCCGCTGGTCTCGATTTTGATCCCGTGTTTTAACGAAGGGATCAACGCGCGCGAAACGATCGAGGCCGCACTGGCCCAGCGATATAAGAATATTGAAGTTATTGCCATCAATGATGGTTCGACGGATGACACGCACGATGTTCTGGAACAGCTGGCAACAGAGTACCCAAGCCTGCGAGTGATTCACTTAGCGGAAAACCAGGGGAAAGCCCTGGCTCTTAAGACCGGCGCAGCTGCAGCGCGCAGTGATTACCTGGTGTGCATCGATGGGGATGCGTTACTGGATCGTGATGCCGTCGCCTATATCGTGGCTCCGCTTATCCAGTTCCCGCGCGTTGGTGCGGTGACCGGTAACCCGCGTATTCGTACCCGCTCGACGTTAATTGGCCGCGTACAGGTCGGTGAGTTCTCGTCGATTATCGGCTTAATCAAGCGTACCCAGCGAGTCTACGGGCAGATATTTACTGTTTCAGGTGTCGTTGCCGCGTTTCGTCGCCGGGCGTTGGCTGAAGTTGGCTACTGGAGCCCGGACATGATCACCGAAGATATCGACATCAGCTGGAAGCTGCAATTACGCCACTGGTCGGTATTCTTTGAGCCGCGCGCGCTGTGCTGGATCCTGATGCCTGAAACATTGAAAGGACTGTGGAAACAGCGCCTGCGCTGGGCACAAGGTGGTGCGGAGGTGTTTATCGTTAACATGCGCCGCCTGTGGTCGTGGGAATTCCGCCGTATGTGGCCGCTGTTCCTTGAGTTCTGTTTCTCTACCGCGTGGGCATTTGCGTATGCGGTTAGTATCGTGCTGTTCCTGTTAGGGCTGCTATTCCCGATGCCAGACACGCTGTATGTTCAGCATCTGTTCCCGCCAGCCTTCACTGGACTTATCCTCGGCGTGGTCTGCCTGTTGCAGTTCGCGGTGAGCCTGATGATTGAACGGCGCTATGAAAAAGGGATTGGGGCCTCATTGTTCTGGATCATCTGGTTCCCGGTGGTGTACTGGATGCTGAGTCTGTTCACCACGCTGGTGGCGTTCCCCAAAGTGATGCTCAAACGCAAACGCGGCAGGGCACGCTGGGTCAGTCCTGATCGCGGTATCGGGAGGATTGAATCATGAACCAACCGCTGATTTTTACCGAACGGCGTCTGCTGCCGCGGGTGATCGACGTCGTGTTGACGCTTATTGCCTGGATTGGGTTCTTATACCTGATTTATAAAGGGTTGATCGTCGCACTGGCGCATTCACCGCATATAGGGGTTCGCCCCTTTTTCACGACCCTGGATACGGTGACGTTTTACATTCTTATTGCCCTGGTCAATGGTCTGGTGCTAATTGGTTGGGCTAAGTACAACCAGTTTCGTTTCCGGGTGGAACGCCGCAGTCGCAGACCGGGTCTGGAAGAGCATGAGCTGGCGGAAAGTTTACGCATTACCCGCGAGCTGGTGACCGAGCTGAACAAGGCGAGGGTGCTGACGGTTCACCATCATGAAAGTGGTGAGATCAGTCATATCGATGTGGACAGGGATATCGCCGATAACCGTCTGCCGCCACCGACGCCTGCGATGCTGGAGTATTTGCCACCAGAGCAGCAGCCGTCGTGGCAGAGACGGTCTGAGTGATATTTCTGCTTTCAGCGGCTTCCTTCAGCCTCGCATCGGTCTATGATTAGACCCAGACAATAAAAAAATGTGAGGCAATGTCGTGGATAAGGAACTACTGGATGCAGGTTACCGGGCCTATACCGGCGAGAAGATTGATGTCTATTTCAACACGGGGATGTGCCAACATTCGGGTAATTGCGTACGAGGAAGCGCAAAGCTTTTTAACCTGAAGCGTAAACCGTGGATCATCCCGGATGAAGTCGATGTTGCGACGGTTATCAGGGTTATTGATACCTGTCCGAGTGGTGCACTGAAGTATCGCCAGAAATAAGTGAGGGAACCATGGAAATTCTTGCAGGCCACAACAAATTTTATGTGAACGATGCTGAAGGCAAGCAGGTCGCCGAGATTGTTTTTGTGCCGACGGGCGAGCATCTGAGCATCATTGAGCATACCGATGTCGACCCCAGTCTGAAAGGTCAGGGCGTGGGTAAGCTGCTGGTAGCGAAGGTGGTGGAGAAAATGCGCGCTGAAAACCGCAAAGTTATTCCGCTGTGTCCGTTTGCCAAACATGAGTTCGATAAAACTCGCGAGTACGACGATATTCGCGCCTGATTATCACACGAGCGCCGGAACGCATCCCCGCTATCCGGCGCATCACTGCCGATGCAGCAGATCCTGATAAATCCCCGTCAGTACCCCTTGTGGGCCAAACTCTTTTTTAATCCACTGCGTTACGCGACCGGTTGCTGCGTGCTGGGTTGCCAACAGCATGCGTGAATCCTGACGCGGGTTGTGGATCTGCCGCGTGACCAGCAGCGACTTTTCCATCGCTTCGCGTACCATATAGTCCGGTAAAAAGCCGATGCCTTCACCCAGAATCTGGCACTGACACTTGGTATTAAAATCAGGAACCAGAATCGACTCCTGTCCGTGTAACAGCCAGCCGACCTTCTTGTTAATGGTGTGCGCGGTGTCTTCCACCATGATGTTCGGGTACAGGCGCAGCTGGCTCTCAGAAATAGGTTCAGGCATAAAGGCGAGCGGATGATCCGGGGCAATCGCAAACGACCAGCGGATCGCGCCAATCTCAGTGTAATCAATGCCGCCGCCGTCCAGTAACGTATCGGGCGCGCCGATAGCGATGTTGGCGAGGTTGTTGATGATCGAATCCCAGACGCCGTTATACACCTCGGTGGTGACGGTTATCTGGCAGGTCGGAAACTGCTTTTTGAGTACCTGTAACAGCCGTGCAGTATGCTGTGGGGTATACAACAACTGGTTAATGCAAATGCGTACCCTCGCTTCAATTCCCTGGGCGATAGTATCGATGCTGCGCTTGATGGCGTGGAAGTCATTCAGCAGGTCGGTTGCTTTGCGAAAGAAGTAGCGACCGGACTCGGTGAGCTCAATGCTGCGGGTACTGCGAGTAAACAGCACCACATCGAGCCCCATCTCCATACGTTTGATGGTGTAGCTGATGGCCGACGTTGTTAAGCCAAGCTCCTCAGCGGCCTTGCTGAAACTGCTGTAGCGCGCTGCCATCGTAAAGGCCAGCAGGTTTTCCTCGGTAAAAATTGAATTCATCCGTTCTCCCCTCAGACCATGCTGCGATGTCCACGATACGATGATTGTTGAATGTATTTGTAATCCTTATCGAGAGCAATCAGTTTTGAACAGAATTTAACACTAGGGTTACATTTGATTTGAAGGCAATCACACTTCTGTATTTTAGTTGCGACCCGCTATCCGTGCTGCATACCGCCTGATTTCCCCAGGCTCTGATTCATCGCTAAAACGGCTTCCGTCATAAGGGAAAGATTGCACTACAGCACGTTTTACTCTCATTATTAAATTTGATTCAACAATCGACACGCTTACGATGAATGAAATTTAAGCGGATGTTATTCTCTAAACTCTGTTGCTATTCTCAGGTTATCGGAAATATGAAGAGTCTAAAAAACTGCAGGAGAGTGATTATGTCAGAGAAAGAACTTATTACTGAATTTCTGCTGGCGGCAGAACAGGGTAACGTCGAAGGATTAAAATCCTGTCTGGAAAAAAATGTGGATATTAATGCCACCAACCGTCAGGGCCGTACTGCCATAATTATTGCCAGCCTGAATAAGCATTACGATTGTGTTTCTTTATTGATTGCCGCCGGTGCTGATATTAATAAGCAAGATCAAACCTGCTTTAATCCATTCCTGATTAGCTGCCTGACAAATGACTTAACGCTACTGCGTTTGGTATTACCGGCTAACCCGGATCTTGAGCGTCTGAGTCGTTTTGGCGGTGTCGGCATTACGCCTGCCAGCGAAAAAGGTCATGTTGAGATCGTGCGCGAGCTGCTGCTGCATACCGATATTAATGTCAACCACACCAATTTCGTTGGCTGGACGCCGCTGCTGGAAGCTATCGTACTTAACGACGGCGGCGCGAAGCAGCAGGAGATCGTCAAGCTGCTGCTCGACCATGGCGCGAACCCGCACATGACGGATAAATACGGTAAAACCCCGCTGGAACTGGCGCGGGAGAAAGGTTACCACGAAATTGCCGAGCTGCTGATTGCCGCCGGAGCCTGACAGAGGAGCGCCGCTATCGCCACGCCATCACGGCGATGCGTTCGGGCGCTAACCGCCGACGGCGCGTTTCTCGCTTTCCGGGGAACGGGGCGGGTTGAACAGGTTTTTTCCCACGCGGTAAACCTGTTGATACCTGAACAGCAGCGGCTGCTGACGTTATTGAGTGAAGATTGTGATAACGCGCCTAACAGCTGTCGGCTGGCGCTGACGCATTGTGAAGACCTGTTTTACCCTGGTGAACGGGTCAGTTTTACCGAGTCGGGGATAGCCGTTGGCAACGATAAATGGATAGAAACTTCCGGTTGTCTGCCGTGGCACATACCACGGTGGACGCCAGATACAGTAAGCCTCGCCGCAGTTTACTGGCAGCGCTGGGAAGGGGTTATCCGCCAACAGCTAAGAAGCGACGACACATTATTTCTGTACCTGGGTGACAATCCGTTTTTTCAGGAAATCACCCGTCAATTACGCAACCGCCGACAAACATTACTGACGGCGTTGCGTACAGGAGAAAATATCTCTACAGCGGTCAGCCATTTAATTGGTCTGGGGATTGGGCTGACGCCATCATCGGATGATTATTTAGTTGGTCTAAGTACCATCTTATTTATTCCAGGACACCCGCTGGGAAAATATCGGGGAGAGTTTTTAGCCGCCTTGCAGCGTGACGGAAATAATACGACATTACTCAGTAAAATTACGCTGGAGGAGGCTTTTCATCAGCGCTATCGGGAAAGTGTCGCACGACTGCTGAACCATATTATTAATGAGCAACAACCCGTTTCTACGCAATATATAACTGATATTAAAAATATCGGCTCAAGTTCTGGCTGCGACATGCTGTACGGCATGGCAGATGCCTGCGCCCTGAGCCACAGATCCGGAGGGAATTATGTCGATCAGGATAGTTGTTAAAAAGAATACGTACTTTGATTCTGTCTCACTGATGTCTATTTCAACACGCGCAAATAAGCTCGATGGTGTGGAGCAGGCGTTCGTGGCGATGGCGACAGAAATGAATAAGGGCGTGCTGAAGAATCTCGGCTTGCTCACGCCTGAACTGGAAGAGGCGAAAAGTGGCGATCTGATGATTGTCATTAAAGGCGCCAGCGAAGCGGCGAACGAGCAGACGCTGGTGGCGATTGAGGATCTGTTCACGCATAAAGAGCAGGGCGGCCAGCACGAAGCGCGCTATGCCACGCTGGCCAGCGCGAAGAAACATGTTCCTGACAGCAACCTGGCGGTGATCTCGGTCAATGGCCTGTTTGCCGCGCGTGAAGCGCGTCAGGCGCTGCAAAATAACCTCAACGTGATGTTGTTCTCTGACAACGTCTCTCTTGAAGACGAGCTGACGCTTAAGCAACTGGCGCACGAAAAAGGGCTGTTGATGATGGGGCCAGACTGCGGAACCGCCATTATTAACGGCGCGGCGCTGTGTTTTGGCAACGCAGTGCGTCGCGGCAACATCGGAATTATTGGTGCGTCCGGTACCGGTAGCCAGGAACTGAGCGTACGCATTCACGAGTTTGGCGGCGGGATTTCCCAACTGATTGGCACCGGTGGACGCGATCTGAGTGAAAAGATTGGCGGCCTGATGATGCTTGACGCGATTGGCATGTTGGAAGCCGATCCGCAAACCGAAATCATTGCACTGATCTCCAAACCGCCTGCACCTGCGGTGGCCCGCAAGGTACTGGAACGTGCACGCGCCTGTCATAAGCCCGTGGTGGTGTGTTTCCTTGGACGTGATGCCGCGCCTGCGGATGAAGTGGGGCTGCAGTTCGCACGTGGCACCAAAGAAGCTGCGCTGAAAGCGGTACTGCTGACAGGCGTGAAAAAAGAGAGTCTGGATCTGCATCCGCTCAACTGGCCGCTGATTGAAGAGGTTCGCGCCCGTCTGACGCCACAGCAAAAGTACATCCGTGGCTTGTTCTGCGGTGGCACGCTGTGCGATGAAGCGATGTTTGCCGCCATGGAAAAACATGCTGAAGTGTACAGCAACATTCATCCGGACCCGGCATTCCGCCTCACGGATCTCAATCGCAGCGTCGCGCATACCTTCCTTGATTTCGGTGATGATGATTTCACCAACGGTAAACCGCACCCGATGATCGATCCCACCAACCGCATTAGTCGTCTGTTGCAGGAAGCGCGCGATCCTGAAGTTGGCGTGATCGTGATGGATTTCGTCCTCGGCTTTGGATCGCATGAAGATCCGGTTGGCGTAATGCTCGACGCGATCGTTGAAGCCAAAGCGATCGCCGCCGCAGACGGTCGTCCGCTTGAGATCCTCGGCTATGTGCTGGGAACCGATCAGGATACGCCATCGCTGGAAAAACAGTGTCAGATGCTGACTGATGCTGGTGTTATCTGGGCGAGCAGTAGCACCAACACCGGATTGCTGGCGCGTGAATTTATCTGTAAAGGGGAGGAAGCCTGATGAGCCAGACGCTGTTTAACCAGCCGCTGAATGTGATTAACGTCGGTATCGCGATGTTCAGCGATGACCTGAAAAAGCAGAACGTTCCCGTGACCCAGCTCGACTGGACGCCGCCGGGCCAGGGCAACATGCAGGTGGTTGCGGCACTGGACGAGATTGCCGATTCGCCGCTGGCAGACAAAATCGCTGCAGCTAACCAGCAGGCGCTGGAACGTATTATCCAGTCGCATCCGGTGCTGATTGGTTATGACCAGGCAATCAATGTCGTGCCGGGGATGACCCGTAACACCATCCTGCACGCCGGGCCGCCAATCCGCTGGGAAAAAATGTGCGGCGCAATGAAGGGCGCGGTCACCGGGGCGCTGGTGTTTGAAGGCCTGGCGAAAGATCTGGATGAAGCCGCCGAACTGGCCGCCTCGGGCGAAATTATCTTCTCTCCGTGCCACGAGCATGACTGCGTTGGCTCGATGGCGGGTGTGACGTCAGCATCCATGTTTATGCACATCGTTGAGAACAAAACCTACGGCAACCGCGCATATACCAATATGAGCGAGCAGATGGCGAAGATCCTGCGCATGGGCGCGAACGATCAGAGCGTTATCGATCGTCTGAACTGGATGCGTGATGTGCTGGGCCTAATGCTGCGCGATGCCATGAAGCTGGCGGGAGAAATAGACTTGCGCCTGATGCTGGCGCAGGCGCTGCACATGGGCGATGAGTGTCATAACCGCAATAACGCTGGGACGGCGCTGCTGATTCAGGCGCTGACGCCGTGGATCATTCAGACCGGTTATCCGGTTGAGCAGCAGCGTGAGGTGTTCGAGTTCGTCCTCAGCAGCGATTACTTCTCCGGGCCGACCTGGATGGCGATGTGTAAAGCCGCAATGGACGCCGCCCACGGTATTGAATACAGCACCGTGGTGACGACGATGGCGCGTAACGGCGTTGAGTTCGGTCTGCGCATTAGCGGCTTACCGGGTCAGTGGTTTACCGGTCCGGCGCAGCAGGTGATTGGCCCGATGTTTGCAGGCTACAAGCCGGAAGATTCCGGACGTGATATTGGCGATAGCGCGATCACCGAAACCTACGGCATTGGCGGTTTCGCCATGGCGACGGCGCCGGCCATCGTGGCACTGGTGGGTGGTACGGTCGAAGAGGCCGTTGATTTCTCTCGCCAGATGCGTGAAATCACTCTCGGCGAAAACCCCAACGTCACCATTCCGCTGCTGGGTTTCATGGGCGTACCGACCGCTATCGATATTACGCGCGTGGGCAGCACCGGCATTCTGCCGGTGATTAACACCGCAATTGCGCACAAAGACGCGGGGATCGGTATGATCGGCGCCGGAATAGTCCACCCGCCGTTCGCCTGTTTTGAAAAGGCGATCCTCAACTGGCGCGACCGCTACTGCCAATAACAACAATCGGGGCTAACGCGGTTAGCCCCACAGTAGCGAAGCGAAAAACGTTGCTTACCTGCAGGGCTGGGCGATCTTCGCGATCGCAAACGATGCTTAACCTGTTAAGGATATTCCATGAACAGCATAAAACTAGAATGGAAACGTGGTGACTGGGCAGCTTACTTTGGGCTGATGACCAACAACCTGACTAACCTGCTGACAATGATGGGGCTGCTCATTTTTGTCGTCGGGATCCCTACCGAAATTGTCTATGGTCGCATTGCGCCTGCCTTTGGTCTGGCGGTGCTGGTGGCCAGCGTCTGCTACGCCTGGTTTGGCCTGCAGATGGCAAAGCACACCGGGCGTAAAGACGTGACGGCGCTGCCGTCCGGACCGAGCGCACCGTCAATCTTTACCGTCACCTTCCTGGTACTGATGCCGGTTTATCAGCAAACCAAAGATGCCAACTTTGCCATCCAGATAGCGTTGGTGTGGTGCTTTGTCGAAGCGTTGATCCTGGTCGGCGGCTCCTTCCTGGGCGAGACCATCCGCAAGATGATCCCACGTACGGTACTGCTTTCTTGTCTGTCCGGCCTGGGACTGTTGCTGCTGGCGATGAACCCGATGCTGCAGGCATTCGAAGCGCCGACCGTCTCCTTCATCGTCCTGTTGCTGATCTTCATTAACTGGTTCGGTAAGAAGCCGATTTTTGCCCGCATTCCTACCGGCTTGCTGCTGCTGATTGCCGGTACGGCCCTGGCGTGGATCTCCGGTTTACAAAGCCCGGAAGCCATTAAAGCGTCGATGTCTTCCTTTGGCTTCAACCCGCCGGAAATTCATGTCGACAGCTTCTTGCAAGGCTTGCCGCATGCACTGCCGTATCTGGCTTCTGCGGTTCCTCTGGGTCTGGCGAACTACATTTTCGACCTTGAGAACATTGAAAGTGCGCACGCGGCGGGGGATGAGTACAACACCCGTAAGGTGATGATGGCGAATGGCTTTGCCTCCATGCTCGGCTGCATGCTGGGCAATCCGTTCCCGGTGACCGTGTATGTTGGGCATGCGGGCTGGAAAGCGATGGGCGCCAGCATCGGCTATACCCTCGCTTCAGGCATCACCATGTTCCTGGTACCGCTGTTTGGGCTGGGCGCGTTTATGCTCGCCATTATTCCGATGACTGCGATAGTGCCGATTCTGGTGTTTATCGGTGTGGTGACCGCCAACCAGGTGGTACGAGAAACACCCAAAGTAGAGGTTCCCGTCATCTTCATCTGTCTGTTCCCGTGGATTGCCAACTGGGCATTGACCATCGTTAACAGCGTGATGGGCGCCGCCGGAACCTCTGCGGGGAAACTGGGCAGTGACCTGCTGCACAGCAAAGGCGTCTATTACGACGGACTGGTGCATCTGGGAAGCGGCGCGCCGCTGGCCAGCATGCTGTGGGGCTGTGTCGCTATCTTCGCCATTATGAATAAGCCGCTGCGCGGGGCGATTGCCGCAGCCTTTGGGGCACTGCTGTCGCTGTTTGGCGTGATCCACTCCCCGGCAGTTGGCTTTGCTGAGGGCAGCTCGATGATGTTTGTTGTGGCCTACCTGATGATGAGCGGCATGTTTGTCCTCAAGCATGTTCTTGATAGCCGTGAAGCGGTGACTGCGCCTGAGCAGGAACCGACGAAAACGACCTGAATCGCCTGTAAGCGGAAGATAACACTATGAAAGAACTTGTGGTCGTTGCCATTGGCGGCAACAGCATTATCAAAGATAACGCCAGCCAGTCGATTGAGCACCAGGCTGAAGCGGTGAAGGCGGTGGCGGATACGGTGCTGGAGATGTTGGCATCGGACTACAACATTGTGCTGACACACGGTAACGGGCCGCAGGTGGGGCTGGATCTCCGACGTGCGGAAATCGCGCACGAGCGTGAAGGGTTGCCACTCACCCCGCTGGCAAACTGCGTCGCAGATACGCAGGGGGGCATCGGCTATTTGATCCAACAGGCGCTGAACAACCGTCTGGCACGACGCGGCGAGCAGAAGGCGGTCACGGTGGTCACGCAGGTGGAGGTCGACAAAAACGATCCCGGTTTTGCTAACCCGACCAAGCCTATCGGGGCGTTCTTTAGTGCAGCGCAGCGCGATGAGTTGCTGCGGGTCAATCCAGGCTGGCGCTTTGTTGAGGATTCGGGGCGTGGCTACCGCCGGGTTGTGGCTTCCCCTGAACCAAAACGTATTGTTGAAGCAGAGGCGATCAAAACGCTGACCCAGCAGGGGTTTGTAGTGATTGGTGCGGGTGGTGGTGGCATCCCGGTGGTGCGTAGCGATCAGGGGGATTACCAGAGCGTGGATGCAGTGATTGATAAAGATCTCTCCACGGCGTTGCTGGCACAGGAGATCCGCGCCGACATTCTGGTGATCACCACCGGCGTAGAGAAAGTGTGTATTCACTTCGGCAAACCCAACCAGCAGGCGCTGGATACGGTGGATATTGCGACAATGACCGGCTACATGCAGGAAGGTCACTTCCCGCCGGGCAGTATGTTACCCAAAATCGTTGCCAGCCTGACGTTCCTGGCGCGCGGCGGTAAGCGGGTAATCATCACCACGCCGGAATGCCTGCCCGCCGCACTGCGCGGTGAAACGGGCACCCATATTGTCCATTCCTGAGAGGAGATGCGAATGAAGGAAAGTAACAGCCGCCGCGAGTTTTTAAGTCAGAGCGGGAAAATGGTCACTGCTGCTGCGCTGTTTGGCGCAGTGGCTCCGGTCACGTATGCTGCTAATCCTGTCGGGAACACCTGCGGGTCGAAGAGCACTATGACGATTAACGATAAGCACTATTACCTGGATAACGTCCTGCTGGAAGCGGGGTTTGATTACGAAAACTCGGTGGTGGTACATACCCGTACCGCGCTGCAAACCGTTGAAATCCAGGACGGGAAAATTGTTGCGCTGCGCGAGAATAAGCAGCATCCGGATGCGGCGCTGCCGCACTACGATGCGGGTGGAAAGCTGATGCTGCCCGCCATGCGCGACATGCACATCCATCTGGATAAAACCTTTTACGGTGGTCCCTGGCGTTCGCTGAACCGTCCGGCGGGTACCACCATTCAGGATATGATCCGCCTGGAACAAAAGCTGCTGCCTGAACTCCAGCCTTATACGCAGGAGCGGGCGGAAAAGCTTATCGATCTGCTGCAATCAAAAGGCACCTCGATTGCCCGCAGCCACTGCAATATAGAACCGGTTTCCGGACTGAAAAACCTGGAGAACCTGCAGGCGGTGCTGGCGCGTCGCCAGCCGGGTTTTGCCTGTGAAATTGTGGCATTTCCACAGCATGGTCTGCTGTTATCAAAATCTGAACCGTTAATGCGTGAAGCGATGCAGGCGGGAGCGCAGTATGTCGGCGGTCTGGACCCAACCAGCGTGGATGGGGCGATGGAAAAATCCCTCGACACCATGTTCCAGATTGCGCTCGATTACAACAAAGGCGTGGATATCCATCTGCATGAAACCAGTCCGGCGGGCGTGGCGGCGGTGAATTACATGGTAGAAACGGTGGAGAAAACGCCGCAGTTAAAGGGCAAACTGACCATCAGCCACGCGTTTGCGCTGTCTACGCTGAACGAACAGCAGGTGGATGAACTCGCAACCCGCATGGCGGCGCAGCAAATTACCATTGCCTCGACGGTGCCGATTGGCACGATGCACATGCCGCTAAAACAGCTGCGCGACAAAGGCGTGGAAGTGATTACCGGCACCGACAGCGTGATTGACCACTGGTCGCCGTACGGCCTGGGAGACATGCTGGAGAAGGCGAATCTGTACGCGCAGCTCTATATTCGCCCGAATGAACTCAACCTGTCGCGGGCGCTGTTTCTCGCCACCGGCGATGTGCTGCCGCTCAACGATAAAGGCGAACGCATCTGGCCGAAAGCGCAGGATGAAGCCAGCTTTGTGCTGGTGGATGCCTCCTGCTCGGCGGAAGCGGTCGCGCGAATCTCCCCACGCACTGCGACCTTCCACAAAGGGCAACTGGTGTGGGGGAATGTCGCAAGCTAGTTTGGTTTTCCGCGCAGCGGCTATCGCTGCTGCGCTCCCATATATTAACCGACGATCCCCATATAGCCGTGAATCCCCATATATACGCCGACCATCGCGATGAGCACGCTGGAAAAATAGGGCGCTTTGCGTGCCAGCGTGTTAAATCCGCTCCAGCGTTTGGCCGCCTGCTGCACGCTGATTGCCGCGCCCACGCCCACCGTTACCAGCGTTATCGCCAGCCCGAGGCTAAAGCACAGCACCATCGTTGCCCCCAGCGTAAAGGCTTTGAGCTGGATACAAATCAGCAGTACCGTAATGGCCGCAGGACACGGGATTAACCCGCCGGTCAGGCCAAACAATAAAATTTGGCCGTTGGTGACCTCTTTGCCCGCAAAGCGGCGCTGAATATCGGTGGCATGTGCGCGTTCGTGCGCGTCCTGATACTCTTTCGAACCCTCGCTCAGCCCTGCTAACGCGGCATGGTTATGATCGTGGTCATGGTGATGGTGATGATCGTCATCGTGGTCATGATGGTGGTGGTGATGATCGTCATGATCATGGTGGTGGTGATGCCCGTGATCGTGGTCGTGATGCGTCTGGGCCAGCCAGTTCTGCTCTCCCTGCCAGGTGCGCCAGAACATCCAGAATGCGGTCCCGAGAATAATTATCGCCGAGACAAATTGCAGCCAGGGCTCAACGGCCTGGGCGGTAAACGCTTTGCTGATATACATCCCGCCGAGCGCAATCAGCCATACTACGGCGGTATGCGACAGCGTTGCTGCCAGCCCCAGCATCACCGCCTGTTTGATGGTCCCCTTAATAGCAATAATAAAGGCCGCCATCATCGTCTTGGAATGCCCTGGTTCCAGACCGTGCAACACACCTAATAGAATCGCGCTGGGAATGAAAAACCAGGCGTTGCCTTGCTGAAGAAGCGTAGAAAACTCACCCATGAGAATGATTCTTAGTTGTTTAATTTCGCCTGATTCTACTCCCCCCCAGTATCAAATACTACCCCCCAGTAGAATGTCGATGGTATTGTCCCTACAGTCAGACGTTAAAAAAGGTATTGCAATGTCACATACGATCCGCGACAAACAAAAGCTGAAAGCCCGAACCAGTAAGATTCAGGGCCAGGTAGCGGCGTTGAAAACCATGCTGGATGAACCGCATGAATGCGCGGCGGTATTGCAGCAAATAGCGGCGATCCGCGGGGCGGTAAATGGATTAATGCGCGAAGTGATTAAAGGTCATCTGACCGAGCACATTGTGCATCAGGGCGATGAAATAAAGCGTGAAGAGGATTTGGACGTTGTCCTGAAGGTACTGGATTCGTACATTAAGTAAGGCGGAGGGCGGCTCATCCACGCACTGATGAATGAGCCGTTGATAACGTCATTTAGCCAAAAAACATCACGGATACGCACAACAGACCGACAATCAACGTTATCAGGTTACCCACTGAACGGTACGGCTTCAGCGCCGGGATCAGATAGGTCGATAATGTCGGCATGATGAACAGAATCATGGCAATCAGCGGCCCACTGATCGCGTAAATCATTGAAATGGCATTAGGGTTAATGCAGCAGATGATAAACGTGATAGCCGAGACCAGCATAATGGACAGGGCGCGGTTAAAGGCCCGGCTTTTCTTCACACCTACCTGATGCAGCGACGTTTTTACAACTTCTGTCGCCCCTTCAATTACGCCAAAGTAGGTGCCGAGGAACGATTTTGACATCGCCACGACGGCAACAATAATCCCGGAGATTGACAGCCAGGCCGGCGCGTTTGGCATCATCGATAGTGCTGACAGAATGGTCACGCCTTCATTTTTTGCATCCTCGATATAGTTTGTCGGAATCGAAAGCAAACAGCTGAAAACGAAAAACAGCACGCTCAGGCAGATGATGACGTAGGCTACCTTCATGATTTTTTTGCATTTACCCATGGCCTGCTCGCCGTATTTCTCACGTCGATCAATGGCGAACGTGGAGATAATTGGCGTATGGCTAAAAGCGAAAACCATCACGGGAATAGATATCCAAACCTGATGAAGCGTGTGCTGATCGACAGACATCTGGCCGGTGAGTAGCGTTGGCTGCCAGCTTCCGGTCAGGTAGAGTGAAAGGAACAAAAAATACGCGATGAGCGGGAACACCAGAAAGCCCATCACCCGGATGGTGGCCTGGCGACCCATCAGAAAAATTAAATTCAGCACCAGTACCACGCCGAGACTTACCAGCATGCGAATGCGTAGATCAATCTCGATATGTTTTGCCAACTGTTCGGTGAGTGAATTGGTTATCGCCACGGCGTAGATCAGCACCACCACAAAGAAGGCAATAAAATAAAGCGTCGTGATCAGGCTGCCTATCTTCTTGCCATAGTAGTGGGTGACCGCGCCGGTGATCCCTTCACCTGCAGAGGTTTTTGACGACAGGATAAACTGGCACAGCGCCTTGTGCGGCCAGTAGGTTAAAGGCCAGGCGACGAGTGCGGTGATAAACAGTACCACCGCGCCTGCAGAACCCAGCTGTATGGGAAGGAAGAGGGTTCCTGCGCCGACGGCAGTCCCATATAGTGCGAAGCTCCAGAGAGTCTCTTCTTTTGACCAAAATTTCGACATTATTTGAACGTATCAACTATAAAATAAACAAAAAGAAGCGCAATTTACCACAAATAAGAGGGGCTGGGGGAGGTGTGAACAAGCGGGCTGGTGAATGGATGAATAGCCGGAACCGAGAAGATTCCGACTATTATTTTAATTATCAGGCAGTAACGCGCTGCTGGCGACGCTTCATAACACGCTCGCGTAACGTGTCATAAGCCCAGTTATAGAACATGGTGTACGGCAGGAAGAACAGGAAGAAACCTATTTCCAGCGTGAATGCCTGAAACAGGCTGACGTTCAGCACATACGCCACGATGCTCACCCCGATCACAATAAAACCACTCTCAAAACCTAACGCGTGGAATGCGCGTACTTTCGCCGTACGTTTCACCAGATGTGACGGCCATAAGCGGTCAAACAGGGCGTTATATATGATATTCCAGATCATTGCTGTCGTTGCCAGCAGAATGGTCAGCCCGCCCATTTCCAGTACCGAGCGCTGCATCAACCATGCGGTGGTTGGTGCGAGAACAGCGGTGGCAATGCCTTCAAAGCAGACGGCATGAAAAATGCGCTCCATTAACGAGCGACGTTGGACTGTATCGTGTTGCATAACCTAAAACCTTCTTTGATGCCCGAATAACGGAATGGTGGCAATTTTATCGTTTTATGTGATATCTAAAAGATAGTATCCATCGATAAAGTAGATAGTTCATGCGTTACTCTCCCGAAGCGTTAACGGCATTTGTAGAGACCGTTTCCTGCGGCTCATTTTCTGCTGCGGCCCGGCGGCTGCGCAAAAGCCAGTCCACCATCAGTACGGCCATTGCGCATCTGGAAGCCGACCTTGGTTTTGCGCTGTTTGACCGTTCATCACGCCAGCCAACGCTGACCGAAGAAGGTAAGCGGGTGCTGGGTTATGTGCAG
This sequence comes from Citrobacter youngae, assembly GCF_003818115.1. GTDB lineage: Bacteria > Pseudomonadota > Gammaproteobacteria > Enterobacterales > Enterobacteriaceae > Citrobacter > Citrobacter youngae. The sequence continues at coordinate 218,037 of NZ_RPOI01000004.1, read as the reverse complement.
GCCATTCTGTCAGCGAGCGATCGTCTGGACGAAGCGGCGATTTCGCTGTCGGGTGAAACGGAAGCGCGTTTGACCTTCGTGTTGTCAGATACGCTGCATCCGGATGTGTTGGAAGAACTTATGGTGCAGTTTGACCGTAAGTTTCCTCATACCGAGTTTGAATGTCTGATTGGTGAAGACGAGGACGTGATCGATCTGCTGCAAAAAGGACGTGCTCAGGTGGGGTTGATCGAAGCGCGGGAGGATTACCCGACCGACATGGGCGTCACGCGCCTGCCGATGCAAACCTGGATGGGATTATACGTGGCGGCATCGCATCCGTTGGCAGCTCAAGAAAAACTGCAGTGGGAGCAGCTGCATACCTGGCGCGAGCTGCGTCTGAACACCTATCTGGAAAGCCGTACCAACGTGGCGCGCGGCCCTGTGTGGTCTGCTCCCAACTATTTGTTGCTGCTGAGTATGGCGGTTCAGGGATTCGGCTGGTGCGCGCTGCCTTGCGCGCTGGTTGAAGAATTTGCCGCAGAAAAGCCGCTGGTTCCATTGACGCTGCCCGGTTGGCCAAAGGCTATCTCTATCGATCTGTTGTGGAATAAGAAATCCCCGCCAGGCGTGGCGGGAAGTTGGTTGCGCGACCATTTACAGCAGAGTGGCGTTCAGATGACCAATAAATGATACGAATTTCCTTTGTGATAAAAATCACCGTTTTTAAACAACCTTGATAACTCTTTTTAACAATCATCTACTATTGCGGTGTTATTTTGCGCTGAGGTGGTGATGAAAGAGGTTGTGATAGTCGGGGCGTTACGGACACCGATTGGCTGCTTCCAGGGGACGCTGGCGCGCCACTCTGCCGTTGAATTAGGTAGCATGGTGGTCAGGGCGTTACTGGAACGCACGGGCGTGGACGTTCATGCCGTGGATGAGGTGATCCTCGGACAGGTGCTTACTGCAGGTGCCGGGCAGAATCCGGCACGTCAGTCTGCCATCAATGGTGGGCTACCCAATACCGTTTCCGCCATCACTATTAACGATGTCTGTGGCTCGGGCCTGAAAGCGCTGCACCTGGCGACCCAGGCTATCCAGTGTGGCGAAGCCGACATTGTGATTGCGGGCGGGCAAGAGAATATGAGCCGTGCCCCGCATGTCCTTACCGATAGCCGCACCGGTGCACAGCTGGGGAACAGCCAACTGGTCGACAGCCTGGTACATGACGGTCTGTGGGATGCCTTCAACGATTATCACATGGGCGTTACCGCGGAAAACCTGGCGCGAGAATACGGTATCAGCCGCGAATTGCAGGATGCTTACGCGCTGCACTCGCAGCATAAAGCGCGGATGGCAATTGATGCCGGACGCTTTAAAGATGAAATCGTGCCGGTGGTAACGCAGCGTAACGGGCAATCATTGGTGGTGGATACCGACGAGCAGCCGCGTACCGATGCCAGCGCCGAAGGACTGGCGCGTCTGGATCCTACCTTTGACAGGCTCGGTTCGGTAACGGCAGGTAACGCGTCATCCATCAATGACGGCGCCGCTGCGGTGATGATGATGAGTGAGGCCAAGGCGCAAGAGTTGAACTTACCGGTACTGGCGCGCATTCGCGCCTTTGCCAGCGTCGGGGTCGACCCTGCGCTGATGGGGATTGCGCCAGTGTATGCGACGCGCCGCTGCCTTGAGCGCGTCGGCTGGCAACTGGCGGATGTCGATTTGATTGAAGCCAATGAAGCCTTCGCCGCGCAGGCATTATCCGTTGGGAAAATGCTGGAGTGGGATGAACGGCGGGTAAATGTGAACGGCGGAGCCATTGCGCTCGGTCATCCGATTGGCGCATCAGGCTGCCGGATTCTGGTTTCACTGGTACATGAAATGGTGAAGCGTCGGGCGCATAAAGGGCTGGCAACGTTATGTATCGGCGGCGGCCAGGGGGTGGCACTCGCTATCGAACGAGATTAATACCCGTCATACTTCAAGCTGCATGTGCGTTGGCTTTACTCGGCCTTTGGCCTCGCCCCTTCGGGGCCAGCGCAAGCGCTGTTCAAAACGGCCGGGAAGTTTTGTCCTGCAACTCGAATTATTTAGGGTTTATATTTTTCTCCTCAAACAGTTTTCTGCCGTGTTATCTCTTCCTCTATAAAAAAGCCCTCCAGCAGGAGGGCAAGGCCAGTTACAGAAACATACACTCTAAACACAGTCAACTTATCAAAACATTGTTTCATTTCATGTGATTAACTGCGCACTTTGTTAGAAAAGGTGTCTTATCGGCCTATAAACTCGGCTGAATTTTCCATTTTTTATCCCCACCTCTAGTGAATGAATAAATTTATCTTATTGTTATTAAATGATTTTATTTAAACCTATTTCGCTATTTATACGCGCTGGCGTGATCGCACTTACACTTTTGATAATAAGATGCGGAAAAAGTGAAACATCGTTTTAGTTATAATTGAAAACCCGTCCCGGGAGGGATATCATGAACGCATTAGGTAAAACGGAACGGCGTTTTGCTATCGCTCAAGAATTCACGGTCAATTTATCACTGGAGGTAAATGTGGACGTAAGACAAAGCATCCATAGTGCGCATGCGAAAACCCTGGATACCCAGGCGCTGCGTAATGAGTTTTTGGTAGAAGAAGTGTTTGTCGCAGATGAATACACCATGGTCTACAGCCACATCGACCGCATCATTGTTGGCGGCATTATGCCTGTGGGCAAAACCGTCTCTGTGGGTGGTGAAGTTGGCAAACAGCTGGGCGTAACCTACTTCCTGGAGCGTCGTGAGTTAGGCGTGATCAACATCGGTGGACCGGGCACGATTACCGTTGACGGTCAGTGCTATGAAATTGGTCATCGCGATGCGCTGTATATCGGTAAAGGGGCAAAAGAAGTTGTTTTTGCAAGCATTGACCCTGCAAAACCCGCCAAGTTCTATTATAACTGCGCGCCGGCACACATGACTTATCCAACCAAAAAAGTGACCCCAGCCGACGTTGCGCCAGTGACGTTGGGTGATGATCTCACGAGTAACCGCCGTACCATCAACAAGTATTTTGTGCCGGACGTACTGGAAACCTGCCAACTGAGCATGGGCCTGACCGAACTGGCGCCGGGCAACCTGTGGAACACCATGCCGTGCCATACCCATGAACGCCGTATGGAAGTCTATTTCTACTTCAATATGGAAGAAGACACCTGTGTCTTCCACATGATGGGGCAGCCTCAGGAAACGCGTCATATTGTGATGCACAACGAGCAGGCGGTGATTTCTCCGAGCTGGTCAATTCACTCCGGCGTCGGCACAAAAGCGTATACGTTCATTTGGGGCATGGTCGGCGAAAACCAGGTCTTTGATGATATGGACCATGTTGCAGTCAAAGATCTGCGCTAGTTGCGGGCGACAGCCTTGCCTGCCTGTGGCGGGCATTATAAAAATTTAAGGATTTATAATGATTTTGAATGCATTCTCTCTTGAAGGTAAAGTCGCCGTTGTGACGGGTTGTGACACCGGTCTGGGTCAGGGTATGGCGCTGGGCCTGGCGGAAGCGGGCTGCGATATCGTGGGTATCAACATTGTTGAGCCGACTGAAACCATCGAACGTGTTACCGCCCTGGGCCGCCGTTTTTTAAGCCTGACCGCCGATCTGCGTCAGATTGATGGTATTCCGGCACTGCTGGAGCGTGCGGTCGCAGAATTCGGTCATATCGACATTCTGGTCAACAACGCCGGTCTTATCCGTCGTGACGATGCTATCGACTTCAGCGAAAAAGACTGGGACGACGTGATGAACCTGAACATTAAGAGCGTGTTCTTCATGTCTCAGGCGGCGGCGAAGCACTTTATCGCGCAGGGTAATGGCGGCAAAATTATCAACATCGCCTCTATGCTCTCCTTCCAGGGCGGCATCCGAGTGCCGTCTTACACCGCGTCTAAAAGCGGCGTAATGGGCGTCACCCGTCTGATGGCCAACGAGTGGGCAAAACATAACATCAACGTGAATGCGATCGCGCCGGGTTATATGGCGACCAATAACACGCAGCAACTGCGTGCTGATGAGCAGCGTAGCGCCGAAATTCTCGATCGTATCCCGGCGGGCCGTTGGGGTCTGCCAAGCGATCTGATGGGGCCAGTAGTGTTCCTGGCGTCCAGCGCATCTGACTACATTAACGGTTATACCGTTGCGGTCGACGGTGGGTGGCTGGCGCGTTAATTTACCGTCCAGCATCAACAAACCCTGCCAATGGCAGGGTTTTTTTTGGTATTAAGTTATTTTAATCCATATTCTGTTTATAAATTAATCCATACATAATTATATATGTATGGGTTTGCAATAATTAATACTCTTTAATATCAGTGCATTAAATTTAATTGAGTAATTAGCGATAAATTTTAAAATTGGAATATCCATCACATAACGATGTGGTGCAGCAATTTTATCCATGTTTTTGCCGTTTCCCGCCTGACGCTTCCTGCAAGGGATCCCTTACTTTCATCGACATGGCTTACTCTGTATCTGGCAGGAAAAAATGGTCTCAATTAATCATGAAGCTGTTTTAACACCGCGTACGCAGCGCGATACGCGACGTATGAATTTGTTTGTCTCTATTTCTGCGGCTGTCGCAGGGTTGTTATTTGGCCTCGATATCGGCGTAATTGCCGGCGCGTTGCCTTTCATCACCGATCACTTTGTCCTGACCAGTCGCCTGCAGGAGTGGGTGGTCAGCAGTATGATGCTTGGCGCGGCAATTGGTGCGCTGTTTAACGGCTGGTTGTCATTCCGACTGGGACGCAAATACAGCCTGATGGCCGGGGCGATCCTGTTTGTCGTTGGTTCCCTGGGGTCAGCATTTGCTTCAAGCGTGGAAATGCTCATTTTTGCCCGCGTGGTACTGGGCGTTGCCGTAGGTATCGCCTCTTACACCGCGCCGCTCTATCTCTCCGAAATGGCCAGTGAGAACGTGCGCGGCAAGATGATCAGCATGTATCAACTGATGGTAACGCTGGGGATCGTACTGGCCTTTTTATCTGATACGGCGTTTAGCTACAGCGGTAACTGGCGCGCTATGCTGGGCGTGCTGGCGCTTCCGGCGGTGTTACTGATTATCCTGGTTGTGTTCCTGCCCAACAGCCCGCGCTGGCTGGCGGAAAAAGGTCGCCACATTGAAGCAGAAGAAGTATTGCGCATGCTGCGCGATACGTCAGAAAAGGCCCGCGATGAACTGAACGAAATTCGTGAAAGCCTGAAGCTGAAGCAGGGCGGTTGGGCGCTGTTTAAAATTAACCGTAACGTGCGCCGCGCGGTTTTCCTTGGGATGTTGTTGCAGGCGATGCAGCAGTTCACCGGGATGAACATCATCATGTATTACGCGCCGCGCATTTTCAAAATGGCGGGTTTTACCACCACAGAGCAGCAGATGATTGCCACGCTGGTGGTTGGCTTAACGTTTATGTTCGCTACCTTTATTGCCGTCTTCACGGTCGACAAAGCAGGACGTAAACCGGCGCTGAAAATTGGGTTCAGCGTAATGGCCATCGGGACGCTGGTGCTCGGATATTGCCTGATGCAGTTTGATAACGGCACGGCTTCCAGTGGACTATCCTGGCTGTCAGTTGGCATGACGATGATGTGTATTGCAGGCTATGCGATGAGCGCCGCGCCGGTGGTGTGGATCCTGTGTTCGGAAATTCAGCCGCTGAAATGTCGCGATTTTGGTATTACCTGCTCCACCACCACCAACTGGGTGTCGAACATGATTATCGGCGCAACGTTCCTGACGCTGCTCGACAGCATTGGCGCAGCCGGTACGTTCTGGCTTTATACCGCACTGAACGTCGTATTTATTGGTATTACCTTCTGGCTTATTCCTGAAACCAAAAACGTTACGCTTGAGCATATCGAACGTAAGCTGATGGCTGGCGAGAAGTTAAGAGATATTGGGGTGTAAGTAGTGAGGCGCAGTGTCGGATGACGTCTCGTGCAGGCCGGGTAAGCGTAAGCGATACCCGGCATTTTTGTATAACAAGGTTCGAGAATAGAGAGATTACGCCTGCAGGAAGTCTTCGCGTACCGGGGTGAAGGTATCGAGTAATGTTCCCGGCTGTAAACAGACGCAGCCGTGCATAATATTGGGTTGCTTGTACAGGGTGTCTCCTGCACTGACGACATGCTTTTCTTCCCCAATCGTAAATTCAAACTCGCCCGATAAAACGTACGTGAGTTGTTCATGCGGATGGCTGTGCATCGGGCCAACTGCGCCCTGCTCGAAATTGACTTCCACGGCCATCATTTTGCCATCGTGAGCCAGAATACGCCGGGTAACGCCGTTACCCAGATCTTCAAGCGTGGTTTCTTTATGAAAAATAAACATTCGATATCCTTGCAATAAAATGAAACATTATTTCATTAAATTTATATCAGAAAATAAAAAAAGGAAATGTGCGCCGGCAGATGTGGAAAGTTGATCACATCTTTGGTTCACTGGGAGGACAACCACGAATAAGGGTAAATGATGAAAACGATCGGTCTGTTAGGCGGAATGAGCTGGGAATCTACTATTCCTTATTATCGTCTGATTAATGAAGGGGTTAAGCAGAATCTGGGCGGTCTGCATTCTGCGAAAATTCTGCTGCACAGCGTCGATTTCCATGAGATTGAAGCGTGTCAGTCGAACGGTGACTGGCAGCGGGCAGGGGAGATCCTGGCGCAGGCAGCGGTGGGGTTACAGCAAGCGGGAGCTGAGGGAATTGTGCTGTGTACCAACACTATGCATAAAGTGGCCGAGGCCATTGAAACGGCCTGCGATGTCCCGTTTTTGCACATTGCCGATGCAACAGGTCGGGCCATACAACAACAGAAGATGAGTAACGTCGCGCTGTTGGGCACGCGTTACACCATGGAACAGGATTTCTATCGTGGGCGTTTACAGATGGAATTTGGCATTAGCACGCTAATCCCTGACGCTGACGACCGACAGAAAATAAACCAGATTATTTTCGAGGAACTGTGCCTTGGTGAATTTAGCGAAATTTCCCGCGATTATTACCTGAGCGTGATTGAGCGACTGGCTCGTCAGGGGGCACAAGGGGTGATCTTTGGCTGCACCGAAATTGGCCTGCTGGTTCCCACTGAAATGAGCCCGTTGCCGGTCTTCGATACCGCGGCGATCCATGCGCAGGATGCCGTGACGTTTATGCTTTCACCTGAGATTGCAAAATAGCCTCCAGCGGGTCAGTAAGCCGGTGGAGATGGGCCTGTAGATGTGCTGTAAAAGCATCAACCAGCGCGGATGCCGGGCGATGCAGTGGATGGATCAGGCTGACGGTAAAAGGCACCGAAACACTAAAACGCCGGATTACAATCCCGCTGCCTGCGTAATCCAGGGCGGTCAGCGGGTTCACTACCGAGATCCCCACGCCGGCACGTACCATCGCACAAATTGATGCGGCACTGTGCGTTTCTATGACCATTCGGCGCTTGACCTGATGATCATTAAACAGGGTATCCAGCAACTGGCGATAACTGTCGGTGCGCGACAGGCTGATATAGTTTTCCCCCTGAAAATCTTGCGGTGTTAATACTGCTTTCCCGGTCAGCGGATGTCCCTGTGGCAGCACGCAAACTTCATCCAGCGACAGTAATTCAGTGCGTTTAGTCCCGGCGGGGGTATGCAGGGTCTCAGTTAACCCGAGATCGTGGCGCTGTGCCGACAGCCACTCTTCCAACAGCGGCGACTCCTGCGGCACTATCTGAATATTGACCTGCGGATAGCGCTCGAGAAATGGCTGCAGCAGCGGCGGTAAAAAGGACTGTGAGAACACTGGCAGGCAGACAATCGACAGCTCACCCTGACGAAATTCACGCAGGCTCTCTGCGGCGCTCACAATTCTGTCCAGGCCATACCACGAACGTTGCACCTCTTCAAACAGGCGTAGCCCCTGCACTGTGGGATGCAGCCGGCCTCGCGTACGTTCGAACAGTGTTAACCCCAGAACTTTTTCAAATCTTGCCAGCTCGCGACTGACGGTAGGCTGCGACGTGTGCAGCATCCGTGCGGCTTCCGTCAGGTTGCCTGCTGTCATAATGGCGTGAAAAATTTCAATGTGGCGCAAGTTAACGGCAGGCATCGGCGATCCTCAAATAAACATTCCATATCATTTTTGCATAGACTCGCGATAAAACGATATTTTTTATTCTCTTCGGGCTGTGGCGTAATCATAAAAAAGCCAATACCGGAGCACGCCATGCCACGTCCACTCAACAGCACTGATACTGACCTGACCGCAGATAACCTGCTGCGTCTGCCCGCCGAATTCGGTTGTCCGGTATGGGTTTACGATGCGCAGATTATCCGCGCGCAGATAGCCAAACTGAGTCAGTTTGATGTGGTGCGTTTTGCCCAAAAGGCCTGCTCGAATATTCATATTTTGCGTCTGATGCGTGAGCAGGGCGTGAAGGTGGATTCCGTCTCGCTGGGTGAGATTGAACGTGCGCTGGCAGCAGGTTTTGTGCCGGAGAATGATGAAATCGTCTTTACCGCCGATATGATTGACCAGGCGACGCTGGCCCGGGTGCATGAGCTACGTATTCCAGTAAACGCCGGGTCGGTTGATATGCTGGAACAACTGGGTCAGGTTTCGCCAGGGCATCGTGTATGGCTGCGCGTCAACCCAGGTTTTGGTCACGGGCATAGTCAGAAAACCAATACCGGCGGCGAGAACAGCAAGCACGGTATCTGGTATAGCGACCTTCCGGCGGCGCTGGAGGTGATTCAGCGTTATCAACTGAAACTGGTGGGCATTCATATGCATATCGGCTCCGGTGTGGACTACGGCCATCTGGAGCAAGTGTGTGGCGCGATGGTGCGTCAGGTTGTTGAATTAGGTCAGGATCTGGAGGCTATATCTGCGGGCGGAGGTTTGTCGATCCCATATCGCGAAGGAGAAGAGGCGATCAACACCGATCACTACTTCGGACTGTGGAACGCCGCACGAGAGCAAATCGCCAAACATCTGGGGCATCCGGTGAAGCTTGAGATCGAGCCAGGACGTTTTCTGGTGGCCGAAGCGGGTGTGCTGGTGGCGCAGGTGCGCAGTGTGAAAGAGATGGGCAGTCGCCACTTCGTGCTGATCGACGCGGGCTTCAACGATCTGATGCGGCCAGCAATGTACGGCAGCTATCACCATATCTCCGCATTGGCCGGGGATGGCCGCTCGCTGGATAATGCGGCGCAGATTGAGACGGTGGTTGCCGGGCCGCTGTGCGAATCGGGCGATGTTTTTACCCAACAGGGAGGCGGTAAAGTCGAAACCCGTCTATTACCTGCGGTAGTGCCGGGAGATTACCTGGTATTGCATGATACCGGTGCGTATGGCGCGTCGATGTCGTCGAACTACAATAGCCGCCCGCTGCTGCCGGAGGTTCTGTTCGATAACGGCGTGGCGCGGCTGATTCGCCGTCGCCAGACCATTGATGAGCTGTTAGCGCTGGAATTAATCTGATTACAGCGTTATGAAACGCCGGATGGCGCTATGCTTATCCTGCCTACGAAATAAACGGTGGGGCCTGTAGGCCGGATAAGGCGAAGCCGCCATCCGGCATCTGATTACGTGAAGTTCGGCCCCGTTGTCACCGATTCCCGTAACACCAGTTTGCCGGTAAACGGTGGGATCGGCTCCACGCTTTCGCCGTTGGCCAGACGGATAGCCTGATCGATTGCCGTGGTTATCATGGTATCGATCGGCAGATAAACGGTAGACAGCCCCGGCTCCAGCCATTTCGCGCTGGGCGCATCATCAAAACCAAACAACGAAACATCCTCGGGGATCTTTAGTCCAGCCTGATGTAATGCTTTCGATGCACCTAACGCCATGTCATCGTTACAGGCGAACAGTGCGCTGAATATCACTCCTTCATCCAACAGTTCACGACAGGCTTCATAGCCTCTGGTCATCGTTGAATCACCGTATTTGACCTTGGCGGGTTCCCAGGGAATACCGTTTTTTTCCAGCGCCTTACGATATCCCATTAACCGAGATTTACCGGTTGGTGTATGGCCTGGTACGGTGATGCAGGCAATATCGCGATGTCCTTGCGAGATGAGGTAATCGACGGCCTGAAACGCCGCGTCTTCCTGTTCAAAGAAAATTGCGCGGTCGCGGGCCTGGCTGACGTCGCGGTTAATGACCAGCAATGGCATATCAATGCGGCTCATCAGCGACATAATCGCCTTTTCGCTCATGTAGCGGGTGTAGAGAATAATGGCGTCGCACTGTCGGTCGGCCAGCATTTGAACGGCTTCCTGCTCACGCTCTGGTGTGTCATGGCCGTCGGTGACAATCAGCTGTTTACCGTGAGACTCCGTCTGGCGCGAAGCCTGTTGTAGCAGGCGACCAAAGTAGAAGCCATCAAATGTAGATACCACTAAACCAATGCTGTTGCTGGTGCGGTTTGCCAGTGAGCGCGCTAAAAAATTAGGCCGATAATCTAATGCCTGCATGGCGTTGAAGACTTTCTGGCGCGTGCTTTCTTTAACCTGCCCCGTACCATTCAGTACGCGTGAAACGGTCGCTTTCGATACGCCAGCATGTCGTGAAACGTCTAACATCGTTGTCATGACGCAATCCTGATTAATCGTTTGACAAAGAATTTCCCGGCTCAGTCAGCGCCGAAACGGAATGCCGACGTACCAGCGTTGGGTTAAAGACGTGAGTGATTTCCGGGACCGGGCGTTTTTCGGCCAGCGCCAGCGCCAGTTCGGCGGCCTGGGTTGCCATCGTCACGATAGGGTAGCGTACCGTCGTCAGCCGTGGGCGCACGTAGCGAGAAACCAGTACATCATCAAAACCAATCAGCGAGATTTCTCCCGGCACATCAATGCCGTTATCATTTAATACACCCATAGCGCCCGCCGCCATTGAGTCGTTATAGCAGGCGATAGCCGTGAAGTTTTTGCCGCGACCAAGCAGCTCAGTCATTGCCTGCTCGCCGCCGCTTTCATCGGGCTCGCCAAACGTGACCAGTCGATCGTTTACCGGAATATTGCTTTCCGCCAGCGCGTCGTAATAGCCTTGCAAACGATCTTCCGCATCTGAAATGCTGTGGTTGGAACACAGATAACCGATGCGCGTATGGCCCTGCTGAATAAGATGACGGGTTGCCAGCCAGGCACCGTAACGGTCGTCCAGCGCAACGCAGCGTTGTTCGAATCCCGGTAAGATTCGATTGATCAGTACCATCCCGGGGATTTGTTTCATCAATGATGTCAGCTCGGCATCCGGGATAATTTTAGCGTGGACCACGAGGGCTGCGCAGCGGTGGCGAATAAGCTGCTCAATCGCCTGACGTTCCTTTTGCTCGTTATGATAGCCGTTGCCAATCAGTAAAAAGTTACCGGTGTTATAGGCCACCTGCTCGACAGCTTTAACCATTGCCCCAAAGAACGGATCGGACACATCACCGACTACCAGACCGACGGTTTCAGTAGATTGTTGTGCCAGCGCACGCGCGTTGGCGTTGGGGTGGTAGCTGAGTGATTCCATTGCACTCATTACAGCCAGACGCGATGCTTCGCTGGCTTTGGGGGAGTCATTGATCACTCGAGAAACGGTGGCGACTGATACACCAGCTAGTCGGGCTACATCCTTTATGGTCGCCATGATAGTACCTGTTGTGGGTAAACGCTTACATCCCGCCAGTGTTACGGAAAACGGCTGTCTGTTCAAGCAGATTGCCCGTCAGGACGTCGCAAATGTGAGCGGACACGAGCGAAGTAAGACAGAAAATAGAAAATGAAAACCTTTGCTTACACTTTGCGATGTGCTGTTGCGATTGTTCGCTGGTGAGGGGAGAGAGCGGATTGATAGAGTTGGGATCCCAGAGGTATTGATAGGTGAAATCAACTTTCGGGTTGATCACAAAATTTACACCAGCCTGCGCAGATGCGCAGGTTTTTTTTTGCGTACGGCGTATCTGTAACAGTAACCGATAATTTACACAACTCGTTGCACTTGGGTTCATTCCTTTGCGTTTTCCAACTGGCGGAACGGTGCGGTGACGACCACAATCAAGATCCCAGAGGTATTGATTGGTGAGATTATTCGGTACGCACTTCGTACCTGTCTCTTGCACCGACCTGCGCGGATGCGCAGGTTTTTTTTCGGATTCTATTTACCCGTTATCTGTCGCGCCCATTCCCCAACTCGTATACTCTCCCATCATTGATGTTTATATAATTAATGGCACAGGGAGTTGAGATGCTATTTGGTTTTTTTCGAAATCTGTTTCGCGTGCTGTTTCGTGTTCGCGTCACGGGCGATGTCAGCGCGCTACGGGGAGAACGCGTCTTAATCACGCCCAACCATGTCTCATTTATCGATGGTATCCTGCTGGCGCTCTTTTTACCGATTCGCCCCGTTTTTGCCGTTTACACCTCGATCAGCCAGCAATGGTATATGCGCTGGCTCACTCCACTGATTGATTTCGTACCGCTAGACCCAACCAAACCGATGTCGATTAAACATCTGGTACGCCTGGTCGAGCAGGGGCGCCCGGTGGTTATTTTCCCGGAAGGACGTATTTCGACCACCGGTTCACTGATGAAAATCTACGATGGTGCCGGGTTCGTTGCCGCAAAATCAAAGGCGACGGTGGTGCCTGTGCGTATTGAAGGCGCGGAACTGACCCAATTTAGCCGCCTGAAAGGTCTGGTTAAACAGCGATTTTTTCCGCGTATTCAATTGCATATCCTGCCGCCGACCCAAATGCCGATGCCGGAAGCGCCGCGTGCTCGCGATCGCCGCAAAATCGCCGGTGAAATGCTGCACCAGATTATGATGGAAGCGCGTATGGCCGTCCGCCCGCGTGAAACGTTATACGAGTCGCTACTGGCGGCAAAATACCGGTTTGGCGCAGGCAAAAACTGCATTGAAGATGTTAACTTTACGCCGGACAGCTACCGCAAACTGCTGACGAAGACACTCTTTGTGGCTCGTATTCTGGAGAAATATAGCGCGGAAGGTGAAAAAATCGGCCTGATGCTGCCAAATGCGGGGATCAGCGCGGCGGTCATTTTTGGCGCCATTGCGCGTCGACGCATCCCGGCGATGATGAACTATACGGCGGGCGTGAAGGGATTAACCAGCGCCATTACAGCCTCTGAAATCAAAACGATCTTCACTTCCCGACGATTTCTCGATAAAGGCAAACTCTGGCACCTACCGGAACAGCTCACCCAGGTGCGCTGGGTGTATCTGGAAGATCTGAAGGCCGATGTGACCTTTGGCGATAAGCTGTGGATTTTTTCTCATCTGTTGGCGCCGCATCTGGCACAGGTGAAGCAGCAGCCGGAAGAAGCTGCGGTGATCCTCTTTACCTCAGGATCAGAAGGCCACCCGAAAGGTGTCGTACACAGCCATAAGAGCATTCTGGCGAACGTCGAGCAGATTAAGACGATTGCCGATTTCACTGCCGACGATCGCTTTATGTCAGCATTGCCGCTATTTCACTCTTTTGGCCTGACGGTAGGGTTATTCACGCCGTTGCTGACCGGTGCTGAAGTGTTTTTGTACCCCAGTCCGCTGCATTACCGCATCGTTCCTGAGCTGGTATATGACCGTAACTGCACCGTACTGTTTGGTACCTCAACGTTCCTCGGCAATTATGCGCGGTTTGCTCATCCGTACGATTTCCACCGTCTGCGCTATGTTGTTGCCGGAGCCGAAAAGCTGCAAGACAGCACAAAGCAGTTGTGGCAGGAGAAGTTTGGCCTGCGCGTCCTTGAAGGCTATGGCGTGACGGAATGTGCGCCGGTGGTGTCGATTAACGTACCGATGGCGGCGAAATCGGGAACGGTAGGGCGCATTCTGCCTGGTATGGATGCCCGACTGTTGGCGGTTCCTGGTATTGAAGATGGCGGGCGTTTACAGCTGAAAGGCCCTAATATTATGAGCGGCTATCTGCGCGTCGAAAAGCCAGGTGTACTGGAAGTCCCAACCGCAGAAAATGCGCAGGGTCAGATAGAACACGGCTGGTACGACACCGGTGATGTTGTACGCTTTGATGAAAATGGCTTTGTACAGATTCAAGGGCGTGCCAAGCGCTTTGCCAAAATTGCCGGTGAGATGGTGTCACTGGAGATGGTTGAACAGCTGGCGCTGGCAGTATCTGCTGACAAAATGCATGCCACGGCTATCAAGAGCGATGCCAATAAAGGGGAAGCGCTGGTGCTGTTTACTACCGACAGCGAGCTGACCCGTGAAAGATTACTCCAGTATGCGCGCATCCACGGCATTCCAGAGCTTGCCGTACCGCGTGATATCCGCCACCTGAAACAACTCCCTCTGCTCGGCAGCGGTAAGCCAGATTTTGTGACACTGAAAAACTGGGTCGATGAACCGGAAAAACAACATGCGTGAGTCAGTACACACTAGCACGTCAATCTGGTCAAAAGGGATGATGTCCGTTATCGCCGCGCAGTTTTTGTCAGCGTTTGGCGATAACGCGTTGTTGTTTGCTACCCTGGCTTTGCTCAAGGCGCAGTTCTACCCGGACTGGAGCCAGCCAATCCTGCAAATGGTGTTTGTGGGCGCTTACATTTTGTTTGCGCCGTTTGTTGGACAGGTGGCGGATAGCTTTGCCAAAGGCAGAGTGATGATGTTCGCGAACTCCCTGAAACTGCTGGGTGCGGCAAGTATTTGCTTCGGCATTAATCCGTTTCTCGGGTATACGCTAGTGGGGATTGGCGCGGCGGCGTATTCTCCGGCCAAGTATGGCATCCTGGGTGAGTTGACGACCGGCGACAAACTGGTGAAAGCGAATGGCCTGATGGAGGCGTCAACCATTGCCGCTATCTTGCTGGGTTCTGTTGCCGGCGGTGTGCTGGCCGACTGGCATGTGATTGCTGCGCTTTCCGCCTGTGCGCTGGCTTATGCAGGCGCGGTGGTCGCTAACGTGTATATTCCCAAGCTCGCCGCGGCTCGCCCCGGTCAGTCCTGGCATCTGGGCAAAATGACGCGTAGTTTTTTCTGTGCCGCCTCCTCGCTGTGGCGCAACGGTGAAACACGTTTCTCGTTGGTAGGAACCAGCCTGTTTTGGGGCGCGGGCGTCACGCTGCGTTTTCTTCTGGTGCTGTGGGTGCCGGTTGCGCTCGGCATTACCGATAACGCCACACCGACCTATCTCAACGCTATGGTGGCTATCGGGATTGTTGTCGGCGCGGGGGCGGCTGCGAAACTGGTGACGCTGGAAACCGTGTCGCGCTGTATGCCTGCAGGGATACTGATCGGCGTCGTGGTGCTGATTTTCTCTCTTCAACATTCGCTGCTTCCGGCCTACGCGTTGCTGCTGCTTATCGGCGTGTGTGGTGGGTTCTTTGTGGTACCGCTGAATGCGTTACTGCAGGAGCGGGGCAAAAAAAGCGTGGGTGCGGGCAACGCTATTGCGGTGCAAAACCTGGGTGAAAACAGCGCGATGTTGCTGATGCTCGGTATCTACTCACTGGCGGTGTTGGTGGGTATTCCTGCAGTAGCCATTGGCGTTGGATTTGGTGCGTTGTTTGCCCTGGCGATTACGGCGCTGTGGATTTGGCAGCGCCGCCATTAGTCTGTTATATGCTGTTGCAACCAGGCCTACAGGGAACGCTGTCTGTAGGCCTGATAAGCGCAGCGCCATCAGGCGCTAACTGTTAAGGTGCAGGATAGGTATACACCTGATGCACCGCTTCAATCTCTGCCAGCACTTCCTCGCTCAATTCCAGATACAGGCTTTCAACGTTGGTTTTTAGCTGCTCCATCGTCGTGGCACCCAGCAGTGTGCTGGCGACAAACGGCTGACGACGCACGAATGCCAGCGCCATTTGCGCAGGATCGAGGTTATGGCGTTTGGCGATATCCACATAGGCAGCTACCGCTTTTTGCGTTTGTTCGCTGCTGTAGCGCGTAAAACGGCTAAACAGCGTATTGCGTGCGCCGGCAGGTTTCGCACCGTTCAGGTATTTACCGGTTAAGGTGCCAAAACCAAGGCACGAGTAGGCCAGTAGCTCAACGCCTTCATACTGGCTCACTTCGGCCAGTCCAACTTCAAAGCTGCGGTTTAGCAGGCTGTACGGGTTCTGGATAGTGGCGATACGCGGCAGGTCATGTTTGTCTGCCAGGTGCAGATAACGCATTACGCCAAACGCGGTTTCGTTGGAAACACCGATGTAACGAATCTTACCTGCACGCTGAAACTCTGCCAGCGCGTCCAGCGTATCCAGTAGGGAAACGACCGGCGCGGAGTCCGTCCAGCTATATCCCAGCTTACCAAAGCAGTTGGTCGGACGCTGCGGCCAGTGGACCTGATAGAGATCGAGATAATCGGTCTGCAGTCTTTTCAGACTGTCGTGCAGTGCCTCACGGATGTTTTTACGATCCAGCGCCTGATTCGGTCGAATGCCGCTGTCGTTGTTACGTGATGGTCCACTGACCTTCGACGCCACGATTAGCTTTTCGCGGCTGCCGTGTTTGGCGAGCCAGTTGCCCACGTAAGTTTCGGTGAGTCCCTGGGTTTCTGGACGAGGCGGTACCGGATACATCTCGGCAACGTCGATTAAATTTATGCCTTGTGCAACGGCATAGTCGAGCTGTGCATGTGCGTCGGCTTCGCTGTTTTGTTCACCAAACGTCATTGTGCCCAGCCCCAGTGTACTGACTTCCAGCGAGCTGTGGGGTATACGGTGATATTGCATAGCCGTTTCCTTTTTATAATCACGACATAAGGATTATAAAAATGGCTGAGGGAAGGGAAAAAGGGAAGCAAAATTGTTAAGGCCAGCGCGCTGCTGACCTTAACCATCAACGCTCAATGATTTGAGAGACTTCGTCGCGGTTAATTTGCATCGCATTGCCTTGCTGATCGTGGTAACTCACCAGACCGGTATCATCGTCAATTTCTGGTTTACCATCGGTCAGGATCATTCGACCATCTTTTGTTGCCATCACATAATCACTGCTGCATCCGGAAACGGCAAAAGCCAGCCCGACGGCGGAAATTAAAACTGCCCATTTTTTCATCTGCTTATCCTCACATGGCCTGCGTCTGACACTAGTTTAGTAATAACGCGAAGTTGTGCAGGGCGAAAGCAGTAAAATCTTAATCTGTGAGAGAAGGAAGGTGCGCGGGGAGTATTCGCTCCCCATGGGGGGAGCGATAGTGTCAGTCAGAGTGGATTTTTTTTATTGCGCCACAGGTTCAGGGTCTCTACAGCGATAGAGAAGAACATAGCGAAGTAAATGTATCCTTTCGGAACATGGACATCGAAGCTTTCCAGGATTAGCGTGAAGCCAACCAGTATCAGGAAAGAGAGTGCCAGCATTTTTACCGAAGGGTGACGATCAACAAACTCACCGATTGGGCGGGCTGCAAACATCATTACGCCCACGGCAATCACGACGGCTGCCATCATAATAAACAGATGATCGGACAAGCCTACTGCGGTGATTACTGAGTCCAGACTGAAGATAATATCCAACAGCATGATCTGCACAATCGCGCCCAGGAAAGAAGAGACGCGGGTTTTCAGTCCTTCCTCTTCGCCCTCAATGGACTCGTGGATCTCTTTACTCGCTTTCCAGATCAGGAACAATCCGCCGAGCAGAAGGATCAGATCGCGTGCTGAAATCGCCTCGCCAAACAGTTCGAATAACGGGTTAGTGAGCCGCGTTACCCAGGCGATGGATGCCAGCAGCGCCAGACGCATCACCATCGCTGCCGCCAGCCCGATTCGTCGGGCATGATTGCGTTGTGCTGTTGGGAGTTTTGCTACAACCAGAGAAAGGAAAATAATATTGTCGATCCCGAGAACGATCTCCAGCAGCGTCAGCGTACCGAGCGCCAGCCAGGCGTTAGGATCGGTTATCCATGCAAATAACATCAAACAAAGTCCTGCCAAAAAAAAGAAGCGGTAATTATAGGCGCGTAACGCGACGGGCGAAAGGTCAGGGTGTGTTATTGAGCCTGGAATAGAAAATGCCGTTCCAGCAATGCGCGGGTGAAGTTCTTTTTCAGGTAAAACCCGCGGGGCAGAGTCAGGATCGGTTCGCCATGGGCGCCAATGGCCTCGGTCAGCGCCCGGGCGTTAGCGGCTTTAGGACGCAGTTGCAGCACTTCCCCATGGCGAGCGGTGATGCGTTCGACGTGGCCTAGCACTATCATGTCCATCAACTCTTCCCAGTCCAGACGCAGTTGTCGATCTTCCTCTTCATTCGGACTCCACAGCAACGGAGAGCCAACGCGCCGTTCAGCCACAGGGATGCTGCGTTCACCTTCTACGGGTATCCACAACACGCGTTTAAGCTTGTGTCGAACATGGCTGGTTTCCCAGGTCACGCCGGTATTACCGGTTAACGGTGCCACGCAGACAAAGGTCGTTTCCAGCGGTCTGCCAAGGCTATCTACAGGGATCGTTTTTAACTCCACACCCAGCGCGGCAAAATCCTGCTCCGGTTTACTGCCCGCACTGGCCCCAAGCCAAATTTCCAGCAGCACGCCAATCCAGCCTTTGTCCCGCTTCAGATCCTTTGGCGCGACGAGTCCTGCCATCGCCGACAGTTCTCCCAGCGTGTAGCCCGAAAGTTGCCGTGCCTGGTGCAGCAACTGGGCTTCGGATTCAGGCGGAGAAATCAATGGATGGAGTTCTGGCATCAGAGTTACCCTTGGGTTAAAAAATGAGCAATGATTTTATACCGTGTGGACAGAGTTTATCTTTTTCCACATGCTTTATCCAATTGCATGATTTATAGTGATTTTTATATTTTGATGTAAAGGGTTGCGCAACAGAAAACCGGGTTTTCCAATTCTGGTCACTGACAATGAACAGGATCTTACACCATGTTATCCACAGAAAGATGGGATAACTGTGAAAAACCCCCACTACTGTTTCAATTTACAGCCTTGACGTGCGACGAAAATCGAATTTTCACACAAATTGTGCCTAACTTATTGGCATAATCTGTGGATAAAACCAACGCTGGTCGATCTTTCATCAGCTCGAAGATCGTATGCGTGACGTGCATCACATTTCTGCATGTTTAGCTACAGTTGTTGCTTTTAACTTAATGAATATATAAGACTATTTTTTGAGTGTGACGGATGTCTTATTCAGACTGCTCCGGGTTTTCCCATAGTAATTCCGTACTTCTTCACAACTATATCCACAGAAAAGGTGAATAAAATCGCCTATGTAGCATATCTTCTGTTTATAACTCGGCCCTTTGCTGTGAGTTATTCAATTGTTATTAGAATATCGCGCCCTTAACAGAGTGGTTTACCGCCCCTCTGGAGTGTGAAACAATCGTTTGTATATAAGGTTTATGTTGAGGTAGTCCGGTGATTGATGACGATGGCTACCGCCCGAATGTAGGGATAGTAATTTGTAACCGCCAGGGGCAGGTCATGTGGGCCCGGCGATTTGGTCAGCACTCCTGGCAATTCCCGCAAGGCGGGATAAATGCAGGAGAGACAGCAGAGCAGGCGATGTACCGGGAACTCTTTGAAGAAGTAGGTCTGAGTCGTAAAGATGTGCGGATCCTTGCTTCTACTCGTAACTGGTTGCGTTACAAGTTACCGAAACGTTTGGTGCGTTGGGACACAAAGCCGGTTTGTATCGGCCAGAAACAAAAATGGTTTCTTTTGCAGTTGGTCAGCAGCGATGCTGAAATCAATATGCAAACCAGCAGTACACCTGAGTTCGACGGCTGGCGCTGGGTGAGTTACTGGTATCCGGTTCGACAGGTGGTGTCATTTAAACGCGATGTCTATCGCAGGGTGATGAAAGAATTCGCAAGTGTTGTGATGGCGCTTCAGGAGAGCACTCCTAAGCCGCAAAGCGCACCTGCGTACAGACGTAAAAGAGGTTAAGCTACGCAAATTATGCTCACCCGCCTGCGCGAAATAGTCGAAAAGGTGGCCAGTGCCCCACGTCTCAATGAGGCGTTGAATATTCTGGTTACTGACATCTGTCTTGCGATGGATACAGAGGTCTGCTCGGTCTACCTGGCCGATCACGACCGACGCTGTTATTACCTGATGGCGACCCGAGGACTTAAAAAACCACGCGGTCGCACTGTTGCACTGGCGTTTGATGAAGGGATCGTTGGCCTGGTTGGCAGGCTGGCGGAACCTATCAACCTTGCCGATGCGCAAAAACACCCCAGCTTTAAATATATTCCTTCGGTGAAAGAAGAACGCTTTCGTGCGTTCTTAGGCGTACCGATCATCCAGCGACGCCAGTTATTAGGCGTCCTGGTGGTACAGCAACGTGAGTTGCGCCAGTACGACGAAAGCGAAGAATCTTTTCTGGTCACGCTTGCCACACAAATGGCCGCTATTCTGTCTCAGTCGCAGTTAACCGCGCTATTTGGGCAATACCGGCAAACGCGTATCCGCGCATTGCCTGCCGCCCCCGGCGTGGCGATCGCTGAAGGCTGGCAGGATGCCACGTTACCGCTGATGGAACAGGTGTATCAGGCTTCAACGTTGGATCCAGTGCTTGAGCGTGAACGTCTGACTGGCGCACTGGAAGAAGCCGCAAATGAATTTCGCCGCTACAGTAAGCGTTTTGCTGCCGGGGCACAGAAAGAGACGGCGGCAATTTTTGATCTCTATTCGCACCTGCTCTCCGATACCCGTCTGCGCCGCGAGTTGTTCGCGGAAGTGGATAACGGCTCGGTGGCCGAGTGGGCGGTTAAAACGATCATCGAGAAGTTTGCCGAACAGTTTGCCGCGCTAAGCGATAACTATCTCAAAGAACGCGCCGGGGATTTGCGCGCGTTGGGGCAGCGTCTGCTGTTCCATCTTGACGACTCTGTTCAGGGGCCGAATGCCTGGCCGGAACGTTTCGTGCTGGTGGCGGATGAGCTGTCTGCCACTACGCTGGCGGAACTTCCCCAGGACCGGTTGGTAGGGGTTGTCGTCAGGGATGGTGCCGCCAACTCTCACGCGGCGATTATGGTTCGTGCGCTGGGTATCCCTACCGTTATGGGGGCCGATATCCAGCCGTCTGTGTTGCACCGCCGCACGTTGGTGGTGGATGGCTATCGTGGCGAACTGTTGGTTGATCCGGAGCCGGTATTAATCCAGGAATATCAGCGTCTCATTAGTGAAGAGATCGAACTGAGCCGCCTGGCGGAAGACGACGTCAACCAGCCAGCACAGTTGAAAAGCGGCGAGCGCGTGAAGGTGATGCTCAATGCGGGTCTCAGCCCGGAACATGAAGAAAAGCTGGGTAGCAGGATCGACGGTATTGGCCTGTATCGCACCGAAATCCCGTTCATGCTGCAAAGCGGTTTTCCTTCGGAAGAAGAACAGGTTGCGCAGTATCAGGGTATGCTGCAGATGTTTAACGATAAGCCCGTAACTCTGCGTACGCTGGATGTCGGTGCCGATAAACAACTGCCCTACATGCCCATCAGTGAAGAGAACCCGTGCCTTGGCTGGCGAGGGATCCGCATAACGCTCGATCAGCCAGAGATCTTTTTGATCCAGGTTCGCGCCATGCTGCGTGCCAACGCGGCAACCGGCAACCTCAGCATTTTGCTACCGATGGTAACCAGCATTGATGAAGTGGACGAAGCGCGACGTTTGATTGAACGTGCCGGACGCGAAGTGGAAGAGATGATCGGCTACGAGATCCCGAAACCGCGCATTGGCATCATGCTGGAAGTTCCGTCGATGGTGTTTATGCTGCCGCATTTAGCAAACAGGATCGATTTTATCTCAGTTGGGACCAACGATTTGACCCAGTATATTTTGGCTGTCGATCGGAACAACACACGCGTTGCCAGTATTTATGACAGCCTGCATCCGGGGATGTTACGTGCGCTGGCAATGATTGCGCAGGAGGCGGAGAAAAGCGGCATCGATTTGCGATTGTGTGGTGAAATGGCGGGTGACCCGATGTGTGTCACCATCCTTATTGGGCTTGGTTTCCGTCATTTATCGATGAACGGGCGTTCTGTAGCACGTGTGAAATACCTGCTGCGTCATATCGATTTTGATGAGGCGCAAACGCTGGCGCAGCGCAGCCTGGAAGCGCAGATGGCGGCAGAGGTACGCCATCAGGTGGCGGCCTTTATGGAGCGCCGTGGCATGGGAGGATTGATTCGCGGAGGATTGTAGGCCTGATAAGCGTAGCGCCATCAGGCAATACGGGGGGTAAAGATTACCTATACAGATCTTTTACATCTTCCCGGCATCCGCTGCGATCCCCTTGTGCTATCATTCGCACCTTTGGAGCGCCTGCATTATGCAGGCGCGCTTATCAATTGCTGTCTGACTTCAGCGAAATAACAAGAACTTGTGGTGACAGATGACCAGTAGCTATCTGCATTTTCCGGATTTCGATCCGGTCATTTTCTCAATTGGACCCGTCGCGCTTCACTGGTACGGCATGATGTATCTGGTGGGGTTTATTTTCGCGATGTGGCTGGCGACGCGCCGGGCTAATCGCCCGGGCAGTGGCTGGACCAAAAACGAAGTAGAAAACTTACTTTATGCAGGCTTCCTCGGGGTCTTCCTCGGCGGGCGTATTGGCTACGTGCTGTTCTATAACTTCCCGCTGTTCCTTGATAACCCGCTGTATCTGTTCCGCGTCTGGGATGGGGGCATGTCCTTCCATGGCGGGCTTATCGGGGTGATTCTGGTGATGATTATCTTCGCCAAACGCACCAAGCGTACATTCTTCCAGGTCTCTGATTTTATTGCTCCACTGATTCCGTTTGGTTTGGGCGCAGGCCGCCTGGGTAACTTTATCAACGGTGAACTGTGGGGACGCGTTGACCCTAACTTTAAGTACGCCATGCTGTTCCCTGGCTCCCGCACTGAAGATATTTTATTGCTGCAAACCAATCCGCAGTGGCAGTCTATTTTTGACACATACGGCTCTTTGCCTCGCCATGCCTCACAGCTTTATGAGATGGCGCTGGAAGGGGTTGTGCTGTTTATCATTCTTAACCTGTTTATTCGCAAACCTCGTCCGATGGGCTCGGTTTCCGGTCTGTTCCTGATTGGCTATGGCGCGTTTCGTATTATCGTCGAATTCTTCCGCCAGCCGGATGCGCAGTTTACCGGCACATGGGTCCAGTACATCAGCATGGGGCAGATCCTGTCTATCCCGATGATTGTCGCAGGTATTATTATGATGGTTTGGGCGTACCGTCGCAGCCCGCAGCAACACGTTTCCTGAGGAACCATGAAACAGTATTTAGAACTGATGCAAAAAGTGCTGGATGAAGGCACACAGAAAAACGACCGCACCGGAACCGGAACGCTTTCCATTTTTGGTCATCAGATGCGTTTTAATCTGCAGGAAGGGTTCCCGCTGGTTACGACTAAACGCTGCCATTTACGCTCGATCATCCATGAGCTGTTGTGGTTTTTGCAGGGCGACACCAACGTTGCCTACCTGCATGAAAACAACGTCTCAATCTGGGATGAATGGGCTGATGAGAACGGTAATTTAGGTCCGGTGTACGGTAAACAGTGGCGTGCATGGCCAACACCGGATGGCCGCCATATCGACCAGATCACGACGGTGCTGAACCAGTTGAAAAACGACCCGGATTCCCGTCGTATTATCGTTTCCGCGTGGAACGTAGGCGAACTGGATAAAATGGCGCTGGCGCCGTGCCACGCGTTCTTCCAGTTCTACGTGGCGGATGGCAAACTCTCTTGCCAACTGTATCAGCGTTCATGCGATGTGTTCCTCGGTCTGCCGTTTAACATTGCCAGCTACGCCTTGCTGGTTCACATGATGGCGCAGCAGTGCGATCTTGAAGTCGGTGATTTTGTCTGGACAGGCGGTGACACGCACCTGTACAGCAACCATATGGATCAAACACATCTGCAGCTTAGCCGCGAGCCACGTGCGCTGCCGAAGTTGGTTATCAAGCGTAAACCAGATTCAATTTTCGACTATCGTTTCGACGACTTCGAAATTGAGGGTTACGATCCGCACCCAGGCATTAAAGCACCGGTCGCTATCTGATCGAGGCTAATCCTGTCACAACCGGCGCCTTATGCGTCGGTTTTTTTTTGCCTTACATTCTATTCTGCGGCGTTGATTCCTGAAATTTTGCAACGTGATGTAATGCGATAAATATTCTCCGTAGCTTGCCGAAGAAGCTGAATTTCCCCCTCGTTATTAATTTCTCTCACGCCATACTGGCGACATGAAAAAACAACAAGGCTACACGCTTCTCGAAACCCTGATTGCAATGCTGATTATCGCGGCGCTTGGCGCATCAGGGTTGTACGGTTGGCAGCGCTGGCAACAACAGCAGCGGTTATGGCAAACAGCCAGCCAGGTGCGGGATTACCTGCTGCAATTGCGCGAAGATGCTAACTGGCGTAATCGTGATCACGTCATCAACGTGCTCCGCGATGGAGGAACATGGTGTCTGGCAAGCTCAGCGACGTCACAAACTTCGTGTCAGCCGGTTTCACCGTTGATTTTTACGCCACTCTGGGCTGATGTCGAGATGGCAGAGATAACACCGTCACTGGCTTTTTTTGGCTTACGTAATACCGCATGGGCCGGGCATATCTACCTGAAGAATGCTGCAGGTGAATGGCGTGTGGTGGTGTCTGGTTGGGGACGAATCAGACTTTGCGAACGCGGTGAGGCGGATCAATGTCGGTAAGTGAACGTGGCTTTTCACTGCTTGAGGTGCTTATCGCTATGGTGATAAGCAGCATTTTACTCCTCAGCGCTGCGCGATTTTTACCTGCGCTGCAGCGAGAAATTTTGCAGAACACTCGTCAGCTAGTGCTTGAAGATGAGCTCTGGCAGCGGATCTATACCGTGGCGAAGCATCTCCAGCGGGCTGGTTATTGTCGGGGAAACTGTATCGGAGAAGGGCTGATGATATCAGCCGCGGGAGACTGTGTGATTGTACGCTGGGATGCCAATAGCAACGGTGTTTGGGACGATATTCCGACAAAGGAGGCCGATGCCGTTGGGTTTCGTGTTCAAGATAAGGTGCTGGAAACCTTGCGTGGCGCAACAACCTGCGTGGGAAAAGGTTGGGATAAAATGACCGATCCGGATTCTATTCAGATTGAGGTATTTCAGGTGGAGCGCCTGAATATCAGCGGATTTGCGCCAGTGCTTTCGTTGCACCTGCGCGGGAGAAGCAACGCCGAACCTCAAAAGGTCATTGAGGTATTCTATGACGTCACAGGATTCAACCTGTGAACCGTGAGCGAGGTGTTTCATCGCTTGCAATGGTGCTTTTACTCCTGGTACTTGGCAGTCTGTTGCTGCAAGGCGTAAGCCGACAGGAGGCGAGTTTTGCGTCGCGGGTGGCAACGGAAAGCCAGTCGCTACAACATCAGGCAGTGGTGCAATCCGCCATGGAATGGGCACGTATGCAGCCCTGGAGTTTGCAGATGGCAACGCAGTGTCGACGCTATTCCACACAGGGTGCGACAGTCTGCCTGCGTGTGCTCGACGACGATCTTGTGCTGCTTATTGCGCAATATGAAGGTATATCGCTATGGCGTCAGGGGATGATTATCGAGGGTACTATCGAATTCTCAGCGCATGGCTGGAGCGATTTCTGCCCGTTAAAGGTGCTGGCGTTATGTCTGATACCCTGAACAGACAGCGTGGTTTTAGCCTGCCGGAAGTGATGCTGGCAATGGTGCTGATGATTATGATCGTGACCGCGCTTTCCGGATATCAGCGGGCGCTGATGAAGAGCTTTTTAGTCAGAAGCCAGTATCAACAATTGTGGCATCACGCCTGGCAGCAAACGCAGTTGCATATGTATTCACCACCTTTAAACTGGCAAATTAACCGAATGCAGACAACGATAGCGGGATGTGTCAGCATCAATGTTAAAATTACTTCCCCTCTGAGCAGGCAGGGTCAGATGACACGACTGCACTGCCCAAATCGTCAGTAGTCAGGAGTTGCTATGTTAAGGGTCTACCACTCCAATCGTCTGGATGTGCTGGAAGCGTTGATGGAATATATCGTTGAGCGCGAGCGGCTGGACGACCCCTTTGAACCCGAGATGATCCTGGTTCAAAGCACCGGTATGGCGCAGTGGTTGCAAATGACTCTGGCACAGAAGTTTGGTATTGCCGCTAACATTGATTTCCCGCTGCCAGCGAGTTTTATCTGGGATATGTTTGTGCGTGTATTGCCGGATATCCCAAAAGAGAGCGCATTTAGCAAACAGAGCATGAGCTGGAAGCTGATGACGCTGCTACCTCAATTGCTGGATAACGACGATTTCGCACTGCTACGCCACTATCTCACCGACGACACAGACAAACGTAAGCTGTTTCAGCTTTCATCACGCGCTGCGGATCTGTTCGACCAGTATTTAGTCTACCGTCCTGAATGGCTGACGCAGTGGGAGGTGGGGCTGCAGGTGGAAGGACTAGGAGATGCTCAGGCCTGGCAAGCGCCATTGTGGAAAGCACTGGTGGAATACACGGCTGAACTGGGACAGCCAGGCTGGCATCGTGCCAATTTATATCAGCGGTTTATTCAGACCCTGGAGAATACGTCTGACTGCCCACAAGGCTTGCCCTCGCGCGTCTTTATTTGTGGTATCTCCGCGCTACCGCCCGTGTATCTGCAGGCATTACAAGCGCTGGGTAAGCACATTGATATTCATCTGCTTTTTACCAATCCCTGTCGTTACTACTGGGGGGATATTAAAGACCCCGCTTATCTGGCTAAACTGTTGGCGCGTCAGCGTAGGCATAGCTTTGAAGAACGACATTTACCGCTGTTTCGCGATAGTCAGAATGCTGAAGGACTGTTTAACAGCGATGGTGAGCAGGATGTGGGGAATCCGATGTTGGCCTCATGGGGAAAACTAGGACGTGACTACATATATCTGCTTTCGGAATTGGAAAACAGCCAGGAGCTGGATGCGTTTGTCGACATTACTCCTGACAATCTTTTGCATAATATTCAAGCGGATATTCTGGAACTCGAAAACCATGCGGTGGCGGGAGTCAGCCTGGAGGAGTATTCGCGTAGCGACAATAAACGGTTGCTTGAGCCGAATGATACTAGTGTGACGTTTCATGTCTGTCATAGCCCACAACGCGAAGTGGAAATACTCCACGACCGGTTGCTGGCAATGCTGGAAGCGGACCCAACACTGACGCCGCGCGACATCATCGTGATGGTGGCGGATATCGACAGCTACAGTCCATTTATTCAGGCTGTCTTTGGCAGTGCACCGGCCGATCGTTACCTGCCGTATGCTATTTCCGATCGCCGGGCGCGTCAGTCTCATCCCGTCTTACAGGCGTTTATTAGCCTGCTTTCGCTACCGGACAGCCGTTTTGTCTCAGAGGATGTCCTGGCATTACTGGATGTGCCTGTGCTGGCTGCGCGTTTCAACATCAATGAAGAAGGGTTGCGCTATCTTCGTTTGTGGGTCAATGAATCTGGAATTCGCTGGGGCATTGACGACGACAACGTGCGCGAACTCGCGCTTCCTCCAACTGGCCAGCATACCTGGCAATTTGGTTTAACACGTATGCTGCTGGGCTATGCGATGGAAAGCGCACAGGGGGAGTGGCAGTCGGTATTGCCCTATGATGAGTCCAGTGGTTTGATTGCCGAGTTAGTCGGGCATTTGGCCTCGTTGCTGATGCAGCTAAACATCTGGCGCAGAGGGTTAGCACAGGAACGCCCGCTGGAAGAGTGGTTACCCGTTTGCCGGGACATGCTTAATGATTTCTTCCTGCCGGACGCGGACACCGAAGCGGCGATGACGCTGATTGAACAGCAGTGGCAGGCCATTATCACTGAAGGTTTGGGGGCCGAGTATGGCGAGGCCATACCGCTGTCTCTGTTACGTGACGAACTGGCGCAGCGTCTTGACCAGGAGCGCATCAGCCAGCGTTTCCTGGCAGGGCCTGTCAATATCTGTACGCTGATGCCGATGCGCTCTATCCCTTTCAAAGTGGTGTGCCTGTTGGGCATGAACGATGGCGTTTATCCGCGCCAGCTTGCGCCGCTGGGATTTGATCTGATGAGCCAAAAACCGAGGCGTGGTGACCGAAGCCGCCGTGATGATGACCGCTATCTGTTCCTCGAAGCCCTGATTTCGGCGCAACAAACGCTCTATATCAGCTATATCGGCCGCTCAATCCAGGATAACAGTGAACGCTTCCCGTCGGTGCTGGTGCAGGAACTTATGGATTACATTGGGCAAAGCCACTATTTGCCGGGCGATGAATTACTCACTAGCGATCAAAGTGAAGCGAAAGTAAAAGTGCACATTACCCGTTTACATACCCGTATGCCCTTTGATGCACAAAACTATCTGCCAGGTGAGCAGCAAAGCTATGCCCGGGAGTGGTTGCCAGCGGCAAGCCTGTCAGGCAAAGCGCACACGGATTTTGTCCAGCCGCTCCCCTTTACAATGCCTGAAACCCTGACGCTGGAAACGCTGCAACGCTTTTGGGCTCATCCGGTGCGGGCGTTTTTCCAGATGCGCCTGAGGGTAAATTTCCGCTCTGAAGAGAGCGAAATCCCGGAAACAGAACCCTTTATCCTCGAAGGGCTCAGCCGCTATCAGCTTAATCAGCAGTTGCTTAATACCCTGGTTGAAGAGAACGACGCTGAACGATTGTTTCGCCGTTTTCGTGCGGCGGGTGCGCTTCCCTATGGGCCATTTGGTGAAATTCTGTGGGATACGCAGCGTCAGGAGATGCAGACGCTGGCTGAACGCATTATCGCCTGTCGTCAGCCTTGTCAGAGCATGGAAATCGATCTTACCTGTAACGGCGTGCAAATCACCGGTTGGTTGCCGCAGGTACAAGAGGACGGTTTGTTGCGCTGGCGCCCATCTTTGATCAGCATTGCGCAGGGTGTGCAACTTTGGCTGGAACATCTTGTCTATTGTGCGAGTGGCGGTACGGGAGAAAGCCGGTTGTTCTTACGCAAAGACGGCGAGTGGCGTTTCCCTCCACTGGAGGCCGAACAGGCGTTACAGTATCTGTCGCAACTTATTGAGGGATATCGGGAAGGCATGTCATCGCCGCTACTGGTATTACCGGAAAGTGGTGGGGCGTGGATAAAAACCTGTTATGACGCCGTAAATGATGCCATGTTAGATGACGATGATACGTTGCAAAAAGCGCGCAGTAAGTTTCTGCAGGCCTATGAAGGCAACATGATGGTACGCGGTGAAGGTGATGACATCTGGTATCAACGTCTGTGGCGTCAACTGGATGCTGATACGCTGGAGACCATTGTTTTACAGTCTCAGCGTTACCTGTTACCGATTTTTCGATTTAATCAGTCGTGATGATTGTATAAAAATTGCGCAATTTGATGGCTTCCACTATGATGCGCTTTCTGTCACGGACTGATTCTTACAAAGAGAAGAGGCTGACGCGTTCAGCACAGAGTCTTGCCCTGTTCAGAACACGCTTAATGCGTTGTTTGCAGTGAACAGGTGAATACGTTAATGATGAGGTTTGTGAATGCCCCGCAGCACCTGGTTTAGCGCATTACTGTTGTTCGTCGCCCTTTGGGTTCCCGTAAGTCAGGCTGATACCGGTTGGCAGCCTTTAGCTGAAACCATCCGTAAAAGCGATAAAGACACCCGTCAGTATCAGGCCGTGCGCCTTGATAACGGTATGGTCGTATTGCTGGTATCCGATCCGCAGGCCGTGAAATCCCTTTCTGCACTGGTGGTCCCCGTGGGTTCGCTGGAAGATCCGGACGATCATCAGGGGCTGGCGCATTATCTCGAACACATGTGTCTGATGGGGTCGAAAAAATACCCGCAGCCGGACAGCCTGTCTGAATTTCTGAAAATGCACGGCGGCAGCCATAATGCCAGCACCGCGCCTTATCGTACGGCTTTCTATCTTGAGGTTGAAAACGACGCGCTGGTGGGGGCTGTAGATCGCCTGGCAGACGCTATTGCCGATCCGTTACTGGATAAAAAATATGCCGATCGCGAGCGTAACGCGGTTAACTCCGAGCTGACGCTGGCGCGTACCCGAGACGGGATGCGTATGGCGCAGGTGAGTGCGGAGACTATTAACCCGGCGCACCCTGGTTCGCGCTTCTCCGGCGGAAATCTGGAAACATTAAGCGATAAACCGGGTAATCCGGTGGTACAGGCGTTACACAAATTTCATGAAAAGTACTACTCCGCGAACCTGATGAAGGCGGTGATTTATAGCAATAAACCATTGCCAGAGCTGGCGCGGATAGCGGCTGACACCTTTGGTCGCGTGCCAAACAGAAATATCGAAAAACCGGAAATAACCGTCCCGGTTGTCACCGACGCGCAAAAGGGCGTCATCATCCACTATGTTCCGGCAATGCCGCGTAAAGTGCTGCGCGTCGAGTTTCGTATTGATAACAATAGCGCGCAGTTCCGCAGTAAAACCGATGAGCTGGTGACCTACCTGATTGGCAATCGTAGTCCGGGCACATTGTCTGACTGGTTGCAAAAGCAGGGGCTGGTTGAAGGTATTCGTGCGGACTCCGATCCGGTGGTCAATGGGAATAGCGGCGTATTAGCCATTTCCGCGACGTTAACCGACAAAGGGCTGGCGAATCGCGATGAAGTTGTTGCTGCAATCTTTAGCTATCTCAACCTGTTACGTGAAAAAGGTATCGATAAACGCTATTTTGACGAACTGGCGCACGTGCTGGATCTCGATTTTCGTTATCCCTCTATCACCCGTGATATGGACTACGTTGAATGGCTGGCGGATACCATGATCCGCGTTCCCGTCGAGCATACTCTGGATGCGGTGAATATTGCCGACCAGTACGATGCCAAAGCCGTTGAGCAACGTCTGGCAATGATGACGCCGCAGAATGCGCGTATCTGGTATATCAGCGCGAAAGAGCCGCATAATAAAACTGCTTACTTTGTCGATGCGCCTTATCAGGTAGATAAAATCAGCGACAAAACCTTTGCCGACTGGCAGCAAAAAGCGCAGGGCATTGCGTTGTCATTACCGGAGTTGAACCCCTACATTCCTGATGATTTCACGCTGATTAAGGCGGATAAAAAATACGCTCACCCGGAACTGATCGTTGATGAGCCGGATTTACGCGTGGTGTATGCGCCGAGCCAGTATTTTGCCAGCGAGCCAAAGGTTGATGTCAGCGTGATACTGCGTAACCCGAAAGCGATGGACAGCGCCCGCAATCAGGTCTTATTCGCCCTGAACGATTATCTGGCGGGTATTGCACTCGACCAGTTAAGTAACCAGGCCACAGTGGGAGGTATTGGTTTTTCTACTAACGCGAATAACGGCCTGATGCTTAACGCCAACGGCTATACTCAGCGTTTGCCGCAGCTTTTCCAGGCGCTGCTGAGCGGTTATTTCAGTTACACCTCAACAGATGAACAGCTGGAACAGGCGAAATCCTGGTACGCCCAGATGATGGACTCGGCGGAGAAAGGCAAAGCCTACGATCAGGCGATCATGCCGGTTCAGATGCTGTCTCAGGTACCGTACTTCTCACGCGATGAGCGCCGTAAGC
Source organism: Citrobacter youngae (assembly GCF_003818115.1). GTDB lineage: Bacteria > Pseudomonadota > Gammaproteobacteria > Enterobacterales > Enterobacteriaceae > Citrobacter > Citrobacter youngae. The sequence continues at coordinate 186,513 of NZ_RPOI01000004.1, read as the reverse complement.
TGCTGCCTTCCATCACCCTGAAAGAGGTAATGGCCTATCGCGACGCCTTGAAAACCGGGGCGCGTCCCGAATTCCTGGTGGTCGGTAATATGAGCGAAGCTCAGGCGAAAACCATGGCGCGGGATATCCAGAAGCAGCTTGGTGCGAACGGCTCACAGTGGTGCCGAAACAAAGATGTTGTGGTAGACAAGAAGCAGTCTGTCATCTTTGAAAAAGCGGGCAGTAGTACGGATTCCGCGCTGGCGGCGGTATTTGTGCCAACTGGATACGATGAGTACACCAGTTCAGCCTATAGCGCCATGTTAGGGCAGATTGTTCAACCGTGGTTCTACAATCAACTGCGTACTGAAGAGCAATTAGGTTATGCCGTCTTTGCTTTCCCAATGAGCGTTGGCCGCCAGTGGGGAATGGGCTTCCTGTTGCAAAGCAGCGACAAGCAACCGTCCTATCTCTGGGAACGCTATAAGGCATTTTTCCCCACGGCGGAAGCGAAGCTGCGGGCGATGAAACCTGAAGAGTTCGCACAAATTCAGCAGGCGATTATTGCGCAAATGCTCCAGGCCCCGCAAACGCTTGGGGCAGAAGCCTCGCAGTTAAGCAAAGATTTTGATCGCGGCAATATGCGCTTCGATTCACGTGATAAAATAGTGGCTCAGATTAAACTGCTGACGCCGCAAAAGCTTGCCGACTTCTTCCATCAGGCGGTGGTTGAGCCGCAAGGCATGGCGATACTGTCACAGGTTTCCGGCAGTCAGAACGGGAAAGCAGAATATGTGCACCCGGAAGGCTGGAAAGTGTGGCAGACCGTCAGCGCGTTGCAGCAAACCTTACCCCTGATGAGTGATAAGAATGAATGATGCCGCTGAGTCCCTTGATCCACTCCGCTTGCCCCTGACGGGCGAGCGCCTGATTGAAGCCTCTGCGGGCACCGGTAAAACCTTTACCATCGCCGCCCTGTATTTACGTTTACTGCTTGGACTGGGCGGCTCTGCCGCCTTTCCTCGTCCGCTGACCGTCGAAGAACTGTTAGTGGTCACCTTCACCGAGGCGGCTACTGAAGAGCTGCGCGGTCGAATTCGTAGCAACATCCATGAACTGCGTATTGCCTGCCTGCGTGAAACCACCGATAACCCGCTATACGCCCGTCTGTTAGATGAAATCGCCGATAAAAAACAGGCCGCCCAGTGGCTGCTATTGGCAGAAAGACAGATGGATGAAGCGGCGGTGTTTACCATTCACGGCTTTTGCCAGCGTATGCTCAGCCTCAACGCTTTTGAGTCAGGCATGCTGTTTGAGCAACAACTGATCGAAGATGAATCGCTGCTGCGCTATCAGGCCTGTGCGGACTTCTGGCGTCGACACTGCTATCCGCTGCCCCGTGACATTGCGCAGGTGATTTTTGAAACGTGGAAAGGACCGCAGGCGCTGCTGAGAGATATCGATCGCTATCTGCAAGGGGAAGCACCGGTTATCAAGGCTCCACCGCCCGATGACGAAACACTGGCAACCCGGCACGAACAAATCCTCGCGCGCATTAATCAAATTAAGCAGCAATGGCGCGATGCCGTTGATGAGCTGGATGGCCTGCTGGAAGCCTCCGGGATCGACCGGCGTAAATTTAATCGCGGTAACCAGGGTAAGTGGATCGAAAAGATCAGCGCGTGGGCGCAGGAAGAAACCCAAAGCTATCAGTTGCCTGATGCGCTGGAGAAATTCTCCCAGCGCTTTTTAGAAGAGCGAACCAAAGCGGGCGGCGTAACGCCTCAGCACCCGCTTTTCGTCGCTATTGATCAACTGCTTGGCCAACCGCTGACAATCCGCGATCTGGTGATCACCCGGGCACTGGCGGAGATCCGCACGGCGGTTGCCGAGGAGAAACGCCGCCGCGGCGAGCTGGGTTTTGACGATATGCTCAGCCGTCTGGATGCGGCGTTGCGCAGTGAAAGCGGTGATGCACTGGCGACGGCTATTCGTACCCGTTTTCCGGTCGCGATGATTGATGAGTTCCAGGATACCGACCCGCAGCAATACCGTATTTTCCGCCGTATCTGGCAGCATCAGCCGGATACCACACTTCTGCTGATTGGCGATCCGAAACAGGCGATTTACGCGTTTCGCGGCGCGGATATCTTTACCTATATGAAGGCGCGCAGCGAAGTCAGCGCGCACTATACGCTCGATACTAACTGGCGTTCGGCTCCTGGCATGGTCAATAGCGTGAATACGATTTTCAGCCAGATGAACGACGCCTTTATGTTCCGCGACATCCCCTTCAGCCCGGTAAAATCCGCAGAGAAAAACCAGTCGCTTCAGTTTGTTTTACACGGTGAAACGCAGCCAGCCATGAGTATGTGGCTGATGGAAGGGGAAAGCTGTGGCGTCGGCGACTATCAGAACTACATGGCGCAGGTGTGCGCCACGCAAATTCGCGACTGGCTTAAGGCCGGGTATTCTGGCGCTGCGCAACTGGTCAGCGGTAAAACGTCCAGGCCGGTACGCGCCTCGGACATCAGCGTACTGGTTCGTAGCCGTCAGGAGGCGGCGCTGGTCCGCGATGCGCTGACGCAACTGGCCATTCCCTCTGTTTATCTCTCCAACCGTGACAGCGTGTTTGAAACGCTGGAAGCGCAGGAACTGCTGTGGGTGCTGCAAGCGGTGATGACGCCGGAGCGTGAGAACACGCTGCGTAGCGCGCTGGCAACCTCAATGATGGGGCTGAATGCGCAGGATCTCGAAGCGTTAAATAACGACGAAAATGCCTGGGATGCGGTAGTCGAGGAGTTCGATGGCTATCGTCAGATCTGGCATAAACGCGGCGTGATGCCGATGCTGCGCGCGCTGATGTCAGCCCGCCATATTGCGGAAAACCTGCTGGCGACGGCGGGAGGCGAACGCCGCCTGACCGATATTTTACATATCAGCGAACTGCTCCAGGAAGCCGGATCGCAACTGGAAAGCGAGCATGCGCTGGTGCGCTGGCTATCTCAGCATATTCTTGAACCCGACAGCAATGCGTCCAGTCAGCAGCTCAGGCTCGAAAGCGACAAGCATTTGGTTAAAATCGTCACCATCCATAAATCGAAAGGGCTGGAATATCCGCTGGTCTGGCTGCCGTTTATCACTAATTTCCGCGTCCAGGATCAGGCTTTCTACCACGATCGCAGCTCCTTTGAAGCGGTGCTGGATCTCAGCGATGCCGCGGAGAGCGTTGAGCTGGCCGAAGCGGAACGTCTGGCAGAAGACTTGCGCTTGCTCTATGTTGCGCTCACCCGTTCGGTATGGCACTGCAGCCTTGGCGTGGCGCCGTTGGTACGCCGTCGGGGCGATAAGAAAGGGGATACCGATGTGCATCAGAGCGCCCTTGGCCGCCTGCTGCAAAAAGGCGAGCCGATGGATGCCGCGGGTCTGCGTGGCGCTATTGAGGCGCTGTGCGGTGAGGATATCGCCTGCCTGACGCCAGCTAAGCCTGACGGCGAACCCTGGCAGGTTGCGCAGGCTGTTAGCAGCGAACTGAGTGCAAAAATTCTGCAGCGTACGCCTGGTGACAGCTGGCGCGTGACCAGCTATTCCGGTCTGCAACAGCGTGGGCATGGTATTGCGCAGGATCTGATCCCGCGACTGGATATCGATGCCGCAGGCGTCGGTGAGGTTATTGAAGAGTCAGGACTCACGCCGCATCAGTTTCCGCGCGGCGCTTCGCCGGGTACATTTTTGCATAGCCTGTTTGAAGATCTCGACTTCACCCAACCGGTAGAGCCGCATTGGGTCGAAGAAAAACTGGCGTTGGGCGGTTATGATGCACACTGGACGCCGGTTTTGACCGCATGGTTGGACGCCATTTTGCAGGCGCCTCTCAACGAGACCGGCGTGAGTTTGAGTCAGCTTTCCGCGCGTGAAAAACAGGTGGAGATGGAGTTTTATCTGCCAATTTCGCAGCCGCTGATAGCCAGCCAGCTTGATGCGTTGATCCGCCAGTACGATCCGCTCTCGGCAGGGTGCCCTGCGCTGGATTTTATGCAGGTGCGCGGCATGCTGAAAGGGTTTATTGACCTGGTATTCCGCCACCAGGGACGTTATTACCTGCTCGATTACAAATCGAACTGGCTGGGCGAAGACAGCTCAGCCTATACCCAGCAGGCAATGGCCGCTGCCATGCAGGCGCATCGCTATGACCTGCAGTATCAACTTTATACCCTGGCGCTGCATCGCTACTTACGCCATCGCATTGCTGATTACGATTATGAACGCCATTTTGGCGGCGTTATTTATCTCTTCCTGCGTGGCGTTGACCGTGAAAATCCGCAGCAGGGAATTTACGCTACCCGACCCGATGGGGAATTGATCTCGTTGATGGACGAGTTGTTTGCAGGTGCGGCTCTGGAGGAGATGCCATGACAATCCAGAAACGATTGCTGGAGGCCGTTGAGCAAAAGCAGCTCCGCCCTCTGGATGCCCAGTTCGCGCTGGCGGTTGCCGGAAATGATAACCCTGCCGTTGCGCTGGCGGCGGCTCTGCTTAGCCGTGAGGCGGGCGAGGGGCACGTTTGCTTACCGCTTTCCCGGTTGTCTTTACGCGAAGATGCCCATCCGCTGTTGAGCGCCTGGCTGTGTGAGGTCGGTGAACCGGAAGATTGGTCGGAATGCCTGCTGGCCTCCGGGGCGGTAAGCCGTGGCGAGCAGCCCACACCGCTGGTGCTGTACGGCGATCGTTTGTATCTGAACCGCATGTGGCATAACGAACGCGCGGTGGCGCGCTTTTTCGGTGAAGTTAACCACGCCATTGAGGTGGATGAACAACGGCTGACCCACACGCTGGCGGCGCTGTTTCCGCCCGTTGAAGGCGTTAACTGGCAAAAAGTGGCCGCAGCCGTAGCGCTGACCCGCCGTATATCGGTGATCTCCGGCGGGCCGGGGACCGGAAAAACGACAACGGTGGCGAGGCTTCTGGCGGCGTTGATTCAGATGGCGGACGGTGAACGCTGTCGTATTCGTCTGGCGGCGCCAACGGGAAAAGCGGCAGCCCGTCTGACCGCCTCGCTGGGCGCGGCGCTGCGAGAACTGCCGCTGACCGATGAGCAAAAGAAGCGCATTCCCGATGATGCCAGTACATTGCACCGATTATTGGGCGCTCAACCTGGAAGCCAACGCCTGCGGCATCATGCAGGAAACCCACTGCATCTGGACGTGCTGGTGGTGGATGAAGCCTCGATGATCGATTTGCCGATGATGTCGCGCCTTATCGATGCGCTGCCGACACACGGGCGGGTGATTTTTCTGGGCGATCGCGACCAGCTTGCTTCCGTTGAAGCGGGGGCGGTGCTGGGGGATATCTGTGCTTTCGTCGGTGATGGCTTTACCCCGGAACGTGCCCGCCAGCTTAGTCGCCTGACCGAAAGCGCTATTCCGGCAGGTTCGGGAACTCAGGCGGCTGCATTGCGTGACAGTTTGTGTCTGTTGCAAAAGAGCTACCGTTTCGGCAGCGATTCCGGAATCGGTCAGTTGGCTGCGGCGATTAATCGTGGCGACAAAGCCGCGATAAAAACGGTCTTCCTGCAGGGATTTAGCGACATCGAAAAACGCGCTCTGCACAGCGGCGAAGATTACGCCGCGATGCTGGAGGAAGCGCTGGCGGGTTATGGACACTATCTCGATTTACTGCGCGAGCGCGCCGAGCCGGATGTTATCATTCAGGCCTTCAATGAGTATCAGCTATTGTGCGCCCTGCGAGAAGGTCCGTTTGGCGTGGGTGGCTTGAATGAACGCATTGAGCAGGTGATGGCGCAAAAGCGCAAAATTCACCGTTCGACGCATAGCCGCTGGTATGAGGGAAGGCCGGTGATGATCGCGCGCAATGACAGTTCGTTGGGATTATTTAACGGTGATATTGGTATTGCCCTCGATCGTGGGCAGAGCCTGAGAGTGTGGTTTGCGCTGCCGGACGGTTCTATCAAATCGGTCCAGCCCAGTCGCTTGCCTGAACATGAAACGACCTGGGCAATGACCGTCCATAAATCGCAGGGGTCTGAGTTTGACCACGCGGCGTTAATTTTACCCAACCAGCACTCACCCGTGGTGACCCGTGAGCTGGTCTATACCGCCGTCACCCGCGCACGCCGTCGTTTGTCGCTGTATGCCGATGAACGGATATTGAGTAGCGCCATTGCTACCCGCACCGAACGCCGCAGCGGACTGTCGGCGTTGTTTAATCAATAACATTTGTTGGCCGGATAAGGCATTTATGCCGCATCCGGCAACGACCACTACCCCAAATCCGCCATCAGCACTTTTGACCGTCGCTGATAGTTGTACATCTCTTTTTTGCTTTCCGGCAGCAGGTCGATATCCACCGGCGTGAAGCCACGCTCCTGGAACCAGTGAATGCTGCGCGTGGTCAGCACGAACAGCTTGCTAAGCCCCATTTGCCGGGCTTGCACGGCGATCCGCTCCAGCAAAACTTCGCCGCGCGAAGAGCTTCGATAGTCAGGGTGTACCGCCACGCAGGCCATTTCGCCAATTCTTTCTTCCGGGAAGGGGTACAGGGCGGCACAGGCGATGGTCAGGTTATCGCGCTGAATAATGGTGAACTTGTCGATCTCCATTTCCAGCTGCTCGCGGGAGCGACGAACCAGAATACCTTGCTGCTCCAGCGGGCGGATCAGCTCCAGAATCCCGCCGATATCATTGATGGTGGCGCGACGGATCTGCTCGGCACTCTCCATCACGATTTGCGTCCCTATCCCATCGCGTGAGAACAGTTCCTGCAACAGCGCACCGTCTTCCTGATAGCTAATCAGATGGCAGCGACGTACCCCACTGCGACAGGCTTTGACCGCACCACGCAGGAAGCGCACGGTGCCAGAGCTGTAATCGCCGATCTCTTCCTGTGCTTCAACGCGTGCCTGGGCCTCGTTGGGGAACAGTTCGGAAATAATATCGCCATCATCGTTGGTGACACCCTGAGACGAGCAAAAACCGATCATCTTTTCTGCTTTCAGTTTGATCGCCAGCTGCGTGGCGACCTCTTCTGACGTCAGATTAAAGCTCTCACCAGTGACGGAAACGGCGACCGGGCCCATCAACACAATCGCGCCGCTATCTAACTGGCGGTGAATGGCATCTTCATCGATGCGACGAATACGCCCGCTATGGCAGTAATCTACGCCGTCATCAACGCCCAGCGGCTGGGAGATAATAAAATTACCGCTGACCACATTGATGTGTGCACCCTGCAATGGCGTATTATTCAGGCTCATCGACAGGCGGGCGGTAATATCAAGCTGAAGTAGCCCTGCAGCCTGTTTGACCAGCTCCAGCGTTTTCGCATCGGTGACGCGCGTGTTTTTGTGGTACACCGGCTCATGATGATGCGCCGCAAGATTGGCATCAATCTGCGGTCGTGCGCCATAGACCACGACCAGGCGGATGCCGAGGCTATGAAGAAGACCAATGTCATTGACGATACTGGAAAAGTTTTCATGCTCGATGGCTTCGCCGCCCAGCATAATGACAAACGTTTTTCCCCGATGGGTATTGATATAGGGAACAGAATGGCGGAATCCCTGTACCAGTTCGGTTCTACGCTCCTTCACCACGGCACACCCTCATTGCATTATTATTCGTAATTTGTGTATTTTTATTCTGTTTTGGTTCTGTGCGCAAGCGTAATTTTTACCCATACCGAAGATTTTTATCAGTAATACTGTGAATATAAAAAGAATGTTTACCCTTTTATAGATGACAGATTATGCGTCATTCGCTAAAGTTTCCGGTCAATTCGGACGTTTTACGTATTACCTCAATACAGATTTCTTTTGCTCGGGAGAAGCATGTCGGGATCCAACTCAGCAATCAGTCGCCGCCGTTTACTGAAAGGTGCGGGTGCTATGTGGCTTTTAAGCGTCAGCCAGGTTGGTCTGGCAGCCACGAGTCAGGTCGTTGCGGTGCGCATCTGGCCTGCATCCAGCTATACCCGCGTCACGGTAGAATCTAACCGTCTGCTGAAATACAAACAGTTTGCCCTGAGTAATCCTGAGCGTGTGGTTGTGGATATTGAAGACGTTAATCTGAACTCGGTGCTCAAGGGCATGGGAGCGCAGATTCGTCCTGACGACCCGTATATTAAGTCGGCGCGCGTAGGCCAGTTTGATCCACAAACCGTGCGGATGGTGTTCGAGCTGAAACAGAATGTGAAGCCGCAACTTTTTGCCCTGGCTCCGGTGGCAGGCTTTAAAGAGCGTCTGGTGATGGATCTCTATCCCGCGAATGCCCAGGACGTTCAGGACCCGCTGCTGGCATTGCTGGAAGATTACAACAAGGGCGATCTGGATAAACAGGTGCCACCTGCACAAAGTGGCCCGCAGCCGGGTAAAGCGGGGCGCGATCGTCCCATTGTCATTATGTTGGATCCAGGCCACGGCGGAGAAGACTCCGGTGCGGTGGGGAAATACAAGACGCGTGAAAAGGATGTGGTGCTGCAGATTGCCCGCCGTCTGCGAGCCCTCATAGAGAAAGAGGGCAACATGAAGGTCTTTATGACACGAAATGAAGATATCTTCATTCCGCTTAAAGTCCGCGTGGCGAAAGCGCAGAAGCAGCGTGCAGACCTGTTTGTCTCGATTCACGCCGATGCCTTTACCAGTCGACAACCCAGCGGTTCTTCAGTGTTTGCGCTCTCGACCAAAGGCGCGACCAGTACCGCAGCGAAATATCTGGCGCAGACCCAGAACGCCTCGGATCTCATTGGTGGCGTCAGTAAGAGCGGTGACCGTTACGTCGACCACACCATGTTCGACATGGTGCAGTCGCTGACCATCGCCGACAGCCTGAAGTTTGGTAAAGCGGTATTGAATAAGCTTGGTAAAATCAACAACCTGCATAAGAATCAGGTTGAACAGGCCGGGTTTGCGGTGCTAAAAGCGCCGGATATCCCGTCCATTCTGGTAGAAACAGCGTTTATCAGTAACGTTGAGGAAGAGCGCAAACTCAAAACGGCGACCTTCCAGCAGGAAGTGGCAGAGTCGATTCTGGCGGGGATTAAAGCCTACTTTGCCGATGGGGCGACGCTGGCGAGAAGGGGATAAATACACGTCCTGGCATTCTGATGCGATATAAAGAATGATTGTCCAGGACGAAATATTATAGTGGGAATATTTACTGGTTCATCTAATATTATCGGATAAATTACCGATAACGTATATTCATAAAGTATCTGGTTGATTATATAATTTTAAAATTAATATATCTGTTTGAAGTTTATTTTTAATTATTTGGCGGTGTTATTTTATTTATTAATTGATAATTATTTTATATTGATGTTTTCCTAAAAATAAATCTGATGATGTTTTCTGGCACATAGTGTCTCTTCACTTGGGATATAATTTTATCGCATTACCTCTGGCAGGAATGCAGACACCATAAATTATGGTATTGGATATTTATCACCAAGGGAAAAAAATGAAAAAATTCACTATTGCAGCCATTGCTATGGCATTTGCAGGAAGCGCTTTTGCGGGCGATCAGGACTCTGCGGATATTCATTTTGCAGGTGAAGTGCAGACTAATATCTGTACGGCGGAGCTTTTAGGGGGAGGAACTTCAGTGCAACTGGATCCGACTGACGTTAAAACCGTAACGGCAGCCACCACTGACTCGGTAATGAAAAAAGACTTCACTGTCTCTCTGGATTGTACTGCTCAGGGCGCTAAAGACAAAATTACCGGTGCGAGCTATGCCACTGTAACAGGCTATCTGGCGGCGGCAAAAGGTACAGCGGTTAATGCCAGCACTTCTGCGCTGGATAACACCGACGTTTCTGCTGCGGGTGCGCAAGGGGTTGGTTTCCAGGTGCAAAACAAAGACAGCAGCAATGCAGTCCAGACGTTTACCACCGCGGATCGCCAGGCGAAAGTGATCGATACTGCGGCGCCAATGCTGTTTAACTACAACGTCGGCTACCTGAAAACCGGTACTGTCAGCGGCGGTCTGGTGGCGGCTGACGCCATGTTTATCGCAACGTATCAGTAATATCAAAATAATACCAGGCAGGGTCGTTGAACCCTGCTTTTCGTCCTGAAAGGAGGGAGTATGCGTAAAGGAAAACCGTTATTGTTGCTCCTGATGATATTCGGGTTGTTAAGCGGGCAAATATCTTTTGCTAATACCGGTGCCGAATTTATCGTACGGGGGAGTATTTATAAAACGACCTGTACCGTACAAACGCCGGGAGACGGTACTTCGATAGCGTTGGAGGAGGTGACCACACAGGCATTACTTGATGCACGAAGCTTTCCTGTTTCGCCGAAGGAATTTACCATTAATATCAGTTGTTCCACGCCTTCCGGGTGGCATGAAGTGACGGGCAAATTTACCACTGACGGGGAGATCGAAGGTTCCAATGTTTCTGCTCATTTAAAAAATACGATTACCGATACGACTGGCGCAAAATATGTCGGCCTACAAATTAAAGATAAAATTACCGATACTGTTGTTGATTTCAGTGCAACGCAGCAGTTCACGTTAGCTTTTAGCAATGAGAACAGCGCCTCATTTAAGTTTGAAGTGGGTTATATGCCTTATGGTGTGCCGGAAAAAGGTGATGTACATGCGGCAGCGACCTTTACCCTGACCTATGCCTGACGGAGCGTCTGTGAATAAATTAATTGTTCTGCTGCTTTCTGGGCTGACGTGGGTTAATTCAGCGCGTGCTGCTGATACGCTGGAATATGAATTTACCGGTCGGGTGACGGAGTTAACTTGTAAGGTGGAACTTTACAATTGGGCAGGCGTATATAGTCTTATTTATTTGAGCCTCGAGGTCAATACTATGCCAGCCATAGGCGATATTAGGTGGTTATCGAAAATGGGAGAGTATTATTTCCGCGTTTCCTGCCCGTCCGGGTATAAGGCGTCAGTAGTGACCGGAAAAATAAGTACATCGCAGGAGGTTGATGCCGCCACCCTCGCAATAAAATCTGAAGATAGAAATAATCAGTTTGGCTTCGTTTTTAAAGATACCGATCAGAATATGATGATTGATTTTAGCACAGTGGAAAATACGCAGACCCTTGTCCAGGATGGCGATGTAAAAAGGGCTGATTTTAATTTTATCGTGGGGGTTGTGCCTTACGGTGTGAACGTGAACTACGGTGGCCTGCAAGCTTCTATTATGTTTACAGCCACATTTCAGTAATCGGGGAAGAAAATGAAATATTTATCATTCCTTTTTTCTCTGCTGGCCTTCAGTGCTTATGGCACCGTGACGATTGACGACACGATACAGACGCCTGAAATTGTTGTTTCGGCTTTCGTCGACCCTATACCCACACAATGTAAAGTATGGGTCGAGGTGGATGGCGTGAGCAGCACCACTATTGCGTTAGAGACGGCTTCCCTGAAGGAACTTCAGGGGGCGACTTCAGGCGCGCTGCATCAAAAGAATTTCGCTATACGTTCTGAGTGCACTCATGCCGAGGCCTATCAGCCGAATATTCGTTGGGTGACGAGCGGAGAGACCGACCCTGCAACCTATGCGCTAAAAAATACTACCTTATCAGGCGCGGTAAACGTTGGTTTCCTGGTACAGGATCAATCAACACCACCGGGCTCAGTCGTGAATTTCCAGACGGGTAGCCGAAAAGATTACGAATATGTAAGCTCCGGGAGCTGTTATAGATTATCTGACGATGAGGAAGGTTGCTATAACTGGGCGTCAACCTATTCCGTTGGTTATATCGCCTACGGTACGCCCGGCGCGGGCATTGTTACTGCCGATGCTACCGTAATTATTAATGTTGAATAAAATAGCTAAAATATATTTGTTTGGTTTATATATCAGATTTACATAGTGTAAAAATATTGTTTCTGTCAAAGGGATTTATATGAAAAGGTATTCATGTTCGTTATTTATTGCGTGTTTAATGACGCTTACTACAACCTCATCACTGGCCAGCGTGGTGATTCAGGGAACGCGGGTTATTTACCCTGAATCGGCGAAAGAAGTAACGGTGAAAATGGTCAATGAGGGTAAGTCGCCTTTATTGGTCCAATCCTGGCTGGATGATGGTAATGAAAACGGCGACCCGGCCAAAATGAAGCTACCGTTTATTGTCACTCCCCCCGTCTCGCGTCTTGATCCACAAAAAGGCCAGAGTGTGCGTATTACCTGGACCGGTCAGGCGTTAGCGCAGGATAAAGAGAGTATTTTTTGGTTTAACGTGCTGGAAATTCCACCTAAAGATAAGAATGCGGAAGGGAAAAGCAAGCTTAATCTGGCTTTACGTTCGCGGATTAAATTCTTTTATCGTCCGGCCTCACTGAAGGGCAGTTTTATTGATGGTTTAAATAATGTTAAGTGGTCGCTGGTTAATGACGCGGGTAACGTGGCGATCGTCCTGAAAAATGAATCGCCTTATTATCTCTCGCTGATTGGTGGCGCGGTATGGGCAGGGGCGAAAAAATATGACTACAAACCGAAAATGTTGAGCCCTTTTAGTGAGGAACGCTTTGTCGTACCGCAATTAACCACAACTTCCATTAATAAAGTGTCATGGGTTGCGTTGAATGATTACGGCGCGGATGCGGAAGTTGTCAAAACGGTTAAATAAAAAATACCCGCAGAGTAACAGGATTATTAATTAAAAGGGAATGATGGTGCGCCGATTATCGCGATCTATTTATTTATCGACGTTTCTGACTGGCTTTTTTTCGCTGATATCCGCACAGGCAGATGAAGGTACGCCCGATGAAAGCGCCAGCACCGAGATGGTGGAGTTTAGTGACGCCTTTTTAATGGGTGATGCGGGCAGCCAGCTTGACCTGAAGCGTTTTTCACGTGGTAATCCTGTTCTTGCCGGAACATACAACGTTAAAGTTTTCCTTAATGGCAAGGAAATGTTCAAAACTCCGCTGACTTTTCACGAAAACAATACGGATTATGCGTCGGCGTGTTTTACCCATGCGCTGCTGGAACAGCTCAATGTGGATCCCGAGTCGCTAAATCAGGAGGATGAGGATGGCTGTTATGATCTGGCCGCCACCCTGCCGAAGTCTTCCAGCCGCTACGACCCATTGACGCAGGAGCTGAATGTAACCATCCCGCAGGTCTATCTGGTCAGTCATCCTGCCGGCTATATTCCTCCTTCGCGTTGGGATTCTGGGATCCCGATGGCGCTGCTCTCCTATAACGCCAACGCCTGGCATTCCAAAAGCGACAATACCACGCAGGACACCTTTTACTCCGGGTTGATGTTGGGTTTGAACCTTGGCGCATGGCGTTTGCGCTCAAATGGCGCATACAACTGGGATAACGATAACGGCGGAGAGTACAGCAGCTACGATCTTTTTATTGCACGCGACATTGTGCCGCTGCGTGCAAAACTGGAAGCCGGGGACGTACGCACCAACGCCAACATGATGGATTCCATTTCGCTGGACGGTGTGCACCTTTACAACGATGCGCAGATGGACCCCTCGGCTAACAGCTATGTGCCGGTGATTCGCGGCGTCGCGAACAGCAATGCCAAAGTAACGGTACGCCAGGAAGGTCGTATTGTTACGCAGGTCACCGTCCCGCCGGGGCCGTTCGCCATCAGCGACTACTATGCCGCACAAAACGGCAGCGATCTGGATGTTACCGTTGAGGAGTCTGACGGTAGTACGCGCGTATTTTCTATGCCCTATGCCTCTATTGCCCATTTGCTGCGTCCTGGTGAAGTGGACTGGGATATCGGTATCGGCACGGTGGATAAAGACACAGTTGATGAAACCCTGTGGGCGGGAGTCGCCACCGCCTCTTACGGCTTGAGCAATATGTTTACCGCCTACGGCGGCGTACAAATGGCAGAAAACTTATACACCGCCGGAATGCTCGGCATGGCAATGAATACCAGTATCGGGGCGTTTTCATTCGACGTGACGCACTCACAAACCACCGCCGATGACGTTGGTACCTTAAAAGGGCAGAGCTACAGCCTTAACTACAGCAAAAATTTCACGGCGACGGGGACCACCTTCAGCGTGGTTGGCTATCGTTTTTCCTCTGAAAACTACATGTCGATGAACGATGCGCTGTCACTCAAAAATACGCTGAATAATTATGCTTCCGATAAAAACACCACGACGCAGGAGGCGTATCACGCCTATACACGTACGCGCAACGAGATACAGGCCAACGTCTATCAGGATGTGACTATCAATGGTGAAAGTTATGGCTCGTTTTATCTGAATGGAACCTGGCGTAGCTATTGGGGCGATGATGGCAATACCTCGCAGTATTCCGTAGGTTATAGCAACTCTGTGGGGAGCGTGAGTTACAGCATTTCCGCCCAGCGCAGCTATGACGAATTTGGCGAAGAAGACGATAGCATCAACCTCGGTTTCTCTATTCCGTTGGGGTCAGGCTCCAGCGTGGGCTATCGTCCGTTCTCCAGTATGAGCGTCAACAGCAGTAGCGACTTTAAAGGTAACGACAGCGTCAGCGCGATGGCGACAGGGAGTTCTCGGGACAATATGTATAACTACTCCCTGAACACCACGAGCAGCCGCAACAAAGACAGCGAAGACCTCACCACGATAGGCAGTTGGGTGACGCGCAACGGCGCGTACAGTACCACCTCATTGTCGGCGACGCAGGGGCTTAACGGCGATCAACAGTACTCGCTAAGTACAACCGGTGGCGTGGTGCTGCACAGCGGCGGGCTGACGCTGGCCTCCGGCTATTTAACGCCAGACTCGACGATGGCGCTGGTGCACGCCAGCGGGGCGAAAGGCGCGTCCGCCTCAATGGGCAATGGGCAGATAGACGGTTTTGGCAATATGGTCGTCACCAGCCTGAGTCCCTACCGGGAAAACACCGTCGGTCTGAATATTGACACGATGGAAAACGATGTGGCGATTAGTAATACCACCGGTGTCGTGGTGCCGACCAGCGGGGCGCTGGTGCGTGTGGATATCGAAACCGACGCCCGTAAAGCGTTTATGCTGGAACTGACGCGCGACGATGGCGGGTTTATTCCGCTGGCGGCAGATGTGCAGGATAGTGCTGGCAGCTCGGTCGGCACCGTAGGCCAGGCGGGGATTGCCTTTGTGCGCGGCATGGATGACAGCGGTACGCTCTCCGTCATTTGGGGCAGTGGCGCAGAAAGCCGCTGTCAGGTGAGCTATCAGTTAGATGGCAATGCCAGCATGATCGGTAAAACGCCGCTTATCTCCGGTCTGCGCTGCCGGATGTCCTCAACCAGCGTGAAGGTGACGCCATGATCCATCATCGAATTTTTCGCCATGTAGTATTAGGCCTGTGTTCATTTTGCTTTAGCGCTGCTGCTTTTGCTGATTGCCTGGAAAAAAGTGATCCGTTGAAATGTATGGGGAGTACCAAGACGGTTGATGTAACCTTTACTGCAACTCTTCAAACTCCTTCGTGCAATGTTTCTTTAGGGGGAGAGAGTAATCTGGGAGGAAAGTCTCTCGTTATTGATTTTGGTCAGATTATAGCGCGTGATCTGGATTCTAATGATGAACGTTATAACCGTCCTTTAGGTATATTTTTAACTGGTTGTGACAATATGCTTAATAAAGCAAAGGTGACTTTTTCCATAAACAGTGCTGATCTCTGTTCAGATCCCCATAAAACATGCCTCGGGATGGGGACAATGTTGGGATTAAAAATTAAGGATCGAGTCAAGGGAGATTTTATTACATTCAACAGCGAGAGGGATATGACGTTGAATAGTAATGGTGAGGGGTATTTCACGATTTACGATATATATATTATCGCAGCCTTTGGGGGGGCTACAAGTAGTTCTGGTTATTTCGAGGAATCGTTTCAAATCATTGTCCGTTATAACTAAATACCTGGGGTTATCATGCGCTATTATCTTCCTTACCTGTTCACGTTAATCCTGTCTTCTCCAGCGCTGGCGGCAGAAACGTTTATTGTTGCACCTACGATGGATGTTACTGTAACGGCAACAACCGTATTACCCGTATGTAATGTTAGTGTTGCACAGGAGATAACCCTTCCTGATACAGATATAAGCCAGTTTGCTGCCGGCGGTGTATTGAACGCTTTAGCTCCTACTGATTACAGTGGAGGAGATATCTATACGCCGTTTAATATTACGCTCACCAACTGTGGCAGCGAAACGGCGTCAATATCCAGAACAATGCGTTTAACGCTTCGCAATATAGGTGCCGAACCTATTATTGATGGCGTATTCAGCGATTATTTACAAAACAGTACCAACGTTGGCATTGTTATTTTTAATACGGATGGCGCCAGCGCAAGAAATGTCCTGCTGGATGAAATTATATTCACTAATCAAATTGCTACGAATAGTGAACAAGTCTTCCATTTCGCGACGCGTTTTCAGAAAGTGGGCAACGGCGAAAGTGGCGTCGCAAGCGGATTGTATGCAGCGAAAGTTTCCGTGACCGCAGCGTATGAATAAAAAGGATATGTTATGCTGAAAAAATATGGATTTATCATGCTGTTATTGCTGGGCTTATGTGGCGTTCGCGGCGCATTGGCGAGTTGTGCATTTACCACGCCAACGGGAACAAATATTGAGCAAACTATGGCATCGTCGCCCGTAACGGCGGTCATGCTGACAAGCACAAATTTGCAGCAGTTATTCCAAAGTTCATTACTGGCCGGTGGGCCGATTATTTCCACCTGTAATCCGTCCACGGGATCTGCCATCACCGTATCGGGGGATACTTTTTCTACGGCTTCACTGTCTGAAACGATGCCTGATGGTGGTTTGCTGCTTGGCACTGGCACTAGCGCCAATGGGTTTGGTTATGGATTCTGGTACACCGTGACCTATGGCGATGGCAGTGGAAGCGTTTCGGGGCATCTTAAAAAAGGGGGGATGTTCAGTGCGACGCCTGCCCAGCTTAATGGTGCCAGGTGGGAGTTTCAGGCCGAATTATGGTATGCGGGGGGATACTATAGCGATCGGGTTAAAGCGAGTCAGATTGCGGCAGTGAATACTACGTATTTTAGAGTGGGCTTTAGTAATGCTATGAAAGGGGTTTTTTTTAATTCCCCTGCCATTCCGATTACGCCAACCACTTGTAACTTGTCTATTGACAGGTCAAAAGTCGATTTTGGTTCGTTTAACTTTCTGCTCTATGGCGGAACGGGGGGAGTTAAAAATGGGCCGTATCAAGAGATAAGTGTTAGTAACAATAACTGCAAGATGACGACTAAAATTGAGACTCGTATACTGAGTAATGGGAATCCGGTGAGTTCTGACCAGTATTTGTTGCTAAACAAACTGGCTGGTGATGATGCCGCCAGCGGTTTTGGTGTGGCGCTTTATACTTTTTACAATCCCCTTATCATTGATGCTCTTTCGGGGAACGGAGACATTCGTGGCCCGTTCACTTCCGCGCCGAAAGAGTTTGATACCTCTGGTCCTATTTACTTATATCTTGAGCCAGACGGTACGCCGCTAAGGAATGGGAAATTCGAGGCTACCGCTACTATTAACGTCAGCTACTATTAACCCCAATGAACGACCACTGCCTGTGTCTTTGATCGATACGGGCGGATGACAGAACGGCAGACACAAAAAAACCGCATAAAGCGAAACGCTTTTGCGGTTTTATTTTTTAAGGTCTTATTTAATAGCCTTAACAAACTATGTTGGTTGCGGGGGCCGGATTTGAACCGACGACCTTCGGGTTATGAGCCCGACGAGCTACCAGGCTGCTCCACCCCGCGTCCGTCTTTTTGCTTCGTATTTCAAACCACATCTGCGTTGGCTTTCCTCGTTCACCTCAGTCACTTACTGGAGTAAGCTTCTAAGGATTCACTGCGTCGCCGCCTTGCTGTGATTCGAACTACTTTGCAAAAATATTACATCAGATTTTAATTGGTTGCGGGGGCCGGATTTGAACCGACGACCTTCGGGTTATGAGCCCGACGAGCTACCAGGCTGCTCCACCCCGCGTCCGTCTTTTTGCTTCGTATTTCAAACCACACCTGCGTTGGCTTTCCTCGTTCACCTCAGTCACTTAC
Organism: Citrobacter youngae; assembly: GCF_003818115.1. Classification (GTDB taxonomy): domain Bacteria; phylum Pseudomonadota; class Gammaproteobacteria; order Enterobacterales; family Enterobacteriaceae; genus Citrobacter; species Citrobacter youngae. The sequence goes on along the minus strand of NZ_RPOI01000004.1, from coordinate 168,492 downwards.
TGGAGTAAGCTCCTAAGGATTCACTGCGTTGCCGCCTTGCTGTGATTCGAACTACTTTGCAAAAATATTACATCAAATTTTAATTGGTTGCGGGGGCCAGATTTGAACTGACGACCTTCGGGTTATGAGCCCGACGAGCTACCAGGCTGCTCCACCCCGCGTCCGTGGATGCGCACTATACTCTGCTAACGATTTCATGCAACCCTTTTTTCACCTTGATCACGTTTTTGAGGTGAAGATGAACAAAAACAACACCCTTTGGACTATTTTTTGCGCAAAATTTGCGTTGGGGTATGCATTCGCATTTCATTAGGTTCAGGGGTTTGTTATCTTCGTCTCGCATTCGGGCAACATAAGACGAGAACAATGAAAGGACGTTGGGCAAAATATCTTCTGGCGGGAGCAGTCGTCGCGATGCTCGCCGCGTGTTCCTCAAAACCCACCGATCGTGGGCAGCAGTATAAAGACGGGAAATTTACCCAGCCTTTCTCACTGGTGAACCAGCCTGATGCGGTTGGCGCGCCAATTAACGCCGGTGATTTCGCCGAGCAGGTTAATCAAATTCGCAGCGCATCGCCACGTTTGTACGGTAACCAGAGTAACGTTTACAACGCTATCCAGCAGTGGCTACGTGCGGGCGGTGATACGCGCAGTATGCGCCAGTTTGGTATTGACGCCTGGCAAATGGAAGGGGCGGACAACTACGGTAACGTTCAGTTTACCGGTTACTACACACCGGTTATTCAGGCGCGCCATACGCGCCAGGGCGAGTTTCAGTATCCTATCTATCGTATGCCGCCAAAACGTGGGCGCTTACCAAGCCGTGCCGAGATCTATGCTGGCGCGCTGAGCGACAATTACATTCTGGCGTACAGCAACTCCCTGATGGATAACTTCATTATGGATGTTCAGGGCAGTGGTTACATCGATTTTGGCGATGGCAGCCCGCTGAACTTCTTTAGCTATGCCGGGAAAAACGGTCATGCCTACCGCAGTATTGGTAAGGTGCTTATCGACCGTGGCGAAGTGAAAAAAGAAGATATGTCGATGCAGGCCATTCGCCATTGGGGTGAAACGCACAGCGAAGCCGAAGTGCGTGAGCTGCTGGAGCAGAACCCATCGTTTGTCTTCTTTAAACCGCAATCTTTTGCGCCGGTGAAAGGGGCCAGCGCGGTACCGCTGATTGGTCGCGCATCCGTGGCTTCTGACCGCAGCATCATTCCTGCGGGCACAACGTTACTGGCGGAAGTCCCGTTACTGGACAATAACGGCAAGTTTACCGGTCAGTACGAACTGCGCCTGATGGTGGCGTTAGATGTGGGGGGCGCGATCAAAGGGCAACACTTCGATATCTACCAGGGCATTGGCGCAGACGCCGGACACCGTGCGGGGTGGTATAATCACTACGGACGCGTGTGGGTGCTGAAAACAGCGGCCAACGCGGGTAACGTATTCAGCGGTTAATTGCCGGATGGCGCTTCGCTTATCCGGCCTGGATTATTGAGTAGGCCTGATAAGGCGTAGCCGCCATCAGGCAGTGATGCAGTCATCAAGGGCGGCATTTGTCCGCTCTTTTTGTTTTCTATATCTGAGGTTCTATGTCTGTGGTTATAAGTGATGCCTGGCGTCAGCGTTTTGGCGGTACGGCGCGTCTGTATGGCGAAAATGCGCTGCAACTGTTTGCTCAATCGCACGTTTGCGTGGTTGGGATTGGCGGAGTGGGGTCATGGGCGGCGGAAGCGTTGGCGCGAACCGGCATTGGCGCCATCACGCTTATCGATATGGATGATGTGTGTGTCACTAATACTAACCGCCAGATCCATGCTCTGCGCGATAACGTTGGCCTGGCAAAAGCTGAAGTGATGGCTGAACGTATCCGTCAGATTAACCCGGAGTGCCGGGTGAACGTAGTTGATGATTTTGTTACGCCAGATAACGTTGCAGAGTATATGAACGCGGGCTTTTCGTATGTCATCGATGCTATCGACAGCGTGCGCCCGAAGGCGGCGCTGATCGCTTATTGTCGGCGCAATAAAATTCCGCTGGTCACCACCGGTGGCGCGGGTGGGCAGATCGACCCGACGCAGATTCAGGTGGTTGATTTGGCAAAAACCATCCAGGACCCGCTGGCGGCGAAGCTACGTGAGCGACTGAAAAGCGATTTTGGAGTGGTGAAAAACAGCAAAGGCAAACTGGGCGTGGACTGTGTGTTCTCGACCGAAGCGCTGGTGTATCCGCAGGCAGATGGCTCGGTATGTGCAATGAAGGCTACGGCGGAAGGGCCGAAGCGTATGGATTGCGCATCCGGATTTGGCGCTGCCACCATGGTGACGGCGACATTTGGTTTTGTTGCGGTCTCTCACGCGCTGAAGAAAATGATGGCGAAAGCCGCGCGTCAGGCCTGATTGTATCGGATGGCGTGACGCTTATCCGACCTACGGTTCACGCAGCGTTGTAGGCCGGATAAGACGCATCAGCGTTGCCATCCGGCATCCTGAGCTGCCTCAATGAGCGCATTCAGCCCCTGACTACGTGACGCGCTCAGTTGTGCGCTTAAGCCCAACTCATCAAATAACGCCATCGGCGAACGCGTCTGTAACTCCGCGGTAGTTTTACCTTCGATAGCCGTGAGTAGTACCGCCAGCAGGCCGCGCACAATTCGGCCTTCACTATCACCGAAGAAGTGAAGTGTGCCATTCTCATGCAGACTGTACCCCAGCCAAACGCGGTTTTCGCATCCGGCAATCTCTTTTGCCTGCGCTTTCAGATCATCTGAAAGGGCCGGAAGTTGCTTGCCCAGTAAAATAAGTTGACGATATTTATCTTCCCACTGGGTGAGCGGGATAAAAGTATTCCGTAACGTCTCTTCCGTTACGATTGTGCCAAACGGGTGTCCGGCGAGCAGAGGGCTTGTCATTAGTCCACCAATATTTCCAGTGCGCGGTCAACGGCTGCGACCAACGCATCCACATCGCTTTGCGTATTATAAGGTGCAAATGAGGCGCGCAGCGTCCCGGAGACGCCCAGCTCCGCCAGCAGCGGTTGTGCGCAGTGCTGCCCCGCTCGCAGCGCAATGCCATATTCGGCCAGTAGCGTCACCATGTCGCTGTGATGAACGCCTGCGAAATCAAAGGCTAACAGACTGGAGTCCTGGCAGCGGAAGGAACGAAATCCTGGCCGCTTTGCCAGCATATCTTCTGCCAACGTCGCCAGACTGCGGCTCCAGTTTTCGGCTTGCACGATATCAATATCCGCAAGCCATTCAAGCGCCGCACTTAATCCAATGACGCCCGCAACGTTCGGCGTGCCTGCCTCAAGCTTCCACGGTGCCGCTTGTGTGGAGAAACCATCAAAGCTGACTTCGCTAATCATTTTACCGCCGCCGAGCCACGGTGACATGGCCTCCAACAGTTCTGGTTTACCATACAATACGCCAATGCCCGTCGGACCATATAATTTGTGTCCGGAAAAGGCATAGAAATCAATATCTAACTGCTGAACGTCAGCGGGGAAATGTACAATTCCCTGAGCGCCATCCACCATCACCACCATGCCTGCCGCATGAGCAAGCGTAATCGCGCGGGCTAAGTCAGGGCAGCCACCGGTGACGTTCGACATCTGACCGAGAGCCAGAATGCGACTGCGTGGGGTGATGAGGTCCGCCAGACGCTCAGTGTCAGGCAGCAAATGGGCATTGAGCGGAAGCTTGATGACGTTGGCCCCCGTTTGCTCCGCCACCATCAGCCAGGGAACCAGGTTGGCGTGATGTTCCGCTACGCTGACGATAATCTCGTCGCCCGGTTGTAAGCGCGGACGCGCATAACTTTGGGCAACCATATTGATAGCTTCCGTCGTGCCACGGGTCCAGACGATTGTTTTGTCATCCGGCGCGTTAATCAGCCGTGCGACTTTTTCCCGCGCGGCTTCATAGCGCGCGGTCAGACGCTGGGCTTCAGCAAACTGGCTGCGATGGACGTTCCCGGCGCTCAGACTATAAAACTGATGGGTCGCCTCAATCACCGCCTGCGGCTTCAATGCCGTCGCGGCGCTGTCGAGATAGACACCTGCATCGTTGAGTGCGGGAAATTGTGCGCGAAACTGCGTGGGGTTAAAAGCGTTCATGGTATTCCTCAGTTCAGTAAACGGATCGTGGCGCAAAAAGGGCGCAGACACAAGGGTTGCGCTAACCATCGGAATCCTCTGGATATCCCCGCGAAGTCTGTGCAGTGTCTTATGCTAGATAGTGTTAGGCGAATAATTTTGCCTGTTATGAAATTCGTTTTATCTGGCATAAATTGCTGTGAGGAGAAGAATATGAAAAAGACTACCGCCATAATCTCTGCCTGTATGCTGACTTTTACCCTGAGCGCCTGTTCCGGTCCGAATTACGTGATGCACACCAACGATGGCCGGACAATCGTGTCTGACGGTAAGCCAAAGACCGATAATGAAACGGGGATGATTTCGTATAAAGACGCTAACGGCAACAAACAGCAGATTAACCGCACTGACGTGAAAGAGATGGTAGAACTGGATAACTAACCGGTCATCCATCGACAAAGAGTCGGACAAAAAAAAGCACCGCAATTTGGCGGTGCTACATTAATCACTATGGACAGACAGGGTAAATGTACAGGAAGTGAAAAAGGGTAGCTTTGCTACCATGGTCTGAATCGCAGACCAATTGCAAACACAACAACACAACATCACAACCGTAAGCCAAAAGCCCACCAGAACACGCATTCCGATAAAACTTTTCGTTCCGGCTTCAGGAAGTGCCGCCACTATAGGTATTTGCTGGTAGAACCTCAACGGACAATTTATAATGGCTCAGATAAAAAAAACTAATAGGTTACAACCTGTTAGCTAATTGTTAAATTCATTTAACATCAAAGCCTAAAAGTCATGTCAAAACGATTACCACCCTTAAATGCGTTGCGTGTTTTTGATGCTGCAGCGCGTCATTTGAGCTTTACGCGTGCAGCAGAAGAGCTTTTTGTGACGCAGGCCGCAGTAAGTCATCAAATCAAGTCACTCGAGGATTTCCTTGGGCTGAAGCTGTTTCGTCGACGCAATCGATCTTTACTGTTGACGGAAGAAGGCCAAAGCTACTTCCTCGACATCAAAGAGATTTTTTCGCAATTAACCGACGCGACGCGTAAACTTCAGGCACGTAGTGCAAAAGGTGCGCTTACGGTCAGTTTATTGCCCAGTTTTGCGATCCAATGGCTGGTGCCCAGACTCTCTAGCTTTAACTCAGCTTATCCGGGAATCGATGTCAGGATCCAGGCGGTGGACCGTCAGGAAGACAAACTGGCTGACGATGTGGATGTGGCGATTTTCTACGGACGCGGCAACTGGCCGGGTCTGCGCGTTGAAAAATTGTACGCAGAATATTTATTGCCGGTATGCTCGCCGCTATTACTCACCGGTGATAAGCCGTTGAAGACGCCCGACGATCTGGCTAAACACACATTGTTGCACGATGCGTCACGGCGTGACTGGCAAGCTTATACACGCCAGCTTGGGCTGAATCATATCAACGTACAGCAGGGACCTATCTTCAGCCATAGCGCCATGGTGCTACAGGCCGCTATCCATGGACAGGGCGTTGCGTTGGCCAATAACGTTATGGCGCAGTCCGAAATTGAAGCCGGACGTCTGGTTTGTCCATTTAATGATGTTCTGGTCAGCAAAAACGCATTTTATCTGGTTTGTCATGACAGTCAGGCAGAACTGGGTAAAATAGCCGCCTTCCGTCAGTGGATACTGGCGAAAGCGGCTACGGAACAAGAAAAATTCCGCTTTCGTTATGAACAATAATTTACGTAGGGTATTAACATGACCAGCCGTTTTATGCTGATTTTTGCCGCCGTCAGTGGCTTTATCTTTGTAGCTCTGGGAGCCTTTGGGGCACATGTTCTGAGTAAAACCCTCGGCGTTGTTGAAATGGGGTGGATCCAGACTGGCCTTGAGTATCAGGCATTTCATACGCTGGCTATTTTTGGTCTGGCCGTCGCCATGCAGCGACGCATCAGCATTTGGTTTTACTGGAGTAGCGTGTTTCTGGCGTTAGGGACTGTGCTGTTTAGCGGCAGTCTGTATTGCCTCGCGCTTTCTCATTTACGCCTGTGGGCGTTTGTTACCCCTGTCGGTGGTTTTAGCTTCCTTGTAGGCTGGGCACTGATGTTAGTGGGCGCTATTCGATTGAAACGTAAGGGCGTAAGCCATGAATAAGGTTGTATTGTTGTGTCGCCCGGGTTTTGAAAAAGAGTGCGCCGCAGAAATTACGGATAAAGCAGGGCGTCGCGAAATCTTTGGTTTCGCCCGCGTCAAAGAAAATGCGGGTTATGTCATCTTTGAATGCTATCAGCAGGAAGATGCGGAAAAGCTGGTTAAAGAGTTGCCGTTTAGCTCGCTGATTTTTGCTCGCCAAATGTTTGTTGTCGGCGAGTTACTGCAATATTTGCCGCCGGAAGACCGCATCACACCGATCGTCGGTATGCTGCAGGGCGTGGTGGAGAAAGGCGGCGATTTGCGTGTCGAAGTTGCCGACACGAATGAAAGCAAAGAGCTGGTTAAGTTTTGCCGCAAATTTACCGTACCGCTGCGCGCCGCGCTGCGTGAAGCGGGCGTGCTGGCAAAACATGAAACGCCAAAACGTCCGGTAGTGCACGTCTTCTTTATTGCGCCAGGCTGTTGCTATACCGGCTATTCCTGGCCTGACAATAACTCCCCGTTCTACATGGGGATTCCGCGTCTGAAATTCCCGGCGGATGCGCCGAGCCGTTCAACGTTGAAGCTGGAAGAGGCGCTGCACGTGTTTATCCCTGCCGATGAGTGGGATGAGCGTCTGGCCAATGGAATGTATGCGGTGGATTTAGGGGCCTGCCCGGGCGGATGGACCTATCAGCTGGTTAAACGCAATATGTGGGTGTACTCGGTGGATAATGGTCCGATGGCGCAAAGCCTGATGGATACCGGGCAGGTCACCTGGCTGCGGGAGGATGGATTTAAGTATCGCCCGAATCGCAACAACATCTCATGGATGGTGTGCGACATGGTGGAGAAGCCAGCGAAGGTTGCCGCGCTGATGGCACAATGGCTGGTCAACGGCTGGTGTCGTGAGACGATTTTCAACCTCAAGCTGCCGATGAAAAAACGCTACGAAGAGGTATCACAGAACCTGGCTTACATTCAGGCCCAGCTTGATGAACATGGCGTAAATGCCCAGATTCAGGCGCGTCAGCTTTATCACGACCGTGAAGAAGTCACCGTGCACGTGCGTCGTCTGTGGGCTGCCGTCGGCGGTCGTCGCGACGAACGATAATACTTATATGCCGGATGGCGGCGTGAACGCCTCATCCGGCGTGGGTTGTTTCAATCATTTCTGTATCTGAAATAATATGCGTCACATTTTCCAGATGCCCAATCTGCGTCTCACCCGAGCGATTAAATTTACTCTTATCAATCAATAATAATGACTGCGCCGCACGCTTAAGCAGGATGGATTTAAAATCGGCGTTGGTAGCGTTGGAATCCCAAAGTGTACCGCCACGGTCGATCCCCTCGCAGGAAAAGATGAACAGGTCGATATCAAGTGACTTTAGCTGTGAGATGAGCGATGGATTAACGTAGCAACCGTATTTACGCTCAAGGCGACCGCCGGAACTGATCAACTGAATATTTTCACGTTTACCCAATTCGAGGCAAATCGGTTGGCTATTCGTAAATACGTGAATGTTAATGTCTGGCAACAGGCGAGCCAGGTACCAGCAAGTAGAACTGGCATCCAGCGCGATCACCATACCTTCCTCTATCCACGTTAACGCGTCTCTGGCGATATCTGCTTTGTGGGAATAATGGCTTTTCAGTCTGATATGAAACGGCTCGCCGCAGTCCTGGTTTACCCGATGTATCACTTTGGCGCGCCCGTGATTACGCAGTACCTTACCCTGCGCCTGCAGTTGCGTAAGATCGCGACGGATAGTTTCTTTACTGACATTGAGCTGTGAGGATAAGGTTTCAGTCGTCAGACTTTTATGGTTGCTCAACAGATCCAGGATTGCTTGCAGGCGCGCTGCTTTCATGTTTTCTCACCCCATCATGCGATGAATGCCCGTACCTGTCGGGCATTCAGGTAAGAGATTATGGCGTTACCCCTTTTTTTAACAGGATATTTCCGTACTTTGCCCGCTCCCCTGTAATAACGATTGCGAATACTTTTTGTGCGCGTTCATAAAATGCATAACGGTCAATGCGAGTGATGTCCGGGCAAGGTGTTTGTAATGACAGTGCCTGCCGATATCGCGCTTCTACGTCGAGGTCGAGCGAGTCTCCTTCGACGGCGGCCATCATCACGAGTGGTGGGGCGTAACTGTCCAGTTCAAACAGTGGAATAATCGCCTGCAGCAGGTCGCTGACCAGCAGGCCGTCGGCGCGAATCACCTGCGGTCCCATGCTGTGGGCCGGGAAGTGGGCATCGGAAAAGATAATCTCATCGCCGTGACCCATTTCCGCCAGCACCTTCAGCAGGTCGGGCGAAATTAAGGGAGATATCGTTTTGAGCATGTTACTCGACTCCTGTCAGTTCGGATTCGGTTTGCGGATAAAAGTAACGGTACTGATACCGCACCTGTGCACGGGCCTGTTCCGGTGAGGTAAATTCCCTAATACCTGACCAGGCAAACATCGCGGCGCCCGCCACGGTGGTTTCGGCATCATCCAGCACTTTGACCGGGATTTTGAGCACGTTCGCTTTGATCTGATTCCACAATGCGTTGCGGCTTCCCCCGCCAACCAAAAGCAGCTCGGTCGCCTGGAAGTGACCGATTTTTTCCAGCGAGTGCAGATTTCGCTGCAGTTGTTCTGTCAGCCCTTCCAGCGCGGCGCGATAAAAATGCCCGCGGGTGGTATTGAGCGTCACGCCTTGCCAGCCCGCGTTCGCGCCGGTGAGCAGATCGCACTGCATTTTTACCCCATCAGCCCCTGCCGGAACGGCCTGCGCTTCATCGATTAGCGTTTGCCAGGGCGTATCGGTAGTCCATAACAGCTTACGTACCCATTCGAGGACGCCGGAAGCCAGCCACTGCATGCCGGGGTTATTGAGTCCTGGCTGGCTATCCAGTTCACAGGTGGAACCCGCATAATGGCTAAGCTGGGCGGTGTCCACCTGCGCACTGCGCACCATCAGAATTTCCCATGTGCCGGAAGAGAGCACCGGTTCGTCTGGCTGAGCTCCCGCGCCAAATAGCGCAAACTGCGTGTCGTGTCCGGCAGAGATGACCGGAATACCAGCGGGAAGACCGAGCAGGCTGGCGGCCTCGTGTTGCAGTACCCCAATCTGTTCGCCCGCTTCCACCAGACGTGGAAACAGTCGGCGCGGTATGCCGGTTGCCTGCAAAATGTCATCACTGAAATCGCGCTGCTGGATGTTTAGCATCTGGCTGGTGCCCGCCATGGTAATATCGGTGGTGAACTCGCCGGTGAGGCGATGGTTGAGCAGTGATGAAATAAATAGCCAGGCGTGTGCCTGTTCCAGCAATTGTGGGTGATTCTCTTTAAGCCATACCAGCTTGTACAGCGTGTTGAAGCTGAACGCGCCGACGCCGGAAATTTCCTGCAGCTGCTGCGGTGACATGTAGCGGTGGATATTCTCCATGACCGCCGTGGTACGTGGGCATTTCCAGCTGATCACCGGATACAGTTGCTTGCCGTTTTTATCAACCAGCGCGCCGTCTACGCCAAAGGTGGTGACTGCGATCCCGCGAACCTCGCAGGCGGTCAGTTGCGCAGAGAGCCGCTGACAGCAGTCGGCAAAACGTTGCAGAATGGCCTCCAGCGACCACTGATGCCAGCTACTATTTTCTGTGGCGATATCACTGGAATTGGGGGTTGAGGCGCGGGCAACGATTTTTCCCTGAGGGTCAACGGCGATAGCCCGCACGTTGGTCGCGCCACAGTCGAGGACCAGGATAACGTCTTGTTTCATAATTGCTCCCCAAACGTAGCCGGATGGCGCTGCGCTTATCCGGCCTACAAAACCTTCCACTTCGTAGGCCTGATAAGACGTGTAAGCGTCGCCATCAGGCAATCGCTCGATGTTTAACGCTTATACAGCGGGCCATAGTTCTGGCAGGCGCGGTAATCCTGGCCTTCGCTGTCCATACCGTGGGCTGCCCATGCGGAAGGGCGGTAAATTTTCTCTTCTTCCACGTTGTGCATACACACCGGAATACGCAGCATGGCGGCGAGCGTAATAAAGTCTGCGCCGACGTGACCAATCGTCAGCACACCGTGGTTTGCGCCCCAGTTAGCCATCACGGAATAGACATCGCTGAACGGGCCTTTACCGGTTAAGCGTGGAGCAAACCAGGTGGTCGGCCAGGTGGAGTTGGTGCGCGCATCAAGCTGGTCATGCATGTCTTTCGGCAATTCCACGCTCCAGCCTTCGGCGATTTGCAGCACCGGTCCCAGGCCTTTGATGATGTTGATGCGGGTCATGGTGAATGGCACGCCGCCCTCGGTCAGGAAGCGAGAAGAGTAGCCGCCCCCGCGGAAGTATTCGTGAATAGCCGGGCACCATTCGGTTGCCGCCAGGCAATCATCCGCTTCTTTCTGCGAGATTTCCCAGTGCGGCTTCATGGTTGGTTTCCCTTCGCCGTCGCGCTGTTTGCAGGAGCCGTCCAGCGCTGCTGAACCGGAGTTAATCAGGTGAATAATGCCGTGCTCAGCAAGGCCGGTCAGCGGTTTACCCGTGACGCGTTCTACCGCCTCTGGCGACCAGTAGGTACGCACATCGGCAAAGACCTGTGCCGTGCCGGTGAGCTGGTGGCCAAACAACATTGCGACACCGTTCAGGCTGTCGTTCTCGGTGGCGACGACATACGGTTCGCGCACGCCATTCCAGTCAAATGAGCTGTTGAGCAACGCTTCGGCGGTGTCGCCGTTTGGATATTGATCCGTCCAGTGGCGCTGGCCCTGGAAACCGGCGGCAATCGCGTTGTACCCCATCGACTCTTCAACCCGGCCTTTCTCTGCCAGTTTCTGGTTACCCTGCATCATGTCGCGAATGCACATGGCCATCAGCAGGCTCTCTTTCAGCACTGCACGGCTCTGTTCTTCATTTCGCTTATACTGTTGTGCGTTCTGATCCTCGCCATAACGGAAATGTTTATCCGCCCATGCCAGGGCAATTTCCAGCTCCGCTTCGTCATAGATCTTCTGGTCAATGCGACGACGCAATTCGGTCATATCAACAGGTTGAACCTTCATTCCCAGCCAGGATTCAAAGAAGTTATGGTCGACAATAGAGCCTGCAATTCCCATTGAAACGCCGCCGACGGACAGATAGCTTTTACCTTTCATGCTGGCAACGGCTAAACCTGCCCGAGTGAAACGCAGCAGTTTTTCTTCAACATCGGCAGGGATAGTGGTATCACCTGCATCCTGCACGTCATGACCGTAAATAGAGAAGGCGGGAAGCCCTTTTTGATTATGTGCAGCCAGTGCTGCAGCCAGATACACGGCACCTGGACGCTCCGTCCCGTTGAAACCCCAGATGGCTTTCGGGCGCATAGGGTCCATATCGATAGTTTCGCTGCCGTAGCACCAACACGGCGTGACGGTAATTGTCACGCCGACGTTCAGGCTACTAAATTTTTCTTCACAGGCGGCAGATTCAGCCAATCCGGCAATACAGGTGTCTGCGATAACGCACTCGATCTGTGCCCCGCAGGCATGACGAAGTTTCTCGGAAATCAGTGCGGCAGTGGCTTTTGCCATGTTCATGGTTTGTTCTTCGAGCGACTCGCGTACACCCATACGACGCCCATCAATCACCGGACGAATACCGATTTTCGGTAAACTATTTTTTTTCATTCGAGGTTCCTCATCTCACTTTATGCCGTGCTGCAAAAGCGGATGTCGGACACCACTGTCGCAGTTGGCTGAATTACCCATTTTTGCTAACTCGAGTTAGCTTAGGTATTAGAGAGTTTTTTGCACAACTTTTTTGTTATGGAACTGTGAGAAGCCTCACGAGAAGTGGTTAAAATTCGATCTGCGTCAAATAAACAAATACAGTTTTTTTCATTAAATTCTTTTTAAATTAATAAGATAAAATAAATTGTCTGTTCAGTGTCACAGTTTTAAACCAAATGATTTGGCTATTTTTGGCAGCTAAAATAGCTTTAAAAGGCAATCGCTAACTCGAGTTAGCATCGTTGATAAAACGCATATGATCTTGTAGACACATTCGCATTAACGGTGACGATGGCTTCCTGGCAACGCTGTTTTTCGCCTGATTCACTGATTACAGTTTCTGTATATTGAGGAAAGCAGCAATGTCTGAAACATTTTTACAGATGAGTCATATTACGAAACGTTTTCCCGGCGTATTAGCGTTGAGTAATGTGGATTTTACTTTACGCAAAGGTGAGGTTCATGCGCTGTTGGGGGAGAATGGCGCGGGAAAGTCTACCCTGATGAAAATTTTATCCGGTGTATATCAACCTGATGAAGGGGATATTATTTTTGAGAACCAACCCGTTTCGTTTGCAAACCCATTGAGCGCACAAAGCGTAGGTATCACCATTATTCATCAGGAGTTTAACCTTTTTCCTGAACTGACGGTCGAAGACAATATATTTATTGGCAGGGAGTTTTGCAAAAATAATCGCTGGCGCCTGGATGAGAAACAACAGCGGCAGGCTGCGATCGATATTTTGCAAAAATTAAACCTGAATATCTCCCCAGACACGCTGGTTGCCGATCTTACTGTTGCTCAGCAACAAATGGTTGAGATTGCGAAAGCGATATCGGTGAATGCCAAGATTCTTATTATGGATGAACCAACGGCGGCGTTGACGGAAACCGAAATTGACAGTTTATTCCGGGTTACACGCTTACTTAAAGAACAGGGAACGGGCATCGTTTATATCTCGCACCGACTGGAGGAACTGGCGCTGATAGCCGATCGCGCTACCGTCATGCGTGATGGACAGTTTATTGCCACCGTGGATTATGATTCGGTCAAAATCAGCGACCTGATTGCCATGATGGTTGGGCGTGACCTTGGCAATATCTATCCCCGTCGGGAGCCGCAACCCCAGCGTAAACCGGTGCTGGAAGTCAGTGGACTGACGCGCAAAGGCGTACTGAACAATATCGATTTTACCTTGCATCAGGGGGAAATCTTAGGTTTTGCCGGGCTGATGGGGGCCGGGCGTACTGAGCTGGCACGGGCTATCTTTGGTGCCGATCCTATCGACAGCGGAACCATCAAGTTGAACGGTAAAGAGACGGTAATCAAGGATATTCCTGATGCCATCCAGCAGGGTATTAGCTACTTAACCGAGGACAGAAAAAAAGAGGGCCTGGCATTAGGATTGTCCGTTGAACGCAATATTATGCTAGGAAATTACCCCGAATATTCCAACCGATATGGCAATGTGGACAGCAAACGTTGTCAGCAAACCAGCGAAGAGCAGGTGAAAGCACTGCGTATTAAGACGCCGCATCTTGAACAGGCTGCGTTGAATTTAAGTGGCGGTAATCAGCAAAAAATTATTATTGCCAGATGGGTATGCAAAGACACCGACATTCTCATCTTTGATGAACCCACCCGCGGTATTGATGTGGGAGCCAAACTTGAAATTTATGAATTAATGAATCGACTGGTGGCAAAAGGGAAATCAATTATCATGATTTCCTCTGAATTACCGGAAGTGCTGGGTATGTGCGATCGCATTTTAGTTATGCGTAATGGGCGTATTACCGGAGAGTTAGCTTCTGATGACGCCACACAAGAAAAAATCATGCAATATGCGACGTTAGAGGACTAATTTATGACTATCTCTGTAACCTCTTCAGACAGCAATAATAAGAAAATAAAAATTAACAAAGAGCTTTTAATGCGCCTGGCGCCGCTTTTGAGTCTGATTATTCTGGTGATATTTTTTAGTTTTGGATCACCTTTCTTCTTTAACACTGAAAACATTATGACAATTGCCCTGCAAACCTCGGTGATTGGCATCATGGCGATTGGCGTTACCTTCGTCATTATCACTTCAGGAATCGACCTTTCTCTTGGCTCGGTAGTGGCCTTTTCTGGTGTTGCGGTAGGTATCAGCGCCACGCTGGGATTACCTCTGCCCGTATGTATTTTGGCGGGTGTGCTGGCGGGTGGATTATGCGGCTATATCAATGGATTGCTGGTTACTAAAATGACTATTCCGCCCTTTATTGCCACCCTGGGTCTGATGATGTCCGTCAGAGGCATCAATATGGTAATGACTGACGGCCGGGCAATTTACTTTGCTGATTATCCCACCTTCAAGATGCTGGCGCAGGGACGCTTGTTCGATGTGCTGCCTTACCCCGTTTTTTACCTCGTGGTTGTCGCACTGATCGCCGCATATATCCTCAAGAAAACGGTGATTGGCCGCTATGTCTATGCCGTGGGCAGTAATGAGGTTGCTGCACATCTTTCCGGGATTAAAGTCCAGCGCGTGAAAATTTTCGTCTACGCATTTTGTGGTCTGCTGACCGGGATTGCCGGGGTCATTCTGGCCTCTCGTTTGAACTCGGGCCAGCCGACCGTCGGCGTGGGCTATGAACTGGAAGCCATTGCTGCGGTGGTCATTGGCGGTACCAGCCTGATGGGGGGGATTGGCACTATTGGCGGCACCATTATCGGCGCATTCATTATGAGCGTGTTGAAAAATGGTCTGAACCTGATGGGCGTCTCGCAGTTCTGGCAAATGGTGGCCATGGGCGTAGTCGTTATCGCCGCGGTTTATCTCGACACTTTACGCAAAAAAATTCGTTGATTTACGCACCCGGAAGTCACGGGACAACATAACCCTGACGTTTAGGGTGACTCACTCAGAACGGAGTAAAACAATGAGAACCAGGAATTTTGTCTATGCGTTATCCCTGCTGGCCTGCATGACATCCAGCGCACTGGCTAAAGATATGAACCTTCCTGTGGTCAGTAAAGGCTTCCAGCATGAATTCTGGCAGACCGTAAAAATGGGTACCGAAGCGGCAGCGAAAGAGTTGGGCGATAAGACCAGCTATGTTGGGCCTGCCGATGAAACTCAGATTGCCGAGCAGATTCAGTTGGTTGAAAACGCAATGGCGCAAAAACCTAATGGGTTGCTGTTGGCGGCATTAGACGCCAATGCGCTTGCGCCATTAGTGGAAACAGCGAATTCACGCGGCATCAAGGTGGTGACGTTTGACTCAGGCGTAAATTCTGACATTCCTGTCAGCTTTGTGGCAACGAATAACCGTAAAGCAGGGGCTGAAGCGGCAGATGCTCTCGCTGCACAAGTGGGTAGCAAAGGGAAAGTCGGCATTATTGCGCACGTGGCTGGAACCTCTTCCGCAATTGAACGTTCGGAAGGTTTTGTGGCCAGAATGAAGGAAAAATATCCGGATATCAAAGTTCTGCCGGTTCAGTACAGTGATGGCGATCCGCAAAAAGCGATGGATAAAACCATCGATATGATCCAGGCAAACCCCGATATTGCCGGGATCTACGGCACCAATGAAGGCTCAACGCTGGGTGTGGCGAACGCCATTGATAGCCAAAACCTGAAAGGTAAAGTGAAGGTGATTGGTTTTGATAGCACCGAAGCAATCATTGCCTTCTTGAAATCTGGCGTGATCCAGGGCTTTGTTGTACAGGATGCGTACCAGATTGGCTATCAGGGTATTAAGACGCTGAATGCGGCCGTGTCAGGTCAGTCAGTACCGAAAGAAATTGATATTCCGGTGAAATTTGTTAATGCGCAGAACATTGATACACCGGAAATCGACAAGCTGTTGCACCCATTCGGTAAAAAATAAGACCGCGGGGGCGGTACATTCGCCCCATTATTAGCCAGCGTCAGGGAGCTACTATGAGCAGTGGATATTTCCTCGGAGTGGATGTCGGTTCCGCCAGTGTCAGGGCTGGTGTTTTTGATGCCAGTGGCAAACGGCTGGCTTTTGCGACATTCCCTATCTCGCAGTTTCGACCTGGCCCCGAGCGGGTAGAGCAGTCATCTGCCGAAATCTGGCAGCAGGTTTGCCATGCCGTGAAGGAGGCTGTGTCATCAGCCGGGGTTAGCGTTGAGGAGATCCGCTCGCTGGGGTTTGATGCCACCTGTTCGTTAGTGGCTCTGGATGAACAGGGGCAGGGTCTGGCGGTTTCACCTGGTGAACCGTCAGACCATAACATCATCATGTGGATGGATCATCGTGCGGTGCAGGAGACGCAGCGTATCAACGCTACACAGGACCCGGCGTTGCGTTATGTCGGTGGTGAAGTCAGTGTCGAAATGGAACTACCCAAAGTGTTGTGGCTAAAAAAACATTTCCCCGCGACCTGGCAGAGTGCACACCGCTTCTACGATCTGGCGGATTTTTTGGTCTGGAAAGCCACCGCTTGTGATGTTGCTGGTCTGTGTACTTTAACCTGTAAATGGAACTATCTGGCACATGAGCAACGCTTTAGCCACTCCCTGCTGGATGCGGTTGAATTAACTGATTTACTCAACAAAATTCCGTCACGGATCCTGCCCCCGGGCGCGGCCGTTGGGACGCTCAGCCCCGATGCGGCACAGGCGCTGGGACTGACGACAGCGGTGGTAGTCGCCAGTGGCATGATTGATGCGCATGCGGGTGGCGTGGCGCTTGCCGGTGCCGAGCCTGCGGGAACATTGGCGTTGATCAGCGGAACATCAAATTGCCATATGCTGTGCAGCGAGCAGGAGATTCATACACCGGGTGTATGGGGGCCGTACTGGTCCGCTATGCTGCCTGGTTACTGGCTGACGGAAGGGGGGCAAAGCGCGGCTGGGGCGCTGGTTGACTGGACGCTTCAGGAGTCGGGTGCCAGCGCTGAGCTGTTTCACAAAGCTGAGGCCCGGGGTTGCCATCCCATCGTTTTAGTTAATGAATGGGTTGCCGCACTTGAGGAGCAAGAGTCTGAGCCTGGTCGTTATCTGCATGTGCTGGCCGATCACCACGGTAACCGTTCCCCGCGTGCACGACCCGATGCCCGGGGCAGCGTTTGCGGTTTGACGCTTGAACGAGGTGAGATGCAGGTTGCTCGTCTGTATCTGGCGACATTACAGGCGATTGCCTGCGGCACGCGACACATTATGGAAGTGATGCGCGAAAACGGTCATACCATTTCTCGACTGACGCTATGTGGCGGTGCAACACACAATCCTCTGTGGTTGCGAGAGTATGCAGACGCCACCGGATGCGATATTCATCTTATGCAGGAAGAAGATGCGGTGACGTTAGGTGCGGCTATCACCGGTGCAGTGGCCAGCGGGGTGTGGGCAGATGTTCCCTCCGCCTGCCGGGCGATGGTTTGCCCAGGTGGGGTGATTAAAGCGAATCCGGCACGACAGGACTTCTATGACCGTAAATACCAGGCATATCTGATGATGTGGGATCAACAGCAGGCGCTTAACCAGGTTATGCAGTAAGACAAAAGTTTAAAATACTTTTATGATTGTGAATTGACGTTTTTGGATGTGAACTGGGACATATAAATGGCTAAAACAGTAGAACAGATAGCCAGCGATCTGAATTTATCGGTGACGACCGTGCGACTGGTGCTGAACGGGAAGGCTGAGCAATATCGTATCAGTGTCAAAACCCAAACGCGTATTAATGAATACGTTGAACGGTATGGTTATGTCATAAACCATTCAGCCCGCAGCCTGAAACTGAATAAAACAGATACGTTGGGGCTGATTGTACCCAATATATCTAACGTCTTTTTTGCCACACTGGCCGAGAAACTTGAACAACGTTGTCGTCGTTCTGGATATCAATTAACGATTAGTTGTACCTACGATGATGTTGATTACGAAAACAAATTAACGAAAGCGTTAATAGCTCGTAATGTTGATGGCCTGTTTATTGTTCCTTCAACATTAGAGAATCAGCAACACCATTTGCGTCAGGTCAGAAAACCGATGGTGCTACTCGACAGGGATTTTAAGTATACCGATAACGCGCTGGTTGAAAGTCATAACATTTTAGGCGGTGAAAAGCTGACGCAAAGTTTGTTTGATGCAGGCAAATCTCCGATCTGGTTTTTAGTCGGGGATACCGGATTGCCCAGTATTGGCGATCGTTTAAAAGGTTACCTTAACGCGTTGAACAATAATGGAATTTCTCATCGTGACTGGGTGCGTGAAGGTCCGGATAATACGCCGGATGGTGGTTATCGGTTGATGGATAAATTGATCAACGAACAGGGCTGTCCGCAGGCGTTTATTGCCTCATCATTACCTGTACTGGAAGGTGCCGTCATTGCTATTCGCAATCGTTTCGGTGTGATTCCACCGGATATTAATATCGGGACATTTGATGAACATCCCATGCTGGGATTCCTCGCGAATAATGTCTGGTCGATGCAGCAGGATGAAAATGTCTGGGCGGAAAAAGCTTTCGCTATGATGATGAGTGCTATTGATGACCAGCCCATTAAAGAAACTGTAAAAGTTGAGATGAAACTAATTAAGCGCGTAAGACAACAATAATTCGTCGCACTAACTAAATCGGCCAACTGAATCTGAATAAATGTGTTCAGTGGCTGCTCATACCTGAAACCTGACCCGTCTTACTCTGCGGCTGCATTTTTTCGCAATAAAGACGAGGGGCAACTGTACCCGGAGAATCATTATGGAAAGAATGCGTTTATCACGTGAAATCATCGAAACCTGCCTTGAAATGACCCGTCTTGGGTTGAATCAGGGGACCGCAGGAAATGTAAGTGCGCGCTATGAAAATGGAATGCTGATCACACCCAGCGGTATCCCTTACGAAAGACTCACTGAAAACATGATCGTGTTCGTAGATAACGACGGCAAATATGATAAAGGACAATTACCTTCCAGTGAATGGCGTTTTCACCTGGCGGCTTATCAGACGCGCCCGGATGCCAATGCAGTCGTTCATAACCATGCGATTCATTGCACCGCCGTGTCGATTTTGAACCGTCCTATTCCGGCAATCCATTACATGATTGCCGCGGCTGGGGGGAACTCTATCCCGTGTGCGCCGTATGCGACGTTTGGTACACGAGAGCTGTCAGAGCATGTGAGCGTCGCGCTGAAAAGCCGTAAGGCAACGTTGTTGCAGCACCACGGGTTGATTGCCTGTGAAGCGAATCTGGAAAAAGCACTATGGCTGGCGCATGAAGTCGAAGTCCTGGCCCGCCTTTATCTAAGCACCCTGGCGATTGTCGACCCGGTGCCGGTGCTGGATGACGAAGAGATCGCCATTGTGCTGGAGAAATTCAAATCTTACGGATTACGAATTGAAGAGTAATTTCGCATAGCGAAAAGGAGAAATACGATGGCGAACAGAATGATTCTGAATGAAACGGCATGGTTTGGCCGGGGAGCTGTTGGGGCATTAACGGACGAGGTCATCCGTCGGGGTTATCGCAAGGCTTTGATTGTCACCGATGCAAACCTGGTACAGTGCGGCGTTGTCGATAAGGTGACATCCCGTATGGATGCCGCCGGTTTGCCGTGGGAAATCTATTCCGGTGTGATCCCAAATCCTACAATTGCAGTGGTGAAGGAGGGATTGGAAGTCTTTCAGCAAAGTGGCGCAGATTATCTGATAGCTATAGGCGGCGGCTCCCCGCAGGATACCTGCAAAGCGATTGGCATTATCCACAATAACCCTGAGTTTGCCGATGTACGCAGCCTTGAAGGGTTATCGCCAACACGTGCTGCGAGCGTACCGGTGATGGCAATCCCTACGACGGCAGGGACGGCGGCGGAAGTGACCATTAACTACGTGATCACGGACGAAGAAAATCGGCGTAAATTTGTCTGTGTCGATCCGCATGACATTCCGCAGGTGGCGTTTATTGATGCCGATATGATGGATGGTATGCCTGCCGCGTTAAAAGCGGCGACCGGGGTCGATGCGTTGACCCATGCTATTGAAGGTTATATTACGCGGGCGGCGTGGGCACTCACTGACGCGTTGCACATCAAAGCCATTGAGATCATTGCCGGGGCGTTGCGCGGCTCTGTTAATGGTGACAGCCAGTCTGGTGAGGCAATGGCGCTGGGTCAGTACGTTGCCGGAATGGGATTTTCAAACGTCGGTCTGGGGCTCGTGCACGGGATGGCACACCCGCTAGGGGCCTTTTATAACACTCCGCACGGCGTCGCCAATGCCATTTTGTTACCGCACGTGATGCACTACAACGCCGAATACACCGGAGAGAAATTCCGCGATATCGCCCGGGTGATGGGGGTGAAAGTGGAAGGTTTAACGCTGGAAGAGGCGCGTAAGGCTGCGGTAGATGCTGTGTTTGCGCTTAACCGTGATGTGGGGATCCCGCCGCACTTACGTGATGTGGGGGTACGTAAGGAAGATATTCCTGCGCTGGCGCAGGCGGCATTTGACGATGTTTGCACTGGCGGTAATCCGCGTGAAGCAAGCATTGCCGATATTGTCGAGCTTTACCATACCGCCTGGTAATCACCTGGCGTTTATCCGGCCTACTGGAGGGACGATGCGTAGGCCGGATAAGCGCAGCGCCATCCGGCAATAAGACTACCGTGCCAGCCGTAGCTGCTGGAGATTTCCGTCAATATGTAAGTCCGTTTGCAGCCGCGCGATATCACGGCACAGAAACGCCATCTCCTGGTGCATCTCCAGTTTCTTGCGCCACTTTTCCGGCACGTCTTCCAGATGTGCGTAAATCCCTTCCAGATGCTGAAACTGCATGAGTAGCTGTGTTGCACTCTTGGGACCAATACCTGCAACGCCCGGCACTTTTGAGCTGCTGATCCCGGCCAGTCCCCAATAATCTGGCAATTGCTGAGGCATTACACCAAATTCTTTCTCAATGAACGGCGCGTCCAGCCAGCGCTTCTGGAAATAGTCGCGAATGCGTAATGTTGGGGAGAGCAGTTGGCAATAACCTTTATCTGTCGAAACGATGGTGGCCTGATGTCCCGCCTGGGTGACTTTCACCGCCAGCGTTGCGGCTAAATCATCGGCTTCATTCCCGCTCGAGACCCAACAACAGACGCCGTGTTGTTCAAAAGCGGCGCGTAAGGCGGGCATTTCCTTGTGTAAATCGTCAGGCATTGGCGGGCGACCGGCTTTGTAGTCAGGTAAGCGTTGGTGACGCCAGCCGCTGTTGCGCGCTTCGTCATCAAATACCGCCACGGCGTGTGTGGGCTGACTGTGCACAATCAACTGATCGAGCGCGTGCTGGCACGTCTCCACGCAGGGCGACCCCTGGACGGCGTGAATGCGACGAATGAGATTGAGTGCATCGACAATGAGCAGATGGACGGCCACGGTGTTCTCCCTGATAAATCAGGCTGTAGGGTAACATTCACAGTGGGGGGAGGCGAAGATCTGAAACAACATTTTGCCGGATGGCGGCTGACGCCTTATCCGGCCTACAAATGACTGTGGCACTGTAGGCCGGATAAGTTTGCGCCAGGGATTAATCGCAGGTAACGATCTTCATCGCCAGACCGCCACGCGAGGTTTCGCGGTATTTGGCATTCATATCTTTACCTGTCTCGTACATGGTCTCGATAACTTTATCGAGGCATACACGAGGCTCGCTGGTACGGCGCAGCGCCATACGAGCAGCGTTCACCGCTTTCACCGATGCAATGGCGTTACGCTCAATGCACGGAACCTGAACTTGTCCGGCAACTGGATCGCAGGTCAGACCCAGGTTGTGTTCCATACCGATTTCTGCGGCGATACATACCTGCGTCGGGCTACCGCCCAGCAGTTCTGCCAGACCCGCCGCCGCCATAGAACACGCCACGCCGACTTCACCCTGACAGCCCACTTCAGCACCCGAAATTGAGGCATTCATCTTGTACAGGGAACCGATGGCGCTCGCGACCAGCATATAGCGTGCCAGTGAGTTAGCGTTCACTTCGCGGATAAACTTGTCATAGTACGCCAGCACTGCAGGAACAATCCCGCATGCGCCGTTCGTCGGGGCGGTAACTACACGTCCACCGGCAGCGTTCTCTTCGTTCACGGCCAGCGCAAACATGTTGATCCAGTCTACAACTGCCATCGGGTCAGTCGTGGTTTTGTCACTGCTAACCAGCATACGACGCAGTGCTGCCGCACGACGCGGAACGCGCAGTTTGCCCGGCAATACGCCTTCGGTGGTGATACCGCGTTCAATTCCACTGCGCATCACTTCCCAGACGTTTGCAAAGTGCTGTTCCAGCTCTTCTTTGCTGTGCAGGGCTAGTTCGTTCTGCATCATCAGGCCGGAAAGTGATAGTCCGGTTTCCTGACAGTGTCGTTGCAAATCGGCTGCGGATGTATACGGATACGGCACGTTTACCGGATTGTTATTCGGCAAACCAAAGTGTTCTTCATCAACGATAAATCCACCGCCGATGGAATAGTACGTCTGGCTGTAAATGGCTTTTTCGCCTGCCAGTGCGGTAATACGCATCCCGTTTTCGTGCAGGGACAGATTGTCCGCATGGAAATTCATGCACTTATCAACCGGGAATTCGACCTCATGTTGACCGTCCGCCAGCAGCAAACGTCCATGAGTATTCACATCCTGGATAAAGGCCGGGATAGCATCAATGTCTACGGTATCCGGCAGATTACCCGCCAGGCCCATAATAATCGCGATGTCGGTATGGTGACCTTTCCCGGTCAGGGACAGAGAGCCATAGACATCAACCACTACGCGGGTTACGTCAGTGAGAATTCCGCGTGCAATCAGGTCATCCGTGAATTGTTTGCCTGCTTTCATCGGGCCAACAGTATGGGAGCTGGAAGGGCCAATGCCGATTTTGAAAATATCGAATACGCTAATCATGAGGCGTCCATTGTGTATCGAGGTGCGCCGCCCCGAAGAGCGGCGCAGGGGAATTAACTGAACAGAGAGTAGAAAATAGCGGAGATAGCGATCAGGCCCATAATCACAACGAACACGTTGCTGATATGGCCGCTGTATTTACGCATTGCCGGTACTTTCTGAATCGCATACATCGGCATCAGGAACAGAATCATCGCGATGATTGGGCCACCCAGGGTCTCAATCATACCGAGGATGCTCGGGTTCAGCGTCGCCACAATCCAGGTGGTTACCAGCATGAACAGTGCAGTGATTTTGTTCAGTTTGTTGATTTCGATGGATTTGCCTTTGCCGCGCAGAGACTTAATCACCATCCCGTTGAAGCCTTCACGTGCGCCCAGGTAGTGGCCGAGGAAGGATTTGGTGATAGCGATAATCGCGATGATCGGTGCCATCCAGGCAATAATCGGTGCGTTAAAGTGGTTTGCCAGGTAAGACAGGATAGAGATGTTCTGTTCTTTCGCTGCAGCCAGATCCGCCGGAGTCAGGCTGAATACGCAGCTGAAGACGAAGAACATAACGGTCAGTACCATCATGATGTGAGCGAATGCCAGAATCTTGGAGCATTTCTTCTCTGCTTCATCACCGTACTCTTCACGCTTCGCCACGGCGAAGGAGGAGATGATCGGGGAGTGGTTGAAGGAGAACACCATTACCGGAATCGCCAGCCACAGGGTCAACAGCAGGCCGTTGCCGGTGGTTGCCGCAGAGTCAAAAGACATGGTTTCCAGAATCGCACCGCTCCACTGAGGGATCAGGTACAGCGCCAGCAGCATCAGAGCCGCAACGAACGGGAATACCAGGATGCTCATCGCCTTAACGATCATCTGCTCACCGAAGCGCACGATGGTCATCATGCCGACAATCAGGATCAGAGAGAGGATTGCACGCGGCGGCGGAGTAATCGCCAGCTGATGGGTCAGGAAGCTTTCAACGGTATTGGTGATTGCTACGCTGTAAACCAGCAGAATGGGGTAGATAGCGAAGAAGTAGAGCAGAGTAATCAGTTTACCTGCGCCAACGCCAAAGTGTTCTTCTACAACTTCAGTGATGTCTTCACCCGGATTTTTACCGGACAACACGAAGCGGGTCAGACCACGGTGAGCAAAGAAGGTCATTGGGAAGGCAAGAATGGCCATGATGATCAGCGGGATCATACCGCCAACGCCTGCGTTAATTGGCAGGAATAATACACCCGCGCCAATCGCCGTGCCGTAAAGGCCCAGCATCCACATGGTGTCTGTCTTGCGCCATGCGCTGCGGGTCTGGCCCGTAACGATAGTGCTGGTTTGCGTGTTTTCCATCTGTTTCTCCTGGAGGAAGCTTAAAAAGTCGGGTTTGGGTTCAATCCAATGAAAAAATACCCGACTGTAAAACGAAATTCGTTTAGCGATTTTTATATAATTTTTCGCCGTAATAATTTTCGGGCGGAAAGATACATTTAAGTAATGAATGTATCAGTGATCGCGATCTCAAATGCAATAATCCACCTTTTATGTGGATAAATTTGGACCATTAATCTGTTAAAAAATAGTCAAAGCGAATTTACGGGCGTGAAGGCTAACATTAACGACATATGGCATGAAAGACAGGGCGCGAAGATACGAGGGTTGCGCTATAAAAACTGTTGTTTTTAGTGAATTCTGATGACTAATTATAATTTGCGGTGATAAATCACGGTTTCCCCTGGGAGGTAATCGTTTGCGTTTTGGGGCTCGCCAGACGAAAGATAATTGATATTTATGTTATTGCGTGAGCTATGTGACTGGTATCACTAAAAAAGCCGGTTGGCTGATGCGCCAAATCCGGCTTTGATATGGACAAAACTGTCACCGCTATAGCGCTGCTAGCGGGTGTTGAAGGTTATGCGCAGATCTCGTAGCACGGGATATACGCAGTGCCCGGTAACTTCATACGATGTTGTGCAACAAAGCCCTGCAGGAGATCGTCCATGCGGCGCATCATCTCAGGGTCACCGTGGATTTTGTACGGGCCAAACTCTTCAATGGCGCGAATGCCGACTTCTTTCACGTTCCCCGCGACAATCCCGGAGAATGCGCGACGCAGGTCTGCAGCCAGCACTTCAACAGGCTGGTCTGGATACAGTTTCAGATTCGCCATGTTTTCGTGGGACGGTTCGAACGGCATCTGCAAATCAGGTGCGATACGAATTGACCAGTTAAAGCTGTAGGCATCACCGGTGTCTCGGCGGTTCTCTTTCACCAGCGGCATCGCTTTTTTCATCAGGCGAGCGACTTCCGCTGCATCGTCAATGATAATGCGATAGTGACGGCGCGCCTCTTCTCCCAGCGTGTGCACGATAAATTCGTCCAGCACGCGGAAGTAATCGGCGCTCTCTTTTGGCCCGGTCAGGATCAATGGCAGAACTTGATCTTTGTTGGCCGGATTCATCAGGATCCCCAGCAGATACAGCAGCTCTTCTGCTGTCCCTACGCCACCCGGGAAGATGATAATACCGTGGGCGATACGTACGAACGCTTCCAGACGTTTTTCAATGTCCGGCATGATGATCAGTTCGTTTACCAGCGGGTTAGGCGGTTCAGCGGCGATGATTGACGGTTCGGTCATGCCAATAAAGCGGCTGTCTTTGTAGCGCTGCTGAGCGTGGCCGACCGCGGCGCCTTTCATTGGCGCTTCCATCGCCCCTGGACCGCAGCCGGTACAGATGTTCAGTTCGCGCAGGCCCAACTGGGTGCCGACGCGACGGGCGTACAGGTACTCATTTTCGTTGATTGAGTGACCGCCCCAGCAGACGACCATGTTCGGCGCTTCACCGACGTGCAGCGCCCGGGCATTACGCAGGATCGAGAATACGAGGTTGGTGATATGGACCGAGCTTTCGAGATCCAGATGCTGAAAACGACCGGCGTTATGGATCTGGCCATTGACGAACAGAATGTCGCGCAGCACGGCAAACAGGTTAGCCTGCAGCGCGCGAATGATGCGCCCATCGACAAACGCGTCTTCAGGTGGGTTGATCAGTTCCAGCTTCACGCCGCGTTCACGGCGCAGCACGTTAATGTCGAAACTTTCAAAACGAGACAGCAGCTCTTTGCTGTTGTCTGTCAAACTGCCGGAGTTCAGAACGGCAAGCGAACAGTTACGAAACAGTTGATACAGGTCGCTGCTGGCCGTGCGTTTAAGCATATCGACTTCCAGCTGCGACAACATGTCCATTGAGCCAAGCGGGCTAATATGTGTAATCAAGTAAACTCCTTACGGGACGAGAGATATCATCCTCTACTGATTACAATAGCCCTGGCTTATGACCTTTCACAACCCTGCGCGCGGAATCCGACACGCAAAATTGAGAAAAAAGATTACTGACGCACCAGTCTGCCTGTTGCGGGGGTGAAATCTGTGTTGGTGCGCCATGGGTTGATATCGAGGCCGCCGCGTCGCGTGTAGCGTGCGTATACGCTCAGTTTCTCCGGCTGACAGAAACGCAGCAGGTCATTGAAAATGCGTTCCACACACTGCTCGTGAAATTCATTGTGGTGGCGGAAGGAGACCAGATAGCGCAGCAACTTTTCCCTGTCGATTTTGCGACCGCGATACTGAATTTGTATGGAACCCCAGTCAGGCTGGTGGGTGATCAGGCAGTTGGATTTTAGCAGATGGCTGACCAGCGTCTCTTCCACCGCTTTTTCACCGCTTACGGCATTTTCCAGATAGTCGGTGCTGAACTGGTAGTTATCGATGACGATATCCTGATTGTCGATACAGGTGCCATTGAAGTGGGCTATCGGCTGCCCTTCCTGTTCGTCAAGACGATAGAGCGCTACGCTGACATCACCTTGCGCGCAGGCGCGTAGATCGTGTTCCAGCGTCTGACGGACGTGTTCCCATGAGTCAAAACGCGTCTGATTAAAACTGTTCAGATACAGCTTAAAACTTTTTGATTCAATCAGATTAACGCTGGTGTAATCCAGCTCCACATGGCCGACCGCAACCTGCGGTAAGCCGTTGGCATTCAGCCATGACAGTTCATACAGCGTCCAGATATCGGCGCCGTGAAAAGGCAGATTATCGGCCTTTAGATCCAGCGGGTCGCGGTTCAGGCTGCGCGGAACACCCTGCAGCAGGCTGGCGTCGTAAATATCCCGGTAATCCGTTGATTTTCCGAGAGTCAGGCCGTCAAGCGCCTGATGATTTTCATAAGAGGACATGTTTCACCGTCATAAACCAGATACACTATGCGACAAGTGTATCCTGGCTTTTGTGAAGAGAGAAATCAGTGGACGAATTGACAGCACAGGCGTTGGCAGCCTTTACGACGCGTTATTGCGATGCATGGCATGAAAAAAACGGCAGCTGGCCGCTGAGTGAAGAGCTGTATGGCGTACCGTCTCCGTGCATCATCTCCTCCACGAACGATGCGGTGTACTGGCAACCGCAGCCTTTTGTGGGCGAGCCGAATGTAAACGCGGTTGAACGCGCCTTTGATATTGTGGTACAACCCGCTGTTCATGCGTTTTATACCACCCAGTTTGCCGGGGACATGCACGCACAATTTGCGGATGAGAAACTTACTCTGCTGCAAACCTGGTCTGAAGATGACTTCAGGCGCGTACAGGAAAACCTGATCGGCCACCTGGTTACGCAAAAACGCCTTAAGCTCTCTCCTACGCTTTTTATTGCCGCACTGGACAATGAACTTGATGTTATTTCAGTGTGCAACTTGTCTGGGGAAGTCTGCAAGGAGACGCTGGGAACCCGTAAACGGACGGTTCTGGCGGCCTCGCTTGCGGAATTTCTTACTCAACTTAAGCCTGTTCTGTAATCCAGTTTGCCCTAGGGCGTGTGAGAGATCTCTTACAAACCCTGTAGGAGATTGCCAGGTGTTCAGTAAAGACTTCATCGACCGATATAATGTTAACTATTTATAATTCAATTGGTTAATGTTTTATTGATAACTTTCATATGAAAATAATCATTAGGGTATGTCTGTAAGTGTCTTGTAAGACAATGCGAAACAGGCGATTCTATCTCTGTCGACAAGGAGTCGCACAACGAAGTGAACATCAGGATGATGACACTTCGGCAGGACACACCAGGACGGTGCTGCAAGGACAGGTTTCAGGATGAAGCAAAGAGGAAAACGCGGGAAGCGTTAAAGGACACCTCCAGGATGGAGAACGAGAGCCGGTCAGGATGTTCGGCGGGTCAGGATGGCCAGGAAACTTCAGGATGAAGTTTTCACATCGGGGTGATGTGAGCAGGATGCAAAAGTTCAGGATGAACGCGGTCGCAAGACCACAGGAAAAGTTGTCACGGATGAGCAGGGAGCACTAAAAGTAGCTGGAATGCTGCGAAACGAACCGGGAGCACTGTTTTTACAGTGCTCCCTTTTTTTTATTTCCTTTCTACTGGTGCTATTCTTCGCGCCAGATTTTTCATCATTGAGGTTAATTTCATGACGACTCATGACCGTGTGCGCGAGCAGTTGCATGCGCTTGAAGCACTGCTGCGTGAACATAATCACTGGCGGATGGATGAGCCAGAAGCGCATCTGTTTTCCAGCACGCAGCCTTTTTGTATGGATACCATGGAGCCGGTTGAATGGCTGCAGTGGGTGTTGATTCCCCGCATGTATGCGCTGCTTGATAATGCGCAGCCACTTCCAGAAGCGTTCGCTATTGCGCCATATTATGAAATGGCGCTGGCAGCCGATCATCCACAGCGCGATGTGATCCTGATTGCATTGCAGGATCTGGATGCGCTATTTACCAGTGATAACGCCTGATGCTGGAGATTCTCTATCAGGACCAATGGCTGGTTGCAGTCAACAAACCTTCGGGCTGGCTGGTTCATCGCAGTTGGCTCGACCGCGATGAGAAAGTGGTGGTAATGCAAACGGTGCGCGACCAGATTGGTCAGCACGTTTTTACCGCCCACCGACTCGACAGACCGACATCCGGTGTGCTGTTGATGGGGCTGTCCAGCGAGGCCGGACGACGGCTGGCACAGCAGTTTGAGCAGCATCAAATCCAAAAACGCTATCATGCGATTGTGCGTGGCTGGCTGATGGATGATGCCGTGCTGGATTATCCTTTGGTGGAAGAGCTGGACAAGATTGCCGATAAATTTGCCCGTGACGACAAAGGCCCACAGCCTGCGGTAACCCATTATCGCGGCCTGGCGACGGTTGAAATGCCGGTGGCGACCGGACGTTATCCGACCACCCGTTACGGGCTGGTGGAGCTGGATCCTAAAACCGGTCGAAAACACCAGCTCAGACGTCACCTGGCGCATTTGCGTCATCCGATTATTGGCGACAGCAAGCACGGTGATTTGCGACAAAACCGCAGCGCCGCAGAGCATTTTGGCTGCCAGCGCCTGATGTTGCATGCCAGCCAGCTTGAACTTACGCACCCCTTCACCGGTGAACCTCTGGTTATTCGCGCCGGGCTGGATGACGTCTGGATGCAGGCGCTATCACAGTTTGGCTGGCGTGGACTTCTCCCTGAGAATGAAAGGGTTGAGTTCAGCGAGCTGTCAGGTCAGGATAAGCAGATAGATTCTTAAGTCCCAGGAGATTACGGTTATGGCGGAAATTGGAATTTTTGTCGGCACGATGTACGGAAACGCGCTGCTGGTTGCCGAAGAGGCCGAAGCTATCCTCGCAAATCAGGGGCATAAAGCTACGGTTTATGAAGATCCGGAACTGGCTGACTGGGAAAAGTACAAAGACAAGTACATCCTGGTCGTAACGTCAACGACGGGACAAGGCGATCTGCCGGACAGCATCGTGCCGCTGTTTCAGGGAATTAAAGACCAACTGGGTTTTCAGCCCGACGTTCACTACGGCATTATTGCGCTCGGTGACAGTTCATATGCCAATTTCTGCGGCGGTGGTAAGCAGTTTGATGCGCTTTTGCAGGAACAGAGCGCCCAGCGTGTAGGTGAGATGCTGCTGATTGATGCCGGTGAACATCCGGAACCGGAAAGCGAATCCAACCCTTGGGTAGAACACTGGGCAACGCTCCTCAAATAGAATATTACCCAACCATCCGCACAGTTCGAATCATAAGCCGGGTAAGGCGTCGCCATTACCCGGCAATAAATCCCCCTCAAACGCCAATTTCGTGAAGCATCTTCCATTCCCTTAGGCTTATGCCATAAACAACCTCATTCACCCCTCGCAATGTTGTGTTTTTGCACGGTGAGGGTAAGAGGCACTCCTTCATATACTTTTCCCGTCAGTTCCCGAAAAGGCAGCGAGTCAGAATAAAACGGCCCTGAGCTGTACCAAAACTGCCACACACTAACCTCTCATTCTGATCACCCTACAGGTGCTGTACAGAATGAACTGGCGAAAGCCACGATTCAGGAGTGCAACAATGAGTTCATTAAGTCAGGCGGCGAGCAGCGCGGAAAAACGCACTAACGCTCGCTACTGGATAGTGGTGATGTTGTTTATCGTCACATCCTTCAACTACGGCGATCGCGCCACCTTATCCATTGCCGGTTCGGAGATGGCCAAAGACATTGGCCTTGATGCCGTCGGGATGGGGTATGTATTTTCCGCTTTTTCATGGGCCTATGTTATCGGCCAGATCCCCGGCGGCTGGTTGCTTGACCGCTTTGGTTCAAAACGCGTTTATTTCTGGTCCATCTTTATCTGGTCCATGTTTACCCTGCTGCAGGGCTTTGTCGATATCTTTAGCGGCTTCGGCATTATCGTTGCGTTGTTTACCCTGCGCTTCCTTGTGGGGTTAGCTGAAGCGCCATCCTTCCCCGGCAACAGTCGCATAGTTGCTGCATGGTTCCCGGCACAGGAGAGGGGCACGGCGGTCGCAATCTTTAACTCTGCGCAGTACTTTGCCACCGTTATCTTCGCGCCAATCATGGGCTGGCTGACCCACGAAGTAGGCTGGTCACACGTATTCTTCTTTATGGGCGGACTCGGGATCATCATCAGCTTTGTCTGGCTGAAGGTGATTCATGAACCAAACCAGCACCCGGATGTAAACCAAAAAGAGCTGGATTACATTGCCGAAGGTGGCGCACTGATCAACATGGATCAGGCAGCCGCTAAAGCTAAAGTTCCGTTCAGCGTGAAATGGGGACAAATCAAACAGTTGTTGGGTTCCCGCATGATGATTGGTATCTACATCGGTCAGTACTGTATTAACGCGCTGACCTACTTCTTTATCACCTGGTTCCCGGTCTATCTGGTACAGGCGCGCGGTATGTCGATTCTGAAAGCGGGATTTGTCGCGTCGGTCCCGGCTATTTGCGGATTCGCAGGCGGCGTGCTCGGCGGCATTATTTCCGACTGGCTGATGCGTCGCACCGGTTCGCTGAATATCGCCCGCAAAACGCCAATCGTGTTGGGTATGTTGCTGTCAATGGTGATGGTGTTCTGTAACTACGTCAACGTTGAGTGGATGATTATCGGCTTTATGGCGCTGGCTTTCTTCGGTAAAGGTATTGGTGCACTGGGCTGGGCGGTAATGGCAGACACGGCCCCCAAAGAGATTAGCGGCCTGAGCGGCGGTCTGTTCAACATGTTCGGTAATATCTCCGGCATCGTGACACCGATTGCTATTGGCTACATTGTGGGCACGACGGGGTCGTTTAATGGTGCCTTGATTTACGTTGGGGTGCATGCGCTGATTGCTGTGGTGAGCTATCTGGTGCTGGTCGGTGATATTAAACGTATCGAACTGAAACCTGTCGCAGGACAATGATGATGACAACACAATCAAGCCCCGTTATTACCGATATGAAGGTCATCCCGGTGGCCGGGCATGACAGCATGCTGCTCAATATTGGCGGTGCGCACAACGCATATTTCACTCGCAATATTGTGGTTCTTACCGATAACGCCGGTAATACCGGCGTCGGTGAAGCGCCGGGCGGTGAAGTGATTTATCAGACTCTGGTTGACGCTATCCCGATGGTATTGGGTCAGGAAGTGGCCCGCCTGAATAAGGTGGTCCAGCAGGTACATAAAGGCAATCAGGCTGCTGACTTTGATACTTTCGGCAAAGGTGCCTGGACATTTGAGCTGCGCGTCAATGCGGTGGCGGCACTGGAGGCCGCGCTGCTGGATCTGCTGGGCAAAGCGCTGAATGTACCGGTCTGCGAGCTGTTAGGTCCGGGTAAGCAGCGTGATGCAGTGACCGTGCTCGGGTATCTGTTCTATGTAGGTGATCGCTGCAAAACCGATTTGCCGTATCTGGAAAGTACGCCGGGTAAACATGAGTGGTATCAATTACGTCACCAGCAAGCGATGACCAGCGACGCGGTGGTGCGTCTGGCGCAGGCGTCACAGGATCGTTATGGCTTTAAAGATTTCAAACTGAAGGGCGGTGTGCTGCCGGGCGAGCAGGAAATCGACACCGCTCGTGCGCTGAAAAAATGTTTCCCGGATGCGCGTATTACCGTCGATCCAAACGGTGCCTGGCTGCTGGATGAAGCCATCTCCCTGTGCAAAGGCCTGAATGATGTGCTGACCTATGCCGAAGATCCGTGCGGCGCTGAACAGGGCTTTTCCGGGCGCGAAGTGATGGCCGAGTTCCGCCGCGCGACTGGTTTGCCGGTGGCGACCAACATGATTGCTACCAACTGGCGCGAAATGGGCCACGCGGTAATGCTGAATGCAGTCGATATTCCGCTGGCCGATCCGCACTTCTGGACGCTTTCCGGCGCGGTACGCGTGGCGCAGTTGTGCGATGACTGGGGCCTGACCTGGGGATGCCATTCTAATAACCACTTTGATATTTCGCTGGCGATGTTCACCCACGTCGGTGCGGCTGCGCCGGGTAATCCAACGGCTATTGATACCCACTGGATCTGGCAGGAGGGTGATTGCCGCCTGACCAAAAATCCGCTGGAGATTAAAAACGGAAAAATTGCGGTACCCGATGCGCCCGGTCTGGGCGTGGAACTGGACTGGGATCAGGTGCAGAAAGCGCATGAAGCCTATAAGGCGCTGCCCGGCGGCGCGCGTAATGACGCAGGCCCAATGCAGTATCTGATCCCCGGATGGACTTTTGACCGTAAACGTCCCGTTTTCGGCCGCCACTAATTTTGAATAAGGACTTAATTATGAGCGCACAATTTTCTACCCCACTGGTTACCTCTATGCAGGTTATTCCGGTTGCGGGCCACGACAGCATGTTGATGAACCTGAGCGGCGCACATGCTCCGTTCTTCACGCGCAATATTGTGATTATTAAAGATAACTCCGGTCATACCGGCGTGGGTGAAATTCCCGGCGGAGAAAAAATCCGTAAAACGCTGGAAGATGCGATTCCGCTGGTGGTGGGCAAAACGTTAGGTGAATACAAAAACGTGCTGAATGCGGTACGCAATACTTTTGCCGATCGTGATGCGGGCGGTCGCGGTTTGCAGACCTTTGATTTACGTACCACTATTCATGTGGTTACTGGGATCGAAGCGGCCATGTTGGATCTGTTAGGTCAGCATCTGGGCGTAAACGTCGCCTCTCTGCTGGGTGATGGACAGCAGCGTAGCGAAGTAGAAATGCTGGGTTACCTGTTCTTCGTGGGTAACCGTAAGGCAACGCCGCTGCCGTACCAGAGTCAGCCGGATGAGACGTGCGACTGGTATCGTCTGCGTCATGAAGAGGCGATGACCCCGGATGCGGTTGTGCGCCTGGCTGAAGCCGCGTATGAAAAATATGGCTTTAACGACTTTAAACTGAAAGGTGGCGTGCTGGCAGGGGAAGAGGAAGCGGAATCTATCGTCGCGTTGGCGAAGCGTTTTCCGCAGGCCCGCGTAACGCTCGATCCCAACGGCGCCTGGTCGTTGAATGAAGCGATCAAGATCGGTAAGTATCTGAAAGGATCGCTGGCTTATGCTGAAGATCCATGTGGCGCAGAGCAGGGGTTCTCTGGGCGTGAAGTGATGGCGGAATTCCGCCGTGCTACTGGCCTGCCGACGGCGACCAATATGATTGCTACCGACTGGCGTCAGATGGGGCACACGCTGTCGTTGCAGTCTGTGGATATTCCGCTGGCTGACCCGCATTTCTGGACCATGCAGGGGTCTGTTCGCGTAGCGCAGATGTGTCATGAGTTTGGCCTCACCTGGGGTTCACACTCTAACAACCACTTTGATATTTCGCTGGCGATGTTCACTCATGTGGCTGCTGCTGCGCCGGGTAAAATTACGGCCATTGATACCCACTGGATCTGGCAGGAAGGTAACCAACGCCTGACCAAAGAACCGTTCGACATTAAAGGCGGCATGGTACAGGTACCAGCGAAGCCGGGTCTGGGTGTAGAACTGGATATGGACCAGGTGATGAAAGCGCACGAACTGTACCAGCAACATGGCCTGGGAGCGCGTGATGACGCGATGGGAATGCAGTACCTGATCCCGAACTGGACCTTCGATAATAAACGCCCATGCATGGTGCGCTAAGTGTTATGCCGGTTCTGACAGGAACCGGCACATCTCCAGGTGTATGATTAACAGAATCAACATGCGTAAGGACGGCTTATGAAAATAGTAATTGCACCGGATTCTTATAAAGAGAGTTTGAGTGCGCTTGAGGTGGCAACTGCCATTGAGCAGGGTTTTCGTGAGATCTGGCCTGATGCGGATTACGTAAAGATACCGGTCGCTGATGGTGGTGAAGGAACGGTCGAGGCGATGGTTGCCGCTACGGCGGGCCACCTTGTGCATGTTGATGTTACGGGGCCCCTGGGAAGTAAGGTACAGGCATTTTATGGGGTATCAGGAGATGAGCGCTCAGCGTTTATCGAGATGGCGGCCGCCAGTGGGTTAGAGCGAGTTCCGGCAGGGTTACGCGACCCGCTGAAAACCACCTCATGGGGGACCGGAGAGTTGATTCGCCATGCGCTGGATGCGGGTGTAGAACACATCATCATCGGGATTGGCGGTAGTGCGACCAATGATGGTGGTGCCGGTATGGTGCAGGCACTGGGCGCCAAATTGCTTGATGCACAGAATAACCAGATTGCACAAGGCGGGATCGGTCTGGAAGCGCTCACCAGGATCGATATTTCAGCGTTAGATAAGCGCCTTGCCACCTGTCGTATCGAAGTGGCCTGTGATGTCACGAACCCGCTGACCGGTAAAGAGGGCGCTTCTGCAGTATTTGGCCCACAAAAAGGGGCAACGCCAGAGATGATCACCCGTCTGGATAATGCGCTGACGCACTATGCACAACTGATTGCCCGCGATCTGGACGTTAACGTGCTGGATCTGGCCGGTGGAGGCGCTGCCGGAGGCATGGGAGCTGCACTGTATGCGTTTTGCGGCGCGCAGCTACGCCGTGGTATCGAGATCGTGACGGATGCGTTACACCTCGACGACTGCGTTGCGGATGCAGATCTAGTTGTGACCGGGGAAGGGCGTATTGACAGTCAGACGATCCATGGCAAAGTCCCGGTAGGCGTAGCGAACGTTGCAAAGCGATATAATAAGCCCGTCATTGGTATTGCAGGCAGCCTGACGCCAGATGTTAGCGTGGTGCATGAGCATGGAATTGATGCTGTTTTTAGCGTGATTTATACCATTTGCACGCTGGATGAGGCGCTGGATAATGCGAGTGAAAATGTGCGGATGACGGCACGAAACGTGGCCGCAACGCTTAAAGCAGGGCAGCAATTACGCTGAGTTGTAGGTCGGAGAAGGCGTTTACGCCGCTCCGGCGATGTGCCCGATGGCGCCACGCCTATCGGGCCTACGGTAAACAGCGAAACCTGTCGGCCGGATAAGGCGTTTACGCCGCATTCGGCGAATATCACCCCAATATCCGTTTCGCTTCTCGCCCGACGTTGTCCATCTCATCAAGAAGCTCTAAAAACTCTGGTTCCAGATCTTCTTCTTTGGTCCCGCTACGTAACTGCTGTTCAATAAGCTGGCACAGGTTTTTCATGCGGGGAACCCCGCTGTAACCGCAGCTGCCGTGTAGTTTATGAATCAAATCCACCAACCCTTCAGGGTTTTCACCCACCAGTTGCTCTTCAATTCTGTTACGGACTTCAGGCAAGAAATCGATCAGCATTTGCAGCATATCCCGCGCCAGATCGTTTTTACCGGCAGCCTGTCTCAAAGCCAGTTGCCAGTCGAGGGTCGTATTCGGGTTGACCACGGGGTCAGGGGGGGCCGCCACGATAGCCCGGGCTGATGTGCCGGCACCGGGCTTATAGCGCAACAGCAAACTGTGCAATTTATCTTCTTCAATCGGCTTAGCCAGGTAGTCATTCATTCCGGCGCTGAGTAACTTCTCTTTTTGCCCTGCCATGGCATGTGCTGTTACCGCAATAACCGGTGTCTGCTGCTGGTGTGGAAGCTGATGGATCAGTTCGCAGGCACGAATACCGTCCATGTCTGGCATCTGAATATCCATCAGGATCAGATCAAACTGCATTTGCTTGGCTCTGTCCACCGCCTGCTGCCCGCTGTCGCACAGCTCGACGTGCTGAACCTTATCTTCAAGTAATGCGCCGATAAGCTTCAGGTTCGCCGGGTTGTCGTCCACCGCCATCACGGTCATCGCAATCTTGCTTTCATCTAACAACTGGCGTTCTGCACCCTGGTTCAGGTGGCAATATTCGGTTAACGCAGGCAGCAATCGGGTTGAGGTGAGCGGTTTTAACAGACATGCCGCCGCGCCGCCTTGCTTTAATTTTTCAGCGTTAATCTGCGCATGGCAAGGCAGCGCCAGCAACAGGAAATCGGTCATTGCGGCTGCGCTTGCCAGACGTTTATGCTGCATGGTGAGCGGCTCGTGGAAAGTGACGGGGACACCAAGTAGCAGAATATCGTAGTGTTCTGCCGGTAATGCAGAGAATGAAGGACTGTAAATCACCTCCAGCGGCGTTTCACTCAAGATATCTAACGTGCATTGCGCGGCGGTAGCATTTGGTTCAACGTAAGCTAGTCGTTTTCCGGCCAGACAGCGGGTGGTTGAACGATCGCTGATAACATTAGGATTGAGATCAAGACTGATGTGGAACCAGAAAGTGGAACCGCGATTGGGTTGGCTATGGAACGAGATATCCCCACCCATTTCATTGACCAGTTTTTGTGTGATCACAAGGCCAAGTCCGGTACCGCCGTGACGGCGCGAAATGCTGGCATCAGCCTGACGGAAAGCCTGGAACAGACGGGACTGATCGCGTTCCGGGATGCCAATACCGGTATCGCGGATTTGAACTTCAATCTGGACTTTGGTGTTACTGAGCGCGCGTTTTTCAACCAGAATGTCGATATTGCCGCTCTCAGTAAATTTGATGGCATTGCCGACCAGGTTGGTAATGACCTGTTGCAGGCGCAGCGGATCGCCAATCACATTGTCCGGAACGTCATTTTTAATATTCAGTGTTAGCTCCAGCCCTTTGTCATGGGAGGAGTGCGCTAACAGCGTTACGACGTCATCCAGTGTGCTGCGCAGCGGGAACGGTATGCTTTCCAGAATCAGTTTACCCGCTTCCAGTTTAGAGAAGTCGAGCACATCATTGATGATAGCAAGCAGGTTGTTAGCAGAGCGCTCAATTGTATTCAGGTGATCGCGCTGGGTGGTATTTAACTCGGTTTTCAGTGTCAGGCGTGTAAAGCCAATGACACCGTTTAGCGGTGTACGTAGCTCATGAGACATGTTCGCCAGGAACTCTGATTTAATACGTGCAGCTTCCTGGGCGCGTTTCTTCGCCAGATCCAGTTCAACGTTCTGGATTTCCATCTGCTCCAGCGTTTCGCGCAGATCTGAAGTCGCCTGATCGATATTGTGCTGCATCTCTTCATGGTAGGCGGCGAGAGACATTGCCATCGAGTTGATGCCATTCTTCAGCATATCCAGTTCGCCCAACATGAAACCTTCCACGCGGCTATCGAGCTGACCTCTACGTATTCGGTCAACGGTATTCACCATGTTGCGAATTGGTCCGGTCACGTCGCGCATCAGACGCCAGCCGAAAATTAACGCAATGCCAATACAAAACAGCATCATGACGCTGGAGATAAAGATCTCTTTGTACTGCTGTAATCGCACGGACTTGAGGTCCAGCTCAAGCGCCACATACCCCAACATATTTTTGGTGTTTTTGGCATCGCTAACGGCAGATTCATCAGGTGAATAGCTTTCCGATATAATAGGGGTACGCAGGATCATGATATCCCCGTGCCGGGTTACGCTCAGCTTTCGCGGAAACGGCGATCCGGTAGCCAATTGCATCTCTGACGGATCAAGATGAAAGTTGGAGGTGACGAACAGTTGGTTATTTTCGTCATAGACGGAAATTGCCCGCACAATATCGGAATGGCGACGATGCAACACGCTGATAAGCTGGCCGATGGATTCCCGGTTTTGCAAGTTCATGCCGTATTCGCTGGAAACCGCGAGTGGCTCGATGATGCTGGCACCAGCATCTTCCAGTTGACGCTGCAAGTCGTTATAGCGATGCACAACAAAAAAGATACTGAGCAGCAAACCTATCAGGACGGTCGGGGCCAGGATCAGAATCATCATGCGTGCGCGCAGG
The DNA here is from genome assembly GCF_003818115.1 of Citrobacter youngae. GTDB lineage: Bacteria > Pseudomonadota > Gammaproteobacteria > Enterobacterales > Enterobacteriaceae > Citrobacter > Citrobacter youngae. Next base: position 130,071 of record NZ_RPOI01000004.1, on the reverse strand, counting down.
CTGTAGTTGGTCATGGAGTTCCGTTATGGGACAATTAGGGTCACACTGTTAAATAGAGAAATATCTCGTCGATGGCGCAATTCTACTCTGCAAAACGACGCGTGACGACGCGTCAGATCATAACCGTTACCGTCAATGACCTTGATTCTTTTGGTCAGGGCGTTGCTCGTCATAACGGGAAAGCCCTGTTTATACCGGAATTGCTGCCTCAGGAAAGCGCAGAAGTGGTGATAACTGAAGATAAAAAACAGTTCGCCCGCGCGCAAGTCAAACGTCGTTTAAACGACAGTTCGGAACGTGAAGTGCCACGTTGTCCACATTTTGGGGTCTGTGGTGGCTGTCAACAGCAGCACGCCAGCATCTCGTTGCAGCAGCGTAGCAAAAGTGCAGCGTTATCGCGTTTAATGAAATGTGAGGTGACAGAAGTTATCGCCGATACCCCGTGGGGCTATCGACGCCGCGCGCGTTTAAGTCTGAACTATCGCTCGAAAGAGCAGCAATTGCAGATGGGATTTCGCAAGTCCGGCTCCAGCGACATTATTGATGTGAAGCAATGCCCTATTTTGGTGCCCCAACTTGAGGCGTTGCTGCCTGAAATTCGGGCATGCCTGCAGAGTCTGCAGGGGCTGCGTCACTTGGGGCATGTCGAATTGGTGCAGGCTGGAAGTGGAACTCTGATGATTTTGCGCCACACCTCACCATTGAGTGCCGCGGATAAAGAAAAACTGGAACACTTTTCGCATTCTCAGGGACTGTCTTTGTTTCTGGCTCCGCAAAGCGAGATACTGGAATCAAATTCAGAAGAATCGCCCTGGTATGATTCAAATGGACTACGTTTAACCTTCAGCCCGCGTGATTTTATCCAGGTCAATGAAGGGGTAAACCAAAAAATGGTTTCCTGTGCGCTGGAATGGCTGGATGTGCAGCGAGAGGACCGGGTGCTCGATTTGTTCTGTGGTATGGGGAATTTTACGTTGCCGTTGGCCGTACGAGCAGCGAGCGTTGTGGGTGTTGAAGGTGTCCCTGCGCTGGTGGAAAAAGGCCGGGAAAATGCGCGGAATAACGGACTACACAATGTGACATTCTTTCATGAAAACCTTGAAGAAGATGTCACCAAACAACCATGGGCAAAGAACGGATTTGATAAAGTATTGCTCGATCCTGCGCGTGCGGGGGCTGCCGGCGTGATGCAACATATTATAAAGTTAAACCCTGGCCGCGTTGTTTATGTATCCTGTAATCCTGCTACGCTGGCTCGTGACAGCGAAGCGTTACTCAATGCAGGATATACCGTTCGGCGACTGGCGATGCTCGATATGTTCCCGCACACTGGACATCTGGAATCGATGGTCCTGTTTGAGCGTTTGTAATGAATTTTATACCCATTGGATTTCGGGTTGTAATGCAACGTGAAAGACAATGGGTACGGCTTGTCGACTTCGACAGGCCATGCCCCTTAAGGAGAGGACGATGGTTGCGGTAAGAAGTGCACATATAAATAAAGCTGGTGAGTTTGATCCTAAGAAATGGATCGCGAGTCTTGGGATCTCCAGCCAGCAGTCGTGTGAACGCTTAGCCGAAACCTGGGCGTATTGCCTGCAGCAGACACAGGGGCATCCGGATGCGGATCTGCTGCTGTGGCGTGGCGTCGAAATGGTGGAAATACTCTCCATGCTGAGCATGGACATCGACACGCTGCGAGCGGCGATGCTGTTCCCTCTGGCGGATGCCAATGTGGTGAGTGAAGACATCCTGCGCGAGAGCGTAGGCACGTCAATCGTTAACCTTATCCATGGTGTGCGTGATATGGCGGCGATACGCCAACTTAAAGCCACGCATACCGATTCAGTCTCTTCCGAGCAGGTCGATAACGTTCGTCGCATGCTGCTGGCAATGGTCGACGACTTCCGCTGCGTGGTCATCAAGCTGGCGGAACGTATTGCCCATTTGCGAGAAGTGAAAGATGCGCCGGAAGATGAACGCGTACTGGCGGCAAAAGAGTGCACCAATATCTACGCCCCGCTGGCTAACCGATTAGGCATCGGGCAATTAAAATGGGAACTGGAAGATTACTGCTTCCGTTACCTGCACCCGGCTGAATACAAACGTATTGCCAAACTGCTGCATGAACGTCGTATCGACAGGGAACATTACATTGATGAATTCGTCGGTCATTTGCGCTCAGAGATGAAAACGGAAGGCGTCAAAGCCGAAGTTTACGGACGTCCGAAGCACATCTATAGCATCTGGCGCAAAATGCAGAAAAAGCAGCTGGCTTTTGACGAACTGTTCGATGTGCGTGCGGTGCGTATCGTGGCTGAGCGTTTACAGGATTGCTATGCCGCGCTGGGGATTGTGCATACTCACTATCGCCATCTGCCTGATGAGTTCGACGACTACGTTGCCAATCCAAAGCCTAACGGTTACCAGTCAATCCATACGGTTGTGCTGGGGCCTGGCGGTAAAACCATTGAAATCCAGATCCGTACCAAACAGATGCACGAAGATGCTGAGCTGGGTGTTGCCGCGCACTGGAAGTACAAAGAAGGTACTGCTTCAGGCGCGGCGCGCTCTGGTCATGAAGACCGCATTGCGTGGCTGCGTAAACTGATAGCCTGGCAGGAAGAGATGGCGGATTCCGGTGAAATGCTGGATGAAGTGCGTAGCCAGGTCTTTGATGACAGAGTTTACGTCTTTACGCCAAAAGGCGATGTTGTGGACTTACCGGCGGGCTCAACGCCGCTCGATTTTGCTTATCACATCCACAGTGATGTGGGGCATCGTTGCATTGGCGCGAAAATTGGCGGGCGCATCGTACCGTTTACCTATCAGCTGCAGATGGGCGATCAAATTGAAATCATCACTCAGAAACAGCCAAACCCAAGCCGCGACTGGTTGAACCCTAACCTGGGCTATGTGACCACCAGCCGGGGGCGCTCGAAGATCCACGCCTGGTTCCGTAAACAGGATCGCGACAAAAACATCCTGGCGGGCCGCCAGATCCTCGACGATGAGCTGGCACATTTAGGTATTAGCCTGAAAGAAGCGGAAAAACATCTGCTGCCGCGCTATAGCTTCAATGAGCTGGATGAGCTGCTGGCGGCGATTGGCGGAGGAGACATCCGCCTCAACCAGATGGTGAACTTCCTGCAGGCGCAGTTTAATAAACCAAGCGCTGCCGAACAGGATGCCGCCGCGCTGAAACAACTTCAGCAGAAAACGCAGGCGCCGCAGAGTCGCCGAAAAGACGACGGTCGCGTGGTGGTTGAAGGGGTGGGTAACCTGATGCACCACATCGCTCGCTGCTGCCAGCCGATTCCCGGCGATGAGATTGTCGGGTTTATCACCCAGGGACGCGGTATTTCCGTCCACCGGGCGGATTGCGAACAGCTGAATGAACTGCGCTCGCATGCGCCGGAACGTATTGTTGACGCGGTTTGGGGCGAAAGCTACTCGGCAGGGTATTCGCTGGTGGTTCGCGTCCAGGCTAACGATCGCAGCGGCTTGTTACGTGATATCACGACGATTCTTGCCAACGAAAAGGTGAACGTGCTGGGGGTTGCCAGCCGGAGTGATACCAAACAACAGTTGGCCACCATTGATATGACCATCGAAATCTATAACCTGCAGGTACTCGGACGTGTGCTCGGCAAGCTGAACCAGGTGCCGGATGTGATCGACGCACGCCGTCTGCACGGTAATTAATTATTTTGTAGGCCGGATGATCTTGCAGGCCTGATAAAACGCGTCAGCGTTGCCATCAGGCATTGCTATATCGCCGGATGTTGGCTGTCGCCTTATCCGGCCTGCCATATTGAAATTTCAGGATATTCCAATGAACCAAATCGATCGACTGCTCGGTATTATGCAGCGCCTGCGCGACCCGGAAAACGGTTGTCCGTGGGATAAAGAGCAGACATTCGCCACTATTGCCCCTTACACCCTCGAAGAAACCTATGAAGTACTTGATGCCATTGCGCGCGAAGACTTCGACGATCTGCGTGGTGAATTAGGCGATCTGTTGTTCCAGGTGGTGTTTTACGCCCAGATGGCACAGGAAGAAGGGCGCTTCAACTTTGATGATATCTGTGCTGCGATAAGCGATAAGCTTGAACGCCGCCACCCGCATGTTTTCGCAGATGTTTCTGCCAGTAACAGCACCGAGGTGCTAACCCGTTGGGAGCAAATCAAAACAGAAGAACGTGCCGAGAAGTCACAGCATTCCGCGCTGGACGATATTCCCCGTAGTTTACCGGCGCTAATGCGCGCCCAGAAAATCCAGAAACGTTGCTCAAATGTTGGCTTCGACTGGAAAACATTAGGGCCGGTTGTCGACAAGGTTTACGAAGAGATTGACGAAGTCATGTTCGAGGCGAAGCAGGCTGTAGTTGACCAGGCTAAACTGGAGGAGGAAATGGGCGACCTGCTGTTTGCCACGGTCAATATGGCCCGTCATTTAGGCACTAAAGCAGAGACTGCTTTGCAGAAAGCGAATGAAAAATTCGAGCGCCGTTTTCGTGAGGTTGAGCGAATTGTGGCTGCCCGCGGTCTGGAAATGACAGGTGTTGATCTGGAAACAATGGAAGAAGTCTGGCAACAGGTAAAACGACAGGAAATTGATCTCTAAGGGATTTCGTCGGTCAAGGGCGATTTGTGTGATTTTTTAAATAACAAGCGCTTGATTTACGTCAAAAACATTTACCCCAAAGGGGCTATTTTCTCACTCCCGATGTTAATGTGAGCCTGGTGAAGAGGAGGAATAATGAAAGTTTGTGGCGCTCGTCATGTTCGGGTATACTACTTTCCCGTCTTGGTAATTCCATCGTTTCACCCTAACTTCTCAGGTCCAGCATGACAACGAACTATATTTTTGTGACCGGCGGGGTCGTATCCTCTCTGGGAAAAGGCATTGCCGCAGCCTCCCTGGCAGCCATTCTTGAAGCCCGTGGCCTCAATGTAACCATGATGAAACTGGATCCGTACATCAACGTCGATCCAGGTACTATGAGCCCTATCCAACACGGGGAAGTGTTCGTTACCGAAGACGGCGCTGAAACCGACCTGGACCTGGGTCACTATGAGCGTTTCATTCGTACGAAAATGAGCCGCCGTAACAACTTCACCACCGGTCGTATCTACTCCGACGTTCTGCGTAAAGAACGCCGTGGCGACTACCTGGGCGCGACCGTTCAGGTTATCCCGCACATCACGAATGCCATTAAAGAACGCGTTCTGGAAGGCGGCGAAGGTCATGATGTTGTTCTGGTTGAAATCGGCGGAACCGTTGGCGATATCGAATCTCTGCCGTTCCTTGAAGCGATTCGCCAGATGGCCGTAGAAATTGGCCGTGAGCACACGTTGTTTATGCATCTGACGCTGGTTCCGTACATGGCGGCGGCAGGTGAAGTCAAAACTAAACCGACTCAGCACTCGGTAAAAGAGCTGCTTTCTATCGGTATTCAGCCAGATATCCTGATTTGTCGCTCCGATCGCGCAGTTCCGGCTAATGAACGTGCGAAAATTGCATTGTTCTGTAACGTTCCGGAAAAAGCGGTGATTTCTCTGAAAGATGTCGATTCCATCTATAAAATTCCGGGCCTGTTGAAATCTCAGGGCCTTGACGATTATATTTGTAAACGATTCAGCTTGAACTGTCCGGAAGCGAATCTGTCAGAATGGGAACAGGTTATCTACGAAGAAGCGAATCCGGCAGGCGAAGTGACTATTGGTATGGTCGGCAAGTACATTGAACTGCCGGATGCCTATAAGTCAGTTATCGAAGCGCTGAAGCACGGTGGCTTGAAGAATCGTGTCACCGTCAACATCAAGCTGATTGATTCGCAAGATGTCGAAACGCGCGGCGTTGAGATCCTGAAAGGTCTTGATGCAATCCTGATTCCTGGCGGCTTCGGCTACCGTGGTGTTGAAGGTAAAATCGCGACAGCGCGCTTTGCGCGTGAGAACAATATTCCTTATCTGGGCATTTGCCTGGGTATGCAGGTTGCGTTGATTGAGTTTGCTCGTAACGTCGTGGGAATGGACAACGCCAACTCCACAGAATTTGTGCCAGACTGTAAGTACCCGGTGGTGGCCCTGATTACTGAATGGCGTGATGAAGACGGCAACGTCGAAGTCCGTACCGAGAAGAGCGATCTGGGTGGCACAATGCGTCTTGGTGCGCAACAGTGTCAGCTGAGCGATGAGAGTCTGGTTCGTCAACTGTACGGTACGCCGACAATTGTTGAACGCCATCGCCACCGCTACGAAGTCAACAATATGCTGTTGAAACAGATTGAAGCTGCGGGTCTGCGTGTTGCAGGCCGTTCCGGTGATGATCAGTTGGTCGAGATCATTGAGGTACCGAATCATCCGTGGTTCGTGGCCTGTCAGTTCCACCCGGAATTTACTTCCACGCCACGTGATGGACACCCGCTGTTCGCCGGCTTTGTGAAAGCCGCCAGTGAACATCAGAAGCGTCAGGCGAAGTAAGAAGTAAAAAGTTAGAACGGCAATGCACCCATCAGGGTGCATTGTTTGTCTGGAGTTTTAGTTTAACTTGTACTGAGGAAAACCTAATGTCCAAAATCGTTAAAATCATCGGTCGTGAAATCATCGACTCCCGTGGTAACCCGACTGTTGAAGCCGAAGTACACCTGGAAGGTGGTTTCGTTGGTATGGCAGCAGCTCCGTCAGGTGCTTCTACTGGTTCCCGCGAAGCACTGGAACTGCGCGATGGCGACAAATCCCGCTTCATGGGTAAAGGCGTACTGAAAGCTGTTGCAGCTGTTAACGGCCCGATTGCTCAGGCTCTGCTGGGTAAAGATGCTAAAGATCAGGCTGGCATCGACAAGATCATGATCGATCTGGACGGTACTGAAAACAAATCCAACTTCGGTGCAAACGCCATCCTGGCTGTGTCCCTGGCGAACGCCAAAGCAGCAGCTGCTGCTAAAGGCCTGCCGCTGTATGCACACATCGCTGAACTGAACGGCACTCCGGGCAAATACTCCATGCCGGTTCCGATGATGAACATCATCAACGGTGGTGAGCACGCTGACAACAACGTCGACATCCAGGAATTCATGATTCAGCCTGTTGGCGCTAAAACCCTGAAAGAAGCTGTACGTATGGGTTCTGAAGTGTTCCACAACCTGGCTAAAGTTCTGAAAGCCAAAGGTATGAACACTGCAGTGGGTGACGAAGGCGGCTATGCGCCGAACCTGGGTTCCAACGCTGAAGCTCTGGCGGTAATCGCTGAAGCGGTTAAAGCAGCTGGCTACGAGCTGGGCAAAGACATCACTCTGGCGATGGACTGTGCAGCGTCTGAATTCTACAAAGACGGTAAATACGTTCTGGCTGGCGAAGGCAACAAAGCATTCACCTCCGAAGAATTCACTCATTTCCTGGAAGAACTGACCAAACAGTACCCGATCGTGTCCATCGAAGATGGTCTGGACGAGTCTGACTGGGACGGTTTCGCATACCAGACTAAAGTACTGGGCGATAAAATCCAGCTGGTTGGTGACGACCTGTTCGTAACCAACACCAAGATCCTGAAAGAAGGCATCGAAAAAGGCATCGTTAACTCCATCCTGATCAAATTCAACCAGATCGGTTCTCTGACCGAAACTCTGGCTGCGATCAAAATGGCGAAAGACGCTGGCTACACCGCTGTCATCTCTCACCGTTCTGGCGAAACTGAAGACGCTACCATCGCTGACCTGGCTGTTGGTACCGCTGCAGGCCAGATCAAAACAGGTTCTATGAGCCGTTCTGACCGCGTTGCTAAGTACAACCAGCTGATTCGTATCGAAGAAGCTCTGGGTGAACAAGCTCCGTACAACGGTCGTAAAGAGATCAAAGGTCAGGCGTAATCCTGTTCTTTCTCTGATTTAAAAATGCCAGCCTTCGGGCTGGCATTTTTTTGCCTGCACAATAGCAACCTATTTAAAGTCCACTGCCATTTGCTGTGGAATAGTCAGCCCACGTGTCGTCTGTACACAGCGCTCAATGTAATCGGTAAAACGCGGCGGCTTCGGCATCCCCATGCTGAGCAGCTTATCATTGCTGAATCGCACGTTCAGCGTTGCGAACGCGCCGTAAAGACGCATGGCTTTCAGCATTAGTCGTTCGTTGCAGGGGCCAAAAATATTCTTCAGTTCACGGCGCATTTGGACCAGCGTTTCATAGCTGACCTGTGCGTATTTATTGCCGACGGGAGCTTGTTCCAGCGCAGATGCCATCGCGTTATCAATATCTGCAAACCTCACGCTATTTTCTTCTCCTGCTGAGATGTGCACCACTTCACCGCGAGCAAGTGGACTGCTCAGTAACATCAGCAATGCATCGGCGCAATAATCAACCGGGATCACGTCAATACGGTCTTCCATCGAACACATAAATTTTTGTAGCATCAGACCCATGCTGAATACCCAGAAAATACTGCTGGAGGGTTTACAGCCGTGATGAGTATGGCCAACAACGATCGAAGGCCGCGCGATAACCAGTGGTAATGTTGGGCATTCCTGTTGTATCAGACGTTCTATCGTGGATTTAGAGTGCGTATACTCAACCAGATGCTCAGCACGCTCGCGAAACTCTGCACTTTCGGCCACCAGTGAATCGGGGTCTGGGGAGCATGACATTGCTGTACCAACGTGAAGAAAACGCTGCAGGCTGCCGACACAGGCCATTCTCCGGGCGAACTTCAGCGTTCCTTCGACATTGACTTTCCAGATAAGCGGGTTGTTGCCAAAAGAGGCGACGGCGGCGCAATTGATGACATGAGTAACCTGGCCCAGACGCGGGTCGTTAAGAAACGCTTCAGGTTCTACTAAATCACCCAACAGGATATTCCGCGGGCTAAGTGTTGCCAATTTTTCTTCTGCAATATTGAATTTGCGCAGATTTTCCTTTATCCGTTCCAGCGCAGATACATCATTACTGGCACGAACTAAAAGCAGCAGATTAAATCCATTTGTCTGATTCAGAATGTTTTCTAAAACGGCTCCGCCCAAAAAACCGGTTGCGCCAGTAATTAATAGTGTATTCATGAATGCAGTCTCATTAGGGGTGGTTGACTGGATTCTAGGCGCGGATAATTAAACGGAGATTAAATGGAAAATTAGCGTAAGTTTAGGTTTCTTAAGCCTATTCTAATATAAAAAGATACCGCGGATCGAATTTGACTATGCGTGATGCTAATAAATTCATAATTTCATGTTTCCGTTTGTACATGCTTGAAATATTTTACTTTTAAAATATTTATACTATTTTTATAAGGTTATTATCAATAATATTTTGTTACATCAAAACGCTGCCTGAACAGCTATGAAATTAGATCACAGCTCTTCGATCATTGCAGGTGCAAACACGAGATCATGTTTCATGATTTTTAACTCAGGGGACAGCGCAGCCGGGGGCAAGACCTGAGCGTGCAAATCTGCAATAATACGCGTCCATAACCCTAAACAGAGATGACTATGCAGTACCCGATTAACGAGATGTTCCAGACCCTGCAAGGTGAGGGTTACTTTACCGGCGTCCCCGCCATTTTTATTCGTTTACAGGGATGCCCGGTTGGCTGTGCCTGGTGCGATACCAAACACACCTGGGATAAGCTTGAGGATCGGGAAGTCTCCCTGTACAGCATCCTGGCTAAGACGAAAGAGAGTGATAAATGGGGTGCGGCGAGCAGTGAAGATCTGCTGGCTGTTATTCAGCGTCAGGGCTATACCGCCCGTCATGTGGTGATAACCGGTGGTGAGCCCTGCATTCATGATCTGATGCCGTTGACTGACCTGCTGGAAAAGAACGGCTTTAGCTGCCAGATTGAAACCAGCGGCACCCATGAAGTGCGCTGTACGCCGAATACCTGGGTGACCGTATCGCCGAAGGTAAATATGCGCGGCGGTTATGATGTGCTGTCGCAGGCACTGGAGCGCGCGAATGAAATCAAACATCCGGTTGGTCGCGTTCGCGATATTGAAGCACTGGATGAACTGTTGGCCACGTTGAGCGACGAAAAACCACGCATCATCGCTCTACAGCCAATCAGTCAGAAAGAAGATGCGACGCGTTTGTGTATTGATACCTGTATTGCGCGTAACTGGCGTTTGTCGATGCAAACCCACAAATATCTGAATATTGCCTGATAAGTTTTGCCGGGGCGCTTCGCTTGTCCGGCCTACGCTTGCTAATAAGGTAGGCCGGGATCAGTCGCGGTGCGTCGCCATCCGGCAAGGTCGGGATCACTCGCCGCGATACACGCAGCCTGCTGTGCAGGTTTCTTTTACCATTACTGCGCTCAGCAGTGGAACCACCGGTTTAACCTGCTCCCAAATCCATTTTGCCAGCACTTCACTGGTTGGGTTTTCGAGGCCCGGAATATCGTTCAGATAGTAGTGATCGAGTCTGTCGTAGGTCGGCTTAAACGCCGCTTTTAACTCAGAAAAATCCATGATCCAACCGGTATGCGGATCGACTTCACCGGTAATTTCAAGACGCACCATAAATGAGTGACCATGCAGGCGGCCACATTTATGCCCTTCTGGTACATGCGGCAGGCGGTGAGCGGCTTCGAAGGTGAAATCTTTAAACAAGGTGGTGGACATTTTTTACTCTCAAGAATGCGAAAAACCGCCGTAGGGTACCGTAAAGTACAATTTTTATCATTAGTTAAAAGGGCGCTAAGCATCAGAACGTCATATTTACGCTGTTAATGTTTGATAACTATTTATATATCATATAGTTATTAAATCGTTTTTGTCGTTAATGACTATAACTAAAACAGGTTAGTCCATTTGGTTATTTGTTATTTCTATCCCTTCTTTAATTGTTACTATCCCCGCCGTTAACCTTATCTTCAGTTTGGGTTTTATTGCTGAAATCCGCTTTGCTTACTGGAACATGACAACGCATGACGACACAGGCCCCACCTTCCGCTTTGCTACCGCTAAATCCGGAGCAACTGGCACGCCTTCAGGCAGCCACGACTGACTTCACTCCCGCACAGCTCGCGTGGGTTTCTGGCTATTTCTGGGGCGTGCTGAATCAGCAGCCTGGCAGCAATGCGGCGGCCCCTGCGCCTGCTGCTGAAATGCCCGGTATTACGCTTATCTCCGCCTCGCAAACCGGTAATGCGCGTCGTGTGGCGGAAGCCCTGCGCGATGATTTGATCGCTGCGAAGCTCAACGTTACTCTGATCAACGCTGGCGACTATAAATTCAAACAAATCGCCAATGAAAAATTACTGATCGTGGTGGCGTCGACGCAAGGGGAAGGTGAGCCGGCGGAAGAAGCCGTGGCGCTGCATAAATTCCTGTTTTCGAAAAAAGCGCCGAAGCTTGAGAACACCGCTTTTGCCGTGTTTGGTTTGGGCGATACCTCCTATGAGTTCTTCTGCAAGGCGGGGAAAGATTTCGACAGCAGGCTGGCTGAACTGGGTGGCGAGCGCCTGCTGGATCGGGTGGATGCTGATGTCGAATACCAGGCCGCTGCCGCGCAGTGGCGTGAGCGTCTGGTTGAGGTTCTGAAAGCGCGTGCGCCGGCTGCACCGTCTGTGCAAGTTGCTGCGAGTGGTGCGGTAAACGAAGTACACACCAGCCCGTACACCAAAGAAGCGCCGCTGGCGGCGTCACTTGCGGTGAATCAGAAAATCACCGGTCGCGACTCGCTAAAAGATGTGCGCCATATCGAAATCGATCTCGGCGATTCCGGCCTGCGCTACCAGCCGGGCGACGCGCTGGGCGTGTGGTATCAGAACGATCCCGCGTTGGTCAAAGAGCTGGCAGAGCTGCTGTGGCTGAAGGGTGATGAACCGGTCACGGTTAATGGCAAAACGCTGCCGCTGGCAGAAGCCTTACAGTGGCACTTTGAGCTGACGGTCAACACCGCCAATATCGTGGAAAACTACGCCACGCTGACGCGCAGTGAATCGCTGCTGCCGCTGGTGGGCGATAAAGCGCAGTTGCAGCATTACGCCGCCACCACGCCAATCGTCGATATGGTGCGTTTCTCCCCGGCACAACTGGACGCTCAGGCGTTAGTTGATCTTCTGCGCCCGCTGACCCCGCGTCTGTACTCCATTGCTTCCTCCCAGGCGGAAGTCGAAAGTGAAGTGCACGTGACTGTTGGCGTCGTGCGTTACGACATTGAAGGCCGCGCCCGCGCCGGTGGTGCCTCCAGCTTCCTCGCCGATCGTGTGGAAGAAGAAGGCGAAGTTCGCGTCTTCATCGAACATAACGATAACTTCCGCCTGCCGGCGAACCCGCAGACGCCGGTTATCATGATTGGCCCGGGTACCGGTATCGCACCGTTCCGTGCCTTTATGCAGCAGCGTGCTGCCGATGGCGCAGAAGGTAAAAACTGGTTGTTCTTCGGCAACCCGCACTTTACCGAGGATTTCCTGTATCAGGTGGAATGGCAGCGCTACGTCAAAGAGGGCGTGTTGAGCCGGATCGATCTCGCCTGGTCGCGTGACCAAAAAGAAAAAATCTACGTACAAGACAAACTGCGCCAACAGGGCGCGGAACTGTGGCGCTGGATCAATGACGGTGCCCACATTTATGTCTGCGGCGACGCTAATCGCATGGCGAAAGACGTTGAGCAGGCATTGCTGGAAGTGATTGCTGAATTCGGTGCAATGGACATCGAAGCGGCGGATGAATTTTTAAGTGAGCTGCGCGTTGAGCGCCGTTATCAGCGAGATGTCTACTAATGAGCGAAAAATACCCAGGGCCTTTAGTGGTCGAAGGCAAACTGACTGACGCCGAGCGCATGAAGCGTGAAAGTAATTTCCTGCGCGGCACCATCGCGGAAGACCTGAACGACGGCCTGACCGGCGGCTTCCATGGCGATAACTTCCTGCTGATCCGTTTCCACGGCATGTACCAGCAGGACGACCGCGATATTCGCGCCGAACGTGCCGAGCAGAAGCTGGAGCCGCGCCACGCGATGCTGCTGCGCTGCCGTCTGCCGGGCGGGGTGATCACCCCAACCCAGTGGAAGGCCATCGACAAATTTGCCGCTGATAACACCATTTACGGCAGTATTCGTCTGACCAACCGTCAGACCTTTCAGTTCCATGGCATTCTGAAGAAGAACGTGAAGCCGGTGCATCAGATGCTGCATTCGGTGGGGCTGGACGCACTGGCGACCGCCAACGACATGAACCGTAACGTGCTGTGCACCTCCAACCCGTATGAATCGCAGCTGCACGCCGAAGCCTACGAGTGGGCGAAGAAAATTTCTGAACATCTGCTGCCGCGCACCCGCGCTTATGCGGAGATCTGGCTCGATCAGGAAAAAGTCGCGACCACCGACGAAGAACCGATCCTCGGGGCGACCTATCTGCCGCGTAAGTTTAAAACCACAGTCGTCATCCCGCCGCAGAACGATATCGATCTGCACGCCAACGATATGAATTTCGTGGCGATTGCCGAAAACGGCAAGCTGGTAGGCTTTAACCTGCTGGTCGGCGGTGGTTTGTCGATTGAGCATGGCAATAAGAAAACCTACGCCCGTACGGCGAGCGAATTTGGCTATCTGCCGCTTGAACACACGCTGGCGGTGGCGGAAGCGGTGGTGACGACGCAGCGTGACTGGGGCAACCGTACCGACCGTAAAAACGCTAAAACCAAATACACCCTTGAACGCGTTGGTATCGACACGTTCAAAGAGGAAGTGGAGCGTCGTGCGGGGATCAAATTTGAGCCGATCCGCCCATACGAGTTCACCGGTCGTGGCGACAGGATTGGTTGGGTGAAAGGGATCGACAATAACTGGCATCTGACGCTGTTTATTGAAAATGGCCGTATTCTGGATTACCCGGGCCGTCCGCTGAAAACCGGCCTGCTGGAGATCGCGAAGATCCACAAAGGCGATTTCCGTATTACCGCTAACCAGAACCTGATTATTGCCGGTGTACCGGAAAGCCAGAAAGCGAAGGTAGAGAAGCTGGCGCGCGATCATGGGCTGATGAATTCGGTGAAACCGCAGCGTGAAAACTCGATGGCCTGCGTGTCGTTCCCGACCTGTCCGCTGGCGATGGCCGAAGCCGAGCGTTTCCTGCCGTCGTTCACCGACAAAGTGGAAGCGATTCTGGAAAAACACGGCATTCCTGACGAGCATATCGTGATGCGTGTGACGGGATGCCCGAACGGCTGTGGCCGCGCAATGCTGGCCGAGCTGGGGCTGGTGGGCAAAGCGCCGGGGCGCTACAACGTGCACCTGGGCGGTAACCGCATGGGAACACGTATTCCGCGTATGTATCGCGAAAACATTACGGAATCGGAAATTCTCGACGCCGTTGACGAACTGGTTGGGCGCTGGGCGAAAGAGCGTGAAGCGGGTGAAGGCTTCGGCGACTTTACGGTGCGTGCGGGCATCATTCGCCCGGTGCTCGATCCAGCGCGTGATTTCTGGGAATAACATGAATTGCCGGATGGCGGCATAAATGCCTTATCAGGCCTACGCAGACGGTAGGCCTGATAAGCGCAGCGCCATCAGGCAAGGCATACAGCGAGGAACTTATGTCCAAACTCGATCTAAACACGCTGAATGAACTGCCGAAAGTCGAACGCGTATTAGCACTGGCAGAAACCAACGCCGAACTGGAAAAACTGAGTGCCGAGGATCGTGTGGCGTGGGCGCTGGAAAACCTGCCCGGCGAATATGTTCTGTCATCAAGCTTCGGTATTCAGGCGGCGGTCAGCCTGCATCTGGTGAACCAGGTTCGCCCGGATATCCCGGTGATCCTGACCGATACCGGTTATCTGTTCCCGGAAACCTACCAGTTTATTGACGAGTTAACGGACAAACTCAAGCTGAATCTCCAGGTTTATCGCGCGAAAGAGAGCGCCGCCTGGCAGGAGGCACGCTACGGTAAGCTGTGGGAACAGGGCGTCGAAGGCATTGAGAAATACAATGACATCAACAAAGTCGAACCCATGAACCGGGCGCTGAAAGAACTGAATGTACAAACCTGGTTTGCGGGTCTGCGCCGCGAACAGTCCGGTAGCCGTGCACATTTACCGGTATTGGCTATTCAGCGTGGCGTATTTAAAGTGCTGCCGATTATCGACTGGGACAACCGTACGGTATACCAGTATCTGCAAAAACACGGTCTGAAGTATCATCCACTGTGGGATCAAGGCTATCTGTCAGTCGGCGATACCCATACCACCCGCAAATGGGAGCCGGGGATGGCGGAAGAAGAGACGCGGTTCTTTGGGCTGAAAAGAGAGTGCGGGCTGCACGAAGGGTAACGGCTAAAAGCCCGGTAACGTTTACATTTTACCGGGCTTCTTCTTCAGGATTTACCTGCTTTCGCCAGTTCTTTTACCAGCGGCAGCATGATGCGTACGACGTCGCGGCTGCGATGTTCAATCCGGCCTGGAAGCGCTTTATCAATATGCTGCTGGTTGTCCAGACGCACGTCGTGCCAGCTGTTACCTGCGGGGAAAGAGGCGGTTTTAGCGCGTTGCTGATAGCCGTCTTTTTTACCCAGGTTCCAGTTGGTTGCTTCTACCGAGAGCACGGCGATTCCCGCTTTGTCGAAGACCTCGGCATCGTTACAACATCCGGTTCCTTTCGGATAGTCTTTGTTCAGGCCCGGGTTGGTACTGGCGACGATACCGCGGCTGTGTGCAATTGCCAGCGCCCGGTCGCGCGTCAGTTTTCGTACGGCTTCCGGGGTTCTTTTCCCACTATTGAAGTAGAGCTTATCCCCGACGATCAGGTTATCGAGGTTGATAACCAGCAGCGTATTTTTCTTCTCAGCCGCACTCATGCGCTTGAGGATATTTTCTGCGCCGAGTTTGCCTTCTTCCTCGCCGCTGGTGGCGATAAACCGAATGCCGTACTGTGTCGGCACATTTTTAAGTTTTTCAGCCAATTCCAGCATGACACCCAAACCTGCGGCGTTATCGTCGATGCCCTGTAAGGTTAATCCGCCCAGATTAGCATCGGAATCGGCATCGCTCAGCGCGGCGTAAGTGTCGAGGTGCGCCATGATAATAATCTGCTGCGGCGCTTTGCCTTCATGCGCTGCAATGACGGTGCTGCCCGTAACGTTATGCCAGTTCTTACGGTTGTCTTTGGCGGTATAAACATAACGGCTATTAAACGTCCGAATATCACTGCGATAGCCCATCTGCTGAAATTGCTGACGTAAATAATCAGCAGATAGCATTTCTGCCGGAGAGCCCGTCACGCGGCCAGGGAAGAATGTTGCGATATATCGGGCCTGAGTATTTGCGATATCTCCAGGTCTGGAGGATGTTGCCTGTGCAGGAAGGATAAAACACGCGCCGAGCGCCATGGCAGCAATAAGGTGGCGCGTTGCGGAAAACATAATGAGTCCTTAAATACCAAGCAGAAATTTTCAGCCGCTAGTATGAAACTGTGATCGAGGTAAAACAATTTCATTTGCTCCTAAATGCCCGAAATCCGGCGGCTTAAGCACTTTTTGAACTTTGCTTTTCCAAATCGTTATTCCTTTGAGGAACTACTCATTCCAATTCGTAATTTCATTCGCTCTCTTGCCCTCCCTATAGTCAGGTTATCTGAACTTCGTTAGCAAAATAACGGCAATACATAGGAACGGTTATGGATCAAAAACGACTTACCCACCTGCGGCAACTGGAAGCGGAGAGCATCCATATCATTCGTGAGGTGGCCGCCGAGTTTTCGAATCCGGTGATGATGTATTCCATCGGCAAGGATTCCAGCGTAATGCTGCATCTGGCGCGCAAAGCGTTTTATCCTGGTTCACTGCCGTTTCCTCTGCTACACGTTGATACCGGCTGGAAATTCAGCGAGATGTATGAGTTTCGTGACCGTACGGCAAAAGCCTACGGCTGCGAACTTCTGGTGCATAAAAACCCGGAAGGGGTGGCGATGGGCATCAACCCGTTTGTCCATGGTAGCGCCAAGCATACCGACATTATGAAAACCGAGGGGTTGAAGCAGGCGCTGAACAAATACGGTTTTGACGCAGCATTCGGTGGCGCACGCCGTGATGAAGAGAAATCGCGCGCGAAAGAGCGCATCTATTCCTTCCGCGATCGTTTTCATCGCTGGGACCCGAAAAACCAGCGTCCGGAGCTGTGGCATAACTACAACGGCCAGATTAACAAAGGCGAAAGCATTCGCGTATTCCCGCTCTCTAACTGGACGGAACAGGATATCTGGCAGTACATCTGGCTGGAGAACATCGACATTGTTCCGCTGTACCTTGCCGCAGAGCGTCCGGTGCTTGAGCGCGATGGCATGTTGATGATGATTGATGACGACAGAATCGATCTGCAACCCGGTGAAGTGATTAAAAAACGCATGGTGCGTTTCCGCACGCTCGGCTGCTGGCCGCTCACT
Organism: Citrobacter youngae; assembly: GCF_003818115.1. Classification (GTDB taxonomy): domain Bacteria; phylum Pseudomonadota; class Gammaproteobacteria; order Enterobacterales; family Enterobacteriaceae; genus Citrobacter; species Citrobacter youngae. Next base: position 112,698 of record NZ_RPOI01000004.1, on the reverse strand, counting down.
GGCGCGGTGGAGTCAGACGCGCAGACGCTGCCGGAAATTATCGAAGAGATGCTGGTCTCAACCACCAGTGAACGTCAGGGGCGCGTGATTGACCGCGACCAGGCGGGCTCCATGGAGCTGAAGAAACGTCAGGGGTATTTCTAAGGAGCCGCCATGAATACGACACTTGCACAACAAATTGCTAATGAAGGCGGCGTTGAAGCCTGGATGGTTGCCCAGCAACACAAAAGTCTGCTGCGCTTTTTAACCTGCGGTAGCGTGGATGACGGGAAAAGTACCCTGATTGGACGTTTGTTGCATGATACCCGACAGATCTACGAAGATCAGCTTTCATCGCTGCACAATGACAGTAAACGTCACGGTACCCAGGGCGAAAAGCTCGATCTGGCGCTGTTGGTTGATGGCTTGCAGGCCGAGCGTGAGCAGGGCATCACCATCGACGTGGCTTACCGTTATTTCTCTACCGAGAAGCGTAAATTTATCATTGCGGATACCCCCGGCCATGAGCAGTACACCCGCAATATGGCAACCGGTGCGTCGACCTGCGATCTGGCGATCCTGCTGATCGATGCACGTAAAGGCGTGCTGGATCAGACGCGTCGTCACAGCTTTATCTCCACGCTGTTGGGAATAAAACATCTGATCGTTGCGATCAACAAAATGGATCTGGTGGATTTTAGCGAAGAGACATTTAACCGGATTCGTGAAGATTATCTGACCTTTGCAGAGCAGTTGCCGGGCAACCTGGATATCCGTTTTGTACCGCTTTCAGCACTGGAAGGTGACAACGTGGCGTCGCAAAGTTTCAGCATGCCGTGGTACAGCGGCCCGACGCTGCTGGAAGTGCTTGAAACTGTTGAAATCCAGCGCGTTGTCGATACTCAGCCGATGCGATTCCCGGTGCAGTATGTGAACCGCCCAAATCTTGATTTTCGTGGTTATGCCGGAACGTTGGCCTCCGGTAGAGTGAAGGTGGGACAGCGCGTCAAAGTGCTACCGTCCGGCGTTGAGTCCAGCGTAGCGCGGATCGTGACCTTCGATGGCGACTTGCAGGAAGCGCACGCGGGTGAAGCCATTACCCTGGTGCTGAAAGATGAGATCGATATCAGCCGTGGCGACCTGTTACTTGATGCCGGTGAAGCGTTGCCGGCGGTACAAAGCGCTGCCGTTGATGTGGTGTGGATGGCGGAACAACCGTTGTCGCCAGGGCTAAGCTATGACATCAAAGTGGCGGGCAAGAAGACGCGTGCGCGTGTTGATAGCGTGGAGTATCAGGTCGATATTAATAACCTTACCCAACGTGACGTTGAAGCGCTGCCGCTAAACGGCATCGGCCTGGTTAATCTGACCTTTGATGAACCGCTGGTGCTGGATACCTATCAGCATAATCCGGTCACGGGCGGCCTGATTATCATTGACCGTCTGACTAACGTTACCGTCGGGGCTGGACTGGTACGCGAGCCGATCGTCCAGGAGCAGGCCACGACATCCCAGTTCAGCGCGTTTGAGCTGGAGCTTAATGCGCTGGTGCGTCGCCATTTCCCACACTGGGGTGCGCGCGATCTGCTGGGAGGAAAATAATGGCGCTGCATGACGAAAACGTCGTCTGGCATGCCCATCCTGTTACGCCGCAACAGCGGGAGCAACACCACGGGCATCGTGGTGTTGTGCTGTGGTTCACCGGACTCTCTGGTTCGGGTAAATCCACGGTGGCGGGAGCGCTGGAAGAAGCGTTGCACAAGCTGGGGGTTAGCACTTATCTGCTGGATGGCGATAACGTGCGCCACGGTCTGTGTAGCGATCTTGGATTTAGCGATGCCGATCGTAAGGAGAATATTCGTCGGGTTGGTGAGGTGGCTAACCTGATGGTGGATGCGGGCCTTGTGGTGTTGACCGCCTTTATTTCACCGCATCGCGCCGAGCGCAAAATGGTTCGTGAGCGGGTTGGCGAAGGGCGTTTTATAGAGGTGTTTGTCGATACGCCGCTGGCGACCTGTGAATCACGTGATCCAAAAGGGCTGTATAAAAAAGCGCGGGCGGGTGAGTTGCGCAATTTTACTGGCATTGATTCGGTATACGAAGCGCCTGAATCGCCAGAAATTCATCTTGATGGTGAACAATTGGTAACAAATTTGGTACCCCAATTATTAGACCTGCTGAGGCAGGAAGATATTATCAGATCCTGAGACACCCGAGCTCACATGCCCGGTCAGTCACGGTCACAGGATTAGATATGCGTAACAGCCATAACATTACTATTACAGAGTCAGATACCTTCGCCGCCGACGACGAAACCACCTGGTCACTACCGGGGGCCGTGGTCGGTTTTATTGCGTGGTTGTTGGCGCTGGGATTCCCGTGTCTGATGTATGGCCCTAATACACTGTTTTTTTTCATTTATACCTGGCCCTTTTTCCTCGCGTTGCTGCCCGTCGCCATTGTGGCGGGTATTGCCCTGCATTCGCTTATGCAGGGACGGCTGCTGCTAAGCGTTACGTTTACCCTGCTGGTGGTCGGGTCGATGTTTGGCGCATTGTTCCTGTGGCTACTGGGCTAGGTTCACTTCCCTTTTTTCATGGTGAGTGGTGCCGCATAACGGCAGCTCTAATTCAAACCGTAACCAACAATGAGATTATGTTCTCCTTACACGGGGTATACGTAACAACGGGCAAATGTGGTACATTTGCCCGCGTTGTCGCGGCATTCCCGACCGTTGATGTAAAGTTGTCTGCGGAAGTTATGGGATGTAAATGCCGTTTTTCAGGGGGCAGGATGGGTAAACTAACGCTGCTGTTGCTGGCTTTATTAGTCTGGCTGCAGTATTCGCTGTGGTTCGGTAAGAACGGCATACATGACTATAGTCGCGTCAACGATGATGTTGCTGCGCAGCAAGCTACAAACGCGAAACTTAAAGCGCGTAACGATCAGCTCTTTGCTGAAATTGACGATCTCAATGGCGGACAAGAGGCTATTGAGGAGCGTGCGCGCAACGAACTCAGTATGACTAAGCCGGGCGAAACCTTTTATCGTCTGGTGCCTGACGCGTCTAAACGTGCTCAGACTGCAGGGCAAAACAATCGATAAACCGTCCAGGGATTTAACATGGCAGCCACTTTATTGGACGTTTGCGCCGTGGTGCCGGCTGCCGGGTTTGGCCGCCGAATGCAAACAGAGTGTCCTAAGCAGTATCTCTCTATTGGCAATAAAACCATTCTTGAACACTCGGTGGATGCGCTGCTGGCTCATCCCCGGGTGACGCGAGTCGTCATCGCTATCAGCCCAGGCGACAGTCGCTTTGCCCAACTTCCACTTGCTGCGCACCCGCAAATTACCGTAGTGGATGGCGGCAACGAGCGTGCTGATTCTGTCCTTGCCGGTTTGCAAGCCGCAGGGGAGGCTCAGTGGGTACTGGTGCATGATGCCGCACGTCCGTGCCTGCACCAGGATGATTTAGCCCGCTTACTGGCAATAAGTGAAGCCAGCCGTATCGGCGGTATCCTGGCGGCTCCCGTACGCGACACAATGAAACGTGCCGAGCCTGGTAAGACCGAGATTGCTCATACGGTCGAACGCACCGATTTATGGCACGCGTTGACGCCGCAGTTTTTCCCACGCGAGCTGTTGCACGACTGCCTGACGCGAGCGCTCAACGAAGGCGCAACCATTACGGATGAGGCTTCGGCACTGGAATATTGCGGCTTTCATCCGCTGCTGGTCGAAGGACGCGCTGACAACATTAAAGTCACCCGCCCGGAAGATCTGGCGCTGGCGGAATTTTATCTGACCCGAACTATCTAGACACCTCATCCTTCACGCTGCAACGAGGCAGCCTGCAGGATGTTGTGTATATCAGGAGAAGGCATAATGCGAATTGGACACGGTTTCGACGTACACGCTTTTGGAGGAGTTGGCCCAATTATCATTGGTGGTGTGCGCATCCCGTATGAAAAAGGATTGCTGGCGCATTCTGATGGCGACGTGGCGTTACACGCGTTAACCGATGCTCTGCTGGGCGCGGCTGCGCTGGGGGATATCGGTAAGCTATTCCCGGACACCGACCCGGCCTTTAAAGGTGCAGATAGTCGTGAATTATTGCGTGAAGCCTGGCGGCGTATTCAGGCCAAAGGCTATACGCTTGGTAATGTGGATGTGACAATTATTGCCCAGGCGCCGAAGATGCTGCCGCACATTCCACAAATGCGTGTGTTTATTGCCGAAGACCTCGGCTGCCATATGGATGATGTTAACGTGAAAGCGACCACCACGGAAAAACTCGGTTTTACCGGGCGTGGGGAAGGGATTGCCTGTGAAGCGGTGGCGTTACTCATTAAGGCAACGAAATGACTGCGTTTGAAGATCTGACGTATCTCCATGGCAAACCACAAGGCCATGGCGTTCTGAAAGCGAATCCGGAAGACTTTGTCGTCGTCGAAGATTTAGGCTTTGAACCGGATGGCGAAGGCGAGCACATTTTGGTGCGTATCCTGAAAAACGGCTGTAACACCCGTTTTGTCGCTGACGCGCTGGCGAAATTCCTGAAAATTCACGCCCGGGAAGTCAGCTTTGCTGGCCAGAAAGACAAGCATGCGGTCACGGAACAGTGGCTGTGCGCGCGTGTACCGGGCAATGCGATGCCTGATTTAAGCAAATTTGAGCTTGAAGGCTGTAAAGTGCTGGAGTACGCGCGCCACAAGCGTAAGCTGCGTTTAGGGGCGCTGAAAGGCAACGCGTTTACGCTGGTGTTGCGTGAAGTGAGCGAGCGTGATGATGTTGAAGCGCGTTTACAGGCGATTAGCGAGCGCGGCGTACCGAACTATTTCGGCGCTCAGCGTTTTGGTATCGGCGGCAGCAACCTGCAAGGGGCGTTGCGCTGGGCGCAAAGCGATGCGCCGGTGCGCGATCGCAATAAACGCAGTTTTTGGTTGTCGGCGGCCCGTAGCGCGTTGTTTAATCAGATAGTCAGTGAACGCCTGAAAAAAACAGACTTTAATCAAGTTGTTGACGGCGATGCGCTACAATTGTCGGGACGCGGAAGCTGGTTTGTCGCCACACAGGAAGAACAAACTGAATTACAGCGTCGCGTCGATGAGAAAGAATTGATGATAACAGCGGCATTGCCGGGCAGCGGTGAGTGGGGAACTCAGCGCGATGCGCTGGCGTTTGAAGAAGCCGCTATTGCTGACGAAACCGCGCTACAGTCTCTGTTATTGCGCGAGAAAGTTGAGGCATCGCGCCGCGCTATGTTGCTGTATCCACAACAATTAAGCTGGAACTGGTGGGATGACGTAACCGTTGAGTTGCGCTTCTGGCTACCGGCAGGTAGCTTCGCCACCAGTGTTGTAAGGGAACTTATTAACACAATGGGTGATTATGCGTATATTGCTGAGTAACGATGATGGGGTCCACGCGCCCGGTATACAAACGCTGGCGAAAGCGCTGCGTGAGTTTGCTGACGTACAGGTGGTTGCCCCGGATCGTAACCGCAGTGGCGCGTCTAACTCGCTGACGCTGGAGTCTTCACTTCGCACGTTTACCTATGATAATGGCGATATCGCTGTACAAATGGGGACACCCACCGACTGCGTCTATCTGGGCGTGAACGCATTAATGCGTCCGCGTCCGGACATTGTCGTTTCTGGTATTAACGCGGGTCCTAATCTGGGTGATGATGTTATCTATTCTGGTACCGTGGCGGCGGCGATGGAAGGTCGTCATCTGGGGTTCCCTGCGCTGGCGGTCTCACTCGATGGGCATAAACACTACGATACTGCTGCCGCAGTAACCTGCCGGATTTTACGCGCGTTAAGCCGCGAACCGCTGCGCACCGGTCGCATTCTGAATATCAACGTGCCGGATTTACCCCTGGATCAGATCAAAGGTATTCGCGTTACCCGCTGCGGCAGCCGCCATCCGGCGGATCAGGTGATTCCACAGCAGGACCCCCGCGGCAATACGCTGTACTGGATCGGACCACCGGGCGAAAAATGCGATGCCGGTCCGGATACGGATTTTGCTGCCGTTGATGAAGGTTATGTTTCCATCACGCCGCTGCATGTCGATTTAACCGCATATGGCGCGCATGAGGTGGTTTCTGACTGGTTAGACAGCGTGGGAGCCGACACGCAATGGTAAGCAGACGCGTACACACTCTTCTTGAACAATTACGTGCGCAGGGCATCAGAGATGAGCATGTCCTGGATGCGCTCGCCGCCGTGCCGCGTGAAAAGTTCGTTGATGAGGCGTTTGAACATAAGGCCTGGGATAATATCGCCCTGCCGATTGGCCAGGGGCAGACTATCTCACAGCCCTATATGGTGGCTCGCATGACCGAGCTGCTGGAGCTAACACCGCAGTCTCGGGTGCTGGAAATTGGTACCGGCTCTGGCTACCAGACGGCGATCCTGGCTCATCTGGTGCAGCACGTGTGCTCTGTTGAGCGCATTAAAGGTTTGCAATGGCAGGCGCGTCGTCGCCTGAAACAGCTTGATTTACATAATGTTTCGACCCGTCATGGTGATGGATGGCAAGGCTGGCAGGCGCGAGCTCCGTTTGACGCTATCATTGTGACGGCAGCACCGCCGGAGATCCCAACGGCATTGATGATGCAGTTGGATGAAGGCGGCATTCTCGTCTTGCCCGTGGGCGATGAGCACCAGTTTTTGAAACGGGTGCGTCGTCGGGGAGGCGAATTTATTATCGACACCGTGGAGGCCGTACGCTTTGTTCCCTTAGTCAAAGGGGAGCTGGCGTAGCTAACGCTGCTGAATACCTGGAGTTTTCCTGGATATTCTGGAATTAGTAAGCGTATCGTGGTCACGTTTTCCAGTGTCCAGTCCGATGCCTTGCACGGTGATTACGTCACTGGGTATTAACCAAATTTTCCTGGGGGATAAATGAGCGCGGGAAGCCACAAATTTACCGTTCGCCGCATGGCGGCATTGTCACTGGTTTCGTTATGGCTGGCAGGTTGTTCAAACACCTCGAATCCACCAGCGCCAGTCAGCTCTGTTGGCGGCAATGCATCATCGAACACCAGCTCCGGCATGCTGATCACGCCTCCACCAAAAATGGGATCAACGGCGACAGTACAACAAACGCCACAGATCCAACCGGTGCAACGCCCGGCGACTCAGCCAACACAGGTTCAGCCGGTTGCAGAACAGCCTGTCCAGATGGAAAACGGGCGGATTGTGTACAATCGTCAGTATGGGAATATTCCGAAAGGTAGCTATACGGGTGGCAGTACCTATACTGTTAAGAAAGGCGACACGCTTTTCTATATTGCCTGGATTACCGGGAACGATTTCCGTGACCTCGCACAACGCAATAACGTTCCGGCCCCGTATGGCCTGAATGTCGGACAAACTCTGCAAGTGGGCAACGCGTCGGGTGCACCGATTACCGGTGGTAATGCCATCACCCAGGCGGATGCAGCACAGCAAGGAGTTGTGACCAACCCTGCACAAAATTCCACCGTTGCTGTTGCTTCGAAACCAACAATTACGTATTCTGAGGATTCAGGTGAACAAAGTGCTAACAAAATGTTGCCGAACAACAAGCCTGCTGGGACCGTCGTCACAGCGCCTGTAACGGCTCCGGCAGTTAGTGCAACCGAATCGACTGCAAGCTCAACTTCTACCAGTTCGCCGATTTCTACCTGGCGCTGGCCGACTGACGGCAAAGTGATCGAAAACTTCGCAGCTACCGAAGGTGGCAATAAAGGGATCGACATTGCAGGCAGCAAAGGACAGGCTATTGTCGCGACCGCAGATGGACGCGTCGTATATGCCGGTAATGCGCTGCGTGGTTACGGTAATCTTATTATCATCAAACACAACGATGATTACCTGAGTGCCTACGCCCATAACGATACAATGCTGGTCCGGGAACAACAAGAAATCAAGGCGGGGCAGAAGATAGCTACCATGGGTAGCACCGGAACCAGTTCTACACGCTTGCATTTTGAAATTCGTTACAAGGGGAAATCCGTAAACCCGCTGCGCTATTTACCGCAGCGATAATTCGGCGGAACCAGGCTTTCACGTGCTAGTTCCGTTAGGGATCACGGGTAGGAGCCACCTTATGAGTCAGAATACGCTGAAAGTTCATGATTTAAATGAAGATGCGGAATTTGATGAGAACGGAGTAGAGGCTTTTGATGAGAAAGCCTTGAGTGAAGAGGAACCCAGTGATAACGACCTGGCTGAAGAAGAGCTGTTATCGCAGGGGGCCACACAGCGTGTGTTGGACGCGACTCAGCTTTACCTTGGTGAGATTGGTTATTCGCCACTGTTAACAGCCGAAGAAGAAGTTTATTTTGCGCGTCGCGCACTGCGTGGAGATGTCGCTTCTCGCCGCCGCATGATTGAAAGTAACCTGCGTCTGGTGGTGAAAATTGCTCGTCGTTATGGCAATCGTGGTCTGGCATTGCTGGACCTGATTGAAGAGGGCAATCTGGGGCTTATCCGTGCCGTCGAGAAGTTTGACCCGGAACGCGGGTTCCGCTTCTCAACATACGCAACCTGGTGGATCCGCCAGACGATCGAACGGGCGATTATGAATCAAACCCGTACGATCCGACTGCCGATTCACATTGTAAAAGAGCTGAATGTCTATCTGCGTACCGCGCGTGAGTTGTCGCATAAACTGGATCACGAACCGAGTGCAGAAGAGATTGCGGAACAACTGGATAAACCGGTTGATGACGTCAGCCGTATGCTCCGACTCAACGAGCGCATTACTTCGGTAGACACCCCGCTGGGTGGCGATTCCGAAAAAGCGTTGCTGGATATTCTGGCCGACGAAAAGGAAAACGGTCCGGAAGACACCACGCAAGACGATGATATGAAACAGAGCATCGTCAAATGGCTGTTCGAACTGAACGCCAAACAGCGTGAGGTGCTGGCACGTCGTTTTGGTCTGCTGGGGTACGAAGCTGCGACACTGGAAGATGTGGGCCGTGAAATTGGCCTGACCCGTGAACGTGTTCGTCAGATTCAGGTTGAAGGCCTGCGTCGTCTGCGTGAAATCCTGCAGACACAGGGGCTGAATATCGAAGCGCTGTTCCGCGAGTAAGCACAAGTTCTATCAAGAAAGGCCAGTCTCGGTGAGGCTGGCCTTTTTCTTTGTTTGTTGCCTGATGGCACTGCGTTTATCAGGCTCTACGGAGAGCAGGGCTTTGTGGGCCGGATAAGACGTTTACGTCGCCATCCGGCAAATCAGTTCATCATCTTACGCACCAACTGCGTAAACTGTTCGCGCTCTTCCCCGCTAAGTCGGCCCAGAAACTCATCATCCACGCTATCTCCCAACGGGGTTGCGCTGGCCAGTAACGCTTCTCCTTGCGCGGTCAAATAAACAAACCGCCGACGCTTATCCGCCGGGTCGTGCTCACGCCTGACCAGATTGCGTTTTTCCATCCGGCTCAGCATTTCCGCAAGCGTCGCCTTGGTACAGACTGCAGCCTCGGTCAGGGTAACCTGCTCAATGCCGGGCTGTTCAGCGATGGCCCGCATCACTGCGTACTGAGGTTTGGTCAGTTCCGGTAATGCATGCTGCCAGCGAGCCGTATGCTTTTGAAAAAGCTGACGTAGTAAGTGAAACGCGGTATTTCGTAACTCCATGGGAACTCCGGGCAAACGATCGGTCTCTATCATAGCGGGTAACGCGTGATTTTTTAATAAGCGCGACTTTAGCTATCTGTGCCAGGTGTCCTTGCCCGGAGTCGGTTGTGGGAGTATGTTATGCAAAATGTTCGTACACGAACAATATTGAGAGGTTGAATGAGACTCATCGTAGGAATGACCGGGGCAACGGGAGCGCCGCTTGGTGTGGCGCTACTACAAGCGCTGCGGCAAATGCCGGAAGTGGAAACGCATCTGGTGTTATCGAAGTGGGCTAAAACGACGATTGAGCTCGAAACGCCGTACAGCGTTAACGATGTGTCTGCGCTGGCGGACTATTGCCACCATCCGGCGGACCAGGCAGCGAGTATTTCCTCTGGCTCGTTTCGCACTGACGGCATGATCATTATCCCCTGCAGCATGAAAACCCTGGCCGGTATTCGCGCAGGCTACGCGGAAGGCCTGGTGGGGCGCGCCGCTGATGTGGTGCTGAAAGAAGGGCGCAAGCTGGTGCTGGTTCCGCGTGAAATGCCGCTGAGCACCATTCATCTGGAAAATATGCTCGCACTTTCCCGTATGGGCGTCGCAATGGTTCCGCCGATGCCCGCGTTTTACAACCATCCGCAAACGGTCGATGACATTACGCAGCACATTGTCGCTCGCGTTCTCGATCAGTTTGGTCTGGAACACCCAAACGCCCGTCGCTGGCAGGGGTTACGGCAGGCGCAGAATTTTTTACAGGAGAATGAGTAATGGCATTTGATGATTTGCGTAGCTTTTTGCAGGCGCTGGACGACCAGGGACAATTGCTGAAAATCAGTGAAGAAGTGAACGCCGAACCGGATTTAGCAGCGGCTGCCAATGCCACCGGACGTATTGGCGACGGGGCGCCTGCGCTGTGGTTTGACAACATTCGTGGATTTACCGATGCCCGTGTGGCAATGAACACTATCGGCTCCTGGCAGAACCATGCAATCTCGTTGGGTTTACCACCGAATACGCCGGTGAAAAAACAGATCGATGAATTCATTCGCCGCTGGGATAAATTTCCGGTTACGCCGGAGCGTCGTGCCAACCCGGCGTGGGCGGAAAACAGCGTCGACGGTGACGATATCAACCTGTTTGATATTCTGCCGCTGTTTCGTCTGAACGATGGCGACGGTGGTTTCTACCTTGATAAAGCCTGCGTGGTTTCGCGCGATCCGCTGGATGTCGACAATTTCGGTAAGCAGAACGTCGGTATTTACCGTATGGAAGTAAAAGGCAAGCGTAAGCTGGGCCTGCAACCGGTGCCGATGCACGATATTGCGCTGCACCTGCATAAGGCTGAAGAGCGCGGCGAGGATCTACCGATTGCGATCACCCTTGGCAACGATCCGATCATCACTCTGATGGGGGCAACGCCGCTGAAGTACGATCAATCTGAATACGAAATGGCGGGGGCGCTACGAGAAAGCCCGTACCCGATCGCCACCGCACCGCTCACCGGTTTTGACGTACCGTGGGGTTCAGAAGTGATCCTCGAAGGGGTCATTGAAAGCCGCAAGCGTGAAATAGAAGGGCCATTTGGTGAATTTACCGGGCACTACTCTGGCGGGCGCAACATGACTGTGGTGCGCATTGATAAAGTCTCTTATCGCAGTAAACCTATTTTTGAATCGCTGTATCTCGGGATGCCGTGGACGGAAATCGACTATCTGATGGGGCCAGCAACCTGTGTACCGCTGTATCAACAGTTGAAGGCAGAATTCCCGGAAGTGCAGGCGGTGAACGCCATGTACACCCACGGTTTGCTGGCGATTATCTCCACCAAAAAACGCTACGGCGGCTTTGCCCGTGCGGTAGGGTTGCGGGCGATGACCACGCCGCACGGTCTGGGTTACGTGAAAATGGTGATTATGGTTGATGAGGATGTTGATCCGTTCAACTTACCGCAGGTGATGTGGGCGCTGTCGTCGAAGGTTAACCCGGCGGGGGATCTGGTGCAATTGCCGAATATGTCGGTGCTGGAGCTTGATCCGGGTTCCAGTCCGGCGGGGATTACCGACAAGTTAATTATTGATGCCACCACGCCGGTCGCGCCGGATAACCGTGGGCACTACAGCCAGCCGGTATGTGATTTACCGGAAACGAAAGCCTGGGCTGAAAAGCTGACCGCCATGCTGGCTAACCGTAAATAAGGAGTTGTAGATGATTTGTCCACGTTGTGCCGATGAACATATTGAAGTGATGGCGAACTCGCCGGTAAAAGGCGTCTGGACGGTATATCAGTGCCAGCATTGTCTGTACACCTGGCGTAATACTGAACCGCTACGTCGCACCAGCCGTGAGCACTACCCGCAGGCGTTTCGCATGACGCAGAAGGATATTGATGAAGCACCGATGGTGCCAAGTATCCCCCCTCTGTTGGCGGAAGATAAGCGCTAATCAAAAATGCAGGCGAGGCGAAGCCCCGCCCGGTAAATTTGCCCGATGGCGCTGTGCTTATCGGGCCTACAAATCAGGCCGTAGGCCGGATGAGACGGAGCCGTCATCCGGCATCACGAGTATTACACCAGACTCTTCAACCGATAGATCCACTCCAGTGCCTGGCGCGGCGTCAGCGAATCCGGGTCAATATTCTCCAGTGCTTCAACGGCAGGTGATGTCTCTTCCGGTGCACTGAGCAGTGACATCTGCGTCCCATCAACCTGCGTTGCCGCGGCGTTTGGCGTGATGCTTTCCAGCTCGCGCAGTTTTTGCCGTGCGCGTTTGATAACCTCTTTCGGAACGCCAGCCAGTGCCGCGACCGCCAGACCATAGCTCTTACTCGCCGCGCCATCCTGTACGCTGTGCATAAAGGCGATGGTATCGCCATGCTCTAACGCATCCAGATGTACGTTCGCTACGCCTTCCATTTTTTCCGGTAACTGAGTCAGTTCGAAGTAGTGGGTAGCAAACAGCGTGAGTGCTTTGATTTTATTCGCCAGATTTTCAGCACAAGCCCAGGCCAGAGATAAACCGTCATAGGTTGAGGTCCCGCGCCCAATCTCATCCATCAGCACCAGGCTGTTCTCAGTGGCGTTATGCAGAATATTGGCCGTTTCGGTCATTTCTACCATGAAGGTTGAACGACCGGATGCGAGGTCATCCGCTGCGCCCACACGGGTAAAGATACGGTCGATTGGACCTATTTCTACCTTTTGTGCCGGCACATAGCTACCGATGTAGGCCAGCAACGCAATCAGCGCGGTCTGGCGCATATAGGTGCTTTTACCGCCCATATTTGGCCCGGTGATAATCAGCATCCGCCGCTGCGGGGAAAGGTTAAGTGGGTTGGCGATAAACGGCTCACTCAGCACCTGTTCCACCACCGGATGGCGACCCTCTGCAATACGGATACCGGGCTTATCGCTGAATGTCGGGCAGGTGTAGTTCAGGGTATAAGCGCGTTCGGCCAGGTTGACCAGCACGTCAAGCTCTGCCAGTGCGCTGGCGCTCTGCTGTAAATCAGCCAGATGCGGCAACAGCATGTCGAACAGCTCGTCATACAGCTGTTTTTCCAGTGCCAGCGCTTTGCCTTTTGAGGTCAGAACTTTGTCTTCGTACTCTTTCAGCTCAGGAATAATGTAGCGCTCGGCATTTTTCAGCGTCTGACGGCGTACGTAGTTAATCGGTGCCAGATGACTCTGTCCACGACTGATCTGAATGTAGTAACCGTGGACGGCGTTAAATCCAACTTTCAATGTGTCCAGGCCGGTGCGCTCGCGCTCGCGGATCTCCAGTCTGTCCAGATAATCGGTTGCGCCATCAGCCAGCGCTCGCCATTCGTCCAGCTCTTCGTTATAGCCCGGTGCGATAACGCCACCGTCGCGTACCAGCACTGGCGGGGCATCAACCACGGCACGCTCCAGCAGTTCACGCAGTTCCGTGAACTCGCCCATTTTCTCGCGCAGCATCTGTACGGGAGCGCTGTTTACGTTTTCCAGTTGAGCGCGCAGTTCCGGTAATTGCTGGAAGGCGTGACGCATCCGCGCCAGATCGCGTGGGCGCGCGGTACGCAGTGCCAGACGTGCCAGAATACGTTCCAGATCGCCCACCTGACGTAGTACGGGTTGCAATTCGCTGGTGGAATCCTGCAGCGCGCCGATGGTCTGCTGGCGCTCGATCAGTATCTGCGTATCGCGGACTGGCATATGCAGCCAGCGTTTGAGCATACGGCTACCCATTGGCGTCACGGTGCAATCGAGCACCGATGCCAGCGTGTTTTCTACGCCACCGGCCAGGTTCTGGGTAATTTCCAGATTGCGGCGCGTGGCGGCATCCATAATGATGCTGTCCTGCTGGCGTTCCATGGTGATGGAGCGAATATGTGGCAGTGAGGTGCGCTGGGTATCTTTTACATATTGCAGCAGGCAGCCGGCAGCGCATAATCCACGCGGCGCGTTTTCCACACCAAAGCCGATCAGATCCCGTGTGCCAAACTGCAGGTTTAACTGCTGGCGGGCGGTATCAATTTCAAACTCCCACAGCGGACGACGACGCAGGCCGCGACGGCCTTCGATCAGCGACGTTTCTGCGAAATCCTCGGCATACAGCAATTCGGCAGGATTGGTGCGCTGTAGTTCCGCAGCCATCGTCTCACGGTCTGCGGGTTCACTGACGCGAAAACGCCCGGAGCTGATGTCCAGTGTGGCGTAGCCAAAGCCTTTACTGTCCTGCCAGACGGCGGCCAGCAGGTTGTCCTGACGTTCCTGTAAAAGTGCTTCATCGCTGATGGTGCCCGGTGTGACGATGCGTACCACTTTGCGTTCAACCGGCCCTTTGCTGGTTGCTGGATCGCCAATCTGCTCGCAAATAGCGACAGATTCCCCCTGGTTGACCAGCTTAGCGAGGTAGTTTTCCACCGCATGGTGGGGAATGCCCGCCATCGGGATGGGCTCGCCTGCCGATGCGCCACGTTTGGTCAGCGAGATATCGAGCAGCTGCGACGCACGTTTCGCGTCGTCATAAAACAGTTCGTAAAAGTCGCCCATGCGGTAAAACAGCAGGATCTCCGGGTGCTGAGCCTTCAGCTTGAGATACTGCTGCATCATTGGCGTGTGGTCTGATAGATCCTTGTCAATAGACTCATTCATATTGATTTTGCTCGTTTTTTAATTCTTTCAAGTGCTCATGTGGCCCCAGGTAAAACCCTTTTAAACCCACATAAACCCATAAATTTGTAGCTCACTTGTAGCCCAAGACGTGATAGATTGGTTTTACTCCTTCTCTGGGCTACAAATGGTGGTGATACTTTGAAAACAACTCTCAATCAGGCTTTTATTATCAATAAGTTAAGTATCAATGTTAAGCCTGAGCTCAGTAGCTCTGGAAAAGTCGTTTTCGAAGCTAACCCTGACCAAAAACCTTACATAGTTTTTGACGATCATCGAGATTCGCCTGTTGGTTTCGGTGTGAAGGTCAGTTTGACGAAAAAAACCTATGTAATCCAGCGAAGAGTAGCCTCGTCAGATCGTAATGTCAGTGAGGGTAAGAAGCCAAGCTCTGTCTTGAAAGTAAAGGTTGGAAATGTGTCTGATTTTCCAAGTATCGATCAAGCCCGTGAGGCAGCTCGGCAGTTGGTTCAGACAATGATTGCAACAAAGAGAAATCCCAACAAGATTAAAAGGGAACTCGATCTGGCTGAATTGACTGTGAGTGAAGCTTTTGCCCAATACAGGAGTCACTTACTTGGCAGAACAAAACCTGCTAAACCAAACACTCTCAATGTGTTAGACAAAGCTGAGAGTCGGTTAAAAGAATGGCGGAACCTTCGAATCAAGGATCTTACTGGTAATGAAATCCTTCGGAAGTTTGACGAGATTGCTTCAAGAGCCAGAACAGCAGCAGAACAGACTTTTAGGTGGGCCAATGTTGCTGTAAAACACGCAATCGAGATAGAAGCTGGGAATGCTCAGACCCAGCAACGACAACCTTCGTTGTCCTATAATCCTTTTTCAATTTTAAAGGTACAGAAGAAGTTCAGAACACGATCTGAGCTGGAAGATAGCTATCGTGCCAAGGGCGTACGAAATCCATTGTCCCCCAAAGATACTTTGGGACGGTTTCTAGGTGCATTACACAATAAGCGAGGTTTTAATCGTTTGGGTTGTGATTATCTGTTGCTGACCATTTTGACAGGAGCCAGGAAAGAAGAGACAGCAACACTGTGCTGGCGAGAGGCCCTGACAGAAGAGGAAGTCAGAACGACAAGCTATGTCGATCTCGAAAACCGGGTTATTCGCTTTTACGACACGAAAAATCGTAACGACCATGAGCTTCCAATCTGTGATGCTACAAAGAGAATTCTGGAAGACCGACGAGATATCGTCAACGATACCGAAATACGGGCAGATAAACGCAAATGGGTTTTTCCGGCTCGTTCATCACGAAGCAAGGTTGGACATTATTCTGACAGTAAAAGCTTGCGCGAGTATATCTGCCAGGAAGCTGGAATAATGAAGCTGGGAATGCACGATCTAAGAAGAACCTTTGGTCGAGTTGCAGAAGGGCTTACTTCGTATGCAGTGGTGAAAAGATTGCTTAACCACCGTAATACCACAGACCCTACTGAAAGATATGCTGAGCCTGATAAAGAGCGGGTATTTGAAGCTCTTCAACTGATTGAGCTTCATATGCTGATGACGTCACCAGAATTGTATAATACACTTTTGGCTTCGGCGAAGTACCCACCATTGCCAGAAAATCAGGAGAATAAGGAATGAGTACTATTGATACTTTAAGGGAATACGCCGAAGTATGGCGGCTATTTGGTAGTATGCCAGATGATGCAACCCTGAGTGCTGAAGTTTCGGCCCTTTATCTTGGTGTAAGTGTCAAAACATTGGCTCGTTATCGCCAGACTGGTAATGGCCCTGCTTATATTCAATACCAGGCAGAAGACAGCAAGGCAAGGAATCAACGAGTAAATTATCTTTTAGGTGATTTAAGAACATGGCGGGATCATCATAAAGTGAACAGCACAATGGAAGCAGCACAGATCCGTGGGTTGGCTTTTGCTTCTTTGACTGATTTTACCAAGCCAGAGCCTTTCTGGACTATTGATAATAAAATCTATTCTCATGCTCTTACTGTATCTGACGAAGTATTCAAGGAGCTATTAAATACCTCTCGCGCAGAAGTTATTTGGATCTCTCTTGAAAAAGTGTTGTTTGAGAACTGGCATACTTCGAGAGAGCGTCAGAAATGGAATGACGTTTTTGTTAGAGTACTAAGTGGGATGATTAAATCATGTGAAGTTGAACAAGAACGTCATATACTTAATGATATCTTATGATTAGTTTTATTCCCAATATAAAGTTGAATTTGTATTGGGAAATCATTATCTGCGGAAGTGTAAATTTTCAACAGCATTGTTTATTATTTCAATCAAATGGAATTCCGTCTTCAGGATATCTTCTTCTGGATTTTTTAACCGGCTTTGTTTTACTCCCGGCACGATAAAAATTAAACGAATTGGCAAAGTCTTCTGTCTCCAGTCTGGATTTTCTGAATTTATCCATCAGATCTTCATTGAAACGACGAGGAATTCCCTTAACGCACAAGTTTGAATTCAGATATACCTGATTATCTATGGTGTCACGAATAAGTATTTTCCTACCAAATAACTCTTTGAATGCACGTGAAACATTTGATTTATTCAGTCCAAGCTCTTTAGCAGTACGTGACTGTGAAAAATCAGGAATAATATTACCGTAATCAATGGCTGAGAAGAGATAAAGCACAATTTTAAATGCTGTGGGCGTCAAATCCATTCTGGCGAGTGTCGCCATATTACCTTTAAAGATCATTGAGAAATCGTCCCTGAAGGACGTCTTTTTATAGCTGGTTGCTTTAATTTTTATCTCTTCCAGATCTTCGGGCATAACCTCTAATGCTTCTGCAATAATGGATTTCTGTTCTTTAGTTAATACAACACTTGTGATTGACATAATGGCTCCTTTTTTATTTTTGTAATTACAGATATGGCATGTTTAATTCATTTGTCAACTTGGTTAGTGATATTATTTTAATTATATTTACTTTTAAATTTTAAGTTTATTATTTAGTAGGGGGTAATGGGTTATCAGATTTAAAACAAGGGGTACTAAATTTCACCATCACCTGGTATGTAATTAATGATTTTTGGTGCTGAAATTAACAACAGCAGATTTTGCGTAATGATATGATTTTATTGATTAATTTCCTATTTTGATCTGCAAGATAAAAGAGTGATAAAGAAATAAGAAACCACAGTTTTACATTAGATCGACACTCAAGGCCTTGGTGTACCTGATGAAAATACTTTTATTGTTGTTTTTCTTACATAATATCATTTCTGAAATGAAGCCTGCGCAACTGTATGTTGCGCCATTGGGCTTCAGAACATTACTACAGTATTTTCTGAAAGTATAAATACGCTTCGCGCACGAGTTCATAGAACTGAGGTTAACTGTCATTACAAATACGCTTCGCGCAAAAAAATCAGGAGTCTGAGTTGATCGGGAAAGCGAACACAGATACATGATTTTACCCGTCTGCTGACTACGGCTCACGCCGGGACCCTTCGGAAAAATCCTTTCTGCTTCAGCGAGTGAGTGCTGTGGGCACTCAGCGGCGCTGCCAGGGAGACAAAATTACGATTTTTCAACTGTTTGGTAAAAATAATTAACATTTATCGGTAGTAGGGGCGTAAGCCAGTGCGTAGCACGCTCTCAAAAAATATTCCTGTGGGTTTCTTATCAGCAATAGGGAAATAACTCTGATAATTGAAATATGAAATAGTAATACAGTCGGGTAGACACACCATAGTACAGTAAAAGCTATTTTTACTTATGGGGGTAAAATATATATCAATAATAAAATATTTTAATTTTACTATTGATTTTAATTTTTAAGATGATAGTACTTAATTATAAAAACAAAAGAATGGAGGAAATCATGAGTGCTATTAATGTTTTATCACAGGAGGAAAAATTTATACATGTTGTTGATAAATTTATAACCCATCATCACAACAGCGTTAATAACAATGCCTTTTATAAAAAACTTTATGTTCTCTTCGCAGGGTATCATCTGAAGTATTTTTATTCACGGGCGCAGTACCGTAATTCATGTTATCACGTAGATAATATTATGCAGATGTTTACAGGAGTCGTTTCGACTCTGAACACAACGCTGCTCAGGAAGCTTGCAAATAGCGACACGTTGCTGCATTGCCTGAATTCACTTGTGAATTATATTTCAGGCAATCTGGACGAAGCAGAGCATATTTATGCTGATTTGCTGGCTCAGTATGAAAAGAAACGCATTGCAGGCTCTCTGGCTTATACTCCGCCAGTCTCAGTGATCAGGAAAAGACTTTGATAGCGGCAGCAGCGTGTACAAGGAATGGGATGCTGAATGGTGGAGAGAAATGGAGCTGGCGTTTCCGGCAGGTCATAATCGAGTATTAAAAAGGCAGGAGCCACCCAGTTGGCGTCCCGCCTGTCGTGATGGTTTTAAGGTGGGTTTACTTATCAACGACCTGCCAGCCATCATCCGTTTTGACAAGGGTTACAGCAGCAGTACGCTTTTCGTTATCGACAATAGCCGTCACATTGCATTTATAGCTTTTATCAGAGACTTCTACGCAGTCATGCTTTTTGACTGATTTTAATTCGCGCAGTGCGTCTTTCGGGACATCTTTACCTGCTATGGATTTAACGATGGCATTCGTCTGCTCCACGACCTTATTCATCGCAGTGTAAATATCCTGCTCAGACGGTTCACCGGTACAGCCACTCAGCAAAAAAATGGACGCAATGAGTGTGGTAAATGCATATGTTTTCATAAAATAATCCCAGACTGTAGAGTACGTTATTGAATAAGACCGGTTTTCATCTTGCTGCTGTTTTCAGAGAACGTCCAATTGCTGACCGTTTCGCCTTTAAATTCGATTTCCAGCGTTTTGGCCTGCGTCTGTGAACCCCCTGTCAGCAGTCCAATCACGGGAATGAATGTGGTGGCATCAAACTGATTGTTGTCCATCGAGTAAGTCCATTCTTCATTGCCACTATCAAGTGTAGTTTTGGTTTCGGGCTGACCGAATGCGGTAATGATTTCTGATTTCGTTGTTTTATTTTTGATGATTTTCGACTGCAGACTTTGTGATGTTTCTTTTTTTAGATGCTGGTTGCCTGATGTTGAACAGCCAGAAATAAGTAAAGAAGAAATAAAAAACACAGAAATCATGAATCTGTTCATAAGTTCTCTCATATTAATTTTTTATGTTTGCGGTGGTATGAAATTAATATCACCGTATAAAAACAACTCTGTCTGCATATTTCTGTTTAATAATGCAGATAAGAATAATGACGCTGGCAAAAAACGTAATGACTGAGACAGGAGTACTGCCGGTCAATGAAAATACTAACCAAGCGATAGCTAATGCCACGAATTGAAACAGGAATGCCACACTGAGCGGGCTTTCACCATAGGCCACTTTTGCATGACAGCCTTTGCAAACCCGCACACCATGTGGGCTTTGTGTAAAGCAGAAGGGGCAGCTAATCGTTTTATTATCCATCATGACTCCATGGCCTGATTTAAGGTGATGTATTTTTGAACATTTTCGATGAATGACCCGCTTTAGTAAAATTGCTTGTACCGATCGATGATTGCTTTGTGATAGATTTTAGCTATCGTAATCAAATTATCGATCTATATAAACGATCAATAATTTATTGACTATCATTACATTATAAACTAGTGATTCTTATGGTGTGAGGTGCTGGTTATTACTAACTGATTGTTCCTGAAGGGAATGACCGGCTGTGAAAGGAATGGGTTCTAATAGGTGCAGATGAAGAATCTTGCGGAAATGATGTATTGTGGCATGCAGCAGTGACAGTCCCTTGCGCCTTAGAAGTACAACAATTTGGCTGAGTAGTAAAAGCCACGCCTTCAGGCGACGCTGGCGGGGTATCTGACGGGTTGTATTGTGCAGCTTGCTCCTGAGCTGAATGATACCCACTGTCTCCTGTTGTCTTTCCAGTCGAATTTTTTCTTCAAGCTGATGGATTTTCTCAAGAATCGTTTCCCGGTTTGCAGCCTGTTCTTCAGACTCGCATGATGGCACTGGCACTGGCACTGGCACTGGCACTGGCACTGGTACTGGCACTGGCGCAATTTTAGGTTCTGTCGGCTTTTGTGCTTCTTTCAGTACAGTAAGATGCTCTGGCGTAAAATCAATCAGTGCTTGCAGGGAAGGACAGCCATATTTTTTACCCAATTGAGAGGCTTTAAAGGCGATGCCCTGGTACTGAAATGAAAATCCATTCATTTTACCCGTTGTGGCGATATTGGGTTTGCAGCTCACTCCCTCCTGTTCCAGTAAGCGGACAAAGGATAGTAAATCGGGACGGGGGGTTAATGCATTGTCGATAAGGGCCTGCAACTGTGACTTAGGGCAGGGAGCTGCTGTGCGTTCTGCCATCATCAGTTCATTACGGGAAGGCTTCCTATTATCCTGGCGGTGACTACCCGTTACACTCGTAGTTTCGGTGAGACCGTGTACTCTCTCCAGCTCACTGATAATCCGCGTGCTGATAAGATTTTCATTTTTCCCCAGGTAGAGTTTTCCACCGACCATGTTAATACGACTTGCAATGATATGAATATGCTGCCCATCCGGATCATCGTGCATGATATAGCAGCGAAGATGGGTGTCAGTGAAGCCTATTCGGGCCATATAATCGTCAGCGAATGCTGCCCACTGTCTGTTTGACAGATTCTCACCCTTTGGCAGGCGAAGCGAATTATGCCAGACAGGTTTGGCGACATCGGGACGCAGCAGTCGGGTGCCTTCAAATTCATTTATAAGCTCTGCAGCAGCGCTGCCCGTCATGTTGCCACCGATAACATAAGGCGTGATTTTGTGGTGAGAACCTGGCTTCAGGCTGTAGAGAATCACACCAGCGAATTGTTTACCCCTTTTTATTTTCTGCATGCCTTTCATCGGTCTGACTCCAGAAAGGTTGTAGGAATAAGGTGATCGCGAAGAGTTTTTATTTGTCTGCGCAGGGCAAAGAGTTCTGTACGGGTCAGTTCGCTGTCAGGGCTTTTGCTGTCGAGATGATTCAGCAGGCGGTTTAAATCCTGTGAAAGGTTGCCGAGTTTAATCCATGCTTCACGATTGATTTCAGGTAATACCGGTGGGAGTTTGTTGAGGGATGCCATTCTTAGCCATTCCCCTTTTTTATAAGGGCCTCTTTTACTATCGAGAATAGATAATTCTTCTTCGTTTAACCGAACGCTGACGCAGTGAGTTCGAACTTCATTAGGTGAATATTTTGCTGTATGGAATTTACCTCTTCTTGAGCTTCTTGATAGATCTTCTTTACTTTCATTTTTATGCATATCTAACCTTTTTTAAAATGTGTTCATGATCTACAGTTAGCGCATTGGTAAAATAAGTCAAGGCAGTGTCGAAATTTATAAATAAGAGAGGTGGAGCAGATTGCTAATTAGGTAATCTGCTCTGGGTAAAAATAGGGTTCATATTAAATTCATTATGACAGTGAGGAGGGGCGGAGGTTACAATCTACGTTTTACTGGCATTAAAGAGATTGTTTGTTTCATAATTTCGCTAAGTTTCTTTCTCTCATGTTCTGCTATATATTTACAAATCTCATCATGTCGAATATGCTGTTCCAGTTGTTTTTTATCTATTTTGATGTCATTGCGGATAAACCATTTAATGGTTTCAATGTCCCCGCGTAAATCATAACCTCGCAGTACAATATGGCGAAAATGTGTGTTGCTGATATCTGTCTTCTTCTTTAGTTCACTGAAGAAAGAGCTCATTTCATTTTCATTGGCACTTAGATAAACCTGACAGTTATCAGAGATAGTAAAGTTAAGGTTTTTCTTCTGAAGCAAATCCATTATCTGCAGACTTTCGCTGTTGAGGTAGTTGAAAATTACTGGACTGCTATCCTTCATACTAATATGACGAATGAGCATTTTGGCTTTGAAATCGCCTAATGAATGGCAAATTTCAAAAATACCGTGACCCTGGTTATCTCTGTGGTTTATATCGCAACCGGCCTGTACCATCAAATCAAAGATAGAGTGATTTTTTACGTAAAAAAGTATTGTTCTTCCGCATTTATCCACATTGTTGACATTAATTCCAGCATTGATCAGGGTTTTGCAACAGGATATATTATCAGCTAACGAGCATAAACAGGTTTGGCCGAGACCATTTTTGTGGTGTATATCTACGCCGGAATCAATCAATTTTTTCAGTATGTGAGGATTTCGCTGGTTAAACAAAACATTGTGACCATAGTTGTCAGCATGGTTAAAATCTATTCCTGCTTTAACCAGAGTGTCAATCATTCTTGGGTTTTTACAGTAAAACAGTATATTTCTTCCAAACGAATCCAGTGTATTAATATCGGAGCCTGCATTAATGCAAGCCTGAATGTCTTTTGGAGTTTTACAAGAGAGTAATGCATTTATTGCGTTGTTATTCATGATTTTTCTCCTCTGTTAAGCGACTAATCTGATATAGTTGTCATGGTTGGTTTTATATTCCTTTATTTTTTTAATGTCTTCGTAAATTCGAGCGAGTGAAAACCATGAGATCTCTTTCAACATGTTTTTGTTGCTTACATACAAAATGTTACCACCGCGAAATGAAAAAGCATTATGGAATGTACTTTCATTCGTCGTTTTGAGAAATCGAATGAAATTTTTTATTGTCTCTTTTTTGTTCATGTTATAAGAGGTGAATGTATAGATAGAGAATACGGTTAAAATATTTCTCTTCGAGACCATATGTCTTGAGAAATAATCGAAATAAAATCTTTGCTCCTGAGTGTCACTTTTGCAGAAAAAAGAAAATTGTGGATTATATAATCTATAAAGATCTGCGTTCTTTTTTGTTTTGGCGAGATAGTTAGTCAGGCTTGGATAGTTTGTTTTATTCATTTTAGTTCTCCTTTATTTAATTAACAAAGGAAATATATATTATTAAATAAACAAAATGCAAATATATTTTTATATTTATTTAATTAAATAGTTATATTTTTATTATATTTCATATAAGGTGTTGTTTTTCATTGTTATATTGTTTTTATCAAAAAGTGCTGTGTTTTATTTGATTGATTTGGTTTGAGAGTAGTGATTGATATTGTATGAATTGGCGATGAGGGTGTTTTAAAAAATAAATTTATCAAAGTGCTAAGGTGCAATGTGGGGCTTTGTATTAAATTAATGATGTTAGCGCCCCTTGGCTATCTGACTAAAGGTTAAAGCCAAGGGGAGAGTGTTCAGGCAGATTCAATTCATAATCTTTTTTTTGCAATTGCTTTACAGGTAACTGGTTGAAGCGTTGTTCGTAAAACCTTTTGCTCTCTCTGTGATTTTTCCTGGAGGATTTCTTCATAGAAGTAGCGTTCTTTTAGCGATTCTATATCAACTTTTATATCATTACGTATTAACCATTTAATTAGCAGTCTTCCTGCATAGTGCGTCAGTAGATATGTACTGCTTATGTAAAACCAAACATGACTAATGTCTGTCAGCTTCTTTAGTTGTAAAATTAATTTTTTAGCGTCGGCATTTGTTGGTGTTATGATACATTTATCACTTATCTCAAATTCATTTTTTTGTTTTATAAGCAATGACAACAGCTCAATTGATTTAAATGTAATGTTCTTGAATACAATTTTTGAACTGTTTGTAAGGTGAATATTACGGATAAGGAAGCGCATGTAGTTATCATTTTTAGATTCCCAGTGCGTATATTTACCAACTATGCTATTATTTTCTGACTGCCAGTGATCGAATGCTGTCTGTCCACTTATATTTTTATGATTAATGTCGCAACCAGCCTCAATTAGTGCATCGTACACATATCCTTCAAATGGAATGAAAAGAA
The DNA here is from genome assembly GCF_003818115.1 of Citrobacter youngae. Classification (GTDB taxonomy): domain Bacteria; phylum Pseudomonadota; class Gammaproteobacteria; order Enterobacterales; family Enterobacteriaceae; genus Citrobacter; species Citrobacter youngae. The sequence goes on along the minus strand of NZ_RPOI01000004.1, from coordinate 88,125 downwards.
AGGAATTGCCATAGCTATCTTTGGCATGGATATCTAGTCCTGCTTTGATAAGATATTTTATTAACCCAGGTGAAACATTAATATGCTGTATGGCAAGGGTGCCTGACTTGTTTCTGTGGTTTACATTAATTCCATTGCTGACAAGAAGTTCCACCGTCTCTATATTTTGAGCATAAAACAATGCATTGTTTCCGTCATTGTCTAAGTGGTGAATGTCAATGTCAGCGTCAATCATTGCCTGTATAGCTTCGGGTACATTACAGGTAAAAAGAGCAGTTTGACCTTTATCATTACAGATATTTATATCCACGCCAGCCTTAAGGCAACGAAGGACACCATTTTTTGACTTTACACGGAAGAGGTTATTTTTATTACTTTCGTTTGGTTTCATTTTTTTATCTCCTTTCTGTTGTTTTCAAGATATTAATAACACCAGATTTTACGGTATTCAAATTTATTTTTGTTTTATTAAGGATGTATCTAATTTGGTTTGTTTGAGGTTATTCTTAGCTTAATGGAACATGGGCCGATAAGGTTATCCTATGTGATGTGGATTAATTATTTTCATAAGATTATTTATCTATGTTTTGGTTTGTGTTTGGATTGTTTAAGTAAGTAAAAAGATATTTTAAATGTATGGAAGAATATTGCAGATGGGAGCTGCCCTGCATAAAGAACATAATTAGAGGCTAAGATATTAATACTTTGGAAAGTTATGCTATAGGATATATAAAAGATCAAGTAATATAATGGTGATTATTCGTGTTCTTATTGATATTGGAAATTAAATGAGTAGTGTTTTTTATGAGGTTTTTTGCTGTTGATAATGCTTATTAAAATTGGAAGAGCATCCTTTAAGTTATTCGGCTTGAGGATGCTCATTTAAAATTTATGCAGCGGAGTCTTTTTCAACAGCCAGGAAGGGCGAGTTATCAAGTGCTGCAAAAGATGCTTCATTATTTAGAAGTCGGATAAAATATCTCTTTTGATCTTTAGTATTAAGGTTTATTAATCCTCCTGTTAGATCAATATTCCGTTGAAATACAGGGAATTTTTGCATGACTTGTTGTATTTGAGGGACTGAAACTCCCGTTTTTACTAAGTTCCCTTTTGAAACCATAGCAAGTCTACGCATAAATGCTCTGTCTTTATACATATCCTTGAAAATATCTAGTGGCACTGGCATACCTTGTGTATTAACAATTCCAAGGTTTATTATTAATGGCGTTGAGTTATTTGCAAGATTATCTATTACACTTTCTAATCCATACATTCTTTCAAGAAGCTTAATGTTTAGCGCATAGTACTTATTCTGAAAAAAGAAGAAGTCAATAGTGTCATTTATATCAATACTGTCATGAGTGATCTTATCTAAGGTTCTGCCATTTAGACTCAAGAAAGATTTTTTTGTTTTCTTATGTAGAGAAACAGGATATTTATGTTGGTAAATGACTACGCTGTTTCCATTACCATCACAAAGGTGGTAAATTACGGCTTTTACCGATGTGAGGCTTTGTGTTGCAAAATCAAACTGTGTTGCATTCCCATTGACACCGAAATTTAGCACGTTGTTCATTTTAGTAAATTCAATTGGGAGGTGATTAATTGTTAAGTGATCATATTCGAAAACTTGCTTATCTCTTTCTAATAAAGTGGATACAAGTGGAACGGCCACTTTACCTCTGTTAGGTTCAATAATATTATTGATTAAGCTTTTAGAAAATGAAGTGGTCAGATCTTTTTCAGCATCAGGTTCAAGGTTAACCTTAAATATATCTATCGTACCTTGAACATCAGCAACAAAAAAAGCTTCACCAGAGATGCGTTTCGATTTTAAAATATTTTCAATGTTAGTGAACATGTCATGACCTCTACACTATTTTAGCCAAATAAGTTTCATCGTCGATTTTTATATACTTTATATTATCTGTACTCTTTAGAACACTGCGGCAGATTATTGTGCATTTTTTCACTCCACGGTCATGAACATTAGCTTTGTATATTCTGAATCCGAGTATTGCAAGTGATGGGTTAGAATAAAACCGGTTTGTCTTTACGTATATTGCGCCGATTACAAATATCATCAACCCTAAATTTAATACAGTTCTCTTACTATCGACATCAGTGAAAACTAAGGGCATTATATAAGTGGTTAAAAACTCTAAATGTTCATGGTTTTCATTGCTAATATCCGAGACAGTGCATGCAACAGACCAACCCGAACCAAAGCTATTTGCAAGGACTATTAAAATAATTGCACCAATAAAAATGAAAATCAAACTAACTATGAAAACGATATTTCTCACTTTCAATGACGAGATTGAGAAAGTAAAGTTTTCAGTAAAAATATAGTCCCACACATTTTTTATCAAAACCTTATCGTAGGACATAATTAATAATGATAAAAATAGAAGCCATAGTGATAGTATATATAGTACTGTTTTAAGATATGGCCTGCTATCCATTAGCTTCTCCTGTATAACTTAAAATAGTTTGTATGTTAAAAATTTAGGGGAATAATTTTCCTAATTCTCCAGCTAAAAGTTCAGCCTGCTTCAAAATGGTCTCTGTGGCGAGCAAGGACATATCGGGTGGATAACCATATTTTTTGAGCAGACGTTTTACCACCACGCGAATTTTTGCTCTTGCTGCTTCTTTCACTGTCCAGTCAAGACTGACATTGTTGCGGATAGCCTCTGTAAGTACGACTGCCAGTTCTCGTAGTTTTTCCTTTTCCATTAACTCGCGAGCACTGTCGTTATCTGCAACAGCAGAATAGAAGGCATATTCATAAGCGCTGAGGTTTAACTGGCTGGCAAGGCTGTCAGATTCTTGGATAGTCTTGGCAAGCTTGATTAGCTCATCAATTACCTCCGCTGCGGTCAGTACCTTGTTCTGGTAGCCATTGATTGCAGAGGTCAGCATATCAATCAGTTTTTTGCCTTGGGTGATACTTTGATTCGAGCGAACCTTAATCTCGTCAGAAAGCAGTTTTTTAAGCGTTTCCAAAGCAATATTTCTGTGTTGGTAATCCTTCATTTCCTGAAGGAATTCTTCAGAAAGAACGGAAATATCTGGCTTTTGTATCCCAGCAGCGTCAAAAATATCAACAACTTTATCGGTAACCAGAGCCTGATCGATAGTCTGTTTTACCCGAACTTCCAGACTGTCATTGTGTTCTTCTTCTGATCCGTCTGAGTTTTCAGTAAATTTATTCAGTCTGGCTTTTACGGCCTGGAAGAATGCTACTTCGGGTGCCGCTTCCATTGCTTTATCGTGCGGTGTCGCCAATGCAAATGCCTGCGACAAGGCTGCAACCGCAGCCAGGAAACGCATTTTACCTTTACCGTTATCCAGCCCTAAAATATGGTTTTCTGATTCAAGAATAATTGTCAGGCGTTGTGAGGTCGTTGCGGCAAAGTAAGCTTTGTAATCGTAGCCATGCATCATGCCTTCCAAGATTTCCAGCTTTTCCTGCATGAGCGTTACGGCTTCTTCCTGAACCTCAGCAGGATCACCACGTCCACCTGCATCAGAGTAAAAGGAGAGGGCTTCTTTTAAATCAGAGGCAATGCCCAGATAGTCAACAACCAGACCGCCTATCTTATCTTTATACACACGGTTCACACGGGCAATCGCCTGCATGAGGTTGTGGCCTTTCATTGGTTTGTCGATATACAGCGTATGCATGCTGGGAGCGTCGAAGCCGGTCAACCACATATCACGCACTATCACCAGTTTCAGCTTGTCGTCGTCATCCTTCATACGGTTAGCCAAAACCTGACGTTCTTTTTTTGTGGTGTGGTGTTTAGCGATTTCTGGTCCGTCAGCAGCAGAAGAGGTCATGACGACCTTAATCACGCCATCATTTAGATCATCGCTGTGCCATTCAGGTTTTAACTGTATGATTTCTTTATAAAGTTCAGCAGCAATACGACGGGACATGGTGACAATCATGCCCTTGCCATGATCGGCATTAGATTTTAAGCGCTGTTCAAAGTGCTGAACCATATCCACCGCAATGGCTTTAATACGTTTTGAACTGCCAATCAAACCTTCGATTCTGGCCCATTTAGACCGTTCTTTCTGGGTAAGCGTCAGTTCGTCTTCGTTAAACTCATCGTCGAAGTCTTCAATTAGCTGGCGACCTTCGTCACTGATGGCAATTTTGGCAAGACGGCTTTCATAGAAGATACGCACGGTCGCACCGTCTTCTACTGCCTGTGAGATATCGTAGATATCAACGTAGTTACCAAAAACAGCAGGTGTGTTTACGTCCGTTTTTTCTATGGGGGTTCCGGTAAAGCCAAGATAGGTCGCATTGGGCAAGGCATCACGCATATATTTGGCAAAGCCGTAAACAGTGCGTTTACCTGTTACGTTGCCTTCACTGTCTTTTACGTCAACTTCTTTGGCACTGAAACCGTACTGAGAACGGTGTGCTTCATCAGCGATAACGACAATATTGGTTCTATCTGATAGTAGCTCATAGATATTGCCGCCTTCATCAGGCTGGAATTTTTGAATAGTGGTAAACACCACTCCACCAGAGGCGACACGCAAATTTTCTTTGAGTTCTTCCCGGTTGTTGGCCTGTTTTGGTGTCTGACGAAGTAGCTGAGTGGCAGAAGAAAACGTACCAAATAGCTGATCATCTAAATCGTTACGGTCAGTGATCACTACCACTGTTGGATTATTCAGCGCCAGTACAATCTTCCCAGTATAAAACACCATCGAAAGCGATTTACCGGAACCTTGGGTATGCCAGACTACGCCCGCTTTGCGATCTCCGGTCTTTTGTGCATTAACGAGATCTTTACTGTTACGTCCCTGCTGGCGCAGTGCCACTTCGGCAGAGGGGGAATCTGCATTTACAGCCGAGGCACGAATAGTGGAAAGTACTGCTGCATTGACAGCGTAGTACTGGTGATAAGCAGCCATTTTTTTAACAGTGCGGATACTGATAATGCCTTTGCTGTCTTCATGTTTACTGGCTTCAAACACGATAAAGTGGCGGATCACATCCAAGAGCGTTATAGGATTAAGCAACCCCTGTAATAAAACCTCAAGCTGCGGTTGGGTACTGGTAGCTGGAGTTTTACCATTAGCGGTTTTCCACGTCATATAACGACTGAAATCAGCAGAAACTGTTCCCGCTTTGGCTTCCAATCCGTCAGATATCACATTAAACGCATTGTAGGTAAACAGGCTGTATATTTGGTTCTGATAGGTTTTAATCTGGTTATAAGCACCTAATACCGTAGCATTTTCGTCAGTAGCATTTTTTAGTTCAATAACAACTAATGGCAGACCGTTGATAAATAAAATAAGGTCCGGTCGGCGGGTATGGTTGCCTTCTTTGATGGTGAGCTGATTAATGACCAGGAATTCATTATTAGTGGGATCGTTAAAGTCGATCAGGCAGGCAAGCTCTCCTTGTGCATTACCATCCTTGCTGACTTCGATATTGATTCCTTCGGTCAACAGGCGATGAAAGGCCAGATTGTTTGCCATCAGATCAGGTGTGCTGATCTGCATCATCTGTTTTAGAGTTTCCTCGCATTTCTGCTCACTGAGGTGTGGATTTAGTCGTTGCAAGGCAGTACGCACCTTATCTTCAAGGACAACCTGCTGATAGCTACGTAACGGATTGATTCCACTGGGTTCAATGTCCGGGCCGTAAACATATTCATAGCCCATCCCTTGCAGGTACTCAATCGCCATTACTTCGATATCGGATTCGGTCATCTTTGCCATGCGTACTGTCCTTATTGCTGTTTAACCAGAGGGCGGGCTGCACACCCGCTTAATTATTTTATACTACTGCCGAGATTACTTCTTCTGCATACTGAACTCGTACTTCACCACTCATTAGTTTTGGAAGAAGCGTGTCTCGAAGGTTTTCAATTTTATTGATTTGGACAGAGTTTTGGAATATCTTTAACTCTGAGCTTTTAACTATGGAAGAAAAAAATAATATTTTATTTAATGGCGGGAATTTAAAATCTGCATTAAACAAGCCATTAATGGTAATTTGTGGTTGGGCAGAACCGGAAACATGCAATTTGAAATCATAATTAAGGCTGTAATACTTCAAGTATTCAAAAGTAATTCCATTATCTATAAGTTCGAGGATTAAGGAGTTGTTAGTGATAAATGAATTCGGTAAACTTATATTTACCTTGCCAGAAGCCTCTCCTCGACATGAAACTAAAACCTGTGGTTTTTCATATAAATACTTATGGTAAAAGCCTATCTGCCCGTTTCCACCAAATACAGGATAACCGGATTCTGTAAGTTTCGAAGTCGGTAAGTTCTTGCCATATGCAATATTGACAACCTTGCCTAATGGTATTACTTCCCAATCGTCCGCATCTTCCTCAATAAACCACTGCCTAAACAGCGTTTCAGCCATAGATTCCAGCGTTTTATTCTGGCGTTGAAGCAGATCTATTTTGTCATCAAGAGAGGACAGTACAGAGGCGATGGCTTTTTGCTCTGTAATCGGTGGGATCCTAAACTCATAAGAACGTAACCCTTTCAAAGGAACGTTAGGTATAGTTGTTCCAGTAGCTATATTATCCAGATAGGATTTAAAGTTATCTGATAAGCATTCATAGTAAAAGTAGTCTCTAAGGATGATATTTTCATCCAAGTTTATATAGCAAACACTTTTACCGAGAGCACATTTTTCGTATGCATATTTTGACACGTTACCAATAGTGCCATTAATCGATATTAATAAGGTTGAACTGTTTAAATCTTTTTTTATTTTATCAAACTCAGCCTTAGTGATCTTTTTTGTTTCAGGTTTAATAAAAACCCTACCGTGGAGTAAATTATTACCATTTATAAAGTAATAATCTCCACTTTCATCGTAAATTGGTGTTCCATGTAAACCATCACCAATTTTAACTGACACGTCCGTTAATAAAACTTTCTTCCACTCACTCATAACACTACCTTCGCCAGATTATCAGCGATAGCCTTATTCAGACGCGCTTCTTCTTCGAGTTGTGCCTCAAACTCAGCTTTAAGAGCTGTAAACCGTTCTTTAAAGTCGAAATCGTCTTCTTCATCAGCAAGGCCAACATAACGGCCAGGAGTCAGCACATAATCAAGTTTAGCGACTTCATTGATATCGACAGATGCACAGAAACCCGCCACATCTTCGTAGTCACCACCTTTGTTACGCCAGTTATGGTAGGTATCTGAAATAGTTTTGATATCTTCGTCAGAAAGCACTTTGCTACGACGATTAATTAAATGGCCTAAGTTACGGGCATCAATAAACAGAATTTCTTTACTGCGATCTCGATACTGACTGCTGTTTTCCCTGTCACGGCGCATAAACCATAATGCGGCAGGAATCTGGGTGTTCAGAAACAGTTTTGCAGGTAAGTTAACGATACAGTCAATTACATTAGCGTCTTTCACCAGTGCAGCACGAATATCACCTTCACCCGAACTTTTAGAGGTTAAAGCCCCTTTTGCCAGCACAACGCCAGCCTGACCTTTTGGCGACAGGTGATACAGAAAATGCTGCATCCAGGCAAAGTTAGCATTCCCGGTAGGTGGGATACCATATTGCCAACGGGCATCGCCACGAAGCTGCTCACCGGACCAGTCAGACACGTTAAACGGTGGATTGGCAATGATAAAATCAGATTTTAGATCTTTGTGGGCATCGTTAAGGAATGAGCCTTCACTGTTCCAGCGGACGTGTTCTGAATTGATACCCCGGATAGCTAGGTTCATTTTTGCCAGACGCCAAGTGGTCTGGTTGGATTCCTGACCGTAAATCGAAATATCGTCAATATTTCCCTGATGCGCTTCAACAAATTTTTCTGACTGAACGAACATACCACCGGAACCGCAGCAAGGGTCAAAGACACGGCCTTTATAAGGTTCAAGCATGTTAACAAGCAGGCTTACAATGGATTTTGGTGTATAGAACTGACCACCTTGTTTACCTTCTGCCAGTGCAAATTCACCAAGGAAGTATTCGAATACGTGGCCTAATACATCAGCAGAACGCGCTTTGGCATCTCCCAGTGCAATGTTGCCAATCAGATCTATCAGTTCACCCAGCACAGTGGCGTCGAGGTTCTGGCGGGCGTAGACTTTCGGCAGCACACCTTTTAGCTGTGGGTTACCCGCTTCGATAAGCTCCATCGCATCATCAACCAGCTTACCGATTTCGGGTAGCTTGGCCTTAGATATTAGATAGTTCCAGCGTGCAAGCTCAGGGACAAAGAAAATGTTGTAAGCGGTGTACTCGTCTTTATCTTCCGGGTCAGCGCCTGCGAACTCGCCTTCACCAGCCTTCAGCAACTCATAATGAGATTCAAAAGAATCAGAAATATACTTAAGGAAAATGAGGCCCAGCACGACATGCTTGTACTCGGCTGCATCAATGTTTTTACGCAGTTTGTCTGCCGCTTTCCACAGGATGACCTCTAACGGATCTGTTTTGATTTCTTTAGGTTTTCTTGCCATTAGCGTAACTTCGTGAATTAGGATGGTAGCCCTATTTTGCCTTAAAGTTCCGCTTGTTACGAGCTTAGAAAGCGATTAATTATTATCTGATTTTAGTGTGTTCGTTTAGCTCAGCAAGTGCAATGACTCATGGGGTAAGTGCCTTGTAACAGGGTTGTTGATGTCAGTCGTCGGTCCTCAATGGAGTCACGGTCATAGGCATAATTGCTGTATAGCTGTTAATGTTTGTCTGGGTGAATTTCTACTACTCGGACTAACACCAAGTGAGTTCCATACTACATAACTGTGAGAATTTTCTGTATCCTTCACTCTATCCTCTTCTTGCATATTTACAGGAAGATAAAGCAAAAGATACAAAAATTTGTAATCAAAAAACTGTCTTAATATACTTACATCACGTTTAGTTATTAATTTTTTTGTCATGGTGAAAATCTTTACTTGGTCATTAAAATTCATCGGGTGTTAATATTCTAAACGAATAGGGGGGCAAGCTAAAATGATGTGTCAAGTCGTTTGTAAAGTGAGGGGGTTATTTTTGGAAGAAATGCTTAAGAGAAGTATATATGATATTTTCCTGAGTAAAATTATTGATATGCAAGGTTGGCAGAGGTTTGCTGTCTTTTCTAACCGAAGGGAAGAAAAGCAAGGGGAACTCGAAGAAGCAAGCGCAGCGGCTTCGCAGAGTTAGCCCTTGCTTCAGTTATAATAAAGAAAAAATAATGTAGCAGTTGTGTTTTCAAAAATGCTGAAAGCTTCGCTTGTAATGTTTTTAAAAGCTTCTCCTGTAGTGCAGGCGAAGTGCTGAAATTTCTGCTTCGATTGTGTGCATTACGAGCAAAAAAACATTTATATATGATATCTGGATCAGGGTGTAAAACCAAAGGAGGCTATCCATATGAGATTATACCTCAATTAAGATTTTGTATTTCATGTCTGTAATAATAAAAATATTTATAAATTTTTTATTGTTTTATACTTGACATTTAAAATATATCCTCTATCTAATGTTTGGCAATAATGCAAATAAAAGGAGCGTCATAATGGGTAAATATGAAAAAGCATTCAATGAGGTTAATGTACTTATGAGTGAGATACTTGATAACTTAAATATTACCTTGGAAGAAACTGATTTGTTTCCTACAGAAGATATATTTATAATAGTTGTAAGGAAAATCGAAGTTGATAACTTGAAGTTAATATCCTCTATTTTTACTAATGATGAATATCATGAGGTTAAAGAGGGTATGACACCTGCAGTGAACAAATTCATGCATTGGTGGGGAGATAATCTTGATTGTGATAATATAAATATACCGGCTTTAATTGCAAAAAAAGAAGAAAGCGTTCTTTCTCCAGTTATGTCAGAAAATTTAAAAAGTGAAATAAAACAGAGCAAGAAAAGACTTTGATATTTTTTGATAAATATTTTCTGAATCCATGGAGAATATCATACTCATAATTTAATAAAACCTATGTAAAAGCGATATGTATATCGCTTTTGTAATTTGTAGCTCATTTGTAGCTTGAATTTAATAATAGAATTTATATTGATTTAAAATCAATAGGTTAAGGTTGTTGATTTGTACTGCTGCATCATGGGGGTGTGAGAGTCTAGATTTTCTATTGTACTCATTGGAGTGTGATGTCCATATTTCTTAATTTTTAATGAGTTAGTGAATTTTATGGTTATCATTAGGTTTCACGTTGTCTCATCGAATATCATGAAATCCTACAGTTAACAGTAGGAATTCATGACTGCATAAGGTGCATGATAACGGAGTCTTTATGGTAGTAAAACAAGAGGGAAAGCCACTTTCGTTTAAAGCGGTAAAAATGATGAAGCCTGGTGGCAAAGATGAAGCTGACGTGGGCGAAAATCGTGGTTTACGTCTCTCATGTGGTGCCACCTGGATGAAGTCTTTTTCCTACCGTTACGCGAGTCCCCGACTGGTAAACTTGTTCAGTTTAAAATTGGTAACTTTCCACAACTTCTCTCGTTTGCTGCACGTTTTAAACTCCACGAATTAAAGCTTCTCCGTCGGGCCTGCCGGAGTCTGAACCAGAACTGGTCTGTCGACTTTATGCCTGATACCCAGGTCTGTGGCCGTCGTTTTCGCACGTTCAATGTCGTTGATGACTTTAACCGTGAGGCGTTGTCGATTGAAATCGAACTGAATCAGCCAGCTCTGCGCGTGGTCCGTGTGCTCGACAGGATCGCGGCAAATCGCGGCGATCCGGTCACGCTACGCATGGATAATGGTCCGGAATTTATCTCACTGGCACTGGCTGAATGGACAGAGAAACATGCAGTAAAACTGGAGTTTATCCAGCCGGGTAAGCCGACACAGAACGCTTTTATTGAGCGCTTTAACCGAACATACCGTACAGAAATACCCGATTTTTATCTGTTCAGAATGCTGAATGAAGTGCGGGAAATCACGGAGAAATGGTTATCTGAATATAACTGTGAACGCCCGCATGAATCACTGAACAATATGACACCGGAGGAATACCGACAGCACTATTATCTGGCCGGGATCTCAAAAAATGCCTGGAACTAAAACGGGTCTATTTACACCACACCCCAATGTACCATTGAAGTGTGGCTGGTGAAGTTTGTATCAAATTACTCATTCATTTCGTGGTTACTCTTTTTTATCTTATTGAATATCGATAATACCCGTCAGGATGCGGAAACGAGGTTTTAGAGGCATAAGCATCATTAGCTGACATATCATGAAGCATTATTTATACATCATGCAGCTGAAGTTGATTCTCTAAACGCCGATCGCGCAGCGTTGAATAAATAAAGGTGATGACAAACAGCAGGGAAAATAAAACGACTATGGTCGGCGCGGGGGCACTGTCGATGAAAAATGACAGGTATACACCCAGAAATGACGTTGCAACCGATATGGCGGTAGCCAGTAATAATGCCTGGGCGAACCTGCGCGTCATTAAAATCGCAATCGCACCGGGGGCAATCAGCAAGGAGATCGACAAAATAATACCTACCGACTTTAGCGTCGCGACGATAGTCAGGGCTATCATACACAGCAGACCATAATGCAGCTGTGTGGTGTTAAGACCGCTGGCCTTTGCCTGGTGCGGATCGAACGCATGCAGTAGCAGATCTTTCCATTTAAGCCCGATGATAAGCGCTATCCCCAAAGCGATAACCGCAGTCTGCGCAATGTCGCCCAGCGAAACGCCCAGCATGTCACCGAACAAAATATGGTCCAGATGAATTTCAGACTGGATTGACACATACAGCACCAGTCCGGCGCCAAACATACCGGAAAAGACGATCCCCATCAGGGTATCGCGCTTGATACGGCTATTATCGTCAAGATACCCGGTGGCGACCGCGCAGAACAATCCGGCGACAAAAGCGCCAATCGCCAGCGGAATACCCGCAATCCAGGCCAGTACAATCCCCGGAAAGACCGCATGGCTCATGGCATCCCCCATCAGCGCCCAACCTTTCAACACCAAAAATACCGACAGCAGCGCGCAGGGGACGGCGACGATAACGGAGATGGTCAGCGCGTTGACCATAAAGCTGAACTGAAAGGGTTCCAGTAATGTGGTTAAGAACATGAGGACTCCTTGTTCACCTGCCGGGCGCGGCGGCGGTTTGCCAGCAGACCGTGTTTGGGCGCAAAAACGAACGCCAGCAGGAATAACAGTGTTTGCAGTACGACGATAATTCCGCCGGTTGCGCCGTCCAGCCAGTAGCTCAGCCAGGCGCCGAAAAAGCTGGTCAGGCTACCGATAGCTACAGCGATCGTCAGCAGACGAGGAAAACGATCGGTCAACAGCCATGCGGTCGCGCCAGGCGTGACCACCAGGCAAATGACCAGAAATGCGCCGACGGTTTGCAGTGCAGCAACGGTGGAAACGGAGAGCAGCGTAAAAAATAGCAGCTTCAGCCGACCAGGATTCAGACCAATAGAGCGTGCATGGTTTTCATCGAAAAAGACCACCATCAGGTCTTTCCACTTCAGCAGCAGGATAGTCAGTGAGATGACGCCGATGATCGCCAGTTGCAAAATATCTTCCGGCGCAATCGCCAGCACGTTACCGAGAATAATGGTCTGGATGTTCACCGACATCGGATTGAGCGACACCATAAACAGCCCGATACCGAAAAAAGACGAAAAAATCAGTCCGATAATCGCATCTTCTTTCAGGCGTGAGCGCTGATTGAGAAACAGCATACTGCCCGCAGCCAGTCCCCCGGAAAGAAATGCCCCCAGCGCGAAGGGAAGCCCTAACATATATGCCCCGGCAACACCGGGGACGATGGAATGCGATAGCGCATCGCCAATAAGCGACCAGCCTTTGAGCATCAGGTAGCATGAGAGGAACGCGCACAGGCCGCCGACCATCGCCGAAACCCACATGGCGTTGAGCATGTACTGGTAACCAAAGGGTTCTGTCAGCCAGTTCATGACTATTCCCCCTCGCGTGCCGCGCGGCGCGAAATAAACGGGCGCTCATCATCGGTAATCACATGCTGCTCACCCCCACTCAATGCGACGTGACGCAGAACGCCGCTAAATGCCTGTTCAAGGTTCTCGGTGGTAAAGGTGGTGTCAGTTGGACCGCTTGCCAGCACGGTGCCTTTAATCATTACCGTGTAATCACAAAACTCGGTGACCGAGCCCAGGTTATGGGTGGAGACCAGCATGGTTCGGCCCTCATCACGCAATTCGCGCAGCAGGTCGATGATACGGGCCTCGGTTTTTACATCCACGCCGGTGAAGGGTTCATCCAGTAAAATGACCTGCCCATCTTGTGCAATGGCCCTTGCCAGGAAAACGCGTTTTTTCTGACCACCGGACAGTTCACCAATCTGGCGATGGCGATATTCCAGCATATCGACCCGCGCCAGTGCAGCATCCACGCAGGCGTGATCGTGCGCCTTTGGCCGACGCAGCCAGCCCATATGGCCAAAACGTCCCATCATGACCACATCTTCCACCAGTACCGGAAATGACCAGTCCACCTCTTCAGACTGGGGCACATAAGCAATCAGATTCTGTTTTAGCGCCTTGTTGACCGGCTGTTGCAGGATAGAGATTTCCCCCTGTGCCAGCCGGACAAACCCCATCAACGCCTTAAACAGTGTTGATTTCCCGGAACCGTTGACACCAACCAGCGCGGCAATCGAGCCGCCCGGAACCTGAAACGTAGCATCCCGCAGTGCGGTGTGGCCGTTGCGATACGTCACCGTAACCTGATTCACGGTAATCGCAGATTGACTCATGGTTGACTCCCAAGGCCGTTATTGATGCCGTTAACAATGGTTTGTGTGGTGACGCGCAGTAGATCCAGATAGGTCGGGACCGGGCCGTCGGCAGCGCTGAGTGAATCGACGTACAGCACGCCGCCGTAATGTGCGCCAGACTCCCGGGCTACCTGACGCGCGGGTTTGTCGGACACGGTACTTTCGCTAAATACCGTGGGGATCTGATGCGCACGTAAGGTATCGATCACCTTGCGTACCTGCTTCGGCGTACCTTGTTGATCGGCGTTGATCGGCCATAAGTACAGTTCTTTCAGGTCGTTATCGCGCGCCAGATAGGAGAACGCCCCTTCGCTAGTGACCAGCCAGCGTTTATCGGCAGGAATTTTGGCAAGTTCGGCCTGGAGCGGCGCGAGCGTTTGCTGAATTTCTGCTTTATAGCGATCGGCATTCTTCTGGTAGGTCGCTGCGTTTTCCGGGTCATATTTCATTAACGCATCGCGAATGTTATCCACGTAAATCAGTGCGTTGTCTGCTGACATCCAGGCATGCGGATTGGGTTTTCCATTGTATGGCCCTTCGCTGATGCCCATCGGTTTTACGCCGTTTGAGACCATCACTTCCGGTACGCCGGACAGATGTTGGTAGAAGCGGGTAAACCAGAGTTCCAGATTGAGACCATTAGAGAGAATTAACTGCGCGCCCTGCGCCCGCTTAATGTCGCCTGGCGTGGGCTGGTATTCGTGAATCTCTGCCCCGGGTTTGGTGATTGAACTGACGTCTGCCGCATCGCCTGCCACATTGCTTGCCATATCAGCAATGATCGTAAACGTCGTGATGACCTTGAACTTTTCTTTCGCCCAGGCAGGCGACAGCGTAAGTGCCGTCAACAGGCTGGCAAGGAGAACTGACTTCAGACGAGGCAGATGCGGCATAGTATCCCTCACAACAAAGTGGTTAATTTATCATCGAATATAGCCTTTGCTATGTTATATAGCACATGGCATAAATAAATGAAAATAATTCTTATTTGCGTAGGGTGCTAAGGAATAGATGGGGGATAATGTGTTTTACGCCGGTACGATTGCCGGCGTGTTGGGAACGAATAACCCGGTGATTATGACTTTTGGAACTCGGTGACGGTTTCCCATGCTACCTGTTGTAACACTTTGGCGGTGGCTGGGGTCATGTCCGTATCAACAGGGAGCGCGCCGCCGACTGGAGACTGGTTATACAGGGTAGCGAAGAATACGCAGGCAGCGAGATACGTTCCAGAAATCGAAGGATGTACACCATCATGATAATACAGGTTAATTTCTGGGTGCGTTTTACGTGCTTTCTCGAAAGCCAGACCTACCGGAGCCACATATCCCCCCGTTTTTTGCGCAATCGAGATATAAGCATCTGCCAGTTTTTGGCTATCTTCGGGTTTGTCTTTTTTCGGCCAGGTCATGAAATAGACAACTTTTGCACCGGCTTTATGCGCCATCTCAGCCATTTGGGTTGCAGAGTCCACGAAGTTTTGTCGGGTACTTTCTTTCTTTGAAATCGTTTCTGTTGAGTTCCCCTGCAGGATGACGACATCCCATTTCTGTAGCGTGTTCTGATAGCGCATATTCTCAATTTGCCAGCCTAAATGACCGCTGGAAATCGTGATCCCCCGATACTTATAGCCTTTGGCATGGTCTGGCAGTAGGGACTGCGTTAAATCCCGCAGGCGGGTATTAATATTATTGTTATAGAAAGTGAAAGAGTTACCATAAAGCGCGACAATTTTATTCTCGCCATCCATTTTCGCATGTGCGGAAGGTGCTAATAACGTATCCGCGTGAGCACAGAGACTACTTAATGCGAGGGTCGTCGCTGCGGCAAGCAATGTTATCTTTTTCATTTTTTATCTCTTAGAAATCATAACGGAGCCCAACGATGAGCGCGTCATCATTGGTTTTTTTGTTCTTACTGGCGAACTCTTTATCGTAAGTAAATGATAACCACGTATCTTCAGCCAATGTTAATTGCGCTTCAGCACGCCAGTCTTCTTTTTCAGCAATATCTTTACCATCTTCATTTAAAAAACTATATCCGGTGAGAACCTTGACGGTGCCAAAATTGTAGGAAATGAGTGAATCCATCCCTTTATAATTATTATCGCTTTTGTTATCGCGAGAAATAGAAGTACGCAATGCGGTTACCGCGACTTCATAGGCTTTATAGCTGAGTTGTAATCCTCCCATAATTTGATCGTTTTGATTACGCCCATCGGTGGTCACTACGCCATCCTGTCGTTTGTAACGACTGGCCGCTATCGCAGGTGTAATCCTAAAATCGCCAAATTTGAAAGACTTACGATAGCTGGCCATTGCCCCGTAATCCAGCGCTTCGTTATCACTGTTGCCGTTACCGGAGACCCATGCCAGCTGGATTTCGTTACCGGCAAATTTGGCGTTCCACTGAACGGTGCCGTCCTGTCGGTTGAACTGGTAAGAATCATCAATGGTTGTAATACCATAGCTGTAGATATTGGGGGTGAAGTTTTTATACTTATCGGTCATTTTCATCACCTGATACAACGGGTTCTTGGTTCTCCCGGTGATCAGCTCGCCCCATGTTTTATTTGACAGGCCGACATAGGAATAACGGGCCTCCATATCGCTTTCACCGGTATTGTTATCATTTTTTTCGGTACGCACCTGCCATTCCAGGCGCCCCACGATTTTAGTTTCTGGCAGAAGGTCCAGATCCCGGGTGAGATAAATACCGACACGGCCACCCAGATCGCTTCGGCTTTCGCTACCAGCAAATGAATTCTGGCCACTCGCAATTTTTCCCTCAACGCGGCCATAAATATCCAGCGTATTTCCGTCCTTATTATAGACGTTTAAGGCGAACGCCGAGGAACTCATACCCATTAGTAATATTAGTGAATAATTTTTTAGCTTCATGTCATCCCTCAAACTTGCATTAATTTCCTGACCATAAAATAAAGTTCACAGCGGGATAATTGTTTGTGGAAAAGGAATGGCAGCGGTATGGGAATCATTTTTTCTCGTAATGAAATGTGATTATTCACGCATAAATATCTCTATATTTGCTATTATATTAATGATTCTAATATTTTATGAACGATTCTTTTGAAATATTACGGCTATTTGATCTACATTTTAAAAATTACTGTGAAGTGCATCGCATTTCTACTGGATAGAAAAGCTAAAATGGGAAAGTTGTATTCTCATAATTATTTTTGGGGTGGGAATACTATTTTCCCCTATAAATTGGCAGACAGATCCCGCAAAATTGATTAATCACATTTTCGATTATCACGCATTCATTGGCCGGAGAGGCGCTGTATGTACGGGAAGCAAACAACGGTATTTGATTCTGACCTTTATTCATCATTGTTCACTCAGGCCAGGATGCGGGAAATATGGTCTGACGACAATCTGCTGCGTTGTTGGTTGCGCTTTGAGGCGACGGTCGCTCGCGTGCAAAGTGAGTTGGGGATTATCCCTGAACAGGCGGCCGTTGAAATTGAACAAACCTGTCGGGAAATACAGATAGACTGGCCAGCGCTGGCGCAGGAAACACAGACGGTCGGCATGGCGATAAAACCGCTGATCGATCAGATCTCCGCCAGCGGAACGCCGCTGGTAAGTCAGTTTCTGCATTGGGGATGCACCACTCAGGATTTACTCGACTCAGGCATGGCGATGAGATTGCAGCAAACGCTGCGGCTATTGCGTGAGCAATTGCTTGATGTTGGCGAAACCATGAAAACGATGGCGTTACGACATGCTCGTACGGTAATGGTTGCTCGCACCAATTCGGTGGATGCCTCTGCAACGACGTGGGGGCTGCATGTTTGCAGTTATCTGGCGGAGATAAACCGCCACCTGACAAGGCTCCAGCAGCTGTATCCGCGCGCCGTTACCGGACTCTTTGGCGGTGCGGTAGGCAACCTGGCTTCTGTGGGCGAGCAGGGAATGGAAACGCGCAAGCGGCTGATGTTAGCGCTGGGTCTGAACGTGCCCTGCGGGATTAATAATGCCAGCCAGGATGCGGTTGTTGAGGTTGTGCAGTTTTTTGCTCTTATCCACGGCACGCTGTGTCGCCTGGCTAACGATGTCGAAACCATGGGACGCACGCCGATTGCCGAAGTGCTTGAAGGAGAAGGCGGCGGCGGGTCAAGCACGATGCCGCACAAAGTGAATCCGCGCGCCAGTAACATGATGCAAACGTTGGCAAGGATGGGGTGGATGTATGCTTCCGGCGCGCCAGCAATGCTGGATCAACAGGATGTGCGAGCCGCCTCAATGCGGGTACTGAACTGGACGATCCTCCCGGAGGCCTCTAATGCGTTATCGACCAGCCTGATGCGCGCAAAAAATCTGCTTTCGCATCTCATTGTTAATGAAGAGAAGATGCGCGCTAATTTTGACTGCTCGAAGCACTTTATTATGTCGGAATCGCTGACGATGAAACTTGCCGCCAAAATTGGCAGAGAGTCCGCTTATAACCTGGTGAAAAACCTGCTGAAGCATGCAACCGGCGAGCACTGCTTCATGGAGATCGTACAGGCTAGCCCGGAAATCCGCGCGTCATTGTCTGTGGCAGAAATTACCGCCGCCTGTGAGCCGCTGTCATATATCGGGGCTAACGATGCGCTCATTGCGGAAACAATTGCTGAGTTCGATCGCGTGAAAACCGCAGAGATTGCCTGATTCGTCATGCTGCCGGGCGGGATAACTCTCCTGGCGGCTGGCAGCGCTAAGTATTATGAGCCGATGCAGAAAATGTTTCGAAGAAGACGAACAATTCTTCCAGTTGGGCAAAATTCCCCTCGCTATCTCCTTTCTCATAAGCCAGATGCAGAATGAGTTCGATAAAAAAGAAGCCAAGAATACGGCTTTGAAAAATGGAATGTACGTCGCTTGGGAGAACAAACTGCAGATCGCAGAACTTACCGTAAGGGTTCGCCTCTGAGTTGGTCACCAACACTACGACGGCATTCTTTTTTCTGAACCATTTTGCAATATTGAGCGCGACCCGGTTAAATCGATAGTAAGAGAACACAATCAGGACGTCCTCCTCCTTGATATTGATGAGGCATTTGGGGAGTTCGCTGATGTCTGTTGGTAATAGGGTAATATCGCTGCGAAAGTACTTTAGCAACGTACAAAAATGCGTCGCCATGGCATGAGAAGATGAAGGACCGACGACATAAATATGGCGTTGATTGTTTAATACCAGATCGATAAACGCATTCAGGCTTTCAATATCGATATTATTTTTAAATTGACTAAATAACGTTGATATTTTATGCGTGAAATCAGTAACAATACTTTCTGTCGTGATGCTGGAATTGTTACGCAGTTTGATGTTTTTCTCAAAAGGTGCTGATAGTTTATTTTTTGACAGTGTAATGTCTAATGCTTTACGGAAAGCGGCATAACCGGTAAAACCTATTTTATTCAGGAATCGACCGATAGTAGCTTTACTTACCATCGCATTCTGCGAGAGATCAACAATGCCATGATAGGGGAGTTCATTGAAGTGCTTATTAATGTACTCATTAAGTCGGCACTCAGATTCTGTAAGATCGCCCATATTAAGAGTAAGTGAGTTATACTCATCCAGACTTAACGTGTTTTTTTTGTACATAGATAACACCCGATGGCTGTTGTATATCAACGCTGTTATAGGGTAATACGCTTTCGACGTCAATCATTGAATGAATATCCTGGAAACCCGCATCCAGCCTTTTTTGGAGGATGTGACCGTATTCAGATGAGTTGCGATCTTACTCACAAAAAGAGGTGGGAAAACACCTTTCCCGTATTTTACAACCACACAACCCATTACAATTAAATCTCAATATTTGAGTATGTAATACGATAAATTTACGTACATATTATAACTGCTTATATATGGATGTGATTTCCCGGTATCCTGCATAAGCTATGATGATATGACGGGTAACCCTACCAGATTTGTATGGCATAGGAATTGTTATTATGACGGCGTTTATTATAGCAATAGTGATAACAGTTATTGCTGCATGGTTAATTGTTAAAAATTATCAGCCGCAAACTGTTTTATTACTCGCTGGACTGGCATTATTGACCATCACAGTACTGTTTTATCCAGAAAACAGCATTCTCTATGATAAAGCGAAATCCACGGGGTCAACCTGGCTGGATATCTTTAGCTTTGCCAAAGAGTCGCTTACCACACAAATTGCGGGTATCGGTCTTATCATTATGGCGGCGGGGGGATTTGCCAGCTATATGGATCACATTAAAGCGTCGAATGCGATGGTCAATATGTGCATTCGTCCGCTACAGGTGATTAAAGCACCTTACCTGATCCTTGCGCTGGGGTATATCTGCGCGCAGCTTCTGCACGTGGCAATTTCAAGTGCGGCGGGGTTGGCGATGTTGCTGCTGGTGACATTCTTCCCGGTTCTGGTTCGCCTCGGGGTCAGTAAAGCCTCTGCGGCCGCGATGATTGGCCTGTGCGCGTTTATGGATTTGGGGCCTGCGGTAGGCACGGCGAATCTGGCGGCGAAGCATGCCGGCATGGAAAGCGCTATCTATTTCGCGCATTACCAGATGCCGGTTGCGGTGGCGGTTATGCTGGCCGTGGCGGTGGTGATTTACTTCACCGCGAAGTATTTCGACAAAAAAGATGGCTTCGTACCGGGCGAGCAAAGCGTCGCGCAAGCGGAAGAAGAGGGCCGCAAAGTGCCGGCGATTTATGCGCTGCTGCCGGTCCTGCCTGTGGTGCTGGTGCTGGTCTTTAGCCCTTTGGTTATCAAATCCATCAAAATTGATGTGGTCACGGCGATGATCCTCGGCGCAGTTGTCGCATTTTTCTTCGAACTGGCGACCACTCGCGATTTTAAAAGCTGCTGTAAAGGAATACAGGTCTTTTTCAAAGGCATGGGCAGCATGTTTACCAGTATCGTTTCCTTGCTGGTATGTGCGGATATCTATGCCCAGGGGCTGCAGAAAATTGGCGCGGTGGACTACCTGTTGCAGTCAGTGCAAAACGCAGGTCTGGGCTTTACCAGCATGACGCTGGTGATGACCGCGCTGGTGGGCGTCACCGCCGTCCTGACCGGCTCTGGTGTTGCCGCCTTTTTCTCCTTCTCCGGACTGGCCCCCTCCATTGCAGCAAAATTTGGTGAGAGCGCCGTCAATATGATCCTGCCTATGCAGTTAATGGCGGGAATGGGGCGCTCAATGTCCCCAGTGGCTGGAATCATTATTGCGGTGAGTAAAGCAGGAGAATGTTCACCGTTTATGATCGTCAGAAGAACGCTGCTTCCAGCGCTGGCCGGTATTGCGGCGATGCTGGTTGCCAACTATGTCCTAATTTGAATCCCGAGAGCCTGCTAATGCAGGCTCTTATTTTTTATCTGGTTGTAATTTATGGATGGCAACGTGACAAACGATGTTTTATACGTCCCGTTTACGGGGAAGTTACTGCTTGAATCTCCGTTATTAAACAAGGGAAGCAGCTTCACGCAGCAAGAAAGGCACGACTTTAACCTGAGTGGGCTACTGCCTTGCGCCATTGAGAATATTGATGAACAAGCCGAACGGGCGTATCAACAATATCTTGAGGCTGAGTCCCACAACGCTCGACATATTTACCTGCGTAATATCCAGGATACCAACGAAACGTTATTTTATTACCTGCTGAAAAAGTATCTTCCAGAGATGCTGCCCATCGTTTATACCCCGGTAGTCGGGGCCGCCTGTGAAAAATTCTCGTGGATATATCGTCGTGCGCGCGGTGTTTTTATCTCCTGGCCCGATCGCGATCGTATTGACGATATTTTGCATGATATTCCACGGCACCATATCAAGGTCATCGTCGTCACCGATGGTGAGCGCATTCTGGGTCTGGGCGACCAGGGCGTTGGCGGTATGGGAATTCCTATCGGGAAACTGTCGCTCTATACCGTCTGTGGCGGGGTAAATCCGGCGAATACGCTACCTATTTTACTGGATGTCGGCACGAATAATGCGCGACTGCTGGACGATCCGCGCTATATCGGCTGGCGTCATCCGCGCATAACTGGTGAAGACTATTTCGCATTTATTGGAATGTTTATTGCTGCCGTAAAACGGCGCTGGCCTAACGTTCTGCTGCAGTTTGAAGATTTTGCCCAGCATACCGCGGTACCGCTGCTGGACCGTTATCGCGATGAGCTGTGCTGTTTTAACGATGATATTCAGGGCACGGCGTCGGTGGCTCTGGCGACTTTGGTTGCTGCCTGCCGAGGCAGCGGTCGTGACTTCCGTCAGCAATCAATCGTAATTGTGGGGGCGGGGGCTGCGGGATGTGGGATTGCCCGGCATATTATTGCCTGTCGCATCAGTGAAGGAATGAGCCAGGCTGAAGCCAGACGGACCATTTTTATGGTGGATCGCGACGGTCTGGTGATGACCACCAATAATGCCTTAGCTGATTTCCAGCAACCGCTGGCGCAGTCGCCCGAGGAAATTTCTGACTGGCAGTATGAGGGGCCGGCACCGTCGTTACTGGAGGTGATCCACAATGCCAAACCGGCGGTTATGCTGGGGGTGTCGGGTCAGGCTGGATTGTTCTCGCAGGAGGTAATTAGCACGATGTACCAATACTGCGACCGTCCGATTGTTATGCCGTTGTCGAATCCCACTTCGAGAATGGAAGCGCGACCAGAAGATATCATTCGCTGGACCGAGGGACAGGCCATCATTGCGACCGGCAGTCCCTGCGGTGTGATTGAATTTAATGGACGCTCCATTCCGGTGGCGCAGTGCAATAACGTGTATGTTTTCCCGGCCATCGGTCTGGGGGCTATCGCCAGCGGCGCGACACGCGTAACAGAGGCTATGCTGATGGCGGCAAGCCGTGCGCTGGCCGATGCTTCCCCGTTGGTGCGTAACGGGGAAGGCGCTCTGTTGCCGGAGATTGGGACAATCTGCGAGGTGACCCGCAGCATTGCCTTTGAGGTCGGTAAGGCGGCACAGCAGTCGGGTGTGGCAGAGAAGATGAGCGACGACGCGCTGTCGCAGAGTATTAAAGATAACTTTTGGCTACCGCACTACCGTCCTTATAAACGCAGGGCTATTTAGCCGTTGTGACGAGTAAGCGGTACTCGGGTCTTGGTTGCCTTCATGATTAAGGTGTATTATTTATGCAACTTAATTATGGAGGCATCATGTCCGGCAAACGTATTGCTCGTGAAAAAATGACGATCCAAAAGATGATCTCGCTGTACGAAAGCCAGTGTCCGGAAGCTTCAGATGAACAGGGGCATTACGATGCGTTGTTTGCTTATGCGCAAAAGCGCCTGGACAAGTGCGTGTTTGGCGAGGAAAAACCGGCCTGCAAACAGTGTCCGGTACACTGCTATCAACCTGCTAAACGCGAAGAGATGAAGCAAATTATGCGTTGGGCCGGGCCGAGAATGCTCTGGCGTCACCCGATTCTGACCGTTCGCCATCTGATTGATGACAAGCGTCCCGTCCCGGAATTACCTGAGAAATATCAGCGCAAGAAGTAATCTGGTTATTTTGTGCCGGATGGCGGCGATGCCTTATCCGGCCAGCAAGCGCAGGCTCACCTATCGCGTAGGCCCGATAAGCGTAGCGCCATCGGGCAATTTAACTATCCGGTACCGGATGGCGGTTACGCTTTGGTGGCAATAAGAATGGCCGAGGCTTTGATCAGCGCGATGACCCGGCTTCCCTGGCTCAGTTTCATCTCTTGCTGACTTTCGTTCGTCACGACCGCGACAATGTCAAAACCGGCATCAGTTTTGATGTGTACGGTGGCGTTAACGGCGCCTTCGGTTACCTGTGAAACGCTACCGGCAAATTGGTTACGGGCAGAGAATTTCAGGCCACAGTCTTCAGTTGCCAGCGTCACCCACGGCGCTTTAATCAGCGCAATGGCTTCTTTTCCTTTCGCCAGACCCAGTGCCTGCTGGCTGCTATGGGTCACAATCGCGACCAGTTTTGCGCCGCCAGCCAGCGTCAGTTCAACTTCATCATTCACTGCACCAGTGGCAACTGCACTGACTGTACCGGTTAATTGATTACGTGCTGATACCGCCATACTGCCTCCTTTCGTTGAGTTATCACCCAGTATAGCCACAATGGCTAAACCAGCGCATCCTTATCAATACCTAATCGCTTCATACGCGACAACAACGTGGTTCGTTTTAGCCCCAATCGCTGCGCAGCACCTTTAGGACCGGCAACCACGCCGTTGGTCTCTTTCAGGACGCGCATAATCAACTGGTATTCATCTTCGCCGTCCTGCGCAACTTCGGTGGCTACCGGCGGTGCGGACGGCGTCAACGCGGCAATATCCGGCAGGGACAGCTGTAGCACGTTGCCTCGGGTAAGCAGAACCGCGCGCTCCACCACGTTTTCCAGTTCGCGCACGTTACCCGGCCACTCCATGCTGCTCAAGGTACGAAGCGCTTCCGCAGGAATACTGTCGATATTGCGTCCCATCCGGCGAGCAATTTTAAAGGTAAAGGCTTTCACCAGCAGTGGGATATCTTCCGGGCGCTCGCGCAGCGGAGGTAAATGGATTGGGAAAACGTTCAGCCGGTAATACAGATCGTTACGGAATTCCCGATCGGCAACCATCTTTTTCAGATCGCGGTTAGTGGCGGCGATCAACCGAACGTCGGTTTGGATCAGCTTGTTGCTGCCCAGGCGTTCAAATTCCTGCTCTTGCAGTACGCGCAGCAGCTTAGGCTGTAGCTCCAGCGGCATGTCACCTACTTCATCGAGGAACAGCGAGCTTTTATCCGCCAGTTCAAAACGCCCAATTCGCTGTGTGCTGGCCCCGGTAAACGCGCCGCGTTCGTGACCAAACAGGTCGCTTTCCAGTAATCCGGCAGGCATTGCCGCGCAGTTCATCTTCACCATCCGGCGGGCGTTACGGCCACTCAGATTATGAATCGCTCTGGCGATCAGCTCTTTACCCGTACCTGTCTCACCCAGAATCAATACGGTGCTGTCGCTCTGCGCCACCATTTCGACCTGTTTGAGTACGCTGTACATGGCTTCGCTGCGACCGATAATTTCGCCGAACTCACTGTCCACATTGTTCAGTTGCTCGGTCAGCGCCAGGTTTTCATCGACCAGACGTTCTTTCAGGCGATGTATCTCCTGATAGGCAAGCGCGTTATCTACCGCAATGGCTACGCGTTCGGCAATCTGGCGCAACAGTTTCAGGTTGGCGGTGGTGAAAACTTTTTCTTCACACTGCGCCAGTTTGAGCACGCCAAGCATCGTGTTGCCGGACATCAGCGGCAGCAGGCACAGAGTCTGTAGCTGGTTGCCCCAGGTTTCGAACAGCATCCGTTCGTAAGGGGCGAGCGTATCGCGTTCGCTCAGATTAATCAGCAGCATCTCTTTGCTTTTGAAAACGCGTTCAGAAAGCGTACCTGCTTCATCCACTTCACTTTGTTCGTGCGCCGGATGATGTTCATCCAGATAGTGGGTGGAATAAATGCTGAGCTTGTTTTTGCGATCGCTGCGTAACACGATGCTGATGGCATCAATGTCGAAGTAGTGATGGATCTCTTTGGCGACTTCGCTGACCAGCTCGTCAATGTCCAGGCGGGAGAGCACCGCATTGGTGATGGCGACGAGGATACGAAAGTTGTCACGTTCGCGACACAGCAAATCGTAATCGACGTTGTTGCTGACTCTGCTCTGAATTTGTTCCGCAACGACGCCGACTATCTGGGTGAAGGTCTGCAGCCGGTTGTACTCTTTTTCACTCCACGGACGATCTTCGTTGCGGATGAATTCACAGCCGCCAAAGATGCGTCCATCCGCCGCCAGCGGCAGCAGGCAGTAGTGGCCAAATTCAGAATACAGTCCACCTGAAGCCAACTGTGGCCAGGTTTCCGTAAACTCATGATAGTTGCAGTGCAGCGCATCGGGGCGAGACAAAATACGGCGTACCGGGCCATGGGCCAGTACCGTTTCGTCTTCATAATCGATGGGTTTACCATTTTCACGCGTCGCAAAATAACGCGCACGCTGCGTTTGTGCCTGCCATAAGACAATAGCCGCACAGTCGGCCAGCGCTGAACGCTTGACCAGCTGCGAAAGCGCCTCGCTAAGAGACGGGAGATCGGGCTGCTGTAATAATGTACGAGTAATATCGAACAGGCCTTGCTGTCCGAGGTCACTCATCGGTGTATACGACATATTGCTTTTCCAGGAAAAGCACCGCAGAACGGTGCGAAAACGGTAAATGAATTATAGGTATAAGTCGTAAATTGTTGCCGGATAGCGATTTCAGCTTATCCGGCCTACACGTTGCCGCTAATGGGCTATTAGCATATACGAGGTAAGGGTTCGGCGTGTGGTAAATCGAGTGTTCGTTTCACGCCGTACAGTCCGGCAAGACGCACACCCTTGCGTTCTACCACTTCGCCAATCATTGCGGCATCGCGTCCTAACGGATGCGCGCGCAGTGCGGCAAGTGCCGTTTCAGCGGCCTGACGCTCAACGGCAATCACCAGCTTGCCTTCGTTAGCAAAGTTGAGCGCATCCAGACCCAGCAGTTCGCAAACGCCACGCACCGCGGGCTTCACGGGCAGGGCCGCTTCAGACAGCTCAATGCCGAATCCGCATGATGCGGCAAATTCATGCGTGACCGCATTCACGCCGCCACGGGTCGCGTCACGCAGCGCCTTCACGCCGGGAATATCACGTAGCGTCTGGATAAGCGGCGTCAATACCGCGCAGTCGCTGGCCAGCTCGCCATCAAGACCCAACTGTTCGCGCAGGTTAAGGATAGTTGCACCATGATCGCCAAGCGTACCGCTGACCAGCAGCACATCGCCCACGCTCAGGGTCTGGGCACCCCAGTGAATGTTAGCCGGGATCGCGCCCATTCCGGCGGTGTTGATAAACAGTTTGTCCGCCGCGCCGCGCTGTACAACCTTGGTGTCGCCGGTGACGATGGCAATGCCCGCTTCGCGCGCGGTGGCCGCCATGCTGTTAACGACGGTTTTCAGCGTCTCCATTGGTAAACCTTCTTCGAGGATAAAACCGCAGGAGAGATAGCGTGGGATCGCGCCGCTGACCGCCACGTCGTTAGCCGTACCACAGATAGCCAGCTTGCCGATATTGCCACCAGGGAAGAACAACGGATCGATAACGTAGCTGTCGGTTGAAAACGCCAGACGATCGCCTTCCGCGACCAGTTGCGCCAGTTCCAGACGCGCCTGATCTTCTTGTTCCGCCAGCCACGGATTCGCAAATGCTTCCATAAACAGACTGTTGATCAACTGCTGCATAGCCTGACCGCCGCTACCGTGGGCGAGTTGTACGCTGTTCATGCTTCACACTCCTGCTGACGATACTGATACCAGGCGGCACATGCGCCTTCGGAGGAGACCATCAGGGCACCAAATGCGGTCTCCGGGTTACAGGTTTTACCAAATAATGGGCACTGATGCGGTTTGCATCGACCAGTCAGTACCTCTCCGCAACGGGCGCGCGGATCGTCATAGACCTGCTGCGGCGCAGGCTGGAAATGCGCTTCGGCGTCAAAACGCTGATAGTCAGGCGTCAGGTGAACGCCGGATGATTCGATCACGCCCAGACCTCGCCATTCGCTGTCGCCGTTCACACTGAATACGTCGGCGATAGCCTGCTGGGCTAACGCGTTACCGGCATCCGGTACCACGCGGCGATACTGGTTCTCAACCTGGCTTTGGGCCGCTATTTTCTGCTCAATCAGCATCACCACGCCTTGCAGTAGATCAAGCGGCTCGAAACCGGCGACCACCAGCGGGCGATGGAAATCTGAGGCAATGAAATTATAGGCGTCAGTGCCAATCACCATACTGACGTGACCCGGCGCCAAAAAGGCGTCGATACCGTTGTCCGGCTGTTCCAGCAGACTGCGCAGCGTTGGGATCAAGGTGATGTGCTGGCAGAAAAAGTAAAAGTTCTGCACATCGCGCTGTTTGGCCTGCTGCAGAGTGATGGCGGTTGTCGGCATGGTGGTTTCAAAACCCAGGCCAAAGAACACCACTTTGCGCGTTGGGTTTTCTTCGGCCAGCTTCAGCGCATCCATTGGGGAATAGACGATACGGACATCCGCGCCGCGCGCTTTGGCTTGTAGCAGAGAACCTTGTTTACCCGGGACGCGCATCGCGTCGCCAAAGGTGCAGAAAATCACTTCCGGGTGGCTGGCGATTTCGACACAGCTGTCAATTCTGCCCATCGGCAGAACGCACACCGGGCAGCCTGGACCGTGAATAAACTCGACGTTTTCAGGCAGTAACTGGTCGAGACCGAACTTGAAGATTGCGTGGGTATGACCCCCGCAAACTTCCATGATGCGCAGTGGGCGTTCAGCAGTGTAGGGGAGGTGGGCGGCACGTTCACACAGGTGCTCTATCAACTGCATCACCTGTTCTGGTGCGCGGTATTCGTCAACAAAACGCATTATTTTTCCTCGCCATACAGCAACGCGCCGACATCCGGCTCAACGTCAAACATGTTTTGCAGCGCGTCGAGCGTGTCGCGCGCTTCAGCTTCATTAATGATGCTCATGGCGAAACCGACGTGAACCAGTACCCACTGGCCGAGGCGCGGTTGGCCATGTTCATCACAGCTACCGACCAGCGTCAGATCGACGTCGCGCTGAATACCGCAAACGTCGACCTTAGCCTGGTTGCCATCAATGGTGCGGATTTGACCCGGAACACCTATGCACATCGCTGATTCTCCAGCCATGACAGCCATTGATCCATCCCTTCACCACTGGTGGCGGAAATCAGGATGATTTCAATATCCGGGTTCACTTCCCGGGCGCTGGCGATGCACTTTTCAACATCAAAATTGAGGTAAGGCAGCAGATCCACTTTGTTGAGCAGCATCAGTGATGCAGCCGCAAACATATGCGGGTACTTCAGCGGCTTATCTTCGCCTTCGGTAACAGAGAGCACGGCGACTTTATGACGCTCGCCAAGGTCAAAGCTGGCCGGGCAGACCAGGTTACCAACGTTCTCAATGAACAGAATGCCGTTGTCATCAAGCGGCAGACGTGGCGCGGCATCGGCAATCATTTGCGCATCGAGGTGACAACCTTTACCGGTGTTGACCTGGATTGCGGGGGTGCCGGTGGCGCGAATACGGGCGGCATCGTTAACCGTCTGCTGGTCGCCTTCAATGACGGCACATGGCACGCTGTCTTTCAGCTTCATCAGCGTTTCGGTCAGCAGCGTCGTTTTACCGGAGCCAGGGCTTGAGACAAGGTTCAGTACCAGATGCTGACGGGCAGCAAAGCGGGCGCGGTTGCGCTCGGCCAGACGATTGTTTTTGTCCAGCACGTCTATTTCGACTTCCAGCATGCGGCGCTGGCTCATGCCTGGCGCGTGGGTGCCTGCTTCACCGTGACCGTAGTGCAGATCGCCTTCAGCGGTCTGGCTCGGTGCGAAACTGGAGGTTTTCACACCGGTAATATTCAGTGCCGGGCGAGCCGCCGGGGCAAATGGCGCGCTGCGGAACGCCGAGTGGGGGTTATGTTCATCACCCTCTATATATAGGTTGCCTTCAGCGCAACCACATGTCGTACACATCGCTCACTCCTGATCTTTATCTTGCGGTATATCTGTTGCCGGGTGGCGGCTTTGCCTTATCCGGCCTGGCAGGTGTCACCGGAATTAGTCTTCGGCGTCGCCTATTTCAATTCTTCGAATCTGTAAGCCATCGTCGGCCACAATTCTCAGCATATCGCTATTGCATTGCGGACACCGACGCACGCGCTGCGTCAGCAACGTGACGTATTGCTGACAAGATTCGCACCAACATTCGGCTTCTTGTTCTTCGAGGTGGAGTTTACAACCTTCTGCAAGGGTGCCACGGCATACCAGATCAAAACAAAAGGCGAGAGCGCTGGTTTCTACGCAAGAAAATGCGCCAATTTTGAGCCAGACCCCAGTTACCCGCTTTGCGCCGTGTTGGGTGGCCTGTTGTTCAATCAATTCCAGTGCCCGTTGGCAGAGGGTTATTTCGTGCATATCGCCTCCTAAGATGTTGCCGTTTTAAAAGCAATAAACATGCCAGGTTGAATTTTCACGTTCGTGACAATGTCGACGATGACGAAATGACATGTCGTCATCGCACCATGAATCCATAACCATATGAAAATAAACAATATTAATTTTGGCATGAAATGTGCTTAAGGCTGTTCATCTCTGCTAAACGGGTAACCTGACATGACTATTTGGGAAATAAGCGAAAAAGCCGATTACATCGCTGAACGGCATCGTCGCCTACAGGACCAGTGGCGTATCTACTGCAACTCGCTGGTTCAGGGGATCACCCTGTCAAAAGCGCGTTTGCATCATGCGATGAGCTGCGCGCCGGACAAGGATTTGTGCTTTGTCCTTTTTGAACACTTCACTATCTACGTCACGCTGGCGGACGGCTTTAACAGCCACACCATCGAGTACTACGTTGAAACGAAAGACGGTGATGATAAGCAACTGATTGCACAGGCAGAGTTGACCCTCGACGGTAAAGTCGATGAGCGCATCAGCAACCGCGATCGCGAGCAGGTGCTGGAGCACTATCTCGAAAAAATCGCCAGCGTCTACGACAGCCTGTACACCGCGGTTGAAAACAATATGCCGATGAATTTAAGCCAGCTGGTTGAAGGACATAACCCGGCTTAAGCCTCGGGTGTTGCCCACTTGAGTCATGATGCGGTTTGTTCTGCATCACGACGGTTTAGGGAATGGGCATGTCGAAAAATGTCGAAATGACATTTTACAGACATGTTTTCGTCAAAAATGACTATCACCTGAGGAATGCCTGGTGAATCGTTTTGTAATTGCTGACTCCACTCTTTGTATTGGCTGCCACACATGTGAAGCCGCCTGCTCAGAGACACATCGCCAGCATGGCCTGCAGTCAATGCCGCGCCTGAAAGTGATGTTAAATGAAAAAGAATCCGCGCCGCAGCTTTGCCACCAGTGTGAAGATGCGCCTTGCGCCACCGTGTGTCCGGTTAATGCCATTAACCGCGTTGATGGCGCCGTACAGCTGAATGAAAGCCTGTGCGTAAGCTGCAAACTGTGCGGGATCGCCTGTCCGTTCGGCGCGATTGAGTTTTCCGGCAGCCGTCCGCTGCACATCCCGGCGAACGCCAATACGCCAAAAGCGCCTCCGGCTCCGCCAGCGCCTGCGCGTGTGAGCACGCTGCTGGACTGGGTTCCGGGCGTTCGCGCCATCGCGGTGAAATGCGATCTGTGCAGTTTTGACGAGCTTGGTCCGGCCTGCGTGCGCATGTGCCCAACCAAAGCCCTGCACCTGGTGAGCAACATGGATATCGCCCGCGCCAGCAAACGTAAGCGTGAGCTGACTTTCAATACCGATTTCGGCGATCTCACCTTGTTTCAGCAGGCTCAGAGTGGGGATGCAAAATGAGCGCAATTTCACTGATTAACAGCGGCGTGGCCTGGTTTACAGCGGCTGCGGTTCTGGCTTTTCTGTTTTCATTTCATAAATCGCTGAGCGGCTGGATTGCCGGGGTTGGCGGTGCGGTAGGCAGCCTGTGTACCGCAGCCGCCGGTTTTACCGTTCTGACCAATGCGCTGGCGGTGACTGGCGTGATGCCGTTTATCGGTCACAGTCTGCAAGTGACGCCGCTGAATGCTATCTGGCTGATTACGCTGGGCCTGTGCGGCCTGTTTGTCAGCCTGTACAACATTGACTGGCATCGTCATCCGCAGGTGAAGGCTAACGGCCTGCTGGTGAATCTGCTGATGGCCGCGGCAGTGTGCGCAGTGGTTGCCAGCAACCTCGGTACGCTGGTGGTGATGGCGGAAATCATGGCGCTGTGCGCGGTGTTCCTGACTGGCTGCAGCAAAGAAGGCAAGCTGTGGTTTGCGCTGGGGCGTATCGGTACGCTGCTGCTGGCGCTCGCGTGTTATCTGGTGTGGCAACGCTACGGCACCCTCGAGCTGCGTCTGCTTGACCTGCGTACCCAGGAGCTGCCGCTCGGCTCCGATATCTGGCTGCTGGGCGTGGCGGGCTTTGGCTTGTTGGCAGGGATTATCCCGCTGCACGGTTGGGTGCCTCAGGCACATGCTAACGCCAGCGCGCCGGCGGCGGCATTGTTCTCTACCGTGGTTATGAAAGTCGGTTTGCTGGGCATTCTCTCCCTGTCGCTGCTGGGCGGTAACGCGCCGCTGTGGTGGGGCGTTACGCTGCTGGTGTTAGGCATGATCACCGCGTTTGTCGGTGGGTTGTATGCGCTGATGGAACATAACATCCAGCGTCTGCTGGCGTACCACACGCTGGAAAACATCGGCATTATTCTGCTGGGGCTGGGCGCTGGCGTGACCGGGATTTCCCTCAATCAACCGGCACTGATTGCGCTGGGTCTGACCGGCGGTCTGTATCATCTGGTTAACCACAGTTTGTTCAAAAGCGTCCTGTTCCTGGGCGCGGGCAGCATCTGGTTCCGTACCGGTCATCGTGATATCGAAAAACTGGGCGGGATCGGTAAACGCATGCCGGTGATTTCTCTGGCGATGCTGGTTGGTCTGATGGCGATGGCAGCACTGCCGCCGCTGAACGGTTTTGCCGGTGAGTGGGTTATCTATCAATCCTTCTTTAAGCTCGGCAACAGTGGCGCTTTTGTCGGCAGTTTGTTAGGGCCGTTGCTGGCGGTCGGGCTGGCGATTACCGGCGCACTGGCGGTGATGTGTATGGCGAAAGTCTATGGCGTTACGTTCCTTGGCGCACCGCGCACGAAGGAAGCTGAAAACGCCTGCTGCGCGCCAATCCTGATGGGCGTGAGCGTGGTTGCGCTGGCTATCTGTTGCGTGATCGGCGGCGTGGCTGCGCCGTGGCTGCTGCCGATGATTTCCTCTGCCGTTCCGCTGCCGCTGGAAACTGCGAACACCACCGTTTCTCAGCCAATGATCACGCTGCTGCTGATCGCATGTCCGCTGCTGCCGTTCATCATCATGGCAATTTTCAAAGGCAACCGTCTGCCGTCGCGTTCACGCGGTGCGGCATGGGTGTGTGGTTACGATCACGAGCAGTCAATGGTCATTACCGCGCACGGTTTTGCCATGCCGGTGAAAGAAGCCTTTGCCCCGGTACTCAAACTGCGTAACTGGTTGAATCCGGTATCACTGGTTCCGGGCTGGCAGAATGCAGCTGCGCCGGTGCTGTTCCGTCGCCTGGCGCTGATTGAGCTGGCGGTGCTGGTGGTGATTGTGGTTTCACGAGGAGCCTGAAAATGAGTGTTTTATATCCGTTAATTCAGGCGCTGGTGCTGTTTGCCGTTGCGCCGCTGCTGTCCGGCGTTACCCGCGTGGCGCGCGCGCGTTTGCACAACCGTCGCGGTCCAGGCGTGTTGCAGGAATACCGCGACATTATCAAACTGCTGGGCCGTCAGAGCATTGCGCCTGCGGATTCCAGCTGGGTTTTCCGCCTGACGCCGTTTGTGATGGTGGGCGTGATGCTGACTATCGCCACTGCGCTACCGGTAGTGACCGTTGGCTCACCGCTGCCGCGACTGGGCGATCTGATCACCTTAATTTACCTGTTCGCCATTGCCCGTTTTTTCTTCTCTATCGCGGGACTGGATACCGGTAGCCCGTTTACCGCCATTGGTGCCAGCCGTGAAGCGATGCTCGGCGTGCTGGTTGAACCTATCCTGCTGCTGGGGCTGTGGGTAGCGGCACAGGTTGCAGGTTCAACCCATATCAGCAATATCGCCGATACCATTTACCACTGGCCTGCTGCGCGCAGCATCCCGCTGATTCTGGCACTGTGCGCCTGTGCTTTCGCCACCTTTATCGAAATGGGCAAACTGCCGTTCGATCTGGCGGAAGCCGAGCAGGAGCTGCAGGAAGGTCCATTGACCGAATACAGCGGCAGCGGTTTTGCGGTGCTGAAATGGGGCATTAGCCTCAAGCAACTGGTCGTTCTGCAAATGTTCGTCGGTGTGTTCCTGCCGTGGGGACAGATGGAAACCTTTACCGCAGGTGGACTGCTGCTGGCGCTGGTGATTGCCGTCGTCAAGCTGGTCCTCGGCGTGCTGGTCATCGCCCTGTTCGAAAACAGCATGGCGCGTCTGCGTTTTTGCGCCACTTCACGCGTGACCTGGGCCGGTTTTGGGTTTGCGTTTTTAGCGTTCGTCTCCTTGCTGGTGGCGTGATTTAAGAGAGTTTGAGCATGTCTGAAGAAAAATTAGGTCAACACTATCTCGCTGCGCTGCACCAGGCCTTTCCGGGCGTGGTGCTGGATGAAGCCTGGCAGACCAAAGATCAGCTGACGATCACCGTCAAGGTGAACTACCTGCCGGAAGTGGTGGAGTTCCTGTACTACAAACAGGGCGGCTGGTTGTCCGTGTTGTTTGGTAACGACGAACGCCAGCTGTGCGGCCATTACGCTGTTTATTATGTGATGTCGATGGAGCAGGGCACCAAATGCTGGATAACCGTCCGCGTTGAAGTCGATGCCAATAAGCTGGAGTTCCCGTCCGTCACGCCGCGCGTTCCGGCTGCGGTCTGGGGCGAGCGCGAAGTGCGCGATATGTACGGTTTGATCCCGGTAGGTTTGCCGGATGAGCGTCGTCTGGTACTGCCCGATGACTGGCCGGACGAACTCTATCCGCTGCGTAAAGACAGCATGGATTATCGTCAGCGCCCGGCGCCGACTACCGATGCTGAAACCTACGAGTTCATCAACGAACTGGGCGACAAGAAAAACAACGTGGTGCCAATTGGTCCGCTGCACGTCACCTCCGATGAACCCGGTCACTTCCGCCTGTTCGTTGACGGCGAGAACATCATCGACGCCGACTACCGCCTGTTCTATGTCCACCGCGGCATGGAGAAACTGGCGGAAACCCGCATGGGTTACAACGAAGTGACGTTCCTGTCAGATCGCGTGTGTGGTATCTGCGGCTTTGCGCATAGCACCGCCTATACCACCTCCGTTGAGAATGCGATGGGCATCGTGGTGCCGGAACGTGCGCAGATGATCCGCGCCATTCTACTGGAAGTTGAGCGTCTGCACTCGCACCTGCTGAACCTCGGCCTGGCCTGTCACTTCACCGGTTTTGACTCCGGCTTTATGCAGTTCTTCCGCGTGCGTGAAACGTCGATGAAGATGGCGGAGATCCTCACCGGGGCGCGTAAAACTTACGGTCTGAACCTGATCGGCGGTATTCGTCGTGATCTGCTGAAAGAAGATATGATCCAGACCCGTCAACTGGCGCAGCAGATGCGTCGGGACGTGCAGGAACTGGTCGATATGCTGCTCAGCACGCCGAATATGGAACAGCGTACGGTCGGTATTGGTCGTCTGGACCCGGAAATTGCTCGTGACTTCAGTAACGTCGGCCCGATGGTTCGCGCCAGCGGCCACGCGCGCGACACCCGCGCCGATCACCCGTTTGTCGGTTATGGTCTGCTGCCGATGGAAGTTCATAGCGAGCAAGGCTGCGACGTTATTTCTCGTCTGAAAGTTCGTATTAATGAAGTCTACACCGCACTGAATATGATCGACTTTGGTCTGGATAACCTGCCGGGCGGCCCGCTGATGGTGGAAGGCTTTACCTACATTCCTCACCGTTTCGCACTGGGCTTTGCTGAAGCGCCGCGTGGAGATGACATCCACTGGAGCATGACCGGCGACAACCAGAAACTGTATCGCTGGCGCTGCCGTGCGGCGACCTACGCCAACTGGCCGACGCTGCGCTACATGCTGCGTGGTAATACCGTTTCCGATGCGCCGCTGATTATCGGTAGCCTCGATCCTTGCTACTCCTGTACTGACCGTATGACCGTGGTCGATGTACGTAAGAAGAAGAGCAAAGTCGTGCCGTACAAAGAACTTGAGCGCTACAGCATCGAGCGTAAAAACTCGCCGCTGAAATAAGGAATCGCCATGTTTACCTTTATCAAAAAAGTCATCAAAACCGGGGCGCCGACGTCGTCGTATCCGCTGGAGCCGATTGCGGTCGATAAAAACTTCCGTGGCAAACCGGAACATAATCCGCAGCAGTGTATTGGCTGCGCGGCCTGTGTGAATGCGTGCCCGTCGAACGCGTTGACGGTAGAAACCGATCTGGCCACCAATGAGCTGGCGTGGCAGTTCAATCTCGGTCGCTGCATCTTCTGCGCCCGTTGCGAAGAAGTTTGCCCGACGGCGGCGATCAAGCTGTCGCAGGAGTATGAGCTGGCGGTGTGGAAGAAAGAGGATTTCCTGCAGCAGTCCCGCTTTGCGCTGTGTAATTGCCGCGTATGTAACCGTCCGTTTGCGGTACAAAAAGAGATTGATTACGCCATTGCGCTGCTTAAGCACAACGGTGATAGCCGCGCGGAAAATCACCGTGACAGCTTTGAGACCTGCCCGGACTGTAAGCGCCAGAAATGCCTGGTGCCGTCTGACCGTATTGAACTGACTCGCCATATGAAAGAGGCCAGCTGATGAGCAATTTATTAGGCCCACGTGACGCCAACGGTATTCCGGTACCGATGACGGTGGATGAATCCATTGCCAGCATGAAAGCGTCGCTGCTAAAAAGCATCAAGCGTTCAGCGTACGTTTACCGTGTGGACTGCGGCGGCTGCAACGGTTGCGAAATTGAAATCTTCGCCACGCTGTCTCCGTTGTTTGACGCCGAACGTTTTGGCATCAAAGTGGTACCGTCCCCGCGCCATGCGGATATCCTGCTGTTTACCGGCGCGGTAACCCGTGCCATGCGCTCTCCGGCGCTGCGCGCCTGGCAGTCTGCGCCAGACCCGAAAATTTGTATCTCTTACGGTGCCTGCGGTAACAGCGGTGGTATTTTCCACGACTTATACTGCGTATGGGGCGGCACCGACAAAATCGTACCGGTGGATGTGTATATCCCTGGCTGCCCGCCAACGCCTGCAGCCACGCTGTATGGTTTTGCGATGGCGCTTGGCCTGTTGGAACAGAAAATTCATGCACGTGCGCCGGGCGAACTGGACGAACAACCTGCTGAAATTCTGCATCCGGATATGGTTCAGCCGCTGCGCGTGAAGGTGGATCGCGAGGCTCGCCGTCTGGCGGGATACCGCTATGGTCGCCAGATTGCTGATGACTATATGACGCAGTTAGGGCAGGGCGAGCATCAGGTGGCGCGCTGGCTGGAGGCGGAAAACGATCCGCGTCTGACCGAGATCGTCACGCATCTTAACCATGTTGTCGAAGAGGCGCGTATCCGATGAGTGAAACGGTGGTGTTCAGCCAACTGAGCCGTAAGTTTATTGATGAGAACGATGCGACGCCCGCCGAGGCGCAGCAGGTTGTCTATTACAGCCTGGCGATTGGTCACCACCTTGGGATCATCGATTGCCTGGAAGCGGCGTTAACTTGTCCATGGGATGACTATCTGGCATGGATTGCTACCCTTGCTGAGGGAAGCGAAGCCCGCCGGAAAATGGAAGGTGTGCCGAAATACGGCGAGATCGTTATCGATTTCAACCATGTGCAAATGCTGGCACGCGCGTTCGATGATGCGCGTGCCGTACAGACCCCGCAGCAGCAGGAGTGGAGCAAGCTGATGCTTAGCATGCTGCACGACATACACCAGGAAAGCGCCATCTATCTGATGGTGAGGAGACACCGTGACTGACGTTTTATTATGTGTGGGTAACAGCATGATGGGCGATGACGGCGCGGGCCCGCTGCTGGCTGAAATGTGTGCTGCAAATCCTCAAGGCAACTGGGTTGTCATCGACGGCGGTAGCGCGCCGGAGAACGATATTGTCGCCATCCGTGAACTGCGTCCGCAACGTTTGTTGATTGTTGATGCCACCGATATGGGGCTGACCCCAGGTGAAATCCGCATTATCGATCCCGATGACATTGCCGAGATGTTCATGATGACCACCCATAACATGCCGCTGAGTTACCTGGTCGATCAGTTGAAAGACGACGTTGGTGAGGTGATTTTCCTCGGCATTCAACCGGACATCGTCGGTTTTTACTACCCGATGACACAGCCGATCAAAGATGCTGTTGATACCGTCTATCAGCAATTAGCCGGTTGGGAAGGACACGGTGGATTCTCCGAGCTGGAAGCGCCAGAAGAGTAAACCGTATCAGTGCCGGATGTGAGTGACATCCGGCCTGTTTCCCGCCTTCCTCGTTACTCAATGGCCTGCTCTATAATTAATTTCCCCTGCATCACTGACACACTCACTGCCGTACCGGTAGGAAACCCTGCTTGTTCCAGCCAGTCGCCGTTCAGCGTGAGTGAGGCGTGCCGACTGATTCGTCGCGTGTAACCCGTTTTGGGATCTTCATGGCGTTTTCTGACATAGCCAACTTTCAATCGACGTACGGGTTTAGTGATAGCCACTGCTGTTGTGCCATTTTTATCAGACATGCACGTTTCCTTGTGGTGAACGGCCAGGATTAAAAACTACTGAATAAAATGCCAGTAAAAAAAGATGAGGGCAAACCTGAAACTGGAAGGACGATTCCACATCTGGAATGTAATAAATGAAATGAAAATATGTAATTCTGCCGGAAGGCTGTAACCCCCTCCGACAGATCTGTTATGCCAGATCGGCACCGTTGCTGGCGATTACTTTTTTGTACCACCAGAATGATTTCTTACGGGTGCGCGACAGCGTGCCGTTGCCCGCATCATCGCGGTCCACATACACAAAACCGTAGCGTTTGCTCATCTCACCGGTTGAGGCAGAAACCAGGTCAATACAGCCCCAGGTGGTGTAACCCATCAGCGGCACGCCATCTTCAATCGCGTCTGCCATGGCGCGAATGTGCTCGCGTAAATAGCTGATGCGATAGTCGTCATTGATCTCACCATTGGCATCGATTTCATCTTTCGCCCCCAGCCCGTTCTCCACCAGAAATAGCGGTTTCTGGTAGCGGTCATACATCATATTCATGGTGATGCGCAGACCGAGCGGATCGATGCCCCATCCCCATTCGCTGGCGGCAATGTATGGATTACGTAGCGATTTCACCACGTTGGCGGTGCTGGTATTGCCGGTGTTCATTTCCGCCGAGGCGCAGCGCGATGCGTAATAGCTGAACGAGACGAAATCGACGGTGTTTTTCAGGATGTCGTCATCTTCCGGGGCTTTTTCTATGACCACGCCTTTTTCGCGAAACACGCGGGCAGAATAAGCCGGGTAGGCCCCGCGCGCCTGCACATCAATAAAGAACAGGTTTTCGCGGTCTTTTTCCAGCGCGGTCCACACATCTTCTGGTTTACAGGAATAAGGATAAAAATTACCGCCAGCCAGCATACAACCGACCTGGTTTTGCGGATTAATTTCATGGGCTATTTTAGTCGCCAGGGCGCTGGCTATCAGTTCGTGGTGAGCGGACTGATATTTCACCTGATCCTGATTTTCACCTTCTTCAAATACCAGCCCGGCGCCTGAAAAGGGGCTGTGCAGCATAATGTTGATTTCGTTGAACGTCAGCCAGTACTTCACCAGTCCGTCAAAGGCCTCAAAGCAGGTACGGGCGTAGCGGGTAAAGAACTCAACCATTTTGCGGTTACGCCAGGAGCCGTACTCGGTGACCAGATGCATTGGCACGTCGAAGTGACACAGCGTGACTAATGGCTCAATACCGTATTTTTTACACTCGGCAAACACGTTCTGGTAAAACCCGATGCCCTCTTTATTCGGCGTCAGCTCATCGCCGTTAGGGTAGAGACGGCTCCAGGCAATGGAAGTACGAAATACCGTAAACCCCATTTCCGCCATTAGCGCGATATCTTCTTTATAGCGATGATAAAAGTCGATCGCCTGATGGCTGGGATAAAATTCGTTATCCCGCAACGTAAAGCGCTTTTCCTGTCCCAGTTTGACGGGCATGCGACTTGTGCCGTGAGGGATCATATCGACGGTCGTCAGCCCTTTGCCACCTTCCCGGTACGCCCCTTCAGACTGGTTGGCGGCCAGTGCGCCGCCCCATAAAAATCCTTGCGGAAAAACAGACATAATTAACCTCAGTTCATACCAGTCAAATGCTGGCTCCATTGATATTGCCCGGTTGTGCGGCCTGATTTTTTCTGGCCTGCGCGGCGGCATCTTCGACAGGAATATCTTCAAAGCCGAGAATCAGTGTTAATACAAAGGAAAGCACCACAGCCAGCGCCATCACGCCAAACACCCATACGATAGTCATCGGATTGGCCGGATCGAAAAACTGTACGCTGGTGAACAGACCTGGAGCCGCCATGGAGTGGCTTGCAAGTCCGGCCATGCCGGCAACGGCACCGCAGATAAAACCGCTGATAAGACTCGCAATCAGTGGTCGTTTCAGGCGGATCGCCACGCCATACAGCGCGGGTTCGGAAATCCCTGCCATGATGGCAGAGGCGGCTGCCGCTAACGCCGTCTGACGCAGTTCCGGGTTTTTGGTTTTCCATGCCACTGCCAGCGATGAACCGCCTAACGACAAGTTGGCGCCGATTTCCGACGGCATCACCATGCCTTCTTTTCCGGTTTCGGCAATGGTCTGAATAATGGTTGGCGTGAAAACGCGATGCATACCGGTCATCACCAGCAGCGGCCACAATGCGCCCATAATGGCCACTGACAGCCAACCGAGATAGCCGTGAATGGTATACACCAGCGCTGAAATTGCGCTACCGATCCAGATGCCGATCGGGCCAATGATGACGATGGCGAGCGGCGCGGCGATCAGCACGATCAACATCGGTTTGAGGAAGTTTTTGGTCACCGCCGGAGTAATACGATCGACCCAACGTTCGATGTATGACAAGCACCAGGTCATCACCAGCGCCGGGATCACCGTGTAGGTGTATTTCACTGCCGTCACCGGGATCAGGGCAAACTCAACGTGCTCACCCTGCGCAGCCTTCGCCATCAGATCGATGAAGCTGGGATGCACCAGTACGCCCGCGATGGCGATTGCCAACGACATGTTGGTTTTGAATTTGATAGCGGCCGACGCGGCGACCATCAGCGGCAGGAAGAAAAATGAGCCGTCACCGATAACGGTAAGAATGGTGAGCGTGGACGATCCTTTCTCCAGCACGCCGGTCATTTCGAGGATCATTGCCAGCAGCTTGAGCATTGATCCACCGATAATTGCCGGGATCAACGGCGACATGGTGCCGATCAGCGCGTCGAGGATCCCCGCGCCAATCCGCTTCAGCGTCAGTCGGGGTTTGGTTTGCGGCTCAGCGGGCTGCATATTGGCAGGCAACAGGCTGACCACTTCGCGATACGCCTGCGAAACGGTGTTGCCGATGATCACCTGGCACTGGTTATCGCTACGCACCACGCCAAGTACGCCAGAAAGCGTCTTCAGCGTCGCGCTGTCGACCTGCGAGTCATCTTTGATAACGAAACGCAAACGGGTCATACAGTGGGTCACTGCTGTGATGTTGTCAACGCCTCCCAGAGCCGTCACAACGGAGCGCGCCAGCGCTGCATAATTCTTGGACATCGGATTTAATCCTGTTTTATCAGTAGGGTACGTTATGTTTTATCCGTTTACGTTGGGTCGCTTTTCTGGGTTATGAAACGCAGATAGGAAACCGGTTCCGCAAAAGAATGTTTAATTTATTTATATTGAGCAAGATTTAATTTTGATCATTTATTGTAATTGTGATGTTTGTCACTGGATGTTGGCGTCTGCGATGTAGCAGCAAGGACAG
The DNA here is from genome assembly GCF_003818115.1 of Citrobacter youngae. GTDB lineage: Bacteria > Pseudomonadota > Gammaproteobacteria > Enterobacterales > Enterobacteriaceae > Citrobacter > Citrobacter youngae. The sequence continues at coordinate 46,655 of NZ_RPOI01000004.1, read as the reverse complement.
CGGCGAAACGGTGCAGTACACTGCGTCACATTGAGAGAATAGGGATGAGTAATATGACCACGATGCTGGAGGTGGCGAAGCGTGCCGGGGTGTCGAAAGCGACAGTTTCCCGGGTGCTTTCCGGAAACGGTTATGTCAGCCAGGAGACCAAAGACCGCGTGTTTCAGGCCATTGAAGAGAGTGGTTACCGCCCAAACTTGCTGGCGCGCAGTCTGGCGGCGAAAACCACGCAGACGCTGGGACTGGTGGTGACGAACACCCTTTATCACGGCGTCTATTTCAGCGAACTGTTGTTTCATACCGCACGCATGGCGGAGGATAAGGGGCGTCAGCTGTTGCTGGCTGACGGTAAGCACAGCGCTGAGGAAGAACGCCAGGCGATCCAATACCTTCTGGACTTACGCTGCGACGCGATTATGATCTATCCGCGTTTTCTCAGTGTGGATGAGATAGACGATATCATCGACGCCCATACTCAGCCGATTATGGTGCTTAACCGACGCCTGCGGAAAAACAGTAGCCACAGCGTATGGTGTGATCAAAAGCAGACCAGCTTTAACGCCGTTACTCAGCTCATTGCCGCCGGGCATAAAGAGATTGGTTTTATTACCGGCTCGATGGATTCTCCAACCGGCGTGGAGCGACTTTCAGGTTATAAAGACGCGCTGGCACATCATGGTATTGCGCTTAATAATGACTTGATTGTTAAGGGAAAGTGGACGCCAGCCTGCGGTGCTGCGGGCGTTGATGCGTTGCTTTCACGTAAGGTCAATTTTACCGCGCTGGTGGCCAGCAATGACGATATGGCGATCGGCGCGATGAAGCAGTTACACGCCCATGGTGTGCGGGTGCCTTTACAGGTGTCGGTGATTGGCTTCGATGATATCACCCTCGCACCATACACTATTCCTGCGCTTTCCAGCGTAAAAATTCCGGTAACAGAAATGATTCAGGAAACGATTGGGCGCCTGATCTTTATGTTGGGTGACGGGGCGTTTACGCCGCCAAAGACTTTCACCGGTGAACTCATCCAGCGCGACTCTGTTGCGCCGCCCGCTTAGCGCTGACGGCTGTCATTTGTCATCGTCACTAGTGACGATGACACGCCATCTTTGTATTCATTATAATAAAAATCCTTTAATAACAGTAAATTAAAATCTGGCACGATTTGTGAATGCTTCGGCAGATATTCTGTCATTGCTGGAGAAATTGATGAACCGTTTCATCATTGCAGACGCCAATAAATGCATTGGTTGCCGTACCTGTGAAGTGGCCTGCGTGGTATCCCATCAGGATAACCAGGACTGCGCATCGCTGACCCCTGAAACTTTTTTACCCCGTATTCACGTCATCAAAGGCGTTAATGTCTCCACGGCGACGCTGTGCCGCCAGTGTGAAGACGCGCCGTGCGCTAATGTCTGTCCGAACGGTGCAATCAGCCGTGATAAAGGCTTTGTCCACGTGATGCAGGAACGCTGCATTGGTTGCAAAACTTGCGTTGTGGCTTGTCCTTACGGCGCAATGGAAGTGGTCGTGCGTCCGGTTGTGCGTAACAGCGGCGCGGGTCTGAACGTCCGTGCAGAAAAAGCCGAAGCCAATAAGTGCGACCTGTGCCACCACCGTGAGGCCGGTCCTGCCTGTATGGAAGTGTGCCCGACTCACGCGCTGATTTATGTGGATCGCAACAAGCTTGAGCAACTGAGCGCGGAAAAACGCCGTCGCGCGGCGCTGGATTCCACCGCATCTTTGCTGTTCTGATATCTGAAAATCCGCGTAAAATACATGCCGGATAAGGCGAAACCGCCATCCGGCAAATGGATATTTCAGGGATACAATACCGCGGGAATTCATCATGACAATAAACACCCCCTCCGGCGTACAGTTGCGTATTCGCGGCAAGGTACAGGGCGTCGGATTTCGCCCCTACGTCTGGCAACTGGCGCAACGGTTACAGCTGCATGGCGACGTGTGTAACGACGGTGACGGTGTGGTTGTGCGCTTGCAGGAAGATCCGGCGGAGTTTATTGCGCAGTTACATCAACACTGCCCACCGCTGGCGCGCATTGACAGCGTTGAGAGCGAAGCATTCGCCTGGACGCAGCAACCTGCTGACTTCTCGATTCGTCAAAGTGCTGGCGGTACGATGAATACGCAAATCGTCCCGGACGCCGCGACCTGCCCCGAATGTCTGATTGAAATGAACACTCCCGGCGAACGCCGCTATCGTTATCCCTTTATCAACTGCACCCACTGCGGCCCACGTTTTACCATTATCCGCGCCATGCCGTATGACCGTCCGTTGACCGTGATGGCGTCGTTCCCACTCTGTGCGCAATGCGACAAAGAGTATCGTGACCCGTATGACCGTCGCTTCCATGCCCAGCCTGTTGCCTGTCCGGCATGCGGCCCGCATCTGGAATGGATCAGTACTGACGTGCGGGCTGAAAAAGAAGACGCCCTGCAGGCGGCGGTGGCACAGCTGAAAGCGGGCGGCATTGTGGCCGTGAAAGGCATTGGCGGCTTTCATCTGGTGTGCGATGCGCGCAATGATGACGCCGTCGCACTGCTCAGGCTGCGTAAACACCGTCCGGCGAAACCGCTGGCGGTAATGCTGCCTGCTGATGACGGATTACCTGAACCCGCACGTCATTTGCTGACAACCCCTGCCGCGCCAATCGTGCTGATGCAGAAACGCTATGTCGCTGCATTGAGCGAGGGCATTGCGCCAGGGTTAACGGAAGTAGGCGTTATGCTGCCCGCGAATCCGTTGCAGCATTTGCTCTTACAAGAGATGAATTGTCCACTGGTGATGACCTCCGGCAATCTCAGCGGCAGGCCTCCGGCCATTACCAACGCCCAGGCGCTGGAAGATTTAAGTGCGATTGCTGATGGTTTCCTGCTGCATAACCGCGAAATTGTGCAGCGCATGGATGACTCCGTGGTGCGTCAAAGCGGGGAAATACTGCGCCGCTCCCGGGGTTACGTGCCGGATGCGATAGCACTGCCGCCGGGGTTTCGTGACGTGCCGCCGATGCTGTGCTTAGGCGCGGATCTGAAAAATACTTTCTGCCTGGTGCGCGGCGAACAGGCGGTTATCAGCCAGCATTTAGGCGATCTCAGTGATGACGGCATTCAGCAGCAGTGGCGTGATGCGTTACGTCTGATCCAGAACATTTATGACTTTACGCCGCAGCGTATCGTGCATGATGCGCACCCTGGCTATGTTTCCAGCCAGTGGGCCAGCGAGATGAATCTGCCAACCGAAACGGTGCTGCATCATCATGCGCATGCTGCGGCATGCCTGGCCGAGCACGGCTGGCCGCTCGACGGCGGCGATGTGATTGCCCTGACGCTGGATGGCATCGGCATGGGGGAAAATGGCGTGCTGTGGGGCGGCGAATGTCTGCGGGTCAACTACCGTGAATGCGAACACCTTGGCGGCTTACCGGCGGTAGCGCTGGCGGGCGGCGATTTAGCGGCAAAACAGCCATGGCGCAATTTGCTCGCGCAGTGCCTGCGTTTTGTTCCTGACTGGCAGCGTTACCCGGAAACATCGGGGCTACAGCATCAAAACTGGAACGTACTGGCGCGCGCCATCGAGCGGGGAATCAATGCCCCGCTGGCATCGTCGTGTGGGCGCTTGTTTGATGCGGTTGCCGCCGCGTTGCATTGTGCGCCGGAATCGTTGAGTTATGAAGGTGAGGCGGCCTGCGCGCTGGAGGCGCTGGCATCGCAGTGTGCAGGCGTTGATCACCCTGTTACGGTGCCGCTTAATGGCAATCAACTGGACTTAGCGATTTTTTGGCAGCAATGGCTGACCTGGCAGACCGACCCTGCAGAAAGAGCGTGGGCGTTTCACGACGCGCTGGCGTGTGGTTTTGCCACGCTGATGCGTGAGCAGGCCGAAGCGTGCGGAATTAAAACGTTAGTATTCAGCGGTGGCGTGATGCATAACCGCTTGCTGTCATCCCGGCTGGCGTTTTATCTGCGTGATTTTACCTTATTGTTCCCGCAGCGTTTACCGGCGGGCGACGGCGGGCTGTCATTGGGGCAGGGCGTGATTGCTGCGGCGCGGGTGTTGACGCAAAAATAAAAAAAGCCCCGGGACTGGCGGGGCAAGAAAAACATGTCGGGGCATACCGACAAGTGGCAACGCACATCCATGTGCGTGAGGTTAATAAATCAAGCAACGGTACTCTGGACTTACACGGGCAACGTTTTCAGCAGCGCAAAGGCCTCTTTCATGCGGTCTTCACTGACGACAAACGCACACAGCTGGCCTTCGTCGTTCATCCCTCTGGCGACCATCCCCTGTGCTTCGGCGGCGATGTGCCAGTTTAGATCGCGGCGCTGGGTTTCCCCGGCCAAATGCAAAGGCAGTTCTGGCGTTTTGACTTTTACCAGCATGGCTGGCAGTTTCAATGGCGCATTGCCGCCGAGCAGGTTTTTCGCCAGATACATGGCGCTCAGCTGAATCGGCTGCAGGAACGGGAGCACCTGACCGTTAATCTCCGCACAGTCGCCGAGGGCATAAATGTCCGGGTGGCTGGTCTGCAGGTAGCTGTCGACGCAGACGCCACGATTGATGTTCAATCCGGCGCGACGCGCCAGTGCGGTTTCCGGGCGCAGGCCGGTGGCGGCAATCACCGCATCGACTTCGACGTTGCGGCTACGATCGAGCGTGGCGCGAATACCGGTGCTGGTTTTCTCCAGACTCTGAAGCTGTGATTTCAGCAGCAGATGGACACCCATATCGGTCAGATGATGCTGTAAGCGACTGCTGACTTCCGGCGGCATCAGCGAGGCCAGAATGCTGGCGGCGTTGTCGATAAGCGTCACCGCTTTACTTGCACGACAGAAATCCATCGCCAGTTCGCTACCAATCAGGCCACCGCCAACAATCAGTACCCGCCGGGCGTCACGCAGCTGCGTTTCACAGGCGCGGTACTCTTGTTGGCTGTTCAATGTAAGCATTAACTCACGCCCGCTAACCGGAGGTACAAAGGCTGAAGCCCCCGTTGCCAGCACCAGTTTTTCGTACTGCCACTGCTTGTCCTGACTTTTCACTACGTGGGCATCGGCGTCGATGTCGGTTACCCAGGTATGTGGGAACAGGCGCAAATTAAACTGTTCGGCAAACTCACCCGCCGACTGGCGGGTGAGGTCGTCTGCACGCTGTGACTGACTGATAACGTGGCTGAGATCGGGCTTGTTGTACTCATCCATGCTGTCCGCGGCAATTAAGGTCAGCGGAACATTCGCATCCTGCTTACGGATATTTTTGACTAACTGGCGGGCGGCGAAGCCCGAACCAATAATGACAATGCCGTGGCTCATTTTGCCTCCGTTGCCAGTACGTCGAAGACGTCTTTACCTAATGAACATTCCGGGCACAGGAAGTTATCCGGCACGTCGCTCCACGGCGTACCCGGTGCAACGTCCTGCAACGGTTCACCTTTTGCTGGGTCGTAAATCCACTGGCACACGCTGCACTGCATGCTTGGACCAAGATCGGCGGCAGCCGCAGCGGCACACGCACAGGCTTCTTCCTGGGCGACGGCTTTCACAGTTGTTTCCGGCAATGGAGCCAGCGCCCACTGACGCGCGATTTCACGGCCGTGCTGGCGGCACAGTTCCAGTGCATCCTGGTCCGGACGCCATTTCGCTTTCAGGCTCAGCGACATTTCGAAACCTGCATCCTGCAAACGCGTGGACAAACGGTCTACTGCACCGCCGCTCCAGCCGTGTGAACCAAAGGCGCTGGCACGCTTGTTACGAAAACGCAGGCCGGTCATCTCTTCCACCAGACCGGCGATTTTCGGCATCATCACGTTGTTCATTGTGGAAGTCCCGACCAGCACGCCTTTAGAGCGGAAGACGTTGGTCAGAACTTCGTTTTTGTCGCTACGGGCGACGTTAAAGATTTTCACCGCTACATTCGGGTCAACTTCGTTGATGCCCTGGGCAATCGCGTCCGCCATCATGCGGGTGTTGTTGGACATAGTGTCGTAGAAAATGGTGATGCGGTCTTCCTGATAATCCGCCGCCCATTTCAGGTACAGCTCAACGATTTGTGTCGGGTTGTCGCGCCATACCACGCCATGGGAAGTGGCAATCATATCGACCGGCAGGTTGAAGCCGAGGATCTCAGTAATTTTCGGTGTAACCAGACGGCTGAATGGCGTCAGGATGTTGGCGTAGTAACGCTGGCACTGTTCGAACAGTTCAGTCTGGTCAACTTCGTCGTTAAACAGACGTTCGTCGCAGTAGTGCTGACCGAAGGCGTCGTTACTGAACAGCACCGCATCGCCGGTCATGTAGGTCATCATACTGTCCGGCCAGTGCAGCATCGGCGTTTCAACGAAGATCAGCTGCTTGCCGTTACCAATGTCCAGCGAATCACCGGTTTTCACCACGTTAAAGTTCCATTCCGGGTGATGGTGGTGCCCGTTGATAGAGTCAATGGCGTTGGCTGTGCAGTAAATCGGCGTGTCCGGGATGCAGGACATCAGCTCGGTCAGCGCCCCGGCGTGGTCTTCTTCTGCATGGTTAATGATGATGTAGTCGATATCCGCGAGGTCAATTTCACTGCGCAGGTTCTGCACGAATTCACGGCTAAACTTGTGGTCTACTGTATCGATCAGGACATTTTTTTCTTCACGGATGAGATAGCTGTTGTAGCTGCTGCCGCGCAGCGTTTTGTATTCAGTTCCGTGGAAATCACGCACTTCCCAGTCACGTTGGCCAACCCAATGAATGTTATTTTTAACCAGAATAGACATAACAACCTCAATTAATTCAGCGTTTTTCAAAAAAGATATTTTGCTAATTGCAGGTTGCGTGCCAACTTTTTATTTATTTGATTTTAAAGGATTAGTTGTTTTTCCACCTATAAGGTGGTAGTCAAAATGACTATATGTTTTATTGTCAATATGACAATATGAATTGTCAAAATGACAATGAGGTAGCCATGAGCTTTTCCGTAGACGTGCTGGCGGGCATCGCCATTGAATTACAAAGCGGTATTGGGCATCAGGACCGTTTTCAACGACTGATAACCACCTTGCGTCAGGTGCTGGAGTGCGACGCGTCGGCACTGCTGCGCTACGAGTCGCGACAGTTTATTCCGCTGGCGATCGATGGGCTGGCGCAGGATGTTCTCGGCAGACGCTTTACTCTGGAAGGGCATCCGCGTCTGGAGGCGATTGCCCGCGCCGGGGACGTGGTACGTTTTCCTGCCGACAGCGATTTGCCAGACCCGTATGATGGTCTGATTCCGGGGCAGGAGAGTCTGAAGGTGCATGCCTGTATTGGGCTGCCGTTGTTCGCCGGTCAAAATTTGATTGGTGCGTTAACCCTGGATGGCATGGAGCCCGATCAGTTCGATGTTTTCAGCGATGAGGAGCTTAGGCTGATTGCCGCGCTGGCGGCTGGCGCATTGAGCAATGCGTTGCTGATTGAACAGCTGGAAAGCCAGAATATGCTGCCAGGTTCGTCGACGGCTTTCGAGCAGGTGACGGAAACCCAGATGATTGGCCTGTCGCCCAATATGATGCAGTTGAAAAAAGAGATTGAGATTGTGGCGGGGTCCGATCTCAACGTGCTGATTAGCGGCGAAACAGGGACCGGGAAGGAGCTGGTGGCTAAAGCTATCCATGAAGGTTCGCCGCGCGCGGTGAATCCACTGGTGTATCTGAACTGCGCGGCGTTGCCGGAAAGCGTAGCGGAAAGCGAACTGTTTGGTCACGTAAAAGGCGCGTTTACCGGGGCTATCAGCAATCGTAGCGGTAAGTTTGAAATGGCCGACAATGGGACGCTGTTTCTCGATGAGATAGGTGAACTCTCGCTGGCGCTACAGGCGAAGCTGCTGCGCGTATTGCAGTACGGCGATATTCAGCGCGTGGGTGACGATCGCAGCTTGCGTGTGAATGTGCGAGTGCTGGCGGCGACGAACCGTGATTTACGCGAAGAGGTGTTGGCCGGGAATTTCCGTGCGGATTTGTTCCACCGTCTGAGCGTCTTTCCCCTTTCTGTACCGCCTCTTCGTGAACGCGGCGAAGACGTGGTGCTGCTGGCCGGCTATTTTTGCGAGCAATGTCGGCTGCGGCTGGGACTGTCCCGCGTGGTGTTAAGCCCCGGTGCGCGTAGTCATCTGTTGAGCTACGCCTGGCCCGGGAACGTGCGTGAACTGGAACATGCCATTCACCGGGCGGTGGTTCTGGCAAGGGCGACCAGGGCAGGGGATGAAGTGGTACTGGAGGCGCAGCATTTTGCCCTGCAGGATGAAGGCCCGGTTCCGCAGGTGGCGGAAGTTGTTGCGGAGACCCCACAGCATCACAACCTGCGTGAAGCAACAGAGTCGTTCCAGCGGGAGATGATCCGCCGGGCACTGGCGCAAAATAACCATAGTTGGGCGGCAAGTGCGCGGGCGCTGGAAACAGACGTCGCCAACCTGCACCGGCTGGCGAAGCGTCTGGGGCTGAAAGATTAGATAATACCGGCCTGATAGAAATCCTGCAGGTTGATAGCACCGGTGAGTTTACCGTTTTCATCTACCACCGGTGCGGCGGTGATTTTGCGCTTCATCAGGATCTCTTTGGCGTCAATCGCGCGGCTCTGCGCCTGCAGCGTAATGCCATTCTGGGTCATTGCTTCGCTAACCTGAGTGCTGAGCGCTCCGCCGCCAACCAGCCAGCGGCGCAGGTCGCCGTCGGTAAAGACCCCTTTCACCAGTGACTGGTCGTCGCAAACCGCGACCAGGCCAAGACCCGTGCGGCTGAGTTCCAGCATCGCCTCCATGACGCTGGTGGTAAGCGTCACCTGCGGGATGGCATCGTCGCGGCGCATCAGATGATGCACTTTATTTAACAGACGAGCACCCAGCGCTCCTGCCGGATGCGAGCGGGCAAAATCTTCCTCGTTAAAGCCGCGCGCCTGCATCACGGCGATGGCCAGCGCGTCGCCCATCATCAGCGTGTTAACGGTGCTGGAGGTCGGCGCCAGGCGCATCGGACAGGCTTCGCGCTCAACGGAAATATCCAGCACGGCTTTGGCGGCCAGGCCCAACGGTGAGGTCGGTTTTCCGGTCATGGCCAGCAGGGCGACGGATTTGTCTTCCAGGCGTGGGATGATGAGATCCAGCTCTTTAGCCCCGCCGGAGTAGGAGATAAACAGCATGACATCGCGGCTTTCAATCATGCCTAAGTCGCCGTGCAGCGCTTCTGCCGGATGCACAAAAAAGGCAGGCGTGCCGGTACTGGCGAGGGTCGCCGCAATTTTTTTGCCAATATGACCTGATTTACCAATCCCGGAGACAATGACTTTGCCTTCACAGTGGATGATAGTATTGGCAGCGCGGACAAAATCATCGCCCAGTCGCTCAGGCAAACGGCTGGCTTCCTGTAGTTCCAGCATTAACGTCTGACGGCCCGCGTTCAGTAGTGCATCACTCATTGGTTTCTCCGGTTATGATCACTTCAATCCCTTTTGCTTCCAGCGCCTGACGAAATGCAGGGTCGATACCCGCATCGGTAATCAGCTTGTCGACGCTTTCCAGACTGCATACAACATTAGGGCTTTTGCGCCCAAATTTTGACGAGTCAGCCATCAGAATCACTTCGCGAGCGGCATTACACATCGCTTTACTGACGCTAAACACCTCATTAAAAGTGGTCACGCCGGCATTGAGGTCAATGCCGTCGGTGCCCATGAAGAGTTTATCAAAGCTGAACTGCTCAAAGGCGTTTTCTGCCAGCTGACCGTGAAATGACGCAGATTTTTTGCGAAAGGTCCCGCCGGGCATCAGGATGGTTTGCTCGTTGTCCAGCTCCGAAAGGGCGTTAACAATGTGCAGGCTGTTGGTCATAACGGTGATGTTGCTAAAGCGCGTGAGCATCGGCACCATCTGCAGTACGGTGCTGCCCGCATCCAGAATAATCGAGTCGCCATCGTGAATAAAACGGACGGCGGCTTCGGCAATCCGCTCTTTTTTATGCGTGTTGATTAGCGTTTTGTGATCGATTGGCGGGTCGGATTCGTCTTTATTTAATACCACGCCGCCATAGGTACGAATGACGGTGCCGGCATTTTCCAGAATGACCAGGTCTTTGCGAATGGTCGTGCCGGTGGTGTCAAAGTAGTGGGCCAGTTCTTCAACCGAGCATTTTCCCTGCTTTTGCAGGTGCTCCAGTATGGCAGCCTGACGCTGACGAGGTTTCATAGGCGTGATTACCCTGACTATAGGTTGCAAAATGATAATTTCGCAAGCTATTAGCATTCACAACGAAATTACCCATGTTTCAGTTTAAGCGCTAATGATAGTGCATTCTGCGATAGCGGATCATGGGGAAAGATCACATCAGGCTGTAATTCATCAAGATGTTTGCCCATTATTGTGGCAATTTTGCCGGGTCTGGCGAATACCGTAAGACCTTTCATAAATAACGTATCGGTAACCCGCTGCTGCTCATCTAACGCAATGGCGATCACCACGCGGGGTTTAAAACGTCCGCCGGAGCGCCCCACGCCAACCCGACCCCGTTGGCAGAGCTTATCGAAAGCCCGATTAAAGCGGGATATTTGCCAGCCACCGAGCGCCAGTTGCAGGCACCAGGCGATAGCGGCGACGGTAATCAGTGCGGAAACCATAATGTACTCCTTTGATTTTGCCGGATAAGCGTAGCCGCCATCCGGCAATTCAACATTAAAACATCACCTGACCGCCGGTCACGTTGATGGACTGCCCGGTGCAGTAAGAGGCTTTTGGACTGGCGTAAAACAGCAGCATGTTCAGCACGTCCTGATAATCGCAGCCGCGTTTGAGTGGAACCTTATCAATGTAGTACTGCTCAACTTCGTCTGGCTTAAGGCCAAGCTTGGTCGCATATTGCGGTAGTAACGACTGGAACATCGGTGATTTCAGCAGGTTGCCGAGCATCAATGAATGCACGGTGATCCCGTATTCCGCCAGATCCAGCGCCAGCGACTGGGTTAAGCCCACGCCGCCAAATTTTGCCGCGCTATAGCCAGAGTTGTGTTTACTGCCCACTTTCCCTGATTTGGAGTTGATCTGGATAATGCGCCCCTGAACGCCATCGCGGATCATCAGGCGTGAGAACTCACGTGCGCAGAGGAAGTAGCCGACCAGATTCACCTGCAGCGAGCGGTCGAAATCCCCAAGCTGAAAATCGCTAATAAATGCGGCTTTAGCGATACCGGCGCTGTAAACCAGCAGATCGACACGGCCAAATATTTCATCCACTCCGCGTGATAGCGCCAGCACGCTCTGTTCGCTGGTGGCATCTGCGCCAAAACCGTAGGCGGTGCCATCGCCAAACTCGGCGTTAATTTCTTGCGCCACGTTGGCGGCTTTATCACTTTGAATATCCACCACCGCGACGTGGTATCCTTCTGTCGCAAGCCCACGGCAAAGGAATGCCCCAAGGGTCTGGCCTCCACCAATGACAACGGCAACCTGATTCATCTTTATCTCCTTCAATCTTAAGCAACAAACTTCAAAATACAGCCCGGCGCGATACCGTCCGGTACGGGGCCTGCAACGTGTACGGTGCCGGGGAATTCCGCTTCGCTCAGTCCGTCAAAACGCAGGGTGATATGCCCCAGTTCACGTAAATTTTGTTCCGCTACGCTGCCAACGGCGGTGACCGGGTAGTGATGCTGGCCCAGTTCAAACTGGATCCCGGCTTGCAACGAACCGTTCAGCTCGCCGTGGCAATGAATGAAGCAAAACTCCTCGATATCCGCTGGCGCGCCTTCACGAAAGGTAATCAACATCTGGTCGCTGAGTGCATCCGGGGCGCTCTGGCCGATACGGGTGATGGTGGTCTGATAAATCACGGTCATTTTTGAGTGCCTCTTATTGGTAAATAAAGCCGGAAACAAACCAGGCGATGAGAACGGTAGGCGCGCCGGTGAGAAAACGACTCACCAGAACGGATGGCACGCCGACGCGAACCGTGTCCTGACGCGCTTCGGCCAGCGACAGCCCGACAGGAATAAAGTCGCATGCAGCCTGAGCGTTAATGGCGAACAGGGCAGGTAGCGCCAGATGAGGGGGAATATTCCCCAAACCAATCTGTACGCCGATCAAAACGCCGATAACCTGGGCGATAACCGCACCGGGGCCGAGGAAAGGCGACAGCAGCGGGAAAGAACAAATCAGCGCCAGGGTCACCAGCCCCAGCGGATGGCTGGCTAACGGTGCGAGTCCATGGGCTATCCAGTCACCCAAACCGGAAGCCATAATGATGCCAATCAGTGCCGAGACAAACGCCATAAACGGCAGAATGGTTTTCAGCACAGTATCAATCGTGTCGCGCCCGGACTGGAACAGCACTGCAACGGCTGAACCCATGCCCATTCCCACTTTTGCCAACAGGCCGTCGCTTTGTTCGGTAATCTTTTTGCTGGTATCGTAATCGCGACCGATAGTGCTGCTTGCCGGCGTTGGCGTAGCGGATGCTTCACCGACAACGGTGATATTTTCTTCTTTCACGCCAGAGACATAGATATCTTCAATAATGTATTGTGCCAGTGGACCGGATTTCCCGGTCGCGTGAATATTCACCGTCGGGATACGACGTTTTGGATAGATCCCGCAGCGCAGTGTGCCGCCGCAGTCGATGATCGCTACACCGATTTCATTCTCTGGTGGTTCACCTTCTTTGAAGCCATCAACGGCCTGCCAGCCGGTCAGATTCGCCAGCTTGTCGACAATCGCCGGGCGCGTTCCGGCAGTGATATAGACAATTTTCTTCCCGGGCGTTGCTTCCAGTTCAAGCGGACCACCCCAACCACCGGTGCCTTTTTCAATACGAATACGCGTCATGATGTTGCTCCCGCCAGATGCACTTTCTGCTCAAGTTGAATGCCCATTTTTTTCTCAAAGATGGCGGTGGTGAAATCGGTCACCCAGCCACGGAAGAAGTTGGTCACCAGACCGACCAGCAAATAGCTCACCGCGAGCGGGCCGAGCGGGAGGCCCAGCGTCGTCAAGCCGCTGGCAATCCCCAGATAGACAAACAACTCTCCGGGGTTAATGTGTGGGAACAAGCCGTTCATTGAGTGGCAGCTATAGGACGCTGCTGCGTAATAGCTGGGCTTATATCTCTCTGGCATAAAACGGCCCAGGCTCAGCGTCATGGGGTTACAAAAAACGAATGTGCCGATGCACGGCAGCAGCAGGTAGCGGGACAATGGGTTTCCGGCGCAGCGCTGGGCAAAACGTTCAATACGCTGCTGGCCAATAAAGTTAATCAGCGCATTCATGATGACCAGCAGGCTAATCAGCAGTGGAAGAATACCGGTCACCATGCCGGTAAAGACCTCTCCGCCTTTCTGGAACAGCCCGATAAACCACTCCGCACCGAGTGTGATGGTGTCGATCATTATTCTCTCCTGTAGGGATTTTAGTTACCTTGCCAAACGGTAACCAATTTTAATCAGATCGAAAGATTTAAAAGTGTTATTTTGATCTCAAAATGAAAGTAAAATATTTTAATTTGAAAGTTATTGCGTGAGTGCTCGCAAATGTGCGGCTCAGAGATGAAAGGGGATGTAAATTCTGTGAAGGAGAGCGACTACCGCTTCCTTGTATGACGGAGGATGCTTTACCATACTTCCCCCAGGCTGAATTTGTTTAATGGATGTCTCATGTTCAAGCGTCGTTACGTAGCGTTACTCCCCCTTTTCGTACTGCTTGCTGCCTGTAGCAGCAAACCCAAACCTTCAGAGACTCAAACGACTACGGGTACGCCATCCGGCGGCTTCCTGCTTGAGCCGCAGCACAACGTCATGCAAACAAGCGGCGACTTCGCCAATAATCCGAATGCACAGCAGTTCATCGAGAAAATGGTGAACAAGCACGGCTTTGACCGCCAGCAATTGCAGGAGATCCTGTCGCAGGCCAAGCGTCTGGACTCGGTATTGCGTTTGATGGACCGCCAGGCGCCGACGACGCAACCGCCAGCCGGACCTAACGGCGCATGGCTGCGGTATCGTAAACAGTTCATCACGCCGGATAACGTGCAAAACGGCGTGGCGTTCTGGAATCAATACGAAGATGCGCTGAACCGCGCGTGGCAGGTATACGGCGTACCGCCGGAAATTATCGTTGGTATTATTGGCGTAGAAACTCGCTGGGGCCGCGTGATGGGTAAAACGCGGATTCTGGATGCGCTGGCGACGCTGTCGTTTAACTATCCTCGTCGGGCGGAATACTTCTCTGGTGAACTGGAAACCTTCCTGCTGATGGCGCGAGATGAAAGCGACGATCCGCTCGATTTGAAAGGTTCTTTCGCGGGGGCAATGGGCTACGGCCAATTTATGCCGTCTTCCTATAAACAATATGCCGTTGATTTCAATGGCGATGGGCACATTAACCTGTGGGATCCGGTTGATGCCATCGGTAGCGTGGCGAACTATTTCAAAGGTCACGGCTGGGTGAAAGGCGATACGGTCGCGGTTCCGGCAAATGGTCAGGCGCCTGGGCTGGCTAACGGCTTTAAAACCCAGTACAGCATTTCTCAGCTTGCCGCCGCGGGCCTGACGCCGCAGCAGTCGTTGGGGAATCATCAGCAGGCCAGCCTGCTGCGCCTGGATATCGGTACCGGCTACCAGTACTGGTATGGGTTGCCGAACTTCTACACCATCACCCGCTACAACCACAGTACCCACTACGCGATGGCCGTGTGGCAATTGGGTCAGGCGGTGGCGCTGGCGCGCGTGCAGTAATCGCTCCCCCGGCCTACCGGAGGATATCTCTTGTAGGCCGGAGAAGATGCCCTGACATCCCCATCTGGCAGATCTTATTTGTGCAACGGAGCAATTTTTGGAATCCTCCTCGTAAAACGTTCTCCCCATCCCCATATTGGTTATGAAAGTGCTATCTTGTCCGGCATATTTTTTAACTGACAGAGGCTGAAATGACCGACAGTGAACTGATGCAGTTAAGCGAGCAGGTTGGCCTGGCGCTGAAAGCGCGCGGGGCAACAGTGACGACGGCGGAATCCTGTACCGGCGGCTGGGTAGCCAAAGCGATTACGGATATTGCCGGAAGCTCCGCCTGGTTTGAACGCGGGTTTGTGACCTACAGCAATGAAGCCAAAGCGCAGATGATTGGCGTGCGCGAAGAGACGCTGACCCAGCATGGCGCGGTGAGTGAACCGGTGGTCGTTGAAATGGCGATTGGCGCGCTAAAAGCCGCCCGTGCAGACTTCGCCGTCTCGATTAGCGGTATCGCAGGACCCGATGGCGGTAGTGAAGACAAGCCCGTGGGGACGGTATGGTTTGCCTTTGCCAGCGCAAGCGGCGAGGGGATTACCCGCCGGGAATGCTTTATCGGCGATCGCGATGCGGTACGTCGACAGGCGACTGTCTACGCGTTACAAACCCTGTGGCAACAATTTCTACAAAACACTTGATACTGTATGAGCATACAGTATAATTGCCTCAACAGAACATTATCTATCACGTTTCGCGGTTTAACCCGAAAGCGGCATGACAGGAGTAATTAATGGCTATCGACGAAAACAAACAGAAAGCGTTGGCGGCAGCGCTGGGTCAGATCGAAAAGCAATTCGGTAAAGGCTCCATCATGCGCCTCGGTGAAGACCGTTCCATGGACGTGGAAACCATCTCCACCGGTTCGCTTTCTCTGGATATCGCATTGGGCGCGGGCGGTTTGCCAATGGGCCGTATCGTCGAAATCTACGGGCCAGAATCCTCCGGTAAAACAACGCTGACACTGCAGGTTATTGCCGCCGCACAGCGCGAAGGTAAAACCTGTGCGTTCATCGATGCGGAACACGCGCTGGACCCTGTTTATGCCCGTAAGCTGGGTGTTGATATCGATAATCTGCTGTGTTCTCAGCCGGATACCGGTGAGCAAGCGCTGGAAATCTGTGATGCGCTGGCGCGTTCCGGCGCGGTTGACGTTATCGTGGTCGACTCCGTTGCCGCATTGACGCCGAAGGCAGAAATCGAAGGCGAGATTGGCGACTCTCACATGGGCCTTGCGGCGCGTATGATGAGCCAGGCGATGCGTAAGCTGGCCGGTAACCTGAAGCAGTCCAACACGCTGCTGATTTTCATCAACCAGATCCGTATGAAGATTGGCGTTATGTTCGGTAACCCGGAAACCACCACCGGTGGCAACGCCCTGAAATTCTATGCGTCTGTTCGTCTGGATATTCGTCGTATTGGCGCGGTGAAAGAAGGCGACAACGTGGTAGGTAGCGAAACCCGCGTTAAGGTTGTGAAAAATAAAATTGCAGCGCCGTTCAAACAGGCTGAATTCCAGATTCTTTACGGTGAAGGCATCAACTTCTACGGCGAACTGGTTGACCTGGGCGTGAAAGAGAAGCTGATTGAAAAAGCGGGTGCATGGTACAGCTACAACGGTGAGAAAATCGGTCAGGGTAAAGCGAACGCAACTAACTGGCTGAAAGAAAACCCGGCAACCGCGAAAGAAATTGAGAAGAAATTACGTGAGTTACTGCTCAATAGCCAGGATTCAACGCCTGATTTCTCCGTTGATGACAGTGGTGAAGACGTAAAAGAAACGAACGAAGATTTCTGATAACCTGTTTTGAATCGCATGTTTTGAATCGTATATAGTAAAGGGCTGCATATCATGCAGCCCTTTTTCATTTCTGAAGGCTCACTATGACAGACGCAACTTCCCGCCGTTCCGCTTATTCCCGACTTCTTGACCGCGCCGTGCGAATACTTGCGATGCGCGACCACAGTGAGCAGGAACTGCGGCGTAAGCTGGCCGCTCCGGTGATGGGAAAAAATGGACCGGAAGACATTGATGCTACGCCGGAGGATTACGACAAGGTCATCGCCTGGTGTATTGAAAGTCGCTATCTGGATGATGACCGCTTCGTTCAGCAGTTTATCGCCAGCCGCAGTCGTAAGGGCTACGGACCTGCCCGCGTGCGTCAGGAATTAAATCAGAAAGGGATCGCGCGTGAGTCCATTGAGCGTGCTATGCGCGAGTGTGAAATTGACTGGGCAGTGCTTGCGCGCGAGCAGGCCGTCCGGAAGTACGGTGAACCTTTACCTGTGGAATTTTCAGATAAGGTAAAGGTCCAGCGTTTTTTGCTCTATCGCGGCTATCTGATGGAAGATATTCAGGCAATATGGCGAAATTTTGACGATTGAGCGCATACGGGATTTTACTTCCCAGTAAAGAAAACTTATCTTATTCCCACTTTTCGATTGCCAGAGGCGCAGTTTACGTGCCGATGCTGGTAATGACATTTCGTTAGCTTGATTTCTTCAGGATAATTATGAGCAAGAGCACCGCTGAGATCCGTCAGGCGTTTCTCGATTTTTTCCATAGTAAAGGACATCAGGTAGTTGCCAGCAGCTCCCTGGTACCGAACAATGACCCTACTTTGTTGTTTACCAACGCCGGGATGAACCAGTTCAAGGATGTTTTCCTTGGCCTCGACAAGCGTAATTATTCCCGCGCAACCACCTCGCAGCGTTGCGTACGTGCGGGCGGTAAGCACAACGACCTGGAAAACGTCGGTTACACTGCACGTCACCATACCTTTTTCGAAATGCTGGGCAACTTCAGCTTCGGCGATTACTTCAAACACGACGCCATTCAATACGCATGGGAACTGTTGACCGGTGAAAACTGGTTTGCCCTGCCAAAAGAGCGTCTGTGGGTCACCGTCTATGAAACTGACGATGAAGCCTATGAAATCTGGGAAAAAGAAGTCGGTATTCCGCGCGAACGTATCATCCGTATCGGTGATAACAAAGGCGCGGCTTATGCTTCCGACAACTTCTGGCAGATGGGTGATACCGGTCCTTGCGGTCCGTGCACCGAAATTTTCTACGACCACGGCGACCACATTTGGGGTGGCCCTCCGGGAAGCGCGGAAGAAGATGGCGATCGCTACATTGAGATCTGGAACATCGTCTTCATGCAGTTCAACCGTCAGGCTGACGGCACCATGGAACCGCTGCCGAAACCGTCCGTGGATACCGGTATGGGTCTGGAGCGTATTGCGGCCGTGCTGCAACACGTTAACTCCAACTATGAAATTGACCTGTTCCGTTCACTGATTGAGTCCGTGGCGAAAGTCACCGGCGCGACCGATCTGAGCAATAAATCACTGCGCGTTATCGCCGACCATATCCGTTCCTGTGCGTTCCTGATTGCCGATGGCGTTGTTCCGTCTAATGAAAACCGTGGCTATGTGCTGCGCCGTATCATTCGTCGCGCAGTTCGTCATGGCAACATGCTGGGCGCGAAGGACACCTTCTTCTACAAGCTGGTTGGTCCGCTGGTAGATGTAATGGGTTCCGCGGGCGAAGAGCTGAAGCGTCAACAGTCTATGGTTGAGCAGGTTCTGAAAACCGAAGAAGAGCAGTTTGCGCGTACGCTGGAGCGTGGCCTGGCGCTGTTGGATGAAGAACTGGCAAAACTGTCCGGCGATACGCTGGACGGCGAAACCGCATTCCGTCTGTATGACACCTACGGTTTCCCGGTTGACCTGACGGCAGACGTTTGCCGCGAGCGTAACATTAAGGTTGATGAAGCGGGCTTTGAAGCCGCAATGGAAGAACAGCGCCGTCGCGCACGTGAAGCCAGCGGCTTTGGCGCAGACTACAATGCGATGATTCGCGTTGATGGTGCTTCTGAATTTAAAGGCTACGAGCACCTGGAACTGAACGGCAAAGTCACCGCGCTGTTTGTTGATGGTAAAGCGGTAGACGCCATTAACGCAGGTCAGGATGCCGTTGTCGTTCTTGACCAGACACCGTTCTATGCGGAATCTGGTGGTCAGGTTGGCGATAAAGGCGAACTGAAAGGTGCGGGCTTCGCGTTTGCCGTTAGCGACACGCAGAAATATGGTCAGGCGATTGGTCACATCGGCAAACTGTCTGCGGGCTCTCTGAAAGTTGGCGATGCAGTGCAGGCTGATGTGGATGAAGCGCGTCGTGCACGTATTCGCCTGAACCACTCCGCAACGCATCTGATGCACGCGGCGCTGCGCCAGGTTCTGGGCACGCACGTGGCACAGAAAGGTTCGCTGGTTAACGATAAAATTCTGCGCTTCGACTTCTCTCATACCGAAGCGATGAAGCCTGCTGAAATCCGTGCCGTTGAAGATCTGGTGAATGCGCAAATTCGTCGCAACCTGCCGATTGAAACGAACATCATGGATCTTGAGGCGGCGAAAGCCAAAGGTGCAATGGCGCTGTTTGGTGAGAAATACGATGACCACGTGCGTGTACTGAGTATGGGTGATTTCTCTACCGAACTGTGTGGTGGTACTCACGCCAGCCGTACGGGCGATATCGGTCTGTTCCGTATTATCTCCGAGTCTGGTACTGCTGCGGGCGTTCGTCGTATCGAAGCCGTGACCGGTGAAGGCGCTCTTAATACCGTGCATGCTGAAAGCGATCGCTTAAGCGATATTGCGCAGTTGCTGAAAGGCGATAGCCAGAATATCGGTGACAAAGTTCGTTCCGTACTGGAACGTACGCGTCAGCTCGAAAAAGAATTGCAGCAATTGAAGGAACAGGCCGCAGCGCAGGAAAGTGCGAACCTTTCCAGCAAAGCCGTTGATATCAACGGCGTGAAGCTGTTGGTCAGCGAGCTTGCGGACGTTGAACCGAAAATGCTGCGTACCATGGTTGATGATCTGAAAAATCAGCTGGGTTCTACTGTTGTCGTACTGGCAACAGTTGCTGAAGGTAAGGTTTCTCTGATTGCGGGCGTGTCTAAGGATGTGACAGACCGCGTGAAAGCAGGGGAACTGATTGGGATGGTCGCTCAGCAGGTAGGCGGCAAGGGTGGTGGTCGTCCGGACATGGCGCAAGCCGGTGGTACGGATGCTGCGGCTCTGCCGGCAGCGTTAGCCAGTGTGAAAGGCTGGGTTAGCGCAAAACTGTAAAAATTATAAGCGTAAGCCGACGCTGCGGACTTCAATCCGCAGCGTTTGCGTCAACGCTATCGACAACGATAAAGTCAGGTTGAAGTTGTGTATATCGGCTAAACTTAGGTTTAACAGAATGTGATGCCGTGACTGCTTACACTTAGGTGTTTGTCATCGCTTACTTTTTGGCGTTATATGATGGATAATGCCGGGATACAGAGAGACCCGACTCTTTTAATCTTTCAAGGAGCAAAGAATGCTGATTCTGACTCGTCGAGTTGGTGAGACCCTCATGATAGGCGATGAGGTCACCGTGACAGTTTTAGGGGTGAAGGGCAACCAGGTGCGCATTGGCGTCAACGCCCCGAAAGAAGTTTCTGTCCATCGTGAAGAGATCTACCAGCGTATCCAGGCTGAAAAATCCCAGCAGTCCAGTTACTAAGGTTTTCGCGTCTCACCTTTCTGGTGAGGCGCAACCTGATTGAGTTACCCTTTTTCTTCTCTGTTCTTCTTCGTCCTCCCCATTTTTTCGATTCCACTGGGCGTAATGCCTTTCCCTACGAAGTTTCCGTTTGTTCACTGCTTCAGGAAATTGCCAATTTATCTGTTGATAAAACACTCTTTTTGCCGTTTTTGCAGACTAATTGCGCGTGAAATGTGCAAACGATAAAAGCTCTGGAAAAATTGTTTGACTTATAAGTCCCAGAAAGTAATATGTGCGCCACGCAGCGACGATGAGCAGAAACAAGTTCTTCGAAGCACTCGCAAGAGGCGTGTTGGTGAGGTGGCCGAGAGGCTGAAGGCGCTCCCCTGCTAAGGGAGTATGCGGTCAAAAGCTGCATCCGGGGTTCGAATCCCCGCCTCACCGCCATTTGCATCCGTAGCTCAGCTGGATAGAGTACTCGGCTACGAACCGAGCGGTCGGAGGTTCGAATCCTCCCGGATGCACCATCTTCTCTGCAGTATCAGTAGTAATCAGCAATTCCCGATGCATCCGTAGCTCAGCTGGATAGAGTACTCGGCTACGAACCGAGCGGTCGGAGGTTCGAATCCTCCCGGATGCACCATCTCCCCCTTTAAATTATTTCCACATATTCTCTGAATGCCCCTCAATTCGCTGTCAGCGACAAAATCAATCAATTACGATAAAATAACGTCTGGTCATTCGGCTTGTGAGAAGACGATGTACGAACGTTATGCGGGTTTGATTTTTGATATGGATGGCACCATCCTGGATACCGAGCCAACGCACCGTAAGGCGTGGCATGAGGTATTGGGGCATTATGGGCTGCGTTTTGATGAACAAGCCATGGTCGCCCTCAACGGCTCCCCAACGTGGCGTATTGCCCAGTCGGTAATTGAATTGAATCATGCCGATCTCGACCTCCATGCCTTAGCGCGTGAAAAAACCGACAAGGTGAGAAGCATGTTGCTGGATAGCGTCCAGCCTCTGCCGTTGGTTGACGTCGTGAAAGCCTGGCATGGTCGTCGGCCTATGGCGGTAGGAACGGGGAGTGAAAGCGCGATTGCAGAAGCGCTGCTTACTCACCTTGGGCTGCGTCGTTATTTTGATGCCGTGGTGGCGGCCGATCACGTACAACGCCACAAACCGGCTCCTGATACGTTTTTGCTCTGTGCTGAACGTATGGGCGTTGAACCGGCGCGTTGCGTCGTGTTTGAAGATGCCGATTTTGGACTTCAGGCGGCGCGTGCCGCAGGAATGGACGCCGTGGATGTCCGGTTATTGTGAGTGATGGACTGTCGCTCCTCTCGCTGTTTGCCAGCAGCTTTCTCAGCGCCACGCTATTACCTGGAAATTCTGAAGTTGTTTTAGTTGCCTTACTGGTTTCTGGAGCGAGTCATCCCTGGGTCTTAGTTTTAACAGCAACAATGGGTAATAGCCTTGGAGGGTTAACTAACGTTATCCTTGGGCGTTTCTTTCCGTTGCGTAAAACATCGCGCTGGCAAGAAAAAGCCACTGGCTGGCTGAGGCGCTATGGCGCTGTCACACTATTATTAAGCTGGATGCCGGTTGTGGGTGATTTACTGTGCTTGTTAGCGGGATGGATGCGCATCTCGTGGGGCCCAGTTCTCTTTTTTTTATGTCTTGGCAAAGCGCTGCGCTATGTTGTGGTTGCGGCGGTTACGACGCAAGGCATTATGTGGTGGCACTAATTGTGTTGTGGAATAACCTGCAGGTTGACCAATACCATTATGCTAATTAAAACGATTTTGACAGGCGGGAGGTCAATTTGATCCCGGACGTATCACAGGCGCTGGCCTGGCTGGAAAAACATCCTCATGCGTTAGAGGGGATTCAACGCGGGCTCGAGCGCGAAACGCTGCGTGTTAATGCTGATGGTTCATTGGCAACGACAGGCCATCCTGAAGTGTTAGGCTCAGCGCTAACGCATAAATGGATAACCACTGACTTTGCCGAAACACTGCTGGAGTTTATTACTCCACCGGGCGATGACATTCACAAAATGCTCACGTTCATGCGCGATCTGCATCGCTATACTGCCAGGAATCTTGGCGATGAGCGTATGTGGCCGTTGAGCATGCCTTGCTATATTGCCGAAGGTCAGGATATCGAGCTGGCGCAGTACGGTACGTCGAATATCGGTCGTCTGAAAACCCTTTACCGTGAAGGCCTCAAAAACCGTTACGGCGCGTTGATGCAGACTATCTCCGGCGTACACTACAACTTCTCGCTGCCGATGGCTTTCTGGCAGGCGAAATGTGGCGTAACAGATGGCGATGAAGACGCTAAAGAAAAAGTGTCAGCAGGGTATTTCCGTCTGATTCGCAACTACTACCGTTTTGGTTGGGTGATCCCGTATCTGTTTGGCGCCTCTCCGGCCATTTGTTCCTCCTTCCTGCAAGGAAAACCGACAACGCTGCCGTTTGAAAAAACCGATTGTGGTATGTATTACCTGCCTTATGCCACGTCGCTGCGTCTGAGTGACCTGGGTTATACCAATAAGTCGCAAAGCAATCTCGGAATTACGTTTAACGATTTGCATGAGTATGTGGCAGGATTGAAGCGCGCGATTAAAACGCCTTCAGAGGAGTACGCGGCGATCGGTCTGGAGAAAGACGGTAAGCGCCTGCAAATCAACAGCAACGTTTTGCAGATCGAAAATGAACTGTATGCGCCAATTCGTCCGAAACGCGTGACTCGCAGCGGTGAAACGCCGTCTGATGCGCTTCTACGCGGCGGCATTGAGTATATCGAAGTGCGTTCGCTCGACATCAACCCCTTCTCGCCAATCGGCGTAGATGAACAACAGGTGCGCTTCCTCGATTTGTTCATGGTTTGGTGCGTTCTGGCTGATGCCCCGGAAATGAGTAGCGACGAGCTGCTGTGTACGCGTACTAACTGGAATCGCGTTATTCTGGAAGGGCGCAAGCCAGGCCTGACGTTAGGTATTGGTTGTGAAACGGCTCAGTTCCCGTTGCCTAAAGTGGGTAAAGATCTGTTCCGTGATCTGAAACGTGTGGCACAAACGCTGGACGGCATTCACGGAGGAGAGGAATATCAAAAAGTATGTGACGAACTGGTTGCCTGCTTTGATAATCCTGAGCTGACATTCTCAGCGCGGATCCTGCGGTCTATGATTGATACTGGTATCGGTGGCACGGGTAAAGCGTTGGGTGAAGCGTACCGTAACCTGTTGCGCGAAGAGCCGTTGGAACTGCTGCAGGAAGACGAATTTATTGCTGAAAGTGTGGCTTCTAAGCGCCGTCAGCAGGAGATTGAAGCGGCAGATACTGAGCCGTTTGGTGTGTGGCTGGAAAAGCACGCCTGATACAAAAGAAAAAGGCCACTCGGGAGTGGCCAAAATTTCATCTCTGAAAACAGGGATGATGATAACAAATGCGCGTCTTTCATATACTCAGACTCGCCCCGGAACAAAGAGTTCAGAATATTTTAAAAAAATTTATCGGAGGTGGCTAAATGCCGTTGTTAGATAGTTTTACTGTCGATCACACCCGGATGGAAGCTCCCGCGGTCCGGGTTGCAAAAACGATGAATACCCCGCATGGCGACGCAATCACCGTGTTTGATCTGCGTTTTTGCATTCCGAACAAAGAAGTGATGCCTGAGAAAGGTATTCATACGCTGGAACACCTGTTTGCTGGTTTTATGCGTAACCACCTGAATGGCAACGGTGTCGAGATTATCGATATTTCGCCAATGGGTTGCCGTACCGGCTTCTACATGAGCCTGATTGGAACGCCGGACGAACAACGCGTAGCTGATGCCTGGAAAGCGGCAATGGCAGATGTGTTGAAAGTGCAGGATCAGAGTCAGATCCCGGAACTGAACGTCTACCAGTGCGGTACGTATCAGATGCACTCCCTCAGCGAAGCGCAGGACATTGCACGTCATATTCTGGAACGTGATGTCCGCGTTAACAGCAATGAGGAGCTGGCGCTGCCAAAAGACAAGCTGCAGGAACTGCATATTTAGTTGTCATGCCGGATGGTGAAGCTCACGTTTCTCATCTGGTCTACAAATAATAGGCTCCAGCCGGTATAAAAAAAGCCAGTTCAGATGAACTGGCTTTTTTTTATCAATACGCGTGGCCATCGCACCTTTAAATGACATCGTCAGAATGTAGTTGCAAGCACTATTGAGTTTTACCTTTATGTTTTATTAAAAATAACATCAATTAATTTACCAAACTCTCTATAAAAAGAAGTATATTGTCCAAAGATTTCTACGTCTTCTAAGATTTCTGGGGTTATTACACTGACATTGGTACAATAGTCATATTTCCCCATCATAATCTCACCTTTGTCCAGTATTTTACAATAACTCTCTTGGCTAGTGATGTTAAAGGATTCCAGATCATCTTTTAGATCCTTGATGAAATCCTTGTACTCTGTGGTCGTACTGAGTCCTCTCGAAAGTAGTGCCATTTTATCTGCATCAAAGTAACCGGATTGTACGGCTTCATTCCATTTATCTAGAGTTGTTATTTTCCTAAGGCTTGATTCGGCAGGAATGATATCTTTATATACAGCAGGTTGTTCAAAAAAGAGTTTTGAAAATTTGTCGATAACCTGCTTTAAGTTACCCATTCCTGCTTCTGAAAATTTCTGCATGGTATAATGCAATATTGATTCATTAGCAATAATGTTTCCTGCGATTGAATATGAAACCATCATGTCTGAATCTTTTTCTTCAATCAATGTTTTACTAAACAATTGTTGACACTCTGGTTTAGCCATATTCTTAATGGATTCGAATAATTTATTATTTTTACTGAAGATATTTTTTTCCAACAACATTATCTCATTCAACCTTGCAGCTGCTTCAGGCTGATTATCTTCGCTAAAATTGTCACGTATTAAACTAGTATCAAGTAGTTGTTCAGTTGCTATACTTGTTCTACTTAGATTTGCCTCGGAAAGGTCAGCATTACTCAAATCCAAATCGCTCATATCAAGTTCGCTTAAATCTTCCCCTGATAGATCGAGGCATCCAGTATCAATATATTTTTGCTGGGCTTCTGATAGGTTGTTTGTATCCAGAAAATATATGGTGCTAAGATATCTGGCCCCTGATATGAACTGCGCTTCACTTAATTGTAACTCTAATGGTTCAGATACGTTTTCTTCACTAATATTCAGTGAGTATGCTCCATCCGTGTCCTTACTTATACATAATTCATATTCACCTTGTAGCGATTTTTCTGACTTATCAATAGTGAATCTAATAGAAATGTCGGGGTTATCAATAATACTGTTCAGTGTTTTTCGCGGGGACATACCCTCTGAAGCCAAAGAGCTCGCGAGACTATTGATGACTGACTTAAGACGCTTCTCCCCTGAGTCCTTAATTCCAAAAGTAAAAATGTACTTCAGACACTCGACTACGCCATGTAGTTTAGTTGCTTCTTTGTGCAATGTTTTATCGTCTGGGCTCATTGCAGCGCTTACCAGTATATCTATATGTTTTTGTGCTAAAGCATTAATGTTGTCCATTGACATCGCCTTATTGATTGGTTTATCACTAAGGCGATTCTCTTACTAAGAGACAACGAAAAAT
Organism: Citrobacter youngae; assembly: GCF_003818115.1. Lineage (GTDB taxonomy): Bacteria > Pseudomonadota > Gammaproteobacteria > Enterobacterales > Enterobacteriaceae > Citrobacter > Citrobacter youngae. The sequence goes on along the minus strand of NZ_RPOI01000004.1, from coordinate 20,672 downwards.
ATCAAAAACTGCTCTGGTTTAGCATTAATTTATATTGAATTAGTCAATGAATTGAACCCAATATAGATTCAATATCTATATTGGGTTTTGATTCTCAGTACCGACAAATCGATATTAGTGCGCGCCGCCGCCGCCGCTGCCTGCACCGAATGGCGGTTTGGCAAACCATACCAGGCCGAGAAGCACGAGGAAAATCCCTGCAGACATCCAGAATATTTCGTTAGCAGAAATAATCAGCCCCTGGTTGGTGATTTGCTGCGCCAGCCAGCCGGATGCCTGTTCTTTGGTCATCCCTAATCCCTGCAGCTGGTTATACATGGCCTGCGCATTAGGATTATAAGGGTTTACTGACTCCGTCAGTTGCGCATGGTGCAGCGACTCACGGCTAGTCCACATAGTTGTGGTGATCGATGTGCCAATAGAACCCGCCAGCGTTCGCGTAAAGTTGGACAGGCTCGATGCTGCCGCCATTCGTTCAGGCGGTAACCCCGATAGCGTGATGGTGGTCAGTGGCATAAAGAAGCAGGCTACCGCGAACCCCTGAATAAACTGCGGCCAGGCCGATGCGCCAAAATCCATACCGGGTTCGAATGTCCACGCACGCCAGTAGAAACAGACGGCATACATGATGAAGCTGAACGTGACCAGCCGACGCATATCCAGCTTGTGTGCGAAACGGCCGATAATCGGCGACAGGATCACCGGAATCACCCCAACCGGCGCAGACGCCAGACCTGCCCAGGTTGCCGTATATCCGTACACCTCCTGCAATAACTGCGGTAACAGGACGATTGCGCCGAAGTAGAGCATATAGGCCAGACTGATACACAGACAGCCGATGGTAAAGTTGCGCGACTTAAACAGCGAGAGATCGACAATGGGGTGCTCATCGGTAAGCTCCCAGACGATGAGGAAGCTGATTGCCACCACGGCGACAACCGTCAGGATAATAATTTCCTGTGAGGCGAACCAGTCCAATTCTTTACCGCGGTCGAGCATAATCTGCAAACTGCCGATACCAATGACCAGCAAAGCCAGACCAATGGCGTCGATACGCCGCTGCTCGGTTTTGGTTTCCCGACCTCGCAGAGTTTGCAGCGTCATTAATACCACTACAGCACCGATTGGCACGTTGATGAAAAATATCCAGCCCCAGTGATAGTTGTCGCTGATGTAGCCCCCAAGAATGGGGCCACATATCGGGGCAACAATCACCGTCATCGACCATAGCGCGAGGGCAATGGAACGCTTGGCGGGAGGATAGTTATTCAATAACAGGCTTTGTGACAGCGGAATCAATGGACCAGCGACAATACCCTGAATGACGCGGAAGAAAATCAGCATGTTCAGGCTGGTGGACATCCCGCATGCCCACGACGCAATGACGAAGGCGATAGTTGACCACATGAATAGTCTGACTTCGCCAACGCGTTTGGCCAGCCAGCCGGTGATCGGAATTGAGATAGCGTTCGCCACCCCGAATGAGGTGATCACCCAGGTTCCCTGGCTCAGCGAAGAGCCGAGGTTCCCGGCGATAGTGGGGATCGCCACGTTAGCAATGGTGGAGTCCAGCACCTGCATGAATGTCGCCAGGGACAGCGCAATCGTCATAATGACGAGCTGCGCGCCTTCAAGCGGTTTTTGCTGTTGCATCACACGCACCTTTAAATTAGCCCGCGTTGGCCTGCACGATCTCTTCGATCATCTTATTGACCGGATCAAGGTTGATTTCACGTGCATTACTTTCTGATACTGGCGTGGTGCGGACCTGGCTTGCCAGGATCTGCCCGTCACGATTAGCGGTATCTACCGTAACCAGTGTTGACAAACCAATACGCAGTGGATGTTGTGCCAGCTGCTGTGCATCCAGTTCGATACGTACCGGCAAACGCTGGACGACTTTGATCCAGTTACCGGTCGCGTTTTGCGCCGGCAGCAGGGAGAACGCGCTGCCCGTACCCATATCCAGGCCGACGACTTTCCCGGTGTATTTCACGTCATCGCCGTAAATATCACTGATAACGGTCGCCGGTTGGCCAATACGCATGTGCGCCAGCTGTGTTTCTTTGAAGTTGGCATCCACCCACAGGTTAGTGGCCGGAACAACCGCCATCAGTGGCGTAGTCGGGCTAATTTGCGCGCCAGGCTGCACGGCACGACGGGAAACATAGCCGGTCATCGGGCTAACAATTTTGGTACGTTCCAGTGCCAGCCAGGCATTACGCACTTCGGTGGCAGCCTGTTGTACAGCAGGTTGATCTTCCAGCTTGCTACCCAGAATCATTGCCTGGTTCGCATTATATTGTTGGATTGCGACATCAAGCTGAGCCTGAGCGCTGGCGACGGCATCGCGGGCATGTTGCAGTTCTTCGCGGCCAATCAGGTTGGCATTACCCAGCGGGACACGGCGATTAAAGTCGCTTTGTGCCTGGGCCAGTGCAGTTCTCTGCACTTCAATGCTGGCCTGCAGTTGCTTGCTGTTGATCATCAACTGGTGCGTCTGGCGCACGCTGGAGGCCAGCGCAGTTTTGGCTTTTTCAAATGCCTGTTTGGCATCTGTCTGGTCGAGAGTGACCAGCACATCGCCCTGTTTTACAAAGTCAGTGTTATCAGCCCAGACTTTCGTCACGCTGCCTGATACCTGCGCCATAATTTGAACCTGGTTCCCTGCCACGTACGCATCGTCTGTCTCTTCGATATGACGCAGTACTAAAAACCAATAAATCCCATATGCCACGGCAATGATAATAAAGAGCAAGGTCAGCAGGAGTAGCATACTTTTACGTTTGCCATTCTTCTTGACCGGTTGCTGCGGGGTTTGAGTCTCCGCATTTGCGCTCATGTTGTTCTCCACGATCTTATTTTTTTCACATCGGCTGAGCCGACCTGTTTATCAGACAGGCCAGCAGTATGCGTGCTGGCCTGTCGGTTTTTCATTTATAAATCTGGATTTCTGAGCGAGTCAGCGCGTTAGCGCAGCGCTTCTAACACCGCGCCATCCTGCTCCATCTGATCAAGACGGGTCAGAAGTTTACGGGTGATATGCTCAAGTTGATCTTTTTCGGTGGTGCTGAGAGATGACCAAAGCTGATGAAGGCAGTTATGCTGAGGCGGTAATACCTCCTGCAAAAAAGCATGGCCTTTTTCGGTCAATTGCAGATGCAGACAGCGGCGATCGTTATCGCTTTCTCGGCGCTCGATCCAGCCACGCTTTTCTAACTCATCCGCGATGCGGGTAGCGTTAGTCCGTGACGAGCCAAGTGCGCAACTCAGTTCAGAAGGCTGAATACTGTGGTTTTCCTGAGACTCCAGCGTAATCAACGCCATAAACAACGTCTCGTTAATCCCTTGAGCTTTCAGCATCTTATTGCGGTTTTCCAGCAGCTTGCCCTGCATATGCATGCAAAGACGAGTCAGAAGCACTTCCTGATAAGGGAACTCTTCGTAGCGGCTGGCGCGAAATTTTAGCATTTGTTCAATGGGCGTAAACGAACTATCCATTTGGGTATAACCTCATTAATTTCAGCCGATATAGTAACGACAGTGACAAATAAAGTAAATGTATTATTTATTTAAAATGATTATTTTAATCTATAAGACAAACAACATTTTCCAGGCTAATCCATAGCCCAGGGCACTCAGTAAGGTCGGAATGATGATGCTGCGGGTCTTATAGAAGCTTGCACCCAGTACCACAAACCCCACCAGCGTAGGCACAAAACGACGGGCGTCGTGCATCACTTCTGGCGCAGTAGACACCACCAGCAGGGCGCAAATTGATGTAATGCCAATAGTGTCGAGTAATATTCCAGTGGCTCCGCGTTTTGTCGGGCGCACATTCCCCATTCGCAGACGCAGTGGTAAATAGCGAAAACAGTAATTGACGCAGCCGACCAGCAGGCCGAGCAGCAGAACCTCATAACTCATCAGGACCTCCCTGCCAGAACGACTGAATGAGCGCGGTCAGGCATCCACAGGCTATGCCCGCCAGGATGGCCGCCGGGATAGAGAACAGCGTCACGCCAGCCAGCGCACCGGCTAATGCCGCCGTGACGCATAGCGTTTGCTTACGCTGGAAAGAGGCCAGCAGAAAACTCATAAACAGTGCCGGGAGCATAAACCCCAGCGCCGCTTCTACCGCCGGGAACCCCTTCAGTAAGCCAGTGCCGGAAAATGCGCCGATCACCGTGCCAAGCACCCAGGAAGCCCAGGAGCATAGCGCGATGCCAATCATCCAGTTTTCACTCCAGCGCCGGTTATCCCGCACCAGCTTCGCCGTTGCCGCGGCAAAGACTTCGTCGGTGAGGCCAAAGGCCCATAGCGCGCTTTTAGGTTTGCTCAGCTGTCGGGCGATACGGCTACGCAGAGAAGGGCCGTACAAAACGTGGCGAACATCCATCGCCATGACGGTCAGAGCCGCGACCCACAGTGAGCTGCCTGCGGCGAGCATGGTTGTGATGACAAACTGGCTGGCGCCGGCGTAAATGATGCAGGAGAAAAAAACGCTTTCAACGGGAGTAAAGCCCAGGCGAGTCGCATTCATACCAAATGCAAATGCGACCGGAATATAACTGATAACTATCGGTAGGCTGTCTTTGAATCCTTCAGTTAACGTTGCAGAACGGGATTCAGACTGGGGAACGGGGCTTTCCATAGGATTATAGGCTTCATTACCGAAATTAAAATAACCTGGCTCAATGCGTTATAACCTTAGCAGACTGATGGGCTCCTTAACACCCTGAGGAGCCCAATCAAAGATAAACAGACGTTATACGCCTAATTTACGGCTTCCTGGCGGTGAAAACCTCGCCACCAGACCAGCAGGTTGAGTACGGCAACAGTCACACCTGCCAGACAAACGCCAGCCCAGCCGGCATGCTGCCAGGCTGAAGCTGAAATCAGCGAACCTGCAGCACCACCAATGAAATAGCTGGTCATGTACCCGGCAGTCAGGCGATTACGTGCGTCCGGGTGAATGCGATAGATAACGGTCTGGTTGGTGATATGTACCCCCTGAACGGTCAGATCCAGTACCAGGATACCGATAATCAGCATCGGCACTGAAGTATGTCCGAACCAGATAGCCAGCCAGGAGAGCAACAGTAGCAGCAGGCCTGCGGTAGTCGTGAGGTGTGATTTACCTTTATCGGCAAAACCGCCCGCCGGACGAGCGCCTAACGCACCGGCGGCCCCGGCCAGACCGAACAGACCAATCATCCCCTCTGAATAGTTAAACGGCGGTGCGGCGAGTAAAAATGCCATCGATGTCCAGAGGATACTGAAGTTGGCAAAGGTCAGGCAGCCCAGCATCGCGCGGGTGCGGAGTAATTTATCGTGGATAAACAGGCTAAACACGGAGCCCAATAGCTGCGGGTAGTTAAGATGGGTCTCTGATTTCATCTTTGGCAAACCACGCCACAGGGCAATCGCCATCAACGCCATCAATACTGAGGCCACCCAAAACACGGTGCGCCAGCCGCCGAGATTCGCCAGCAATCCTGCAACCGTTCGCGCCAGCAAAATCCCCAGCAACAGGCCGCTCATAATCGTGCCGACAACCTTACCGCGCTTGTCTGGCGTGGCGAGCGTCGCCGCCAGCGGAACCAGGATCTGTGCCACAACTGAGAACAACCCGGTTAGCGCAGTACCGAGGATCAGCATCCCCAGCGACTGACTGCTGGCAGTAATCAGCATGCCGCCTGCGGCGAGCAACGTCATCGAGACAATCAGCATCCGGCGTTCAAACATATCGCCAAGCGGTACCAGAAACAGGAGACCTGCAGCGTAGCCAAGCTGGGCTGCAGTGACGATAAAGCCCGCAGTACTGGCCGACAGCGAAAAGTTTCTCGCGATGGTGTCGAGCAGCGGTTGGGCGTAATAGTTACTGGCAACGGCGAGGCCGGTCGCCACAGACATTAAAACAATCAGTGCCGGGCTAAGCCCTTGAGTGGGTTTGGTCATTGTTTTCAACTGAATAATGGGGTGCAGAAAACAATCATAACGGAAGTGATTAAATGTTGCTGATTTGTTGGGTGATGGATTGTGCGGTGAGGGAGGGGCGTGTAGGCCGGATAAGGCGCATCACGCCACCATCCGGCATTGGTGTGGTTACCGGGCCTGATAGCGCTATGCCTATCAGGCCTACGGGGGGTTATTTCTGCGCAGCCAGCGCTTCTTTCACCCAGCCGTCGAACTGCTGCTGGTGGGCTTTGATCCAGCCGTCAACGTGGCCCTGAACGTCAGCTTCTGAGGCTTTCCCATCATGCATCATTGCGTTCTGCGCGTTGATATCCGCCAGCGGCAGCTTCATGATGGCAAACAGTTTCGCTGCAGCCGGGTTTTTCTCCGCCCAGGCTTTATTGGCGACAATATGCATCGTGTTCACCGGGAAGCCGTAGTTGGCGCCGTTGGGCAGTTTGGTATCAATGTCTTTCTGTTCGCCAGGCAGGGAAGAGAACGGCACCTGCAGCCAGACGACATCTTTGCCCGGTTTCATCACGTCGCTCACCCAGTATGGTGTCCAGGTGTAGTACAGGATCGGTTTGCCTTCTTTAAAGCGGGTAATGGTATCGGCCATCATCGCCGCATAGTTACCGTGGCTGACCTCGACTGTTTTTTCCAGATCGAAGGCTTTGTTCTGGTGGTTAATAACCGCTTCGCAGCCCCAGCCCGGTGAGCAGCCCATCATGTCAGCTTTACCATCGCCGTTAGTATCAAAGATTTTGGCGATCTTCGGATCTTTTAGCTGGGCAATATTGGTGATTTTGTACTGCTCAGCGGTTTTCTTATCGATCAGATAACCCTGTGCGGCACCCGTAACAAATACCCCCTCGCGATAAAACTTTTTGTCTCCGCCCGCTGCGGCGTACATATCATCATGCAGCGGCTGCCAGTTCACGGCGGTAAACGTCGCATCGCCAGAGGCAATAGAGGTATAGCCGACGTTGTAGTCAACTTCGCTGGTTTTGTTAACGGTGTAACCCAGTTTCTCCAGCGCACGGGCGACTAACTGCGTCTGGAAGGACTCTTCAGAGATGGTGCTCTGGATTGGCTGTACAGTGATGCCTTTGCCCGGCAGGTCGGCAGCGAAAGTGCTGGTGGAGACAAGGGTGGCAAACGCTGTGGCAATAATGATTTTCTGTCGCATCGTTGTTCCTTATTGCACTTCATCCTTCAAGCCGCCTCTTTGTTGGCTGCACTCATGCACCCCAGTCACGTACTACTTGTACGCTCCTGGGGATACATTCGTTTGCCGCCGCGATGCAACTTGAACGATTTTGCGCAAGTTAATGAATTGTCGGCCCGGTAAGCAATGCGCTACCGGGCAACGGGTGAATTACTTCGTGAAAGGGCGAGTGATAAGCCCAACAGGACCGGTGGTGTACCAGCGGCGGTTGCCACGGCTACGCGAGTCGCGACCGACGGCCTGCGTCAGGCGGTCAAGAATGATGGCGAGGATCACGATCCCAACCCCGCCGACGGTGGCAAGCCCCATATCCAGACGACCGATACCGCGCAGAACCATCTGACCCAGTCCGCCGACGGCGATCATCGACGCGATAACCACCATGGAGAGTGCCAGCATCAGCGTCTGGTTCACCCCGGCCATAATGGTGGGCATCGCCAGCGGGAGCTGCACTTTAAACAGCATCTGACGCGGGCTGGCACCAAACGAGCGCGAGGCTTCAATCAGATCGGCTGGCACCTGGTTAATCCCCAGAATAGTCAGACGCACAATTGGCGGCAGGGCGAAGATAATCGTCACCACTACGCCCGGGACGTTACCAATACCGAACAACATGACAATCGGCACCAGATAGACGAACGCAGGTGTGGTTTGCATCGCATCCAGCAGTGGCCGAACAATCTTCGCCGCACGCGGGCTGCGCGCCAGCCAGATCCCCATTGGCAGGCCAATCACCACGCAGAACAGCAGCGCGGTCAGTACCAGCGCCAGGGTGATCATGGCTTGCGACCAGGCACCGATAGCACCGATCGCAACCAATGAAATCAGCGTGGCGACGCCCATTCCGACGCCAGAAATTTGCCACGCAATAAGCGCAAAAATGATGATGGCGACCGGCGCAGGCATACCCAACAGCAGTTGTTGAAAGCCGTTGAGAATGTAATCCACCGGGACACGAATGCCCTGGAAGACCGGACGGAAATGAGTGACCACCCAATCAATCCCTTCGGTGACCCAGCTATCCAGCGGGATCAGCGTTTTATGGAACGGATCCATAATATTGAAATGCTCTGGTGCCGGCGCGGGGGCGCTGGTCAGCCAGTCCGCGCCACCGCCGTCAGTGGGTGCACCGGATGGCGTGCTCCAGGCATCGGCAGTTTGTGCGGCGCTGTCGGCCGCTGGTGTGGTATCCCACGGATTAGTTTGATCAGCCATTGTTTACCCCCTCACGATCTAAAGCCTGTAACAGCATGCGTTTTGAAATGACGCCCACATACTGCTGTTCCTCATCGACAACCGGCACCGCGCACGGGGCCTGGCCGACATGAGAAAGTAACTCGCTGAGAGGAGTTTGTGCATCCACGGCTAACGGCTCATCGATCAATGCCGCTTCAATACCTTGCGCCTGACTTAACGCTGTTTTTAAGGAGTCGATTGAAACAACGCCAACGAATTTATTGCCGCGTTCAATCACGTAACCATATTCGCGATCTTTGTCCTGCAGTAATTGCAGGGCTGAACGGGGGCCGACGCCTGGTGTTTTACGAATTAGCCCTTCAGGGCTACGACGGGATATATCTTTCGCACTGAAGACCTGGCTAATATCAACGCCACGGAAGAAGGTGCGTACATAATCATTGGCTGGATTATTCAGAATTTCATCCGGCGTGCCGACCTGCACCACTTCACCGTTTTGCATAATGGCAATTCTGTCGCCAATACGCATGGCTTCATCAAGATCGTGGGAAATAAAGACCACGGTACGTTGATGCTTCGCCTGCAGTTTTACCAGCTCATCCTGCATTTCGGTACGAATTAAGGGATCGAGGGCTGAGAAAGCCTCATCCATTAATAAGATATCAGGGTTAATGGCTAACGCACGGGCGAGTCCCACACGCTGGCGCATCCCCCCGGAAAGTTCATCCGGGTATCCGTGAGCATAATTCTCCAGACCAACCTGACGTAGCGCATCTAACGCTTTTTCACGACGTTCATCCGCACCAACACCGGCTAATTCCATACCGAATGCCGTATTGTCCAGCACCGTCATGTGCGGCATCAGGGCAAAGGACTGGAACACCATCGCAATCTTTTTTCTGCGCACCTCGCGAAGCTCAGCATCGGATATCCGGGCGATGTCTACGCCGTCAATCAATACCTGCCCGCGGGTGGGTTCAATCAGGCGATTGAGAAGGCGTACCATTGTGGATTTACCCGAACCGGATAATCCCATGATGACAAATATCTCGCCTTCTTCAATGGCCAGACTGGCGTTCTTAACGCCAAGCGATAGCCCCGTTTTATCCAGAATCTGCTCTTTTGAAAGTCCTTTTTCAATATATTTGAAGGCTCTCTGCGGATGCTCTCCAAATATCTTATAGAGATTTTTAACTTCTAATTTAATTGCCATGCAATAGAATGATTCCTGTTATTTGTTTATATCGATATATTACCTGATGGAAATAGTGACCTTTTTCTACCCTAACATACTGAGAATCTGAGACAACCCTGAATTTGGTTGTGGCATGAATATTGCCAAAGGCCAGATGGCGGGACTTCCCGTGATATAAGGGCTGAGCGCGAATGTGAACGGGTTAATATTTTTTGTAAATGGCAATGAAAAATCGCCTGAATTGTTGGAATGCAGGCGAATAATGCGGCTGATATTGAGTGTAGATCACACAATTATATTTGCACGACAAAAGTGTGATCCTGTTAAAATATTTCCGCGAAAAATGTACGGTATTTCCCGTAGGAATGATTGCTAGAAATTCCAGTCGTCATCTTCGGTTTCGACCGCTTTTCCCATCACATAGGATGAGCCAGAACCCGAGAAGAAATCGTGGTTTTCGTCAGCGTTGGGTGAGAGTGCAGCGAGGATTGCCGGGTTCACATCCGCCATTTCTGCCGGGAACAGGGCCTCATAACCTAAATTCATTAACGCCTTATTGGCGTTGTAGCAAAGGAAGGCTTTGACGTCTTCCACCCACGGGGTTTCCGCATACAATTCCTCCGTATAACGAACTTCGTTGTCATATAATTCCATCAACAGATCGAGGGCATAATTCTGTAGCGCTTCACGCGTCGAGGGTGAAACGTGCTCCAGACCTTTTTGATATTTATAGCCAATGTAATAACCATGAACCGCTTCATCACGAATGATCAGGCGGATAAGGTCAGCGGTATTCGTCAGCTTGCCGCGGCTGGAGAAATACATCGGTAGCCAGAAGCCGGAATAGAACAGAAAGGATTCCAGAAATACGCTGGCTATTTTCTTTTTCAACGGCTCCGCGCCGGCGTAATGCGTCAGAATTATCTGTGCCTTGTGCTGGAGTGGAGTATTTTCTTCACTCCAGAGGTAAGCCGCATCCACATCTTTGGTCTGACAAAGCGTGGAAAAAATAGAACTGTAGGAACGCGCGTGCACGGCTTCCATAAAGCTGATATTCGACAGTACCGCCTCTTCATGTGGCGTGATTGAATCCGCCATCAGCGCGGGGGCTCCGGCGATATTCTGAATCGTGTCGAGCAGCGTCAGACCGGTAAATACGCGGATAGTGAGCTGCTGCTCGGCAGCGCTCAACGTTTGCCAGGCCGGGATATCATTGGAAAGCGGGACTTTTTCCGGTAGCCAGAAGTTACTGGTCAGGCGATTCCATACCTCAAGGTCTTTATCATCTTCAATCTTGTTCCAGTTGATGGCGCTGACGCGAGATAGTTTCATTTGGTTCTCCTTACAGTGCGCATGACACGCAACCCTCAATTTCGGTTCCTTCCAGCGCCAACTGGCGTAACCGGATGTAGTACAACGATTTGATACCCTTACGCCAGGCGTAGATCTGTGCCTTGTTGATATCTCGAGTGGTAGCGGTATCGGGGAAAAAGAGCGTCAGTGAGAGTCCCTGATCAACATGCCGCGTCGCTTCGGCGTAGGTATCAATGATCTTTTGTGGGCCAATCTCGTAGGCATCCTGATACAAGGCCAGATTCTCATTGGTCATAAACGGGGCAGGGTAGTAAACGCGCCCGGTTTTGCCCTCTTTGCGAATCTCCACTTTCGATACAATCGGGTGAATGCTTGACGTGGCATGGTTGATGTAGGAAATAGAACCGGTGGGCGGAACCGCCTGTAAATTCTGATTATAAATGCCGTAGCGCATCACATCTTCACGCAGTTGCGCCCACATCTCGCGCGTCGGCAGCGTAATGCCGCTGGCGGCGAACAGTGAGCGTACCTTGTCGGTTTTTGGCTGCCAGTCGCCCTGCAGATACTGGCTAAAATACTCGCCGCTGGCGTAGCGGGACTGCTGGAATCCGGCAAAGGTTTTACCGCGCTCGCGGGCGATCTTCATTGACGTATTCAGCGCATGCCAGGTGATGGTGTAGAAATAGAGATTGGTGAAATCTAGCCCTTCGGGCGAACCGTAGGCAATCCCTTCCCGCGCCAGATATCCGTGCAGGTTCATCTGCCCAAGGCCAATCGCGTGCGACGCGCTGTTCCCGGCTTCAATTGAGGGTACGCTGCGGATATGGCTCATGTCCGAAACGGCGGTTAAGCCACGAACTGCCGTCTCCACGGTGCGGCCAAAATCGGGTGAATCCATGGTATGGGCAATGTTCAACGAGCCGAGATTGCAGGAGATATCGTGCCCGGTCTGCTCGTAATTGAGATTTTCATCGTAGGTGGAGGCACTGTTAACCTGCAAAATCTCCGAGCACAGGTTGCTCATATTGATCCGACCAGCAATCGGATTGGCACGATTCACCGTATCTTCAAACATGATGTATGGGTAGCCTGACTCAAACTGGATCTCGGCCAGCCGCTGGAAGAAATCGCGGGCGTTAATGTATTTTTTGCACACGCGCGTGTCGGCCACCAGTTCGTCATACCGCTCACTCACGGCGATATCACCGAACGGTTTGCCGTAAATGCGTTCCACATCATAGGGTGAAAACAGCGCCATCCGGGCATTTTCTTTCGCCAGTCGAAAGGTAACATCCGGGATCACCACGCCAAGCGAGAGCGTTTTGATGCGGATTTTTTCATCGGCATTTTCACGTTTAGTGTCGAGAAAACGCAAAATATCCGGATGATGCGCGTGCAGGTACACCGCGCCCGCGCCCTGACGCGCGCCGAGCTGATTCGCATAAGAAAACGCATCTTCCAGCATTTTCATGACCGGGATCACCCCGGAAGACTGGTTTTCAATACGCTTAATTGGCGCACCTGCCTCGCGCAGATTCGAGAGTAAAAATGCCACGCCGCCGCCGCGTTTAGAGAGCTGCAGCGCTGAGTTAACCGCCCGACCGATGGACTCCATGTTGTCTTCAATGCGTAGCAGGAAGCAGGAAACCAGTTCGCCACGCTGTTGCTTACCGCAGTTTAAAAAGGTTGGCGTGGCGGGTTGAAAACGACCAGAGAGCATTTCATCAGTGAGCTGCATGGCAAGCACTTCATCGCCCTGCGCCAGCGTGAGCGCCACCATCGTTACCCGATCCTCAAAGTCTTCGAGATAGCGCTTACCGTCGAACGTTTTCAACGTATAGCTGGTGTAGAACTTCCATGCGCCGAGGAACGTCTGGAAACGGAATCCGCTGGCGTGGGCATGGGCGAATAGCTTCAGCACGAACGCGCGATCGTAGCGGGCTAACACGCTGGCATCGTAATAGCCTTCATCCACCAACGTTTCCAGGCGCTCCTGTTGGCTGGCAAACGCCACCGAGTTGGGGCGGACGTGGGCGGCAAAGAAAACCTCCACCGCCTGATGGTCTTTGTCGAACTGAATGCGCCCGGCCTTATCATACAGATTCAGCATGGCGTTCAGGGCGTGATAATCCAGCGTTGGCTGCATTACACGTTCTGCGGTTGTCGTTGCCAAAATTCGCTCACTCCTTTTCGAACGTTGTCGATATCGCTTTGGGTGCCCATCAGCTCAAAGCGATAGAGCCACGGCACGCCGCATTTTTGTGAGATGACATCACCCGCGCGACCGTAGGCGTCACCGAAATTACGATTGCCGGAGGCGATCACTCCACGGATTAACGCCCGGTTGTGCGTATCGTTTAAAAAGCGGATCACCTGACGCGGGACTGCGCCTGCCGTACCGCCGCCGCCGTAAGACGGCACGATTAAAATGTAAGGTTCGTCTACCCGGATCCGCTCGCGTTCGTTAAGCGGAATGCGGATGGCAGGCAGCCCCAGACGCTGCATAAAGCGGTGCGTATTTTCGGAGCTGCTGGAGAAGTAGACGAGCTGACTCATGCGCTGGCCACACGGTGTTCCGGATGCAGACGGTTGATCATGTCCGGGCGAAAACCTGACCAACTGGTTTCACCCGCGACCACGACCGGTAGCTGGCGAAACCCTTGATCGCGCAGGTTATCAGCCAAATCGGGCTGTAAATCGACGTTTACCATCTCAAAGTCAAAACCACGGCTTTCCATTGCCCGTTTGGTGGCATGGCACTGAACACAGTTATTGCGAGTGTAAATAATAATACGCATGATTCGTATTTCCATTTAAAGATAAGAGATCGGCGCGATAGAGGGCGTCGGGTTGTGTGTGTCCTGATAGGAAAGATACTAGATGTAGTTTTAAAAAGATTCAACCATACAAGATATGGGAATTTTAGATTGATGATACCCAGGGTGATGAGCGGGGCGGGGGAAGGTTAACTGGTGGTTCTAAATTGCCCGAAGGCGCTAAGCTTATCGGGCCTACGGGCAACAGGAGAGCACATCCCAGGTCGGAGAAGGCATTAATGCCGTCATCCGGCAGCGCAGAATCACATGCGCATCCCCACCGCCAGACGGTTAAAGCAGTTCATCAGGCTAATGGCAAACGTCAGGTCGCTAATTTCTTTCGCGCTAAAATGGTCGAGCAGCGGCAGATAAACATCATCTCCGGCATGGGTGCTGGCGATATCGGTGACGGATTCGGCCCACGCCAGCGCCGCACGTTCCTGCTCGCTGAAGTGGTGACTCACCCGCCAGCCTGCCAGCGCATCCAGTTTGGCCTGCGCAACACCGGATTTGCGCAGCGCTTTACTGTGCATTTCCAGACAAAAGGCGCAGCCGTTGATTTGCGAGACCCGCAGGTAAATCAGTTCCGTCAGCGTGGGTTCCAGCGCGCAGTTCTCCAGCGCTTTGCTTGCCTGAACCAGGGCGTTATAGACTTCAGGGCTGAGTTCATAATAGGGCTGGCGTAACATGGTCATAGTATTTCTCCTCGTTTGGATGACCCGCAATGTAGCACTATAATGGACTGCTATAGAGAGCCATATTGTTGCCAAAAAAGCAGACCATAAATGCCGCGTTATCAGCACATCGCCCGTCAGTTAAAAAACGCAATTGAGAAAGGTGAACTCAAACCCGGAACCCGATTGCCATCAAGTCGGACCTGGGCCCAGGAATTGGGTGTGTCACGCTCGACGGTGGAAAATGCCTACGCCGAGCTGGTGGCGCAGGGCTGGCTCGCGCGGCGTGGGCAGGCCGGAACATTTGTCAGTGAGCAACTGCGACCCGAAAGGGCGCCTGCGTCTCCCGCGATCTTCGCCGGAGAAAACCCCAGACCGCACCCTTTTCAAATGGGATTACCCGCACTCGATCTCTTCCCGCGTGACGTCTGGGCGCGGGTGATGGGACGGCGTTTACGCACCCAAACGCGTTTTGACCTTGCGGTGGGAGATGTTTGCGGCGAACGCGCGTTACGTCAGGCGATTGTGGATTACCTGCGCGTTTCACGCAGCATTGAGTGCCAGCCGGAGCAGATTTTTATTACGTCAGGCTACGCGGCATCAGTGACGTTAATTCTGCGCGCCCTGTCTCAACCCGGTGAGGGAATGTGGGTCGAAGATCCCGGCTTTCCGTTGATTCGGCCCGTGGTGGCTCAGGAACGCATTGAGCTGATGCCGGTGGCGGTTGATGCCGATGGTCTGGATGTCTGCGCCGGGATCCGCGACTTTCCACAGGCGCGTTTTGTCATGCTCACCCCCGCACACCAAAGTCCGCTGGGCGTGGCTCTGTCATTAGATCGCCGTCATCGGTTGCTGGAGTGGGCGACTCGCGAACAGGCGTGGATTATTGAAGATGATTACGACAGTGAATTTCGCTACCACGGTAAACCGTTGCCGCCGCTTAAAAGTCTGGATGCGCCCCAGCGGGTGATTTATGCCGGCACGTTCAGCAAATCGATGTTTCCGGCGTTGCGCACGGCATGGCTGGTGGTACCCCTGACCCAGGTTGAACGTTTTCGCCAGCAGGCGTCGCTAACGGCCTGTAGCGTTCCGGTTTTATGGCAGCAAACGCTGGCAGATTTTATGCAAGACGGTCATTTCTGGCGGCACTTAAAACGCATGCGCCAGCATTATGCCGAGCGGCGTCAATGGATGGAAAACGCCCTGACCGAACAAGGATTTAATGTCATTCCTCAGGAAGGGGGGATCCAACTGGTGATGACCGTAGACGGCGATGATGTTGCGCTAGTGTGCAAAGCGAATCAGGCCGGGCTGGCGGTTCAGGCCTTAAGCCGTTGGCGAATGACTTCAGCAGGAAAAGGGGGGATCTTGCTGTCATTTACCAATATCAGCTCGGCGGAGATGGCGCAACAGGCGGCGTACCAACTGCGGATGGCGCTGACATAAATCTATACCCGTCATACTTCAAGTTGCATGTGCGTTGGCTGCGTTCGTTCACCCCAGTCACTTACTTTAGTAAGCTCCTGGGGATTCGCTCTCTTGCCGCCTTCCTGCAACTCGAATTATTTAGGGTATATACGGTTCTTAAGATATTCGTCCCATCGTGTTCACTCGTTTATGGACTTTTCTGAAAGCGTTGCTAATGCTGAATCAGGTAAGGTAAGCCCGCAGTAAAAGATAACGAGGAAAATAATATGTATTTACGACCTGATGAGGTGGCGCGCGTACTTGAAAAAGTGGGCTTTACCGTTGATGTAGTCACACAGAAAACATACGGTTATCGACGTGGTGAGAATTATGTATACGTTAACCGTGAAGCACGTATGGGACGTACCGCATTAATTATCCATCCCACGCTAAAAGAGCGCAGCTCTTCGCTGGCAGAACCCGCGACGGATATTAAAACCTGCGATCACTATCAGCAATTCCCACTGTATTTAGCCGGTGAGATACACGAGCATTATGGTATTCCACACGGCTTTAGCTCGCGTATCGCGCTGGAACGTTATCTGAGTGGGTTGTTTGGCGACGTTAATTCTAACTAATAACGCGACTGGCAGGGCCAGTCGCGAAGAAGCGTGTCAGGCTTTAGCCTGATGATAGCTGCTGACCTTAAACAAGCGGCGGCAATAATCAAGGAAGTAGCCATACACTGCACCCATCAGCATTGAGACCACGATGTTGGAGCTTACCGCAGCTGTGATCTGGTGCCAGTCTGCGCCAACCGTCAGCAGAATAATCACATATACCGGTGACTGGAACGTGACATAGGCCAGCACATCCGCCAGGTTTTTCCCCCAGCCTGCCTGCGTGGCTTTGCGTGCCGCGCGCATAAACAAATCGCGGTACATACCGTATGGCCAGGCGATCAAGATGTTGACGGGGATAGCGACCAGTCTGGAGTACAGTGACTGTTCGAAACTCATTCCTGAAAGGAATATCTCGATCAACATGTTCACGACAGAACAATAAACAACCATCGCGAACGTGTCTGCTACTGCATGACGCAAGCGTGACTGCGGAGAGAACATGTTAATGCTCCTTGTAAAAAGGGGGAAAAAGGTTTTCAATACCTTCTTGCTAGTGATTTGTCTTGCTGCTTTCGCGTTTGAGTAGGATATCTGCCTGGATAATAACTATCAACTAGCTTAAAATTTTTATTTATTGCCTTTTTGTCGATAAAATGCTCTGTAGTGGTTTGTTTTTTGTTCGTTTTGGTATTTTCGTTGTCATGAAAATTAAAACCATTAAAAATCAATAGGTTGTTTTGACTTGTTTTTCTGAACTTTTTGCGCTCCTTTTTGAATGTTGACGAATATTGTGCATATCTACCGCAACGCCTGCGCGATGCCTGTATTGGTTTATCTGGTGCGGCAGCGAGATATCCCAAATCTATTTATTCTGGTTGCTGGCCGAATATAAAATATCGCTAACTAAAGATCACCGTATGATAAGACAAATAATAATAGCGATTGTCGTTTTAATATCTTGCGACAAAAAAGAGACTGGAAAAAGAAAAAACACTCGCATACAATTTGCTTCGTAATACCGATTTCTGTTTTTGCGTTAAAGAGGTTTTATTAATATGAGTTCAATGTTAAAAAACTTAAATAATATTCGATCGCTACGTGTCATGGCGCGTGAATTATCCGTCGAGGTTCTGGACGATATGCTGGAAAAACTTCGGGTAGTCACCAAAGAACGACGTGACGAAGAAGAACTGCTGCAGCGCCAACGTGCAGAACAGCAGGAAAAAATTAATACACTGCTGGCGATGATGAGAGTTGATGGGATTGATCCTGAAGAACTGTTGAGCATGTCGGCGGCAACATCGCGTTCGGTTAAGAAACGTCAGCCGCGTCCGGCGAAATATCGTTTTACGGATACTAATGGTGAAACAAAAACATGGACAGGACAAGGCCGCACGCCAAAGCCGATTGCACAGGCGCTGGCTGCCGGTAAATCTCTCGATGATTTTTTGATCTAATATCAATGCGGTGAGGGGAACCTCACCGCTTATTTTCAGCAGACGCCGAAATCACCCTCTTCAGAATATCGCGTGACATCAGCAACTTTTAGGGTGTATTTTTCGCCACTTTCATTGCTGGCTTGTACCGCCACAATTTGATCGTCATTGACTTCAACAACCTTCAGTTTTGGACCGCCCATACGCGGTTGAACCAGATCGCCAGGTTTAAACATATTGTTGCGCTCCTTTATTTATCATTTATCGCAGAACTCACCATAGATCACGTCAACCGGCGGGTACAGTGCTGTTTCAATGATTACTGCTTAATGAGTACGTCGGTTCCAGGGCATTTTGTCCAGCAGACGCGCCATGCCGCAAAAGCCGGTCACGCCAGCGAGAATCAGCCCCGCACCGACAAAACCGCTGAGTAAGAAGAAGCCGCTGTTAACGGCGTAACCGAGAATGACGCCAAGCAAGGCAAGGCTACCTGCGGCTATCTGCACCTGACGCATCAGCGGTAACGGTTGTGAACTGTCTTTCGCCACCGGCAACCCTGCGGCTTTCCAGCCGTCAATTCCACCTTCCAGCAGCCAGACCTGCGCGGGCGCAGCAATGGCGCTCAGTTTTGTTGCCGCATTTTGTGTACGTTTGCCTGACTGGCAGTGAAAAATCACCTGCTCGGCGCGTAAATTCGCAGGCAGCGATCCCTGCTCAAGCGCGGGCAACGGTGCCAGATGAGCCTCAGGAATATGCTCGTGCAGATACTCGTCAGCGTCGCGGATATCAATCAATTTTGCACCCTGTGCGACCAGTGTCTGCGCCTCGCGCGGGGAAATCGTCCCAATAGTCATGATGGCTCCTTATGGGCAATACAGTGTTTTTAATGTAGCGATCAGCGAATTCACGGCCGCATTTTTAATGGAGTAGAGGATGCGCTGGGCATCGCGCTGGCTTGCTATCAGACCTTCTTCACGCATACGCGCCAGATGCTGGGAAGTGGCGGAAGGGCTAAGGCCGGTAACACGGGCTAACTCGCCTGCGCTGGTACCGGGTGAACCGCAGAGCATGCACAAAATCAGCAACCGTTTCGGGTTACTCATCGCTTTTAGCAGGGCGGCAGCTTGTTCAGCGCTGGCCTGGAGTTGTTCAAGTTCAGTCATATGTATTTAAGCATAATCTAAATTAAGCATATTCTAAAATAAACAACCAACGTACGCCAGCGTAAAGAGCGTAAAGGAGGGTAAAACAGCCGCGGAATGCTGGCGGAGTTGGGTAGAATGGCTACTCTTAGAGATAAAATCTCTTTTTAAACAATGATTAATTTTTTGCTTGTAGGGAGTGTGTATGGGTTTCTGGAGAATCGTTTTTACTATTATTTTGCCTCCGCTCGGCGTGTTGCTGGGTAAAGGATTCGGTTGGGCATTTATCCTCAATATCGTTCTGACGCTGCTGGGCTACATCCCAGGTCTGATCCACGCCTTCTGGATACAGACGCGTAACTAATTCCCCTTCTACAGCGGCGCTTTGGCGCCGTTTTCTTTGCGCCTCGTTCTCCTCTGCTACACTTTTGGGGTTGATTGTTAATTACCGAGGTGGATATGGGACTCTTCAATTTTGTAAAAGATGCGGGTGAAAAACTGTGGGATGCGGTCACTGGAAATCATGACACAGCCGATCAGGCAAAAAAAGTGCAGGAACATCTGAATAAAACCGGTATTCCGGATGCGGATAAAGTGGACGTCCAAATTAACGAAGGCAAAGCCACCGTTTCTGGTGATGGATTAAGTCAGGAAGCGAAAGAAAAAATCCTGATTGCGATTGGTAATATCTCTGGTATCGCCAGCGTCGATGATCAGGTTAAAACCTCTGCGCCCGCGAGCGAAAGCCAGTTTTATACCGTGAAATCAGGGGATACCCTGAGCGCGATTGCCAAACAGGTTTACGGTAACGCCAATTTGTATAATCAAATATTTGAAGCCAATAAACCGATGCTGAAAAGCCCGGATAAAATTTATCCCGGGCAGGTTTTACGTATTCCGGAGCAGTAATATTATTCAGGCTTATTCCGTCAGCAATTTACCGGACATCGCCTGTTGAATAATCGGAATCGGCGTCAGCAGGTGCTGGCGCATTAATTCGCTGGCGCGCGCGGCATCGCGTGCCAGAATAGCTTCGGTCAGTGTTTGGTGCTGATCGTGTTTGTCTTCCAGCATCTCCACCGACAGCACCGTTTTTCGCAGCCAGATAAACCGGTAGCGCGCCGCCAAATCGAACAGTCGTTCGCGCATTTGCAGCAGATATTGTGAACCGCAACCGGCGACAATCGCCGAGTGAAACGCCTGATGGCGCTGATCCCACTCGTCGAGCATCTGTTCGCTGGCATCAATGGCTTCAAGCTTACTAAGCATATGCGCGCGCGCCAGAATTTCAGCCTCCCAGGCGTCGTCGCCGCGTTCAATGGCCAGCGCGACCAGCATGGCTTCCATATTGGCGCGGGCATCGAAAATATCGAGCAACTCCTGCTCTGACATCGGGGCGACACGATACCCTTTCTGATTCACCACCGTCACCAACCGCTCGGCAACTAACTGCGAAAGCGCTTCGCGCAGTGGCCCAACGCCAAGATCATAACGCGAGGTCAGCAGGCTCATACGCAGTTTTTCATCAGGCTGATACACACCGCGGATGATGTCGTTCTTCAGCCAGCGGTATCCATCAATGGCCGTCGGTTGGGGAATGGCGGTCATGGTCATACTCCTGAAAGGATTTCCCGGCCTGCGCCGGGAACAGGTTTAATGCGTATTTTGCAATGGTGCTTTTT
>NZ_RPOI01000003.1 GCF_003818115.1 Citrobacter youngae | reverse complement strand
AACGCCGAAGATGTTTTGGCGGAATTGAGACGATTTTCAGCATTGATTACAGATGACATCAGAACGCAGAAGCGGTCTGATAACAGAATTTGCCTGGCGGCTGTAGCGCGGTGGTCCCACCTGACCCCATGCCGAACTCAGAAGTGAAACGCCGTAGCGCCGATGGTAGTGTGGGGTCTCCCCATGCGAGAGTAGGGAACTGCCAGGCATCAAATAAAAGCAAAAGGCCCGGTCGAAAGACCGGGCCTTTTGTTTTATCTGTGGTCTGTCGGTGAGCGCTCTCCTGAGCAGGACAAATCCGCCGGGAGCGGATTTGAACGTTGCGCAGCAACGGCCCGGAGGGTGGCGGGCAGGACGCCCGCCATAAACTGCCAGGCATCAATTAAAGTGAAGAAGCCCATCCTGACGGATGGGCTTTTTTGCGTCTGTGCGGGGTGCACATTGCCGGATGCGGTGTACCGCCTTATCCGGCCTGCGCCTTATCCGGCCTGCGCCGGGCTGAACGTATTTTGTAGGCCTGATAAGCGCAGCGCATCAGGCAATAAGTACGGCTACCCGTGTACGAGGCTGAGTAACGGGTACGGTCGTCCACTTCCGTCCGTCCCGTCACGCTAAATCCCATCTTCTTATAGAATCCAGATGTCTGCTTGCACACGGGTACGGCTAATCGTTCGTGCGGATTTTGTGAGGGGGTGTGCTGTATGGATATTGAGGGATGAGCGATTGGAAAGTATCAGAACCACAAAAGCAAAAAACCAGCCCGTAGGCTGGTTCTTCTA
This sequence comes from Citrobacter youngae, assembly GCF_003818115.1. GTDB lineage: Bacteria > Pseudomonadota > Gammaproteobacteria > Enterobacterales > Enterobacteriaceae > Citrobacter > Citrobacter youngae. Next base: position 268,600 of record NZ_RPOI01000003.1, on the reverse strand, counting down.
AATAGTGGTGCCCGGACTCGGAATCGAACCAAGGACACGGGGATTTTCAATCCCCTGCTCTACCGACTGAGCTATCCGGGCAACGGGGCGCATTAAACCGTATTCACGTCGGTCAGTCAATTAAATTTCGGGGAAAACCGTTCAACCGCTTAATATTGCGGCAATCTACGCATTTGTGCCTGAAGATTGAACAAAATAGGGAGGTGCCCCAGTCTCGCGCTCTCCAATAAGCATTGTGCGCTTAGGTCAGCGCCCCACCCATACGACACTGAGCAAAACGCAGGATATCTTCGGCCAGACGATGTGCTGTTTCTACATCAGCATGGCTGCGATTAACCAGCATGCGACTCAGGCAGCCCTCCAGCACCAGTTCCATCTGTTTGGCGACCATTGCCGGGTCATCAACTTCCAGCGTCGTCAGCAGCTCATGGGTGAAGTCATGTGCAGCCTTTTTCTGTTGATCGGCCAACTGATGGACAGGATGGCCTGGATCGGGGTAAAACGTGCAGGCAGCGATGAACAGGCAGCCTGGATAGCGATTATTACTCACGCATTCGGACAGCGCGTTATAGCGTGCCAGTAGTTTCTGCTCAGCGCTCAGCGTGTCATCCAGCAAAAGCTGACGCCGCCAGATATCCACCCGTTGACTGAGGTAACGCAAGGCATCGTACAGAATGGCCTCTTTATCAGGCCAGAAGCGTTGCAGTTCATCAAGTGGATAATTGACATGCTCTGCCACCATTTCCAGTGTGGTATTGGCTATCCCTTGAACCTCAAGTAATTTCAGGGCTTCTCCCAGGACATCTTCACGTTGCACGGTATTCTCCTCCGTATTTCCTGTTGCAAGTGTCGCTCACGGTTGGCGATCGCGCAAATGTGCGCTGAAGGTCGCGGCATCCATAAAACCCGTTACCCGGGCCTCCGGATGCTCTTTTCCCTCGGCATCAAAGAACAAGATAGTCGGCAAACCTAAAACCTGTAGGTGTTTCAGCAGAGCGACATCCTGGGCATTGTTTGCTGTCACATCCGCTTGCAACAGCACCGTGTTGCCTAGCGCTTGCTGAACCTGCGGAGTACTGAACGTGTACTTTTCAAATTTCTTACAGGCTACACACCAGTCGGCATACAGATCCAGCATGACTGGCCTGCCTTTAGCTTGCTCCAGCGCTTGATTTAACGCATCTACCGATGCCACCGGCGTGAAGTTAAGGTGTGCCTGGGTTTGAGTATGCGGCGCGCCGAACGCCCAGTCTTGCAGTGGACGCACGCATACCAGTGCTGCGGCTAACAGGACAATCTGCACGATACGCATCCAGGCGTGCTTTGCCTGCAGGCTGGTGATGAACGCCCAGCCAAAGAACGCGACGCCTAACAGTGACCATAAGCGAATGCCCCATTCGTCGCCAATAATGCGTTCGAGTAAAAAGACGGGAAGCGCAAGGATGACGAAACCAAAAGCGGTTTTGACATGTTCCATCCATGGGCCACTTTTAGGCAGCAGGCGGTTACCAAATACGGTAATCAGCATCAGGGGTAATCCCATCCCCAGTGCGTACAGATACAGCGTGCCGCCTCCCAGCCACATGTTCCCGCTCTGAGCGATATACAGCAAAATCGCGCTTAGCGGGGCTGTGGTGCAAGGGGAACAGATGAGGCCGGCAATCGCTCCCATCGCAAAGACGCTACCAGGAGAGCCGCCTTGCTGGCGGTTGCTCATCAATGTGAGACGCGTCTGCAACGATGAAGGGAGCTGCAGCGTGAACAGGCCAAACATCGACAGAGCCAGCAGCGTAAAGACAATGGTAAGCCCAATCAATACATAGGGATGCTGTAGCGCGGCCTGAAACTGTAGCCCGGCAGCCGCAACGACCAGACCCAGCGCGGTATAGGTGAGCGCCATTCCCTGTATGTAGATAAAGGTCAGCAGCAGAGCCCGCCCGGTTGATAAGCGTTGTTTACCGCCGAGTACGATCCCGGAAATCAGTGGATACATCGGCAATACACAGGGGGTAAAGGCAATGCCAATCCCGATCAGCAATGCCCACAGTGCGGAAAAGGGGAGTTGGGCGGCTGGCTGTGATTGTTTTTCCGGGGCGACTGTATCAGGCGTTGGTGTAGGCGTCGCATCTGTACGAGCCATGACTTCACTGAGTGGAACGGTTTTGGTTTCCGGCGGATAGCAAAATCCGGCATCGGCACAGCCCTGGTAAGTAACGGTCAGCGTTGCACCAGATGCGGCCTGATTGATCGTTACCGGAACGTTCAACTGCTTACGGTAAATTTCACTTTTGCCGTAAAACTCATCTTCATGCCAGACGCCTGGCGGTAGCTTTACCTCGGCAATATCAGCCTGAGACGGTGTAATGCTTATCTGTTTGCGGTACAGGTAGTAGCCGTCTTTTACCTGCCATGAGAAGTTCAGGTCATGTTGGTTTTGCTGAAAATCAAAAATAAATGCCCGGTCGGCAGGGACAAACTGCGAGCGGCCAGGCGAATCAAATAATCCGGCAAAAGTGGATGTGCTGCATAGCAGCAGGATCAGCGTAAGGATGCGTTGAGCCATGAGCGGTAATCAAAGTCTCCGTGAGTGACGGGTAAAACCAGAAGTTCAGGGGTTTGATATGGATGATGAGACTTCAGGCAATCGAGAAGCGCTTGCTGGTGCGTGACGGTAGTTTTTAAAATCATCTGGACTTCATATTCCTGCTCCAGCTTACCCTCCCAATAATAGAGAGACGTTGCACCGGGCAGCAGCGTCACGCAGGCGGCCAGTTTTTCTGCCAGTACTTTTGCAGCCAGATCCTGGGCGGTCGCTTCATCCGGGGCGGTACAGAGCACCACAACGGTATCGGGGATGGAGATATCCTGACTCTTAACATCAAGCATAAACACCTCGAAAGAACAGAGTAACCAGCAAGAGAACGGTAACTATACAACGGACGAGGGAAGGATGTTAGTTAAAGCGAGGCGGGGAGGTACTGCGGGATGCCTAAGCACCCCGCAGGTAAAACTTACAGCATGAAGCTACCCAGCAAGAAGCCGAAGCAGACAGCCAGAACCACACCCAGAGTACCCGGGATGAAGAACGGATGGTTAAAGACGAATTTACCGATACGGGTAGTACCGGTGTCATCCATCTGAACCGCCGCAACCAGAGTTGGGTAGGTAGGCAGAATGAACAGGCCAGAAACCGCAGCGAAAGACGCTACAGCGGTCAGTGGAGAAACGTTCAGTGCCAGAGCCATCGGCATCAGTGCTTTAGCCGTTGCAGCCTGAGAATACAGCAGAGCAGAAGCAAAGAAGAAGATGACAGCCAGCAGCCACGGATGACCCTGAATTACGCTACCTGCAGTATCTTTGATCCAGTCAATGTTGTGAGATACGAAGGTATCACCCAGCCATGCAACACCCAGGATACAAATACAGGCGCTCATACCGGCTTTGAAGGTGCTGGAGTTCAGGATGGAGTCAGTTTCAACGCGGCAGATGATTGTCGTCAGCGTCGCGATGCTCAACATGATGATCAGAATGGCGTTGGTGGTGTTCATCAGCGGTTTAGCGACCAGGCCAAGGCTTGGGCTGTTGACGATGGCGTAAACAACGACGCAAACCACGCCCAGCAGGAACAACCAAACGGAGGTTTTCGCGCCAGCTTTGATTTCAACTTGTCTTTCACCGCGCAGTTCAACCAGACCTTCTTCCAGACGCTTACGATAAATCGGGTCGTCAGACAGTTTGGAGTTGAACAGTGCGGTGACCAGGAAGGACATCACCAGAACGGCCAGCAGGGTAGACGGAATGACCACTGACAGCAGGTGAATGTAGCTGATACCATGACCTTCCATGACGGAAGACATGTAAACCACGGCCGCTGAGATAGGTGATGCGGTAATCGCAATCTGTGCAGAAACCACTGCGGTAGAGAGCGGACGGCAAGGTTTGATCCCTTGCTCCTTCGCGACTTCAGCGATAACTGGCAGCGTTGCCAGAGAGATGTTGCCGGTACCGGCAAAGATAGTCAGGAAATAGGTCACGATCGGTGCAAGGATTGTGATGTATTTCGGGTTCTTACGCAGCAGTTTTTCAGTTTGATGGACCAGATAGTCCAGACCACCGGCAATCTGCATGGCGGAGATAGCAGCGATAACCGCCATGATAATGGAAATAACATCGAACGGAATATTACCCGGTTTTACGCCAATAGCGGCGAGAACCAGAACACCCAGCCCACCTGCAAATCCAATACCGATACCCCCAAGTCTGGCACCCAAAAAGATTGCCAGCAAAACGATGATAAGTTCTAAAACTATCATATTAGCCTTCCTTGTTGTTTAACAAGTTGATATTAAATTGTTGTTTTTAAGTAACTTGGTGCAAGAAAAAAGGCACGTCATCATGACGTGCCCTCTCTGGTACTACCCTACACGATTACTGTTCGCTTTCATCAGTATAACGTTTTGCTTTATAAGCCGGGTGCATCAGGTTCTGTGCAGAGAAGATATCGTCCAGTTCTGCCTCGGTCAACAGACCGCGCTCCAGGACAACTTCACGCACGCTCTTACCGGTTTCGGCACAAATTTTACCGACGATATCGCCGTTGTGGTGACCGATGAACGGGTTGAGGTAGGTGACGATACCGATGGAGTTATAAACGAATGCTTCACACACTTCTTTGTTAGCAGTGATGCCGCTAACGCATTTTTCCAGCAGGTTGTAGCAAGCATTGCTCAGAATGTGGATAGATTCGAACATTGCCTGGCCGATAACAGGTTCCATTACGTTCAGCTGCAGCTGACCTGCTTCAGATGCCATGGTAACAGTGACGTCGTTACCGATGACTTTAAAGCACACCTGGTTTACAACTTCTGGAACAACCGGGTTCACTTTTGCTGGCATGATGGAAGAGCCCGCCTGCAGTTCCGGCAGGTTGATCTCATTCAGGCCGGCACGTGGGCCAGAGGAGAGCAAACGCAGGTCGTTACAGATTTTGGACATTTTCACAGCCAGACGTTTCAGTGCACCGTGCACCATAACGTATGCGCCGCAGTCGGAGGTGGCTTCAATCAGGTCTTCTGCAGGAACGCAGGCGAAACCGGTCACTTCAGCCAGTTTTTGCACTGCCAGCGGAGAGTACTCTTTCGGTGTGTTCAGACCCGTACCGATTGCAGTTGCGCCGAGGTTAACCTCCAGCAGCAGCTCAGCGGTACGGCCAATGTTTTTCACTTCTTCTTTCAACAGTACGCTGAAAGCACGGAATTCCTGACCGAGGGTCATCGGTACAGCATCCTGCAGCTGGGTACGACCCATTTTCAGGATGCCCTGGAATTCAACAGCTTTTTGCTCGAAGCCTTCACGCAGCTGGTTCAGAGCATCAATCAGTTTGATGATGGATGCGTAAACAGCGATACGGAAACCGGTCGGGTAAGCGTCGTTGGTAGACTGACATTTGTTGACGTGGTCGTTCGGGTTCAGGTACTGATATTCACCTTTCTGGTGACCCATCAGTTCCAGACCGATATTGGCCAGCACTTCGTTGGTGTTCATGTTGACGGAGGTACCCGCACCACCCTGGTAAACATCTACCGGGAACTGATCCATGCATTTTCCGTTATTCAGGACTTCATCACACGCCGCGATGATGGCATTTGCCACGCTCTTAGGAATAGTTTGCAGCTCTTTGTTGGCCAGTGCCGCTGCCTTTTTAACCATTACCATGCCGCGAACAAATTCAGGAATGTCACTGATTTTGTTGTTGCTAATGTAGAAGTTTTCAATCGCTCTCAGAGTGTGGACACCATAGTAAGCGTCCGCTGGAACTTCCCTGGTACCCAACAAGTCTTCTTCGATACGAATGTTGTTTAACATGTGAACCTTCTTTTTCAAGCTGCCAATGATTTGACTAAACACACAGGATATATGTGATTTCGATTGTTTCTCGACCGACGATTATCCCCTGCATCGGTCTGATACCCGAGATCATATGCTGGTTCAGGATTTCTACCGTAATCTGGATCACTTAAAGCGTGGAATTTACCCCTTATTTATTATTCTGTGAAATAGATCACCCCTTTAGGATTAACACCAAATATTAGTGTACAAGCAGCTTGAAATTTTGCTAATCACCCCAATATTAGAGTGATGCAAGTCACACAATTTTCGAGCAGTTGTTGGTGAAAACGACTGTTTTCAACAGGAGAGCCCTTTGCGCTGGATACCATTACTTGCCATTTTTCTCTACGTTTACATAGAGATATCTATTTTTATCCAGGTTGCCCATGTGCTGGGTGTCCTGATGACGCTGATTTTGGTTATTTTTACCTCGGTTATCGGTATGTCTCTGGTTCGTAACCAGGGGTTTAAGAACTTTTTACTGATGCAACAGAAAATGGCAGCAGGTGAAAGTCCGGCTGCAGAAATGATCAAGAGCGTGTCGCTGATTATCGCCGGCTTGCTGTTGGTGTTGCCTGGTTTCTTCACCGATTTCCTCGGTCTTCTTCTTTATATTACCTCCGGTGCAGAAACATTTGACCATGAAGTTGCTGCCACATTTGCGTTTTTCGCGTATGCCAGGTGGTGGATTTAGTGCCGGAACCGGTGGAGGTGAGACCTTCGACGGTGAATTTCAGCGTAAAGACGATGAGCGCAACCGTCTTGATCATAAAGACGACGATCGTCGCGACTGACCCTGCAGGCCCGGTAAGTGCTACCGGGCTTTCTTATTGCTTATTTGGCCTCAGCCATTTTCCGGCTCGGTAAAAACAGCCACAGCCCTGCCAGCATAATCAGCGCATACAGGCTCTTCCAGCCTACCATCGCTAACAGCAGCAGACACAGAAGACCGCCAATAACCGCCAGCGCGCGGTATTGTCCTTTCAGTAATCGACATCCCGCCAGCATGCACAGCAGATAAATCATAATAAAGATGCCGTTAGCGTAGATGATTAACGCGTCGAGATTGATTTGCAGCATATAGATGCACAATGTACTGACGACGCAGCAGCCCAATACGGCGTTTAGCGCATTGCCCGGAAGATGGCGAGGGGATAGACGAGCCAGACAGCTCTCAGGTTTATATTGTGCTTGCGACCACACCAGACGGGCGAAACTTTGGATATAAATGTTCAGGCTGGCAAAGCAGGCCAAATAACCAATGATGCAGGCAACCCACAGGGCGTGAACGCCAAACAGTTGAACGACGATTTCAGGCAGCGATGCCGCCGCCGCCATCTGCTCTCCGTACGCACCAAAATGAAGTACAACGACGGTACATGCCCAGTACACGGAACCGGCCAGTAGCAGACCTATCATCAGCGCGCGTGGGAAATCCCGCTCCGGATTTTTGAATTCAGAGGCCAGGTGTGCGAACGCTTCAAGGCCAACAAAGCACCAGAACATCACCGACAGCGCGGCAAAAAGCCCGGGAAACTCAATTTTGTCGATGGCAGGAAAGGGGATCTCACTCGGTTTCAACTCGCCAGCCCACCAGATGGCGACAATCAGCGCGACGATCAGTCCGGCAATCACCGTTTGCAGGTTTGCGCTGGAGCTGGCACCCCGCGAACCGATGTACCAGACCAATACCAGCGTGCCGAGCTCTGCTAACAGAAGCTGCCAACCATGCCAGCCAAACATTGCCTGGCCGAATCCGGCGGCAATGTGCAACGCCGCAGGTAACCCCACTGGAATTACCGATAAAAAAAGCCACCCGGTAACGCGCTCAAGCCGTGAGCCAAAGGCCATGCCGACAAAATGCGCCACGCCGCCTGCGCTGGGAAAATGGCGACCGAGTACGGCAAAGACAATCGCCACCGGAAAGACTAAAACGATCAGCACCGGCCATGCCCACAGGCTGTTGTTGCCAGCAACCAGCGCGGCAAGTGCGGGGACGGCGAAAACGCCTGTACCTAACAATGATGTCGACAACAGGCCAACGCCTTGAGCCAGTCCCAGCTCTTGTTTTAATCCGCTCATAAGTTGTTATCCGGTTATGCCCATGTACCGGGCTACAGCGCAGATTTTCGATGGTATCACAATCGGATTTGCTTATGACGACGTAGCTGAAATCGTTATGAAATGTGAGGCGTGTCGGTGTTTTGACGGGATTTTCTGCTGATAAAAATTTTTTTTCGCTTGCCCCCTTGAAGGCACAAAAGCCCATCCCCATCTCTCTGGTCACTAGCCGGGATACCGTTTACGGGCCGGCGTCACCCATAACTGATAAAGACTTTCTCAAAGGAGAGCTATCAATGAGTATTCGTCCGTTACATGATCGTGTGATCGTCAAACGTAAAGAAGTTGAATCCAAATCTGCTGGTGGCATCGTACTGACCGGTTCCGCTGCAGGTAAATCAACTCGTGGCGAAATCATCGCTGTCGGTAAGGGTCGCATCCTGGACAACGGTTCTGTACAGCCGCTGGACGTGAAAGTCGGCGATATCGTTATTTTCAACGATGGCTACGGTGTTAAATCTGAGAAGATCGACAATGAAGAAGTGTTGATCATGTCTGAAAGCGACATCCTGGCAATTGTTGAAGCCTAATCCGCGAACGACACTGAACATACGAATTTAAGGGAAAGAGAAAATGGCAGCTAAAGACGTAAAATTCGGTAACGACGCTCGTGTGAAAATGCTGCGCGGCGTAAACGTACTGGCAGATGCAGTGAAAGTTACCCTCGGTCCAAAAGGCCGTAACGTAGTTCTGGATAAATCTTTCGGTGCACCGACCATCACTAAAGATGGTGTTTCCGTAGCACGTGAAATCGAACTGGAAGACAAGTTCGAAAACATGGGTGCGCAGATGGTGAAAGAAGTTGCCTCTAAAGCGAACGACGCTGCAGGTGACGGTACCACCACCGCAACCGTACTGGCTCAGTCAATCATCACTGAAGGTCTGAAAGCCGTTGCTGCGGGCATGAACCCGATGGATCTGAAACGTGGTATCGACAAAGCTGTCGCTGCTGCTGTTGAAGAACTGAAAGCACTGTCCGTACCGTGCTCCGACTCTAAAGCTATTGCTCAGGTTGGTACTATCTCCGCTAACTCCGACGAAACCGTAGGTAAACTGATCGCTGAAGCGATGGACAAAGTCGGTAAAGAAGGCGTGATCACCGTTGAAGACGGTACCGGTCTGCAGGACGAACTGGACGTGGTTGAAGGTATGCAGTTCGACCGCGGCTACCTGTCTCCTTACTTCATCAACAAGCCGGAAACTGGCGCAGTAGAACTGGAAAGCCCGTTCATCCTGCTGGCTGACAAGAAAATCTCCAACATCCGCGAAATGCTGCCGGTTCTGGAAGCCGTTGCGAAAGCAGGCAAACCGCTGCTGATCATCGCTGAAGATGTTGAAGGCGAGGCGCTGGCAACTCTGGTTGTTAACACCATGCGCGGTATCGTGAAAGTGGCTGCGGTTAAAGCACCTGGTTTCGGCGACCGTCGTAAAGCGATGCTGCAGGATATCGCTACCCTGACCGGTGGTACCGTTATCTCTGAAGAGATCGGTATGGAGCTGGAAAAAGCAACTCTGGAAGATCTGGGTCAGGCTAAACGCGTTGTTATCAACAAAGACACCACCACCATCATCGATGGCGTGGGTGACGAAGCTGCAATCCAGGGTCGCGTGACTCAGATTCGTCAGCAGATCGAAGAAGCAACTTCAGACTACGACCGTGAAAAACTGCAGGAGCGCGTAGCGAAACTGGCTGGCGGCGTTGCAGTTATCAAAGTAGGTGCTGCGACTGAAGTTGAAATGAAAGAGAAGAAAGCTCGCGTTGAAGATGCCCTGCACGCTACCCGTGCTGCGGTAGAAGAAGGCGTGGTTGCTGGTGGTGGTGTTGCGCTGATCCGTGTAGCAAGCAAAATTGCCGGCCTGAAAGGTCAGAACGAAGACCAGAACGTAGGTATCAAAGTTGCGCTGCGCGCAATGGAATCCCCACTGCGTCAAATCGTACTGAACTGCGGCGAAGAGCCGTCTGTAGTGGCTAACACCGTGAAAGCGGGTGACGGTAACTACGGTTACAACGCTGCAACTGAAGAATACGGCAACATGATCGACATGGGTATCCTGGATCCAACCAAAGTAACGCGTTCTGCTCTGCAGTACGCGGCTTCTGTTGCGGGTCTGATGATCACCACCGAGTGCATGGTTACCGACCTGCCGAAAGGCGATGCGCCTGACTTAGGTGCTGCCGGTATGGGCGGCATGGGTGGAATGGGCGGCATGATGTAATTGCCCACACCCTGCATCCTTCAGGCTGCAGATGCGTTGGCTGCGTTTGCTAACCCCAGTCACTTACTTGAGTAAGCTCCTGGGGATTAACAAACTGGCCGCCTTCCTGCAACCAGAATGATTTGGGTGCTCATCTCCCAGAATTGAGAAACCCCCGGGCAGAAATGTCCGGGGGTTTTTCTTTTGGTCATCTTTTTAGTATATGATTCAGCTACGGACATAACGTCCAACTAATTGATTATGGGGAATGACATGCACGTGAAATATTTAGCAGGGATCGTTGGTGCCGCGCTACTGATGGCGGGTTGTAGCTCCAGCAACGAACTGAGTTCAGCCGGGCAAAGCGTACGCTTTGTCGAAGACAAGCCTGGCGCAGAGTGCCAACTGATAGGCACGGCAACCGGTAAGCAAAGCAACTGGCTTTCTGGCCAGCACGGCGAAGAGGGCGGCTCAATGCGTGGCGCAGCAAACGATCTGCGTAACCAGGCTGCGGCAATGGGCGGTAACGTGATTTATGGCGTCAGCAGCCCATCGCAGGGAATGCTCTCCAGCTTTGTTCCTACCGCCAGTGAGATGATTGGGCAGGTTTATAAGTGCCCTAACTGATTACACTTCATCCTTCAACCAGCCTCTTTGTTGGCTGCGCTGTGAAACCCCAGTCACATAGTTATCTATGCTCCTGGGGATTTTCTTCGCTTGCCGCCGCGATGCAGATTGAATGATTTTGTGTAATAAAGTGGCCTGGACAGGCTCATGCAATCGTAGGCCTGATAAGCGCAGCGCCATCAGGCATTCTGAGTCTTATGCGCAGACTGAACGCGTAAATGATGCAGCGCGCGCAGGCACTGATCCTGATTGAGCTTTTGCGTCTTATCACCCGTCAACGTTCTGACAAACACCTGGCACGGTACACCGGCAAGTTTTTTCAGCCGTGGGCTGAAATCGAGCAGACGGCGAGTAATGGCTTCGGCCTCTTTGCTGCCGGAAAGAGCGCGAGTTTTTACTACCGAACCACAGTACTGGGCTTTTCCTTTATCATCCGTATAGCGGTAAATAATCGCCAGATAATGATTAAACAGGTTATGTTTCCATTCGGGTTGTGTATAAGAATCGTATTCCAGATTGTCGTTTTGCTGGCAATCCACATCGTACAGCGGCAGAAAATCCAGCAGCGATGTAATTCGTAGCGCTAAATCCCGCATGCCAGCATTATTTATTGCATGAATAATTGCATGCGCCAGCACCTGAATCTGTAATTCATTAATCAGTAATTCATCTGTTTTCCCGTCATGCAGCGTCAGAGAAAATGCTAAGTTCTCCCCTTTATCATCCACTAACGTCAGTGAATTTATGCGACGGTTAATATCCGCATTCTTTAACTCATCTTCCTGAATTAAAGGAATATTTTCGTGCATCTTTTTGCTGGCTTTCTCGCATTCTTTCTCATATTGCACACGCTCGTCTTCGCTTAGTTGATGTTTGGCGTATAGCTTGCTTTCCAGAGCAATAAACAAGTCTCTTAGCCCAAGCGGAGAAAGAAAAAACAGCGACTCTTTATTTCTTGGTTCTTTTATCTTTAATGCCAAAGCAACAAATTCATTCTTCTGACGAATAACACCGCTATTAATACCTTTAATACTGATAGCCATCAAAGGTTCTCCCTAACCATATATTTATTGATGTTCTGCATTTGAAACTATTGATAAAATTTACGAATGAATGATTTTACAGCGCTAATTAAAATAGCACAGATTAAAAGTGTGGCTCCACTTGTTGGAATTTAAATGATAAGTAATCGTGTCGAGTGTCCGAAATCGGACACTCAATAATGACTATTGTTGGCGTAACTGCAAATCCAACGGCGTTTTACTTGGCTCACCGCCAATTTCGCGCGCCAGTTTTGGGACCATATAGCCTGAAATCAGCGTCAGCAGCTCTCGCATGATTTTCCGTGCCTCATCGTCACTCACCATAAAGTGAGCGGCTCCCTGCACTTTATCCAGTACATGCAGGTAATAGGGCATTACGCCCGCATCAAACAGTGCATTGCTCAGGTTTGCCAGCGTTTGTGCGTTGTCGTTCACGCCACGCAGCAGGACGCTTTGGTTAAGCAATGTGACACCCACTTTACGCAAGCTGGCCATTGCCTGACGAAATGTCTCATCAATTTCGTTCGCGTGATTAATGTGATTGACCAGCAGAATCTGCAGGGAAGAGTGTGCAAAACGCTCGACCAGTCCTTCAGTAATACGCGCCGGGATAACAATCGGCAAACGGCTGTGAATTCGCAGACGCTTAATATGCGGGATGGCTTCCAGTTGCGTGAGCAACCAGTCCAGTTCATGGTCTTTGGCCATTAACGGATCGCCACCGGAGAAGATAATCTCATCCAGCTCAGGATGTGCGCTAATGTAGTCCAGGGCGACCTGCCAGTTGCGCTTATTGCCCTGGTTTTCAGCATACGGGAAGTGTCGGCGGAAGCAATAGCGACAATTTACCGCACAACCGCCTTTAACCAGCAATAGCGCCCGGTTGCGATATTTGTGCAGTAATCCTGGAACGACGCTGTGCTGCTCTTCCAGTGGATCGGTCGAGTAGCCTGGTGCGGAAACGAACTCTTCCTGAGAAGTAAGTACCTGACGCAAAAGCGGATCGTCTGGATTGCCTTTTTCCATGCGGGCAATAAACGCACGCGGAACGCGCAGGGCGAAAAGCCGTCTCGCATCGCGTCCGGCCAACAGTTTTTCATCTGCGTCTATATTCAAAAGATGCAGAAGTTCATCAGGATCGGTCACAACATCGGCAAGTTGCGATAACCAATCTTCTCTGGATGGGGTATTTAGGGTTACAATATGCGCCATTTTGTGGCTTAGCTACCAGTTAACAATTTTCAGAGGGCCTTATGGCAACGTACTATAGCAACGATTTTCGTGCTGGTCTTAAAATCATGTTGGACGGCGAACCTTATGCGGTTGAAGCCAGCGAATTCGTTAAACCAGGTAAAGGCCAGGCGTTTGCGCGCGTTAAGCTGCGTCGCCTGCTGACCGGTACTCGCGTAGAGAAAACCTTCAAGTCTACCGACTCCGCTGAAGGCGCAGACGTAGCCGACATGAACCTGACTTTCCTGTATAGCGACGGTGAGTTCTGGCACTTTATGAATAACACCACTTTCGAACAGCTGGCTGCTGACGAGAAAGCGGTAGGCGATAACGCTAAATGGCTGCTGGACCAGGCTGAATGCATCGTGACCCTGTGGAACGGTCAGCCGATCTCCGTGACTCCGCCGAACTTCGTTGAGCTGGAAGTCGTTGAAACCGACCCAGGTCTGAAAGGTGACACTGCAGGTACTGGTGGTAAACCAGCGACGCTGTCCACCGGTGCAGTGGTTAAAGTTCCGCTGTTCGTACAGATCGGCGAAGTCATCAAAGTGGATACCCGCTCTGGCGAATACGTATCCCGCGTGAAGTAATATTCTTCATCTTTCAGGCTGCATCAGGCGGCCTGAATGATTTTGCGTATTTCTAAGATGTGGGTGCAGATTGCTGCGCCATACTTTTCCAGGGCAGGAATGATGAAACGTCTTCTCGGTCTTGTAATGCTTATCCTTTTCACCAGCACCCTCCTGGCGGGCTGTAATACGGCGCGCGGCTTCGGTGAAGATATCAAACATCTCGGTAATTCAATTTCTCACGCTGCCAGCTAGTCCCCTCATGTTGTCTTAAAAACGGTCGTTTATCCGTCACCCCCCCGGATCTTGTCTATTATTAAGTAGCTATACACAAACAATATTGGCTAAAAAAGGAAGACGTTATGGTTAAGAAGACAATTGCTGCGATCTTTTCTGTGTTGGTACTTTCTTCCGTATTAACGGCGTGTAATACGACGCGAGGCGTAGGTCAGGATATTTCTGAGGGCGGTAGTGCCATTTCTGGTGCAGCGACAAAGGCTCAGCAATAGCGATGAACGGTACGACGTACCGTCGTACCGTTAATTCATCTTCTCAGGTAGAGAGAGAAACGGTGAAAAGCGGTTCCCCAGGTGCAGCTTCATACGGATATTTCGCTTATAGGTGTATACCGTCTTACCATGAATGCAGAGCGCGGCGGCTATTGCATTGTTATCAACGCCATCCATCCACAACGACAGTACCTTCTCTTCCTGTGGTGTAAGCAGCGGTGTGGCATTTTTAGGTGTATCCAATACGGGGCGGATCTGTAGTGCATTCTGGATCGTGCGCGAAAGATCATGCAACGCGATGTGTTTGGACAATGTCGAGTGAACGGCAGAGTGAGGGGGATCGATTGGGTTATGCGATCGGTCGCCTGATTGTAGTAAAATCAGTGGGATGGCGCCGCAGCTCATAAAAAATGGTGCGATGGGGGGGCTGGAGTGAATATCGCTGAGAAAACTACATAAATCTGCGATTACCAGATGTGGCTTCCACTGCAAAATATGCTCTTTAGCCAACATCAGATTATTAATCCCTGACACCAGAAATGAAGAGTTGAACATACCAGAATGATTAAGCAAGGCCTCTATCCCTGTGCGGGTGAAGTGGCACCGGTCAATCACTAAAATTTTAAGCATAAACCTTTCGCATTCAGAAGAGGATCAAATGGCTTTCTGAGTTCAGAAAGCTCTTCATCATAGAGAAGTCCAATGTGAGCCAAATGCGGGAACTACGCCTCTAATTGGGCTTAATTCTTGCTTTAAGTAAGCAATGAATAAAAAGGTTGAAATTCATTTTCTCCCGGGCAAAAATGCCATTTCATACATCCGCTTTGCAGGACGACCTGCAAACGCATCTTTCACCCGGGGACGGCCCCATTGTGTACTGGAGCCAGTCATGTCCTGGATCGTTTTACTTATCGCGGGCCTGCTTGAAGTTGTCTGGGCTATTGGTCTGAAATATACCCACGGTTTTACCCGTTTAACGCCAAGTATTATCACCATTGCGGCGATGATCGTCAGTATCGCTATGCTTTCCTGGGCGATGAGAACGCTACCGGTTGGTACGGCTTATGCCGTCTGGACCGGGATTGGCGCGGTAGGGGCGGCCATTACAGGGATTTTGCTGCTGGGTGAATCTGCCAGCCCGGCGCGTTTGCTGAGCCTTGGGCTGATCGTTGCTGGCATTATTGGTCTGAAGCTGAGCACTCACTAAGCGCCAGGCTGTTTCACCCAAATCAGCTTATTCACCTCAAATCCCTCCCGGGTCGCGACTGCCAGCATCTGCTGTTTCATCTCATCTGAAATCGTTGGGGTGCGAGAGAGGATCCACAGATAGTCGCGATCCGGGCCGCAGACCAGCGCATGACGATATTCCCTATCGAGAGCAATCACGTTATACCCACCATAGAAAGGGCCAAAGAACGAGACCTTAAGAGCAGCCCGGCCAGGATCGCCGGTGAAATAGGCTTTGCCTTCCGTTTTTTGCCACATTTCCCTGTCAGGGTTATAGCCTTTGTTGATGACGTTGATCCCACCATCATCGCGCAGGCTGTAGGTTGCGGTCACTTTTTCCAGCCCACGTTCGAATCGATGGTCGAAACGCGCAATTTCATACCAGGTGCCCAGATAGCATTTGGCATCAAAGTTATTCACCACGGTAACGCCTTTCGGCGGTGTAGGAGAACTGCAGGCAACAACCAGAAATGCAGCCGTAACTGCAGCAACAACGGGCAGAATGCGCATGGGATATTCCTTGCTGTATTTTTGTTAAGTGTAGATGACAGCAGGAAAAGAAGTGGAAGAAAGGAGGCCCGACGGATCGGACCTCAACGCCGGTTACTGCAGTTTTTCAAGGATGCGCCATGCCGCGTCGACGCGAGCAGGATTCGGGTAGCTTTTATTGGCCAGCATCACGATGCCAAGATTTTTCTCCGGAATAAAAGCCACATAACTACCAAATCCGCCAGTCGAACCTGTTTTATGTACCCAGGAGGCTTTTACTGCGGGGGCAGGTGGGTTTACCTCAACGGCCGGAAGCGCCGCCAGAGCGATTTTACTGTCGCTGCCGTTGATAATAGTGTCTGCTTTTACCGGCCAGTTAAGCATTTCCCAGCCTAAGCCCTGGTACATCTCACCAATGCGCCAGTAACGTGACTGTGCGAGCCCGATGCCCTGCTGCAGGGTTTTCTCCTGCACGTGGCTGGCGTCCATATTGGCCTGAACCCAGCGAGCCATATCCATAATGCTGGATTTCACACCATACGCTTCGGCATCAAGCTGGCCTGGCGAAACATGTACGGGCTTGCCATCGCGATAGCCCCAGGCATAATCTCGTTGCTCGTTCTGCGGAACGGTAATCCAGGTGTGAGTGAGTTTTAATGGCTGCAGGACGCGTCTGATCATCGCCCCTTCGTAGCTCATTCCAGAGGGTTTCACCGCCAGTACGCCAAACAGACCAATGCTGGAGTTAGCATAGAGACGTTTAGCGCCCGGGGCCCACTGGGGTTGCCAGTTTTGATAAAAGCGCAGCAATGCGGTTTTATTCGTCACCTCGTCGGGGATCTGAAGCGGCAGGCCACCTGCCGTGTATGTGGCTAAGTGCAGCAGACTAATGTTCTGCCACTGTTTGCCTGTGAGTTCCGGCCAGTACCGGGTGACCGGATCGCTGAGTTTGATTTCGCCGCGGGCGATCGCATCGCCGCCCAGCACGCCATTGAAGGTCTTACTGACTGAACCGAGTTCGAACAGTGTGTTCTGTGTAATCGGACGATTATTGGCGATATCAGCTTTACCCCAGGTAAAGTAATACGGTTTTCCCTGGTAGATAACGGCCACGGCCATACCCGGAATAGCCTGCTCCTGCATCAACGGGGTGATGGTGCGATTAACGATATCGGCAATCTGTTGTTCTGTTTTTGCGGCGGCAAACGTGGAGAAAGAGGCTGTCAGCAGTAGTGCGCAGCATAACGATTTTTTCATCATGAAATCATTTCCGTAATAAAAAGCGAAAGGGTGTCCGGGCCCGTCAGACGCAATCAGTGTGTTTGATTTGCACCGTGTTGACAAACGGTTAAATTTAGCAGCAGATATAAGTTTTTCTAACAGGTTAGATGATGACGCGTAGCTATATCCCACTTAATTCTCTGCGGGCTTTTGAAGCGGCCGCCAGGCATCTCAGCTTTACCCGCGCAGCAATTGAGCTTAACGTGACGCATTCTGCCATCAGCCAGCATGTGAAAGCGTTGGAACAACAGCTGAATTGTCAGCTCTTTATTCGCGTTTCACGGGGCCTGATGCTCACGACAGAAGGTGAGAGTCTGTTACCTGTACTTAATGACTCTTTCGATCGTATGGCGGCAATGTTAGACCGCTTTGCCGGTAACCAGTCTCAGGAAAAACTGAAAATTGGTGTGGTGGGCACTTTTGCGGTGGGTTGCCTTTTCCCACTTCTACACGATTTTAAACGGTGTTATCCGTATATCGATTTACAGCTTTCCACGCATAATAACCGTGTTGATCCTGCTGCAGAGGGGCTGGATTATACCATTCGCTACGGAGGGGGAGCCTGGCACGATACTGATGCGCAATATTTATGTAGCGCGCTGATGTCTCCGCTTTGTTCACCCGAGCTGGCCTCTCAGATTCAGACTCCTGCAGATATCCTGAAATTTCCGCTATTACGATCGTATCGTCGTGATGAATGGGCGCTGTGGATGCAGGCCGCTGGAGAAGCGCCGCCGTCACCGACGCACAACGTGGTGGTGTTTGACTCGTCGGTCACCATGCTGGAAGCCGCGCAGGCGGGGATTGGTGTGGCAATCGCCCCGGTCAGAATGTTCACGCATTTACTCAGTAGTGAGCGTATCGTACAGCCGTTTTTAACGCAGATTGATCTGGGGAGTTACTGGATAACGCGTTTGCAATCTCGCCCGGAGACACCTGCGATGCGCGAGTTTTCTCGTTGGCTGATCGGGGTATTGCACAAATAAAAAGGCCCGCCAGTGGCGGGCCTAATAGGTAACAACTGCGATTAGATAGTCAGAATGCCAATCGCTGTTACAACGGTCAGGATAGCAGCCAGGCCGTAGAATACCCATTTGCCAGCAGGCACGTGGATTTTCAGGTCATGCATAGCGTGGTGCATACGGTGTAAACCACACCACAGCGGCAGAACGATCATCAGGAACAGAAATGCGCGTCCGATGAAGCTCTGGGCAAATGCCATAATGCGCTCATAGCTCAGCGCATCGCCCGGGAACAGACCCAGCGGCAGCATAATACCAACCAGCAGAACCACTACCGGCGCAATGATTGCGCCCCACATACCACCTGCACCAAACAGACCCCAGAATACAGGTTCGTCAGAGCGTTTTGGATTTGGATTAATCATCCCGGACTCCTTACCAGTACAGGGCTACATACAGTATGACTACGGTCACTACCGCAGTAACTACCCAGAGACCTTTGATGATCGGCTCTGGCCCCATTTTTTCGTCTTTTACGATGATGTTGGCGGCTTTCGGTGCCAGCTCAAACCAGGTTTTGGTATGCAGCAGTGCTGCAGCCAGGACAACCAGGTTGAGGATGACCACCACCGGGTTTTGCAAAAAGCCGACAAAGCCCATCCAGGACTCAGCACCATGCTTCAGAGCAAACAGGCCGAAAATCAGTTCAATACTGAACCAGACTGCCGGAACTGCCGTGCCTTCGCGCAGCATGTAAAAGCGATAAAATGGCAGCTTTTTCCACCAGGTGGACGTCATCGGCCGCACATAGGGTTTGCGTTTAGTCGTCATCATGCACTCCTTAGCGTGGTTTCAGGGTAGCGATAAGAAAGTCTTTTGAACTTTCAACTTTACCCTGCTGAATGGCCGCAGCCGGATCGACGTGTTTCGGGCAGACTTCGGAGCAGTAGCCCACGAAAGTACAGGTCCAGACGCCGTTCGGGCTGTTCAATTGAGCCATACGCTCCTTCTTACCGTGGTCGCGGCTATCTTCGTTGTAACGATGCGCCAGCGTAATCGCAGCCGGTCCAATGAACTCAGGGTTCAGGCCGAACTGCGGGCACGCGGCGTAGCACAGACCGCAGTTGATGCAACCGGAGAACTGATGATATTTCGCCATCTGCGCCGGAGTCTGGGTGTTTGGACCCTGATCCGGAGTACGCGGGTTACCAATGATATACGGCTTGATCGCTTCCAGACTTTCGATGAAGTGCGTCATATCGACGACCAGATCGCGTTCAATCGGGAAGTTGCCCAGCGCTTCAACCTTCATACCGTTGGTGTAATCACGCAGGAAGGTTTTGCACGCCAGTTTCGGCACGTTGTTGACCATCATGCCGCAAGAGCCGCAAATTGCCATACGGCAGGACCAGCGATAGCTCAGGTCTGGTGCCAGGTTATCTTTGATGTAGCCCAACGCATCCAGCAGAGACGTGGTTTCATCATAAGGAACTTCATAGAAAGCACTGTGCGGCGCGGTATCGGTTTCCGGGTTATAGCGCACCACCTCAACTTTCAGGTTTTTCAACTCAGCCATTCGCCTTCTCCTTCTTATCGGCTGCTTCCGCTTCGCCACCGTAAACACGTTTAGCCGGTGGCAGAGTGGTGATTTTCACGTCGCTGTATTCCAGGCGAGTCGTGCCGTCAGCATCGCGGAAGGCGAGGGTATGTTTGAGGAAGTTCACGTCGTCACGCTCGGTGCAGCCTTCATCCAGACGCTGGTGCGCGCCGCGGGATTCTTTACGTGCCAGCGCGGAGTGCGCCATACATTCGGCAACGTTCAGGCCGTGACCCAGTTCAATGGTGTACAGCAGGTCGGTGTTGAATACGCTGGAAGTATCAGTGATACGTACGCGCTTGAAGCGCTCCTGCAGTTCCGCCAGCTTATCAACGGTTTTCTGCATGAGTTCCGGTGTACGGTAGATGCCGCAACCTTCTTCCATGGAGATACCCATTTCGTCACGGATCTTAGACCAGTTTTCGTTACCTTCCTGGTTAACCAGATCTTTCAGACGTTTTTCAACGCCAGCAACCTGTGCATCAAGAGCGGCACTGTTTGCAGCGCCAGCTGTTGCAGCGCGTTCCGCAGCTTGTTCACCGGCCATACGACCGAAGACCACCAGTTCCGCCAGGGAGTTAGAGCCCAGACGGTTAGCGCCGTGCAGACCAACAGAGGAACATTCACCCACCGCGAACAGACCTTTAATACGGGTTTCGCAGTGCTGATCGGTTTCGATACCGCCCATGGTGTAGTGTGCGGTCGGGCGTACCGGGATCGGTTCTTTAACCGGATCGACACCCACGTAGGCTTTCGCCAGTTCGCAGATGAACGGTAAACGTTCGAGCAGTTTTTTCTCGCCGAGATGGCGCAGGTCGAGGTGAACAACATCGCCACGTGGGGTGGAGATGGTGTTGCCTTTACGCCATTCGTGCCAGAAAGCCTGAGAAACTTTGTCACGCGGACCGAGTTCCATGTATTTGTTTTTCGGCTCGCCCAGCGGAGTTTCTGGACCCATGCCGTAGTCTTGCAGATAACGGTAGCCATTTTTGTTGACCAGAATACCACCTTCACCACGGCAGCCTTCAGTCATCAGGATACCGGAACCAGGCAGACCTGTTGGGTGATACTGAACGAATTCCATATCACGCAGCGGAACGCCGTGGCTCAGCGCCATGCCCATACCGTCGCCGGTTACGATGCCGCCGTTGGTGTTGTAACGGTAAACACGACCCGCGCCGCCCGTTGCCATCACGACTGCGTTAGCACGGATTTGTACCAGGGTGCCTTCCATCATGTTCATGGCGACCAGGCCGCGAGCATGACCGTCGTCCACCAGGATATCCAGAACGAAGTGTTCATCAAAGCGCTGAATTTGCGGGAACTGCAAAGAAGTTTGGAACAGCGTATGCAGCATGTGGAAGCCGGTTTTATCCGCGGCAAACCAGGTACGCTCGATTTTCATGCCGCCGAAGCGACGTACGTTGACGCTACCGTCTTCACGGCGGCTCCATGGGCAGCCCCATTGTTCCAGTTGCGTCATTTCAGTTGGGCAGTGGTGGACAAAGTAATCCACGACATCCTGCTCACACAGCCAGTCTCCGCCTGCTACCGTATCGTGAAAATGGTAGTCAAAGCTGTCATGATCCTGCGCGACAGCAGCAGAGCCGCCTTCGGCAGCAACGGTATGGCTGCGCATTGGGTACACTTTTGAGATCAGTGCGATTTTAGCGTTGGGATTTGCTTGTGCGGCAGCAATTGCTGCACGCAATCCCGCGCCACCGGCGCCTATAATGGCAAGATCGGCTTGAAAGGTTTGCACGACATTCCTCCAGATTGTTGTTATTTCATCCCCGCCCGAATTCAGATGCTTAATCGGATTCAAACAGGTTATGAACGCGTTTCCACTGCTCCTTTATAGGTACAATAGTATAGTCTTAGGGATGTGAGGGAAATTTGACGTGTTCGATTTTTTTAGCGTATCAGAGGGCTGAATTATCATTGAATTTGATTAATTTAATTACTAAACCACCCAATGTTGCTTTTTTTACCCGTCAGCCAGTGTTTATTATTCCCGCGTGAAATTTGTCTCGCTAGCGCGATACGAGTAGACTTCGTGCCCTTGTCTGAAATCGGAGAAACAACCATGAGCGAAACGGCAACCTGGCAGCCGAGCGCGTCCATCCCCAATTTGTTAAAACGTGCAGCAATTATAGCGGAGATTCGTCGCTTTTTTGCCGATCGTGGAGTGCTTGAGGTTGAGACACCTTGCATGAGTCAGGCGACGGTAACGGACATCCACCTGTTCCCGTTCGAAACGCGTTTCGTTGGCCCTGGTCATTCCCAGGGGATGAACCTCTATTTAATGACCAGCCCGGAATACCATATGAAGCGCCTGCTGGTCGCAGGATGTGGCCCGGTGTATCAGCTATGTCGCAGCTTCCGTAATGAAGAGATGGGACGTCATCATAATCCTGAGTTCACCATGCTTGAGTGGTATCGCCCACACTACGACATGTATCGCCTGATGAACGAAGTGGATGATTTGCTGCAGCAAGTGCTGGATTGTTCACCTGCCGAAAGCCTTTCTTACCAGCAAGCTTTCCAGCGTCATCTGGAGATTGACCCGCTGTCTGCGGATAAAACCCAACTGCGGGAAGTGGCGGCGAAGCTGGATCTCAGCAATATCGCGGATACTGAAGAGGACCGGGATACCTTGCTGCAACTGCTGTTTACAATGGGCGTTGAGCCACATATTGGCAAAGACAAACCAACGTTTGTGTACCATTTCCCGGCCAGTCAGGCGTCACTGGCACAAATCAGTACCGAAGATCATCGCGTGGCTGAGCGTTTCGAGGTTTATTACAAAGGTATTGAGCTAGCGAATGGTTTCCATGAGTTGACTGATGCACGTGAACAGCAGCAACGATTCGAGCAGGATAATCGTAAACGTGCCGCGCGCGGCCTGCCGCAGCAGCCCATTGACACCAACCTGCTTGAAGCGTTGAAGGTTGGGATGCCGGATTGCTCTGGCGTGGCGCTGGGTGTTGACCGTCTGGTGATGCTGGCGCTGGGCGCTGAGAGTCTGGCTGACGTTATCGCCTTTACCGTCGATCGTGCATAACGGGTTATCCCTCTACAATACAAAGTGGCGATAAAACCGCCACTTTGTAGCACATTTTTTCACTTTCCCTCTAATGGCCACAATTTATATCTGGATATCTGATATCGTTTAGGTATCAATTCTGTGTTGATTTTTAATTGCTGAACTCTGCAAAGAGAGCGGTGCCAATCGGTGAGCGGCGTTTGCGAAACGCTTGCCAGAGTAAGGGATGGTTGAATGACCCAAACAATAAAGAAGATGAGCCTGCCAGGTCTCATCCTTATGATATTTACGTCAGTTTTTGGATTTGCCAATAGCCCTTCGGCTTTCTATTTAATGGGATACAGTGCTATTCCATGGTATGTATTTTCTGCATTATTATTCTTTATTCCATTTGCTTTAATGATGGCGGAAATGGGTTCCGCCTATCGGAAAGAAGAGGGCGGAATCTATTCGTGGATGAATAATAGCGTTGGACCTCGCTATGCCTTTATCGGCACCTTTATGTGGTTCTCCTCCTATGTTATCTGGATGGTCAGTACTGCCGCGAAAGTCTGGGTACCTTTTTCAACCTTCTTATTTGGCGCAGACATGACCCAGCACTGGCGTATCGCGGGGCTTGAGCCTACGCAAGTCGTCGGACTGCTCGCCGTTGGCTGGATGATTCTGGTGACCTGCGTGGCATCCCGGGGTATTAATAAGATTGCCCGTATTACGGCAGTAGGCGGAATTGCCGTAATGTGTCTTAATTTAGTTCTGTTGTTAGTGAGTGTCGCTATTTTGTTATTAACTGGTGGCCACTTTGCTCAGAATCTTAATTTTATCTCCTCGCCTAATCCGGGATATCAGTCCGGTCTGTCCATGCTGTCATTTGTGGTATTCGCCATTTTTGCTTACGGCGGAATAGAGGCCGTGGGTGGATTAGTTGATAAAACGGAAAAACCAGAAAAGAACTTTGCTAAAGGCATTGTTTTTGCCGCTATTGTCATTTCTGTTGGTTATTCACTGGCCATCTTTTTATGGGGCGTTAGCACCAACTGGCAGCAGGTATTAAGTAATAGCTCGGTCAACCTCGGCAATATTACTTATATCCTGATGAAGAGCCTCGGGATGACGTTGGGTAATGCGCTGCATCTTTCCCCTGAGACCGCGATGGTGATGGGCGTATGGTTCGCGCGTATCACCGGGCTTTCGATGTTCCTTGCCTATACCGGTGCTTTTTTTACCCTTAGCTACTCGCCGTTGAAAGCGATTATTCAGGGTACGCCGAAGGCATTGTGGCCCGCGCCGATGACCAAACTGAATGCGGTGGGGATGCCGACGACCGCAATGTGGTTGCAGTGTCTGCTGGTAAGCCTGTTTATCCTGCTGGTTTCGTTCGGCGGCGATACGGCTTCAGCGTTCTATAACAAATTGACCCTGATGGCGAACGTATCCATGACGCTGCCGTATTTGTTCCTGGCGCTGGCATTCCCATTCTTCAAATCCCGCGTGGGGTTGGAAAGACCGTTTGTTATTTTTAAAACCCGCGCGGCGACGCTACTGGCAACAGGCATGGTGGTGCTGGTGGTGACGTTTGCCAACGTATTTACCATTATTCAGCCAGTGATCGAGGCCGGAGACTGGAACAGCGCATTGTGGATGACCGGTGGCCCGATCTTCTTCTCACTGCTGGCGATGGCGATCTATCAGAACTACAGTCGCCGCGTTAACCGTCAGCCGGTTCTGGTGACAGAGTAAATTGGGCCGTTGTAGGCCGGATAAGGCAATGCAGCCATCCGGCAATCAGCATCGAATTGCCTGATGGCGCTACGCTTATCAGGCCTACAAGACCCACACTGTAGCCCGGCCTAACGCAGTGACGCCGGGATTTCCCGGTGCGAGTGTTAGCGACGTTATTACTCATACACATCGTCCATAAATAATATGGTATTTATGGACGATAGATTAGTGTTGTAATTATTTTTTAGATAAATGCTATTTACTGTGAATTATATCTTTAATCAATTGCTTTAAATGTTTTTGATATTTTATGTTTCTGTTTCTCGCTTAATGTAGTATCCAGTGGTTTACTTATCTTTTAAGCTAAGGACAGTGACATGCGTGATTCGGTTATTTTCTGTAAAGTCGATAGCTATGGTTTTCCACATTGGAATGGTGTGGATTTTCTTCGTTGGAAAACTCTTCCAACAAATTGGCGTTTTGATACAGGGACTGCACATTTATGGATATATAAAACAGCATGGTTAGTTTATCATAGAAATATGCTAAAAAAATCGGCTGAGGAAGCCCAAATCCCTCTATTGTTGTTGGCTGGTGTCGCTGCAGCAGAGGTGGGGGGACGCCAGAAAGATTTAAGTCAGTGGGTGTATTACAAGTCAGACAAATTCTGGAAACTATCTCGCGAAGGGAGGATAAGGCCTTATCTAATGCTACTTCAGTTGGTTCTATCGCAATACAGCTGGGTGTGGCCGCTAGCACGATGGGCATCAGGCCCGATAAGTTGACCTCTTTTGAGCAGTTTCAGCTATCGAATTGTCTGCTGGATAATCGCTTTAATATTCGGGTTGTCGCGTTTCATTTGCGCGATCTTATTATGTTAAGTTACCCTGGGAAAGATACTGCTCATCTTACCGATGAGCAAATTATTATTATTGGCTCAAGATATAATCGTGGTACCCAACGAGAAATTCAAAGCATTACTGATTCTATTTCTGCTCCGGTTGGTACTAAACAGCGTGAATACAGTGAGTATGGGCGGCGAATTATTGAGAAAAAGACAGCAATAATGGAAATTATGCGAGGAGGATGAATGAATTCGAAAGCCATATCGCTGAATGTTATCTGGGGAACAGTAAGTTTCGTTCTGATTATTATTTTCTCTACCCAGGATAAAGAGTGGTTTATCGATGGGCTGGGGGTTAATAATATTTGTGACCTGATGACCTATGTTGAAAGTGATGATATCCGTGATGCTGGTATTATCTTCACGCTCCCGCTTTTTATTCCCTATATCTATGTCATTGCATACAGGAAGCAGCGTAGTTTCTGGCAGTTACTGACGGTGACGGTATTGGTTTGCTTTTGGCTATGGCGCTTCTTCCTGCGATACCAGTTCTGCCTGTAATCCAATAGTCTGGTAGCCCGGCCTAACGTAGTGACGCCGGGATTTCCCCTGTGTCGGTGCCAGCGCCCCTCGTCCGGGCTACTCAGGTATTACAAACTTCCCGCCGGGCGACTGCCTCTGCCCGCAGAACTTAACGTTCTCCCCGTTTGCTTACCCCCCAGACTCTCCAGACGCATCTGGAATGGTGGGAACGGCATATCGATACCGTGCTCGCGGAAGCCTGCCAGAATCAGCTGGTGTATCTCGTGGCGCAGTGGCATACGGTGCCCCATCTCTGCGGCATAAATACGCAGTTCGAAGATTTGAATCCCCTGCTGCAGATCAACCAGAAAGACTTCTGGCGCCGGGTTATCGATAACCAGCGAACAGCGGTGGGCGGCGGTAAGCAGGATTTGTGTGACTTCCTCGCTGTTAGCTTCCGACGGCGCCGGGATAGTTAACACGACACGCGTGACCGAGTCAGATAGTGACCAGTTGATAAACTGCTCGGTGATGAACGCTTTGTTGGGCACGATGATCTCTTTGCGGTCCCAGTCGCTGATGGTCGTGGCGCGGGTATTAATTTTCGTCACGCTACCGGTGAGATCGCGAATGGTCACCGTGTCGCCAATACGGATTGGTTTTTCAAACAGGATGATCAGGCCGGAAATAAAGTTGGCGAAGATCTCCTGCAAGCCAAAGCCTAGCCCGACACCGAGAGCCGCCACCAGCCACTGCAGTTTGGACCACTCAATACCGATCATCGAGAAGCCCACCAGGCCGCCAATCAGCATCAGCAGATATTTGGTGATGGTGGTGATGGCATAACCGGTGCCGGGGGTTAAATCCAGGTGCTGCAGCAACGCCAGCTCCAGCAATGCGGGCAGGTTTCGCACCAACTGCGTCGTGATGATAAACACCAGAATCGCAATTAACACCGCACCCAGTGTAATGGGCTCTAAACTTTCCACGCCCTGCACCGTGGAGGTGACATCCCATAGTGAGATATTTTCCAGGAAGCCGAAAGCGGAATGAATTTCTGACCACAGCACGATAACCGAAAGCAGGGCGATAAGCATCAGGATAGAACGTACCAGGCGCAGCGATTGCGCGCTGATTGCATCCAGATCCACTTCGCTTTCATCTACATCAATCGTACCTTCAAGGCTGGTGGAATGAGGTGGTTCTTCTTCGCCCCGCGCACGCTGCGCCAGCATTTCGGCGCGTCGATGTTTGGCGCGGTCAAACGCCAGGCGGCGGCGCTGAATTAGCATCCAGCGGCGGATGACGTGATACACCACCAGTAATAAGAACCAAATCGCCACGGATGTTTCCAGGCGTGCCAGCAGGGCTTGCGATGTGGCGAGATAACCCACTGCCGCGGCGAGAATAGCAATCAGCGGCGCGCCCATCAGCATATTCCACAGCATGCTATTGACCATGTTATCGCTGTTGCCCTCTTTATCGAGGTACAGCGGTATCCCGGCGCGTTTCAGGCTCAGGGTCACGACCGCCAGCGCACCGCAAATCAGAATAAAGCACAGACGTCCCAGTGAGGCGGAGAATTCCCGGTCATTGAGATTATCAAACATAATCACCGCCATGATCAGCGGGACAATCAGTCCGATGCTCATCAGGTAGTAGTGCATAGCTTTCGCGACGCGGTTACGTGGCCAGCCAAAGTGGGCAATGAACAGACCGTTGGGACGCGCAAAGGTGGCGCAAATCATTACCGCCCATAGCATAGGCACCGTGGCGGTTACGCCATCGCCGATAGCAACAGCCAGCGGGTAAGGCCAGGCTTCCTGCAACCCGTAACCGAGCGTTGCCCACAGTACCGGTAACGGCGAAGCGACGAGTATTGACCAGAAAACCGTGCGTATCGTCAACCAGAAGTGGTCCTGGGTGACTTTCCCGACCCGCGCTGATGAACGTTCCAGAAAGCGAGTAAAGTGTTTACGTGAAGAAAGGCTAAACCCAACCAGCACCAGTGCACCGAACAGTGGTAGCAGCGTTTCCTTGCTGGTCAGCATCATGATAGTGGCTTTGCCAAGCTGATTAAATGTATCGAGTGAGATCAGACGGCGCAGATCCTGAACAATATCGACGGGCCAGGAGAGCGAGATGGGGCTGACGTCTGATGTCCAGAACAGATAACGGTGCGTCGCCTCGTTGACCTCTTTCAGGGCGTCTTCCAGTTGGCTATTGGAGACTTTTAGCTTAGTGAGCTCGAGGATCAGCGTATCGCCACCCTGTAGCAGAGAGTTCAGCAGTTCACGCTGAGTGCGCAACTGGGCGTTGAGAATGCTGCTCTGCTCAGCGGTTAGTGGTTGCCCGTCGGCCTGGTGAATTTGACGTAATTGCGGCTGCTTGTTGAGGAGGTCTTCATAGCGCATACGGTGTACGCGCAGCTGCGCCATTTCGGTATCTAACTGCTGGGGTTTGGGCATTTCTGGCAGACGAGAAACTTGTGCACGCAGTGCTTCTCCCAGCATATTTGAAACCCCAAGCCACTGAGACTGCTCTCGCAGCGTATTCAAGGCCTGACGTACCTGCAACGTTTGGCTGGTGGCCTGACGCTGCTGCGAGGCGACCAGGTCCATACGTTGCGCCTGCTGGTTCAAGGCCTGAGACAACTCGCGGTTAACCTTGAACTGATCGACAATACCTTCCGGCAGTCCCGCGCTGTTTTCTGCCAACAGTTCCGTGCTCTCCAGCGCACGTTCGGCTTCACGCTGGCGCTGGCTGTTGAGTTGGTTGCGTAATGCTTGCAGATAAGCGTCGAGTTGTTGGCTCTGCTTTTCTGCCAGTTCGGAGCGCATTCGCGCCAGTTCCTGGCGGTTGTTTGCGGAAAGCTGCGCCAGCTCCAGTTCATCGACCTGGGCTTTAAGTTTGGCGGATTCAGCTTGCATCGCTTGATTCTGCGCGGAATTGCCGTTGGCGGTACCAATGCGCCGCTCAAGCTCATTGAGCTGGCGGCGGGCATCGGTTTGCTGTTGAGGAAGCTGGCTTAACGAGTCGGCGATTTCCCGGGCGCGATCCTGCTCCTGTTGAGCCTGGCGGCTTTTATCCAGTAACTGACTGCTGACCTGAAGGATTTCCTGGTTTAATGCATCCGTCGTGAGGCCGGTCGGTACGCTACGCGGTTCGTCGCGCAGGTTGTTTAGCTGCGCGCGTAATGTTGCGGACAGCTTGGGGAAGTTATCGATAACCTGCTGATATTGTTCAGCACGCTCAAGGGAGCCTTTCCGCTCTTCGAGAGCATTCAGCGCGGACTGGAGCGCCTCGACGGTTTCTGGCTGAGCGGGTTTTGCCGCCTTTGCCTGCTCCAGTTCCTGGGTGAGTTGTTTGGCATCGGGGGCCGTCGCAGCGTACGCCCCCAGGCTGAGGCACCAGGCCATCAGAAAAGTGATAATCAGGCGCACAGCAGCGATTCCTATGTTTAACTTTCGTCTTTTTTGTCGTCAACCAGCGGGCTGGCGTCGTGTTCTGCTTCGATCTCTTCTTTCGGCAATGGCGCGAGTTCTGCCTCTGGCGTCACGAAGGTCTCGGTAGAGATGGCCATCGGCTGGCCGATTTTGGTCACGGAAAGATCCTGCAACTGCTCAACCAGGTTAACTTTGCCAGGTGCGAACAGGTTGATGACGGTAGAACCGAGCTTAAAGCGGCCCATTTCCTGACCTTTCAGCAGCGCCACCGACCCTTCGCTTTCGCCTTCCGGCCATGTCCAGCGTTTGATGACGCCTTCACGCGGTGGGGTAATGGTGCCAGCCCATACGGTTTCAATGCTGCCGACGATGGTCGCGCCGACCAGAATCTGCACCATCGGGCCGAATTCGGTATCAAACAGGCAAATAACACGTTCGTTGCGGGCAAACAGGTTCGGCACGTTCTGCGCGGTCAGGATGTTCACAGAGAAGAGATCGCCCGGTACATACATCATTTCACGCAGGATACCGTTACACGGCATGTGTACACGGTGGTAATCGCGAGGAGACAAGTAAGTGGTCACAAACGTACCGTTGCGGAATTTGTCCGCCATCTGGTAGTTGCCGGCCAGCAGCGCTTCCAGGGTATAGCTGTGCCCTTTGGCCTGTAGCAGTTTGTCTTCTTCAATGTTGCCTAACTGGTTAATCACGCCGTCAGCGGGCATGACCAGGACGTTTGGATCGGTGTTGATCGGGCGTGCGTCGTCGCGCAACGGGCGAACAAAGAAGTCGTTAAAGGTGCGATAGCTGGCAGTGTCCGGCTTTTGCGCCTCTTTCATGTCGACCTTGTAGTATTTCACGAACAGATCGATAACCAGTTTAGTCAGCCATCCCGCTCGTTTGCTCGCACCCCAACCCGCCAGGCGAGTGAGCCATAGTTTCGGCAGAATGTATTGTAGCGAAAGCTTAAATGAGTTTAACAAGGTAGCCTCCAGGCCATAATTTGTTCCCGATCCGGCATGTGGGCCGGATCCTGAAAAAAGGGGGACGATTCTAGCGATGCTTAGCTTAGTTGTCAGTCGTCTGTATCAGAAAAGTTTTTACGCGTTTTTACCTGCGCCATGCTTTCCAGGATGCGGTGATAATTTTCAAACCGAACCTCAGCAATTTTCCCTTCCTCGACAGCTTCACGAATTGCACAGCCCGGATCTGCATCATGTTTACAGTCGCGGTACTTGCAATGACCTAAATAGTCATGAAATTCGACAAAGCCATCAGTGATTTGTTCCGGTTCAAGATGCCACAGCCCAAACTCACGTACACCGGGGGAGTCGATGACATCGCCGCCGTGAGGGAAGTGGTACAGGCGAGAAGCTGTTGTGGTGTGCTGCCCAAGACCAGAGTTGTCGGAGACATCATTGGTCAGGATCTCTTCCTGCAGGCCGAGAAGGTTATTGAGCAGGCTGGATTTGCCTACGCCCGACTGACCGGCGAAAATGCTGATGCGATCGGTTAATGCTTCTTCAAGCGGTTTCAGACCGTCTTTAGTGCGGCTTGAGACCATCAACACGCGATAACCAATGTGGCGATAAATATCCATCTGCTCGTTAACGAAGGCCATACCTTCGTCGTCCAGCAGATCAATTTTGTTGAGTACGATGATGGGCTCTACGTGCAAGGTTTCGCAAGCCACCAGATAGCGGTCGATAATATTCAGTGACAGCTCAGGTAAGATGGCTGAGACAATTACGATTTGATCGATGTTGGCCGCAATGGGTTTCACCCCGTCGTAAAAGTCCGGGCGAGTGAGTACTGAGGTACGCTCATGTACCGCCTCAACGATCCCTTTAACATTCACGCCCTCTGCTGCCGCTTTACCCGGACGCCAGACTACACGATCGCCGGTAACCAGCGAACGAATGGTACGGCGGATGTTGCAACGGTGAATTTCCCCGTCAGCAGATTCTACGTCGGCATGCATGCCAAAACGGCTGATAACGATGCCTTCAGCGGTCTCGCCAAACAGGTTGTCGTCGTAGTCGGGCTTCTCCGCGGACGTTTTAAGACGACGCTGGTGATTGGCGTTCACGCGGCGCTGTTGGCCTTTGGAGAGTTTATTCTTACTCAATCGGACTGGCTCCTGGTCGCCCATAATGGGCAAAACATTTATGATACACGCAATTTTAGATGAATATAGTCACACTGAATGTGACGTCTGAAGGGTGGAAAATAGCATGAGTGCCAATGAAAACAACCTGATTTGGATCGATCTGGAGATGACAGGTCTGGATCCCGAGCGCGATCGCATTATTGAGATCGCTACGCTAGTGACTGATGCCAACCTGAATATCCTGGCTGAAGGACCGACAATTGCGGTGCATCAGTCTGATGAGCAACTGGCGTTAATGGATGACTGGAACGTACGTACGCATACCGGAAGTGGGCTGGTGGAACGCGTAAAAGCGAGCACCATGGGCGATCGTGAAGCCGAACTGGCGACGCTGGCCTTTTTAAAAGAGTGGGTTCCGGAAGGGAAATCACCTATCTGTGGCAACAGCATCGGCCAGGATCGCCGTTTCCTGTTTAAATACATGCCGGAGCTGGAGGCGTATTTCCATTATCGCTATCTGGACGTCAGCACGCTCAAAGAACTGGCACGTCGTTGGAAGCCGGAGATCCTGGCTGGCTTCACCAAGCAGGGAACGCATCAGGCGATGGATGACATTCGTGAATCTGTTGCTGAGCTTGCTTACTATCGCGAACATTTCATTAAGCTTTGATTTTGTGGATTGCCGGGTGGCGGCTACGCCTTACCCGGCCTACGAATATCGTTCCTGTGAGCTTGCACTGAGGCAGAATTGTCGCTAAATTAGACGACTTGCCGATAAATTCATCACTTAAACAGAAAAATGAGAAAATCGCTTTTCGGGGGGTTGCAGCTAAGCGGATTTCTCGTATAATGCGCCTCCCGTAACGACAGAGAATTACGCGTTACGGCAGCAACAAAAGCAGTACAGATTTGCGGGAATAGCTCAGTTGGTAGAGCACGACCTTGCCAAGGTCGGGGTCGCGAGTTCGAGTCTCGTTTCCCGCTCCAAAATTTGAAAATGCTTGTAAAGCAAAGACACACCCAAGCGGGAATAGCTCAGTTGGTAGAGCACGACCTTGCCAAGGTCGGGGTCGCGAGTTCGAGTCTCGTTTCCCGCTCCAAAATTTGAAAGTGCTTATAAGCACAGACCACCAATCGCAGGATTTCGAATTGCGACAAGGCGGCAACTGAATGAGTCCTTAGGAGCTTACTGAAGTAAGTGACTCAGGTGAATGAAGGCAGCCAACGCAGTAGCAGTTCGAAAGACGAAGATTATGCGGGAATAGCTCAGTTGGTAGAGCACGACCTTGCCAAGGTCGGGGTCGCGAGTTCGAGTCTCGTTTCCCGCTCCAAATTCTTACCCCAATAAAAATATCCACAACGAATAATCGCGTTGGGGACGTTTTGTTTCGTCATTGACATACTCTTGTAAACAGACTTATCCACAGGCTCGGGTATTATTCCTGGAATACAAAAAACTTCGCTGGGTGAATAGTATCATTTTAACTATTTGAAATTATTGAATTAATTATCATTTCAAATTGTTAATGCGATCACTTGACGATTTTTTCCCTCTTGAATATCAATGTGTTTTTATTTTTATACACAAGCTGTGGATGACTTACGCGTCGCGCGGCAGACCCTTTTCAATGACCCTGACCAAACGTTGTTTCTTCGGTAACTGCACCTCAACTACGCAGGCATTTCGCTTCTCGATTTGCTGAGCAACCGCCCAGTCTATGTGTTCGTCGAGAAGTGGGTGCTCACCTCTGCGACTTTCCAGAGCGTGAATAACCGCGTCATCCCATGGGGCATTACCCAACGCAACGGCGATATTTCGCAGCCAGCGCAGGTGGCCAATACGGCGAATGGCAGAACCTTCCGTGACTTTTAAAAACCACGCTTCGCTCCAGCTAAACAGCTCTATTAACTCCGGAGCATGAAGTTGCTTGCGGGGGGAGAAGTCATCCTCTGTCGTCAACTGCGAATAGCGGTTCCATGGGCAAATGAGCTGACAATCATCGCAGCCGTAAATTCGATTCCCCAACAGAGGACGAAATTCTTCCGGGATAGCACCTTCCAGTTCGATAGTGAGATACGAGATACAGCGGCGTGCGTCTACCGTGTAGGGTTCCACGATGGCCCCGGTGGGACAGATGGTCATACAGGCAACACATTTCCCGCATCCTTCTTCGACTGGCTTATCGACCGGCAGGGGCACGTCGATCAGTAATTCCCCGAGGAAGAAAAATGAACCTGCTTCGCGATTGAGGATAAGTGAGTGCTTACCTGTCCAGCCAAGTCCGGCTTTTTCCGCCAAAGGACGCTCAAGAATGGGCGCGGAATCGACAAAAGGTCTAAAATTCAGCGAAACGCAGTGCTGTTGAATCCTCTCTCCCAGCTTTTTTAAGCGGTTACGCAGTAGCTTATGGTAGTCGCGCCCAAGCGCGTAACGGCTGACGTAACCGAGTGAGGGGTTTTTCAACGTGCTGGCAAAGGCGGCATTAGCAGGCAGATAGTTCATACGTACGCTGATGACGCGTAGCGTACCGGGTAATAATTCGTGAGGTCGGGCGCGCATCATGCCGTGACGGGCCATCCAGTCCATCTCGCCGTGGTATTGTTTATCCAGCCAGGCCTGCAGTTTGGGCTCCGCTTCGCTGAGGTCGGTATCGGCAATACCGACCTGCTGAAAGCCAAGCTCCAGCCCCCACTGCTTAATATTTTGCGCTAACTGATTGAGATCGAGGGGCTCTGACATGACGGATCATACAATGAAGAAAAACCCCGCAAGTATACCACACTCCATCTGGCACGCCGATGACATCAGGCGGATGGAGCGAGAGGCGGCAGACAGTTTAGGGCTGACGTTGTATGAGCTGATGCAACGGGCGGGAGAGGCGGCGTTTCAGGTCACCCGCGAGGCCTATCCGAATGCCCAACACTGGCTGGTGCTCTGCGGTCATGGCAACAACGGCGGTGATGGTTACGTGGTGGCAAGACTTGCCAAAGCGCTGGGGCTTGAAGTCACGTTGCTGGCGCAGGAGGGTGACAAGCCACTCCCCGAGGAGGCGCAGCAGGCGCACGACGCCTGGCTTAACGCCGGTGGCGTGATTCATGCTGCGGATATTAACTGGCCAGACAGCGTGGACGTCATTATTGATGCGCTGTCAGGTACTGGCTTAAAAAACGCGCCGCGTGAACCTCTCCCGGCGTTGATCGAACGTGCCAATAGCCACCCAGCCCCTACAATCGCAATCGACATTCCATCCGGCCTACTGGCGCAGACAGGGGCGACGCCGGGGGCTGTCATCAACGCTGCGCACACCGTTACCTTTATTGCGCTCAAGCCTGGTCTGCTCACCGGTAAAGCACGCGATGTCACCGGACGTCTGCATGTTAACGCACTCGGGCTGGACGACTGGCTGGCGGGGCAGAACGCGCCATTGCAACGTTTTGATGCTCAACAGCTTACGCACTGGCTAACGCCGCGTCGACCCACCTCGCACAAGGGCTCCCACGGTCGGCTGGTGATTATCGGTGGTGATCACGGTACGGCAGGGGCAATACGCATGGCCGGGGAAGCTGCGCTGCGCGCAGGAGCCGGGCTGGTCAAAGTGCTGACGCGCAGTGAAAACATTGCGCCTGTTCTGACTGCCAGACCAGAACTGATGGTCGATGCGCTGACGCCGCAGACGCTGGAAGAGAGCCTGGCGTGGGCGGATGTGGTGGTGATAGGCCCAGGGCTTGGTCAGCAGGAGTGGGGCAAAAAAGCGCTGCAAAAAGTGGAGAATTTTCGCAAACCGATGCTCTGGGATGCGGATGCGCTGAACCTGCTGGCAATCAATCCCGATAAACGTCACAATCGCGTGATCACGCCGCATCCTGGTGAAGCCGCGCGACTG
Organism: Citrobacter youngae; assembly: GCF_003818115.1. GTDB lineage: Bacteria > Pseudomonadota > Gammaproteobacteria > Enterobacterales > Enterobacteriaceae > Citrobacter > Citrobacter youngae. The sequence goes on along the minus strand of NZ_RPOI01000003.1, from coordinate 233,289 downwards.
CTGGGCTGTTCCATTGCAGAAATTGAAGACGATCGCTTACTTTGTGCGCAACGTCTGGTAAAACGGTACGGCGGCGTGGTTGTGCTGAAAGGCGCGGGTACGGTTGTTGCTGCTGAACAGGCTGAGCTGGGTATTATTGATACCGGCAATGCCGGGATGGCCAGCGGCGGAATGGGTGATGTGCTTTCCGGTATTATTGGCGCATTGCTCGGACAGAAGCTTACCCCGTATGATGCAGCCTGTGCGGGATGTGTTGCGCATGGTGCGGCAGCGGATGTGCTGGCGGCGCGTTTTGGTACGCGTGGCATGCTGGCGACAGATCTCTTTACCACGCTACAGCGTATTGTTAACCCTGATGTGATTGACGTTTATCATGATGAATCGAGTAATTCCACTACCTGATGAACAGGCGACTTTAGACCTGGGACTGCGGGTAGCTAAAGCCTGTGACGGCGCGACGGTAATTTATTTGTACGGCGACCTGGGGGCGGGTAAAACCACTTTCAGCCGGGGATTCCTGCAGGCGTTAGGCCACAAAGGTAATGTAAAAAGCCCCACCTACACGCTGGTTGAACCCTATGCGCTCGATAATTTGATGGTATATCACTTCGATCTGTACCGACTTGCGGACCCGGAGGAGCTGGAATTTATGGGGATCCGCGATTATTTTGCCAATGATGCCATCTGCCTGGTGGAATGGCCGCAACAAGGTAAAGGTGTACTACCAGACCCGGACGTCGAAATACACATTGAATATCAGGCGCAAGGTCGTGAGGCGCGCGTAAGTGCTGTCTCCTCATCGGGTGAATTATTGCTGGCGCGTTTAGCCGATTAACCTTAAGGGTGGCGGGATGATTTATCGCATCAGAAACTGGCTGATGGCAACCCTGGTCCTGCTGTGCGCGCAGGCAGGGGCCGCCAGCCTCTCCGATCTTCAGGTTTCCAATGGCGATCAACAGGCGCGGATTACGCTGAGCTTTATTGGCGATCCTGAATACGCCGTGACTCAGGACGGGAAACGAACCGTCGCGTTGGATATTAAACAAACCGGTGTGATTCAGGGATTACCGCTGCTGTTTAGCGGCAATAATCTGGTGAAATCTATCCGTTCCGGCACGCCAAAAGATGCGCAGTCTCTGCGCCTGGTGGTGGATTTAACCGAGAACGGCAAAGCCGAAGCCGTTAAACGTCAGAACGGTGGCAATTATACCGTTGTGTTTACCATCAAAGCGGATGCGCCACCGCCGCCACCGCCAGTGGTTGCGAAGCGTGTTGAAGCGCCGGTTGTCGCCCCTCGTCCTGCCGAGCCTGCGCGTAACCCGTTTAAAGCGGAAAATGATCGCACGACGATCGTTACTAACAGTAATACCTCCACACGACCTGCGGCGCGCGCCAGCACCGGTAACGGCGATAAAGTGGTTATTGCCATTGATGCCGGACACGGCGGGCAGGATCCTGGCGCGATTGGCCCTGGCGGCACGCGTGAGAAAAACGTCACGATTGCCGTGGCGCGCAAACTGCGCAGCTTGCTCAATGATGACCCGATGTTTAAAGGGGTACTCACCCGTGATGGCGATTACTTTATCTCGGTGATGGGCCGTTCTGATGTTGCGCGTAAACAAAACGCCAATTTCCTGGTCTCTATTCATGCGGATGCCGCGCCAAACCGGGATGCCACCGGCGCTTCCGTCTGGGTTCTGTCAAACCGTCGGGCGAACAGTGAGATGGCCGGCTGGCTGGAACAGCACGAGAAGCAATCAGAGCTGTTGGGCGGCGCGGGCGATGTGCTGGCAAACAGCCAGTCCGATCCTTATCTCAGCCAGGCCGTGCTGGACCTGCAGTTCGGCCATTCGCAACGTGTCGGGTATGATGTGGCGACCAGCATGATCGGCCAGTTAGAACGTATTGGCTCGATGCATAAGCGTCGTCCTGAACACGCCAGTCTGGGGGTATTACGTTCGCCTGATATCCCGTCAGTGCTGGTTGAGACCGGCTTTATCAGTAACAACAGCGAAGAGCGTCTGTTGGCGAGTGATGATTATCAGCAGCAGCTGGCCGAGGCGATTTACAAAGGATTGCGTAACTATTTCCAGGCGCACCCAATGCAAACCGGGCCGCAGGGCGCACAGGCGCAAACCGCCAGTGCGGTATCGCCTGGTAACACGTTAACAAATTAAGGATTAGCCATGCCGATTCAGGTTCTACCGCCACAGCTGGCGAACCAGATTGCCGCAGGCGAGGTGGTAGAACGGCCTGCGTCAGTGGTGAAAGAGCTGGTGGAAAACAGCATTGATGCTGGTGCGACGCGCATTGATATTGATATTGAGCGCGGTGGTGCGAAGCTTATCCGTATTCGTGACAACGGCTGCGGGATTAAAAAAGACGAGCTGGCGTTGGCGCTGGCGCGTCATGCCACCAGTAAAATTGCTTCGCTTGACGATCTCGAGGCCATCGTGAGCCTCGGATTTCGCGGCGAAGCGCTGGCCAGTATCAGCTCAGTCTCTCGTTTAACCCTGACGTCGCGCACGCAAGAGCAGCCTGAAGCCTGGCAAGCCTATGCTGAAGGGCGCGACATGGATGTGACGGTTAAACCTGCCGCGCATCCGGTGGGTACTACGCTGGAAGTGCTGGATCTGTTTTACAACACGCCAGCCCGACGCAAATTTATGCGCACCGAGAAAACTGAATTTAATCATATCGACGAGATTATTCGCCGCATTGCGTTGGCGCGTTTCGATGTGACAATTAATTTGTCACACAACGGCAAAATGGTGCGCCAGTATCGTGCCGTAGCGGCGGATGGACAAAAAGAGCGCCGGCTGGGCGCGATTTGCGGCACGCCGTTTCTGGAGCATGCGCTGGCGATTGAATGGCAGCATGGCGATTTAACCCTGCGCGGCTGGGTGGCCGATCCGAACCACACAACGGCTGCGCTGGCGGAAATCCAGTACTGCTATGTGAATGGCCGGATGATGCGCGACCGGCTGATCAACCATGCTATTCGTCAGGCCTGTGAAGATAAGCTGGGAGCCGATCAACAACCCGCTTTTGTGCTGTATCTGGAAATCGACCCGCATCAGGTGGATGTTAACGTACATCCTGCCAAACATGAGGTCCGTTTTCATCAATCCCGCCTGGTGCACGATTTTATTTACCAGGGCGTGTTGAGCGTCCTGCAACAGCAGCTTGAAACATCGCTGCCGTTGGCTGACGACAATGAGCCTGCCCCAAGGCACATCCCGGAAAACCGTGTCGCCGCCGGACGTAACCATTTTGCCGAACCGACTCCCGCGCGCGAACCAGCGACACCGCGTTACTCTGCTTCCACTGGCGCTGGAAGCGGCAGTAGTGGCGCAGGCCGTCAGGCAGCGAGCTGGCCGCATGCCCAGCCTGGATATCAAAAGCAGCAGGGCGAAATTTATCAGCGCCTGCTGCAGACACCGGCTCCAATGCACAAACCACCGGTCACTGAAACGCCGGCAGCACCTCTTACCGGTAACAGTCAAGGGTTTGGAAGGGTGCTGACTATCGTAGGGACCGACTGTGCATTACTGGAAAGCGATAGCCAGATTCGGCTGCTGGCGTTACCTGTTGCGGAACGGTGGTTGCGGCAGGCGCAGCTTACGCCCGGCCAGGCCCCTGTTTGCGCTCAGCCATTGTTGATCCCGTTACGTCTAAAAGTCACCGCTGATGAAAAAGCAGCGTTGCAAAAAGGGCAGAGCCAACTGGCCGATTTGGGGATTGAATTTCAGCTGGATGCGCAGCATGTGACCATCCGGGCGGTGCCTTTACCCTTACGCCAACAAAATTTACAAATCTTGATTCCTGAACTGATAGGCTACCTGGCGCAGCAAACCGTATTCGAAGCGGGCAACATTGCGCAGTGGATTGCACGTAACCTGATGAGCGAGCATCCGCAGTGGAGTATGGCCCAGGCGATTACTCTGTTGGCGGATGTTGAGCGGCTATGCCCACAACTCGTGAAGGTACCGCCGGGTGGTCTGTTACAACCTGTTGATTTACATTCGGTAATGAACGCCCTGAAACATGAGTGATACCTGTAAGGCGAGCCTGCCAAAGGCGATTTTTTTGATGGGGCCAACGGCCTCCGGTAAAACAGCATTAGCAATTGAATTGCGTAAAGTTTTGCCCGTAGAGTTGATAAGCGTTGATTCCGCCCTTATTTACAAGGGGATGGATATCGGCACCGCGAAGCCTGATGCTAATGAATTGAAGGCCGCACCACACCGATTGCTGGATATTCGTGATCCGGCGCAAGCGTATTCTGCTGCGGATTTTCGTCGCGATGCGCTAGCCGAGATGGCCGATATCACCGCAGCGGGGCGTATCCCGCTGTTAGTGGGTGGCACTATGTTATATTTCAAAGCCTTGCTTGAAGGGCTGTCGCCGTTACCGTCGGCGGACCCGGAGGTCAGGGCCAGAATCGAGCAGCAGGCGGCAGAGCTTGGATGGGACGCGTTACACCGACAGCTTCAGGAGATTGACCCGGTAGCTGCAGCGCGGATTCATCCAAATGATCCGCAAAGACTTTCCCGGGCACTGGAAGTTTTTTTCATTTCGGGTAAAACTTTAACGGAGCTGACGCAAACGTCAGGAGATGCTTTGCCGTATGAGGTGCACCAGTTTGCGATCGCTCCGGCGAGCCGTGAATTGCTCCATCAGCGAATTGAGCAGCGTTTTCATCAGATGTTAGCTTCAGGTTTTGAAGCAGAAGTCCGGGCGCTTTTTGCCCGAGGAGATTTGCATACGGATTTGCCTTCCATTCGTTGTGTCGGGTATCGCCAGATGTGGTCATACATTGAAGGCGAAATTTCATACGATGAAATGGTTTATAGAGGTGTTTGCGCCACGAGGCAGTTAGCGAAGCGGCAGATAACCTGGTTGCGTGGTTGGGAAGGGGTGCACTGGCTTGACAGTGAAAAGCCTGACCAGGCGCGAAACGAAGTATTACAGGTTGTTGGTGCTATCGCGAACTGAATGTGTACAATTGAAACGTATCGTGCGCAATTTTTCAGAACCATAAGGTTCAATACGCAAAGTCATTCAAGTTGCATCAAGGCAGCAAGAGAGTGAATCCCCAGGAGCTTGCTCAAGTAAGTGACAGGGGGGAACGAACGTCGCTAACGTAGAGGCAACCTGAAGGATGAAGCGTATTAAGTACAAATAAGCATATAAGGAAAAGAGAGAATGGCTAAGGGGCAATCTTTACAAGATCCGTTCCTGAACGCACTGCGTCGGGAACGTGTTCCAGTTTCTATTTATTTGGTGAATGGTATTAAGCTGCAAGGTCAAATCGAGTCTTTTGATCAGTTCGTGATCCTGTTGAAAAACACGGTCAGCCAGATGGTTTATAAGCACGCGATTTCTACTGTTGTCCCGTCTCGCCCGGTTTCTCATCACAGCAATAATGCCACCGGCGGCACTGGCAGCAACTACCATCACGGTAGCAACGCGCAAGGTTCATCTGCGCAACAGGACAGCGAAGAAACCGAATAAGGTTGTTAGCTGTTTTACACACGGGGAGCCAGCGATCCTGCGTTCCCCGTTGATATATATTAAGGGGTTGACGCTTGTTTGACCGTTATGATGCCGGTGAGCAGGCGGTACTGGTACACATCTATTTTTCGCAAGACAAAGATATGGAAGACCTCCAGGAGTTTGAATCTCTGGTTTCTTCCGCCGGTGTCGAAGCAATGCAGGTGATTACCGGGAGCCGTAAAGCACCGCACCCGAAGTATTTTGTTGGTGAAGGTAAGGCAATCGAAATTGCCGAAGCCGTAAAAGCGACTGGCGCTGCGGTGGTGATTTTTGATCATGCGCTGAGCCCCGCCCAGGAACGTAACCTGGAACAGTTGTGCCAGTGTCTTGTTATCGACAGGACCGGTCTTATTTTAGATATTTTTGCCCAGCGTGCGCGCACCCATGAGGGTAAGTTGCAGGTTGAGCTGGCGCAGTTGCGCCATATGGCTACGCGTCTGGTCCGTGGCTGGACCCACCTTGAAAGGCAAAAGGGCGGGATTGGTTTGCGCGGTCCGGGTGAAACCCAGCTCGAAACCGACCGTCGTTTGCTGCGTAATCGCATTTTGCAAATACAGTCGCGCCTGGAAAAAGTTGAAAAGCAACGTGAGCAGGGGCGGCAGTCGCGCAAGAAAGCGGATGTCCCAACCGTATCACTGGTGGGATATACCAACGCCGGAAAATCCACCCTGTTCAACCAGATAACCGAAGCCCGGGTTTATGCAGCGGACCAGCTGTTTGCGACCCTGGACCCGACGCTGCGCCGAATAGACGTAGCGGACGTCGGTGAAACCGTGCTGGCGGATACCGTAGGGTTTATCCGCCATTTGCCGCACGACCTGGTGGCGGCATTTAAAGCCACCTTGCAGGAAACTCGTCAGGCGACATTGCTGCTGCACGTTATTGATGCAGCAGATTTTCGTGTGCAGGAAAACATCGAGGCCGTCGACACGGTGCTCGAAGAGATCGATGCGCATGAGATCCCGACTCTGTTGGTGATGAATAAAATCGATATGCTGGATGATTTTGAACCGCGTATCGACAGAGATGAAGAGAATAAACCGATTCGCGTTTGGGTTTCAGCGCAAACGGGAATAGGTATACCACAGCTTTTTCAGGCTTTGACAGAGCGACTTTCCGGTGAGGTTGCGCAACATACGTTGCGTTTGCCGCCGCAGGAAGGGCGACTGAGAAGCCGGTTTTACCAACTTCAGGCAATAGAGAAAGAGTGGATGGAGGAGGACGGCAGCGTAGGTCTGCAGGTTCGTATGCCGATCGTAGACTGGCGTCGCCTCTGTAAACAAGAACCGGCACTGGAAGACTATGTTGTCTGACCTGACGGATATGGCCTGAAGATTTTTTCGCCTCTATTCCTCGTGGATTTTATGCGGCAGAAAGGCGGCAAGTCCTGAAATCTCCAGGTGCATAGTCAACTATGTGACTGGGGTTGAAAGATGTAGCCAACGCATCTGCAGCGCAAAAAACGCAGGTATAGCATCGCATAACAAATATGGAGCACAAACATGGCGTGGAATCAGCCCGGTAATAACGGACAAGACCGCGACCCCTGGGGAAGCAGCAAACCTGGCGGCAACCCAGAGGGAAATGGAAACAAAGGTGGTCGCGATCAGGGACCTCCCGATCTGGATGATATCTTCCGCAAACTGAGTAAAAAACTCGGTGGTTTGGGTGGCGGTAAAGGCACGGGTTCTGGTGGTGGTAGTTCATCACAAGGCCCGCGTCCGCAACTGGGCGGCCGAGTCTTTACTATTGCAGCGGCAGCTATCGTCATTATCTGGGCGGCCAGCGGTTTCTACACCATTAAAGAAGCGGAACGTGGCGTGGTGACACGCTTCGGTAAATTCAGCCATCTGGTTGAGCCGGGTCTGAACTGGAAACCGACCTTTATCGACGAAGTGACCCCGGTCAACGTGGAAGCTGTGCGTGAACTCGCCGCATCCGGCGTGATGCTGACATCAGACGAAAACGTCGTGCGCGTTGAAATGAACGTGCAGTACCGTGTGACCGATCCGCAGCGTTACCTGTTTAGCGTAACCAGCGCGGATGACAGTCTGCGTCAGGCAACCGACAGCGCCCTGCGTGGGGTCATCGGTAAATACACCATGGATCGTATCCTGACTGAAGGGCGTACCGTTATTCGTAGCGATACCCAGCGTGAACTGGAAGAAACCATTCGTCCATACAACATGGGTATCACCCTGCTGGACGTCAACTTCCAGGCTGCACGTCCACCGGAAGAGGTAAAAGCGGCGTTTGATGATGCTATCGCAGCGCGTGAAAACGAGCAGCAGTACATCCGTGAAGCAGAAGCGTATACCAACGAAGTTCAGCCACGTGCAAACGGTCAGGCGCAGCGTATTCTGGAAGAAGCGCGTGCGTATAAGACCCAGACCATCCTGGAAGCACAGGGTGAAGTGGCTCGTTTCGCAAAAATTCTGCCGGAATATAAAGCCGCACCGCAGATTACTCGCGAGCGTCTGTATATCGAAACCATGGAAAAAGTGCTGAGCCATACCCGTAAAGTACTGGTTAACGATAAGGGCAGCAATCTGATGGTTCTGCCGTTGGATCAGATGCTGAAAGGTGGTAATGCGCCAGCAGCGAAGAGCGACAGCAGTTCAAATCTGCTGCGTCTGCCACCAGTAACGTCTTCCAGCACTGGGGCAAGCAACACCTCGTCCACCAGTCAGGGCGATATTATGGACCAACGCCGCGCGAACGCGCAGCGTAACGACTACCAGCGTCAGGGGGAATAACGATGCGTAAGTCAGTTATTGCGATTATCATCATCGTTCTGGTAGTTCTGTTCATGTCTGTCTTTGTGGTCAAAGAAGGCGAGCGCGGTATTACACTGCGCTTTGGTAAAGTTCTGCGTGACGATGACAACAAGCCGCTGGTCGTTGCACCAGGCCTGCACTTCAAGATTCCGTTTATTGAATCCGTGAAGATGCTGGATGCGCGTATTCAGACCATGGACAACCAGGCCGATCGCTTTGTCACCAAAGAGAAGAAAGACCTGATCGTTGACTCCTACATTAAGTGGCGTATCAGTGACTTTAGCCGCTACTACCTGGCAACGGGCGGTGGCGATGTTTCTCAGGCAGAAGTGCTGTTGAAACGTAAGTTCTCTGACCGTCTGCGTTCTGAAATTGGTCGTCTGGACGTGAAAGACATCGTTACCGATTCCCGCGGTCGTCTGACCCTGGAAGTTCGTGACGCGCTGAACTCCGGCTCTGCTGGCACGGAAGATGAAGTGGCGACTCCGGCAGCAGATAGCGCGATTGCCGAAGCGGCTGAACGTGTTCAGGCTGAAACGAACGGTAAAGTTCCGGTCATCAACCCGAACAGTATGGCGGCATTGGGCATCGAAGTGGTTGACGTGCGTATCAAGCAAATCAACCTGCCAGCTGAAGTGTCCGAGGCTATTTACAACCGTATGCGCGCTGAGCGTGAAGCGGTAGCGCGTCGCCATCGTTCACAAGGTCAGGAAGAAGCGGAAAAACTGCGTGCAACAGCGGACTATGAAGTCACTAAAACGCTGGCAGAATCTGAGCGCCAGGGCCGCATCATGCGCGGTGAAGGTGATGCAGAAGCCGCTAAATTGTTTGCCGATGCGTTCAGCCAGGATCCTGACTTCTATGCCTTCATCCGTAGCCTGCGCGCTTACGAGAAGAGTTTCGAAGGAAACCAGGATGTGATGGTCATGAGCCCGGACAGCGATTTCTTCCGTTACATGAAGACGCCGAATAGCGCAACACGCTAAAATAGCTCCAGCGGTTTTAGACCAGCAAAACCACCGGCATCCCCAGGGATACGGTGGTTTTCTTTTTATATAAGGACGACGGATGAATTCAACAATTTTGCTGGCGCTCGCGCTGGTTTTGGTGCTGGAAGGCCTGGGCCCTATGCTGTATCCCCGCGCCTGGAAGAAAATGATCTCGGCGATGGCACAACTTCCTGAAAATATTTTACGTCGTTTTGGTGGAGGTCTTGTGGTTGCGGGCGTAGTGGTCTACTACATGTTGAGGAAAACGATTGGCTGAACAATAAGTAGACTAATTTGCAGGATTTTGGATGCAAAAAGTGCTGTATATCTGAAAAAGCGGTGGTAGAATCCATTTTTAAGCAAACGGTGATTTTGAAAAATGGGTAACAACGTCGTCGTACTGGGCACCCAATGGGGTGACGAAGGTAAAGGGAAGATCGTCGATCTTCTGACTGAACGGGCTAAATATGTTGTGCGCTACCAGGGCGGTCACAACGCAGGCCATACTCTCGTAATCAACGGTGAAAAAACCGTCCTCCATCTTATTCCATCAGGTATTCTTCGCGAGAATGTAACCAGCATCATCGGTAACGGTGTTGTACTGTCTCCGTCCGCGCTGATGAAAGAGATGAAAGGGCTGGAAGATCGTGGTATCCCGGTTCGTGAGCGCCTGCTGCTGTCTGAAGCGTGTCCGCTGATCCTTGATTATCATGTTGCGTTGGATAACGCTCGTGAGAAAGCGCGCGGTGAGAAAGCGATCGGCACCACCGGTCGTGGTATCGGCCCGGCTTATGAAGATAAAGTGGCTCGTCGCGGTCTGCGCGTTGGCGATCTGTTTGATAAAGCAACTTTCGCTGAAAAACTGAAAGAAGTGATGGAATATCACAACTTCCAGCTGGTGAATTTCTATAAAGTTGAAGCAGTTGACTACCAGAAAGTGCTGGATGACGTGATGGCAATTGCCGACATCCTGACATCTATGGTTGTTGATGTTTCCGATCTGCTGGACCAGGCGCGTAAGCGTGGCGATTTCGTCATGTTCGAAGGTGCGCAGGGTACGCTGCTGGATATTGACCACGGTACCTATCCGTACGTAACGTCTTCCAACACCACCGCAGGTGGCGTGGCAACCGGCTCCGGCCTGGGTCCGCGTTATGTGGACTACGTTCTGGGTATCATCAAAGCTTACTCTACACGTGTCGGTGCGGGTCCGTTCCCGACTGAGCTGTTTGATGACGTTGGCGAGTTCCTGTGCAAACAAGGTAACGAGTATGGCGCGACCACCGGTCGTCGTCGTCGCACCGGTTGGCTGGACTCCGTTGCTGTGCGTCGCGCAGTACAGATTAACTCCCTGTCTGGCTTCTGCCTGACCAAACTGGACGTACTGGACGGTTTGAAAGAGGTGAAAATCTGTGTCGCTTACCGTATGCCGGATGGTCGTGAAGTCACGACGACTCCGCTGGCAGCTGACGACTGGAAAGGTATTGAGCCGATTTACGAAACCATGCCGGGCTGGTCTGAATCTACCTTCGGCGTGAAGGAACGTAGCGGTCTGCCGCAGGCAGCACTGAACTACATCAAGCGTATTGAAGAACTGACCGGTGTGCCGATTGATATTATCTCAACTGGCCCAGACCGTACTGAAACCATGATCCTGCGCGACCCGTTCGACGCATAATTCTGGTTATAGCGTGGCGTCGAATGGCGCTGCGCTTGCACTATCTTAGGCCGGATGGAGTGCTTTGCAGCAGCATTCGGCTTAAAATCACGTAAGTTCCTCGCTTTTTTCCTTCCTGAACTGAAATAAATTAGCGACCTGGCTGGTGGCTGGTTTATCATCAATATAATTAATACCACCAGGTTTATCCGTTTTATCCCTTTTCCTGAGGTTGATGTGCAGTTAACAAGTTTCACCGATTACGGATTACGTGCGCTAATCTACATGGCGTCACTTCCCGAAGGACGTATGACCAGTATTTCTGAGGTGACAGAAGTCTACGGCGTGTCCCGTAATCATATGGTCAAAATAATCAATCAACTTAGCCGGGCGGGCTTTGTTACTGCTATTCGTGGAAAAAATGGCGGTATCCGCCTGGGCAAACCGGCTAAAGCTATTGGTATTGGTGATGTGGTTCGCGAGCTGGAACCGCTATCGTTGGTCAATTGTAGCAGCGAGTTTTGCCACATTACCCCAGCCTGTCGACTCAAACAGGCGCTTTCTAAGGCAGTGCAAAGTTTTCTCACGGAACTGGACAACTACACACTTGCTGATTTGGTTGAAGAAAATCAACCGCTTTATAAATTATTGCTGGTGGAGTAATGAAGTCCAAAGTATTTCGCGTCGCATCGCGGCGGCAACTGAGCGACTCCCGGGAGCTTACAAAAGTAAGTGACTGAGGGGGAGCAAAGGCAGCCAACAAAGAGGCGTCGTGAAAGACGAAGGAATTCCATCAGAGCTGACAATGGAGGAACCTCGATGTCACAAGATCCTTTCCAGGAACGCGAAGCAGAAAAATACGCGAATCCTATCCCGAGCCGGGAATTTATCCTCGAACATTTAACTAAACGTGAAAAACCGGCCAACCGCGATGAGCTGGCCGCTGAACTCAACATTGAAGGTGAAGAGCAGCAAGAAGCGCTGCGTCGCCGCCTGCGCGCCATGGAGCGTGACGGGCAACTGGTCTTCACCCGCCGTCAGTGCTATGCGCTGCCAGAACGTCTTGACCTGCTGAAAGGCACCGTTATTGGCCACCGTGATGGCTACGGCTTTCTGCGCGTTGAAGGCCGCAAAGATGACCTGTACCTGTCCAGCGAGCAGATGAAAACCTGCATTCATGGCGATCAGGTACTGGCACAGCCGCTGGGCGCGGACCGTAAAGGTCGTCGCGAAGCGCGTATTGTGCGCGTCCTGGTGCCAAAAACCAGCCAGATTGTTGGTCGCTACTTCACCGACGCTGGCGTTGGGTTTGTTGTCCCTGACGACAGCCGCCTGAGCTTCGATATCCTGATCCCGCCGGAAGAGGTGATGGGGGCTCGTATGGGCTTTGTGGTGGTGGTTGAACTCACACAGCGCCCGACTCGCCGTACCAAAGCGGTGGGTAAAATTGTTGAAGTGCTGGGCGATAATATGGGCACCAGCATGGCCGTTGATATGGCTCTGCGTACTCATGAAATTCCCTATATCTGGCCGCAGGCAGTAGAGAAACAGGTCGCCGGCCTGAAAGAAGAAGTACCGGAAGAAGCGAAAGTCGGGCGTGTTGATTTGCGCGATTTGCCGCTGGTTACTATCGATGGTGAAGATGCGCGTGATTTCGATGATGCCGTCTATTGCGAGAAGAAACGTGGCGGCGGCTGGCGTTTATGGGTGGCGATTGCTGACGTAAGCTATTACGTTCGCCCGCCGACTCCGCTGGACCAGGAAGCCCGCAGCCGTGGCACATCCGTTTACTTCCCGTCGCAGGTTGTTCCGATGCTGCCGGAAGTGCTGTCTAACGGATTGTGTTCGCTCAACCCGCAGGTGGACAGGTTGTGTATGGTCTGCGAAATGACCATTTCGTCGAAAGGCCGTTTAACCGGCTTTAAATTCTACGAAGCGGTCATGAGTTCCCATGCTCGTCTGACTTACACCAAGGTCTGGCACATGCTGCAGGGCGACCAGGAACTGCGTGAGCAGTACGCGCCGTTGGTTAAACACATTGAAGAGCTGCACAACCTCTACAAAGTGCTGGATAAAGCCCGTGAAGAGCGCGGCGGTATCTCGTTTGAAAGTGAAGAGGCGAAGTTTATCTTCAATGCTGAACGCCGTATTGAGCGTATTGAGCAGACGCAGCGTAATGACGCGCACAAGCTGATTGAAGAGTGCATGATCATGGCGAACATCTCAGCGGCGCGATTCGTTGAGAAAGCCAAAGAGCCAGCTCTGTTCCGTATTCACGATAAGCCGACAACCGAAGCGATTAACTCGTTCCGTTCCGTCCTGGCAGAGCTGGGACTGGAGCTGCCAGGTGGCAACAAACCTGAGCCGCGCGATTACGCTGAACTGCTGGAGTCGATTGCTGACCGTCCTGACGCAGAAATGCTGCAAACCATGCTGCTGCGTTCGATGAAGCAGGCGATTTACGATCCGGAAAACCGTGGTCACTTCGGCCTGGCGCTGCAATCTTATGCACACTTTACTTCACCGATCCGTCGTTACCCGGATCTCTCCTTGCACCGGGCGATTAAGTATCTGCTGGCGCAGGAGCAGGGCCATAAAGGCAACACCACGGAAACGGGTGGCTACCATTATTCGATGGAAGAGATGCTGCAACTGGGTCAGCATTGTTCGATGGCCGAGCGCCGTGCTGACGAAGCCACACGCGATGTCTCTGACTGGCTGAAGTGCGACTTCATGCTGGATCAGGTGGGTAATGTCTTCAAAGGCGTGATTGCCAACGTCACCGGATTTGGTTTCTTTGTCCGTCTTGATGAGCTGTTTATCGACGGTCTGGTGCATGTTTCTTCTCTGGATAACGACTACTATCGTTTCGACCAGGTTGGGCAGCGCCTGACGGGGGAATCCAGCGGTCAAATGTATCGCCTGGGCGATCGCGTTGAAGTTCGCGTGGAAGCGGTCAATATGGACGAGCGTAAAATCGACTTCAGTTTGATCTCCAGCGAACGTGCGCCGCGCAATGAAGGTAAAACCGCGCGCGAAAAAGCGAAAAAAGGCGATGCGGGTAAAAACACCGGTAAACGCCGTCAGATGGGCAAAAAGGTGAATTTCGAGCCGGACAGCGCTTTCCGCGGCGAGAAGAAAGGCAGAGCCAAACCTCAGGCGGATAAGAAAGCGGCTGAGAAGAAAGGCGATAAAAAAGCGAAAAAGCCATCGGCAAAAACGCTTAAAATCGCTGCCGCCACCAAAGCTAAACGTGCGGCGAAAAAGAACGTCGCACAATAACCGCCACAAACAGTAAGTCGGGCAGCCTCGCGTTGCCCGCGTTACGCATAAACTATTAACGAGTATATTCATGAGTGAAATGATTTACGGCATCCATGCGGTGCAGGCTCTGCTGGAACGTGCGCCGGAGCGCTTCCAGGACGTCTTTATTCTCAAAGGTCGTGAAGATAAACGCCTGCTGCCGCTGATCCACGCACTGGAAGCACAGGGTGTTGTCATTCAACTGGCTAACCGTCAGTTTCTGGATGAGAAAAGCGAGGGTGCGGTACATCAGGGAATTATTGCTCGCGTGAAGCCGGGTCGTCAGTATCAGGAGAACGATCTGCCGGATCTGATTGCCACGCTCGATCAGCCGTTCTTTTTGATCCTCGATGGCGTCACTGATCCACATAACCTGGGCGCATGTTTGCGTAGCGCCGATGCTGCCGGCGTGCATGCGGTTATCGTGCCGAAGGATCGTTCTGCGCAGCTGAATGCGACGGCGAAAAAAGTCGCCTGTGGCGCGGCAGAAAGCGTACCGCTGATCCGCGTGACCAACCTGGCGCGCACCATGCGTATGTTGCAGGAAGAGAACATCTGGATCGTTGGTACCGCAGGCGAAGCTGACCATACGTTGTATCAGAGCAAAATGACCGGACGTCTGGCGCTGGTAATGGGTGCAGAGGGCGAAGGTATGCGCCGTCTGACCCGTGAACACTGTGATGAACTGATCAGCATCCCAATGGCCGGGAGCGTTTCATCGCTTAACGTCTCTGTTGCGACGGGAATTTGCCTGTTTGAAGCTGTTCGTCAGCGCGGGTAATTGATTCCTCCTTCTCTTAAGCCATCCTTCGGGATGGCTTTTTTGTGACCTTAATCCCAGGCACTCTCTTCTCGGACTGGCCATACTTAAGGCGACGGCCATTGACGGAGGGAGACACAATGCACTGGCAAACGCATACCGTTTTTAACCAACCTGTACCGCTCAATAACAGCAACTTATACCTGTCAGATGGCGCACTGTGCGAAGCGGTCAATCGCGAAGGCGCAGCTTGGGACAGCGATCTCCTCGCCAGTATTGGTCAGCAGTTAGGGACTGCGGAATCGCTCGAATTGGGTCGGTTAGCTAACGCTTATCCACCCGAACTGTTGCGCTACGACCCGCAGGGGCAGCGGCTGGATGATGTGCGGTTTCATCCCGCATGGCATTTGCTGATGCAGGGATTGTGCGCCAACCGCGTACATAACCTGGCCTGGGAAGAGGAGGCCAGGCAGGGCTCGTTTGTTGCCCGGGCTGCACGTTTTATGCTGCATGCGCAGGTGGAAGCGGGCACCTTGTGTCCGGTGACCATGACGTTTGCCGCCACGCCGCTGTTGCTCCAAATGTTACCTGCACAATTTCACGACTGGTTGACGCCGCTGCTAAGCGACCGTTATGACTCGCATTTACTGCCCGGAGGGCAAAAGCGTGGGTTGCTGATCGGTATGGGGATGACGGAGAAGCAGGGGGGGTCAGATGTGCTGAGCAATACCACTCAGGCAGAACGTCTTGTCGACGGCTCGTATCGGCTGGTGGGACATAAGTGGTTTTTCTCCGTGCCGCAAAGCGATGCCCATTTGGTGCTGGCCCAGGCAAAGGGCGGTTTATCCTGTTTTTTTGTACCGCGATTTTTACCCGATGGGAGCCGGAATGCGATTTGCCTTGAACGACTGAAAGATAAGTTAGGCAACCGCTCCAACGCCAGCTGCGAGGTTGAATTCCACGATGCGATCGGCTGGCTATTGGGTGAAGAAGGGGAAGGTATCCGCCATATCCTGAAAATGGGCGGGATGACGCGTTTTGACTGCGCGCTCGGCAGCCACGGCATGATGCGACGTGCTTTTTCCGTGGCGATTTACCATGCGCATCAGCGGCAGGTATTTGGTAAACCTTTGATCGAACAACCGATGATGCGTCAGGTACTAAGCCGAATGGCGTTGCAACTGGAAGGGCAGACCGCGCTACTGTTTCGGCTGGCGCGAGCCTGGGATCGTCGTACCGATACGAAAGAAGCGCTGTGGGCCAGATTATTCACACCCGCAGCGAAATTTGCCATCTGCAAAAATGGCATGCCGTTCGTTGCCGAGGCGATGGAAGTACTGGGCGGGATTGGCTACTGCGAGGAGAGCGAGCTACCGCGCCTGTACCGTGAGATGCCGGTAAACAGTATCTGGGAAGGCTCCGGCAACATTATGTGCCTTGATGTATTGCGGGTACTTACAAAACAACCCGGCATCTACGATATGCTCAGCGAAGCCTTTGCGGAGGTAAAGGGACAAGATCGGCATTACGATCGAATGGTGCGCAAGCTGCAGCAGCATTTACGTAAACCCAGCGAGGAGTTGGGACGGGAGATTACGCAGCAATTGTTCCTGCTCGGCTGCGGGGCGCAGATGTTGCGTTATGCCTCTCCGCCAGTCGCGCAAGCCTGGTGTCAGATGATGCTGGATACGCGTGGTGTAACACAGTTTTCTGCACAGGTGCAGGGTGATTTGCTGCTGCGGGCGACGGGAGGAATACGGTAATACTATGCCAGATGGCGATGCTGTCGCGTCGTATCCTGTCTACGTTCAATACAGGCAGGATACGTTTACGCCATCCGGCAATCTGTTATGCATAAAGTATGGCCTGTACGCGCCAGTTATCTGGCTGCTGTTCTTCGTACATCTGAATGATCCGATACCATGAGGCACCTTGTTCATCCGCTTTTAACGCGATTACACGTTCTACATCCTGCGGATTCCCTGCAATGTTACTGACAGAGATCAGGCCAATTTCGTTCAGGCCCGTAACGCAGTCAGCACTGGCGAACTCGGCAGACTGCGCCGTTGTACCTACCAGTCCGGCAGAAAACAGCAGTGAGGATAAGGCAAGTGATTGTTTCATCGTCAGCTCCATTATTCGTACCCCTACACATGGCAGGGCATTCCATCGCGATAATAAACCTCAAGCTCCCTGCTGTTGGTTTATTGTGCACAGGTAAACGCATAGGGGCGCAAAGCAATGTAAAGCTGACTAAATTTCAAGCCAATGTTATTTACGATACAAAATAGCTTGTGAATACCATTGGCCTGTCACGATAGTCTCATCAACTAATAAGACAACGTAATAATCAGCTTTAGCCGCGACGGCTTTGGCACGGATCTCTGCCAGCGCATCATCTGGAGAGCCTCTTACCAGCGCATTGACTGTCCCTATTCGCTGCAACCCGTTGCTTTGGTCGCGGCGGATCTCTTGCGGGTGGTCGGCTACGGGCGGTGCAGGTTGTGGTGTACCCTGTAACACGCTACAGGCGCTTAAAAACGTCACCAGCAACAAAGAGGCAAACCGACGCATAACTCTATCTCGTTTCCTGATAGCCATAGTGTAGTGCCTTATTAAATTCCCTTTAGGGGAATGTTCCCGAATTGTTATCTCTCACGCGATTTTCGAATGAAAATGTTGCGAAAGCGTAACCCAGTTCTCAACATTATGAATCATTGCCGAACACATTCGCTTGCGTTAAGTATTGCTGCATGGCATACCAGAAAGAAAGAGGCGACAAATGATCGAAATTGAAACACGACAGTTGGCGGGTATCCCTGTCCTGCACGCCGTTCCGGCTGGCAAACGCGAATGTTCACTCCCTTGTATTATCTTCTATCACGGGTTTACCTCTTCAAGCCTGGTCTACAGCTATTTTGCCGTTGCTCTGGCTCAGGCTGGATTCCGGGTCGTGATGCCAGATGCGGCCGATCATGGTGCCCGCTTCACTAGTGATGCACAGGGGAGAATGTACCGCTTCTGGCAGATTTTGCAGCAAAATATGCAGGAGTTTACGACGTTACGTGCGGCGCTGGTGGCGGAAAATTGGCTATCAGATGAACGACTTGCCGTTGCGGGGGCGTCGATGGGAGGAATGACGGCGTTGGGCATTATGGCCCGCCACCCCGAGGTTAAATGTGTAGCCAGCCTGATGGGGTCGGGCTATTTTACCCGGCTTGCGCAGACGCTTTTTCCCCCTTTACATGTCCAGACGCCAGAGCAGCAGGCGGAGTTCGATGCCGTTATTGCACCGCTCGCCGAATGGGACGTTACGCATCAACTGCAACGCCTGGCCGACAGACCGTTGCTGCTGTGGCATGGACAGGAGGACGATGTGGTTCCGGCTGTGGAAACTTTTCGTTTGCAGCAGGCGTTAATTCAGGCAGGTCTGGATAACCATCTGACCTGCCTGTGGGAAGCGGGTGTCCGACACCGCATTACGCCAGAAGCGCTGGCTGCGACGGTAGCATTTTTCCGCCAGCACCTCTAAACCCGCAAAATGTTCACGCCCTGAGCTTCAAGTTGTTGCAGAATCTCAGGGTTCGCGTTTTTACCGGTAATCAGCGTATCGATTTGATCGGCGCGACTGAACAGCATTCCCGCGCGTTCACCGACCTTACTGCTATCGACCAGTACCACCAGTTTGCCCACCACGTTAAGCATCTTCTGCTCGGCCATCGCGGTCAGCATATCGGTTTTATACAGTCCGTCCGCAGTCAATCCTTTACCGCTGGTAAACATCCAGTGTCCGGCATACAGGCTATTTTCACTGCCTTGTGGGCTAAGCGTGATGGATTGGCTTTTGTTGTATTGCCCGCCCATGATGATCACGCTGTCATGCTCCTGGTCGATCAGATAGTTTGCCAGCGGCAGATAGTTGGTGATGATCTGCACCGGCTTGCCGCACATTTCACGACCCAGCAGGAAAGCGGTCGATCCGCAGTTGATCACCACGCTTTCTCCCGCATTCACAAGCTGGGACGCCGCCTTGGCAATACGGACTTTTTCATCGTGGTTCTGCGCCTGGTGTAAATTCATTGGCGTCCAGCGTGGACGCTGCTGGGTAATGGCTTCTGCGCCGTTGCGGACTTTCTTGAGTTTGCCGCTTTCGTCGAGTTTGTTGATGTCCCTACGCGCCGTTGCGGGTGAAATCCCCAGACGCTCAATTACGTTCTCAACGGTAACAAAGCCCAACTGCGCCAGCATATCCAGCAATATTTGATGTCTTTGTGCTTCAGTCATGAGCTATTCCGATACAAATTGATTTGAAAAGATGATATTTGAAATAGCCTGGAAATACTAAAGTAAAAGGGAAAAAATGCCGGGATAGCCCGGCATTTTGTGTGGATCACAGGAAGGATTTAAACGGTAAATCCGGCTCAATCGTGAAACAGTCATCAAAGCCGCGCGGATAGTGATATTCAAAGTTATCTTTGTCCAGCGGCCAGGTGAATTTGCCGCCTACCTGCCAGATGAATGGCTTAAAGCTATACTTAAGGCGATCTTTTTTCATCTCCCACAGGACGCGGATCTCCTGTGGATCGGCCTGAAAGTTTGACCAGATGTCATGATGGAAAGGGATCACTACTTTTGTATTCAGCGCTTCCGCCATACGCAGCATGTCGGCGCTGGTCATTTTGTCCGTAATCCCACGCGGATTCTCGCCGTAGGAGCCGAGCGCGACGTCGATCTGATATTCGTTGCCATGTTTTGCATAGTAGTTGGAGTAGTGCGAATCACCGCTGTGGTACAGCGTACCGCCCGGCGTTTTGAACAGGTAGTTAACTGCACGTGCATCCATGCCGTCAGGCAGGACGCCTGCTGCTTTTTGATCTGCAGGCAAGGTGATTAATGCAGTACGATCAAACGCGTCGAGCGCATGAATCTCAATATCGTTTACTTTAACTACGTCGCCCGGTTTCACCACGATGCAGCGTTCTTTTGGCACACCCCAACCGATCCACAGATCCACGCAGGTTTGTGGGCCGATAAACGGCACGTCGTCGGCGCAGTTCTGCATGACGGCTGCCGCAACATTCACGTCGATGTGATCGTTATGATCGTGCGTCGCCAGTACCGCATCGATCTGTCGAATGGCAAACGGATCAAGAACAAACGGCGTGGTGCGCAGGTTAGGCTGCAGTTTTTTTACCCCAGCCATACGTTGCATTTGGTGGCCGGTTTTCATCAGCGGGTTGCCGTGACTCTGTTTACCCGTGCCGCACCAGAAATCGACGCAGATGTTAGTCCCGCCTTCCGACTTCAGCCAAATTCCGGTACAGCCAAGCCACCACATAGCGAAAGTGCCTGGTGCGACCTGTTCCTGTTCGATCTCTTCATTCAGCCAGCTTCCCCACTCCGGGAATGTACTCAGGATCCATGATTCACGCGTGATGCTTTTTACTTTAGTCATCGCATTTACCTTCATTTTTGTTCAAATTAAATCAATATGTGATTTGTTTTGATTAATCCTGGCATTATTTTTTCATATTGGCAATGGGGGATTTTTGAGCTTTGTGCGGATAACAGAAAAGGTAATGTAATGATTTTAGGTGATTTTACGCTATTCCGCTTGCTGTAATTCATTGATTTAATTGATATTGAATGTCTTTCATAGCATTGAATAATTACCCATTTTTCAAATGTGGTAATTATTTGCGTACTTCATCACATTTAATCAAATTTAATCTTGTTGTGATTACTTTTGAAAATTACAGTGAGTGCACAACATCCTGGCGTGTGGAAAGCCCGGCAACTTCGTCTACTGGAGATCGTTATGGAGATCCTCTACAACATCTTTACCGTCTTTTTTAATCAGGTTATGACCAACGCCCCGCTGTTGCTGGGTATTGTGACCTGTCTTGGCTATATCCTGTTGCGTAAAAGTGTCAGCGTTATCATTAAAGGCACGATCAAAACGATTATCGGTTTTATGCTGCTGCAGGCGGGATCTGGCATTCTCACCAGCACGTTCAAACCGGTAGTGGCGAAGATGTCCGAGGTTTACGGTATCAATGGCGCGATCTCCGATACCTATGCCTCCATGATGGCAACCATCGAACGTATGGGGGATGCCTATAGCTGGGTAGGGTACGCGGTACTGTTGGCGCTGGCGCTAAACATTTGTTACGTACTGCTACGGCGGATTACCGGTATTCGCACCATCATGCTGACCGGGCACATCATGTTCCAGCAGGCGGGCCTGATTGCCGTCTCTCTCTACATCTTTGGTTATTCCATGTGGACGACCATCATCTGCACCGCGGTGCTGGTGTCGCTCTACTGGGGTATTACCTCCAATATGATGTACAAACCGACCCAGGAAGTGACCGACGGTTGCGGTTTTTCCATCGGTCACCAGCAGCAGTTCGCCTCGTGGATTGCCTACAAAGTCGCGCCTTACCTGGGTAAGAAAGAGGAGAGCGTGGAAGATCTCAAGCTGCCAGGCTGGTTGAATATCTTCCATGACAACATCGTTTCTACCGCGATAGTGATGACCATTTTCTTCGGCGCGATCCTGCTCTCTTTTGGCATTGATGTGGTTCAGGCGATGGCGGGTAAAACCCACTGGACAGTCTATATCCTGCAGACTGGTTTTTCGTTCGCCGTCGCTATTTTCATCATCACCCAGGGAGTACGTATGTTCGTTGCTGAACTTTCAGAAGCGTTCAACGGTATCTCTCAACGTTTGATTCCCGGCGCGGTGCTGGCCATCGACTGCGCGGCGATTTATAGCTTTGCTCCTAACGCGGTGGTCTGGGGCTTTATGTGGGGCACTATCGGCCAACTGATTGCGGTGGGCATCCTTGTGGGCTGCGGCTCCTCCATCCTGATTATCCCAGGCTTTATCCCGATGTTCTTCTCGAACGCCACTATCGGCGTATTTGCTAACCACTTTGGCGGCTGGCGCGCGGCGCTCAAGATTTGCCTGGTGATGGGGATGATCGAAATCTTTGGCTGCGTCTGGGCGGTGAAGCTTACCGGTATGAGTGCCTGGATGGGCATGGCGGACTGGTCAATTCTGGCGCCGCCGATGATGCAGGGTTTCGCCTCCATCGGCATCGTGTTTATGGCCGTCATTATTCTGATTGCACTGGCTTATATGTTTTTCGCAGGGCGTACGTTGCGCGCTGAGGAAGACGCAGAAAAACAACTGGCAGAACACTCTGCTTAAAAAGGAGTTCCGATTATGACCGTACGTATTCTGGCTGTATGTGGCAATGGGCAGGGCAGTTCCATGATCATGAAAATGAAGGTGGATCAGTTTTTAACCCAGTCAAATATCGACCATACGGTAAACAGCTGTGCCGTGGGGGAATACAAAAGTGAACTGAGCGGCGCAGATATCATCATCGCCTCTACTCATATTGCCGGCGAGATTACCGTATCTGGCAATAAATATGTTGTCGGCGTGCGCAACATGCTGTCTCCCGCCGATTTTGGACCAAAACTGCTGGAAGTGATCAAAGCGCATTTCCCACAGGATGTGAAGTAAGGACGCACCATGAAATTACGTGATTCGCTGGCAAACAATAATTCCATCCTTTTACAGGCCGAGGCCAGCACCTGGCAGGAAGCGGTAAAGCTTGGCGTGGATCTGCTGGTTAAGGCTGATGTGGTTGAACCACGCTACTACCAGGCCATCCTCGACGGAGTAGAACAGTTTGGCCCGTACTTTGTGATTGCGCCGGGCCTTGCTATGCCGCATGGACGTCCGGAGGAAGGGGTTAAGAAAACCGGTTTTGCGCTGGTGACGCTGAAAACGCCGCTGGTGTTTAACCACGAAGATAACGACCCGGTCGATATTCTGATCACGATGGCGGCAGTTGACGCCAACACGCATCAGGAAGTGGGCATTATGCAGATCGTGAATCTGTTTGACGACGAAGCCAATTTCGACCGTTTACGCGCCTGCCGCACCGCGCAGGAAGTGCTGGATTTAATTGATAACGCCACTGCGGCGGCTGTTTAAAAGGATACCAAAATGTCATTACCTATGTTGCAGGTAGCGCTGGATAACCAATCAATGTCTTCCGCGTATGAAACGACGCGTCTGATTGCCGAAGAGGTCGATATCATTGAGGTGGGTACGATTCTTTGCGTGGCAGAGGGCGTTCGTGCCGTTCGCGATCTGAAGGCGCTTTACCCGCATAAAATAGTGCTGGCGGACGCTAAAATTGCCGACGCGGGCAAAATCCTCTCCCGCATGTGTTTCGAAGCCAACGCTGACTGGATTACTGTCATCTGCTGTGCCGATATCAACACCACCAAGGGTGCGCTGGAGGTGGCGAAAGAATTTAACGGTGACGTACAGATTGAACTGACCGGCTACTGGACCTGGGAGCAGGCGCAGGAGTGGCGTGACGCGGGTATTGGGCAAGTTGTCTATCACCGCAGTCGTGATGCGCAGGCGGCAGGCGTGGCGTGGGGAGAGGCGGATATCAGTGCGATCAAGCGACTGGCCGATATGGGCTTTAAAGTTACCGTTACTGGTGGTCTGGCGCTGGAGGATCTGCCGCTGTTCAAAGGGATCCCGATTCACGTCTTTATCGCTGGTCGCAGCATTCGCGACGCGGCTTCTCCGGTTGAGGCCGCTCGTCAGTTTAAACGTTCCATCGCCCAGCTGTGGGGATAAGGAGCGGCTATGTTGTCGAAACAGGTCCCGCTCGGTATTTATGAAAAAGCACTCCCCGGCGGGGAGTGCTGGCTCGAACGCTTGCAACTGGCGAAGGAACTGGGCTTTGACTTTGTCGAAATGTCGGTTGATGAAACCGATGCCCGTCTGGCGCGTCTTGACTGGAATCGCGAGCAGCGACTGGCGCTGGTGGCGGCTATCGCCGAGACAGGGATACGAGTACCGTCCATATGCCTGAGCGCTCATCGTCGTTTCCCGCTTGGCAGCGAAGATGATCGGGTGCGCGAACAGGGGCTGGAAATTATGCGTAAAGCCATTCAGTTTGCGCAGGATATTGGTATTCGCGTTATTCAACTGGCGGGTTACGACGTCTATTACCAGCAGGCCAATAACGAAACGCGTCGTCGGTTTCGCGATGGGCTAAAAGAGAGCGTGGAGATGGCGAGCCGTGCGCAGGTGACGCTGGCGATGGAAATCATGGATTATCCGCTGATGAATTCGATCAGCAAGGCGTTGGGTTACGCCCACTATCTCAACAATCCGTGGTTCCAGCTGTATCCCGATATTGGCAATTTGTCGGCGTGGGATAACGACGTGCAGATGGAACTGCAGGCTGGGGTAGGCCATATCGTCGCGGTACACGTGAAGGATACCAAACCTGGCGTATTCAAAAATGTGCCGTTTGGTGAAGGAGTCGTTGATTTCGAACGTTGTTTTGCGACGCTCAAACAGAGTGGATACTGCGGGCCATACCTGATTGAGATGTGGAGTGAAACGTCGGATGACCCGGTTCGTGAAGTTGCGAAGGCGCGCGATTGGGTGAAAACGCGTATGGCCAACGCAGGTCTGGTGGAGGCGGTGTAATGCAAAAACTTAAACAGCAGGTTTTTGAGGCTAACATGGATCTGCCGCGCTACGGGCTGGTGACATTTACCTGGGGCAACGTCAGCGCCATTGACCGCGAGCGCGGGCGGGTGGTGATCAAGCCCAGCGGCGTCGCCTACGAGCACATGACCGTTGATGATATGGTCGTGGTCGATATGTCAGGGAAGGTGATAGAAGGCGGCTTTCGTCCTTCTTCCGATACCGCCACCCATCTGGCGCTCTACCAGCGTTATCCGTCGCTGGGCGGAGTCGTGCATACGCACTCTACTCATGCCACGGCCTGGGCGCAGGCGGGGCTGGCGATCCCGGCACTGGGTACCACTCACGCGGACTACTTCTTTGGCGATATCCCTTGTACCCGAGCATTAACTGAAGCTGAAGTGCAGGGCGAGTATGAGCTGAATACCGGCAAGGTGATCATTGAAACGCTGAGCAACGTAGAACCACTGCATACGCCGGGTATTGTGGTGTATCAGCACGGTCCCTTTGCCTGGGGTAAAGATGCTCACGACGCAGTACATAACGCTGTTGTGATGGAAGAGGTGGCAAAAATGGCATGGATTGCGCGTGGCATTAACCCGGCTCTCAGCGCTATTGACGGTTATCTGATGAATAAGCACTTCATGCGTAAGCACGGCCCAAACGCCTATTACGGGCAGAAGTAAGAAAAAACGTTCCGAAGCCAACTCTTCATGGGGATAAGATCGGTCTGGCTTCGGGATTTTTTTGCAAAAAAAAAGCCCCCAGTGAAGGGGGCAAGTCAAACTGTGGCAATGTTCTCGTTGGTTATTTCTGGGTGCTAGCGATAAATATCTGCACTGGCGTGCATATTTCCGTTACTACCGGGTTCCCTGGTGAGGATCACGTGATAGTAGGTTGCGCCTTGCGCATCGGTTTCTTCATTCAGGGCCTGAGTGGCTTCACTTTCAGTGGCGAAGTTATGATTTATGTAAATAACGCCTAAGCTCTGCACATCATCCATATTCCTGGCCTGATGATTGTCAATTTTGATGGCTGCCGTTGCATTTGCACTGAGCAAAAGTACAGCCAGAAGGGTCAAAACACGGGCTCGCATAGGTACCTCCTCGACTGCGGTCTCTGGTTAGCTCTCTCCTGTGAGTGGATAACTTCTGATTTAATTTTAACCGCTGCCGGCGCAGTCGATAGCGACCATTTCTGATGCAGTTGTTCAAAAAATTACCGCAAAGCCATCTTTTCTTTAATTAACAATCAGCTGATGCCTTCCGCTGCGGTTAAAAATACCTGCCTTACGCGCATAAGCTCTTACCAAATAGTCAATTTAATCGGGTGAGTACGCCGTTTATAGTGAGCCAGATAATTAATATAACTTTATGATAATAAGGCAAAAACTTATGGATACTTCATTCATGGATTTCAGCTACTTTGTGATTATGTTTATGGTCGCGCTGGTGGCAGGCTTTATTAACGTGGTGTCAGGTGGCGGCGGGTTTCTTTCTATTGGCGCATTACTGATTTCCGGTTTACCCCCGGCTAACGCGCTGGCAACCAATAAGATTCAGGCGTTGGGCAGTTCGCTGACCTCCGGAATTTACTTTTTACGCCGGGGACATATTAATGTGCAGGAACACAAATATGTCTTTTTATCTGCCTTTATCGGTTCTGCGCTGGGCACGACCCTTATCCAGTTTATTGAGCCGGACGTGTTGAAGAAACTGCTGCCGATCCTGATAATCGCGGTCGCCATCTACTTTATTTCTGCGCCTAATCTTAGCGAACCGAAAAGAAAGCAGCAGGTATCCCTGTTTATCTTCTCGTTGATCTGCGGGGGAGGTATTGGGTTTTATGATGGTTTTCTCGGTGCCGGGGCCGGCTCATTTTATACGCTCTGCTACATCCTGCTGTGGGGATACAGCATCGATAAGGCGCAAATTCACTCGAATTTTATCAACCTGGCGTCGAACATTGCCTCGATTCTGTTCTTCATTTTCGGGGGTAAAATGATCTGGTCGCTGGGGCTGGTGATGTTTGCCGGGCAATCCCTTGGCGCACGTCTTGGCGCGACAGTCGTACTGACGCGCGGGAAGAAAGTTATCCGGCCGATGATTGTCATTGTCTCCATTTGCATCAGCGTCAAAATGCTGCTGGATATGTATTAATGGCGACACGATAAATAATCGTACAAGCACCTTGAGTTTAGCGGCTGACCCCAGTATTATGACGCGTCATTTTTCAGCCGACCTTTAACACGTTCCTTGCCTCCATGGGCCTCGGCTGACCCAGACAGGAGGCTGAATAATCCGTAAGGAGCAATTCGATGCGTCATTACGAAATCGTTTTTATGGTCCATCCTGACCAGAGCGAACAGGTTCCGGGTATGATCGAACGCTACACTGCTGCCATCACTGGTGCAGAAGGCACGATCCACCGTCTGGAAGACTGGGGCCGCCGTCAGCTGGCTTACCCGATCAACAAACTGCACAAAGCTCACTACGTTCTGATGAACGTTGAAGCGCCGCAGGAAGTGATCGATGAGCTGGAAACTACCTTCCGCTTCAACGATGCCGTTATCCGCAGCATGGTTATGCGTACTAAACACGCTGTTACCGAAGCATCTCCGATGGTTAAAGCGAAAGACGAGCGTCGTGAACGTCGCGATGATTTCGCTAACGAAACCGCAGATGATGCTGAAGCTGGGGATTCTGAAGAGTAATTTCTGATGACCAACCGTCTGGCGCTGTCCGGCACCGTGTGCAGGGCTCCCCTTCGAAAGGTCAGTCCATCAGGAATTCCTCATTGCCAGTTCGTGCTTGAGCATCGTTCTGTGCAGGAGGAAGCCGGGTTTCACCGGCAGGCGTGGTGCCAAATGCCCGTTATTATTAGCGGACACGAAAACCAGGCCATTACTCACAGTATAACGGTCGGTAGCGCAGTGACCGTTCAGGGGTTCATCTCTTGCCACAAGGCAAAGAACGGCCTGAGCAAAATGGTTCTGCATGCCGAGCAGATTGAATTGATAGATTCTGGAGACTAGCCATATGGCACGTTATTTCCGTCGTCGCAAGTTCTGCCGTTTCACCGCGGAAGGCGTTCAAGAGATCGACTATAAAGATATCGCTACGCTGAAAAACTACATCACCGAAAGCGGTAAGATTGTCCCAAGCCGTATCACCGGTACCCGTGCAAAATACCAGCGTCAGCTGGCTCGCGCTATCAAACGCGCTCGCTACCTGTCCCTGCTGCCGTACACTGATCGTCATCAGTAATCGGTCACGGTCCATTAATACGACTTTGAGAGGATAAGGTAATGCAAGTTATTCTGCTTGATAAAGTAGCAAACCTGGGTAGCCTGGGTGATCAGGTTAACGTTAAAGCGGGCTATGCTCGTAACTTCCTGGTACCACAGGGTAAAGCTGTTCCTGCTACCAAGAAAAACGTTGAATTTTTCGAAGCGCGTCGCGCTGAACTGGAAGCCAAACTGGCTGACGTTCTGGCCGCTGCTGAAGCTCGTGCTGAGAAAATCAACGCACTGGAAACCGTAACCATCGCGTCTAAAGCTGGCGACGAAGGTAAACTGTTCGGTTCCATCGGTACGCGCGACATCGCTGACGCTGTAACTGCAGCTGGCGTTGAAGTTGCTAAGAGCGAAGTTCGTCTGCCGAACGGCGTTCTGCGTACCACTGGTGAGCACGAAGTGAGCTTCCAGGTTCACAGCGAAGTGTTTGCTAAGCTGACTGTAAACGTAGTTGCAGAATAAGTTTTTATTCTGATGACCGCGTAAAAGCGCCGGCCCTGTGCCGGCGTTTTGCTTTTCTACCCTCCTGTTTTTCGCTCTGGCTATTCTTTGTCCTTTTCGGGATAATCATAAAAATAAAACATTATTTCAAAGTGGTGATGGAATGGAACCAACGCACCAACCTCTGTTCGCGCGTAAAAATGTTGTCTACCTGGGCGCAGCCTTCTGTTGTCTGTTGTGGGGGAGCGCTTATCCAGCGATAAAAAGCGGATACGAGATCTTCCAGATTGCCACGGATGACATTCCGTCAAAAATTGTCTTTGCCGGCTATCGCTTCCTGTTTGCGGGATTATTGCTGCTACTGTTGGCGATGGCGCAGCGTAAACCGATTGGCCGGTTAAGCCTGCGTCAGTACGGCCAACTCACGCTGTTGGGGCTGACGCAAACCTCGCTGCAATACATCTTCTTCTATATTGGCCTGGCGTTCACGACGGGGGTGAAAGGGTCCATCATGAATGCGACCGGGACATTCTTTAGCGTGCTGTTGGCCCATTTTATCTATCAAAACGACAAACTAAGCTACAACAAAGCACTAGGTTGTATTCTGGGTTTTACCGGCGTGATGGTGGTGAACTTTAACAGCGGAATGGATTTTAGCTTCAGCCTGTTAGGTGATGGTTCAGTGGTGATGGCGGCCTTTATCCTTTCTGCCGCCACGCTATACGGTAAACGCATTTCTCAGACGGTAGACCCGACGGTCATGACAGGCTACCAACTGGGGATGGGCGGTCTGGCGTTAGTTATCGGCGGTTATGCTTTTGGTGGCACGCTGACCGTACACGGCTTAGCTTCAGTGGCTATTCTGGGTTACCTGACGTTGCTTTCATCGGTGGCCTTCGCTTTGTGGAGCATTTTGCTCAAGTACAACCGCGTGGGGATGATTGCGCCGTTTAACTTCCTGATCCCGGTTTCGGGGGCGGTGCTGTCGGCGATATTCCTCGGCGAAAACATTCTCGAATGGAAATATGCGCTGGCGCTGGTGCTGGTCTGTTCGGGGATCTGGTGGGTGAATAAGGTGAAGCGTTAGTGCTTCACCTTGAGGCCTGATGGCGCTACGCGCATCAGGCCTACTGACTGAGACAGTCTTAGCGTGCGCGAATAAAGCTGCCGTTGGGCTGGCGGGTAAACAATACCTGCTGACCATTTCCGCTATCAATGGTTAACCCGGTCACCACCCCGTTAGCATTCTGCCTGATTTGGATCATCTGGCCGTCTTTCAAATTGCTCAGCGGCTTCCCGGCACCTTCCACTTGCGCCATGGCGTACACATCAGTTGGCGGAAGGTTATGGTCCCGGAAGACCTGCGCCAGCGTTTTCCCTGAGTCTACGCGGTAGGTACGCCACTGCTGCTCAATACCACTATTCTGCTGAAAGGGCTGCGTCTGAGGCTGTGATTGCTGAGCCTGCGGCTGCGCGTCTGGTTCTCCTTCCTGGATGGGTTCCGGCGCAACGGGAGCCACCTGGCCGGGATCGTTTTGCGGGGCCACTAACTGTGCCTGAAGCTGAGCCTCGGTTGGCGGCTGCGACTGTGACTGTAAATCCAGCTGGGCAGTACGCGTAACCACAGGGGTATCAGTAGTGTCACTGGAAGGAAGCAGGAAACCTATCACCAGCACGATAGCAGCAATAATAATGCCGCGTCGGTGCATAGGCGGTAGCGGGTCCATAATGCGAAAATTGTCCGGTGCATGCCAGATTTTCGCCAGGGTTGGTTTTAATTCAAAGCGCCCGGGCATGGCTTTCCTCCTGCTCAGCGTCTCGTTCCTCTGTCATAGAGTATAGATCGCTAACTCTATGATACTTGTTCAGGTACCCGCTTTCGTGACATTGATGCGGGCAATAGCATTGTTTCTTTTTCCTCGCGATTTGTCATCTGTTCCCGAGACAAAGTTTTACCGGATGCGGCATGGCTGATATGCTGCCCGCTACTTTACATCCGATGAAAGGAAATATGATGGCTAACCCGACTTTTGACACTATCGAAGCGCAAGCAAGCTACGGCATTGGTTTGCAGGTAGGACAGCAGCTGAGCGAATCCGGTCTGGAAGGGCTGTTGCCTGAAGCGCTGGTAGCGGGTATCGCTGATGCGCTGGAAGGTAAACACCCGGCAGTGCCTGTTGATGTTGTGCACCGTGCGCTGCGTGAAATTCACGAACGTGCTGATGCAGTACGTCGCGAGCGTTTCCAGGCTATGGCGGCTGATGGCGTCAAATATCTGGAAGAAAACCGTGAGAAAGAGGGTGTGAACAGCACTGAATCCGGTCTGCAGTTCCGTGTTCTGACTCAGGGCGAAGGTTCTATCCCGGCACGTACCGACCACGTACGCGTGCATTATACCGGTAAACTGATCGACGGTACCGTGTTTGACAGCTCTGTTGCGCGTGGCGAACCGGCTGAATTCCCGGTTAACGGCGTGATCCCTGGCTGGATTGAAGCACTGACCCTGATGCCGGTAGGTTCCAAATGGGAACTGACTATTCCTCAGGAACTGGCTTACGGTGAGCGTGGCGCTGGCGCGTCCATTCCTCCGTTCAGCACGCTGGTATTTGAAGTTGAGCTGCTTGAAATCCTGTAAGCAGTAACTTCTGTTCCCCCCGACGCTGGGGGGAGCAACAAAATAGCGTGAAAAGCTATAGTTACGTCGATGTCGATATTTTATCTTGCAAATGATGTTATTGCGTGTATTTTTGTGAACTGATTCTCGCTATCAGAGTGATATGACACTCACTTTAAACATAAAATTAACATTATATCTAAATCTTAGTATTCATCCCGCCGATTCTTACCTAATATCGATGAGTCCTGCCAACAGGATCGTCGTATCATAGACACACTAAAGGCCGTAGAGCCTGAACAACACAGACAGGTACAGGAAGAAAAAACATGGTAGATCAGGTAAAAGTCGACGCCGTTGAAGAGGCTTCGTCTGAACAGTCGCTACGGCGCAATCTCACAAACCGTCATATTCAACTTATTGCCATTGGTGGCGCTATTGGTACCGGCCTGTTTATGGGCTCAGGGAAAACCATCAGCCTCGCCGGGCCGTCGATCATTTTTGTCTATATGATCATCGGTTTTATGCTGTTTTTCGTGATGCGGGCAATGGGAGAATTACTGCTCTCGAATCTCGAATACAAATCCTTTAGTGATTTCGCCTCCGACCTGCTCGGGCCATGGGCCGGGTATTTTACCGGCTGGACCTATTGGTTCTGCTGGGTGGTTACCGGGATGGCAGACGTCGTTGCGATTACGGCGTATGCGCAATTCTGGTTCCCCGGACTGTCAGACTGGGTGGCATCACTGGCGGTGATCATTCTGTTGCTGGCTCTTAACCTCGCCACGGTGAAAATGTTTGGTGAGATGGAGTTCTGGTTTGCGATGATCAAAATCGTCGCCATTGTCGGCCTGATTGTCGTCGGTCTGGTGATGGTACTGACGCACTTCCAGTCGCCAACCGGCGTTCAGGCTTCGTTCACGCATCTGTGGAATGACGGTGGCTGGTTCCCGAAAGGTCTGAGCGGCTTCTTTGCTGGCTTCCAGATAGCAGTCTTCGCGTTTGTTGGTATTGAGCTGGTAGGTACGACGGCTGCAGAAACTAAAGATCCGGAAAAGTCTCTGCCGCGCGCTATTAACTCGATTCCAATCCGTATCATCATGTTCTACGTTTTCGCGCTGATCGTGATTATGTCCGTGACGCCGTGGAGCTCGGTAGTACCAACCAAGAGCCCATTCGTTGAGCTGTTTGTGCTGGTCGGTCTGCCTGCGGCGGCGAGCCTGATTAACTTTGTGGTGCTGACTTCAGCGGCCTCTTCCGCAAACAGCGGTGTGTTCTCTACCAGCCGTATGCTGTTCGGCCTGGCACAGGAAGGCGTTGCGCCTAAAGCGTTTGCCAAGCTGTCTAAACGCGCGGTTCCGGCGAAAGGTTTAACCTTCTCCTGTATCTGTCTGCTGGGCGGCGTGGTGATGCTCTATGTGAACCCGAGCGTGATTGGCGCGTTCACCATGATCACCACCGTGTCGGCAATCCTGTTTATGTTTGTCTGGACCATCATTCTTTGCTCATACCTGGTGTACCGCAAACAGCGTCCACACCTGCATGAGAAATCGATCTACAAGATGCCGTTAGGCAAGCTAATGTGCTGGGTATGTATGGCGTTCTTTGTCTTCGTACTGGTGCTGCTGACTCTGGAAGAAGATACCCGTCAGGCGTTGATGGTGACGCCGCTGTGGTTCATCGCGCTGGGTCTGGGCTGGTTGTTTATCGGTAAGAAACGTATGGCGGGTATGCGTTAAGCGTTGTCATATCGGACACAAAAAAGGCCACATAAGCAGTGGCCGAATTCGGACTTCAGGAAGGCGCTCTCGGGCGCCTTTTTTTATTCACCTGCGAGGGCACGCGGGAACAACACATTGTTTTCCAGACTGATGTGTTCCATCAGATCGTCGATCATCTCGTTAATGCCGTTATACATGGCTTTCCAGGTGGTGCAGGCTTCTGGCGGCGGCGTCACGTTGTGGGTGATGTGCTTGATCACTTCCACCAGTTCGCCGGCCTCGTCGTGTTCGCTTTCCATCACGCTGATTGGCCCCATCGCCTGGCTACCCATGCCCTGTTTGATCATTGGGAACAGGATCTGCTCTTCTTTCATCATGTGGCTGGACAGCTCTTCATGCAGCATCGTCAGGTTCTTCGCCAGACCACGCGGTACGCTCGGCTTGTCGGCATGAACACGTTCAACTTTAGTGGCCTGCAGGATCAGCTCCGGCAGCTGTTCGCGGTGGCGATCATGATATCGAATGACGATATGGTCGATGATTTCTGCCAGTGCCACGGTACGCCAGTCTTTTTCCAGCGGCTGTTCAGCCAACTGGGCGAGCTGCGCCTCGATAGCTTCCACATCCAGCTCTTTACGTGCGGCAGCGCGTGCCAGCGTTTGCTTACCGCCGCAGCAGTAATCCATATCGTATTTACGAAACAGGGCCGAAGCGCGAGGAATAGAGAGCGCCAGTTCACCTAAAGGTTGATCGCGATAAGACATAGCCGTTACCTCATTCTCAATAATATAAGATGTATTTTAAATGCAACTTATGGGGAAGGATATAACCCTTTCGGGTCAGAGGATTTTGTGATGATTGTCACGAAAATTTCTTATCTCGTTAACATGCTGAATCTTATTGAAAAGGGACAAAGCGGCGAAAAAAGCTACGCCACAAGATTAAATAAGCCGACGCAGCTGCCGATAGTTAGACCTCAGACAATACCTGCATAATTAAAAGGCAACAGATGTTCAAACGAATCAAAGTGATAACCTTACTTATCACCGTGTTACTCGCCCTGGGCGCGATGCAGCTCATTTCCGCAGGCGTATTTATTGGCGCGCTCAATAACGATAAGCAGAACTTTAACGTGTCTCAACTTTCCAGCCAGAACGTGGCGGAGTTTACCGATGCATGGATTAGCCTGAACCAGGCTCGCGTCACGCTCAACCGGGGCATGCTACGTTTACAGGGCACGATGGCCAGCGATATTAACGGCGGTCAGTTGAAGGAACTGGTGAACACGGCAAATCGCCTGTTGGCCGAATCGAAAGAGCATTACGATACCTACTACGCCTTGCCGGAAACGCCGGGACTGGATGAGCATCTGGCCGATCGACTGGAAGAACAGTACGGTATCTATTCTACTGCGCTGGCAAAAATGAACGCGCTGCTGGCTGAAGGCAAGCTGGAAGAGATGTTCAAACAGAATGCCGAGCAAAAGCAGACGGCCATGCAGGAAGTTTATCGGGAATGGCGTAGCGCGCAAACCGCGCTGGCAAATGAGGGCGTTCGGGATAACGAAAATGACTACCAGAAAATTATCTGGTTGTTATCCGCCATACTGTTGATTGTGTTGGCCGTCATTATCGTCAGTTGGATTGCCATGCAGCGTGTCCTGCTGAAACCACTCCACGAGGTGATGGGGCATATTCGGCATATCGCTTCAGGTGATCTGACCCATACTATTACTGCTGATGGCCGTAACGAAATGGCGCTATTGGCCCAGAACGTCCGCGAGATGCAGCAGGCGCTGGCGAACACTGTCAGCGTGGTGCGTGACGGGGCTGACACCATCTATACCGGGGCGGGTGAAATTGCCGCTGGCAGTAACGATCTCTCTTCACGTACCGAGCAGCAGGCTGCTTCTCTGGAAGAAACTGCTGCCAGCATGGAACAACTCACCGCGACCGTGAAACAGAATGCGGATAACGCGCGTCAGGCGACCAGTCTGGCAAAAAATGCCTCGCAGACGGCGCAGAAAGGTGGAGCCGTGGTCGACGGTGTGGTGCGTACGATGGATGAAATCGCCACCAGTTCCAGCAAAATTGCGCAAATTACCACTGTTATCGACGGCATAGCTTTCCAGACCAATATTCTGGCTCTGAACGCGGCGGTAGAAGCGGCGCGCGCGGGCGAACAGGGGCGCGGCTTTGCTGTCGTTGCCGGTGAGGTCCGCACGCTGGCGCAGCGTAGCGCTCAGGCGGCAAAAGAAATTAAGGCGCTGATTGATGACTCAGGGAATCGGGTTAATGCCGGTACAGCGCTGGTGCATGAAGCGGGTGAAACGATGGCGGAAATCGTCAGCGCCGTGACCCGCGTGACCGATATTATGGGCGAGATCGCCTCGGCCTCCGATGAGCAGAGTCGGGGTATCGATCAGGTCGGCCAGGCGGTGGCTGAGATGGATCGCGTCACGCAGCAAAACGCCTCGCTGGTGGAGGAGTCCGCTTCCGCCGCCGCCGCGCTCGAAGAGCAGGCCGCGCGGTTGAACCAGACGGTGGCGGTGTTTAAAGTGTCGCGCCGGATGGCGGCGTAAACGCCTTATCCGGCCTACATGAGATCGTACAGTCCTTGTAGGCCTGGTAAGCGCAGCGCCATCAGGCATCCCCCGAAACCGGCACTACCGCCGGTTTCTGCGGTTTTGACCGCACCGCAATCACCACGCCTATTATCAGCAGCGCAATACCGCTTACCGTCAGCAGCGGCGGAAATTCCTTGCGCAGAATAAAGGTGTACAGCAGGCCAGCCAGCGTTTCGAAGACAATCAACGGGCCGAGGATCACCGTCGGCAGTTTCTGGCTGGCGACGTTCCAGCACAGTGCGCCAACCCAAGAACACAATACCGCAATGGCTATCATCAGGCCGATAAACACGGCTGGACGCGGACCGAAGGGCAGAGCGAAGTCCGGCGTTTGCCCGTTCAGCCACAGGCAGGCGGCAATATAGCCGAGCAGAGAAACAGGCAGCGTCACCAGTGCCTGGGCCGTCGCCCACATCACCGGGTGCTTATCCGGATTCTCGCGCAGCCAGCGGGCATTACGCAGCGCATACCACGCCCAACACATCACTGAAATCAGCGCCAGTGCGATGCCAGAGCCATATCGCCAGCCGCTAAAGTCAGGGAGTCCCTGATTCAGCTCCGAGATATTCACGCACAGCAGGCCTATACCAATCAACACCAGCGCAGGCGACAAACGCCACCATGATAATTTGCCATCACGCTGGCTGTAGAGCAGGTTAGCGAAGACCGGGATCACCACCGGCAATGTCCCAATAATCATGGTGGAGACCGGTGCGCCGGTGCGCTGGATAGCGCTTGCCAGGCAAACGTAATAAATCAGATTCCCCATCATTGTTAGCGTCAGCGCAGTTACCCAGTCTTTCCGCCCGAGTTGACGCAGGCGCACACGTCCCAGCCAGGCAATCGGCAATGCGATCAGCCCCAGCGCCAGATAACGCCCCATCGACTGTAACACCGCCGGGTATTCCGGAACGATCAGCGGCCCAACAAAAATTAATCCCCACATCAGCCCGGCCAGCAGGGCATACAACACACCGCTAATCATTTTTGACATCCACATCGCTTAACATAAGGTCGAGTGTAGGCAGGAAAAATGCCGCCGTATTGTATGAGATTGCTGATCAACGCCGGACGACTTGTTTCTGATAACGTACCGGCGTAATGCCGTAGCGATGGGTAAAGGCGCGGGTGAGATGCGACTGGTCGGTGAGGCCGGTTGCGGCGGCGACCTCTGCGGCGGGCATACCGTAGGTAAGAAAACCTTTGGCTCGCCACAGACGGATCGCCATCAGCATCTGGTGCGGCGTGACGTGAAAATGCAATTTGAACTGGCGCTGAAAATGCCAGGGACTCAGCGATGCCACCCGCGCCAGTTCATCGAGCGTGACCGGGTGCATGTAATTATCGTGCAGATACTCGCGCACGCGTTCAAAGCGATGCGCCCCCTCCGGTAATACCGGCGCATGGCGGGCCAGCGGTTGGAACGTGTCGATCAGATCGAGTAATAATCCTTTTTGCGCCAGCGGATCTTCCGTGTTCCACAGGCCGTGGATCAGCGAGCAGATCTGGCGCGAGCGCAGCGGATCGTGACGGGTAACGTCATGGAACCACCAGTGGCGGATCCCGGTGACCTCTTCCAGAAGATCGGGCTCAAGATAAATCATCCGATAGCGCCAGCCGTCGGCGGTTTCGGCTTCGCCGGTATGCAGCTCATCGGGATTCATGGTTACGACGGAATGGGCGGGGGCCACGTACTGCGTGCCGCGATAGCGAAAACGCTCGGCTCCGGCTTCTATCGCGCCAATGCCGAACGCTTCATGAGTGTGCGGCTCAAAGGCGTAACGTGAGATGTGCGCATGATACAGCTCTACGCCCGGCACCTGCGCCAGATGGCGAAAGCGGGCGCTGTCTTTCTCATCAATAAACTGCTCAGGTACACCTTGCACGTTTTCTCTCCCCACGCATCATCCTGTCATTATCAGAGAGGATGCGCGGGGATGCCACCACAATTAACTAATTTTTAACACTTACACGATGCCTTTGACGCTGTCAGCCAGCGAGGTGGTCGGGCGACCAATCAGTTTGCTTAGCGTATGGCTGTCGTCGAACAGACCGCCTTTGGAGGCGCCAGTGTCTGAGTCAGCCAGCATGTCCGCCAGCCCGGCTGGTAGACCAAAGCCCTTCAGTGCGGCGGCAAAGTCAGTTTCGCTCAGGTTCTGATACACCACTTTTTTACCGCTCTGTTTTGCCAGTTCGGCAGCCAACTGGCTCAGGGTCCAGCCTGCGTCGCCCGCCAGCTCATAGGTTTTACCGGCGTGACCGTCTTCACTGATGACGCGCGCGGCGGCAGCGGCATAGTCGGCGCGGGTCGCCGAGGCGATTTTACCTTCACCTGCCGCGCCAATAAAGACGCCGTGTTCCAGCGCGGCCGGGGCGCTGGCGAGATAGTTTTCGGTGTACCAGCCGTTACGCAGCAGCGCGTAGGCGATACCGGATTCAGCCAGCATCTTCTCGGTTGCGATATGCTCATCAGCCAATCCCAGTGGGGAAGAGTCGGCATGTAGCAGGCTGGTGTAGGCGATAAATTTCACGTGGGCAGCTTTCGCCGCGTTAATTACGTTGCGATGCTGCGGGGCGCGTTGACCCACTTCGCTCGACGAGATCAGCAGTAGCTTGTCGATACCCTGCAAGGCAGTTGTAAAGGCGGCTTCATCGCTGTAATCCGCCTGACGAACGGTAATGCCCTGCTGACTAAGCGCCGTCGCTTTAGCGGGATTACGCACGATTGCCACAATCTGGCTGGCAGGAACGGTTTTCAGCAGAGATTCAATAACGTGTTGGCCCAGTTGGCCGGTGGCGCCGGTAATCGCGATCATGGGGTGACTCCCTGGTATTGGTCTTGTGTTTAATCACGCTAACACCTAAACTTACTTTTAGTAAGTACGTACAAAAAGGTTAGTATGAAAATGACAGCTTCGACGCTCTCCCAGCAGTTACGCGATGGCAACTTGTTTGCCGAACAGTGTCCCTCCCGCGAGGTGTTAAAACACGTCACCAGCCGCTGGGGCGTATTGATTCTGGTGGCGCTGCGCGACGGTACGCACCGGTTCAGCGATTTGCGCCGTAAGATGGGCGGCGTCAGTGAAAAGATGCTGGCGCAATCTCTGCAAGCGCTGGAGCAGGACGGGTTTATCAACCGGGTATCGTATCCGGTCGTACCGCCGCATGTGGAGTATAGCCTGACGTCGTTGGGTGAGCAGGTGAGCGATAAAGTCGCCGCACTGGCGGACTGGATAGAACTGAATTTGCCGCAGGTGTTGGCGCAGCGGGAAGAGCGGGCGGCGTAAAGTATTGCCGGATGGCGGCTAACGCCTTATCCGGCACTAAAGTTACTTACTCAAATCCAGCTGGTAAATGGCAAAACCGATGTCATCGGTCGCGACTTTCTTCAGCGGATATTGCCCTTTCTCTTTGATAAACGCCGCGGCTTTATCAGACGGTGATGTTTCAAAGCGAATATCCAGTGGCGTATCGCTGTGAATTGGCGCCAGACGCCAGTTGTTATCTGCCGCTGGATGAATTTCACCGGCACGCTTCGTCTCGGCACCTATCCATGCCGCCAGCACCGAGCGGTTTTCATCCGGTGATGCAAACGCGATGTGGCTGTCGCCGGTTCCGGCAAACTTACCGCCGTAGGCGCGGTAGTTGTTGGTCGCGACGAGGAAGGTGGCATTCGGATCGATTGGTTTGCCGTTAAAGGTCAGATTTTTAATACGTTCCGCTTTCGGATTAATGGTCTGACATTCCCCGTCGTAGCGGGCGGGTTGTGAAACATCAATCTGATAATTCACGCCATCAATCACGTCGAAATTATAGGTACGGAAGCCATCCCAGTTAATCAACGACTGTGGTTTGCTGCTGTGGATATCAATCTGATTAAACTGTCCGGCGGAACATTCCAGCCACTCTTTCACCTCTTTACCGCTGGCTTTTACCACCACCAGGGTATTGGGATAAAGGTACAGGTCGGCGGCGTTACGGAAGGTAAGCTGGCCTTTTTCCACCTCAACAAAGCTGGCCGGATCGTTCTTACGCCCGCCCACTTTAAACGGCGCGGCGGCGGAAAGCACCGGCAGCTTCGCCAGATCCGGATCGCCCTGAATAAAGTGCTCTACATAGGCTTTCTGCGCATTATTCACCACCTGCACAGTCGGATCGTCCTGCACCAGCGCCAGGTAGCTGTACATGTTGTCGGCGGATTTACCGATTGGCTTGCTGACGAACTCGCGCGTGGCATCGTGATCGGCTTTCAGGATCTCAACGATTTTCTTATCTTCAACGGCCAGTGATTTTTTCGCCGCCGCGTCATAAATCGGACGTGCTTCGGCTTTCGCCTGGGTGACCTGCCATTTCCCGCTGTCGTTATTCAGTACCAGATCGACCACGCCCAGATGATCGCCCCACATGCCAGGCATCACCGCCGGAACGCCGTTCAGGGTACCTTTAGAGATATCTGCGCCTTTGATATTGGCAAAGTCTTTACCCGGGAAGACGGCGTGAGCGTGACCAAACATAATGGCATCCACGCCCGGGACTTCACTGAGGTAGTAAACGGAGTTCTCCGCCATTGTCTGATACGGGTCGGCTGAAAGCCCGGAGTGAGCTACCACCACCACCACATCCGCGCCTTTGGCTCGCATCTCAGGCACGTATTTACGTGCGGTTTCGGTGATGTCGTTCACCGTCACTTTACCGCTGAGGTTGGCTTTATCCCAGGTCATGATCTGCGGCGGCACAAAACCGATATAGCCTATCTTCAGCGTCTGCTTGTTCCCTTGCTGGTCGACAACCTCAGTGTCTTTGATCAGATAAGGCGTAAACAGCGGCTTTTTGGTCTTAACGTCGATGATATTGGCATTAACGTAAGGGAACTTCGCCCCGGCTAGTGCGTTGTGCAGATACTCAAGACCGTAGTTGAACTCATGGTTGCCGAGGTTACCCACCGCGTAATCCAGCGTATTCAGCGCCTTATAGACCGGGTGAGTTTCGCCCGCTTTCAGCCCCTTGGCCGCCATGTAATCCCCGAGCGGACTGCCCTGAATCAAATCGCCGTTATCAACCAGCACGCTGTTTTTGACTTCACCACGCGCAGCGTTGATAAGACTCGCCGTACGCACCAGGCCAAATTTTTCAGTCGCCGTATCTTTGTAATAATCGAAATCCATCATATTGCTATGAAAATCAGTGGTTTCCATTATCCGTAGATCGACGGTCGCGGCATTCACACTGGCTGCAATCAGCGTAGCCAGAAGCGTTGCACTAAACTTAATCATCAGGGGCATCCTTTTAAGATCTAAGCCACAAAAGAAAATGTATATAAATCTTCTTGCTTACAGAACTGTGAATCATGACATGAATATAGCGTCTAAAACCGCAGACGCTATCACAGTTGGCGGATCCCCTGGCGATCGGGTATAAGTAAAACAACGAGTTAACACCACGAAAGAAACGAGGTGGAGAATGCTAGAACATGTATGCCAGCTTGCACGGAACGCGGGCGATGCCATTATGCAGGTCTACGATGGAATCAAACCGATGGAGATTACCAGCAAGCAGGACGATTCTCCGGTCACGGCGGCAGACATCGCAGCGCACACTGTGATCCTTGAGGGATTACTGGCGCTGACGCCGGATATTCCGGTTTTGTCTGAAGAGGCGCCTCCGGGCTGGGATGTTCGTCAACACTGGCAGCGCTACTGGTTGGTCGATCCGCTGGATGGGACCAAAGAGTTCATTAAGCGTAACGGTGAATTTACCGTTAACATTGCGCTTATCGAGAAGGGAAAGCCGGTTCTGGGCGTGGTTTACGCGCCGGTAATGAAAGTGATGTACAGCGCAGCAGAAGGTAAAGCGTGGAAAGAAGAGTGCGGCGTGCGCAAACAAATCCAGGTGCGTGATGCGCGTCCGCCGCTGGTGGTGATTAGCCGCTCCCATGCCGACAATGAGTTAAAAGAGTATCTGCAACAGTTGGGTGAGCACCAGACCACCTCGATTGGTTCCTCGCTGAAGTTCTGCCTGGTGGCGGAAGGGCAGGCGCAACTGTATCCGCGTTTTGGACCCACAAACGTGTGGGACACCGCTGCGGGCCACGCGGTTGCTGCCGCAGCCGGAGCGCACGTTCACGACTGGCAGGGGAAACCTCTGGATTACACCCCACGTGAATCGTTCCTCAACCCCGGCTTCCGCGTCTCTATTTACTGAGCAGTTTGTGCAGCAGGGCAATCACCTGC
The DNA here is from genome assembly GCF_003818115.1 of Citrobacter youngae. Taxonomy (GTDB): domain Bacteria; phylum Pseudomonadota; class Gammaproteobacteria; order Enterobacterales; family Enterobacteriaceae; genus Citrobacter; species Citrobacter youngae. Next base: position 191,776 of record NZ_RPOI01000003.1, on the reverse strand, counting down.
TGCACCTCATCCTGCGTTAGCGCCCCATCTTTTGCCCACTGTACGCGTCCGTCTTTGTCGAGAACGACGATAGCGGAGCTCTCTTCATCCAGTTGCCAGGCCTTACGCGCAATGCCATTGCTGTCGACAATGAATTGCGACCACGGGTAGAGCTTCTTATTGCTCTCCAGACTGCTGCGCACAAACATACCGGAGCCGGGAATGGCGTCATCGGTGTTGACGATAGTGGTGGTCTGGTATTTATCATGCGGCAGATTGGCCGCTTTGATGGCTTCAATCAGTGTCGCATTTTTCTCTTTGGCGGAGGTACGTCCAGCGATGTGTTGCACAATACGGACTTTCCCTGGCAGTTGCGCGCTATTCCAGCTTTTGTAGCTAAACTTATCGTTATCAAGAATCAGTTCGCCGCGATCGGCAATACCCACCGGCGGCACGCGCTGGTTAGTCTCAAACGAATGTGCGGAGGCAATCATCGGCAGCAGCAGGCACGATAGGGCCAGCAGTTTTTGTAAGGTCATGGGTTTTCCTTCTTTCTTTATTTTGCAGGTGATCCGACCACTTGGGCCTGGAATTTAATCATATGTGCGAATGATGCTTTTTCCCGCAAGCGCGATGCCAGTTTGCGGACGGGCGCACAAATCCTGCGAAAAATGAAGGCTTATACTGAAGACAGCGAAGCGTTGAAAAGATAATTCTGAATAATTGTAACCTGAAGGTAAATAAACTTATACACGCTGGAAACATCGTTCAGATAGTCTATAGTCATAAGGCATTAAAATTTGCGCCTGAGGATTGTCGGACCGATTGTGGTACCGCAAAGGCGTAACGCTCAGCAGGAGATACAATGAAAATTTTCCAACGATACAACCCGCTGCAGGTGGCGAAGTACGTGAAGATCCTGTTTCGTGGACGGTTATATATCAAGGACGTAGGCGCTTTTGAGTTTGATAAGGGTAAGATTCTTATCCCAAAAGTGAAGGACAAACTGCATTTTTCTGTTATGTCCGAAGTTAACCGTCAGGTCTTGCGTCTGCAAACTGAGATGGCTTGATCAAAGTGCTATGCAGTAGTTAAAAAAACGGCTCCTGATGGGAGCCGTTGATGTTTCTGGCGGGATTACGCTTTGGTCTCTTCTTTTGCATCCGGCAGCTTTGGTACCAGAACGGTAGGTTTGCTGTCCAGGCGCGTCACCAGCAGCTGATCGATCTTGTAGTTATCGATATCCACCACTTCAAATTTGTAGCCAGAATACTTCACCGAGTCGGTGCGTTTCGGGATTTTACGCAGCATGAACATCATGAAACCGCCGATGGTTTCATAGTTGCCGGACTGCGGAAACTCGTCGATATCCAGCACACGCATCACGTCATCAATCGGCGTACCACCATCAACTAACCATGAGTTCTCATCACGCGCCACAATCTGCTCTTCCAGACCCTGGCCGACTAAGTCACCCATCAGTGTCGTCATTACGTCATTAAGCGTAATAATCCCCACCACCAGTGCATACTCGTTCATGATGACGGCAAAGTCTTCACCTGCGGTTTTGAAGCTTTCCAGCGCTTCTGAGAGCGTCAGCGTATCCGGAACAATCAGCGTATTGCGGATCTGTACGCCGCTGTTCAGCGCCATGCTTTGATTTGCCAGTACGCGGTTGAGGAGATCCTTTGAATCAACATAGCCAATGATGTGGTCGATATCTTCGTTACAGACCAGAAACTTGGAATGCGGATGTTCCGCCACTTTGTTCTTCAGGCTCTGTTCATCTTCGTGCAGATCAAACCAGATAACGTTTTCGCGCGAGGTCATTGAAGACGGCACGGTACGGGATTCCAGTTCAAATACGTTTTCGATCAGCTCATGTTCCTGCTTGCGCAGAACCCCTGCCAATGCGCCGGCTTCTACTACGGCGTAAATATCGTCCGAGGTGATGTCGTCTTTGCGCACCATCGGGATCTTAAACAGACGGAAAATGTTATTTGCCAGACCATTAAAGAACCATACCAGCGGGCGGAACACGAGCAGACAGAAGCGCATCGGGTTGATGATACGCAAAGCTACAGCTTCTGGCGCAATCATACCGATGCGTTTCGGGGTTAAATCCGCGAACAGGATGAACAGGCCAGTCACCAGGGAGAACGACAGAATAAAGCTTAACTGTTCGGACAGCTCTGGGGCGAAGTATTTCGAGAACAGACCGTTAAATGCCGGTGAAAACGCCGCGTCACCGACGATACCGCCAAGAATAGCAACCGCATTAAGACCAATTTGCACAACGGTAAAGAACATGCCGGGGTTTTCCTGCATCTTCAAAACACGCTGTGCGTTTACGTTGCCTTCATCGGCAAGCAGTTTAAGTTTGATTTTGCGTGACGCAGCAAGCGAGATCTCGGATATCGAGAAAAACGCACTCACGGCGATCAGGCAGAGAATGACTAAAATACTGTTTAACATATCTTATCCGACCGTTAAGGCCAGATCCTCGGAAGGGATAAATTGATAAATCTGTGTGAAATACACATTGAAAACCGGTCCGAAGGGAGTGGATCGGCAATTTCAGGAGCTAGTATAGCGTAAGGTACTGTAAAGCCGCCAGAGGGCGGCGATTATCCTTGCGGCGGCAGGCAAACGCCTATGCCGCCAATGCCACAGTATCCATAAGGGTTTTTATGCAGATACTGCTGGTGATCGTCCTCGGCGTAGTAGAACGGAGTCGCCGTGCTGATTTCCGTCGTAATCTCGCGTTCATCGCCTGCGGCGGTCATTGCTGCCTGAAAACGCTCAAGGCTGGCCTGCGCGGCGGCGGTTTGTTCCGGCGTTAACGGGTAAATGGCGGAGCGATACTGCGTACCCTGGTCGTTCCCCTGACGCATGCCCTGCGCCGGATCGTGATTTTCCCAGAACACCTGCAGCAGTTGTTCGTAGCTGATAACATGCGGGTCATAGACGACGCGTACCGCTTCGGCGTGTCCGGTATCGCCGGAACAGACTTCCCGATAGGTTGGGTTAGGGGTATAGCCACCGGTGTAGCCGGCTGCGGTGCTATATACGCCGGGTAATGACCAGAATAAACGTTCAACGCCCCAGAAGCATCCCATGGCGAAAAGGGCTATCTCCATACCGTCAGGCACGTTGGTCATCGAATGTTGGTTAACCGCATGCAGCGTTGCCACTGGCATCGGGGTGTTGCGTCCAGGTAGCGCATCTGCTTGAGTAACAAGATGCTTTCTATCAAATAAACTCATGGCCGTTCTCCCGAAATCAGTCATTTGGGTTAAGGTTGTAACGAGACGCGTCTTTGCCCACAATAAACGGCGTGAATACGTCTAGAGTTAAACATAAGAAATATTTGGGTTGTCGTCTGTTTTTCAACTCTTATTGTTGATTTTTTGTTAAGCCGAGGAACGGCATAGTATTTTTTTCCAGGGGTGGGAAAAAAGGATATTCAGGAGAAAATGTGCCACATATCCGTCAGTTATGTTGGGTGGGATTACTGTGCTTAAGTGGCTCCGCCGCCGCCGCGAATGTTCGCTTACAGGTCGAAGGATTATCAGGACCGCTGGAGAAAAACGTCCGTGCGCAGCTGTCCACGATTCAAAGTGATGAAGTCACTCCAGACCGACGCTTTCGTGCGCGCGTTGATGATGCTATCCGCGAAGGGCTAAAAGCGCTGGGCTACTTTGAGCCGACCATTGATTTTGAACTGCGTCCGCCGCCGGCGAAAGGACGCCAGGTGCTGATTGCCAAAGTGACCCCCGGTGAGCCGGTGCTGATTGGCGGCACAGAAGTGATTCTGCGCGGTGGTGCACGTACGGATAAAGATTACCTGGATCTGCTGAAAACACGCCCGGCAATCGGCACCGTGCTGAATCAGGGCGATTATGACCGCTTCAAAAAGTCGCTCACCAGCGTGGCATTGCGTAAAGGCTATTTCGACAGCGAATTTAATAAAAGTCAGCTCGGAATTGCACTCGATCGCCGCCAGGCATTCTGGGATATTGATTACAACAGCGGAGAGCGCTACCGCTTTGGCCATGTCACTTTTGAAGGTTCGCAAATTCGCGATGAGTACCTGCAAAACCTGGTGCCGTTCAAAGAGGGCAAAGAGTACGAGTCGAAAGATCTGGGCGAACTGAACCGACGTTTGTCGGCGACCGGATGGTTTAACTCCGTGGTCGTCGCGCCGGAGTTTGATAAAGCCCGCAAAACCAAAGTGTTGCCGCTGAAAGGCGTGGTTTCGCCGCGCACCGAAAACACCATCGAAACCGGGGTCGGCTATTCAACTGACGTCGGGCCACGGGTGAAAACCTCGTGGAAAAAGCCGTGGATGAACTCCTACGGCCATAGCCTGACCACCAGTGCCAGTATTTCTGCGCCAGAGCAGGTTCTTGATTTCAGCTATAAAATGCCGCTGTTAAAGAACCCTCTGGAACAGTATTACCTGGTACAGGGCGGCTTTAAGCGAACCGATTTAAACGACACCGAGCAGGACTCCACAACGCTTGCGGTTTCCCGCTACTGGGACCTCTCCAGCGGCTGGCAGCGCGCGATTAACCTGCGCTGGAGCCTCGACCACTTTACCCAGGGTAACGTCACCAACACCACCATGCTGCTTTATCCGGGGGTGATGATTAGCCGGACGCGCTCGCGCGGCGGCCTGATGCCCGTCTGGGGCGACTCCCAACGTTATTCCATCGATTACTCCAACACCGCCTGGGGGTCAGATGTTGATTTCTCCGTCTTCCAGGCACAAAACGTCTGGATCCGCACGCTGTACGATCGCCATCGTTTTGTGATGCGCGGTAATCTCGGCTGGATTGAAACCGGCGACTTCGACAAAGTGCCACCGGACCTGCGTTTCTTCGCCGGGGGCGATCGCAGTATTCGCGGCTATAAATACAAATCTATTTCGCCGGAAGGTAGCGACGGCAAGCTGAAAGGGGCCTCCAAGCTGGCAACTGGCTCGCTGGAATACCAGTACAACGTGACCGGTAAATGGTGGGGCGCGATGTTTGTCGATAGCGGTGAAGCGGTCAGCGATATTCGCCGAAGCGATTTCAAAACCGGTGCCGGGGTCGGCGTACGCTGGCAATCACCAGTGGGGCCTATCAAGCTCGACTTTGCCGTCCCGGTCGGCGACAAAGATGAACATGGTTTACAGTTTTACATCGGTCTGGGGCCTGAATTATGAGTTTATGGAAGAAGATAAGCCTCGGCGTGCTGATTTTTATCCTGCTGTTATTAGGCACGGTGGCGTTCCTGGTGGGGACAACCTCGGGCCTGCATCTGATCTTCAAAGCCGCTAATCGTTGGGTTCCGGGGCTGGAGATTGGTCAGGTCACCGGCGGCTGGCGGGATTTATCACTGAAAAATATTCGTTATGACCAGCCTGGCGTGGCGGTGAATGCCGGCGAAGTGCATCTGGCTGTGGGGCTTAACTGCCTGTGGGACAGCAGTCTGTGCGTCAACGATCTGGCACTGAAAAACATCAATGTGGCGATCGACAGCAAAAAGATGCCGCCATCTGCGCCGGTTGAGGAAGAAGAGAGCGGTCCGCTTAACCTTTCCACGCCTTATCCGATCACGCTTTCACGCGTGGCGCTGAACAACATCAATATCAAAATCGATGACACCACGGTGTCGGTGCTGGATTTTACCTCCGGCCTGAACTGGCAGGAAAAAACGCTGACGTTGAAGCCAACGTCATTACAGGGGCTGCTGATTGCCCTGCCTAAAGTGGCGGAAGTGGCACAGGAAGAGGTCGTTGAACCAAAAATTCAAAACCCGCAGCCGGATGAAAAACCGCTCGGCGAAACGCTAAAAGATCTGTTCTCAAAGCCGGTACTGCCGGAAATGACCGATGTCCATCTGCCGCTCAATCTCAATATTGAAGAGTTTCGCGGCGAGCAACTGCGCGTGACCGGAGATACGGATTTAACGGTCCATAGCATGCTGCTGAAAGTGAGCAGCATTGACGGCAACATGAAGCTCGACGCGCTGGACATCGACTCGAATCAGGGAACGGTAAAAGCCAGCGGCACGGCGCAACTGACCGACACGTGGCCGGTTGATATTACGTTAAACAGCACGCTAAACATCGACCCGTTAAAAGGCGAAAAGGTGAAGCTGAAGGTCGGCGGCGCGCTGCGCGAGCAGCTGGAAGTCGGTGTCAATCTGTCTGGTCCGGTGGATATGGACCTGCGTGCACAGACGCGTCTGGCTGAAGCCGGATTACCGCTCAACATTGAGGTGGTGAGTAAGCAGGTTTACTGGCCGTTTACCGGTGAGAAACAGTTCCAGGCCGATGACATCAAACTCAAACTGACCGGTAAGATGACCGACTATACGCTGTCGATGCGTACCGCCGTGAAAGGTCAGGATATTCCACCGGCTACCATCACGCTGGACGCCAAAGGCAACGAGCAGCAGATCAATCTCGACAAACTCAGCGTTGCGGCGTTGGAAGGGAAAACCGAGCTGAAAGCGCTGGTGGACTGGCAGCAGGCGATCAGCTGGCGCGGGGAGCTAACGCTGGATGGTATCAACACCGCAAAAGCGATCCCGGACTGGCCGTCAAAACTGAATGGCCTGGTGAAAACGCGCGGCAGTCTGTACGGCGGAAGCTGGCAGATGGAGGTTCCCGAGCTGAAGCTGACCGGCAACGTGAAGCAGAACAAGGTCAATGTGAACGGTTCGCTGAAAGGGAATAGCTACCTGCAGTGGACGATCCCGGGCCTGCATCTGGAACTGGGACGCAACAGTGCGGACGTAAAAGGTGAACTGGGGGTTAAAGACCTCAACCTCGACGCGACGATTGATGCCCCAAGCCTGGATAACGCGCTGCCGGGGCTGGGCGGTACGGCGAAAGGGCTGGTAAAAGTTCGCGGTACGGTTGAAGCACCACAGCTGCTGGCGGATATTACCGCCCGTGGTCTGCGCTGGCAGGAACTTTCCGTTGCTCAGGTACGCGTTGAAGGGGACGTGAAATCGGCCGAGCAAATCGCCGGTAATCTTAATGTTCGCGTAGAGCGGATTGTACAACCTGACGTGAATATTGGCCTGGTGACGCTCAACGCCAAAGGCAGTGAAAAGCAGCACGAGCTGCAGTTGCGCATTCAGGGGGAACCGGTTTCCGGGCAACTGGATCTTGCCGGGAGCTTTGATCGCAAAGAACAGCGCTGGAAAGGAGAGTTAAGCAATACCCGCTTCCAGACGCCGGTCGGTCCGTGGTCGCTCAACCGGGCTATCGCGCTGGATTACCGTAATCAGGAACAAAAAATTAGTATCGGACCGCACTGCTGGAACAACCCGAATGCGGAGCTGTGCGTACCACAGACGATTGATGCGGGCGCGGAAGGGCGCGCGGTGGTGAATCTAAACCGCTTCGACCTGGCGATGTTAAAACCGTTTATGCCGGAGACAACCCAGGCCAGCGGCGTATTCACCGGTAAAGCCGATGTGAATTGGGACACCACCAAAGAGGGGCTGCCACAGGGGCAGGTCACCCTGAGCGGACGTAACGTGAAGGTCACGCAAAGCGTGAATGATGCACCGCTCCCCGTGGCGTTTGAAACGCTGAATCTGACCGCCGACCTGCACAATAACCGTGCCGAGCTGGGCTGGCTGATTCGCCTGACCAACAACGGACAGTTTGATGGACAGGTGCAGGTAACAGACCCGCAAGGACGCCGTAATCTGGGCGGTAACGTCAATATTCGAAACTTCAATCTGGCGATGGTAAACCCCATCTTCTCGCGTGGTGAAAAAGCGGCAGGGATGATCAACGCCAACCTGCGGCTGGGCGGCGATGTGCAAAGCCCGCAGTTGCTCGGACAGCTGCAACTGAGCGGTCTGGATATAGACGGTAACTTTATGCCGTTTGACATGCAGCCAAGCCAGTTAGCCGTTAACTTCACCGGAACACGCTCAACGCTGGCGGGCGTGGTGCGTACGCAGCAGGGAGAAATTAACCTGAGCGGCGATGCCGACTGGAGTCAGATAGACAACTGGCGGGCGCGCGTCGCGGCTAAAGGTAGCAGGGTACGTATTACCGTACCGCCGATGGTCCGCCTGGATGTCTCGCCGGACGTGGTCTTTGAAGCCACGCCAAGCCTGTTCACCCTTGATGGCAACGTGGATGTGCCGTGGGCGCGTATCGTGGTACATGATCTGCCGGAAAGCGCGGTTGGGGTTTCCAGCGACATGGTCATGCTTAACAACAATCTGCAGCCCGAGAAACCGCAGACTGCCGGCATTCCGATCAACAGCAACCTGAACATCCACGTCGGTAACAACGTGCGTCTTGACGCCTTTGGTCTGAAAGCGCGTCTGACGGGCGATCTGAAAGTGGTGCAGGATAAGCAGGGGCTGGGGCTGAACGGACAAATTAATATTCCGAGCGGTCGCTTCCATGCCTATGGTCAGGATCTGATTGTGCGTAAGGGCGAGCTGTTGTTCTCCGGTCCGCCGGATCAGCCGTTGCTCAACATCGAAGCGATTCGTAACCCTGATGCCACCGAAGACGACGTGATCGCTGGCGTTCGCGTCACCGGTACCGCCGATGAACCGAAGGCGGAGATCTTCTCTGACCCGGCAATGTCGCAGCAAATGGCGCTTTCCTACCTGCTACGTGGACAAGGGCTGGATAGCGAACAGAGCGATAGCGCAGCGATGACCTCAATGCTTATTGGTCTGGGGGTTGCACAAAGTGGTCAGGTTGTGGGTAAAATCGGGGAGACATTTGGCGTAAGCAATCTGGCACTGGACACGCAAGGGGTGGGCGACTCATCTCAGGTGGTTGTCAGCGGATACGTACTGCCAGGTCTGCAGGTGAAATATGGTGTGGGTATATTTGACTCCTTAGCGACACTCACGCTACGTTATCGTCTGATGCCTAAGCTATATCTGGAAGCAGTGTCTGGCGTAGATCAGGCACTTGATTTGCTCTATCAGTTCGAGTTTTAGCAATGCGAATATTTGTCTACGGCAGTTTACGAACCAAACAAGGCAACAGCCACTGGATGACCAATGCCCTGTTGCTGGGAAATTTCAGTATCGACAACTACCAGTTGTACAGCCTGGGCCACTATCCAGGCGCAGTTCCGGGGAACGGAACGGTACACGGGGAAGTTTATCGTATTGACAACGCCACGCTGGCAGAGCTTGACGCTCTGCGTACGCGAGGTGGCGAATATGCACGCCAGTTAATTCAGACGCCGTACGGAAGTGCATGGATGTACGTGTACCAACGTTCAGTCGAGGGATTAACGCTGATTGAAAGCGGTAACTGGTTAGACCGAGACCAGTACTGATATATCGCTACGAGAATAAACAACGCCGCCTTCGGGTGGCGTTGTTTATTTAAGGCTTAAAACTCTACGCGCGCGCCGAGATTATAGCGACGGCCTTCCACCTGCGCGGATTCATTCCACGCGGTAGTCAGCTTCGGATCCTCATCCAGCACGTTGTAGACCCCTGCCATCAACTGCGTGTGCTTATTGAGCTGATAACGTACGCCCACATCAACCATTGTGTAGTCATCGTATTTGTAGTTATTACCACTGTTGCGGTTACTGCTGCGATAGTTCACCGTACTCCACACGTCGAGACTCTGTGTCGCCGCCCAGGTCAGCGACAGATTCGCCATATGACGCGGGTAGTCGTTTAGCGCGTAGCCTTTATTGGCGCCGCTTTTCTGCTCGCTGTGGTTCCAGGTGTAGTTAGCGTTGGCTTTGAGGTCGGCGCTAATTTGCCAGTCGGCATTCAGCTCAATGCCGTATACGTCTGCCTCACTGACGTTAAAGTATTTACTGACGGAATCTGCTTTGTAGCCATTCACCGAGCACTGGTTTGTCGCCGTGGTTTCACAAATGGTTTGTTCAGCGATTTTGTCTTTGAACTGGGTATAGAAGACCGTGCTATCCAGCGCCAGCGCATCGCCTGTCCAGTAGAGGCCCAGTTCAGAGTTAACGCTTTTCTCTGGTTTCAGGTCGTCATTACCTACCGTCAGGAAGGGATAAGGCACGGTTGAGCCGTAAGGGGTGACGAAGTTGCTGGAGGTCGCGCGTAGCTCCGGTTTTTTATATCCTGCCGAAATACCGCCCTTTAGCGCCCAGGCATCGCTGAAGGCCCAGTTGCCGTACATTTTTGGCGTAATATGTGTACCAAAGTTATCGTCCTGATCCATACGCGCCGAAGTGGTCAGGATGAAATCGTCAATACTCCAGCCATCTTCAGCAAACAGCGCCCAGCCGTTGCGGCTGATTTTGGTTACCGGCTCTGAGCCGGGCAGCGTTTTGTTAGCCACATCAAAGCGGTCATTTAACTCTTCGCGGGTAAAATTCGCCCCGATGGTCAGTTTATGGTTGTCGAGTGTAAACGTGGTTTGCGAATTAGCGACATAGTTTTCCATCTGCACATACTGCGGGGACTGACCGTCATAAACGTATTTTGAGCGGCCCTTTTCGTAGTTGATGTAGTTGGTCGTCGCGATGGTGTCATCTGCATACCAGCCGGTATGTGTCAGGGTGGCGGCGTTACGATCGAACAGCCATGACCATGGCGCGCCGCGTTTCTGAGTGCGATTTTTCTCCTGCTCGCCGGTGACAACGTTGAGGTCGAACAGGTTGTTTTCGCTGGCGGCCAGGCCCAGCGTCATATCAACGGATTTACGGTTGTGTTTGCCGAAATAGTCATTGCGATCGTCATCGCGACGGTCGAGCCAGTCGGCCGCTACGCTAAGGCCGAGAACATCTGGCACAATCGGCCCCATGGTAAACAGATTCATCTGGCTGGTATTACCCAAATACTGGTGTTCCTGAAGCCAGGTATTCGCCGCAATCGCCGTCGTCCAGTCTTTCGCGCCGTACGGCTTTTTGGTAATCACGTTGACCACACCGCCGATGGCATCTGAGCCGTACAGCGAGGACATTGGCCCGCGGATAACTTCGATACGCTCAATGGCCTCCATTGGCGGTAAGAAGTTGGCTTCAGTACCGATATCATGGCCGTAGGGGCGCGACTCACCGGTATTTTGTTTGACGCTGTTGACCATAAAAGCGGTATAGGACGGGTCCATACCGCGGATCATAATGCTGCCCGCATTCATGCCGCTGCTGTTGGTAACCGAGACGCCAGGAAGGTTTTTAATCGCTTCACCAATGCTACGGTCCGGCTGAATATCCAGCGTTTTACGATCGATAACTGAAATGGTGGCCGGCGCTTCGCGCTTTTGCTGCGAGAACCCGGATGCGGTGATCACCATTTCATCTTCATTATTGCGTGAGGTTTCGGTGAGTTCTTCTGCCTGAGTGGGGAAAATAACCCCGCCAGAGAATGCAACGATCCCTGTCAGCGTAATAAGTTGACGCGTTTTCATAATATAAGACACCTGAAAAGTAAAAAAACAAAAGCATCACCTTGCAGCCCGGAAAAGCTGCAAGGTGTAAGAAGCGTTTTTAATTATTAATATTTAGAGAGATCGATTTTCAGCACGTAATCGGGCTTTACGCCAATCATTTCTTCCGGCTGTTTTACGCTGACATACAAGGTGTTAGCGTCCTGAGAAAGTGCAAGGCTGTTAGGTAACGCAGTGGTTTCAATACTTTGTTTTACCTGATAAGTCTTGCTGTCCACAATGCTGATGCGCTTTGCATTGCGGTGGGTGATATACACTTCCTGGCGTTTTTCGTTATATATAACTGCCAAAGAGTTAATGACCTTAATTGGCGCAATAACTTTGCCAGTATTAATATCGACAACCAAAACATCTGCTAAATCCGGATCGGTCAGGAACGCGCGGTTATTTTTTGCATCCAGCGCAATATTCAGGAAGAAATGTTTTTTAGTGGGTTCAATGGAAAAGCGGCTAATGATTTTGTGGCTGCTGGTGTCCAGCGTAATCAGCTCGTTTCTGCCATTCACCACATACAGGCGGTTCTTATTTGCATCCACCGCCATACCGGTCGGATACTGACCCATATTTTCAATGGTGGCGATTTTTTCGCGCTTTTGCGTATCCACTACCCAGACAATGCCTTTTTCAGCCACGCCGGAAACGTACAGACGGTGATGCTGCTTATCGAGCACCATTTCACGCGTATGGACGATTTCCTTTGGATTTTTGGTTTCGCTCAGTTGCAGTATCGCCAACTCTTTACCGCTGCGGGTATCAATTAGCGTTACCGAACCTTCCAGCGTGTTGCCCACATATAGCACCTGATTTTCTTCGTCCAGCGCGGTGGCAAAGGCACGACGGCTGGTGTCGATGACTTCGGTGGTTGTGAGTTTTTCCAGATCGAGTTTGTAGATAAGCCCGCGGGTTTTGTCTTTATCAAACGACGGAGACGAGGCGGCAAAGAGCGTGTTCTGCTGACTATCAACCGCTAGTTCATACACGCCGTTCCCGACGTCGTGGGTCAGAAAATCTTTCTCAGGTAGCATCTGCGCCACGCTGGGCAGGCTGGTAAATAACAGTGATGTGGCGAGCGCCACGCAGGAATAGCGTTTCAGGGACTTCACAGTGTGGAGGTTCATTGACTTTTATTCACATTTATTTACATGCTTCGAATGATAATGAGATCTAATCTCATTCGCAATTAAGATAAATGAAATGTGACTACCCAATCTGGTAGGTCAAAAAGAAACCAGCGGGATACCGGGAAAATAAAGGGAGGAAAAGCACAGGCATAAAAAAACCCTTACTAACCAGAGGCTGGTGTTCAGGGTTTTCAGAGCAGGCGAACTTACTTCTTCGCGCGCTCGAAGGAAGCAACGATTTCAGCTTTAGCGGCTTCAGCGTTGTCCCAACCGTCAACTTTTACCCATTTGCCTGCTTCGAGGTCTTTGTAGTGCTCGAAGAAGTGGGTGATCTGCGCTTTCAGCAGGTCCGGCAGGTCGGTCACATCTTTAATGTGATCGTATTCTTTGCTCAGTTTGGTGTGCGGTACCGCAACCAGTTTTGCATCTTCGCCGGATTCGTCGGTCATTTTCAGTACGCCAACCGGACGGCAGCGGATCACTGAACCTGGCTCCAGCGGATACGGAGTCGGGACCAGAACGTCTACCGGATCACCATCCAGAGACAGGGTGTGGTTGATGTAACCGTAGTTGCACGGATAGAACATCGCGGTGGACATGAAGCGGTCAACGAACAGGGCGCCGCTCTCTTTGTCAACTTCGTATTTGATCGGATCTGCGTTTGCAGGGATCTCGATAACAACGTAGATATCTTCCGGCAGATCTTTACCGGCAGGGACGTTGAGTAAGCTCATGTCTGTTTCCTTTAAATAAGCTATGGCAAACAAGTGGCGGGTATTATAGCCAACTCGCGCCGAATGTCTCCGCTTGTTTTCGATTTCGCGGCGCACATTTTCTTCTTTTCCCTTCTCTTTTGTGACAGAAAAATCCATATCTTCAGCCGCATTTTTCATAGTGATATGAAAGCGATTACAAAGTTGTGATTAACGTTTTATTTACTTTTTTGAAGTGTGATGTAACGCAATTCGTTACATGCTCAATTGTCTATAGTTTTTTCGCGACTGTTTATTAACCAACAATAATCCCCCTACGAGGACGCACTTATGTGGAAGCGCTTACTTTTAGTCACAGCAGTTTCGACAGCCATGTCGTCTATGGCATTGGCAGCCCCTTTAACCGTAGGATTTTCGCAGGTTGGCTCTGAATCCGGCTGGCGCGCGGCGGAAACCAATGTGGCGAAAAGCGAGGCCGAAAAGCGAGGTATTACGCTGAAAATCGCTGACGGCCAGCAAAAACAGGAAAACCAGATTAAAGCCGTACGCTCATTTGTTGCGCAGGGCGTGGATGCCATCTTCATTGCGCCGGTCGTGGCAACGGGTTGGGAGCCGGTGTTAAAAGAAGCGAAAGATGCCAACATTCCGGTCTTTTTGCTCGATCGTTCCATCGATGTAAAAGACAAATCTCTCTATATGACCACCGTTACCGCCAATAACGTGCTGGAAGGTAAATTAATCGGCGACTGGCTGATTAAAGAGGTGAACGGCAAACCGTGTAACGTCGTTGAGCTGCAAGGGACCGTCGGGGCCAGCGTGGCGATTGACCGTAAAAAAGGTTTTGCCGAAGCCATCGCCAGCGCGCCAAACATCAAAATTATTCGCTCTCAGTCCGGGGACTTCACCCGCAGCAAAGGCAAAGAAGTGATGGAGAGCTTTATCAAAGCTGAAAACAACGGCAAGAACATCTGCATGGTTTACGCTCACAACGATGACATGGTGATCGGGGCTATCCAGGCGATCAAAGAAGCGGGTCTGAAGCCGGGCAAAGATATTCTGACCGGTTCAATCGACGGCGTACCGGATATCTATAAAGCGATGATTGATGGCGAAGCCAACGCCAGCGTCGAACTGACGCCAAATATGGCAGGGCCGGCATTCGATGCGCTGGAGAAATTCAAGAAAGACGGCACGATGCCTGAGAAGCTGACCATTACCAAATCTATCCTCTATCTGCCGGATACGGCGAAAGAAGAGTTAGAGAAGAAGAAAAACATGGGCTACTAGTTTTGCTGTCGGTCTTCCGTAGGCCGGATAAGGCGTTACGCCGCCATCCGGCATTTATTGCCTGATGGCGCTGCGCTTATCAGGCCTACGAAACGCCGTGATTTCGTTCCGGAGGAATACCATGACCACCGACCAACATCAGGAGATCCTCCGCACCGAAGGATTAAGTAAATTTTTTCCCGGCGTCAAAGCACTGGATAACGTGGATTTCAGTCTGCGTCGGGGCGAGATTATGGCGCTGCTGGGGGAAAACGGAGCCGGCAAATCGACGCTCATCAAAGCGCTGACCGGCGTTTACCATGCAGATCGCGGCACTATCTGGCTCGAAGGCCAACCGATCTCCCCCAAAAATACCGCCCATGCCCAGCAACTGGGGATTGGCACCGTGTACCAGGAAGTGAACCTGCTGCCCAATATGTCGGTTGCCGATAACTTATTTATTGGTCGTGAGCCGCGGCGTTTTGGCCTGCTTCAGCGCAAGCAGATGGAAAAACGCGCCACGGAGCTGATGGCGTCATACGGTTTTTCCCTCGACGTCCGCGAGCCGCTGAACCGCTTTTCCGTGGCGATGCAGCAGATAGTTGCCATCTGTCGGGCAATAGATCTCTCCGCGAAAGTGCTGATCCTCGACGAACCCACCGCCAGCCTCGATACCCAGGAAGTTGAAATGCTGTTCGGCCTGATGCGTCATCTGCGCGATCGCGGCGTCAGCCTGATCTTCGTCACCCATTTTCTCGATCAGGTTTATCAGGTCAGCGATCGCATCACCGTCCTGCGTAACGGCGGCTTCGTTGGCTGTCGCGAAACCCGCGAATTGCCACAGATCGAACTGGTCAAAATGATGCTGGGTCGCGAACTGGATACCCATGCGCTACAGCGTGCGGGACGCACATTGCTTAGCGATAAGCCGGTGGCGGCCTTTAGCGACTTTGGCAAAAAAGGCACCATCGCGCCGTTTGATCTACAGGTGCGTCCCGGTGAGATCGTCGGTCTCGCAGGACTGCTGGGATCCGGGCGAACGGAAACGGCCGAGGTGATCTTCGGCATTAAACCCGCCGACAGCGGCAGTGCGCTGATCAAAGGCAAACCGCAGACCTTGCGATCGCCGCATCAGGCTTCGTGTCTGGGGATCGGCTTCTGTCCGGAGGATCGCAAAACGGATGGCATTATTGCCGCCGCTTCGGTACGGGAAAATATCATTCTGGCCCTGCAGGCGCAGCGTGGCTGGCTGCGGCCTATCCCACGGAAAGAACAAAACGAGATTGCCGAGCGTTTTATCCGCCAGCTCGGAATTCGTACCCCCAACGCTGAACAGCCGATCGAGTTTCTCTCCGGCGGTAATCAGCAAAAAGTTTTGCTCTCGCGCTGGTTGCTGACCAAACCGCAGTTCCTGATCCTCGATGAACCCACGCGCGGGATCGACGTCGGCGCGCATGCCGAGATCATCCGCCTGATCGAAACGCTGTGCGCGGATGGTCTGGCGCTGCTGGTGATTTCATCCGAACTGGAAGAGTTAGTGGGTTATGCCGATCGGGTCATTATTATGCGCGATCGCAAACAGGTAGCCGAGATCCCACTGGCTGAACTGTCCGTACCGGCGATCATGAATGCCATTGCGGCCTAAGGAGACTATGGTGATGCCTCAATCTCTCCCTCAATCCAACACCGCGAAACGACGGTTCCGTTGGCCAAAAGGTATGCCGCAACTGGTGGCGCTACTGCTGGTGCTGCTGGTCGACAGCCTGGTGGCCCCGCACTTCTACCAGGTGATTTTGCAGGATGGTCGCCTGTTCGGCAGCCCGATTGATATTCTCAACCGTGCCGCTCCCGTGGCGCTGCTGGCTATTGGTATGACGCTGGTGATTGCCACTGGCGGCATCGATCTTTCCGTTGGCGCGGTGATGGCTATTGCAGGGGCGACCACCGCGGCGATGACGGTGGCCGGGCACAGTTTGCCGGTGGTGCTGCTTGCCGCCTTAGGCTCCGGCATTCTGGCCGGGTTGTGGAACGGGATTCTGGTGGCAATCCTCAAGATCCAGCCGTTTGTTGCGACACTTATCCTGATGGTGGCCGGGCGTGGAGTGGCGCAGCTTATCACTTCCGGGCAGATCGTCACTTTCAACTCGCCCGAGCTGTCGTGGTTTGGCAGCGGCTCGCTGTTACTGTTTCCCACGCCGGTGATTATCGCGCTGCTGACGCTGGTCGCCTTTTGGCTGCTAACGCGTAAAACGGCGCTGGGCATGTTCATTGAAGCGGTGGGCATTAACATTCGTGCGGCGAAAAACGCCGGGGTGAATACCCGCATCATTGTGATGCTCACTTATGTGCTGAGCGGCCTGTGTGCGGCTATCGCCGGTATTATCGTCACGGCGGATATTCGTGGGGCAGATGCCAATAACGCCGGATTATGGCTGGAGCTGGATGCCATCCTGGCGGTGGTTATTGGCGGTGGCTCGCTGATGGGCGGGCGCTTTAACCTGCTGCTATCGGTAATTGGCGCGTTGATCATTCAGGGGATGAACACCGGGATTTTGCTGTCGGGCTTCCAGCCGGAACTGAATCAGGTGGTCAAAGCCATCGTGGTGTTGTGCGTGCTGGTCGTGCAGTCACAACGCTTTATCAGCCTGATAAAAGGAGTGCGCGGTCATGATAAAACGTAATTTACCGCTGATGATCACCCTCGGCGTGTTTGTGCTGGGCTACCTTTACTGCCTGACGCAATTCCCGGCTTTTGCTTCCACCCGGGTGATTTGCAATATCCTGACCGATAACGCTTTTTTAGGGATTATTGCCGTGGGCATGACTTTCGTCATTCTCTCCGGGGGGATTGATCTTTCCGTCGGGTCGGTGATTGCCTTTACGGGGGTATTTTTAGCAAAGGCGATTGGTTACTGGGGGATTTCGCCACTGCTGGCGTTTCCTTTGATTCTGGCAATGGGCTGCGCGTTTGGCGCGTTTATGGGGCTACTGATTGATGCGCTGAAGATCCCGGCATTCATTGTTACACTGGCGGGAATGTTCTTCCTGCGCGGCGTCAGCTATCTGGTCTCTGAAGAGTCGATCCCAATTAACCATCCGATCTATGACACGCTCTCAAGCCTGGCATGGAAAATTCCTGGCGGCGGTCGCCTGAGCGCGATGGGGTTGTTAATGCTGGGCGTGGTGGTGATTGGCATCTTCCTTGCGCATCGTACGCGCTTTGGTAATCAGGTTTACGCCATTGGCGGCAACGCCACCTCTGCTAACCTGATGGGCATTTCTACTCGCAGCACAACGATCCGCATTTATATGCTGTCTACCGGGCTTGCTACGCTGGCCGGCATTGTGTTTTCCATTTACACCCAGGCGGGTTATGCGCTGGCGGGCGTTGGCGTTGAGCTGGATGCGATTGCCTCAGTGGTGATTGGCGGAACGCTGCTAAGCGGCGGCGTGGGAACGGTGTTGGGTACGCTATTTGGCGTGGCGATCCAAGGGCTGATCCAGACCTACATTAATTTTGATGGCACATTAAGTTCCTGGTGGACGAAGATCGCGATTGGCATTTTATTGTTTATTTTTATAGCGTTACAACGTGGTCTCACGGTGCTTTGGGAAAATCGTCAGAGCTCGCCGGTAACCCGAGTGGGTACGGCGGCAACACCAAAGTAACATCATGATTTTGCACAAAACATTTAAATACCTAAACTTTTTCCGGTTGTAGTCGATAGGTTCTGTACAGGTCTGTTTTAACCCTACAACCGGAAATATAACGATGCCAAAATCCCTTTCAATTCGATCAAGTTTGTTGGTGTTATTGTCTCTGCTGACGTTTCTTCTGTTGCTGACCGGCGGCATGGGGCTTTATGCCGCTACCCGCGTTATTAACTCTTTGGTTTATCATGGTATTATGAGTGCTGCCATGTTGGCTGCCATTGTGTTGCTGGCGGTCATTTGGTTTATGCTGCGAAATAAGTTTCTCAAGCCGCTGGATAGCATAGTGGAGCAACTGGAACGCCTGGCGACGGGGGATTTGTCGCCTGTTACCACGCTGTCGGCCAGCGCTGAATTCAACCGCCTTAACGCTGCGATGGATGAAATGCGCCATGCGTTGGGTGATTCTGTGCAGCGTGTGCGTGAAGCCAGCTCGCAAATTGATGTTGGCAGCCGTGAATTGAGCGCAGGTAACCAGCATTTGGCACAACGTACAGAATCCACCGCCACGTCGCTGGAACAGACCGCCGCCAGTATGGAAGAACTCACCGCGACCGTGAAACAGAATGCGCAGAACGCGGAGCAGGCGCATCAGCTGGCAAAATCGGTATCGGATACCGCCGATAGGGGCAGTGAGATGGTGTGTTATGTAATTGAAAAAATGCGCGATATTTCCGGTAGCTCCAGCCGAATTGCCGATATCCTCAGTGTGATTGACGGTATTGCTTTCCAGACCAATATCCTTGCGCTTAACGCCTCCGTTGAAGCGGCGCGCGGGTGAGCAAGGCCGTGGTTTTGCGGTTGTTGCAGGTGAAGTACGTAATCTGGCCAGCCGCAGCGCCGAGGCGGCAAAAGAGATCCGTACATTGATCAGCGATTCCCATACGCATGTGGGTGAGGGAAGTGAACTGGCGCAGCAGGCGGGTGAAACCATGGATGAGATTGCGACCGAGGTCATGCGTATGACCAAACTGATGCGTGAAATTGCCAGTGCGTCCCAGGAACAGAGTCGCGGCATTGAGCAGGTGAATATTGCGGTGATTCAGATGGATGAAACGGCGCAGCAAAATGCGGCGCTGGTACAGCAGTCTTCAGCGGCTACCCGCTCGCTGGAAGAGCAGTCTTCAGCGCTAATCGAAGCCATGGCCGTATTTAAGCTACAGACAGCCTAACCGAACGTAGGCCTGATAAGGCGAAGCCGCCATCCGGCAATATCACAGCATTGTGCCGGATGGTACTTCGCTTATCCGGCCTGCAACGTGCTGTAGGCCGGATGTTGCGCTTATGCGTCCGGGAACTCGCGGATAAAGCGCTCTACATCGTCAACCATATGGTCGTTACCCACGAAGAAGGAGCGGCGTTGGTGCAGGCTTTCCGGGATGATATCCAGAATACGATTTTTACCGTCGCTCGCCTTGCCGCCGGCTTGCTCAGCCAGCAGGGCCATTGGGTTGCATTCGTACAGCAGACGCAGTTTCCCTTGCGGGTGGCTGGCGGTGCTTGGGTACAGATAGATCCCGCCTTTCAGCAGATTGCGATGGAAATCGGCAACCAGAGAGCCAATGTAGCGCGAAGTGTACGGGCGCTGGGTTGACTTATCTTCTTCCTGACAGAATTTAATGTATTTCTTCACGCCATTCGGGAATTTAATGTAGTTGCCTTCGTTAATGGAGTACGTGCTACCTTTCGCCGGGAAGCGCATACGTTCCTGGCTGAGGCAGAATACGCCCAGAGAAGGATCGTAGGTGAAGGCGTGCACGCCACAGCCGGTGGTGTACACCAGCATGGTGGAAGAACCATAAACCACGTAGCCCGCAGCAACTTGCTTGTTACCCGGCTGCAGGAAATCCTCTTCCGTGACCGGCGTGCCGACGGGGGTTACGCGGCGATAAATAGAGAAAATCGTACCGACAGAGACGTTAACATCGATGTTGGATGAGCCATCCAGCGGATCCATTAGCACAACGTATTTTGCGTGTTCACAGCCTTCAAAGACGACAATTTCATCTTCTTCTTCTGAGGCAATTCCCGCCACGATGTCGCGTGCCTTCAGTGCAGCTTTCAGTTTTTCGTTTGCGAACAGATCGAGTTTTTGTTGCACCTCTCCCTGCACGTTCTCTGCACCGCTGGCACCCAGGATATCGACCAGACCGGCCTTATTGATATCGCGGTGGATGATCTTGGCGCCCAGCTTTATTGCCGACAACAAAGCAGTGAGTTCACCGGTAGCATGAGAAAACTCGTGCTGCTTTTCGACAATAAATTCACCTAACGTTTTCATAACACTTTCCCTGCAATTTATGTGGAGTAAAGCGACCGCAACAATATTAACAAATATTTCAGCTATCGCGCTCAGGTGAATCGCGCCAGCAAACTACGGAATATCCTGAAATGCGTTTCTCAGTTGCCAGACATGTGCGTAAAATGGCCCCCAGATTAAAAAAGGATAGTGACGTATGCGCATTCATATTTTGGGAATTTGTGGCACTTTCATGGGCGGTCTGGCGATGCTGGCACGCTCGCTCGGTCATGAAGTAACCGGTTCGGACGCCAATGTGTATCCGCCGATGAGCACCTTACTTGAGAAGCAAGGCATTGATCTGATTCAGGGTTACGATGCCAGCCAGCTCGATCCACAGCCGGACCTGGTGATCATCGGTAATGCGATGACCCGTGGTAACCCCTGCGTGGAAGCGGTGCTGGAGAAGAACATTCCATACATGTCTGGCCCGCAATGGCTGCATGACTTTGTATTGTGCGACCGCTGGGTACTGGCGGTTGCGGGTACGCACGGCAAAACCACCACCGCCGGAATGGCGACCTGGATCCTCGAAGTCTGCGGCTATAAACCGGGCTTCGTGATCGGCGGCGTGCCGGGTAACTTTGAGGTTTCCGCGCGTCTGGGCGAAAGTGACTTCTTCGTGATTGAAGCGGATGAGTACGACTGCGCGTTCTTCGATAAGCGTTCTAAATTCGTGCATTACTGTCCGCGTACCCTGATCCTCAATAACCTTGAGTTCGATCACGCAGATATCTTTGACGATCTGAAAGCGATCCAGAAACAGTTCCACCATCTGGTGCGTATCGTGCCGGGCCAGGGACGCATCATCTACCCGGAAAACGACATCAATCTGAAACAGACGATGGCGATGGGCTGCTGGAGCGAACAGGAGCTGGTGGGCGAGCAGGGTCACTGGCAGGCGAAAAAGCTCACTACCGATGCTTCCGAGTGGGAAGTGTGGCTGGACGGTGAAAAAGTGGGTGAAGTTAAGTGGGGTCTGGTCGGCGAACACAACATGCACAATGGCCTGATGGCGATTGCGGCAGCCCGTCACGTGGGCGTCGTGCCTGCGGATGCAGCCAATGCGCTAGGCTCGTTCATTAACGCCCGTCGTCGTCTTGAACTGCGTGGTGAAGCGCACGGCGTGACGGTGTATGACGATTTTGCCCATCATCCAACCGCGATTCTGGCAACGCTTGCGGCGCTGCGCGGGAAAGTTGGCGGTACGGCACGCATTATTGCGGTGCTGGAGCCTCGCTCTAACACCATGAAAATGGGACTGTGCAAAGATGATCTGGCGCCGTCGTTAGGCCGTGCGGACGAAGTGTTCCTGCTGCAACCCCCGCATATTCCGTGGCAGGTAGCAGAAGTCGCTGAAGCCTGCGTTCAGCCGGCGCACTGGAGTGGCGATGTGGATGCCCTGGCAGATATGGTGGTGAAAACCGCGCAGCCAGGCGATCACATTCTGGTGATGAGTAACGGCGGATTTGGTGGTATTCATCAAAAACTGCTGGATGGTCTGGCGAAGAAAGCTCAGGCGGAAGCGCAAGAGCAAGAGTAAAAAAATGCCCGGTGGCGCTACGCTTACCGGGCCTACAACGAATTCACGGATTGTAGGCCGGATAAGGTGTTTGCACCGCCATCCGGCAAGCTCATTTCGCTAAACTTTGTTTCTCTAAATAAAAAGAAAGTTAATGTCGTCAGATTTCTTTTTCCTGTTCTGATAGGTTATTGCAATAAATATAATTTTGCTGCATATTGAAAATGTTATTTTAATATTCAACACAAGGATCGGTGTTCCTTAATATGACAGCGAGCATAGCCTCTTCATGTGATGGCAACAGAGAAATGGTAACGGTTTCTCTATGGGTAAGTTTCATTGGGTTAATTCTTGCAATTTGCTTTTTCTTGTATCTCATAACCGCAGGTATTGATGATGGTGATTGTATAGCGATATTTTTCGTCATGGCTGGAATACTCTTTTTTGTTATTGGTTTTTCGATGAGTATTGCCGGAATGATATCGTCGAATTATCGTTTAAAGGCGTTTTGTGCTTTCATTATCACCTGCTTATCAGCTGCAATATACGTATCTACTACATTATTATTTGCTTTTTAATAATAGCAGGGAGCCAAATATGCTCCCTGTGAGATTAATACTGACGTGATGGCAGGTTTGACAACGCTTCTGCGCTTTTTCGGGTTAACCCCTGGAACGGGTTCCAACTGTCAACACCTTTCACTGTGCGCAGGTAGTAGGCGGTATTGACTAAATGAGCGCATACAATGGCGTATCCAATATTTATGACTTTGGAAAAGGCATTCATATCAATATCTGCCGCAGTTTCTATTGCGATCAGTACGGCCTGTATGGCCGCTACGCCCAAAAATAATACCAGTCCCTTTTTCCATAAGCCCAGGATGCAGAAGTAGACAAAGCCGAAGAAAAAAGCATATAAGTTGGCTCCTATACTTATCCTCTGTCCAAACTTCATTGTTCTATAAATTTTTGTATAAGATGGTGTTCCTGGCAATCCATGCGTGCTCAGAAAGTCAAAACGCTCTCGCCATTTTGCATTAATTGATTCTTTCTCCATTTTATAATCCTTGTGAATATGAATATTATCCGAAGCGCTTCCGTTCAGAATTCAGATTCAATCACTTTCAGGTGCTGACTGCAACAATATTTGAGTACTATAAAAATAGCTGGAAGGAATAATATTAAATATTATATTTATAATATAAATGTCTTATAAGGGTAATTTATTACCCTTATAAGAGTCATAGCCGACGAATTACGCTTCGTTTTCCGCCAGTTCACGCAGATACTGGAAGATCTGGCGGGAAGATTTTGGCGGCTTGTTGCCCGCTTTTTCTTTCCTGGCGTTACGCACCAGCGAACGCAGTTGCTGACGGTCGGCGTCAGGCCACAGGTTCATCACTTCTTCGATGGCTTCATCGCTACCGTCAACCATACGGTCACGCAGTTGCTCCAGCTTATGGAAGACAACGACCTGTTGGTTGTGACGGTTTTTCAGCTTGTCCAGCGCCTGACGGATAGGATCAACATCGCGCTGGCGCAACATTTTGCCAATCAGCTGCAGCTGGCGGCGGCGACCTTCCATCTTAATACGCTGGGCCAGCTCAATCGCGGCACGTAAATCCGCATCGAGCGGGATTTTATCCAGCGCGTTTTTCCCCAGTTTTACCAGTTCCACACCCAGGTGTTTTAACTCCTCGGCGTCACGTTTTATTTCACTTTTACTGACCCAGATAATTTCATCGTCTTCGTCTTCGATGTCATCACCGGGAACGTCGTCGAGCCAGTCTTCGGGCTGCTTAGTCATGTCAGGCTCCTTAAAAAAAGAGGCTAATGTTACCAGTTAAGATGCGCACTGAAAAACGGTTCTCTGTTAGACTTCAGAGAAACTCTCTCTACATTATGGCATTTGCGATGAAAGTAATCTCACAAGTTGAAGCGCAGCGTAAGATTCTGGAAGAAGCGGTCTCGACGGCACTGGAATTAGCGTCAGGTAAGTCGGATGGCGCGGAAGTCGCTGTAAGCAAGACCACGGGTATTAGCGTCAGCACCCGTTATGGTGAAGTGGAGAACGTCGAATTCAATAGCGATGGTGCACTGGGGATTACGGTTTACCACCAGAACCGTAAGGGCAGCGCATCGTCCACCGATTTAAGCCCGCAGGCAATTGCACGCACCGTGCAGGCTGCGCTGGACATTGCACGTTACACTTCGCCGGATCCGTGCGCAGGCGTGGCAGATAAAGAACTGCTGGCCTTTGAGGCGCCCGATCTGGACCTGTTCCACCCGGCGGAAGTTTCCCCTGATGAAGCCATCGAACTGGCTGCTCGTGCTGAACAGGCGGCGCTGCAGGCTGATAAGCGTATCACCAATACCGAAGGCGGCAGCTTTAACAGCCACTATGGCATCAAAGTGTTTGGTAACAGCCACGGCATGCTGCAGGGCTACTGCTCCACGCGTCATTCCCTTTCCAGCTGTGTGATCGCGGAAGAAAATGGCGATATGGAACGCGATTACGCCTACACCATTGGCCGGGCGATGGGCGATCTGCAAACGCCGGAGTGGGTAGGGGCTGACTGTGCTCGCCGCACCTTATCTCGTTTGTCGCCGCGTAAGCTGTCCACCATGAAAGCACCGGTGATTTTCGCCAACGAAGTGGCGACCGGACTGTTCGGACACCTGGTCGGCGCGATCGCCGGTGGTTCGGTATACCGTAAATCCACCTTCCTGCTGGATTCGCTGGGCAAACAAATTCTGCCGGAATGGCTGACTATTGAAGAGCATCCGCACCTGCTGAAAGGGCTGGCGTCGTCGCCATTCGACAGTGAAGGGGTACGGACTGAACGCCGTGACATCATTAAAGATGGCGTGCTGACTCAGTGGCTGCTGACCAACTACTCTGCGCGTAAGCTGGGGCTGAAGAGCACCGGGCATGCGGGCGGGATCCACAACTGGCGAATTCCGGGACAGGGTCTAAGCTTCGAGCAGTTGCTCAATGAGATGGGCACAGGCCTTGTGGTTACCGAGCTGATGGGCCAGGGCGTAAGCGGCATTACCGGCGATTACTCGCGCGGCGCGGCGGGTTTCTGGGTCGAAAACGGCGAAATTCAGTATCCGGTGAGTGAAATTACCATCGCCGGGAACTTAAAAGAGATGTGGCGCAATATTGTGACCGTGGGGAACGATATTGAAACGCGCAGTAATATCCAATGTGGTTCGGTATTGTTACCGGAGATGAAAATCGCCGGGCAGTGATACTCGTTAAGGCGTTAATTTTTAATAATAAAAAAGGAAGTGAGCAATGCGTAAACACCTGTTAGCGATCGTCGCGGCTTCAACGCTGGTTCTTGGTTCTTCTGCGTTTGCAGCCGATCTTGAAGACGACATGGGGATCCTCAACGACAACCTGAAGATCGTTGAAAAAACGGATAATGCGACTGAACTGAAAGATGCGTTAACCAAAATGCGTGCAGCCGCGCTGGATGCTCAAAAGGCCACGCCGCCGAAGCTGGAAAACAAATCCCCGGACAGCCCGGAGATGAAGGATTTCCGCCACGGTTTTGACACGCTGATCGGCCAGATTGATGGTGCGCTTAAGCTGGCGAACGAAGGTAAAGTCAAAGAGGCGAAAGCCGTTGCGGAAGAGCTGAAAACCACGCGCAACGAAAACCACAAGAAGTTCCGCTAATCTGCGCTATCCGGCCTGCATACCCGTAGGTCGGATAAAATCCCCCGCTACTGCACGCCCCATAAGTAAACGCTATCCCCATCACATTTTTTCATTTTTATCGCCCATTCATTGTTCGCATTTCCTGCCATTTTGCGGCTCACTCTTGCGATCTCAATCACATTCTTCCAGTGATAAATTGCGAATCCCGCCCTTTTTGCGGCACAGATCACTATCGCTGACCCCCTTTCCACTTCGAAGTGGAAAACAACTCGCTACAAACTTTTAACCCCCACCGCTAATTTACCCTCAGAGCCATTAGTGGGGTAAGACGAGTGAATAACGGAGCTGTAATGAATGACATGGGGGAATCGGTGGAACTGGCCGACCGCATGCTGGCGCAGGTATATGCCTTGCTGCGTGAACGCCACATTATTCCCAACGCCGTACAGGAACAGATGCTGACATCGCATGTTCGCGCCATGGCGCACCGCTCGATAACGGGTGAACCCTTACCAGAAGTCGATGCCAGCTTATTTGATGAAATTTCTGCCGAGTCAATGGCGCTTGCCCGCGACGTGGTCGCCGAGTTTGGCAATCTTCCCGAGGAAGAAGCCTGGCTGCTGTCGGTGCACTTCGAAGTCGCGAAAGACAACCTTTAAGGAGCAAAAGATGGAACAGATTACCGTAGTGATTGGCGATCGTCTGGGTAAAGGCCAGAAAGTGGCGGCAGGCGTTGAGAAAGCGGGTGGCCGTGCGGTTGTGGTACCGGGCGTGGCGGCTGACATGAAGCTGGGTGACGTAATGAAAGCGGAAAACGCCACCTTTGGTATCTCGTTTTGCGGCAGTGGCGGGGCAGGGGCGATTACCGCACAGACCAAATACGGCTACAAGGCGAAATATGGCATGCGCTCGGTTGATGAAGGCGTAACGGCCATCAACGAAGGTTGCAACGTGCTGGGATTCGGTTTTATGGATAAAGAAGAGCTCGGTGAACGCCTGGTGCAGGCCTGGCAAAAGAAACACGGCGCTTAAGTATGAAAGAGCAATTCACTACCACGGTGAGAGTCACTGGCAAGGGCGAGGCCAAAGCGCGCGCCTTTGCCGATGCCCTGAACCACGTTCAGGCTGCGGTGATGAAAGCGTCGCCGCATATCTTACTGCGTATTGAGCCACAGGATGTGCAGGTTGTTCAAGCGCGTGAAACGGTGCGCAAAGAGGCGTTTTTATTCCTCTTTCTGCGCCGGGAAAGACGCACCTTCAGCGTGGAGCTGGATGTGACCGTCAACGTGACTGCCATCAATCTCGACAAGGTGGATTTCGTTACGCAACGCTGATTCTTTATTAAAAGGCATAAATATGTTCCTGATAATATTAATAAAATCGCTCATCATTGGTGGCCTGGTTGGCGTCGGTGTCGGCGCTGGGGCTGCACGCATGTTTCATGCGCCTACCACTCAAGGGATGGGCGCGTTTCGTACTCTGGGAGAACTGAATTCCTGCGAAGGGGATCCGGCTTCTCACTTCTCGTTCGGCCTGGGCTTCTTCTTTAACGCCTGGGCTTCTTCCGTTGCGGCGGGGGCGTTCACGCAGGATGTCGACCATCGCATCATTCCCAACTGGGGTGCCGCCGCGCTGATGGTTAAAAACCGCAACGTTGGTGAAACGCTACACGATCCCAAACGCATGGCGATTGCCTGTGGCGTTATCGGGATGATTGTCGTGACCTTCCTGAACCTCACCGCGTCATCCGTACCGGAAGCGCTGCAGGTTACCGCCGTCAAGGTGCTGGTGCCTGCGGCTAACCTGCTGGTTAATACCGTGATGCCGGTGATCTTCTGGCTGGCGGCGATCGACGCCGGTAAGAAATCCGGCTTCTGGGCCACCGTTTTTGGCGGCGCGGCGCAGCTGATCATGGGCAACGCCGTTCCGGGACTGGTGCTCGGCATTCTGATCGGCAAAGGTGTTGAAGAAAGCGGCTGGAACCACGTCACGAAAGTGATGATGGTAGCTATCGTCGCGCTGTTTGTCCTGAGCGGCTTCTTCCGCGGTTTCGATATGAAGATGATCGAATCCTTCCATCTGACCGTGCCTAACTGGCTCGAACTTATCCACAACTCGCTCAGCGGCAAATAACGGAGGTCATCATGGAACAGAATAAAGGTTTTTGGTTCGCTGACTGGTCGTTCCCGATCTTTGTGGGCCTGCTCTCATCCGGCGTATTTGCCGGAACGCATATGTACTACCTGTACGGTATTGGCGCATTTAACGAAGTGGCTTTTGTGGCGATGCTGAAGGCGGGAATGGATACCGGCTCCTACGGGGCGGTGGCGGCATTTGGCGCAAGTTTCCTGTTTGCCCGCATCATTGAAGGTTCGCTGGTGGGTATTCTGGATATCGGCGGGGCGATTCAGACCGGGGTTGGGTTAGGTGTTCCGGCGCTGCTGCTGGGCGCGGGCATTATCTTCCCGGTCGCCAACTTTGCCGCCTCGCTGGTCACTGGTCTGGTGATTGGTCTGGCGATTGGCTACATCATCATTCTGGCGCGTAAGTTCACCATCAACCAGAGCGATTCAACCTACGGTGCGGACGTCATGATGGGGGCCGGTAACGCCTCCGGCCGCTTCCTCGGACCGTTGATTATCCTCAGCGCGATGACGGCTTCTATTCCTATCGGAATCGGTTCTCTGGCGGGTGCGCTGCTGTTTTATCTGTGGCAAAAACCGATTACCGGCGGGGCGATCCTTGGGGCAATGATCCTCGGGTCCATCTTCCCGATTGCCATTAGCTAACTGTTGATTTGCAGGCCGGATAAGGCGGTTACGCCGCCATCCGGCATAGGAGAGAGCGATGTTTGATTTACTCCTGCGCGGTGCGCGCCTCGTTGACGATACGGTGAGCGATATTGCGCTGAAAGATGGCAAAATTGCGGCATTAGGCAACGTTGATGGTCCGGCGCTGAAAACTATTGAGCTCGGCGGCGAGTGCTACGTCAGCGCAGGCTGGATTGATTCCCACGTTCACTGTTATCCCAAATCCCCGATTTATCACGACCAGCCGGACAGCGTCGGTATTGCGACTGGCGTCACCACGGTCGTGGATGCGGGCAGTACCGGGGCGGATGATATCGACGATTTTTACACCCTGACCCAGGAAGCAGCGACTGAAGTGTATGCGCTGCTGAATATCTCCCGCGTTGGGCTTATCGCCCAGAATGAACTGGCTAATATGGCCAACATTGACGCCGATGCGGTGCGCCAGGCGGTGAAACGCCACCCTGATTTTATCGTCGGCCTGAAGGCACGCATGAGCAGCAGCGTGGTAGGTGTTAACGGCATCACCCCGCTGGATCGTGCCAAAGCGATGCAAACAGAGAACGGCGACCTGCCGCTGATGGTGCACATCGGCAACAACCCGCCGAATCTCGATGAGATCGCCGAGCGCCTGAGCGCAGGCGATATTATTACCCACTGCTACAACGGTAAACCGAACCGTATTCTGACACCGCAGGGAGAGCTGCGCGCATCTGTCACGCGGGCGCTGCAACGCGGCGTGCGTCTGGACGTGGGTCACGGTACTGCCAGCCTGAGCTTTGCGGTAGCGAAACGCGCTATCGGTCTCGGCATTTTGCCGCACACCATCAGCTCCGATATTTATTGCCGCAACCGTATCAGCGGCCCGGTGTTTTCCCTGGCGAATGTGATGTCGAAATTTCTCGCCATGGGGATGTCGCTCCCACAGGTCATTGAGTGCGTGACCGCCAATGCCGCTGACGGCCTGCGCCTGAAACAGAAAGGGCGACTGCAGCCTGGTCTGGATGCCGATTTAACCCTCTTTACGCTTAAGCGCCAGCCAACCGTGCTGGTAGATGCTGAAAACGACAGCCTGCAGGCTGAACAAATGCTGGTGCCGCTTGCCGCAATACGTGCGGGCAAGGGCTATATGACCGAACAAGGGAGCGCGGAACATGCCTTCGATTTTTGAGAAATACAATTTAAAACAGGTAATTAACACATCAGGCCGCATGACGGCGCTCGGCGTTTCCACGCCGCGACCAGAAGTGGTTGAGGCTGCGATGGCGGGGATGAATCAGTACTTCGAAATGAAAGATCTGGTCAATAAAACCGGCGACTACATCGCGAAATTGCTGGAAGTGGAAGGGGCGACCGTCGTCTCCTGCGCATCGGCTGGAATCGCCCAGTCGGTGGCTGCGGTGCTGGTGAAAGACAGCGACTGGCTGCTGGAGAATCTGCACGTTACGCCCATAGAGAACAACGAAATCGTGCTGCCCAGAGGCCACAACGTCAACTTTGGCGCACCGGTAGGCACTATGGTGGCGCTCGGCGGCGGCAAGCTGGTGGAAGCGGGCTATGCCAATGAATGTTCCGCGGCACAGCTGGCGGCAGCCATTACACCGCGCACGGCGGCGATTCTGTATATCAAATCTCACCACTGCGTACAGAAAAGCATGCTCAGCGTGGAGCAGGCCGCGGTGGTGGCGCGCACGCATAACCTGCCGCTGATTGTGGACGCCGCGGCGGAAGAAGATTTGCAGTGCTACTACCGCCTTGGTGCGGACCTGGTGATTTATAGCGGCGCAAAGGCGATTGAAGGGCCAACCAGTGGACTGGTGATTGGCAAAACCCAGTATGTTGAGTGGGTGAAACGCCAGACGGCGGGGATCGGCCGGGCGATGAAGGTGGGCAAAGAGGGGATTCTTGGCCTGACCTGCGCTATCGAACTGTATCTGAACGCGCAGAAAGAGAGCGGCGCGGAGATGGTCGAGAAAATGACGCCGTTCATTGATGCGTTGAACCAGCTGCACGGCGTGAGCGCCCGCGTGGTGTGGGACAGCGCAGGGCGCGACATCGCCCGTACGGAAATTAAGTTTGACGAAGCGGTAACCGGTATCGCCACGGGCGAACTGGTTGAAGCCCTGAAACACGGCGAGTACGCGATTTACTTCCGTGGGTACAAAGCCAACGAAGGCATTATCGAAGCCGATGTGCGCAGCGTGGATCGCGCGCAGCTGGAAATTGTGGCCCGTCGAATTGGTGAAGTGATTTCGCAGGAGAAAAACGCATGAAACTGACCCCTAACTTTTATCGTGACCGCGTCTGCCTGAACGTGCTGGCAGGCTCCAAAGAAAATGCGCGGGATATTTACGCGGCGGCGGAAGGACACGTGCTGGTCGGCGTGTTGTCAAAAAATTACCCGGATGTCGCAAGCGCGGTCGCGGATATGCGTGAATACGCAGCGCTTATCGACAATGCGCTTTCAGTGGGGTTGGGGGCGGGCGATCCAAATCAGTCGGCGATGGTCAGTGAGATCTCCCGTCAGGTACAGCCGCAGCATGTTAATCAGGTCTTTACCGGCGTGGCGACCAGTCGGGCGCTGTTGGGCCAGCAGGAGACGGTAGTCAACGGTCTGGTCTCGCCAACCGGCATGCCGGGCAGGGTGAAAATCTCCACCGGTCCGCTGAGCAGCCAGACGCCGGACGGTATTGTGCCGGTAGAAACCGCGATTGCGCTGCTCAAAGACATGGGCGGTAGCTCGATTAAATACTTCCCGATGGGCGGCCTGAAATGTCGTGACGAGTACATCGCCGTCGCGCAGGCCTGTGCCCGGCATGACTTCTGGCTGGAGCCTACCGGGGGTATCGATCTGGATAATTTTACTGAAATCCTGCAGATCGCCCTGGATGCCGGAGTGAGCAAAATCATTCCTCACATCTATAGTTCGATTATTGATAAGGTGAGTGGTAACACCCGCCCGGACGACGTGCGCCAGCTGATGGCGATGACCCGGGCTTGCATAGGCTAACTGACAGATGAGGAGACTGACGTGCGATTCCCCAACCAACGTTTAGCACAGCTGTTTGATATGTTGCAAAACGAAGCGCTTCCACAGGATGAGCTGGCGCAGCGGTTGTCGGTTTCTACACGCACCGTACGGGCGGATATCACTGCGCTAAACGCGCTGCTTAATCAGTACGGCGCGCAGTTTGTCCTCAGCCGGGGCAGCGGTTATCAGCTCAAAATTGACGACCCGGCAAGTTATCACTCTCTGCAAACGCAGCAGCCTGAAACGTTGCTGCGCATCCCGCGAACCAGCCAGGAGAGGGTACACTGGCTGGTGGTGCGTTTTCTGACATCGGCTTTCTCGCTAAAGCTGGAAGATTTAGCTGATGAATGGTTTATCAGTCGTGCGACGCTGCAAAACGATATGGCCGAAGTCCGTGAACACTTGCAACGTTATCGTCTGACGCTGGAAACGCGCCCCCGTCACGGCATGAAATTGTTTGGCAGCGAGATGGCGATCCGCGCCTGTTTGACCGATCTGTTGTGGACGCTGGCACAGCAGGATCCGCAGCACCCGTTAGTGATGCAGGAGGCGCTGAATGCCGGGATCCCTGAGCAGCTACAGCCTGTTTTACAGGACATTTTTGCCCGTTTTCATATTCGTTTGACCGACGAGGGCGAGCTGTTTTTACGCTTGTACTGCGCGGTGGCGGTACGGCGGATTAGTGAAGGGTATCCATTGCCGGAGTTTGCCGCTGAAGAAACTGAACAGGCGGTGTGCCTGGCCGCGCGTGAGATTGCGGCGGTTCTGCACCGGCTGGCAGACAAACCGCTTTCTGTTTTCGAAGAGAATTGGCTACAGGTGCACATCGCCGCCCGTCAGGTTCAAGAGATCGCCCCCAGCGCCATCAATGCGGATGATGACGAAGCGCTGGTTAATTACATCCTGCGTTTTATCAACACCCAGTACAACTACAACCTGTTGAATGACAAACAGTTGCATGCTGACCTGCTGACGCATATTAAGACGATGATCACCCGGGTGCGTTACCAGATAATGATCCCTAATCCGTTGCTGGAAAATATTAAACAGCACTACCCGATGGCATGGGATATGACGCTGGCCGCCGTCTCGGGATGGGGGAAATATACGCCGTATACCATCAGTGAAAATGAGATTGGCTTTCTGGTCCTGCATATTGGCGTGGGGCTGGAACGTAGTTACAACATCGGTTACCAGAGGCAACCGAAAGTTCTGCTGGTATGCGATGCTGGAAATGCGATGGCGCGGATGATTGAAGCGGTGCTGGCGCGTAAGTATCCGCAGATTGAAATCGTCGATACCGTCACGTTGCGCGACTACGAACAGCGGGAAAGCATTAGCGAAGATTTTGTTATCTCTACCGCGCGGATCGGTGAAAAAGATAAGCCCGTGGCGATGATTGCGCCGTTTCCGACCGATTATCAACTGGAGCAAATTGGCAAGCTGGTGCTGGTGGACAGAACCCGCCCGTGGATGCTGAATAAATTTTTCGATGCCGCCCATTTTCGCGTGATCGACGGCACCATGGATCAGCAGACGCTGTTCAAAACGTTATGCCATCAGTTGCAGGATGAAGGCTTTGTCGACGCGGAGTTTCTTGATTCGGTGGTTGAACGTGAGGCCATCGTCAGCACTATGCTGGGTGATGGCATCGCGCTGCCGCACGCCCTCGGTCTGCTGGCAAAGAAAACGGTGGTTTACACTATCCTCGCACCGCAGGGCATTGCATGGGGTGATGAAACGGCGCACGTGATCTTCCTGCTCGCCATTAGTAAAAGCGAGTACGAAGAAGCGATGGCGATCTACGATATTTTCGTCACCTTCCTGCGTGAACGCGCCATGACGCGGCTCTGCGCATGCCGGAATTTCACCGAGTTCAAAACCGTCGCCATGGAGTGTGTCAGTCGTTTTTGAGAGGCGTTATCCAGAATTCGATGTAATGCGTATGTAATGCTAAACTGCATTACGCATTCGATTCTACTGGAGGCATAATGGCCACGCTGAACGTCCGTCTGGATGACAAACTCAAAAATGAGGCTTATGCCGTGCTGGAAAAACTGAACATTACTCCAACGGAAGCTGTGCGATTACTGTTTCAGTACGTCGCGGAAACGGGGCGCATGCCAGTGAAAACCGTCACCGTTAGCGACAGCGAAGATACACTGATTCAGACAGTCCGGGAGAGGCTGGCCAGCCCGCAAAAAGGAATCAAGGTTAGTCTGGATGACTTATGAACTGGAATTCGACCCGAGAGCCTTAAAAGAGTGGCATAAACTGGGTGATACGGTGAAGGCTCAGTTTAAGAAGAAGTTGGCCGACGTGTTGTTGAACCCCAGAATTGACTCTGCCCGTTTAAACGGTCTTCCAGATTGCTATAAAATTAAGCTTAAATCGTCCGGCTATCGTCTGGTGTACCAGGTTCGGGATGAGGTTGTGACCGTGTTTGTTGTCGCGGTCGGCAAGCGAGAACATTCGGCCGTTTATCTCGATGCAAACAAACGGCTTTAGCGATCAACGCAAATGATGTACGACCTGGTTGCTGCTGCCGCGCCAGATCAGCGCCGGGTCTTTAAGATCCTGCACGTATTTGCCATCGACCAGTACGTTGATGAGATCGACCACCTGCATTTGCGCGGCGTTGAGTTCATCGAGCTTGTAGCCGGTCCACACCCAGATATCTTTGCCGGGGCACTCAGCGCGAACGCGCTGCACTAGTTGCAGGATTTCCGGCACGTTTTGCGGATGTAGCGGATCGCCACCGGAGAGCGAGATCCCCTGACGCCTGATTCGCGTATCGTTCAGATCGGCAATGATCTTGTCTTCCATCTCTTTGGTAAATGGCTTGCCGGAATTGAGCCGCCAGGTGCTTTTGTTATAGCAACCGGGACATTCATGCACGCACCCGGACACAAACAGCGTGCAGCGGGTGCCGGGGCCGTTAACGATGTCGACGGGGTAGTATTGGTGAAAGTTCATAGCTTGTAACCATGCCGGGTGGCGCTGCGCTTACCCGGCCTACAATAAGAGTGCGGTTCGTAGGCCCGGTAAGCGCAGCGCCACCGGGCATTAACGTAACAGCGGATTAACCTATCTGCCCGTTACCTAAATGCTTAACGCGGCGCTTCACTTCTTCCTGCTTACCGGCGTTAAACGGACGGGCGTCCGGGCTGCCTAAATAACCGCAGACGCGGCGGGTGACCGACACGCGCGCGGCGTCGTGGTTACCACATTTCGGGCAGGTGAAGCCTTTGCTGGTGCATTCGAACTCACCGGTAAAGCCGCACTCGTAGCATTCATCAATTGGCGTGTTGGTCCCGTAATACGGCACGTGCTGGTAGCTGTAATCCCACACGTCTTCCAGCGCTTTCAGGTTGTGCTGAATATTCGGGTATTCGCCGTAGCAAATGAAGCCTCCGCTTGCCAGCGGCGGGTACGGCGCTTCGAAATCGATTTTGTCGTACGGGTTAACCTTTTTCTCCACGTCGAGGTGGAAGCTGTTGGTGTAGTAACCTTTGTCGGTCACGCCTGGCACCACACCAAACTCGGCGGTATCAAGACGGCAGAAACGGTCGCACAGGTTTTCGCTCGGCGTGCTGTACAGGCTGAAGCCGTAGCCGGTCTCGTCTTTCCACTGGTCGACCGCCTGACGCAGACGTTCCACAATGGCGATACCCTTGGCGCGCAGCTCCTCGCTGTCGTACAGATGTTTGTCACCAAACAGCGCGTTAATGGTTTCATGAATGCCGATGTAACCCAGAGAGATGGATGCGCGACCATTTTTAAAGATTTCAGACACATCATCGTCCGCTTTCAGACGCACGCCGCAGGCGCCTTCCATATACAGGATTGGCGCAACGCGGGCTTTCACACCTTCCAGACGCGCAATGCGGGTCATCAGCGCTTTACGCGCCAGCACCAGGCGATCGTCGAGCAGTTTCCAGAAGGTGGCTTCATCACCGTGCGCTTCCAGCGCGATACGCGGCAGGTTGAGGCTGATAACGCCGAGGTTGTTACGCCCGTCGTGAACCTGTTCGCCGTTCTCGTTTTCCCAGACACCGAGGAAACTACGGCAGCCCATCGGCGTTTTGAACGAACCGGTGACTTTCACTACCTGATCGTAGTTCAGGATGTCCGGATACATACGCTTGCTTGCGCACTCCAGCGCCAGCTGTTTGATGTCGTAGTTCGGATCGCCAAACTTGTGGTTCAGGCCGTCGCGAATGGCGAACACCAGTTTCGGGAAGACGGCGGTTTTACGATTTTTACCCAGTCCCGCAATGCGGTTACGCAGAATGGACTGCTGGATCAAACGTGATTCCCAGCTGGTTCCCAGGCCAAAACCGAAGGTGACGAACGGCGTCTGACCGTTAGCGGTATGCAGGGTATTCACTTCATACTCGAGGGACTGGAATGCGTCGTAGCACTCTTTCTCGGTACGGGAATGCGCATAACCGTCGGCATCCGGGATCTGCCACTCTTCAGCGGTTTTGCGATGCTTGTTAAAGCTCTCGGTCACGAATGGTGCGAGAACTTCGTCAATACGGTTAATGGTGGTACCGCCATAAATATGGCTGGCAACCTGCGCGATAATTTGCGCGGTGACGGCCGTCGCGGTGGAGATGGATTTTGGCGGCTCAATCTCCGCGTTACCCATCTTAAAGCCCTGCGTCAGCATGCCTTTCAGGTCGATCAGCATGCAGTTAAACATTGGGAAGAACGGAGAGTAGTCGAGATCGTGATAGTGAATATCACCACGCTCGTGCGCCTGGACGACATCACGCGGCAGCAGGTGCTGACGCGCATAGTGTTTGGCGACGATACCGGCCAGCAGGTCACGCTGGGTCGGGATCACTTTGCTGTCTTTGTTGGCGTTTTCGTTCAGCAGAGCAGAGTTGGTTTGCTCAACCAGACCACGAATTTCCTGGTTCAGACGGCCACGCTTTTCACGCTGTATATCACGGTCGTGGCGATATTCGATGTACGCACGGGCGAGTTGTTTGTACGGACCAGACATCAGTTGGTTTTCTACCGCTGTCTGGATCTCGTTGATATCGACCTGGCTGCGCTCATTCATCTGGCTACTAACGACTTCTGCGACGGTGGCACAGTAATCTGCGTCATCGACTCCCGCTGCTTTAGCTGCACGCAGAATGGCTTCTTTGATGCGCTCTGATTTAAACGGCACTTTACAGCCATCTCGTTTCATCACATGCGGTGTCATGATCACTCCATATTTATAAGAACAGGTTATCCACAGAGGTTGGGGAAGCGGCCATGGCTTTATTCATCTCTATTGCCAATGACTTCCCGCAATCCTGACCCACTTTATCCACAATTCCACCGTAAAGCGGTGCACTGTAGTTGTAGCAATTGTAGTCGATTAATACAACATATTGGGTCGGCGTGCATTTTAAGTTCTATATGTAGTGATTTGCATCAAGGATGTTTACGATTTATTTGATGTAGCGCAAAGTAAAAATCGGAGCGTACAGATGACGGGCAGTACAGCGATTGTAAATTGTGGCAAGAAAAATCTGATTAATTATTCAACAAAAACAGGAAGGTAAATGCAGTGTCAGCATTGAAGCCCGATAGCGCTATACGTACCGGGCTCAAAACCAATTGCAAGCTATTTTTGCACCCACCAGACGGCTTCGAAAGGACGTAGCGTCATGTCTGCGGGTTGGCTGGCGACCTCGGCATAGTTGTGCATCAGCACCTGCCAGTTTCCCCCGGTATGGGGCGGCTGCCAGCGTTGGAAGGTATCGCTCAGATTGGCAATGACCAGCAGTCGCTGCCCTTGCCACTCGCGCTGATAGCACCATATGTGCGGGCTGTCCGGTAACAGATCCTGATAGTCGCCCCAGGTGATAACCGGCTCCGTTTTGCGCAGTGCGATCAGCCTCTGATAGGCATAGAACACCGAGTCGGTATCGTTCAGCGCTGCCGCCACGTTGATCTCCGCCGCGTTGTCACACAGATTGATCCACGGCTCGCCTTCGGTGAAGCCCGCGTGTTGGCTGGCATCCCACTGCATCGGCGTGCGGCTGTTATCGCGGGATTTACTGGCGAGGATCGCCAGCAGTTCGTCGGCATCTCGCCCCTGACCGTTCAGTTCGGCAAACATGTTATGGCTTTCCACATCGCGATAATCGGTAATCTGGCTGAAGTGCGGGTTAGTCATGCCGATCTCTTCCCCCTGGTAGATATAGGGCGTGCCCTGCATACCGTGCAGCACCATCGCCAGCATTTTGGCCGACGGAATGCGGTATTTACCTTCATCGCCAAAACGCGACACGATGCGCGGCTGATCGTGGTTACACCAGAACAACGCGTTCCAGGCCTGATTGTGCATGCCCTGCTGCCAGTGGCGGAACAGGGTTTTCAGCGCCACATAGTCGGGTTTGGCTAACGTCCACTTCTCACCGTTGGGGTAATCCACTTTCAGGTGGTGAAAGTTAAAGGTCATCGACAGTTCGCTGCCATCGAGTGCGGCGTACTGCTGGCAGTTTTCCAGCGTAGTGGATGACATTTCTCCCACAGTCATCAGGCCGCGTGGCGTGAAGACGTCGCGGTTCATCTCGCGTAAAAACGCATGCGCGCGCGGGCCATCGGTATAAAAACGGCGTCCATCGCCGTCGGGATCGTTCGGGAAGCTCTGATCTTTAGAGATAAGATTCACCACATCGAGTCGTAACCCGTCCACGCCGCGATCGGCCCAGAATTCGCACACTTTTTTCAGCTCGGCGCGTACCGCCGGGTTCTCCCAGTTCAGGTCTGCCTGTTCAGGAGCAAAGAGGTGCAGATAATACTGCTCGCTTGCGGCGTGCCAGCCCCAGGCGCTGCCGCCAAATTTGGAACGCCAGTTGTTCGGTGTACTGCCTGGCGTACCGTCACGCCAGAGATAAAACTGGCGATACGGGCTGTCTTTATCCAGCGCCTCACGAAACCACGCATGCTGGGTTGAGGTGTGGTTAAACACCATATCGAGAATAATACGGATACCGCGCGCTTTCGCCTGCGCCACCAGTTCGTCAAAATCTTCCAGCGTACCGTAGGCCGGATCGACAGACAGGTAATCCGCGACGTCGTAGCCGTTATCAACCTGCGGCGAAATATAGAACGGCGTCAGCCAGATGGCATCGACACCCAGCTTTTGCAGATAGTCGAGACGCTGGGTCACGCCGCGTAAATCGCCGGTGCCGCTGCCGGTGGTGTCCTGAAAACTCTTGGGGTAAACCTGATAGATAACGCCGTTTTGCCACCAGTGTGGAATAGTCATGGTTGTTTCCTGGAAATACGCTGGGGCGCAACTGCGCCCCGAAGAAAAGTTAGATAATTTGTAATGTGCCCAGACGGTATTTACGCTGGTAAACAAATGAGGTCAGTATCATTGGGATAACAATCGCAATGACCATCGCCATGCCAAATACCTGCCAGTAGGTCGGCTGGATGGAGAGGATGCCCGGCAAACCGCCGACGCCAATCCCGTTTGCCAGCACTCCGTTCAGGCCGCACAGCAGTCCGGCGAGACCGGAGCCGATCATCGCGCACAGCATCGGGAAGCGGTATTTCAGGTTGATGCCGTACATTGCCGGTTCAGTGACCCCGAGATACGCGGAGATGGCTGCAGGGACTGAGATTTCACGTTCGTTGTGTTTGCGACTGGAGATAATGATGCCCACCACCGCAGAGGCCTGAGCGATATTCGACAGCGCGATCAGCGGCCATACCGGCGTGCCGCCCATGCTCTGAATCATCTGCATGTCGATGGCAAGCGTAGTCTGATGCACGCCGGTGATCACCAGCGGGGCGTACAGGAAGCCGAACAACGCCGCGCCGATCGGGGCAAAACTACCGGTCAGCAGATGACGGACCGCAAACGCGACACCATCGCCGATCATGCGGCCAAACGGACCGATAAAGGCGTGCGCAAGGAATACCGCAAGGATCAGCGAGCACACCGGGACGATCACCAGATACAGATAATCCGGCACGATGCGTTTCATGCGCGTTTCAATAAACCCGAGCGCCAGCCCGGCCAGTAACGCCGGAATAACCTGTGCCTGGTAGCCCACTTTCTCAATGCTGAACAGACCGAAGTTCCACACCTCCGGCACCTGCTGACCGAGCAAATAGGCGTTCATCAGTTGCGGTGAAACCAGGGTTACGCCCAGCACAATACCGAGGATCGGCGTACCGCCCATTTTTTTCACTGCCGACCAGCAGATCCCGACCGGCAGATAGAAGAAGATCGCCTCGCCAATCAGCCACAGGAAGTCGTAAAGGGTTTTCAGCGAAGGATGCATCTGCGCCAGCGTCTGGCCGTTGCTCATCGGTAGATCGCCGATCACGTTACGGAAACCTAAGATCAAACCGCCGCTAATTAGCGCGGGCAGCAACGGGAAGAAGATCTCCGCAAAATGAGAAATCAGCTGTTCGTGCCATTTCATATTCTGCCGCGCCGCTTTTTTCGCCTGCTCTTTGTCGGCACTGGCCTGTCCGGTTGTCGCCAGCAGCGCTTTGTAGTAATCGCCCACCTCGGTGCCAATCACTACCTGAAACTGCCCGGCGTTGGTGAAGCAGCCTTTGACCATCGGTAGCTGTTCGATCTCTTTGGGTCTGGCATTCGCGGGTTGATTCAACACAAAACGCAGGCGCGTAATGCAGTGACTCACCGTGGCGATATTGTCGCGCCCGCCTACCAGCTCAATCAGCCGGTCGATATCCGCTTGTTTTACTTTGCTCATGATGACGTGTGTTCCCCGTAGGTCGGATTAGACGCTTTTGCGACGTCATCCGGCAGCTGTCTCGTTGTTGGTGCCAGAGTATATCGTCGGTGAATATTTAAAAATGGGAACGTTCCCGAAACGCAGTGAAGATCACAAATTAGTGCTCAGAAAGCAATCAGGAGAGGGTGGCGGGAATAACGATTTGTCGTGGTTCGCTACGGCCGTTGATCTGTTCGATCAGCTGCGAGGCCGCTTGCCGTCCGGCTTCAGCGTAGCCGGGATCGACAGTGATGATTTCCGGATGGAGGAATTTCATCAGCGGCGTATTACCGACGCTTGCCAGTTGCAGGTTGTCGATTCGCTGTTCCTGCAGATATTTGCTGACGCCAAGGGCAAGCGTGTCCGTCGCACAGACTAACGCAGTTGTTTCCGGCGTAATGACATCGGCGGCATGCTCATAGCCCTGTTTCATGGCCAGACCAGGCAGAGCAGCGACAGGATGCAGCTTATGTTTCTTGCAGAAGGTCAGGTAGGCCTCATGACGGCGCTTACCGGTGGTCACGTCGCTATGGGGGACGCCAAGGAAACTGATATGACGATGTTCGCGATCGTACAGACGCTGCATCAGGGTATGAATGGCGCCTTCGTCGTCATAACAGACGGAGGCAAAGCCTTTGGCATCCCTGGCCAGCAGAACCAGAGAGTCCTGCCAGGAGGTGAGCATGGTTTCCGTTACGCCGGTAAAACCAAACAACACGACGCCATCAATGTTGCGACGTTTGAGCATTCCCAGATGTTCTTCTACCAGTTCAGGTGAGAACTGGCTTTCCATCATAATCGGATCATAACCCTGCTCATAAAAGGCGGGTAGCATGGTCTGCACGGCGAGATTTTCCGAAAGTGAGTCCAGACGCGTGACGATAATCGCCACGACTTTGTCGCTTTGCCCACGCATGGCACGTGCGGAGCGGGAAGGGGAGAAACCGTGCTGATTCATCACTGCTTCAACACGTTCACGGGTGCGTTCGCTAACGCCGCTTTCGTTGTTGAGCACACGGGAAACCGTTGATTTCCCCACACCGCTTAAGCGGGCGATGTCTTTAATAGTCAGCCGATTTTGCATCCTGTTTTCCCGTTGCGCACTTTTTCAGTTATATCAAAGAGAGTAACTTTACCCATGTGGAGTGCAATGGGGAAAGTCTGCTTTAAACCGTTCACCCTTCAGGCGATGTGTATACGTTTGGTTTAGTTTCCATGCTGTATCATACCGCCATAATTGTCACAAACCTTATGGTTTTCTGCGTATAATCCGCAGCGCTTATCATTCACTTACCGGAGGCTATATGGATCCCGATCCCACCCCTCTCCCTAAATGGAGAACCCCCCCTCTCCGGTAAGCCTGTTTTCACTGTCTTACCGGAGCTGTAAGACAGTGACGTTCTGACGTCCCTGTTGTGATTTTAAAATTGCCACCAGGCAAGGCTTTGCCACGCCTGAAGGATTTACTGCGCCCGCTTATACTGGTGCAGAGGGACTGCCTATGTTCAAAAATATTACTCGCCAGCTGTTTGCCCGGCTAAACCGCCATTTACCGCATCGTCTGGTGCATCGCGATCCGCTACCCAATGCGCAGACCGTCGCTAGCACGCCGATCCCGCCTTCGCTGAGCGAACATTGCCTGAAAATGGCGCTGATGGACGAAGAAGCGCTGTGGAAAACGTTTGGCGCGCACCCGGAAGGATTGAACGCCGCAGAAGTGGAAAACGCTCGCGAGTTACATGGCGAGAACCAGCTACCGGCGCAGAAGCCGTCGCCATGGTGGGTACACCTGTGGGTCTGCTACCGCAACCCGTTTAATATTCTGCTGACTATTTTAGGCGGCATTTCTTATGCCACCGAGGATCTGTTTGCCGCGGGCGTTATCGCCTTGATGGTTGTCATCTCCACGCTGCTGAATTTTGTCCAGGAGGCGCGTTCCACCAAAGCGGCGGATGCGTTGAAAGCGATGGTCAGCAACACTGCTACGGTGCTGCGCGTCATCAACGAGAAAGGGGAGAACGGCTGGGTTGAACTGCCGATCGACCAGTTGGTGCCTGGCGATATTATTAAGCTGGCAGCAGGGGATATGATCCCAGCCGATCTGCGCGTGGTGCAGGCGCGCGATCTGTTCGTGGCCCAGGCTTCACTGACCGGCGAATCGTTGCCGGTGGAGAAAGTTGCAACCAGCCGCGACCCGCAGCAAAGCAACCCGCTGGAATGCGATACCCTGTGCTTTATGGGCACCAATGTGGTGAGCGGCACGGCGCAGGCCATCGTGATTGCGACCGGGGCCAATACCTGGTTCGGGCAACTGGCGGGCCGCGTCAGCGAGCAGGAAAGCGAGCAGAATGCCTTCCAGAAAGGGATCAGCCGCGTCAGCATGCTGCTGATCCGCTTTATGCTGGTGATGGCGCCCATCGTGCTTATCATCAATGGCTACACCAAAGGTGACTGGTGGGAAGCGGCGCTGTTTGCCCTGTCTGTGGCGGTGGGACTTACTCCAGAAATGCTGCCGATGATCGTCACCTCGACGCTGGCGCGTGGGGCGGTGAAGCTGTCAAAACAGAAGGTCATCGTCAAACACCTCGACGCTATCCAGAACTTTGGCGCGATGGATATTCTGTGTACCGATAAAACCGGCACGCTGACACAAGATAAAATAGTGCTGGAGAATCATACCGATATCTCCGGCAAGCCCAGCGAACATGTCCTGCATTCCGCGTGGCTGAACAGCCACTATCAGACCGGGCTGAAGAATCTGCTGGATACGGCAGTGCTGGAAGGCGTGGACGAAGAATCCGCCCGCCGGCTCTCTACCCGTTGGCAAAAAATCGATGAGATCCCGTTTGATTTCGAACGCCGCCGCATGTCGGTGGTGGTCGCTGAAGAAACCGATGTGCACCAACTGGTATGTAAAGGCGCGCTGCAGGAGATCCTCAGCGTTTGCACCCAGGTGCGCCATAACGGTGAGATTGTCCCGTTAGATGACAACATGCTGCGTCGGGTGAAACGCGTTACCGATACGCTGAATCGTCAGGGGTTGCGTGTGGTGGCGGTGGCAACCAAATACCTGCCTGC
The DNA here is from genome assembly GCF_003818115.1 of Citrobacter youngae. Taxonomy (GTDB): domain Bacteria; phylum Pseudomonadota; class Gammaproteobacteria; order Enterobacterales; family Enterobacteriaceae; genus Citrobacter; species Citrobacter youngae. The sequence goes on along the minus strand of NZ_RPOI01000003.1, from coordinate 148,369 downwards.
GCGTGAAGGGGACTATCAGCGTATTGATGAATCCGATCTGATCCTCGAAGGGTATATCGCGTTCCTCGATCCGCCGAAAGAAACGACCGCCCCGGCGCTGAAAGCGCTGAAAGCCAGCGGTATTACGGTGAAAATTCTCACCGGTGACAGCGAACTGGTTGCGGCGAAAGTGTGTCATGAAGTGGGTCTGGATGCAGGTGATGTGGTTATCGGCAGCAGCATTGAAGGGTTAAGCGACGACGAGCTGGCCCGACTTGCCCAGCGCACCACGTTGTTTGCCCGCCTGACGCCAATGCACAAAGAGCGCATTGTCACACTGCTCAAGCGTGAAGGTCATGTGGTCGGCTTTATGGGCGATGGCATTAACGACGCCCCGGCGCTGCGCGCGGCGGACATTGGTATCTCCGTTGATGGTGCGGTTGATATTGCCCGTGAAGCGGCAGATATCATTCTGCTGGAAAAGAGCCTGATGGTGCTGGAAGAAGGGGTGATCGAAGGACGCCGTACTTTTTCTAACATGCTGAAGTACATTAAAATGACGGCCAGTTCTAACTTCGGTAATGTGTTTAGCGTGCTGGTGGCGAGCGCCTTTTTACCGTTCCTGCCGATGTTGCCGCTGCACTTACTGATTCAGAACCTGCTGTACGATGTATCCCAGGTGGCGATTCCGTTTGATAACGTCGACGAAGAGCAGATCAAAAAGCCGCAGCGCTGGAATCCCGCCGAGTTGGGCCGCTTTATGATCTTCTTTGGACCGATCAGCTCGATCTTTGACATTCTGACTTTCTGCCTGATGTGGTTCGTCTTCCATGCCAATACGCCTGAACATCAGACATTGTTCCAGTCTGGCTGGTTTGTGGTGGGTCTGCTGTCGCAAACGCTGATTGTGCATATGATCCGTACCCGTCGCGTGCCGTTCATCCAAAGCCGCGCCGCATGGCCGCTGATGCTGATGACGCTGGTGGTAATGGTGGTGGGCATTGCGTTGCCGTTCTCACCGCTGGCCAGCTATCTGCAATTGCAGGCGCTGCCGCTGAGCTACTTCCCGTGGCTGGTTGCGATTCTGGCGGGTTACATGACATTAACCCAGCTTGTGAAAGGTTTTTATAGCCGCCGCTACGGCTGGCAGTAATCCTCAACTTCTCTTCTGCAGGATGGCGTTAATACCATCCTGCATTTCTCTTTTTCATTCGAAAGATATTCCCTCGAAATATTGGTGTTTTATTTTTATTGAAATGCTCACGCGGGTAATTAGTATCAAATTGCCTTCTTTGCGTTGCTTTTTTATCAATAAAACGATCTGCATTGCAAAAATGAAACAGTGTGCTAAAAATAATGAGCATCTGTGGTTTTTTGTGAACACAGTCATCGAAATAAGTTGTTACACCAGTTAGTCTGCACAGGTAACATCGTTAAGAAAGTTTCACGCTGCCCATTTTTAATTCCGGCAGTCATTTGCTCTGCAAGCTATTCCTGTTAATGGATATTATGAACTTCTGGAGAAGGACAAATGAAACTGACAAAAAACCTGTTAAGTCTGTGTATTGGCGCGTCGGTATTACTGGCGAGTCATGCAACGCTGGCACAAACCTTTCGCGCCGCAGATGTGCATCCGGCTGATTACCCGAACGTTGTTGCCGTGAAACATATGGGGGAAAAACTGAGTGCCGCCACCGACGGTCGTCTGGAGATTAAAACCTTTCCCGGTGGCGTGTTAGGTGACGAAAAACAGATGATTGAACAGGCGCAATTAGGCGCTATCGATATTATTCGCGTTTCAATGACGCCGGTTGCCGCCATTCTCCCTGAAATTAACGTGTTTACCCTGCCATATATTTTCCGTGATGAAGACCATCTGCATAAGGTTCTCGACGGCATGATTGGTCAGGAGATTGGCGACCGCCTGACGGCCAACACCAAATCGCGGCTGGTGTTCCTCGGTTGGATGGATGCCGGAACGCGCAACCTGATCACCAAAAATCCGGTAGTGAAACCGGAAGATTTACACGGCATGAAAATCCGCGTTCAAGGGAGTCCGATAGCGCTGGATACCTTAAAAGCGATGGGCGCTAACTCCGTTGTCATGGGCGTCAGTGAAGTCTTTAGCGGCATGCAGACCGGCGTTATTGATGGTACGGAGAATAATCCGCCAACGTTTGTAGCGCATAACTATTTGCCGGTCGTGAAAAACTATACCTGGAGCAAACATTTTATTATTCCTGAGCTTTTTCTGTTCTCGAAAGCTAAATGGGATAAGTTGAAAAAAGAAGACCAGGATCTCATTATTAAGCTCGCTAAAGAAGCCCAGGTAGAGCAACGCAAACTTTGGCAGGATTATAATGCGAAATCGCTGGAGACGATGAAAGCCAATGGCGTTCAGTTCCACGATATTGATACGGACTATTTCTATAAAGCCACGCAGTCAGTGCGGGATAATTACGGTAAAGACCACCAGGATTTGATCAAACAGATTCAGGATGTGAAGTAATTCATCAGGTGGAGGATATCAACCCTCCGCCTGAATCTTTTGATTAATTCGAGGTGATGATTATGGGTGAATGCTATTCATCGGTAATGGATTTTCTTTATCGGGTATCAATGTGGATTGCCGGTATCGCATTATTAGTCATGGTCGCCATTATCCCTATTGGCATATTCGCGCGTTATGTTCTGAATAACGCTCTGTCATGGCCTGAGCCCGTCGCCATTCTCTGTATGGTGACATTCACCTTTATTGGTGCGGCGGTGAGCTATCGCGCAGGTTCGCATATCGCAGTGAGCATGGTGACTGATCGTCTGGGTGATGCTTCCCGCCGTTATTGCTCGATAATCGCAGACGTTATGCTGGTGGCGATAAGCCTGTTTATCCTCTGGTACGGAACCAATCTCTGTCTTGAACTGTGGGACCAGCCCGTGGCGGAATTCCCGCTTTTAAGCGCCGGGCAAAACTACCTCCCATTGCCGATTGGCTCTGCCATAACGCTGCTGTTTATCGCGGAAAAGATTTTCCGTGGTCCGCAGTACCAACGTCCCGTTGTCATGCTGGGTTCGACCAGCTAGTTACCGCCCCCATTTCAGAAAGGAAAGCAGATGGATGCATTTATTCTCGTCTTTACGCTCGGCATTATGCTGGCGATTGGGGTACCGGTAGCGTACGCGGTTGGTATTAGCGCCATCATTGGGGCCTGGTACATTGATATCCCACTGGAAGCGGTGATGATCCAACTGACCAGTGGGGTGAATAAGTTTTCGCTGCTGGCGATCCCGTTCTTTATTCTGGCCGGGGCTATTATGGCCGAAGGGGGAATTGCGCGGCGGCTGGTGAACTTTGCCTATATTTTTGTTGGCTTTATTCGCGGAGGGTTGTCGCTGGTAAACATTGTGGCATCAACCTTTTTTGGCGCTATTTCTGGATCGTCTGTAGCGGATACCGCATCCATTGGTTCGGTAATGATCCCGGAAATGGATAAAAAAGGTTATCCGCGCGACTTTGCCGCGGCGGTAACGGCCAGTGGTTCGGTGCAGGCGATTCTTACGCCGCCCAGCCATAACTCGGTTATTTACTCGCTGGCTACAGGCGGAACGGTGTCGATTGCTGCACTGTTTATCGCCGGGATCCTACCGGGCCTGCTGTTAAGTTTCAGTCTGATGGTAATGTGCGTGGCTTTTGCGCACAAACGCGGTTACCCAAAAGGGGAACGCGTGCCGTTTCGCCAGGCGCTGAAGATTTTCGTCGATACGCTGTGGGGCCTGATGACGGTTGTGATCATCATGGGCGGTATCCTGTCAGGTATCTTTACCGCGACGGAGTCTGCGGCGATTGCCTGCCTTTGGGCCTTCTTTGTCACCATGTTTATCTATCGTGACTATAAATGGTCTGAGCTGCCAAAGCTGATGTTCCGCACAGTGAAAACGGTCACGATCGTCATGATCCTGATAGGCTTTGCCGCTGCGTTCGGCGCCGTTATGACCTATATGCAGTTGCCGATGCGTATCACTGAAGCTTTCACCAGCATCTCGGACAACAAATACGTCATTCTGATGTGCATTAACATCATGCTGCTGCTGATCGGTACGCTGATGGATATGGCGCCGCTGATCCTGATTTTGACGCCGGTTCTGCTGCCAGTGACCAACGCGCTCGGCATTGATCCAGTCCATTTTGGCATGATCATGCTGGTGAACTTAGGGATCGGCCTTATTACGCCACCGGTAGGGTCGGTGCTGTTTGTGGCCAGTGCGGTGAGTAAGCAGAAAATAGAACAGGTGGTAAAGGCGATGCTGCCGTTCTACCTCGTGCTATTCCTGGTGCTGATGCTCGTGACATACATTCCGGCGATTTCACTGTTCCTGCCGAAATTGTTTGGCGTGATGTGATAAATGCCCGGTGGCGCTCACGCTTACCGGGCCTACCAAAATTCATTCCGGGCTTCCATGCCCCTTTTTTTTTGTGTTTCACACAATGCAGCTAAATATTTTCTGAATTATGGCATTGCCAGTGTCTTCCAACAGAATACGCTAGATTATAAATGTTAACATCTTGTCATGTTAATTATTCTCAGGAGGCATTATGAACGCTTATATATTGGGGAGAGAGGAACCTGAATATAGTATTGATGTTGGAAGTGGTGAATGGTGCAGTGCGGGGCATTTTTCAGATCAATTTTATTATTATAAATATTACCTGGAGCAATTGATTGATGGGAGCTTATATTTAAAGTATCGCTATCCTTTTGCACGAGAAAATTTACTGCATTATTTGCAAAATACGGGTGAAGACATACATATTAACTTAACTGATATGATGGGAAAATCAGCCCAGTTAAGGGATAATTATGTGCAATTATTGGATGCAGCAAAGAGTTTTTGTAAAACATTACCACCAGGTCAGCATGAATTTACTTCTGCGCATGTTAATACTGATGATTTTATTTCTAGCGATCCAGACTTGTTTTATGCTATAGGAGGTTATCAATACTGGGGAAAAGGTCGAGTGCAAATTACCGAAGATAAGTATAAAAATACAATGAGCAATGGTAGTAGACTATGTAGTTATAATTTGACATTTCAGTTTAAGTTTTTTGACAGGTATAACTGGAATGTTAGTGTCGCAAATTCTGGAGTTCGTTTAGGTAGTATCGTTCCTGTGAATGATACTTTTATGGGGAGGTTTCATCAGGAGTGTCTGGCCAGAGAGTACAATATTTTTGGTGCCATTGAGTCAGAGGTAAAATGGCATGACTGAGCATGGCACTTTATTTTACATAGAAAAAATACTTACTTTCGCTTTAGTTTGTGCCTTTTGTTATATGCTGTATATTATTTCGGTTTGCTGGTTACCAGTACGTGAAAGTCACTATCTTCTGGTTGTACAATGGTGCCGTAACGATGATTCAAATACCCACTATGCAAAGAATTTATCCTGGCATGGTTTATATGTTTATTTGGAGAAATCGTCTGGGAATATTATTGTAAGGGAAATGAACACTCCTCTACACGATCCATTTCAGCCTTATCGGTACGTTTACCGTAAAATTGCACATGAAAATGATATATCCTTGGTCGCAGAGAAATGGGGGGTAATTAAGTGTCATGGAAAAAATAAAGCGCTCATTGGTTCATCTGGTTATTCTTTTTTATGGAGACATGGCCAATGAACACTTTTATAAGACGAGCTACTATAAAAATATTTTTTTTACTAATTATAATGTTTATCTGTATTTTTTCTATTAATTCAGTTGAAAGATATAACAATATTGTTGGTTTTAAAATTCACAATAAGGTAGTTTATACATTGGAAAAGATGAAGAATGATAGTGATGATGATCTTAAAATTAATATTTATAGTTCAAGGTTGAACTGGGTTTTAGGACAAACCTGTTTCTCAGAGAATATAGAATCACAGCAAAAAGGGGAAATGGAATTATATAATTGGGGTGTGGGGATAATCGAAAATGAAACCATCACCTTAAAGAATAATGGAAGAGAATTGATTTTTTCAGTTATAGGCTGCAATACTTAAGGAACCCTGCCAGAGCAGGGCTCTCTAATAAGACTTAGCGACGAACGGCGATCGCTTCAATCTCGATTTTCACGTCTTTCGGCAGACGGGCAACTTCTACGCAAGAACGCGCCGGGAAGGTGGCGTTGTGCTCGGTGAAGAACGCTTCGTAGGTGGCGTTGACGGTGGCAAAATCGTTCAGGTCTTTGACGAAAACGGTCGTTTTTACGATGTCGCCCACTTTCAGGCCTGCTGCTTCAACGATAGCTTTTACGTTTTCCAGCGACTGACGTGCCTGAGCGGACACGTCTTCCGCTACGGCACCGGTTTTCGGATCGACCGGGATCTGACCGGAAGTGATTACCATGCTACCCAGGTCAACGCCCTGAACGTATGGGCCGATTGCTGCTGGTGCATTTTCCGTCGCGATAGTCTTGCTCATGATTTCTCCTGAATTTACAGCGGTAGTAGAATGTTCCCGCCCATTATACACGTCATCCTTCACACCGCCTCTTCGTTGGCTACGTCCTCTTACCCTGGTCACATAGTTTACTATGCTCCCAGTGATAATCGGACTTGCCGCCTCGATGCATTGCGAATGCTTATGTGTAACGGGAGCCGGGATTTCATAACCAACCCTAATTAGTTGGCCAGCACCACATAATGCGAAAACTCTTTTTCACAGTATTTGCATTTGAGTGCGATGTCATCGGCGCGTTTTTTCACTGCAAAACTGGAAGAAACCGGCTCAGCATGGCTGATGCAGTTGCTGTTCGGGCACACCAGCACGTTGTCGATGCGCTCCGGCAGGCTGGGGCGTGATTTACCCACCACGTCGTAATCGTCAATGCGGTTCACCGTTGCCTGCGGAGCGTACAGGGAGAGCTGGTTGACCTGCTCGTCGGTCAGGAAGGTATTTTCGATTTTAATCAGGTCTTTACGGCCCATCTCGCCAGACGGCAGGTTCAGTCCGATAGTGATGCGCTGGTCGGTTTCGGTCAGTTTGAACAGCGTCAGCAGCTTAAAACCAACCTGTGCGGGGATATGGTCAATCACGGTGCCACGTTTGATGGCTTCAACCTGCAGTTTGTTATCGTGTGTCATCTCTTTTTCTCCCTTACAGTGCCAGTTCGCTATTCAGTACCAGTGCCAGTAACGCCTGGCGGGCGAAGATGCCGTTGCCAGCCTGCTGGAAATACCAGGCGTGCGGCGTCTTATCGACATCGGTGGTGATCTCATCGATGCGCGGCAGCGGATGCAGCACCTTCATGTTCTCTTTGGCTCCCGCCAGATCGCTGGCGCGCAGAACAAACTGTGCTTTCACGTTGGCGTATTCGGACGGGTCCAGACGCTCTTTTTGTACGCGGGTCATGTAGAGGATATCGACCTCCGCCATCACCTCTTCGATAGTGCCGTGCAGGCTCCAGGCAATACCTTTTTCATTCAGCATATCCAGAATGTATTGCGGCATGGCCAGCGCGTCCGGGGCGATAAAGTAGAAGCGGTTACCTTCAAACTTCGCCAGCGCCTGGGTCAGGGAGTGGACGGTGCGGCCATATTTCAGGTCGCCCACCATGGCGATGTGCAGATTGTCCAGGCGACCCTGCGTTTCCTGAATGGTAAACAGATCCAGCAGCGTTTGGGTCGGGTGTTGGTTGGAGCCGTCGCCGGCGTTCAGTACCGGAACGTTACCGGAGAACTCCGTTGCCAGACGCGCAGCACCTTCCTGCGGGTGACGCATCACGATGGCGTCGACATAAGTGCTGATGACGGAAATGGTGTCGGCCAGCGTTTCGCCTTTTTTGCCAAGCGACGTGTTGCTGCTGTCAGAGAAACCTACCACGCTGGCGCCCAGGCGGTGCATCGAGGTTTCAAAGGATAAACGGGTGCGGGTTGACGCCTCAAAGAAGCAGCTGGCGATGACCTTATGCTTTAACAGCTCCGGCTGCGGGTTGGCTTTTAATTTCGCCGCCGTCGCGAGGACCAGATTGAGGTCGTCGCGGCTGAGGTCGTTTATGGAAATGATGTGTTTTTGATAGAGCGGGTTAGCCATGTTTATCTCCTGACGCCTGGGCAAAAAAAAAGCCCCTCAATTGAGGGGCTCGGAATGGATGATCAACGGAAAGAAAAACGGCAGGCCAGCGTCCTTTTTCAGACGCGGTAAGACAAAATGTCGTACACACTGAACCATACATCCTCCCGGCAAATTGTCCGCGATTATACTCAGCTCCGTTATGGGATCAAGCGAAAAATGCACGATTTATTCATCGCAAACGGTTCTTATGAATTTTAATTCATTTTAAATAGATAGTTAATCTGCTTGTGCACCAGTCCCGTTCGCTGCACGACTCGCGGCGCAACCCAGACAATACTGCTGCCAGCGATGACACCCAGAATCTCTGGTAACGCGTGGTAATCGAGGATTCTGGCAACGGCACGGCCATAACCTGCTGCAGTATGAATGAGGATAAACTCGCTATTGTGTTCCACGCTGACCACCATTTCAGCAATCGATCGGGCAGCATCCGGCGCGGGTCGCGATTGCGGATTTACAGAATAAATTTTTTGCCCTTTTGTATTTCTTATTTTTATAGCCCCGAGCAGTTTCAGCAGACGGGATACCGTTGACTGGCTAATTCCGGTAAAACCATGGTGTTGGAGATCGCGGCGAAGCGCTTCCTGAGAAAGGTAGCTTTTTTCGCTTATCAGGCGCTGACAAATCGCCAATTGTTTCTGCTCTTTGGTCGAGTAATCATCGAATTCCTTCATAAATACACCCTAAGTTTATCATTTGTATCAATGTGATGGCGAAATTCACCACATTTGCAGTATCAATAACGGCTCAAACGGGCGGTTGCGCAGAAAAACGAGAGTGCGCTCAAAAAAGCCGTCGGGATCCGACGGCTAAAAGGGCTACAACATCGCGCCGATACTCAGGACGGCCATGTTCAGTAACGTCAAAATGAGCAGGAGCGGGGCGACCCATTTCAGGTAGCGCACATAAGGAACGCGAGCGATAGCCAACCCGCCCATCACGACGGCTGAAGTGGGGGTGATCAGATTCACAATGCCAGAAGCGGATTGGTACGCAGTAACGACCAGATCCCTTTGCACATGGGCGAAGTCGGCCAGCGGGGCCATAATGGGCATCGTGAGCACCGCCAGACCAGACGAGGAAGGGACCAGGAAGGAGAGCAATACTTCCAGCCAGTAGGTCACATTGATGAAAATGGTGGTGAAAAGACCGGAGACTAAATTTTCGGCGCTGTGCAGAATGGTGTGGGTAATCATACCGTTATCCATCACCACGACGATACCGCGCGCAATGCCGATAATCAGCGCCACGCCGAGCAGATCCCGCGCACCGTCAATGAAGGTACTGGTGAAGGCTTCTTCACTCATGCGGGCAATCACGCCGACGATAATCGCAGAAGCCAGAAAGACTGCGGATATTTCTGCCATCCACCATCCGAGTACCGCGACGCCATAAATCATTACCGCAAAGGCGGCGGCGAATATCAGCAGGATCCACTTACGCGTAGCTGTGAATTCAAGGTTAGCGTTGCCGCGATTGCCGAGGAAATGCGCGCGGTTTTCCTCCATTTTATCCGCCACAATCGACAACTCCGGGTGATTGCGGACTTTGCGCGCATAACGCATGACCCACACTACGCAGATAACATAGCCGACGACCAGCAGCAGAATGCGCATCAGCATGCCCTGGGTGAAGGGGAGCCCGGCGGCGTTAGCCGCGATAACCGTCGCGAAAGGGTTGATTGTCGAACCGAGCGTGCCGATGCCTGCGCCGAGTAGCACGGTCGCCGCCGCAACCAGTGGATCAAAGCGCGCGGCCATCATGACCGGAACTAATAAGGTGTAGAAAGGGAGTGATTCTTCCGCCATGCCGTAAATCGTGCCTCCGGCGGCGAAAAGCCCCATCAGAATGGGGATCATCCACTCTTCTTTGCCGTTCAGCCTGACCGTCACGCGTTCGATGCCTGCGTCGATGGCGCCCGTTTTGTTTACCACGCCGAGAAACCCACCGATGATCAGGACAAACAGCGCGACATCAATTGCGCCTGCGGTGTAGGTTTCGTGGTTATAAAGCCCGTCAATCGGTGCCAGCAGGACAGCGGTTATGCCTTGTGGATGCGCCTCGGTCGGGGCATAAGTACCGGCAACCGGCACTTCTTTGCCGAGGGTAGCATTCATCGCCATCTGGTATTTCCCTGCCGGGACAATCCAGGTCATAACGGCGACGAGTGCAATGAGAATAAACAGGATGGTATACGCGCTGGGAAATTTGAATTTGCCCATGATGTTCTCCGGATAGCTTGGGCATATGCCGCCAGGCGACACACGCCCGCAGGGGTTAGTCGCCGAGTGTCGCTACCATGACCGCTTTGATGGTATGCATCCGGTTTTCCGCTTCGTCGAAGACGATGGAATGCGCTGACTCGAATACCTCTTCCGTGACTTCAAGTCCTTTCAGACCGTAAGCCGCTTCGATTTCACGGCCCACTTTGGTGTGCTCATTATGAAAGGCGGGCAGGCAGTGCATGAATTTCACATTGGGATTGCCGGTCGCATTGATGACCTGCTGATTAATCTGGTAGGGCGTCATCAGGCTGACGCGTTCTGCCCACGCTTCTTTAGGTTCGCCCATCGAAACCCAGACATCGGTATAGAGGAAATCTACGTCGTATACCCCTTCCGCAACATCGTCCGTGAGCGTAATGCGTGCGCCCGTTACGCTGGCGATTTCGCGGCATTCGGCAACCAGCGCCTCGTCCGGCCAGAAGGACTTTGGCGCGACCAGACGAATATCCATCCCCATTTTCGCCGCGCCGACCATCAGCGAATTACCCATGTTGTTGCGGGCGTCACCGAGGTAAGCGAAGCTCAGCTCCGGCAAGGTTTTACCCGGCGCGTGTTCCAGCATGGTCATCAGATCCGCGAGGATCTGGGTGGGGTGAAATTCATTTGTTAGCCCGTTCCAGACCGGCACACCGGCGAATTGTCCCAGTTCTTCCACGATCTCCTGGCCGTAGCCGCGGTATTCGATGCCGTCATACATGCGGCCTAGCACGCGGGCGGTATCTTTCATCGACTCTTTATGGCCGATCTGCGAGCCGCTTGGGCCGAGGTAGGTCACCTGTGCGCCCTGATCGAAAGCGCCGACTTCAAAGGCGCAGCGGGTGCGGGTTGAGGTTTTTTCGAAGATCAGCGCGATATTTTTACCGACCAGCGTCTGTCTTTCGCGTCCGGCCTTTTTTGCTGTTTTTAACTCGATAGCCAGATCGATCAGGTACTGTATTTCCGCAGGGGTGTAGTCCAGCAGTTTGAGAAAATTGCGATTTTTCAGGTTAACAGTCATGAAAATATCCTTATGTAGGCCGGATAAGGCGCAGCCGCCATCCGGCAAAAAAAGCCCTAAGCGTGAGCGTCGGTGGTTTCGAGACGAATGAGCGTGCCTTTGTCGCCGGCGAGAATGGCCGGACCGTCGGCCAGTGAACCGATGCCTGCAATTCCGCGACAGTGAGAGACGAATTCCGCGCAGGCGGTGACTTTGGGGCCCATTGAACCGGCGTCGAATTGCATTTCACCGAGCAGTTCCGGCGTCACCTGGGCCAGCGGGCGCTGGGTAGGTTTGCCCCAGTCGAGATACACCGCGTCGGCATCGGTGAGGATCAGCAACGCATCGGCATGGAGTTGGCGGGCGAGCAGTGCGGCGGAGAGATCTTTGTCGATCACCGCTTCAATGCCGTGGTAGCCATCGGCTTTTTCCACCACCGGTACGCCGCCACCGCCGTTGCAAATCACCAGATGATCGCGGGCGATCAATGTGCGAATGGCATCACTTTCAACGATACGTTTGGGTTGTGGAGAGGGCACAACGCGACGGAACGCTTTACCATCGGCTTTGAAAATCCAGCCCTTTTCCGCGTGTAGCGTTTTAGCCTGATCGTTGTCGTAAATCGGTCCGATATATTTGGTCGGATTACTGAAGGCTGGATCGTGGGCATCGACTTCAACCTGAGTCAGCAGGACGCTAATTTCACGTTGCGGCAGCTGGTTTTTCAGGGCTTGTTGCAGCATATAGCCAATCATTCCCTGACTTTCCGCACCGAGAATGTCGAGCGGATAAGGGGTAACGCGGTCATAAGCGCTGTTCTGTAACGCCAAAAGTCCAACCTGTGGGCCATTGCCATGCACAAGAATCACGCGCCATTGCTGCGTAAGCTGAGCGATAGTTTTTGCCGCCAGCTCAATATTCTTGCGCTGGATGTCAGCTTCCAGCGGTTCACCGCGTTTGAGCAGCGCATTGCCGCCCAATGCCACAACCAGGGTAGGTTTGTTTTCCATAACGTCTCCTTAAATACCGTCGCGTTCCAGTGGGCAGCTCATGCAGCGCGCGCCGCCGCGTCCGCGTCCCAGTTCGTCGCCAGGAATGGGTAAAACGGTGATACCGGCTTTGTCGTATTTTTCGTTGGTCCAGATGTTGCGCTCGTAACCCACCACCACGCCGGGGCGCAGCGTCAGAACGTTGTTGGCGTCGTTCCACTGTTCGCGTTCAGCTTCGAAGGCGTCGCCACCGGTGGTGATCAGCGTGATTTGGTCGAGGCCCAGCGCTTTTTCGAGGGCGTGCACCAGCGTACTTTCCTGGGTGCGTTTCAGGCCGCCGCGCCCGTCTGGCGTCAGGGTCCAGCACTGGACATCCGGGCGTACCACTTCCGGGTAGACGGAGAAGGTATCGATATCGATGTGGGTCATGACGGTATCGAGGTGCATACAGGAGCGATGTTTCGGCAGTTCAACCGCGATGACGCGTTCAGCCTGGCGATGCTTAAACAGCGACTGGGCAAGGAACTCAATGCCCTGCGGCGTGGTGCGTTCCGACATACCGATGAGTACCGCGCCGCGACCAATCACCAGCACATCGCCACCTTCTAATGTGGCGTGGTCGTAATTAATATTTTCATCGCCGAAATATTTAATAAATTCACCATCGGCAAATTGTGGATGCCAACGGTAAATTGCTCGCAGGTTATTGGTTTCCCGCTGGCGTGCGGTTTTTGCCATCGGGTTAATGGATACACCGTTATATATCCAACAGGAGGTATCGCGAGTAAATAGGTGGTTGGGTAATGGCTTCATAATAAAGTCATTAATATCGTGAGTATCGACCACCATATTTTTGATGGAGGCAGGAATTTCCCCGTAGGTTAGCCCGCCGCTTAAATGCCGGGCGAGTTCCCGGTGCTGCATATCTGCAAGCCATGCGCGAATATCGGTAGCGAAAGCGGGGCCAAGGCGATAATCAGAGATTTGTGTCTCCAGCAGCCAGCCTTTGGCATCCGGGACATCTAAGGTTTGTGTCAATAAATCAGTGAGTAACAGAACCTCAATCCCTTGCTGACGTAACGTGTTGGCGAAAATGTCATGTTCTTCTCCTGCACGTTCTACCGAAAGAACATCATCAAAAAGCAGTTCCTGACAATTTGATGGCGTCAGCCTTTTTAAGCTGAGGTTAGGGCGATGTAGCATTACGCTACGTAATTGACCGATTTCAGACCCGACATAATGCTTTTCCATCATTATTCCTTTAATACGATTTTAAAAAATAAAGAGGAGGTGCCTGCAAATAATATTTATTGCAGTCATGATTTTTCAGCTGATTTCAGAATCTATATTTAGATCTTATTTGATGAGGAAATGTGATTTATTTCACAGTCAGGTCGATGGTTGGCTTTTGTTGTTTAATTTATGAGATGGCTCTGAGAATTAACAAAATAAAAATGCGAATAATTGAATTACTACGCGGGAATATGTCTTGTTATTTATCGGTGTTAATTTTATGTACATGTTTAAAAGTGCTGCAATATAAGTAATGTATTGATTTGTTTGTGCTTTTTTATGTGTAATGAATTATTATGCGAATTTATGATTTTATTATTTGCACTGTAATGCTTATTTCAAAATAAATATGATGATGAAGAAGGATAGTGAAGGAGATGTGAACTGTGATCGATGGCTGGTTTTTCTAACAAAGTTTTTAAGAACAGTGGGTTACTGATTGGATTGAAAAAGGGTGGCCGAAATTTATGCAGAGTTTATGCATAACCTGTTGCTGAGAGTTAGCAATTATTTAACATCATCAGCGATAAACATGCGTTGACGCAAAATATCAGCAAATAGCAGTGGTATGGCAGGCGGTTTTTTCGTATAACAACAAAAATGAAACGTTGTTTTAATTAAGGGGTTTGAGATGATTGTCGGCAATATTCACAACCTGGATGCCTGGCTGCCGGAAGAGCTGCGTCAGGCAATTGAACACATTAAAGCGCATGTGACGGATGCGACGGAAAAAGGTAAGCACGACATTGACGGCGATCGCCTGTTTTATCTGATTGCCGAAGATATGACGGAGCCGTTTGCACAGCGCCGCGCCGAGTATCACGCCCGCTATCTGGATATTCAGATCCTGCTCAAAGGCCAGGAAGGAATGACCTTCAGCACGCAGCCTGCGGGCGCGCCGGAAACTGACTGGCTGGCGGATAAAGATATCGCCTTCCTGCCGGAAGGGGTACAGGAGAAAACGGTGGTGCTGAACGAAGGTGATTTCGTGGTGTTCTATCCGGGTGAAGTGCATAAACCGCTGTGCGCGGTCGGCGCTCCGGCACTGGTACGCAAAGCTGTGGTGAAAATGCGGGTAGCATAAGCGTGATTGCCGGGTGCGGCTGCGCCTTACCCGGCCTACGAAACATCATTATTTGGCAAGCGTTGCGACCATCACCGCTTTGATGGTGTGCATCCGGTTTTCCGCCTGATCAAATACGATACTGGCGGGTGATTCAAAGACCTCATCAGTCACTTCCATACCGCCGTGCAGACCATATTCCTGTGCCATTTGTTTTCCAAGCGTGGTTTGATCGTCATGAAACGCGGGCAGACAGTGCAGGAATTTCACCTGTGGATTGCCGGTCAACGCCATCATCGTGCTATTAACCTGGTACTTACGCAGCAGCGCAATACGTTCGGCCCACTTCTCTTTTGCTTCGCCCATTGATACCCAGACGTCGGTATAGATAAAGTCCGCACCTTTCACGCCCGCGGCGACATCTTCGGTCAGCGTAATATTGCCGCCGTTTTTCAGCGCCAGCGCTTTGCACTCCGCCACCAGGCTCTCTTCAGGCCAGCATGCCTGCGGCGCAACCAGGCGCAGATCCAGCCCGGTTAACGCAGCGGCTTCCAGCATGGAATTGCCCATATTGTTGCGGGCATCACCGGTGTAGACCAGAGTCATCTCATTAAACGCTTTACCCGGCAGGTGTTCCTGCATAGTTAACAGATCCGCCAGCAGCTGGGTGGGATGAAACTCGTTGGTTAATCCGTTCCACACTGGAACTCCGGCATATTCCGCCAGCGTCTCGACAATCTCCTGGCCGTGGCCCCGATACTGAATACCGTCGTACATGCGGCCGAGCACGCGGGCGGTGTCTTTGATCGACTCTTTATGGCCAATCTGGCTGCCGCTTGGCCCGAGATACGTCACGCGCGCGCCCTGATCGTATGCGGCAACTTCGAAAGAGCAACGGGTGCGGGTTGAGTCTTTTTCGAAGATGAGCGCGATGTTTTTACCGGTGAGTTTAGCGACCTCAGTACCGTTGTTCTTATCCGCCTTAAGCTGCGCGGCGAGCTGGAGCAGTGACGTGAGTTCAGCAGAGGTGAAATCAAGCAGTTTCAAAAAGTGCTTCTGATAAAACGCAGACATGGTTCCCTCACATGGCTTAGGCCATTTATTGAATTAAAATTCAATTTATATGGATGTTTATTCATTTGCAACCTTGTTTAACAAATCTTTCCTGGAAAGGTGGAGGCAATGACAGCGGTATGTGACAATAAGAGTATCGGCAGGACATTATGAGGAACGAGCCATGGCAAACCCGGAACTACTGGAAGAACAGCGTGAAGAAACGCGCTTGATTATTGAAGAGTTACTCGAAGATGGCAGCGATCCAGACGCGCTGTACACCATTGAGCATCACCTTTCCGCGGATGACTTCGAAACCCTGGAAAAAGCGGCAGTAGAAGCCTTCAAGCTGGGTTATGAAGTGACCGAGCCGGAAGAGCTGGAAGTGGAAGAAGGCGACACGGTTATTTGCTGTGACATCCTGAGCGAATGTGCACTGAATGCGGAGTTGATCGATGCTCAGGTTGAGCAGCTGATGAACCTGGCTGAAAAATATGATGTGGAATACGACGGTTGGGGCACCTATTTTGAAGACCCGAACGGCGAAGAAGGTGAAGACGGCGACGATGAAGATCTCGTCGACGAAGATGATGACGGCGTGCGTCACTAAGTCATCTACTGACCTGCGGTAGCCCAGGCTGCCGCAGGCCAAGGACAATGTATGGATTACCTGCAAATACTCTCCCCGATCCACAATTTCCTGCACTGTAAAACGCCCCAGGCCTGGCTTGATAAAGCGCGAGACCCGGCTAATCTGCCTCTGTTATTGACCGACCACCTCGTCTGTGAGCTGAAAGCAGCGCAAACGGCGATGCTGCTGGTGCGTAAGTATGTCGCAGATAAACAGGGATCTCAGGCGCTGCTGGACTGGCTGAAACCCTATGAAGCGTTTGCTTTCAGAGAAGGGGATGAGCCGGATTTTATCGCGCTGAATAAACAGATAAGCAAAAGCGTGATGCCGCAAACCGACGACCCGTGGGGACGCAAGCTTATCGACAGCATGGTTTTGCTGATCAAGGAAGAACTGCATCATTTCTGGCAGGTGCGTGAGGCGATGATGAGTCGCAACATTCCCTATATTAAGATTACCGCCAGCCGTTACGCCAAAGGCATGCTCAAAGAGGTGCGCACCCACGAGCCGCTGACGTTAATCGATAAACTGATTTGCGGGGCTTACATTGAGGCGCGTTCCTGTGAACGGTTCGCCGCGCTCGCACCGTATCTGGATGACGATTTGCAGGCGTTTTATTTGTCGCTGCTGCGCTCTGAAGCACGCCATTATCAGGATTACCTGGCGCTGGCGCAGCAGGTTTCTGCTGACGATATCAGTAGCCGGGTGCGATTCTTTGGTGAAGTGGAAGCATCGCTGATCCTGTCTCCAGATGATGAATTCCGCTTTCACAGCGGCGTTCCTGCTTAGCCTCCTTCTCTGACGCGCGGCAGACATTTCCGCGCGGTTTAACCCTTCCTGTTGCTTGTTAGCAAAATCTGGTGGCTGGCAATCGCTTGCTGCTGCCGTAATAATCAAAACGCGCGAAGGGGAAATATATCCCCAGAACAGAGACGATTTATCATAAGGATGGTTAATGAACTGGGCACACGTATTGTTGGCGGGTTATATCGGGGCGGTGATTGCTATCGTCGTCGGCATGTTTCGCAAAAAAGGCTGGCTGGGTAAGGTCTCCGGCGCGGTGGTTTTTGTGGTGGCGATTGTTGCGTGGAATTTGTTTGATGTGCACTACCTGATCCCACGCGAAAGCCCGGATTATGGTCTGACGGATGCGCAGAAATTTGAAAACGCGATGCTGTCCATGCCTGTTTATCAGGTGCTTAAGGAGCAGGAGCCAGCGCTGTGGCAGAACATCCTCACCCAGGCAACGCAGCTGAAGGAGGCGGGGAAAAGCGAGCAACAGATTATCGACGCTATTCAGCCGCAGATCCTACAGGTACAGATGGCGCGTTTGCAGCAGGCGCCTGATGCCAACGTGATCGAGTATATGAAGATTAATCTCGAGCAGATTGCCGCGGTGGCAAAAGTGGGCAATGACGAATGTTTTCGCTTTTTGTTCCCGGCTGTGAAAGGCGGGATTAACCCGGTGCGTATTATTCCGCGCGAGCTCATGAACCGTCGTATGGCCAGCGACATGAGTATGATGCACGCGGCTTATGGCCCGAACAAACATACGGTTACGACCGAGGAAAAACAGCTGGCTCTGCAGGATTTACAAGCGATCAGCCCCGGACTGGTGCAACGCTATGGGGATGATATTCAGATTATGGCCGACCCGAATAAAGGGATCGGCAAAGAGAAGATCGCCTGTGAGATTGTGCAGGATCTCTGGACGCAGGTGCTGAAGCTGCCAACCGCTCGCGCGGCTGGTGTTATTCGACTGATGCTCTCAGCCGAAATGCAGTAAAGCAGAAATGCTCCTTTGCCTGACGTCAGAGGGGCTTTAACATCCTGACTTCGCAATCGACGTGGCCGGTGCAGCCGAGCGCCTCACTGATGTGCTCAAACCCTAAATGTTCATACAGACGAATAGCTTCAGTCAGAAACGCGGTGGTTTCCAGATAGCACTGCTTAAAACCCTGCTCGCGGGCATGTTCAAGCGCCATCAGCGCCAGTTTTTTCGCCAGCCCCTGACCGCGCGCGCTTGAGAGGAAGTACATCTTTTGCAGTTCGCAAATGTCCGGTTCGCTACACCCTAATGGCGCAACGCCGCCGCCGCCCACGACTTCACCGTTTAGCTCAACCACCCAATAAGCCGCGCCCGGCTGGCTGTACACCTGGAACAGCTCATCCAGATTGGGGTCGGCAACCGTGTAGCCTTTATCGGCGGTCAGGCCGTGTTCGGCGGAGACCTGGCGGATAACGTTGGCAATCGCGGCGTTATCATCGGCAGAAATTCGACGCAGCGTCGCCGCGACGGAGGTTATGGCACTCATAGCGAACTCATGACAAAAAAGTGGGACATATGCAGTTAATACCACTGCGGTGAGGGGAAGCGCAAGCGAGGATAATTCAAGAAAAAGCCTCTGAGCGAGAACGCCAGAGGCTTTTATCGTCTGTGGTGTCGGATGCGCTACGCTTATCCGACCTACGTTGACGGTGCCCGTAGGCCGGAAAAGCGCAAGCGCCATCCGGCAAACGTATGGGCACGATTTTTACAGCGCGGCGATAACTGCCTGCTGCTCAATCAGCTTCGCTTTGGCTTCTGCGTAACCGTCCAGCTTCTCACGCTCTTTGGCGATGACCGCTTCAGGGGCGCGAGCAACGAAACCTTCGTTGGAGAGCTTGCCTTCGATACGGGCAATCTCACCTTCGATTTTCGCCACTTCTTTCGCCAGACGCGCCAGTTCATCTTCTTTGTTGATGAGACCTGCCATTGGGATCAGCAGCTCGGCGCCGTCGATGATTTTGGTCACCGAAACCGGACCTTTATCATCGGCAGGCAGCACGGTGATGCTTTCCAGACGCGCCAGGTTCAGCAGGAAGCTCTTGTTGTCGTTTACACGACGCATTGCATCCGCGCTGCAACCACGCAGCAACAGCTCCAGCGGTTTGCCTGGGGCAATGTTCATTTCCGCGCGGATGTTACGTACGGCAACGATCGCCTGCTTCAGCCATTCGGTATCAGCCAGTGCCGCTTCATCAACCTGAGCCGCGTTATATTCCGGGAACGGCTGCAGCATGATGGTATCTGCGGTGTTGCCACAAATCACTTTCACGCGCTGCCAGATGGTTTCGGTAATGAATGGAATGATCGGGTGCGCCAGGCGCAGCAGGCCTTCCAGCACGGTCACCAGCGTATTACGGGTGCCGCGCAGTTCAGCATCAGTTCCTCCGGTCATTACCGGCTTGGTCAGCTCCAGATACCAGTCGCAGAACTGGTTCCAGGTGAACTCGTACAGAATGCCCGCGGCGATATCGAAGCGGAAGTTATCCAGCGCTTCGCGGTACGCTTTGATGGTCTGGTTGAATTCAGCGAGGATCCAGCGGTCGGCCAGAGACAGGGTCATTTCGCCGCCGTTGAAGCCGCAATCATTTCCTTCAGTGTTCATCAGCACGAAGCGGCTGGCGTTCCACAGCTTGTTACAGAAGTTACGGTAACCTTCCAGACGCTTCATATCCCAGTTGATGTCGCGGCCGGTAGAGGCCAGCGCCGCCAGGGTGAAACGCAGGGCGTCGGTGCCGTGTGGCTCGATGCCGTTCGGGAATTGCTTCTCGGTACGTTTGGCAATCTTCTCAGCCAACTGCGGCTGCATCATGTTGCCGGTGCGTTTCTCCAGCAGCTCCGGCAGCGAGATACCGTCGACCATATCCAGCGGGTCAATCACGTTGCCCTTAGATTTGGACATCTTCTGGCCTTCGTCGTCACGGATCAGACCGGTCATGTAGACGGTCTTGAACGGAACCTGCGGCTTACCGTTTTCATCTTTGATGAAGTGCATGGTCATCATGATCATGCGGGCAATCCAGAAGAAGATAATGTCGAAGCCGGAAACCATCACGCTGGTTGGGTGGAACTGACGCAGCGCGTCGGTGTTTTCCGGCCAGCCGAGGGTAGAGAAGGTCCACAGCGCGGAGGAGAACCAGGTATCCAGAACGTCTTCGTCCTGACGAAGCGCAACGTCGGCGCCGAGGTTGTTTTCCTGACGCACTTCGTCTTCGGTACGGCCAACGTAGACGTTGCCCGCTTCGTCGTACCATGCCGGGATTCGGTGACCCCACCACAGCTGACGGGAGATACACCAGTCCTGAATATCGCGCATCCAGGAGAAGTACATGTTTTCGTACTGCTTCGGTACGAACTGAATGTCGCCGTTCTCAACCGCTTCAACCGCCGGTTTTGCCAGCACGTCGGCACGGACGTACCACTGGTCGGTCAGCATCGGTTCGATAACCACGCCGCCACGGTCGCCGTAAGGAACGGTCAGATCGTGAGGTTTGATCTCTTCCAGCAGGCCCAGCGCATCAATGGCAGCGACGATCGCTTTACGCGCGGCAAAGCGTTCCAGCTTCTGGAATTCAGCCGGGATAGCGTTGGAGTAAACGTCGGACTCTTCACCTTTGGTGTCGTACACTTCCGCGGTTTCACGGATGTCACCGTCAAAGGTCAGAATGTTGATCATCGGCAGGCCGTGACGTTTCCCGACTTCGTAGTCGTTAAAGTCGTGTGCCGGGGTGATCTTCACGCAGCCGGTACCTTTTTCCATATCGGCGTGTTCATCACCGACGATCGGAATACGGCGGTCAACCAGCGGCAGCATGACGAATTTGCCGATCAGATCTTTATAACGTGGATCTTCCGGGTTCACGGCCACGCCGGTGTCGCCCAGAATGGTTTCCGGACGGGTGGTCGCCACGACCAGGTAATCTTTACCGTCTGCGGTTTTCGCGCCGTCGGCCAGCGGATAGCGGATGTGCCACATGGAGCCTTTAGACTCGCGGTTTTCCACTTCCAGGTCAGAAATAGCGGTGCGCAGTTTCGGGTCCCAGTTGACCAGACGCTTGCCACGGTAAATCAGGTCTTCTTTGTACAGGCGAACGAAGACTTCTTTCACGGCATTGGAAAGGCCTTCGTCCATGGTGAAGCGCTCGCGCTCCCAGTCAACGGAGTTGCCGAGACGGCGCATCTGACGGGTAATGGTGCCGCCGGATTCCGCTTTCCACTGCCAAATTTTGTCGATAAACGCTTCGCGACCGTAGTCGTGACGGGTTTTACCTTCTTCAGCGGCAATCTTACGTTCAACCACCATCTGGGTTGCGATACCCGCGTGGTCGGTACCGGCCTGCCACAGGGTGTTTTTGCCCTGCATGCGCTGGTAGCGAATCATGGTATCCATGATGGTTTGCTGGAAAGCATGACCCATATGCAAACTGCCGGTGACGTTCGGCGGCGGGATCATGATGCAGAAGGACTCTTTGCTTTCATCGCCGTTAGGTTTGAAATAGCCCTGCTTTTCCCAGTGCTCGTAAAGCGGCTGTTCGATATCTTGTGGGTTGTATGTCTTTTCCATTATTTCCAGGTTGCCGTATTCAGGTTAAAACCAGCCACGCGGTAAGCTTTGTAGCGATCGCGTGCCGATTGTTTCAAAGAATCTTCGTAAGGAACGAAGTCTATCACTTCTGTGAAAGCGGTGGCAAAATCTGCAAAGCCAACGCGTAAACTGATAAGCAGGTCGCGCGGGCTGCTGTTGCGTTTTTCCGGCCAGGCAATCTCTACCGGGGCGCCGCCTCTGGGGCCTTCACCCGCCAGATTATGTGGAACAAAGCTTTCTGCCGGTCTTGCCCACAGGGCTTCATCCAGTCGCAGAGCCTGCTTTTCGTTTTCACAGGCGATCAGCACACGCTTGCCAGCCCGCCAACGTTCTGCGGCAATTTCACACACCAGTTGTTCAACGGCGCTGAGGCCGTCGATGGTGTTGTCATTGTCCAGAATATAAAAGGTCGCATTCCTCATATCTATACCCGTCGTCTTTCAAGTTGCCTCATTGTTGGCTGCTGCCTTCACGCACCCCAGTCACATAGTAAACTATGCTCCTGGGGATTTGCTCAGTTGCCGCCGCGATGCAACTCGAAATCCATAGGGTATAGAATTCTTATTGCTCGATCTTGTAGGCCGGAAAAGCGCAGCGCCATCCGGCAATCATGCAAACTACTCTTCGCCGTTAAAACCGGCACGATTGAGCAGGAACTGCGACAGCAGCGCCACCGGACGACCAGTTGCGCCTTTGGCTTTCCCGGAACGCCATGCGGTGCCGGCGATGTCCAGGTGCGCCCAGTTATACTTACGGGTAAAGCGCGACAGGAAGCAGCCTGCGGTAATGGCTCCACCAGGACGTCCGCCAATGTTCGCCATATCCGCAAAGTTGGACTCCAGCTGTTCCTGGAACTCATCACCCAGCGGCAGACGCCATGCGCGATCGCCAGCCTGCTCGGACGCGCCGATCAGCTCATGCGCCAGCGGGTTGTGGTTCGACATCAGGCCGGTGATGTGATGGCCCAGCGCAATCACGCACGCGCCGGTCAGGGTCGCAACGTCAATCACCGCTTCCGGCTCAAAGCGTTCGACGTAGGTTAACACGTCGCACAGCACCAGACGGCCTTCGGCGTCAGTATTGAGCACTTCAACGGTCTGACCAGACATGGTGGTCAGCACATCGCCCGGGCGATACGCGCGGCCACCCGGCATGTTTTCGCAGCCCGCCAGTACGCCGACGACGTTGATGGGCAGTTGAAGCTCGGCCACCATGCGCATTACGCCGTACACTGCCGCCGCGCCGCACATGTCGTACTTCATCTCATCCATGCCTTCGGCTGGTTTGATGGAGATACCGCCGGAGTCGAAGGTTAACCCTTTACCGACCAGCACAATCGGACGCGCGTCTTCGGACGGATTGCCTTTGTACTCGATGACCGACATCAGTGACTCGTTCTGCGAGCCGTGGCCGACGGCGAGATAAGAGTGCATACCCAGCTCTTTCATCTGCTGCTCGCCGATCACGCGGGTCACAACATTTTTGCTGTAGCTGTCTGCCAGCTGACGCGCCTGAGAAGCCAGATAGGCGGCGTTACAAATATTTGGCGGCATATTGCCGAGATCTTTCGCCGCTTTAATACCGGCAGCAATGGCCAGGCCGTGCTGGATAGCACGCTCGCCGCTGGTCAGCTCACGGCGGGTCGGTACGTTGAAGACCATTTTACGCAGCGGGCGGCGCGGCTCGCTTTTGTTGGTCTTCAACTGGTCAAAGCTGTACAGCGTTTCCTGGGCCGTCTCAACGGCCTGGCGCACTTTCCAGTAGTTATTGCGTCCTTTGACGTGCAGCTCAGTCAGGAAGCAGACGGCTTCCATTGAGCCAGTATCATTCAGCGTATTGATGGTTTTCTGAATGACCTGCTTGTACTGGCGCTCATCAAGTTCACGCTCTTTGCCACAACCAATGAGGAGAATTCGCTCAGACAGAACGTTAGGAACATGGTGCAGCAACAGGGTTTGACCCGGTTTGCCTTCCAGTTCGCCACGACGCAGCAGTGCGCTGATGTACCCGTCGCTGATCTTGTCGAGCTGCTCTGCAATCGGAGAGAGGCGGCGTGGTTCAAAGACACCCACGACGATGCACGCACTCCGCTGTTTCTCCGGGCTACCGCTTTTTACACTGAACTCCATGCACTACGCTCCTGAATCTTAAAGACAACAGCGGTGGCTACGGATAGAATTGCAAGCTTTCGTAACTCATACCCGCTGTTGCGGTGACTTCGTGTTAATCTTAACGTTATTACGGCATTGGCACGTCAGAACAATTTCTGAGAGGTGGATCCGTTGAGTATAATGATCTTAGCGACGATTTCGACGACTCAAGAGAATAAATGACGTTTAAGCCATGAAACAAGCTAAATTCCGGCAAAAGACGGGTTTTTACGGGCGTATTTAAAGTGATAATCATAAGATATCTGGTTCGGGAAACGCTCAAAAGCCAACTTGCGATCCTATTCATCCTGCTTTTGATCTTCTTTTGTCAAAAGTTAGTCAGGATCCTGGGTGCGGCTGTTGACGGTGATATCCCGGCGAATCTGGTGCTCTCGCTGCTGGGGCTGGGCGTGCCAGAAATGGCGCAACTTATCTTGCCCTTAAGCCTCTTCCTTGGGCTGCTAATGACGCTGGGCAAACTGTATACCGAAAGTGAAATTACGGTCATGCACGCCTGCGGGCTGAGCAAGGCTGTGCTGGTAAAAGCGGCGATGGTGCTGGCGTTGTTTACCAGTATCGTTGCGGCAGTCAACGTAATGTGGGCCGGGCCGTGGTCCTCCCGGCATCAGGATGAAGTGCTGGCGGAAGCAAAAGCGAACCCCGGCATGGCGGCGCTTGCTCAAGGGCAATTCCAGCAGGCAACGAACGGCAGTTCGGTGTTGTTTATCGAAAGTGTTGATGGTAGCAGCTTCAAAGATGTGTTCCTCGCGCAAATCCGCCCGAAAGGTAACGCCCGTCCTTCGGTGGTTGTGGCTGATTCCGGACATCTGACTCAGTTGCGTGACGGCTCTCAGGTCGTGGTGCTGAACAAAGGTACGCGTTTTGAAGGGACCGCGCTGCTGCGCGATTTCCGCATTACCGATTTCCAGGACTACCAGGCGATTATCGGCCATCAGGCCGTGGCGCTGGATCCCAATGATACCGACCAGATGGATATGCGCACACTGTGGAATACCGACAACGCTCGGGCCCGTGCGGAGCTGCACTGGCGTATCACATTGGTATTCACCGTATTTATGATGGCGCTGATGGTTGTCCCGCTGAGCGTGGTTAACCCGCGTCAGGGTCGCGTGCTGTCCATGCTGCCAGCCATGCTGCTCTATTTGCTGTTCTTCCTGGTGCAGACGTCGCTGAAGTCGAACGGTGGCAAAGGTAAACTGGATCCGGTGTTCTGGATGTGGGTGGTAAACCTGGCCTATCTGGCGCTGGCGATTGTGCTTAACCTCTGGGATACGGTGCCGATGCGCCGCTTGCGTGCCCGTTTTATGCGTAAAGGAGCGGTATAATGCAGCCCTTTGGTGTACTTGACCGCTATATCGGTAAAACCATTTTTACCACCATCATGATGACGTTGTTCATGCTGGTGTCGCTCTCCGGGATCATCAAGTTTGTCGACCAGCTGAAAAAAGCCGGGCAGGGGAGCTACGATGCGATGGGCGCCGGGCTGTATACCCTGCTCAGCGCACCGAAAGATATCCAGATCTTCTTCCCGATGGCGGCGCTGCTGGGTGCGTTGTTAGGGCTGGGCATGTTGGCCCAGCGCAGTGAACTGGTGGTGATGCAGGCTTCCGGCTTTACCCGTATGCAGGTAGCGTTGTCGGTGATGAAAACCGCGATTCCGCTGGTGCTGCTGACGATGGCCATCGGGGAATGGGTGGCGCCGCAGGGTGAACAGATGGCGCGTAACTACCGTGCGCAGCAGATGTACGGCGGCTCGCTGCTCTCTACCCAGCAAGGACTGTGGGCGAAAGATGGCGACAGCTTTGTTTACATCGAGCGAGTGAAAGGGGACGCCGAATTAGGCGGAATCAGCATTTACGCCTTTAACGACAAGCGTCGTTTGCAGTCCGTTCGCTATGCCGCCAGCGCGACGTTTGACCCGGAGCAGAAGGTCTGGCGTTTGTCGCAGGTGGATGAGTCCAACCTGACCGACCCGAAACAAATCACCGGTTCGCAGACGGTGAGCGGCACCTGGAAAACCAACCTTACGCCCGACAAGCTCGGCGTCGTGGCGTTGGATCCTGACGCGCTGTCGATTAGTGGTCTGCATAATTACGTGAAGTACCTGAAGTCGAGCGGCCAGGACGCCGGACGCTACCAGCTCAATATGTGGAGCAAAGTGTTCCAGCCGCTGTCAGTGGCGGTCATGATGCTGATGGCGCTGTCATTTATCTTCGGCCCGCTGCGTAGCGTGCCGATGGGTGTGCGTGTGGTGACGGGGATTAGCTTCGGTTTTGTGTTCTATGTGCTGGACCAAATCTTTGGCCCGCTGACGCTGGTGTACGGCATTCCGCCGATTATCGGCGCGCTGCTGCCAAGTGCCAGCTTCCTGCTGATTAGTCTGTGGCTGATGCTGCGTAGGTCGTAATCACAGTAAAGCGCAGTGCCTGATGGCGCTGCGCTTATCAGGCCTACCCTGGACCTGTAGGCCGGATAAGGCGTTTACGCCGCCATCCGGCACAGTAACACGGACACTAGCGTTTTCTCCCGCCCATCAAACTCCCCAACATGCCGCGGATTATCTGATTAGTGACCTGTCGCGCCGCGCTTTTCGCCACGCTCTGTACCACGCCATCGCGCTTGCCGCCGCGCGGTCCTGTACTGCCAAACAAAATATCCTTCAACCCACCGAGAATACCGTCGTCAACCTCGACCGCTTTACCGTTGGCGGGAGGCGTATTTTGCTGCCCGGTGCTGGCTTGCACGCCTTGCTGTAAACGCTCATAGGCGGATTCGCGGTCGACCTCTTCCTCATATTTTCCGTACAGCGAAGAGTGATTAATCAGCCCGTTGCGCTCATCGTCCGTCACCGGCCCCATGCGGGAGCAGGGCGCAATCACCATTGCCCGCTCCACCACCGACGGGCTGCCTTTGGCGTCCAGGAACGACACCAGCGCCTCGCCGGTGCCCAGCTCCTGAATAGCTTTCTCGGTATCAAACGCCGGGTTGGCGCGCATGGTTTGCGCCGCGCTTTTCACCGCTTTCTGATCTTTCGGCGTGAACGCGCGCAGGGCGTGCTGCACGCGGTTACCCAACTGGCCAAGCACGTTGTCCGGAATATCCGACGGGTTTTGCGAGACGAACCACACACCGACCCCTTTCGAGCGGATCAGGCGGATCACCTGTTCGATTTTATCCAGCAGCACCTGCGGGGCGTCGTTGAACAGCAGATGCGCTTCATCAAAGAAGAACACCAGTTTTGGTTTTTCCAGATCGCCTGCTTCCGGCAGCTGTTCGTACAGTTCGGAGAGCATCCACAGCAGGCTGGCGGCGTACAGTTTGGGCATCTGGTAGAGCTTCTCGGCGCTGAGGATGTTGATCATCCCTTTGCCGCTGGCGTCGGTTCGCATCCAGTCTTTGATATCCAGCATCGGTTCGCCAAAGAAGTGCGCCGCGCCCTGTTGTTCCAGTGACAACAGTCCGCGCTGGATAGCGCCCACCGAGGCGCTACTGATGTTGCCGTACTGGTTCTGGAACGATTTAGCGTTATCGCCGATGTACTGCGTAATGGCCCGCAGATCTTTGAAATCCAGCAGCAACAGACCCTGGTCATCGGCAATACGGAAGATAATATCCAGCACGCCGGACTGCACGTCGTTGAGATTCAGCAGACGAGCCAGCAGCAGCGGCCCGAGATCAGATACCGTGGCCCGCACCGGGTGACCCTTTTCGCCAAAGATATCCCATACCGTGACCGGATTGGCATGCGGTTGCCAGTCGGTAATGCCGATGTTTTTCAGGCGGGCGAGCAGCTTTTCAGAGGATTGGCCTTCCTCGGCTACGCCGGTTAAGTCACCTTTCACATCGGCCATAAATACCGGTACGCCAATCCCGGACAGCGATTCGGCAAGCTTTTGTAACGTGACGGTTTTACCGGTTCCGGTCGCGCCGGTAATCAGCCCGTGACGGTTGGCCATGCCTGGCAGTAAAAACAGTTCGGTGTCCGGCGTGCGGGCAATTAGCAGGGGTGCGCTCATTGAGATTTCCTCCATTTATCCTGCCTGGAGTATAGGCAATGTCCATCAAAGAGAGTATGCGATGGCGAGAGAAAATGACTTAAAGCGTATTGCCGTGATAAATCTGATACCCAAGATCCACGGTGTTGTGGTTATGGTCGTTGTTCTTGATTTTGCTCAGCAACATCTGCGCCGCCATGCGGCCAATGTCAAAACGCGGGGTGATCACGCTGGCGAGGCTTGGGATCATCTGCCTGCCCATTTCCAGCCCGTGAAAACCGGCAATTGAGATCTGTTCCGGAACGGCCAGCTCGCGCTCGCGGCACAGCAGCAGCGCGCCCATCGCAATATCGTCGTTGGTGCAAAACACGCCGTCTACATCCGGATGCGCAGCCAGCGCGTCCCGCATCATCTGGGTGCCAAGATGAATGGACGAAATAGCGCGCGGATTGACGCGCAGCGGCACCAGACCCCGACGCGTCATGGCATCGCAGTAGCCGCGATAGCGTTGTTCATCGCGGACGTCGTCTTTCGAACCGAGATAGAGGATTTTGCGCCGCTGACGTTTATCCAGCATGGTGCTGACCATATCAAACGCCGCCTGACGGTTATCGAAACCTACTTCCATGTCCAGACGATCGCCCTGAATATCCATCAGCTCGACCACCGGAATGTTGGCTGAACGCAGAAATTTAACTGTGCGCAGAGTGTGATATTTCTCGGACAAAATAATGCCGTCGATATTGTACGACAGCAGGTTAATCACCGACTCTTCCTCTGATTCCCGGTCGTAATTGTAGTTGGCGATCAGCGTCTGATAGTTATGGTCCGAGGTGACTGACTCAATACCGGCCAGAATATCTGCGAACAACTGGTTTTGAAACGAGGGGATCAGCACGCCGAGCGTGTAGCTTTGCGCGTTCAGCAGCATCGCGGGCGCGCGGTTGGGGATGTAATTAATCTCCTCCATAATCTGCGCGATGCGTTCACCGGTTTCCTTTGCGACCTTTTTCGGCGAGCGAATGTAGCGGCTCACCGTCATTTTGGTCACGCCCGCCAGCGTGGCGATGTCTTGCAAAGAAATTCTGTGGTTCCTCATTTTCTCTCCAGTGCCGGGGAGCGCAGACCTGTGCTCCCCGGTGATGACCGGCTTAATGCAGGATGGCGTTCAGCGCCAGAACCCCCAGCAGACCCATAATGGAAATCAGCGTCTCCATTACCGTCCATGTGCGCAACGTTTCCCCCACGCTGAGATTAAAATAGCCTTTAAACAGCCAAAATCCCGGATCGTTAACGTGGGAGGCAATCACGCTGCCCGCGCCGGTAGCCAGCACCATCAGCGCCGGATCGGCATGCGTGACGTTGATAATCGGCAGCACCACGCCTGCGGTGGTGATCGCCGCGACGGTGGCTGAACCAAGCGCGATGCGCAGCAAGGCGGCAACCGTCCAGCACATCAGCAATGGAGAAAGCGACGTGCCGGTCATCAGGTGCGAGATATATTGCCCCACGCCGCTGTCGACCAGAACCTGCTTAAACGCACCGCCCCCGGCGATGATAAACACAATCATCGCGATTGCGCCGATAGAGTCGCCAATGATATCCATAATTTGCTCGATCGTACGCCCGTTACGTCGACCAAGGGTAAAAATGGCGAGCACGATAGCAATAAACAACGCGACCGCAGGGTTACCGATAAACTCAAAGAACACCCGCACGCTGTTGGTCTTTGGCAGCGTAATTTCGCACACGGCGGCGACCGCCATCAGTATGACCGGGATAACCGCCGCAAAGATACTGTTCCAGAACGACGGCATCTCTTCTTCGGTGAACAGATGCGGGTTGAATAACCCTTCCGGCGGCGCTTTCTCAAAGCGGGTCAGCAGCTTAGAAAACAGCGGCCCGGCGACAATCACCGTCGGGATAGTAATAATAAAGCCGTACAGCAGGGTGGTGCCGAGATTGGCCTCAAAAATGGTGGCAATCGCGGTCGGCCCCGGATGCGGCGGCAGAAAACAGTGGGTCACGGACAGCGCGGCGACCATCGGTACGCCAACATACAGCAGCGGCAGGCCGGACGAGGCCACCACCGTAAACACCAGCGGCAGCAGCAGAACAAAGCCGACTTCAAAAAACATTGCCAGACCGACCACCAGACCGGTGATCACCAGCGCCCACTGCACGCGCTTTTGACCGAATGTGCCAATCAGCGTGGTGGCGATGCGCTGAGCCGCGCCGGTATCGGAAATCAGCTTGCCGAGCATTGCGCCGAAGCCGAGGATCATCGCCAGCCCGCCAAGCGTGCCACCGATCCCGTTTTGTATTGAGTGCAGAACGGCCTGTGCATCCATCCCTTCGGCAAAACCAACGACCGCCGCCACCAGGACCAGAGCAATAAAGCCGTTAACTTTAAAGCCAATCATCAGGACCAGGAGCAGCGCGACGCCTGCCGCAATTATTATTAATGGCATAATCGTTTCTCTTATATCCCCGTCATCCTTCAAGCTGCAGGTGTGTTGGCTGTAACTCGAATTATTCAGGGGGGAGCCAAAAATGCAGCGCCTGGGCGCTGCGTGATGTTGCGTTGTGTGGTATCAGACGGCGACCAGCATGCCGCCATCGACAAACAACAGGTGCCCGTTAACAAAATCGGATGCTTTAGAAGAGAGGAATACCGCCGCGCCGATCAGCTCCTGCGGATCGCCCCAGCGCGCGGCTGGCGTACGTTTGCACAGCCAGGAGGTGAAGGCTTCATCCTCTACCAGCGCTTTGGTCATTTCGGTTTTGAAGTAGCCCGGCGCGATCCCGTTGACCTGGATATTGTGGCGTGCCAGCTCAACACACATCCCGCGGGTAAGCATTTTCACCGCGCCTTTCGAGGCGGCATACGGCGTGATGGTGTCGCGGCCCAGTTCGCTCTGCATGGAGCAGATGTTGATGACCTTCCCGGCCTGACGTTCCACCATGCGACGCGTTACCGCCTGGGAGACCAGGAATACCGCCGTCTGGTTCACGGCAATCACATCGTTCCAGTCCTGCTCCGGGAACTCGGTAAACGGATGGCGACGCTGGATACCGGCGTTATTCACCAGCACATCAATTTGGCCAATGTCTTTTTCGATATGGTCGATGGCGGCATCAATGTCTTGTTTATGCGTAACATTGAACGGCGCGGCCACGGCGCGGATCCCTTCCTGCTGCAGTTTGGCGACGGCGGCCTCCGCGCGCTCCGGCGTAATGTCATTGACGATAATCTGCGCGCCATATTTACCCAGCCCGGTCGCCAGTAAATAACCAATACCCTGGGCCGAACCGGTGATCAGAATATTTTTGCCGTCCAGTGAAAAAAGATCGTTCATCATGCTATTCCTTATTTTATGTCTTCGAAAACGAGCTGGACCTTCGCCGCCTGGGTTTTATCCCCGGCGAAGATCAGCGCCTGTTCGAGGTCGGTAAACGGATATTCGGCGCTGAGTAACGGCAGCGGATCGATAACGTTATTCGCCAGCCACGACACTGCGGTGTTGAACTCGGTGGTAAAGCGGAACGAACCTTTGAGCGCGATCTCTTTGCCGATCAGCATCATCATCGGGAAGTCCGGCACCGCGCCGCCCATGCCGACCTGCACCATCACGCCTTTCGCGCGGGTCACTTCCAGACAGGTGGTGATTGAGGACGGGTGACCAGAGACTTCAAAGCTGACGTCGAAGTAGCCTTTCTCTTTTTTCCACGCGTCGAGCGAGTCCTGCTGCGGGTTAATCAGCGTATCGGCACCCATCTGTTGCGCCAGCGAGAGCGAGCGCGGGCTGATATCCGCACAGACGATTTCTGCCGCGCCGAGCGTTTTTACCGCGCTGACGATGAGGCAGCCGATAGGCCCAACGCCGGAGATAAACACGCGCTTGCCCTGCAGGTCGCCCGCTTCATGCGCGGCGTGGATCGCGACCGCCAACGGTTCGGCAAAGGCCATGACTTTTTCATCGGCCTCTTGAGGGTAGGGGATGCACTGCGCAGTATCGACGGTTTTAAACTGAGTAAAGCCGCCGTCGACGTGGGGAAAATACATGGCGCTGCCAAAAAAACGCATTTCCGTACACTGGTTTTCTTCATGCTGCAGACAGTATTTGCAGTGACCGCAGGGCTTCGACGGATTAATTGCCACCGACTGACCTTCATGTAATTCTGTTGAATCGCTGTGCACTACTTTACCAATAACTTCATGGCCTAAAATCATCGGCGCTTTAACGGTAAAATTACCAACTTTGCCTTCCTGATAATAATGTAAATCGGAACCACAAATTCCCCCGCGGGTAATTTGTACCAGCGTTCCTTTATTATTCCATTCTATATTTTGGTCGGTAATGGCAACAGTTTTCTTACCCGCGACAACGCAGGATTGGGTTTTGACTTGCATAAATGCCTCACTGGTCAGGTAGTAACCTCGGCAGCATTTAAACGGTTTTAATTGTTATTATTTGTGATGCAGATCACGCTGAGAAATTGTTACACTACAATGTTACGCATAACGTGATGCGCCCTGTAAATCTGCTCAGTCGCGGCGAAAAAAGGTGAATTCTGCAATGTGGAAGGCGTAGTATCGCGCCATGGAATATGAATCTGGAGTTTTTTCAATGGCCGGGGAAAGTTATATTTTGATGGGCGTTTCGGGAAGCGGTAAATCTTTAATTGGCAGCAAAATTGCCGCAATGTTATCGGCTAAATTCATTGATGGCGACGATCTCCATCCCGCTAAAAATATTGATAAAATGTCTGACGGTATTCCATTAACCGATGAAGACCGACTGCCGTGGCTAGCGCGATTAAATGACGCCTCATACAGTTTATATAAAAAGAACGAGACCGGGTTTATTGTTTGCTCGTCATTAAAAAAACAGTACCGCGATATATTGCGTCAGGGCAGCCCGAATGTGCATTTTCTGTGGCTGGACGGCGACTACGAGACTATTCTGGCGCGCATGCAGCGTCGGGCAGGGCATTTTATGCCAGTGGGATTACTCAAAAGCCAGTTCGACGCGCTGGAGTGCCCGCAGGACGATGAGAAAGATATTGCCCGCATCGACGTGAACCATGACATTGAGCATGTGACGGAACAGTGCCGCCAGGCGGTGCTCGCGTTTCGTAACGGGCAATAAGCCCAGTCCCTTGCGGGACTGAGCCCGGCATCAGAAGTCGGCTTTCAGCACCACGCGGTAGCGGGCCTTGCCGTCACGCACGTGCTGGATTGCTTCGTTAATTTGCGACATCGGGTACAGCTCGGTGGTAGGCGACACCTTGCTGCGACCGGCAAACTTCATCAGCTTGCGCAGCTCGAATGGCGTCCCGGTCGCCGAACCGGAGATGCTGCGATCTCCGGCAATTAAGGTAAATGCCGGCACCGGCAGCGGCTTCAGCACCGCGCCGACGGTATGGAAGTTTCCGCCGTAAGCCAACGCTTCAAAATAGGGCTGCCAGTCGAGATCGACGTTAACCGTGTTAATGATGAGATCGAACTGGCCCGCCAGCGCTTTTAGCGCATCCGGATCGCGGCTGTTGACCACCTTATCCGCCCCCATCGCCAGCACTTCCTGCTCTTTCGCCGGATTGGAGCTGAATGCGGTCACTTCGCAGCCCATCGCGTGTAACAGCTTAATGGCGATATGCCCCAGGCCGCCGATACCGATCACCCCGACGCGGCTGGTGGCGGTGATATGGTGCATCAGCAGCGGTTTGAACACGGTGATACCGCCGCACAGCAAGGGGCCAGCCGCCGCCAGATCAATGCTCTCCGGTAGCGGGATCACCCACTGCCAGTCGGCTCGCAGCTTCTCGGCAAAGCCGCCGCGATTGAGAATAGTAGGAACGGACCCTTCCAGGCAGTTAATCTGATTACCGCTGATACAGGCGTCACAATGTCCGCAGCTGCGCGCCGTCCAGCCAATACCGACGCGCTGACCAACCTTCAGACCCTTATCCTGCGCCGCGCTGCCGAGCGCTGCCACGCGACCAATCACTTCATGCCCGGCAACCAGCGGATACTGAGAGAATCCCCATTCGTTGTCGATCATCGACAAATCGGAATGGCAGATACCGCAGTAATCGACCTGGACTTCGACATCTTCCGGCTTGAGCTCGCCCGCATCATATTCATAGAGTTCGAGTTCGCTGCCCGCCGCTTTTGCGGCGTAGCTTTTTATCATCGACATCGTGTTTCCCTCAGTGTGGTGTTGAACTGGAAGTGTAGAGCATGGGGAAACGGGACGCTTCGCAGAAGGGGGGATTAAGAAGCGGGTAAACTGTGATGAGGGTTGCAGCTAAGAAAGGTAATGCTGAAATTTTCAACACTTAGCAGGCCAGACACACGCTGGCGCTTGCATGGTGGCGCACGACAGGTATAATCCACAACGTTTTCCGCATCCCTTCCGTGCCGGAGTGGCGAAATCGGTAGACGCAGTTGATTCAAAATCAACCGTAGAAATACGTGCCGGTTCGAGTCCGGCCTTCGGCACCATCGGAACATCAATAGACGTCAACGGACGTCTTTTTTTGTGCCTGAAATCCAGTATCCGCAAGGCTTTCCTCGCTTTTTCACTCAACCTAAGTCAACCTGATTCAGACATCAGGAACGTAACTCTGTACGTGTGGTTTGCATCCATAAGGCTGGGTATCTTGGCGAACATAGGCTAATGATACAGTGGTGTGCTGATTCTCTGGATGCGAAGCGAAAAGGGAATATCAGTCTGTTTTATTATGCAAAACTGAATAATTCTATGTAGTTTAGATGACACGCGTAATTACAGTAATACCATCGGATTGGATAGCATTTATTTCCAGTTGATAATCTTGCCGAAATATTAAAAAACATTGACCTGTATTTTAATTTTTTAAAGAAGAATTTATTAATTTAAGGATGTGCTTTCCATTATTTTATGAATGTTGATTGTGGGATTACTTGTTCCAGGAGCGAGGCTAAGAGCCTCGCAGCTTATTAGTGATAATTTATCACTGGAATGCAGATTTTACTACTTGTTTTGTTTCTTCTCCTAGCTCTTGAAAAATTTTATTCATATCATTTAAACCGAAAAGGTTATTTGAAGCTAACATCCATAGCTCATCTCCTACAAGTAAATCTCTGCGATCATACTGTCCAGCATGTCTTCTGTAGTTATTAGTTGTAAGCGATTCTGGATTATATGGTATTGCTATAAATGGTTTGACTTGTGCGTTGGGGTTAGTGCTTTTTCTTAAAGCGTACCATTCTAATGTTTTACGTTTCATTGTTCTAAATTCTTTTTTATTGGGTTTTACTGTTGTAATGTCTATATAAATTTCTTCCCCATTTGGTTTTTCTATAAAAACATCAACAATGCTATCTGGATATCTTAGAGGGCTAGATGTGAATACAGATATAGAATCTATCTCGTCCTGTTCTTGGCTTCTGTTTGGTATGTAATGATAATTATTTAAAGTTCTTTCAAGGTACGAGGATACGCTGGGAGTTATATTGCCCTCTAATACAAATTGGGTTTTTACTTGATAACCAACATGTTCTCCTAGAATTTTACACGCTTGCTCATAAAATGACATCCCGAAACTTGTTTGTAATGACTGCATGACTTTTGTTATTAAGATTAAATCATCTCCAAAAAGGTTTCTAAAAAAAAGATTTGTATCACCATCATCAATGTCTGCCTTTTTTTGTGTGACCCTATCATCTATTTTTATGATGCGCCGTGCGAGGTTTTTTATTTGTTCGTGCATAGATTCTTTAATTTCTTGTGTGGTCATAGTAATGCCTTAAGTTAAAGTTTTATTTTTGCATCAAGATTTGTAATCTCATGTATTTATACGTTAAAATCTAAAAAAAACAATAAAATAGATACGTTATGATACAAAGAACTTCACATGATAAGGCTCATACTGTATACTAAACCAGTACTTTTAAATTTATAATGGAAGCGTCCTATGAGTGATGTCCAATTGATAGATTCCTTCAATCAAAATGATTACTTTTCTTTGGAAGTTTTAGCTGACGTATTATCAGAATCTAAGAAAACACTCGAAAGCTGGGTAAGAAAAGGAGTTGTAGAGGCAGTTATATGCCCGGATTCGAAAAGAACGCTAATTCATCGTAAGCAAGTTCAGCATTTAGAAGATGTAAAGTTGCTTTTAACAAGCCAGTGGGATGATGAGTTAAATACTCGCCCACTTCGCAATTATAATCTTGTTGAACTTTTTGCTGGCGCTGGTGGATTGGCCATTGGTTTAGAGCAGGCTGGCTTAAATTCAATATTCTTAAATGAGATAGATAAATCAGCTTGCAATACATTAAGGCATAACAGACCTAATTGGAATGTTGTGGAAGGTGATATCGCGACGATTGATTTTACTAAAATAAATAATAAAGTTGATATCCTTACGGGAGGATTTCCTTGTCAGGCATTTTCGTATGCGGGGAAAAAATTAGGATTCGAAGATACTCGGGGTACTCTTTTCTTTGAATTTGCACGCGCTATAAAAGAACTTCAACCGAAAGTATTTATGGCTGAAAATGTGCGAGGTTTATTGACTCATGAACAAGGTCGAACCTTGTGCGCCATAAAAGACGTTATTAGCGAGCTGGGTTATGAACTTATTGAACCAAAAGTATTAAAAGCAATCTTCTATAAAGTTCCTCAAAAAAGAGAAAGATTGATACTTGTGGGCATACGAAAAGACCTTTCAGAAAAAGTTGAATTTAAATGGCCATCCTATTTTCATAGAGTCATGACATTAAGAGACGCTCTGTATGCAGGTGAGTTGTATAAGGATGATGTCTCCGAATCAGTAGGGCAAATATACCCAAAAAAAAAAAAAAAAATAATGGAGCATGTACCTCCCGGTGGCTATTGGCGAGATTTGAGTGATGAGCTACAACGGGAATATATGCAGGGCAGTTACTTCTTAGGGGGAGGGAAGACAGGTATGGCTAGGCGTCTTTCCTTAGATGAACCGAGCTTAACTCTTACAACATCTCCAGCTCAAAAACAAACAGAGAGATGTCATCCTATAGAAACTCGGCCATTGCAAGTAAGAGAATATGCCAGAATACAAACTTTCCCCGATAACTGGGAGTTTAAAGGATCTATGAATTCTATCTATAAGCAAATTGGAAATGCCGTACCAGTTAACATGGCTGCTGCTTTAGGACGTTCTTTAGTTCGCTTGCTGAATGATATAGAAAATATTTAATTAAAAAAAACTTATAGATAACGCCGACAGTTACCGGAGTGGTTAACCGCTTCGGTAAATGGTGAGCGTTAGAAAGTCATTGATTTCATTATCAGGTAAATAATTGCGATGATGCTCGCAAAATATCACCTGATCAAGAGGGGGGAGGCCGATACACTATCGACGTCGCTTTATCTCTATATCTACAAACGCTCAATAAAGGCGCCCGCAGGCGCCTCAATTATAATGACAATCACACACTCACCCCTTCAATGCTTTCCCCGCAATTACCCCGATAAACTCCAGTACCTGCTTTTGCTTACGCGCGGAGAGCTTTTCCACGGCGCGCAGGGATTTCATCAGTTCTGACTCTTCGGGTTCGGCGGCGCGGGCGGTTAATACGATGCAGCCTTGCATCACCCGCACATCAACGTCGGTGCCGGTGTCGAATCCGGCGGCTTTCAGCCACTGGCCTTTCATCACGATGGACGGAAACTGAACGTACTTCACCGGCAAACGGCTGTAATCAGGATAACGGCTCGCATAACCCACCTTCAGGCGACGGTTATCTGCGGCGTGCACTTCTGGATCAAACGAAACTGCAATACAATGCGTATCAGTCATGGTGGCTATTCTCCGATAATAGTTACTGCGATCAGCGATGCATTGGTGCGCCAACACCTTTGCATCGCGCTAATAAAACCCCTGTAAATGACGCCAGTAAACTGGGGAAAGTCCAGATGTAAATACGATGAAATAAGCGCGAATAGCACGCTTTTGGAATAAATAGAAAACGCCTTCACCCCAATAAATCCGGTATTATTCACCGTGTAAATCCATTCACCTCCAGTCCGCTAAATACCGGCCATTTCCAGAAAATAACGCTCCTCTACATCAGGCCAAAAATGCGATCTAACTCACTGAAGCAAATAGTAAACTCTGAATCAACACCGTTTTGTACACTTTGCTTTACACTTTTGGTGATGTAAATCACAAATATTACTCCGTGAAGTGATCCGACTCTCACAAAATGAGGTGTACTCATTCACGAATACATTATGCGCACAGCCTGGAAAGTTATGTTTTCAGTATTTCCACTCTCCACAGACACACTACGGCGAATGGCAAATCGAAACGCAAAAAAAAACTTGTTGAATATTAACGGGTAAAAAAATGACGTGTGATTTACATCACTCACATTTACAGCTTTTTAAATTATTGCCAGTGATTAATGTTGACCGGGCTATTTCCATAATCAATCAAATCTTGCATAGTGCCTCCACATTATTTCTCCCCCTGGCTCAGGAGGCGAATAGTTATATTTCATCAGGATTTGTTGATGAACCAGGTATGATTTACTTCACATTAATACGTACATGACCACTGTTACTGGAGAAACAAAATGAATTATCCGGCAGAACCCTTCCGTATTAAAAGCGTTGAAACTGTATCTATGATCCCGCGTGATGAGCGCCTTAAGAAAATGCAGGAAGCGGGTTACAATACTTTCCTGTTAAATTCGAAAGATATTTATATTGACCTGCTGACAGACAGTGGCACTAACGCAATGAGCGACAAGCAGTGGGCCGGAATGATGATGGGTGATGAAGCGTACGCGGGCAGCGAAAACTTCTATCATCTGGAAAGAACAGTGCAGGAACTGTTTGGCTTTAAACATATTGTTCCGACTCACCAGGGGCGTGGCGCAGAAAACCTGTTATCGCAGCTGGCTATTAAACCCGGGCAATATGTTGCCGGGAATATGTATTTCACTACCACCCGTTATCATCAGGAAAAGAATGGCGCGGTGTTTATCGATATCGTTCGTGACGAAGCGCACGATGCCGGTCTGAATATTGCTTTTAAAGGTGATATCGATCTTAAAAAATTACAAAAGCTGATTGATGAAAAAGGCGCAGAGAATATTGCGTATATCTGCCTGGCGGTGACGGTTAACCTCGCGGGTGGGCAGCCGGTCTCCATGGCGAACATGCGTGCGGTGCGTGAACTGACACAAGCGCATGGCATTAAAGTGTTCTACGACGCTACCCGCTGCGTGGAAAACGCCTACTTTATCAAAGAGCAAGAGCAGGGCTTTGAGAACAAGAGCATCGCCGAGA
This sequence comes from Citrobacter youngae, assembly GCF_003818115.1. Classification (GTDB taxonomy): domain Bacteria; phylum Pseudomonadota; class Gammaproteobacteria; order Enterobacterales; family Enterobacteriaceae; genus Citrobacter; species Citrobacter youngae. The sequence goes on along the minus strand of NZ_RPOI01000003.1, from coordinate 109,079 downwards.
TCGTGCATGAGATGTTCAGCTACGCCGACGGTTGTACCATGAGCGGTAAAAAAGACTGTCTGGTGAACATCGGCGGCTTCCTGTGCATGAACGATGACGAAATGTTCTCTTCTGCCAAAGAGTTAGTCGTGGTCTACGAAGGGATGCCATCTTACGGCGGCCTGGCCGGACGTGATATGGAAGCCATGGCGATTGGCCTGCGCGAAGCTATGCAGTACGAGTACATTGAGCACCGCGTGAAGCAGGTTCGCTACCTGGGCGATAAGCTGAAAGCCGCTGGCGTACCGATTGTTGAACCGGTAGGCGGTCACGCGGTATTCCTCGATGCGCGTCGCTTCTGCGAGCATCTGACGCAGGACGAGTTCCCGGCACAAAGTCTGGCCGCCAGCATCTATGTGGAAACCGGCGTGCGCAGCATGGAGCGCGGAATTATCTCTGCGGGCCGTAATAACGTGACCGGTGAACACCACAGACCGAAACTGGAAACCGTGCGTCTGACTATTCCACGTCGTGTTTATACCTACGCACATATGGATGTCGTGGCTGACGGCATTATTAAACTTTACCAGCACAAAGAAGATATTCGCGGGCTGAAGTTTATTTACGAGCCGAAGCAATTGCGTTTCTTTACTGCACGCTTTGATTACATCTAAAAAATAGTTATGGCCCCATCACGTGATGGGGCTTTTTTGTATTCCTTTTCCATGAACAGGAAGCCTTTGCGGTGCCCGTTACCGTGACATAACTAAAAAAAGTAAACCCTGACTCCGACATTTTTATTATCCGCATGATGTACAAATGACAGCTGTAATTATAACGAATAGTCTACAGGAACATTTATCATGGATATTAATGCCATTGAGCGACAGAGTAGTACCCCCGGACTGATTAGCGGAACCATGTTGGTTATCGCGACCGTAGTGGGTGGCGGGATGTTCTCCCTGCCGATTGCGATGGCCGGCGTATGGTTTCCCGGTGCCTCTGTTATTCTTCTCTTTATCGCCATCATGATGTTATTAACCGGTCTGATGCTGGTTGAAGTCAATCTGCATTATGGCGCCGGTGCCAGTTTTAATACCTTTACTCAGGATTTATTAGGCCGGAAGTGGAATATCGTGGTGGGTATCGCTTTCGGCTTTGTGCTGTATATTCTGACCTATGCCTATATCTCCGGTTCGTCGGCGGTGATGGCGCAAACCATGTTCAAATACAGCGGCGTGCGCTTTCCGTCGAATATCTCGGTGGTGATCGTCAGTATGCTGGTAGGGGCGATTGCCTGGTATAGTTCCTTACTGGTCGGACGCATCACTACCGTGCTGATTATCGGTAAGTTTGTGGCGTTCTTTGCCACGTTCTCCGGGCTGATTGGCCATATCGAAGTGGCAAAACTCATCGACAGCGTGGCGGTGGCGTTGCCCAATTCGCAGTATCTGCCGTACATCCTGATGACGCTGCCGTTCTGCATCATCTCGTTTGGTTTTCACGGTAACGTGCCGAGCCTGGTTAAACTGTATGGCACAAGCGGAGTCTCGAATATTACGCGTTCGATTATCATCGGTACGCTGTTTGCTCTGCTGCTGTATATTTTCTGGCTGGGCGTGACGATGGGTAACATCAGCCGTTCCTCATTCCCGCCGATTATCGCCAAAGGCGGCAATATCGATGTGTTTGTCGAGGCCATCAGCGGGCTGTTCACCAGCCGGTATATGGATCTGATCCTCACCTTTTTCGGCAACTTCGCGGTAGCCAGTTCCCTGCTGGCGGCGACGCTTGGTCTGTTCGATTACATCGCCGACCTGTTCCACTTCCCGGACGACGGCATGGGTCGCCTGAAAACCGCGCTGGTGACCTACTTCCCGCCAGCCGCCGTGTGCTTCTTCTTCCCGAACGGTTTTGTGCACGCGATTGGTTACGCCGGTCTGGCCTTTACCATCTGGAGCGTGATCCTGCCGCCGTTCCTGGTGAAAGCCGCGCGCAAGCGTTTTCCAACCAGCAGCTATACCGCGCCCTGTAATAACACCGTGCTTAACCTGGTGATTGTCTGCGGAGCGGTTGTCTATCTGACGGTTGTTCTGGATGTATTTGGTCTGCTGCCAACGTTTCGTTAGCGCGGGGGAGTTATGTTTCTGACATTGCTACGATTTCAGCATCCGCTGATCTACCGTTTTGCGTGGCTTCGTTTGTGGGTCAGGGTGTTAAGGGCGTGCAGGCTGCGTAAGTGAAAGGAGACGTGCTTTATTCTGCGGTCGCTGCCGGATGCGGCGCTTGCGCCTTATCCGGCCTACAAAAGAGCGTTAAACGTAGGCGGGATAAGCGAAGCGCCATCAGGCATTACACCCGGAAGTAGCGTGGTGGGATCAACGCGGAAAAGGCGTCGAACTTCTTCACCATCTTTTTCCAGCACAACATAACAACAATCCTCGATTTGAAACATCGGCGCTATTGTAGTCAGCGCCGACAAATCGTAAAGCCAGTGACGTCGTTCCGATTCCGGGTCGGTGTAAACCTTTTAGTTCACCATTGCGTCAAATACGATTGCCGCGAATTTGACGGGGTTGACAATGGCTTACGCCATAAACCAGTAATAAAAGAGACCGACTTTCAGGCCGAGGATCACGATATAGGCGCAGCAGTATTTCATGGTGCCAGACATGATCTGGTTGGCCTGACCGTCCATTTTTGTGGCGGATACCGCGATGGCGATGCTTTGCGGCGAAATCATTTTTCCGCCCGTTGCGCCAGAGGTGTTGGCCGCCGCCAGCCAGTTGGGATCGATATGCAGTTTGCTGGCGGCAATGGTTTGCAGTTTTCCGAACAAAATGTTCGAGTTGGTATCGCTGCCGGTAACGAACGTGCCCAGCGCGCCAATCACCGGGGCGAGGAAGACGTACGAGCTGCCGGTCAGATCGACAATCGACTGCGCCAGCGTGGAGATAATCCCGCTGAGATCCATCACCGTGGCCAGCGCGACGATCGCCATAATTGCAACGATAGAGTTTTTAAGCTGGAAAATCGTTTTGATAAATACTTCCAGCATCCCGCGTGCGGACGCTCCCTGAATAAAACCACCGATAATGGTCGCAAAGATGATCAACATCCCTGGCGTGGTCACCCATTCAACTTTCAACGCCATCGTTTTGCCGTCAGCCAACGTGAAATGTAGCACCGAGGCCAGTTGTGAGGCTGCGCCTTTTATCGTCGGGAACAGCGGCGAACACATCAGGATAAACACAAAAATAAACAGATAAATAGAGCCAACTCGGAACAACACTTTTGCCGAGCGCGGCGTGGTTTCGCGGGTATGGCTGACTTCAATTCGCCACTCGGGATCGGTTTTCCCTTTGCGCAGGCGACTAACCATTGCCACGGCAAACAGGCTGACCAGGCTACCGGCAAAGGCGGGTAATTCAGCACCGAGATGAATAGCGACAAAATACTGCGGAACCAGTGTGGTAATACCGCAAATCAACGTGATCAGAAATACGCCGCGAATGGCTTTCAGGCCGCCGCCAATAATGCAGACAATCACAAATGGCAGCAGGATATTAAACAGCGCGAGCTGCAGAATAATGGTTCCGCCTAAGGTATAAACCGGCAGGTTAACCTGTTCTGCCAGAATAGAAACCGGGATCCCGACCGCGCCGAATGCAGTGGGAACGGTATTTGCCACCAGAGAGGCTATTGCCGCCTTCAGCGGATTGAAACCCAGTGCGATAAGAATACCGATCGGAATGGCGACCGCTGTACCATAACCCGCCGCGGCTTCAAGAAATCCACCAAAGCACCATGAAATCAGTAGCACCTGAATACGCTTATCTTCGCTAATACTGGCGAGAATATCGCGCAGAATATCCAGCGCTTTGGTCGCCTGCATGACGTTATAACTGAAGATAGCGCCGAGGATCACAATCACAATCGGCCATAATCCCTTCAGCGCGCCATAGCCTATCGCGGCTTTTAGATTTTGTACGGGCATTTCCCAGAATATTGCCGATAGTGCAGCGGTGAATACCAAAGAGATCAGTACTGAATAATGGATGGGCATTTTCAATTTCAATATTAAAAATACCATCAGTAGTAACGGAGAGAGTGCCAGGGCAAACATAAAATATTCGTTCATTGCTATTCCCAATTGGTTCATTAAACCTGATTTATATTTATGGTGGGGAGGCTACATTGCTGTTCTAATAAAGTATGCAAACTGAATCGCTTCAGTGAATAAAGTAATTATGATTAATGGTTTTGTAACTATTGTAATCTTTTAATTAAAATTCAATGCCAGGTAAATATACTTAAGAGCAGGCTAAGTACCTATAAATAGTTATTTAATAACCTTTTTATTAATGGTAGTGACAGGAATAGTCAGCACCTGAAACTATTTTTAAGCTGTTCATAACGCGGTGGTTTTCAATATAAAAATGTGAGCGAGGCCGAAAGAAATAAACCAGGGTATTGCATGTACGAGTTGATTGGAGGATTATTTGATTTTGTCATACAAATGAAAATACAGGCATTTAGGATGGTCCTGATATAAGAAGCGGAAATCGACCATCTCAGGAGCATGATCCAACAAACACCATGAACCCAGACATCGGCAAAACCAGCAAACAGAAGACTGGGCGTGATATAGCGATATCAAGCGCAATAAACAGAAATGAAGCAATGGAGTAATTATTGTGAATGTAAATTTCTTTGTTACCTGTATTGGTGACGCCCTGAAATCACGGATGGCACGAGACTCCGTATTGCTGCTGGAAAAACTGGGCTGTCACGTTAATTTCCCCGAGAAGCAAGGGTGTTGCGGTCAGCCAGCCATCAACAGCGGTTACATCAAAGAGGCGATCCCCGGGATGAAAAACCTGATCGCCGCCCTGGAAGACAACGACGATCCAATTATCTCCCCGGCAGGCTCCTGCACCTACGCGGTAAAAAGCTACCCGACGTATCTGGCGGATGAGCCTGAATGGGCGCTGCGCGCCGAGAAGGTTGCCGGACGTATGCAGGATCTCACCTCTTTTATCGTCAACAAACTGGGTGTGGTGGATGTCGGCGCCAGCCTGCAGGGCCGCGCGGTATATCATCCTTCCTGCAGCCTGACCCGCAAGCTGGGAGTGAAGGAAGAGCCGCTGACGCTGCTGAAAAACGTGCGCGGACTGGAGCTGTTGACGTTTGCCGATCAGGACACCTGCTGCGGCTTTGGCGGGACGTTCTCGGTCAAGATGGCCGAGATATCCGGTGAGATGGTGAAAGAGAAAGTCTTACATCTGATGGATGCGAAGCCGGAGTTTTTGATCGGCGCTGACGTCAGCTGCCTGTTGAACATTGGCGGCCGACTGCAACGCGAAGGCCAGCCGGTCAAAGTGATGCATATTGCTGAAGTGCTGATGAGCCGCTGAGGGGAAAGAGATGTCGATAAAAACCAGCGATGTAGAGTTTAAACTGCGCATTCGTCAGCAGATCGAAGATCCGATCATGCGCAAAGCCGTGGCCAACGCGCAGGAGCGTATTGGTGCGAATCGGCAGAAAATGGTTGATGAGCTAGGCCACTGGGAAGACTGGCGCGATCGTGCCAGCCAGATCCGCGATCATGTTCTGAGCAACCTCGACGCTTACTTGTATCAACTCTCCGAGAAAGTGACGCAAAACGGCGGCCACGTTTATTTCGCAAAGACCAAAGAAGACGCTACCCGCTACATTTTGCAGGTCGCGCAAAGTAAAAATGCGAAGAAGGTGGTGAAGTCCAAGTCGATGGTGACCGAAGAGATCGGCGTCAACCATGTGCTGCAGGATGCCGGAATTCAGGTGATCGAAACCGATCTCGGCGAATATATCCTGCAGTTGGATCAGGATCCGCCTTCGCACGTTGTGGTCCCGGCTATTCATAAAGATCGCTATCAGATCCGCCGCGTGCTGCATGAGCGTCTGGGGTATGACGGCCCGGAAACGCCAGAGGCGATGACCTTATTCATTCGCCAGAAGATCCGCGAGGATTTCCTCAGTGCCGAAATCGGTATTACCGGCTGTAACTTTGCTGTGGCGGAAACCGGCTCTGTATGCCTGGTGACCAACGAAGGCAACGCGCGGATGTGTACCACGTTGCCGAAAACGCACATTGCGGTGATGGGCATGGAGCGTATCGCACCGACCTTTGCCGATGTGGATGTGCTGATCACCATGCTGGCGCGCAGCGCCGTGGGCGCGCGTCTGACGGGCTATAACACCTGGCTCACCGGCCCACGTGAGGCGGATAACGTCGACGGCCCGGAAGAGTTCCACCTGGTGATTGTCGATAACGGCCGCTCGCAGGTGCTGAGCTCAGAGTTTCGCGATGTGCTGCGCTGCATCCGCTGCGGGGCTTGTATGAACACCTGCCCGGCGTACCGCCACATTGGCGGACACGGTTATGGTTCTATCTATCCCGGCCCTATCGGCGCGGTGATCTCTCCGCTGCTCGGTGGCTATAAAGATTTTAAAGATCTGCCATACGCCTGTTCATTATGCACGGCCTGTGACAGCGTTTGTCCGGTTAAAATTCCGCTGTCAAAACTGATCCTGCGTCATCGCCGGGTGATGGCCGAGGAGGGCATTACGCCGAAAGCCGAGCGGCGGGCGATAAAAATGTTCGCATATGCCAATAGCCATCCGGGGCTGTGGAAAGTCGGGATGATGGCGGGCGCACATGCGGCGAGCTGGTTTATCAACGGTGGCAAAACCCCGCTCAAGGTTGGCGCGATTGGTGACTGGATGGAGGCGCGCGATCTTCCTGATGCCGACGGTGAGAGCTTCCGCAGCTGGTTTAAGAAACATCAGGCGCAGGAGAAAAAGAATGGATAACCGTACCGCATTTTTAGACACCATCGCCCAGGCGCTGGGCCGCCCGCTGCGTTTTGAGCCGCAAACGGATGCCGCGCCGGTGAACAACTATGCCAATGAACGCCTGACCGAACTTAGCCCGCAGCAGCGCTGCGATGCGTTTGTCCAGTTTGCCAGCGAGGTGATGCTGGCTCGCTGTGAGCTGACTCGCGAAGACCAGGCCGCAGAAGCCGCGCAACGCCTGTGCGAAGAGTTGGGTCAGCCGGTGGTCATCAGCGGCGACAGCCGGCTGGCGGCGCTGGGCATTACCGAACGCTTGCAACAGGAATGTAACGCCGTGGTCTGGGATCCGGCGCGTGGCAGCGAAAATATTACTCAGGCCGAGCAGGCGAAAGTGGGCGTGGTGTATGCCGAGTATGGCCTGACCGAGTCCGGCGGCGTGGTGCTGTTTTCCGCACCGGAGCGTGGGCGTTCAATTAGCCTGCTGCCGGAGTCCTCAATTTTCGTGCTACGCAAAAGCGCTATCCTGCCGCGCGTGGCGCAACTGGCAGAAAAACTGCATCAGAAGGCGCAGGCCGGTGAGCGTATGCCATCATGCATTAACATCATCAGTGGGCCCAGCTCGACGGCGGATATTGAGCTTATTAAGGTAGTTGGGGTGCATGGCCCGGTGAAGGCGGTGTATCTGATTATTGAGGATTGTTGAGGCAGGATGGAAAACCGCTCTGGCGCTGCGGGCCAGAGCGGTATCAACGTTATGCAATCATGCTGATGATCAACACGATAATCAGGCCAACCACGGAGTTCACCAGCTCCAGCAGACCCCAGGTTTTCAGCGTATCCTTCACCGACAGGTCAAAGTAGCCTTTGAACAGCCAGAACGAGGCATCGTTGATATGGGTCAGGGTGTTGGAGCCCGCCGCCGTTGCCAGCACCAGTAACGCCGGGTCAACGCCAACCAGTTGGCCGGTTGCCGGGTCGAGAATGGCGGCGCTAATAATCCCCGCTGCCGTCATGGCTGAGACTACGCCCTGACCGGTTGCCAGACGAATCAGCACGGTTATCAACCACGCCATGATGTACGGAGAAATATTGCCGTGCGACATCAGCATGCCGATGGTATCGCCAATGCCGGTATCAATAATGGTCTGCTTCAGTACACCGCCCGCGCCGATGATCAGGATCACCATGGCGATGCTTTTCACCGCGTTTTCAAAGGCATTCATCACCCACTGCATGTCGTGACCACGCGCGGTACCAAACAGCACGAAGGCGACAACCATAGCGATAAACATTGCAATCGGTGAAGAGCCTAAGAAGTTGACCACTTCCCACGCCTGCGTCCCTTTCACCAGCCAGATGTTGGCGATGGTGGTGGAGATCATGATGATCGCCGGGATCAGCGGCACCAGGATAGAAACACCGAAGGATGGCAGGTTATTCTGGTCAACCGGTACGTCGGCCTTCATGAATGACGGCGTTGGGCGATCGAGGTTGCCGAGGAACTTCGGCAGGATAAGCCCGGCGCAGATCACGCTCGGAATGGTCACCAGAATACCGTAGATGTAGACCATGCCCATGTCCGCGCCGTAGGCGTTAACCAGCGCAACCGGGCCCGGCTGCGGTGGGAACAGCGAGTGGGCGGTGGTGGCGGCAGCAACGGCGGGGATCGCCAGCTTGAGGAACGGGATCTTCGCCTCTGCGGCAATGACGATCACCAGCGGCGCCAGCATAATAAATGCCACTTCATAGAACATCGCCAGGCCGAAGATCAGACCAATAATGATCACCGACAGCTGCACGTAGCGCAGGCCGAGGCGCGCCAGCAGCGTATGGGCAATCTGATGCGCCGCCCCGGAATCAACCATCAGCTTACCGATGACCGCCCCGAATACCACGATAATCGCCAGTTCACCCAGCGTGCTGCCAAAACCGGATTTCATGGTGTGCAGCAGCTCCATTAAATCCATACCCGCCAGCATACCGACCGAGAGCGCCGCCAGCAGCAGGGCGACCATCGAGTTTATTTTGAATCTTAGATTGAGCACCAGCATCAGACCGATGCCGAATACGACCCACAGAATATTGAGAACGTGCATATAACGTCTACCTTTATTGGTTGAACTATTATGACTTTGGTTGAGATGTTACATATATTGGTTAACCATTGATGCGATGAATGTCACATTGCGTTACATGTTTACATTCTTACTGGGCTGCATGGCCGTAAAATGGCGGTATCATCAGCATGAATTGTGATTTGGTTAACCAATTTTGAGCTTCAGGTTGACATGTCATACCAAAAGGAGGAATTTATGTGCCATATCGTCGAGTCCATAACGTAACGAGGAATAAAACATGGAACAGACATGGCGCTGGTATGGTCCTAACGATCCGGTCACCTTAGCGGATGTACGTCAGGCGGGTGCCACAGGTGTTGTCACCGCTTTGCACCATATCCCGAACGGGGAAGTGTGGACAGTTGATGAGATCCTAAAACGCAAAGCCATTATTGAGCAGGCGGGCCTGGTCTGGTCGGTCGTCGAAAGCGTACCGATCCACGAAGACATTAAAACCCGTTCCGGTAACTATCTGCAGTGGATCGCCAACTACCAGCAAAGCCTGCGTAACCTGGCTCAGTGCGGTATTCGTACCGTGTGCTACAACTTCATGCCGGTTCTCGACTGGACCCGTACCGACCTGGAATACGTCCTGCCGGACGGCTCCAAAGCGCTGCGTTTTGACCAGATTGAATTTGCCGCCTTTGAGCTGCATATCCTCCAGCGTCCGGGCGCGGAAGCGGATTACACCGCCGAAGAGATTGCTCAGGCAAATGAACGCTTCGCTACCATGAGCGATGAAGATAAGGCGCGTCTGACCCGCAACATCATCGCCGGTCTGCCGGGTGCGGAAGAAGGCTACACGCTCGACCAGTTCCGCCAGCATCTGGCGCGCTATAAAGATATCGATAAAGCCGCGCTGCGTGAGAATTTCGCCGTCTTCCTGAAGGCGATTATTCCAGTGGCGGAAGAAGCTGGCGTACGCATGGCGGTACACCCGGACGATCCGCCGCGCCCGATCCTTGGCCTGCCGCGCATTGTTTCCACCGTGGAAGATATGCAGTGGATGGTCGATACGGTCAACAGCATGGCGAACGGTTTCACCATGTGCACCGGCTCCTACGGCGTTCGGGCAGACAACGATCTGGTCGACATGATCAAACAGTTTGGCCCACGTATTTACTTCACCCATCTGCGCTCCACGCTGCGTGAAGATAACCCGAAAACCTTCCATGAGGCGGCGCATCTGAATGGCGATGTCGACATGTACGAAGTGGTGAAAGCGATCGTTGAAGAAGAACAACGCCGTAAAGCCGAGGGCAAAGAGGATCTGATCCCCATGCGTCCGGACCATGGCCACCAGATGCTGGACGATCTGAAAAAGAAAACCAACCCAGGCTACTCCGCGATTGGTCGCCTGAAAGGGCTGGCGGAAGTGCGCGGCGTTGAGATGGCTATCCAGCGCGCTTTCTTCAGCCGCTAAAGTGAGTTGCCGGCCACCAGTCTGGCCGGCTTTTTTCTTTTCTCATCCGTTGGCCTTTCAACGGGTTCTGGAGTTCACGATGACAACGACAATTGCCAATAGCGACCTGCCGGTTGCGCGCCCTGCATGGGACCGCTCGCGCCTGCAATCCCGCATTGTTCACCTGGGATGCGGCGCTTTTCACCGCGCGCATCAGGCGCTGTATACCCATCATTTGCTGGAAACCACCGACAGCGACTGGGGGATCTGTGAAGTTAACCTGATGCCGGGTAACGACCGCGTACTGATTGAAAATCTGCGCAAGCAGCAACTGCTGTATACCGTGGCGGAAAAAGGCGCGGACAACACCGTGCTGAAAGTGATCGGCTCAATGAAAGAAGCGCTGCACCCGGATCTTGACGGCTGTGACGGTATTTTACAGGCGATGGCGCGCCCGCAGACGGCAATTGTTTCGCTGACGGTCACCGAAAAAGGCTACTGCACCGATGCGGCCAGCGGTCAGTTAGATCTCAATAACCCGCTGATTAAACACGATCTGGCGAATCCGACCGCGCCGAAATCGGCGATTGGTTACATCGTACAAGCGCTGTACCTGCGCCGTGAGCAGGGGCTGGCGGCTTTTACCGTGATGTCCTGCGATAACGTACGTGAAAATGGGCATGTGGCGAAAGTCGCGGTACTGGGGCTGGCGCAGGCGCGCGACCCGCAGCTGGCGCAGTGGATTGAAGCTAATGCGACTTTCCCGTGTACTATGGTCGACCGCATTGTTCCGGCGGCGACGGCGGAAACGTTGCAGGAGATTGCCAACCAGCTGGGCGTTTACGATCCGTGTGCTATCGCCTGCGAGCCGTTCCGTCAGTGGGTAATTGAAGACAATTTTGTCAACGGTCGTCCTGACTGGGACAAGGTTGGCGCACAGTTCGTAGCCGACGTGGTGCCGTTTGAAATGATGAAACTGCGCATGCTCAACGGCAGCCACTCTTTCCTCGCATATCTGGGTTATCTCGGCGGCTATGAAACCATCGCCGATACTATGACCAACCCGGCGTACCGCAAAGCGGCGTTTGCGCTGATGATGCAGGAGCAAGCGCCGACGCTCTCGATGCCGGAAGGCACCGATCTCAACGCCTACGCCACGCTGCTAATCGAACGTTTCAGCAACCCGTCTCTGCGCCACCGTACCTGGCAGATTGCGATGGACGGCAGCCAGAAATTACCGCAGCGCCTGCTGGACCCGGTGCGTCTGCACCTGCAAAACGCCAGCGGCTGGCGTCATCTGGCGTTGGGCGTGGCGGGCTGGATGCGCTACACCCACGGTGTGGATGAGCAGGGGCAGGCCATTGATGTTGTCGACCCAATGCTGGCGGAATTTCAGCGCATTAACCAACAGTACCAGGGAGCCGAGCGTGTGACGGCGCTGCTGGGGCTGTCTGGCATTTTTGGTCATGATCTGGCGGAAAACGCCGACTTTGTGGAGACCATTATTGCGGCGTATCAACAGTTATGTGAACACGGCGCACGTGAGTGCGTTGCGGCATTAAGCGCTGACGCGTAACTTCCGAACTATGACGGGTCAATCAAAATATTGGTTTGGTTGACCCGTTTTCTGTTTTTGGCTTCCCGCAAATGCTATAGTTCGATACCTATTCCCCGTATCTGACTACACGCATCTGACGGACGTAACACGATGAAATCGAACACTTCTCAGCAAAGACCCTACCAGGAAGTGGGTGCCATGATCCGCGATCTGATTGTTCAGACGCCGTACCAGCCCGGTGAACGCTTGCCGCCAGAGCGTGAGATTGCCGAGATGCTCAACGTCACTCGCACGGTGGTGCGCGAAGCGTTAATCATGCTGGAAATTAAAGGCCTGGTGGACGTGCGCCGCGGGGCCGGGATCTACGTGCTCGACAACGCGGACGCGCAGACTATCGACAGTACGGATGCAAATCATTGCAATGATGCGGGCCCGTTTGAGCTGCTGCAGGCGCGACAACTGCTGGAAAGCAATATCGCCGAATTTGCCGCGCTGCAGGCTACCCGAGAAGATATCGTCAAAATGCGCCAGGCGTTGCAACTGGAAGAGCGGGAGCTGGCGTCCAGTGAGCCGAACGGTTCTGAAAGCGGCGACATGCAGTTCCATCTCGCCATCGCTGAAGCCACGCATAACAGCATGCTGGTGGAGCTGTTTCGCCAGTCATGGCAGTGGCGTGAGAACAACCCGATGTGGATCCAGCTCCATAGCCACCTCGACGATACTCATTACCGAAAAGAGTGGATGGGCGACCACAAGCAGATCCTGGCGGCACTCATTAAAAAAGATGCCCGCGCGGCCAAGCTGGCCATGTGGCAGCATCTGGAAAACGTCAAACAGCGCCTGCTGGAGTTTTCAAATGTTGATGACATTGATTTTGATGGTTATCTGTTTGATTCCTGGCCGCTGGATAAAGTTAACGCCTGATTTTCCTTCCCTTTTATAACGTGGGCCATTCCGGCCCGCGTATCACTTCCCGCTGATTTTCGCTGACTATTTTCCCCGTCTGGACGCGACGTAAAATAATGTTTCCATCAATGCTGATGGCATTTTTTGCAGCGTAATTGCGGAGCGAAAATTGATATATATCAATTAAAAATAACTTATTTTCGCGTGCAAAAAAATGCACCATTTACCTTATTTTTACCTTTTCGTGCTTATTTTTCGACAAAACAGGTCAATGCGAAGTGAGAATCACACTGATTTGCCCAACGGTTAGTGCCGTTAATGTGTACTTAAGGGCGTATAAAAACAGAGGGTTCAGATAAAAGTAGACATTAATCACGCTCTGTAACTTATTGGTCAGAATGATGTTTTGTTTACGCAGGTTGATTACTCGTCCAGCCTCTCCCATTTTAATCAAATGAGTAAGAACAAATATTCGTAAAGTAAAAATTACACATTATTCTACAATCAAGTTATCTTTCATTTGAAATACCGCTCCACTTTTCTGGGGTTTATTAACAGTTTCATTACTATTGTGATTTTTTTTTGCCGTTGACATGTTTTTACACTGACTGCATATTTCATCGCCATAAGCGTGTTATTGCGTTCAGGAGTTAAAAATGCCTTCTCGAGATTATCCCGATATCCGAAAAGCCAGAGGGACCCGATCTAAAGATATGGTTCTTTTAAGTGCCCGTGTTGATACTTATCTTTGGGAATATGTCCGAACACTGGCATTTGAAACGCGTAAAAGTAAACAAGATATTATTGCTGAAGCATTAATGTTGCATCGCTCAGTTAATGAGAGTGAAAGTCTCGAGTAATTATCGCTGTCCGGTTTTGATTGAAAATCCAAAAATGAATTATGTCTTGCCACTTCATTATTACCTTCATTGGTATTTTTTTTGGTGTGTTATTGGTATTGCCCCTTAATCCATAGCTGCAATGGCATTAGGGGTAACCTCCGTTCATGCAGCGGAAATTTATAATAAAGATGGCAACAAATTGGATCTGTACGGCAAAGTAAAAGCGGTACATTCCTGGACTGATGGTAAAGATTCTGATGGTACTTACGCGCGTCTGGGTTTTCGCGGTGAGACACAAATCAACGATCAACTGTCCGGTTACGGCCAGTTTGAAAGTCAGTTTGATGCCGCTAAAGCAGAAGGTTCTCAGGATGGCGTTAATACACGTCTGGCGTTTGCTGGCCTGGATTATGGTCATGACGTCAGTTTTGACTACGGTCGTAACTATGGCATCGCTTACGATGTGGGAGCTTATACTGATACTCTTTCAGAGTTCGGCGGCGACTCCTTTGAGGATACTGACCGTTTCCTTACTACACGCACTTCTGGCGTTGCAACACTCCGCACCAAAAATCTGTTTGGTGCCGTTGATGGTCTGAACATCGACGCGCAATACCAGGGTCAGGATGACACCAATGGAAATCCGGCTAAGCAGCACGGTAACGGCTACGGCTTCTCCCTGGGCTATGACAATATTGCGGATTCCGGTGTTTCTGCCATTGCGACCTACACAAATAGCTCAATTACCGCAGACCAAAAGAAAGGCAATAAAGACGGTAAGTGGGAAGGTAATAACGCTGAATTCTGGGGCGCTGGCCTGAAATATGACGCGAATGCTATCTACGTTGCGACCCTGTACGGCGAGTCCCATAATCTGATTCAGGGTGTTGATAAAGCACAACATTTTGAAGCGATGGCTGCCTATGTGTTTGATTTTGGCCTGCGTCCGAACGTGGCATACGTGCATACGCGTGACACCAATAACAACACGGATAAGACCGAATACGTTGCGCTGGGTACTGATTACTACTTCAACAAAAACATGGTGGCTGATGTGGGTTACAAAATTAACCTGCTTGATGGCAAAAACGACGATAACCAGGTTGTTGCTGGTCTGACTTACCAGTTCTAAGTTTTTGTGATGATTGAACAAGGCGTCTTTAGTAAGACGTCTTTTTTACATATGATTTTGAGGCTCATATCGGTTGGTTTTGTTCCGTCTGTAGATCGCTAAATAGCCATTTCCAGATATCCACTTTTACCCATGCAACGGCACAGAGAATGAGGTAAAAAAGAGGATTATGCGTAATGGAAATACGCATGACTTCCATCGGAAACTTTCCAGAAGCCCACTGCCACAAGAAAACGGTTGTTAGCAGAAATATAATCAACAATCCTGCTGCACCAAATAGACCAAAGTTTTTATAATCGCCTACCGTGCTAATTAAACCAGCCAGAATAATCAACCCAAGTATGAGTTTTTTAACCTCGACATGTGCTCTTCCCGCAAGTGCTGTTGCAATTTAAGTAATATGTCCATTTTTACGCATGTACTATCAGCAAATGTATATACATAAAAGTAAATTATAAAGTTTTTAGAGAGGTGTTTGACTGTTATTTACAGGTTATTAAATGCTGACATTTAATTGCAGAACAATCTGATGAAAATATATTTATGGCGTTAGCGGAGTGATGGTCTTTACAGACTATAAGCGGTTGTTTATACCCTGGATAATTCGAGTATATATCAGCGTTTCGCGCTAATCAGGCGTGTTCAGGAGGCGGGGAACGCGGCTATACAGCGCCAGTTTCCGTTTTCCTGGCGGTAGATAGATTCGGTATGCCCAGGGATCACCCATTCTTCTTCCATGCCAGTAGCACAGTCGATGTAGATGCAGAGTCCGCAACCACCGCGTAGCTCGCGGGGAATATCCGCCACCCGAAAGCGGACCCCTGCGGCCTGTAGCGCCTTGCGCATTTTGATGACACCGACAGTGGAATGAAACAAGAACAGCGTTTCCTTCACTGACGTTTCCCCTGACGCTGGCCTATCAACGCCGCTCCGATTGCACCGGCAAACTGTGCGTCGGGATGCGTGTGTACGGGAATGCCTACATGACCTTCGAGCATATGGGCAAAGGCGTGACAGTGGCTGACTCCGCCGGTAAATAACAGCGGTGCTTGTGCTGAAAGCCGCCCGATGAAGTTAGCGCTGCGTCTGGCCATTGCGTTGATCACGCCAGCCAGAATCGCCTCTGGCGCGATGCCCGCAGAGCGCAGGCTAATGACTTCTGACTCGGCAAATACTGTACACATGCTGGTGATAGCATGCGGTTCGACGCCAGCAGTGATCGTATCCAACTGCTCTACGCTGGCTCCGAGGGTGCGTGAGATAACATCCAGAAACCGCCCGGTTCCGGCAGCGCACTTGTCATTCATTAAGAAATCGCTGAGATTGCCATCGTCATCCAACTGGATGACTTTACTGTCCTGACCACCGATATCAATCACTGTGCGGGTGCCGGGAGCCAGCAATCGCGCACCAAGCCCGTGGCAGGAAATTTCAGTGACCTGTTTGTCGGCATAATCGACGAGCTGCCGTCCGTACCCGGTGAGGGTTAAAAATGGTCGGTTCTCCAGCCCAGCCTGCAACGTTTCCCATGCCTGCGCGATCGCGTCCGCGGGGCGAAAAGGCGTTGGGCAAAGGAAGCGGCGTCTGATGACGTTACCTTCCAGCAAAACGCCTTTCGTCGCCGTGGATCCAGAATCAATCCCAATTGAGTATGTCATCTGCGTTTCTCACAACATCTCAATGAATGCGGCGACGCGGGTACTGAGCTGGCCGATATCTGCGCTGGAATAGTCGGTTTCAATCGCGATATAAGGAATGTTGTGCTGTTGGCGTACGTGACGCTTAATAGCGAGTGATTCAACGGCGTAGGTGTGGCAAGCCTGCAAAATAACATCGACGACGCCGTCAGCCTGGTACTCTTCAACCATTTGACTGAGCATTTTCAGGCGTTGATCGTTAGGAGAAATACAGGAGCAGCCGATGGCGAGGTATTTATCAGTCAGCGCGTCGTAGACATCGCCGGTTTCCGCCACGCATTGTTCGGTGGCCTTTGCGCCGGTGCAGTTTTCATAACCCACGACCCAACCACCGTTTTCTTCAATGGCACGAACGACTTTCTCTGCCGCGCCGCCAATGGGGCAGCCGGTTATCAGGATGCGCGGACGTGACGCCAGACGTTTCCCTGCCTGCCATTCCAGATGTACGCGCTCGGCCATGCTATTAAGCTCGTCGATCAACGCTTCTTTATCAAAACGGAAGGTGGCGCCGTAGACGACTTTCAGAATGTCACTGCCGCTAAGCGCGGGTGGGTTAAGTTGGCCAACGCGGTAGAAATTCGCCAGCGCCCGGCGTTCCTGGTTTTTGAGAATAACGGCTTCACGCAGCGCAGCTTCGGTAATGGCTGTGCCAAAACGGGCTTCGACGACCTGCTGCAGACGCCGGATCTCGGCTTTCCATAGCGCACGGGAAGCCGCATCGCTGGCGCTGTTGGGCAGTTGCATTACATGTACCGCTTTAAATTCGGCCATGTACTCGTACATTTTCTTTTTACCATCGCAGGTGGTTTCGCCCACCACCAGGTCAGAGAAATAGAAGTAGGGGCATTTGTCGGTTTTGCCAAACCCGTAGCTGCTTTTGATTAGCGGACACAGGTTCCGCGGCAGATCTTTTTCGGCCTCTTCAATGGTTTCATCAGAGGTCGAGCACAGGGAAACGACGACCGCGCCCGCCGCCATCGCAATCTCCTGCGGCATAAAGGTGCAATAGGTCCCAACGAGCGGAATACCTTGCTCTTTAAGATCCATTACGGTGAGAAAACCTTTCTGACGGGCGTCGGAGAATTGATTGAAAATAGCGGGTAAATCGGTGATTAGCGGCATGATTTTCCTTCCCCGTAACACGGGAGACAGTAAAAAGACGCCGCATTATAACCCTGTAACATGTCAGGCTTTATTGATGTGCAACAATTGCGCGTTTACAGATTACGACTGTAGACCCGTGAGACTTCTCCCCACGGATGATAGCCCGGCCCGTCAAAGTAAAATCCCGCTTTCTCGTATAAACCTTGCAGGTCGGTACACAAATGGAGCTGCATAAATCCCAGCAGTCTGGCCTGCTGTGCAATATGTTCGATCAGGCGAAATGCCAGACCCTGCCCACGATAGCGAGGATCGATATAGAGCGCGCATAGCCACGGCCACAGTTCGCCGCGACTAATAAAATCATTGGTGATCAATCCAGCGCAGCCAACAATGCTGCCACCATCCTGTAGCCAGTACCACTGCGGTAGCGGGTTCTTTGCGCCAATACAACGGCGCAATGCATCCTCGTATACCGCCATGGAGTCTTCTGAGGCCCATTGTTGCTGAAAGTAAGCGGTGATCTCGTGCAGCTTTTCTGGCGTCTCGCGCAGGGAAAAAATGCGGATGCTCATCGTCATTGAATCTTTCTCCTTAAAAATTCGCCAGCGTCAGCAGGGACGGAATTTGCGACAACAGATATAACACCAGCCCGATTGAACCGCCAACCAACGTGCCGTTGACGCGAATAAACTGCAAATCTTTACCGATGTTTAACTCAATTTGCTGCGACATATCGCGCGCATCCCAACTTTTCACCGTGTCGCTGATATGGCGCGTCAGGAAAGTGGCGAACTCTGGCGCTACTTTATGCGCGGCCTGCTCCAGATGCCCATTCAGTGAGGCGCGCAGGGCGCTGTCGGCTACCAGCGTTTCGCCGAACCACTGCCCGGCGCTGGCGATGCGCTGCTTCACGCGGGAATCGTCGGCGTTAATGTCGGTTTTCACCCACTGACGCAGGTCTGCCCACAGTTCGCCAAGATAATGGTTGAAGGCTTCGTCTTCCTTCAGATAGCTTTTCATGCTTTCGGCCCGCGCGGCCATCTCAGGATCGTGTTTGAGCTTGTCGATGAGCTTAAACGTGGCGCGATCGAATGCGTGGCGGATCTGATGCGCCCGATCGTGGCTGATGTCATCCAGCAAGGAGTTAACGGCATCCGATACCAGCTCGGCGCTGTGCTCGCCCAGCCATTCGGTCGGCAGGATCTTTGCTTTCAGCGGATGTTCGGTTTCCAGCCAGTGCACTACCTGTCTGGCGATAAACATCCGTGAACTGTCGCGCTGTAGCAGGGCGATCAGTTGGGCGATCAGCGTGTCGAGCAGCACCTGATGGCGATTGTTTTTGGTCATGCTCTCCAGCATCAGCGCGCTGGTTCCGGAGAGATCGACCTTGTCGATGGCCTTGTGCACCGCCCGCTTGATCAGCCGCTGAATGCGCGAGTCGTCGGTCAGTTCGAGAAAACCGCTCATGATCTGCAACAGATGCTGGCCGATGCGCTGGGCGTTTTCCGGCTGGCTGAACCAGTTGCCGATCAACAGCGCCGGTTCATGGCGGCGGATCAGGGCTATCAGCGACTGGGTATCGAGGAATTTCTCTTGTACAAACTGACCAAGATTTTCGCCGATCCGATCCTTATTGCGCGGGATAATAGCCGTGTGTTGCGAGATAAACGGGATCGGCACCCGGCGAAAAAGCGCTACCACGGCGAACCAGTCCGCCAGCGCGCCGACCATCGCCGCTTCAGCAATCGCTTTGATCCCGAGTACCCAGAAGTTGGGCGGCAAAAACAGCGTGATGACGAACGTCGCGGCAGCGATCAGCAGCAGAGAGAGCGCCAGGCGCTTGGCACGTTTGAGTTCAGCAATTTTATTCATAGGCTTAAGGATAGAGCCAGACGGGGGGATCGCGCAAAAATTGTGGCACGTCTCCCATTTTCAGGTGGGAGACGTTTATCCTGGGATCCAGTTATCCCACGCCGGTAAGGGACCAAGTTCTGCGACCAGAAAATCGATAAACGAACGCACCTTCGGATTGCTGTACTTGCTGGGAAAATAGAGCGCATACAGGGCATGAGTTTCACAGGTGATGGTGCCGTCGAGCATCAGCGGTGTTATCTCTTCTTTTTGAATATGATCGCCAATCAGATAAGTGGGCAAATACGCCACCCCCTGATCTTCTAGCACCGACTTCAACAGCACCAGACTGCTGTTGGCCTGGATCGGCATATGCAGTTTTAACTGATGCAGTCGATCCTGTTCATCTGCCACCTTCAGTACCGGCGTGAGGCCCGGGTAAACCAGGCAATCATGATCTACCAGATCGCTGCGACGCTGGGGCATGCCTTTTTTGGCAAGGTAGCCGGGTGAGGCGCAGTACGCCCAGCGCACAGGCACCAGCTTGCGCATCGCATAGTTTTGCGGCGGCGCGGTGGAAATTCGCAGGGCAATGTCGAAATCCGTTTCGTTCAGATTGACGAAGTTATCGTTGAGATCGATATACAGATTCACATCCGGGAACTGGGAGCGATATTTATCCACCAGGTTCACCAGCCGGGAATAACCAAACGCAATGGAGCAGGTTATGCGTAATTCACCCTGCGGGCTGTGGTAATAACCGGAGGTGGTATTCAGCGTTTCATCGAATTCTTTCAACAGCTTATTAGCGCGGTTGAAGAGATATTGCCCGGCATCGGTCAGGGTAATACTGCGGGTGGTGCGTTTAATTAATGTCGTGCCTAAAGTATCTTCCATCGCCGCCAGGCTTTTGCTGACCGCAGACGGCGAGACGTTGAGCTGCGCCGCGGCTTCTGACAATCCTCCGCAGTCGACGATTTTAGTAAAAAACTCCAGATGCTTGAGTGAAATCGGCGTACTCATAATTTCCTTAAATTCACAAGTGATTTGCAAAAACGGTACGAATAGGCCGTTACATTCGCCTTTTAAACATGCAACTATTGAATCACAGGAAACAACTTGCTGGCAAAATGAAAAAATAACAACTTAGGTGAGTTACGTCACAAAATAAAAGGAGGCGAAACGGAAACTCATCACATTGTGAATTTAATCTCATTAATTATTATTCTAAAGGTACCGATTATGTGGTCACGACTCGAACCCTACAGATCGTCGATTATTTTATTAGTTGCTCTGGTGATTGGCGGCTTATTAGGTATTTATGCCCCATCGTTTGCAGGTAAACTCCAGCCGATAGGTCAGATATTCCTGAACCTGTTATTTATGATTATTGTGCCGCTGGTGGGGATCAGCGTCATGTCTTCTATCGCCAGTATGACCGACCTGAAAAGGTTGGGACGTATAATGGCGATTATCTTCATTGTTTCGATCGCGATGGCCTTTATTCCGGCGGCGGGGATCGTCGCGCTGGCGCTCTGGTATAACCCGGCGCAGGGCGTCACTATCGATCTCTCGCAGTCGGTGCAGGCGGGCAGCGGCAAGATGGATTTTGTCAGCATGATCACCACCAGCGACTTTATCGGACTGTTTTCTAAGTCCAATATTCTGGCGCTGATCGTAATGGCGATCATCGCCGGTGTGGCGATTGGCCAGTCGGATCAGGCCGGTAAACGCATTGCGTCGCTGCTGGAAGATGCCAATACCGTGATCATGAAGATCGTCTCGATCATTATGAAGGTGGCACCGGTTGGTCTGGGCTGCTATTTCGCGGCCACCATGGCCAGTCAGGACTCTGCACTACTGTTAACCTTTGCCCGCGCTATCGGCCTGTTTATGGTTGCTACGCTGGTCTACTTCGTTTTTGGCTCGATTCTCTATTCGTATATTGGCGGCGGTATTCCGGCGGTCAAAGCCTTCTGGCGAAACGCGATTGAACCTTCAGCCACCGCGCTGGGGACCTGCTCTTCACTGGGAACGCTACCTGTAACCCTGCGCGCCGGTAAGGCGATGGGGATTAACCCGGAAATCGTTGATGTGTCCATTCCGCTACTGGTTAACCTGAACAAGGGCGGTGTGGCGATGATTGCCGCGCTGAAAATCGTCTTTATCTATTCCGTGCTGGGCATGGAATTCACTACCGAAACCTTCTTCCTGACGATGCTGATTGCGGTGCTCTCCGCCATTATCGTTGGCGGCGTGCCGGGCGGGGCGTTCCTCGGTGAAATCTTTATCGTCACCACGCTGGGCCTGCCAATGGAAGCGATTCCGATGCTGGTGGTGCTGGGCACCATTACCGATGCGCCGGCCACACTGATTAACGTTATCCATGATTTGAATGCGGCGCAGATTGTTGAACGGTTCGCAGGAAAAAAGCAGACCAACACTGAAATAAACTCTACTGCTGCGGTGGTATAGGTTTCACACGGATTAAGAACAGGAGATGTTATGAAAGACGCAATGAAGCTTGAGACGCAACTGGTTGTTGCTGGTCGTGACAAACGCTACACCCAGGGAGCGGTGAATCCGGTTATCCAACGTGCCTCTTCACTGGTGTTTGATACCGTGAAGGACAAGAAATTTGCCACCGCCAATCGTGCGAACGGCGAGCTGTTTTACGGTCGTCGCGGGACTTACACCCACTTTGCTTTCCAGAAGGCCATGAGCGAACTGGAAGGCGGCGTTGGCTGTGCGCTGTACCCATGTGGTGCTGCGGCGGTGACCAATGCGATTCTGGCGTTTGTTCAGGGTGGCGATCATATCCTGATGACCGGCGCGGCCTATGAACCAACTCAGGATTTTTGCAATAAGATCCTGAGTAAATTCAATGTGGAAACAACGTATTACGATCCGCTGATTGGTGCAGGTATCGTCGATCTTCTGCGTCCGGAAACGAAGGTTGTATTCCTTGAGTCACCAAGTTCTATCACCATGGAAGTCCAGGACGTGCCGGGGATGGTGAAGGCTATCCGCGCGGTGAATCCGGAGATTGTCATTATGATCGACAACACCTGGGCGGCGGGCGTACTGTTCAAAGCGCTGGATTATGGCGTGGATATTTCCATTCAGGCGGGAACGAAGTACACCATCGGTCATTCGGACGGCATGCTGGGCACGGCGGTGTCTAACGCCCGTTGTTGGGATCGTCTGCGTGAGAACTCCTATCTGATGGGGCAAACGCTGGATGCCGATACCGCCTACAACGGCAGCCGCGGATTGCGCACCCTGGCGGTACGCCTTAAGCAGCATCAGGAGAGCAGTATCCATATTGCCCGCTGGTTGTCGGCAAGACCGGAAGTGGCGCGGGTGAATCATCCGGCATTACCGGAGTGTCCCGGCCACGAGTATTTTCAGCGTGACTTTTCCGGAAGCTCGGGCCTGTTCTCATTTGTGCTGAAAAAGAGACTCACCGACGAACAGATGGCGAATTTCCTCGATAATTTCTCGCTGTTCCATATGGCCTATTCGTGGGGTGGATTTGAGTCGCTCATTCTGGCGAACCAGCCGGAAGAGCTGAACAGCATCCGACCGGCTGGAGAGGTGGATTTCAGCGGCACGCTGGTCAGGGTGCATATTGGCCTTGAGGATATTGGCGACCTGATTGCCGATCTCGAAGCGGGATTTGCACGCATTGCGTAAGGTGATGTGAGCGTAGCCGGATGCGGCGCAAGCGCCTTATCCGGCCTACATAGTTGTCGTAGGCCGGATAAGCGGGCAGGTTAGTTTTCAGTGGCTAACGTCGTTGCCTCATGCTGGCGCACCCGTTTGAGTAAGGCTGCCAGCGTGAACACGACAGCGATCCCCGCCACAACCGCCAGCAGATGAAACGAAATCCTGCCGCCGTTAAACCATAGCCAGCGTCCAATTTCTACAGAAACCGCCATCACCGTCAGGATCACCATATTCAGCGACGCGGAAACCGTGCCCTTCGGTAAGTTGTTGGAAAACAGCGTAAAGCGGAACAGCGTCGGGAAGATCATTCCAATGCCAAACGCATACAGGCTGGTTCCCAGCACCGACCACAGCCAGACGTGCGGCCACAGCAAATTACCCGCGATCAGCACCGCTAACCCGCTCAGTTGAACAGGCACGGCGCGCCAGATAAAACTGGGTTGGGTTGGATCCTTCACAAAACGAACCACCACCATATTGGCGACGATCACCGCGCCAAACACCGGCGCCTGCGCCCAGGCAAACTGCGATGTAGTCATGCCGCCCGCATCAATCAGGATCACTGGTGAGACTGCCACCCAGCTCATCATCGGGATATAGCTTAGCGATAGCGTGGCTGCGCCAAACAGGAATACCCGGTTGCGGAAAACGTCGCGGAAATCGCGCAGTACGCCACGCGCACTGAACGGCACCGTGCCGCGCTGGACGGTTTCTGGCATGGCTAACGCTAACCCAATCAGGGCGATAAGCCCCATGACGGCAATGATGGCAAACAGGATCTTCCAGTGGACAAAGTGCATTAGCGCCGCTCCGGAGAGCGGGCCGATAACCGGTGCAACCAACACAATGGAAGTGATTATCGCCATCAGTTTAATGGCCTTCGTTTGCCCAAACGCCTCCTGCACCGTGACATAACCCACAGTGGCGATAAAACAGATGCTGGTGCCCTGCACGAAACGCGCAACCAGAAATTGCGTCATTGAGGTGGTGAACAGCGTGGCCGCGCAGGCGAGCGTAAAGATGAACGCCCCCGCGATCAGCACCGGCCGGCGGCCAATCCGGTCGGAAAGCGGGCCTAACAACCATTGCAGCGCCATGCCGCCTGCCAGATAAAGGCTCACCGCAGCCGGTGCCAGGCTGACATCGGCGTTGAAATCGCGCACGACATTAATGATGCCGGGCTGGATCAGGTCCGTCGACAGATAGGCGGCGAAGTCATATAAAATCAACGCGATGGGGAAAAATAGCGTCGTGGCGCGTTGGGAGAAAAACGCGAGAATCCGTTGCATAAAACAGCTCCTTGTCGGGAGAAAACCCTCAACGGGAATAGCGAAATTCAATACCGTCTTTGAGACGTCAGGCCGATGACAGAAAAAAGCAGACTGCAAATGTACTGAATTTCATGTAATCAAAAACGCTGCCCGCGCGAGGCGCAAACAGGAGAAACGTTTTCAGACCCGGGTCAGAAAACGTAACGATTACAGGTAACAATCAGCACATCGCACCTCGGGAAGAATTGGTTGAATGGATAATAGCCACCCAAAGTGTAATGCGAACTGGATATTAATTAAACGGGTTTATCCGCTTTATTTGCAGAAATTCGTCACGCTTATCAGAAAGTGACGCTCTGCAGAAAACGCAGCGCGATCGCACCGCCGAAGACGATCAGTACGCCCCCGGCGATGCGTTCGATCCACACGATCCCCAAGGTTAACCACCGCTGGATCTGCGGCAAGCCGATGAACATCACAATCAGCAGATCCCATAGCAGCACCACGCTGGTCATCCAGATCCCGCTCACGGCTTGTTGCAGCAGCGTTACCGATGGGCCGAGCAGGGCGGTCATCAGCGCCAGATAAAACAGCGCATTTTTTGGGTTAAGCAGTGACGAACCTAGCCCCAGCAGCAGCTGTTTACCAAATCCCGGGCAGGCAGACAGGGCGTCTGCTCCGGTCAGAGCTTGCGGGCGGCTGCGTATCAGCAGGCTGCCTATCCACAATAAATAGAGCGCGCCCAGCAGCTCAATAACCGTAAACAGCAGGGGAAGCTGGCGCAGGATCCCCCATCCTATTATCGCCAGCAGGATATATAGCCCATTGCCGACGGCGATACCCACACACAGCCCGGCGCTGCCGCGCATCCGGTAACGGGCGGCGTAACCGACCAGTAAAAAGAAGTCCGGTCCGGGGCTTAGCAGAGCAACAAAATGTGCCAGCGCCAGCGCGGGAAAAGCAGACGGAAAAAATACAGAAAGCAGCGACATAGCGACCTCAGACAATGAATCTGAGATCACCGTACGCCTGACGCAGCGCTAATTATTGTCTGATATTGATCTCCCCAACGCGTACTGGCGCGGTGTGGCGGCGGTGTAACGAACAAAGGTGCGATGGAAATGGCTCTGGTCGGCAAACCCGCTCTGATAGCCGACATCGGCAATCTCATCCCCGGCACGAAGCCGCTGGCGGGCATAGTCAACCCGCAAGATGTTCAGATAACTTGCCGGTGTGAGTCCGGTGTCCTGCTTAAAGGTACGGATCAGCGTTTCTTTACGCATGCTGCACTCTTGCGCCAAATCGCCCAGCGAGGGCGGAGCCTGCAGGTTGGTCTGCAACCGCTCGCGCAGATACTGGCTGGCGGCGCTTAGGTTTTCCGGTGCTACCGACTGCAATGGCAGCGAGCGCAGCAATGCTTGTGCGGCATCCGTTACCCGCGTCGTTTGCCGTTGCTGCATAAGTGCCACAAGATCCAAATAGCGCTGGAATAATTGCGGATCGCGGATAACGGGATCGCGCGAACAAAGCAGTTGGTTGTTGTTCTGCGCAGGCAGACTAGCAAGACACCACTGGGTATCAAGATAAAGCATGTGATAGCTGCGAAACTGCCCGTTAACGGGGTTGCAGCTGTGGGGGGCCAGTGGCGGGATCACAATCAGATCGCCCACTTTCAGACGGTATTCCTTGCCATTGCACTGGCAGCATGTTTCCCCCTCAAGAATTGCCCCGATTGAGAGCTGAGAGTGGTGATGTCGTTTATAGGCCTGCTGGCTTTGCCAGGTGCTGCGCAGCTCCAGCCACGGGAGCTGTTCATCACGCCAGAACGACTGTGGAATATCCCGGGTGTATGTCATATCGCGTCCTCCCTGAAAGTGATGATTTGTTATAGCACAGGCTGCGCGGTCAAAAAGCGGGAATGCGTATTGAGATAGCGATTCTGCGTGACGGGTTCCAGACAAATGCAGACGTTACATAGGGACGTTTTTATCCCGGAAATCGTCTCGCAAACAGAGAAAGTTGCAGGTGAGGGTGTAGCTTCCTTATGGGGCTTGTTGAGCAAATTGTTTCCCTGCTACTTACGGGAGTGCCTAATGACAGCCAGATAAAGACGCTGTTTAATTATATTTTGCAAACTGGCGATGCACTTCGCTTCAGTGAGTTTATTCGTGGGGTTGCTGAACGTTCACCACAGCATAAGGAGCATTTAATGACGATCGCGGACAGATTGCATGAGGCTGGATTTCAAAAAGGGTGGCTCGAAGGCCAGCAAAAAGGTAAGCAGGAAGGTAAACAAGAAGGTAAACAAGAAGGTTTAATTGAGGGGCAACGCACCGAGGCGCTGCGTATTGCCCGCACCATGCTGGCCGACGGTACTGATCTCAGCACGGTGCAAAAAATTACCCGACTTTCCGTTGAAGAGATTCAGGGCGTAAGCCATTAGAAATGACTTAATCCGTGCAATCGCCAGTCCGGTAGCACCGGGCGGTCTGATTTACTCCATTGCCGCCTTTACTGCTTCCCCGAGCTTTTGCATCACTTCCTGATGCTTCTCGTTGGGAGGCAACGCGCAGTTGATGCGCACACAGTTACGATACTTTCCGGATGCGGAGAACAGCGATCCCGGTGCGACCTGTATTTTCAACCGACAGAGCTGTTTAGCAACGCAGACCATATCGACCTGCTGCGGCAATTCTACCCACAGCATAAAGCCACCTTTTGGTCGGGTGACGCAGATCCCGCAGGGGAAGTACTCCCGTACCCAGCAGGTGTAGATCTCCATATTGCGCTGATAAATCTGGCGCATACGTCGGATATGACGATGGTAATGGCCTTCCCGCACAAAGGAAGCGGCCGCCAGCTGCGTGGCAGGAACGTTGGTGCCAATGACGGCGTACTTCATGTGCAGCAGTTTGTTGTAATAGCGACCGGGAACCACCCAACCGACGCGCAGACCGGGGGCGACGGATTTTGTAAACGAACTGCAGAGTATTACACGGCCGTCGCTATCCCAGGAGTGGATGGTGCGCGGCCGCGGATACTCTGTAGCCAGTTCACCATACACATCGTCTTCAAAAATGACGATGTCGTGACGCTGGGCGAGGGCGAGCACCGCCCGTTTACGCGCATCCGGCATAATGAATCCGAGCGGGTTGTTGCAGTTGGGAACCAGCAGCACACCTTTGATCGGCCACTGATCCAGCGCCAGCTCCAGCGCTTCAATGCTGATCCCGGTATCTGGATCGGTTGGGATCTCAATCACCTTGATCCCTAAGCCGCGCAGTAGCTGCATCGTGCCATAGTAGGCGGGTGATTCAACGGCAACAATGTCCCCAGGCTGGCAGACCGTCAGCAACGCCAGCGACATTCCGCTCTGACTGCCGCTGGTGATCACAATATCATCTGCATTAACCACCGAACCGCTGTCCAGCATCAGGCGCGCAATCTGACTGCGCAGTTCACGGCACCCGGAGATTTCATCGTAGCCCAAAATCGCTTTCAGATTATGCTGCGCCACGCGGCTTAACTCGCGCCAGAGCGTCTTCAGGCTGGGTTGATTGATATCGGGCACGCCACTGCTGAAAGGCGTGATGGATTTGTCCGCGTTGCCTTTCAGCATATCCAGCACCTGATCCCACTGGGTTATCTCCACTGGACGCTGGACCGGTCGCGACATCAGCGGCACCGGAGGCTGCGCTTTTTGCGGCGCGACAAAGTAGCCGGAACGTGGCTGGGGGGTGATCAACTGACGCTGTTCCAGCGTCTGATACGCCTGCTGAACGGTGCTGATGCTGACCCCGTGCTCCTGGCTCAGGCTGCGTACCGAAGGCAGTTTTTCGCCATGGCGATACAGCCCTTGCTCAATGCGTTCGGCCAGCAGATTGGCCAGATGTTGGTAACGGGTCATGCTGTATCCCTCATGGGTACCATACAGATTAAAAAACCAGTACAGATTGGCGTAATTAATGCGATGCAGAATCCTTTTTAACCAATCTGTATGTTAAAGAAAAGTACTTTGTGAGTCTGTATTGTGCCTGGCCAAATCCGTGAAGATAAAGCCTCTGGCAAGACGGGGAGGCAAGGTATGGAATTTCACGAAAATAAAGCAAAGCAGCCGTTTATTGGATTTGTGCAGATCTGGCAGGTGATAAAACGCTGGCATTTGCGGGCGCAAACGCGGCGCTTATTGCAGCAGATGAGCGACGAGCGGTTGCGGGATGTCGGGCTGCGACGCGATCAGGTGGAGTGATTTTTCTTCACCAACAAAGGCCGGGGGCTACCACCCGGCCTCTTTTGTATTCATGGTATTTATCAATTCATGCTTCTGATTAGTCTGTTTCTTGATACTTACCCTGATAAGTATTATTTTCTTCTCAGCGATGAGGGGAAGGATACATGACTGAAGATGAACTGTTTGCCCGCCGCCCGATGGGGATGCGCATGGCAATGGTGGTGCGCCAGTGGCGGGCCATTATTGATGCAGCCATTACCGACACTGGCCTGACGCAGTCAAGCTGGACGGTACTGATGCAGCTGTATCAACTGGGAGACAACGTCTCGGTCAGTGAACTGGCAGAGGTGCAGGGTATTGAACTGCCGCCGCTGATGCGCACCCTCTCACAGCTGGAAAAGCACGGCTATCTGCTGCGTTCCACATCGCCTTATGACAAACGCATTCGCCTGC
Source organism: Citrobacter youngae (assembly GCF_003818115.1). Classification (GTDB taxonomy): domain Bacteria; phylum Pseudomonadota; class Gammaproteobacteria; order Enterobacterales; family Enterobacteriaceae; genus Citrobacter; species Citrobacter youngae. The sequence goes on along the minus strand of NZ_RPOI01000003.1, from coordinate 79,970 downwards.
TCACGCTGACCGAGCAAGGCCGCGCAAGGCTGGAAGAACTAAACCGGGTGATTGAGAACTACCAACATCGCGTCACGTGTACCATCCCCGAAGCGGAGCTTGCCGCCTTCAGCTCGACCTTAAATCAACTCGCCTGCAATTTGCGGACAATCCGCGAAGAAGACAATCAACACTAAAAAATTATGATGACCCCAGAACAAAAATTTGCCCGTTGGGTAAGGGTGAGTATTGCCGCTTTCCTGGTTATATTCGCCTGGTTTATCGTTGCCGATATCTGGATCCCGCTGACGCCGGACTCCACGGTGATGCGTGTGGTAACGCCTGTTTCCTCACGCGTATCCGGCTACGTCTCGCAGGTGCATGTACATAACAATAGCCAGGTGAAAAAGGGCGATTTGCTGTACGAACTGGATCCGACGCCGTTTATCAATAAGGTCGAAGCCGCGCAAATCGCCCTTGAGCAGGCAAAGCTGAGCAACCAACAGCTGGATGCGCAGATCGCCTCTGCGCGTGCCAATCTGCGCACCGCGCAATTCAACGCCCGGAACGACAAGACCACCTTTGACCGCTATCAGCGCCTGAGCGCCATGCAGAACGTGTCGCAAGCCGATCTCGACAAGGTGCGCACCGCCTGGCAAACCAGCGAGCAGTCGGTGTCGGCGCTCAATGCCAGTATTCAGAACCTGCTGATCCAACGCGGCGAGCGCGATGAAAACCGCAACGTGACGCTGCAAAAATACCGTAATGCGCTGGAAGAGGCGCAACTGAACCTCGGCTGGAGCAAAGTGTATGCACAGACCGACGGCACGGTGAGCAACCTCCAGCTCAGCCCCGGACTTTACGCCATCGCCGCCACGCCATTGCTGGCGCTGGTCAGCCACCAGACTGATATTGTGGCCGACTTTCGCGAGAAAAGCCTGCGCCACACTAAAGTGGATACTGATGCCGCCGTAGTGTTCGACGCCATGCCGGGCAAGGTTTTCTCTGCCCGCGTCACCAGCAGCGATGCCGGTATTCTGGCGGGTCAGGAGCAGGTTAACGGCCAGCTGTCGCAACCGGAACAGTCTACCCGCTGGGTACGCGACGCCCAGCGTATGCGTATTCATGTCGCGCTGAACGAACCGCTCGACACGCCGTTGCCGACCGGGGCACGCGCCACGGTACAGCTGTACAACAGCGAGGGGATGTTCGCCCGCACCTTTGCCGGGGCGCAGATCCACCTTGTCAGCTGGCTGCACTATGTCTATTAACACCCTGGCCCACGTCTTTACGCCGCACGGGAATATTGTCTACACCGCCAATGATTTTCGCCAGACCCTGCGTATCTCGGTTGCCGGGACAATCGCGCTGAGTATCTCGACCTTTTACAACGTGCAGTACGGCGTGTTCTTTGTGGTTTATCCGCTGATGCTGCTGTCGCTGGTGCCGGTGTTCAACCGCCATGTGGCCAAACAGTTTGTGTTCAGCGCGGCGGTGAATTGCGTCGAAATGGTACTGATTGTCGGCTATCTCTCACAATGGCCGCTGATTATGACACTGGTGGTATTTGGCCTGTACGTGATGCGTTTTCGTTTGATGAGCAAAGGACCGCTGTTTCTGTTCGGCTCAATGGGCGTGGTGTGCCAGAGCACGATGCTCAACTTTATGAGCTATCCCACCACCAACTGGCATACGCTGATGTTCTCCAATATGGAAGCCTGCGTCATGGCGGTGGCGCTGAGCGCGTTGCTGCATTATCTGATCCCGGATGCAGAGCCCCGCCAGCCGCCGCCGCGCATTGAGAAAGATGACGCCCGGGTTCGCCACGAGTCGCTGCTTTCCGGTTCGGTGGCGACAATGATTTTTGTGGTCTTTCAGGTTTGTGACCTGAGCGATTCGCTGTCGGCGCTGATGGCGGGCATTTTGATCCTCTTTCCGATGCATTATCGCGGCGCGGTGTTGAGCTCTCTCTGGCGTGTGGTCGGCGTGGTGCTGGCTTGTCTGTACATTCTGCTGGTGCAACTGCTGGTGTATGATTTCAGCAACCATATGCTGCTGATGATGCCGCTGATTGGCCTCGGGCTGGCGTTCAGCGCCCGCCTGCATGTAATGGAAAAAGTCGGTGCGGGCGTGGGTTTTGCCAGTATCACCACCATCGGCATTATGTTCGGCCAGAACCTGCATCCGGACAGCGATCTGGTGTTCAGCGATCTCTACCGCATCACCTCCGTTACCGTCGCGCTGCTGGCCACGCTCACCTTGGTATTTCTGGTGCATCGCATCTTCAACTGTTTTGCGGCGACACGATTTGTGGTGGAGTGAAACATTACGTTTTAGGAGAGGGAGCGTCTCTCTCCATATTTTAAATAATACCTAAGCGGAATTAGATGTAAGTGAGAAAATCAATTATAAATTAAATTCTGTTGGATGGTAATAAATTATCGGGAAAATTGAATTTTTCCATCTGTATATGATTTTCTGGTTTATTTTCCGTAAGAATACATGATGTCGTATCCATTGAGCCAATCGGTGTATCGAAAAAAGGAATCATTCGAGAACGAGTGTATTTTTTAATTTCGCTCATTGTTTCTTGTGAGCAAATAAAAGCATAATCTTTGTTTTGAAATAGTGAATAGCCTTGCAACCATATTTGCCCATTGCTAGTGGTTTTTTTTATCCCTTTGTAATTATCTAACCAACTATCAGGGAAATCACCAGGGTTTATTTTAATCCAATGGTAATTATTATCACGCAAGCCTGCATAACTCATGCTGTAGTCATTGAGTTTTATAAATATACCACTAGCAAACATTGTTGTTGAATATACCAAGACTGAAACGCTAAATAATGCAATCATAACAATTTCTTTTATTTTTATTTTCTTTCCTTTAGTTATATACCAAACGACCGTTCCAATTGGTGTATATACTACTATTAGTCCAATTAGGAGTGTGAATATTCTTTCCGGGCGTTCATATTGCTGTAAAGACATATTATTGTATAATATGCTAAATATGAAAATCATAATGAAATTAATTAACAATGCAGTACAAAAGATAGTGAGGGAATTTTTTTCTGTTGGTATTGTTTTGAGATATATGATATAGCAACAGTAGAGCATTATGCAATAAATCGTCAATGGAATGGCAATGTCTCCAGGGACGCAACTTAACACTGCGAGAATAATGCTTAAAATAATGAATGAAAAAATAGTCGCTTTACTAAATAATCAATTTTATTGGCTTTTGTAGACCATGTAAATATAATTGAAGGTATGGATAAAAGAATGCCCCATTTGGTTAATATTAAACATATTGAGGCGAATACAGCGAGTAAGGTTGAAGGTGTTGATAGCGCAGAAGTAAGTAAACTAAGTTGGTTTATTCTACTTAAATAAATCCAAATACTAAAGAATCCGATCACCGCAAATAACATGCTTAGTTGCACGAGGTCAGTTATGAAAAATTTAAACTGTGGGCGAATTATTGAATATTTTTTGGTTTTCCTAAATCTGAAATGTATTCTTTCCATTTTACACACCCACAATATAATAAAATGCGGTGTAGAATATTAACACCGCTCTTGAATTCTACTTTTTCAACCCCGCAAACGCCGCTCTGATCTCGTCTTCCGGCAGATTGATGCCGATAAACACCAGTTGGCTGTACGGTTGTTCGTCGCCCCACGGGCGGTCCCAGTCGGCGCTGTACAGGCGCTGGACGCCCTGGAACAGCAGGCGGTTTGGCTCGCCTTCAATCCACAGCATCCCTTTGTAGCGCAGCAGCTTCTCGGCGGATTCCAGCAGCAGGTTTTCCATCACCCGGGATACGTCGCTGATGTTCACCGGGTAATCCAGTTCGACGACGATCGAGGAGATATCGTTCTGCTTGTCGGCGATAAAGTGGAAGCGCGGTTTGGCGCTGACCACGTTCTCTTCCAGCATAAAACCGTTGGTGTCGAACAGCAGCGAGAGATCGATATCGCCATGCGTGACGGTATACACCGGGGCGCGGGCGTTGATGCGCGCCAGGCGCTCTAGCAGTTTTTCGCTTTCGCCTGCCACATCGGTTTTGGTCAGCAGAATTCGGTCGGCATAGCCCACCTGCGACTGAGCGATGGTGAACTGGTTCATCTGTTCGTCGGCATGCACTGCGTCAACCAGCGCAATCACGCCGTCCAGCAGGTAGCGTTCGCAAATCACTTCATGGGAGAAAAAGGTCTGAATAATCGGGCCGGGATCGGCCATGCCGGTGCATTCGATCACCAGACGATCGAAATTGATGGTGCCTTTGTCGAGGTTGTCGAGCAGATCGAGCAGCGCGTCTTCCAGTTCGCTCGAACGGGTGCAGCAGATGCAGCCGTTGGTCAGGGTTTTGATCTGCGTGGCGCGATCGCCAATCAGCTGATCGTCCACCGAGACTTCGCCGAATTCGTTTTCGATAACGGCAATCTTGTAACCGTGCTGCTCGTTGAGAATATGGCGCAGCAGGGTGGTTTTACCCGCGCCAAGAAAACCGGTGAGTAGGGTAACTGCAATCGGGGTCATTCACTTCTCCTTCTAACAGCAACTGCTTCCGCCGCTACCGTAGCGGGCTTCCTGGCGCTCGCGGAAGAATTCTTCGTAGGTCATGTACGGCTTATCGGGATGGTTGGTCTTCATGTGCTCGACGTAGTTGTCGTAGTCCGGAATGCCAATCAGCATCTTCGCCGCCTGACCGAGATATTTTTTTGCCTGACCTAAAGTACCAAACATTCTGCCGTCCTGTTAATGAATAAAGCCGGATGGCGGCTTGCGCCTTATCCGGCCTACATACTGCGGCACTAAGTGATGTAGGCCGGGAGCGCAGCGCGCCACCCGGCTTCAGGTTAGTGGTGTGAAGAGGTCTTCACGCCGCCTTCCGGCACCGGTACATACGGCGTCTCTTTATCAGAGCGACCGTCGATGGCGCGGGCTTTCTGCCAGGTACGGAACCCGTAGAAAATGATGCTGTACACCACCACCAGGAACAGAATACTCAAGCCTGCGTTGGTGTAGTTGTTGACGACGATGTGGTTCATGTTGGCAATCTGCTGAGCGGTCAGTTCGCCGCCGTTAGCAATCTTCTCTTTGTACTGATTCGCCATGAAGAAGAAGCCTTCCATCTGTGGGTTGGTGCTGAACAGTTTCAGACCCAGCGCCCAGGTGGTGCAGATAAGCAGCCATACTGCCGGAACCACGGTAACCCAGATGTATTTGGTGCGCTGCATTTTAACCAGCACCACGGTGCCGAGAACCAGCGCCACGGCAGCCAGCATCTGGTTAGAGATACCGAACAGCGGCCACAGGCTCTTAACGCCGCCCAGCGGGTCAACAACACCTTGATACAGCAGGTAACCCCACAAGCCTACGCAGCCCGCAGTACCAATGATACCCGCAACCAGAGAGTCGGTTTTCTTCAGGAATGGAACGAAGTTACCCAGTAAATCTTGCAGCATAAAGCGGCCAGAACGGGTACCGGCGTCCAGTGCGGTCAGGATAAACAGCGCTTCGAACAGAATACCGAAGTGGTACCAGAAGCCCATGTCAGCCATCGGCAGCACTTTGTGGAACACGTGGGCGATACCGACAGCCAGCGTCGGTGCACCACCTGCGCGGTTCAGAACGGACGGCTCGCCAATGTCTTTCGCGGTTTGCAGGATCTGCTCAGGCGAAATCACAAAGCCCCAGGAGCTGACGGTTGCCGCTGCGTGTGCGGTAACGTCTTTCAACTGCGCCATAATCAGCGGCGCGTTCTCGCCACCCATTTCATGCAGGTTCGGCATGGTGATGCCAAGGCCCGCAGGCGGGGTGTTCATTGCGAAGTACAGACCCGGTTCGATGATGGACGCAGCAACCAGCGCCATAATCGCCACGAAGGATTCCATCAGCATCGCGCCGTAACCAATGAAACGCGCGTCGGTTTCACAGGCCAGCAGCTTCGGTGTAGTACCGGAAGCGATCAGCGCGTGGAAGCCAGATACCGCACCACACGCGATGGTGATGAACAGGAACGGGAACAGTGCGCCTTTCCACAGCGGGCCAGTACCATCAACGTACTGGGTCATCGCCGGCATTTTCAGTTCCGGGTTGAGGATAACAATCCCCACCGCCAGACCGACGATAACGCCGATTTTCAGGAAGGTCGCCAGATAGTCGCGCGGGGCGAGGATCAGCCATACCGGCAGCAGCGCAGAGATAAACGCGTAACCGATCAGGGTGAAGGTAATGGTGGTGTCTTTAAAGGTCAGCGCCGGGCCCCAGTACGGGTCGTGCGCAATCACGCCGCCGAAGTAGATGGAGGCAACCAGCAACACAATACCAATCACCGACACTTCGCCCACGCGTCCTGGGCGCAGGAATCGCATGTAGATCCCCATGAACAGCGCGATAGGTACGGTTGAGCAGACGGTGAACACACCCCACGGGCTTTCAGCCAGTGCTTTCACCACGATCAGTGCCAGTACCGCGAGGATGATGATCATGATTAAGAAGCAGCCAAACAGCGCAATGGTTCCCGGCACCGGGCCCATCTCTTCTTTGATCATCTCACCCAGAGAGGCGCCGTTACGGCGAGAAGAGATAAACAGCACCATGAAGTCCTGCACCGCACCGGCCAACACTACGCCAGCCAGCAGCCACAGCGTACCGGGCAGGTAGCCCATCTGCGCGGCCAGTACCGGCCCAACCAGCGGACCCGCACCGGCGATAGCGGCAAAGTGGTGACCAAACAATACGTTACGGTTGGTTGGAACGTAGTTCAGACCATCATTGTTGATGACCGCCGGCGTGGCGCGCGTCGGGTCAAGTTTCATCACCTTTTGGGCGATGTAGAGACTGTAGTAACGATAGGCCACCAGATAAACGGAGACAGAGGCGACCACGATCCACAGGGCGCTGATGTGTTCACCCCGACGTAATGCCACTACCGAGAGGCAGAATGCACCGATGATTCCGAGAATGACCCAGGGTATGTGCTTGAATATCTTTTTCGTATCCATAGTAAAACCTAATAATTGGCCGAGGCCGCTGGGGGGTTGATTGTGTGTTTGAGGAGATAAGTTGACTGCTATGTTGGGAGGATCTTGCCAGAGAGTTACGCGCGTAAAGTAAGGTAAATAAGTGAGTGGTTGTATGTCAGCTTAAGCGGTCCCAAGTGTCAGTGAGCGGTTCCTGGTGCCGGTGAGTGGGGATAATTATGTGATTGAGATCACTGATAAACGCCTTTAGATCCTGGGCTGACTGCGGGGATCGACGAATCGTCGATGCTGAGATCGATTCAGTTAGCACGAATTCCATAAAGTTTTCCCTTTCCAGGCCGAAAATTCTGACATCTGTCTAGCGGAAAGAGAAAACATGTTAAAACGAATGAAGATTGTTACCAGCTTACTGCTGGTATTGGCGCTATTTGGCGTTTTACAACTGGCCTCGGGCGGGTTGTTCTTTAACTCACTGAAGAATGACAAAGAGAACTTTACCGTTCTGCAAACCATTCGCCAGCAGCAGTCTGCGCTGAATGCCACCTGGGTTGAACTGCTGCAAACGCGAAACACCCTTAACCGGGCGGGTATTCGCTACATGATGGATCAGAACAATATCGGCAGCGGTGCGACCGTTGCTGAGCTGATGCAGGTAGCGAGCACGGCGCTGAAACTGACGGAAAAAAACTGGGCGGTTTATGAATCTCTCCCGCGTGACCCGCGTCAAAGTGAAGCCGCTTTCCAGGAGATCAACCGCACCTATGACATCTATCATGGTGCGCTGGCGGAGCTGATCCAACTGTTGGGTGAAGGGAAGATCAACGCATTCTTTGATCAACCGACGCAAAGCTATCAGGATGGTTTTGAGAAGCAGTATGTCAATTACATGCAGCAGAATGACCGTCTGTATGACATTGCGGTTGAAGATAACAACAGCTCTTACAGCCAGGCGATGTGGGTACTGGCGTGCGTGCTGATTACCGTGCTGGCGGCGATTGTTGCGGTCTGGTTCGGCATCAAACTTTCTCTTATCTCTCCGATGAACCGTCTGATTGACAGCATTCGCCATATCGCCAGCGGCGATCTGGTAAAGCGCATTGATGTAGAAGGGTCCAACGAGATTGGGCAACTGGCAGAAAGCCTGCGTCATATGCAGGGTGAACTGATGAACACCGTGGGTGATGTGCGTAATGGTGCTAACGCTATCTATAGCGGTGCCAGCGAGATTGCCATGGGTAACAACGATCTCTCTTCACGCACTGAGCAACAGGCGGCTTCTCTGGAAGAAACCGCGGCCAGCATGGAACAGCTGACGGCGACCGTGAAGCAGAACGCCGAAAACGCCCGTCAGGCCAGCCATCTTGCGCTGAGTGCCTCAGAAACGGCGCAGAAAGGCGGCAAAGTGGTGGATAACGTAGTGCAAACTATGCGTGATATCGCTTCCAGTTCGCAGAAAATCGCCGACATTATTAGCGTCATCGACGGTATTGCCTTCCAGACCAACATTCTGGCACTCAACGCCGCGGTAGAAGCCGCACGTGCGGGCGAGCAGGGCCGTGGATTTGCGGTGGTTGCGGGTGAAGTGCGTAACCTGGCCCAGCGTAGTGCGCAGGCCGCGCGCGAGATTAAGAGCCTGATTGAAGACTCGGTCAGCCGTGTGGATGTCGGTTCAACGCTGGTTGAAAGCGCCGGTGAAACCATGGATGAGATCGTCAATGCGGTAACCCGCGTGACCGATATCATGGGTGAAATCGCCTCCGCTTCTGACGAGCAGAGCCGCGGGATCGACCAGGTCGGTCTGGCCGTCGCCGAGATGGATCGTGTGACACAGCAGAACGCCTCGCTGGTGGAAGAATCCGCAGCAGCAGCAGCAGCGCTGGAAGAACAGGCCAGCCGTTTGACTCAGGCCGTTGCGGTGTTCCGTATTCAGCATGACCAACAGCGCGCGCGTGACGTTGCGGCCGCTAAACCGGTTTCAACGGTCCAGCCGCGTAAAGCCGCGGTAGCGGATGCCGGGGATAACTGGGAAACGTTCTAAGTAAGCATCAGGCGCATGGCGCAGCGTGATTCATACGCCAGTCCATGCGCCGCTTCCTCTTCTCTTTTCTGGCGCAACTTTGCAGGCAGCGTCTCTTCAGCCAACATTTCAAATCCCAGTCGCGCGTACAATGGCGCATTCCACGGCACATCGCGGAAGGTGGTCAGCGTAAGCGACGTATAACCTTTTGCGCGCGCCTGTTCGGCAACATAGTCAAGCAATCTGCGGCCAATGCCTTTTCCCTGCCACGCCTGATGCAGCGACAGTTCTGCAATAAACAGCGATGAATCCAGCGTTTCGGCGACTAAAAAGCCGACCGGATGCTCATCGGCCTGCGCCAGCCAGCTCAAGCCAGTGGCGGCAAATGCCTGATGCTGAGCAACTGATATAATCTGGTCATCAGCAATCCACGCCAGTTCCGGGATCTGTAAAAAACGTTGCCCCGCAGATCGTTCGATGGCGGGAAGCGCGGCTGCGTCTGCCAGAGTAGTAGCGCGTAAGGTGATGTTCATACGAGGAGCATAACATGCCCGATAAGCACGGTGTTATCGGGCATCTGGAGGATTAATCTTTACGTGGATCGCTAATGGGCTGGCGCACCAGGAAGATGTAGGCGAGAGCGCCCACCATGGTGACGCAGCCGCAGATGATCAGCGCCAGACGGAAAGAGTTGGTGGTATCAACAATAAATCCGGTGACGATCGGGGCGAATGACGCGCAGATGAAGCTGGCGAAGTTCTGGATGCTTCCCACGGAGGCGGTCATGCGTGAAGCCACCGCAACATGGATCAGACCCCAACAGGATGTTCCGGCGAAGTGGATGCAGAACAGCGCCATGCCGATCAGTAACACGGCGGCCATTGACGTTGTGGCCTGCGGCACAACGAAGGTGAAGGCCGCAGAACAGAACATCCCGGCAATAATACAAATCTTACGGCTCTTAATCGGCGCCATACCGCCTTTCACCAGCCAGTCGGTGACAAAACCGTTGATCAACATGCCGGCTGCGCCAAACAGGAACGGGATCGCCGCCATTAATCCGGTGCTTTTTAAATCCAGGTTATAGGAGGTTTGCAGGTAGCCTGGCAGCCAGGCCAGATATAACCATGCGGTGTAGTTGATGCCGCTAAAGCCCAGCATCATGCCCCACATCGTGCGATTGCGAAACAGGCTGCGCCATTCGGCAAAGCTCAGCGGATCGCGGCGGGCATTGACGCTACCGGCGTTCAGGTACGCTTGTTCCGTGGCGCTCAGCTCAATTTGCTCGCGGTTGCGATACAGCATGTACCAGCCGATGGCGAGGAAAATACCCAGCACGCCAATGGTAATAAACATCCAGCGCCAGCCCATTACCAGCATCATGGCAGCCAGAATCGGCGGGCTAATGGCAACCCCGATGGTGGAGGCGGCGTTGAATAATCCCATCGGGCGGCCGCGCTCTTTGATGTTAAACCAGTCGTTGATGACCTTTACGCCGCACGGGTTCATTGGCGCTTCGCCGATCCCCATCCCGATACGCACCAGCACAAACTGAGTGAAGCTGTGTACCATGCCGGACATCGCCTGAAACAGCGACCAGAAGAACATCCCCAGTCCGAGCATAATGCGCGGACCTTTGCGATCCAGCAGCGGGCCGCAGGGGAGCTGGGCAATACCGTAAGCGAGAGAAAAAACCGACAGCAGCACGCCGATTTGCGTGGCGCTCAGCCCCAGTTCTTCACGAATCGTTAAGTTAGCGACCGACAGAGAACTGCGGTCGAGATAATTAATTACCGCAGCAAGAAATAATAAAATCATTGCCGTGGTCTGAATACGTTTTATTCGGCTACTGCGTTGCACCATGCCTTCAGGCGGAACATTAATATCCGCAGATGACGACGTGCCAAACGAAGAACTCGGGTCGAGGGTAATATTATTTTTTTCCACGCCGGACTCCTGAACCTCAATAATTTATTATTCACACAGCCGGGCTGTGCAGTATTGAAAAAATACCAGTGATGAAACAATTTACTCATCACCGCTCACAAAATTTTTTAATGCAGTCGACTTAGCGTGAGCATAGGCAAGAGGTATTTTTCCGGCGTTTTTATTTTTATAAAATCGTGCTCCCGGTAATAGTTTGCTGTTTTTTATCGGTACTTAATGTGCTGCGCTATGACTTTGGTTGATGGAGCGAATCATCGATTGTTTGGCTGAATTCAAATGGTTACACAGCGCCAGGGTGGCATCCAGGTCGCTGCGGCAAATCAGCGCGCTGAGGATGGTCATATGCTCATCGATGGCAATGATGTTGCGCTGCTTAAGGTCGCTTTCATCCCACTGGTAGTGGAAGTGAAAAATCACGGAGATGATTTCAAGTGATTGATTGAAAAATATATTATCGGCAGCAGAGAGCAGTAAAGCATGAAACTCACGGTCTAACTGCGAGAACATACGAAAGCTGCTGCCGATGCTGTCGCGCAGGATCCGGTGGCGCTCGAGTAGCGTTTTTGCCTGCAGCCAGCGTGGGTCATCGTCGGGCAGATTGAGAAAATGCTGCAGGGAATGGGTTTCCAGCATTTCTCGCAGTTCAAACAGCTGCTCGGCGTAGGCCTGATCGAACTGCTTCATGCTCCACTGACCGCGTTTTTCGTTTTTTATCAGGTTGTAACGTTCGAATTTTAAAAGATATTCCCGTACCACTACCGGGCTTACCCCCGCGGCTCTGGCAAGCTGCAGTTCGGAGAAACTCTCGCCCGCGCGCAGCTGGCGCTGGTTGATCATGGTGAAAAACGCCTGCTCAAAAATCCGGTTTTGCTCGGTCATGGAGGCGGTGGTGCAGGCAAAACCGTCGTCATGGTCAGGTTTACGCACGATGACATAGTGGCTACCGACCTGGGTCAGCACCCCGCACTCGCCTAAGTGGCTCAGCATATGGCGCACAGTGGTGCGGCTGATGTTGTACATCTCCGCCAGCGCGCTTTGCGAAGGAAGTGGGGAAGGGATATGACCCCGCGCCATATCATCGATTATCTGGTTAATCACATTGTGGCGTAAGTTTTGTGAACGGCTCATGGCTTCTCCTTTTTGGATATTAAAACCCGATTTAAAACATTTTTATGCGCTGGAATTCACAGATTGTGTTTCTGCTTTCTCCGGATTTTTTATTTTCGTTGATATCTGAGGCAACAGAAAAAAGGAGAGCAGAATCATGTCTACGATGAATACGTTGATTTGCCAGGAACCTAAAAAATTAGTCTGGAAAGAGCGCGAAATACCTATTCCGGGTGAGGGTGAAGCACTCATTAAAATTAAGTCGGTAGGAATTTGTGGTACCGATATTCATGCCTGGGGCGGCAATCAACCTTTTTTCAGTTACCCACGAGTGTTAGGGCATGAAATATGTGGGGAAATTGTCGGGCTGGGAAAAAATATCCAGAATATGAAAAATGGACAGCAGGTGGCGGTTATTCCTTACGTGGCCTGCCAGCAGTGTCCGGCATGCCTGAGCGGACGTACCAACTGCTGCGAGAAGATTTCGGTGATTGGCGTCCATCAGGATGGCGGTTTCAGTGAATATCTGTCCGTTCCGGTGACCAACCTGCTGGATGCGCAGGGGATTGACCCGCAGGCGGCGGCGCTGATTGAGCCTTATGCCATCAGCGCGCATGCGGTACGCCGGGCGGCGGTGGCACCAGGTGAGCAGGTGCTTGTGGTTGGCGCCGGTCCGATTGGCCTGGGGGCTGCAGCGATTGCCAAAGCCGATGGCGCACAGGTGGTGGTCGCCGATACTAGTCCGGCGCGCCGGGAGCATGTGGTTTCCCGGTTGGGACTTCCGGTTATCGACCCATCCGCTGACGATTTTGATACGCAGCTGCGAAACCAGTTTGGCGGTTCGCTGGCGCAAAAGGTGATTGATGCCACGGGGAATCAGCATGCGATGAATAACACGGTGAATTTGATTCGCCATGGCGGCAGCATCGTTTTTGTTGGGTTGTTTAAAGGCGATTTGCAGTTCTCAGACCCTGAGTTCCACAAGAAAGAGACCACCATGATGGGCAGTCGCAACGCCACACCGGAAGATTTCGCCAAAGTGGGCCGCCTGATGTCGGAAGGCAAATTGACCGCCGACATGATGCTTACGCACCGTTACGCATTTGCCACACTGGCAGAAATTTACGAGCGGGATGTGATCAACAACCGTGAACTGATTAAAGGCGTGATCACGTTCTGAGAGGGAAAACAGGATGAAGACATTGAATCGACGTGATTTTCCGGGAGCCAGCTACCCAACGCGCGTGATCCAGTTTGGAGAAGGTAACTTTCTGCGGGCGTTTGTCGACTGGCAACTGGATATCCTCAACGAGCATACCAGTCTGAACGCGGGCGTGACCATCGTTCGGCCAATTAATACCGATTTTCCGCCGTCGCTGAATACCCAGGACGGGCTGTATACCACGCTGATTCGCGGGCTAAACGAGCAGGGTGAGGCGGTAAGCGAGGCGCGGCTGATCCGCTCGGTAAATAACGAAATTAATCCCTATCAGGACTTCGCGGCGTATCTGGCGCTGGCGCACAATGCAGATATCCGTTTTGTATTTTCGAATACCACCGAAGCCGGAATAAGCTATCACCCGGCAGACCGCGTGGATGATGCGCCGCCGGTGAGCTTTCCGGCCAAACTGACGCGCCTGCTGCTCGAACGCTTTAATCACTTTGAGGGCGCGGTGGATAAGGGCTGGGTGATTATCCCGTGCGAGCTTATCGACTATAACGGTGAGGCGCTCAAAACCCTGGTGCTGCGGTATGCGCAGGAGTGGCGGCTTCCCCCGGCGTTTGCCGACTGGGTGGAGACGGCAAACACGTTCTGTTCCACGCTGGTCGACCGCATTGTTACCGGCTACCCGCGCGAAGAAGCCGCCGCGCTGGAAGCTACGCTTGGCTATCACGATGCGTTTCTCGATACCGCGGAGCATTTTTATCTGTTTGTTATTCAGGGGCCGCAGTGGCTGGCAGAGGAGCTGAAGCTGGCGCAGTGTCCGCTGAATATCCGTGTGGTGAGCGATATCAAACCGTACAAAGAGCGTAAGGTCGCTATTCTCAATGGGGCGCATACGGCGCTGGTGCCGGTGGCGTGGCTGTGCGGACTGGAGACCGTCGGTGAGGCGATGCAGGATGCCGATGTCCGCCGCTTTGTCGAACAGGCGATTAGCGAGGAAATCATACCGGCATTGGATCTCCCGGCGGATGAACTGCATGAATTTGCCGACGCGGTAAGCGGGCGTTTTCAGAACCCTTACATCCGTCACCAGTTGCTTTCCATTGCGCTTAACGGGATGACTAAATTCCGTACCCGAATTTTGCCGCAACTGCTGGTGGGTGAGCAAAATGGGCGCTGGCCCGTGCGGTTAACGTTTGCCCTCGCTGCGCTGCTGGCATTTTATCGTGCAGAGCGCGACGGGGAACGCTATCCAATCCAGGATGATGAACAGTGGGTAAGCCTGTATGCCAGCCTGTGGCCGCGAGTAGGTAATGATTTAACGCTGCGTGAACTGGTGGATACCGTACTCGGCGATACTGCGCACTGGGGTGAAGATTTAACGTTGCAGCCAGGGCTTGCCGGACAGGTGACGGCTAACCTGGAGATGATTCTGGTGCAGGGTATGCGCCAGGCGGTGAACGGTCTGGAATAAGGTTGCCATGCAGCGCCCGGTGTGGTGTTGGGCGCTGTTTTTTTTATCCCTGAGCAGCCACTACTTTGATTTCAACCATCCCGATCCCCAGCTTACGCGGCGAGTGGCCGAGAATGTTGCCCTCGTTAGTGGCGACCGGATCGGGCGGGACAATCACCAGCGTATTGGCGTCCGTCGGATTATCAAAATGCAAGGTGGTCGTGCTGACCTCCTGGCTTAATACCAGCGTTTGTTCCTGGCCACCGACGCGTACGGGAATAGGGCGATTCGCGTTGTCACCAAAAGCTTTCGCGGTGATAACCAGATCGAATTTCTTCGGTAGCGGAGTTTTGTATTCGATTTTGACTTCTTCACTCAACTGGGCGTTAGACCAGCGTCCCCAGGATTCAGGGCGTGAAATTCCGCTAAACTGTTTCACCTCTTCCGGCGCGCCCGCTACGTTGAAAATGAAGCTGTCAGCTTTGTAGCGAATATCGTTATCGACAATTTTTAGCGTATCGACGTTACCTTTATAGCGTTCGATGTCGATCACCGTGTCTTTAAATGTCGTCTTCCCTTTCCAGTTGGCTTTATCGACATGCTGCACGATCTGCTGCCCACCCAGTTGCCCCTGTGATACGCACCAGTCGGTAGAGAGTGCCAGTTCTGGTGCCCACAGTTGCGCCATTTTGTAACAGCGGTCTATCCAGACGAAGTTATCGCGTGGGGCGAAATCCGCCAGCTGGAAGCGCAGCGGGGCTGAGTACTCACTTTCCGGCAGCGGTTCGACGCGTTGATCCGAGACCCGGAGCAGCAGCGGCAGACGGAAATGGCTCCCTGAGAAAGAGATCATCTCTTTGTCCCGATCGATGGTGAATGCTTTCATCTCTTTCGGGAAATTCCACAAACGGATGATATTGGGCTTCCACGCCAGCATTTTCTCTTTGATGTTCAGGAACACTTCCGATACGGATTCGCTAGACAGGCTGCTGCGTCCAAGGCCGATAAAGTTATCGCCGCCGAGAATATCCAGTACGGTAGCACCGTTATCCATGGTGTTACGCTTCACCGCCAGCGTATCCTGCTGTGGCTGGTCGCCGCGCAGCACGAAGAACAGGTTGTTGCGATCCTGCTTGTTCAGGTACTTCCATGCGGTGTTGTTCATCGCCAGATGATCGGAAGACACCACGATCACGGTGTCTTTGAACCACGGTGAAGCTTTGATTTTATTGATAAATTCGGCGATATTTTCCTGGCTGCAGCTGACCGCGCTGAACGACTGGTTGGCCTTCCCGTCGATGTCATAACGTTTACGGTTGCAGCTACGTGAGATAAATCCATCCGGATGATGGGTATCCACGGTCAGGGTAAACAGTGAAAAACGCTGGCCCGAGCGCGAAAGCTCTTCGAATTTTTTCCATGCTTCGTCCAGCACGGTATCGTCGTAGAAGCCCCAGTCGTTACGATAGGCCGGGTCCGACACCACGCTTTTTAACTCTTGTGCACCGTACAGATGGTCAAAGCCGTGAGATTTCAGGAACACGTCTTTGCCGGCAAAGCGCAGGTTGGCACCCTGCACAAAGTAGTTCTGATAGCCGGAGTTTTTCAGGATATCGCCCAGACAGATATTGTTAGGGAAGAAACTTGAGACCGACGCCGAGGCGTTGCCTTCAAATGGTGCAAACAGCGGAATACCGCACTGGGAGGCGACCATCCCGGCGATGGTGTAATCGGTACCCGGAAGCTGCATGGTATTGCTGAAATCCAGACCTTCATTTTTTAACGCGCCGAGTTCCGGTGTCAGCTCCGGGAACGCGTCGTTATTAAAATAGGTGCGCTCCAGACTTTCGCCGTAGATATAAACCAGGTTCAGCTTCGGATTGGGGATCGTTTTTGATGGCTCTTTGTAATAGGCCGCAAAATCGGGATCGCCATCGCGTGACTGGGATTTAACCAGTTCAGTTATCTGGTGGAACGCCGGGCTGGCATCAACAGAAGCCAGCGCCAGCAGCAGGGCCAGCAGACTGTAACCCACATGATGCGGATGATGGCGACGGCGACGCAGTATCCAACCCAGCGTGACAAAAACGGTGGTCAGCGCCAGGGCTATCCCGACGCCTGGCAAAATATATTTTCCGATACCCGCGCCGGTCAGGCTGTTGGTCAGGGTGTACAGGACCGCATCGTTGATGCCGTCACCCGTGAAATAGTCACTGGCATACAGCGTGATGTTTAAGACAATAAAGATCCCCAGCACCGTTAACGTGGCGGTAAACCACCAGGTGTTGCGACCCGCTTTCCAGGCGTAAATCAGCACTGAAGCGAGAAACAAAGTGATGGAGATGAATTCTGACAACGGTCGATCCTCAGTAAACCCGGCACACGCCTGGCAGGCTAATCATTTCTGGACAGTACAATGTAATAGCGTTGTTATATTGCTGCAATTGTAATGACATTTAATTACGTTGTTATTCAGAATTGGTTTAGATATGCGGGTTTTTGCGGGCAATCACTCCGCATGTGGTAGGTAAATATCTTCGTGGGATTGATTGCTGCCGCGCCGGTGGTGAAATGGCCGGGCGCGGCATTTGTGGCATCAGGAAATGAAGTTCATCCCCTGTTTTAACACCAGATCGCAGGCCTTGGTTTTAACTTTCTGCGCCAGCGAGCTGTTGCCAATCGTGTTCAGGTCCAGCTGTTGACCATCTTTGGCGTTGAGCAGACCCTGAATCCCGTCCATATAGTTGGTGTCTTGCTTCTGCTCAGGAGCACTGAGCCCCAGTTTATCCAGCACCTGGTTTTTGACGTTTTGCGTGTCGGTGACCGAGGCCAGCTTCTGTTTCGCGCAATATTCCAGGATCCCGGCGGCGTTATTCATGCTGCTGGAGGTCAACGACTGATTGCTGCCATTCAGCAGGCTGGTCAGGGAAGAGAGCGACGAGCTGCTTTGCGAGCTGGAGCTTTGTTTGCTCAGCTCACTGGCCGCGCTGGAGAGCGAATCCTGCCAGGAGGCAGCGAAAACGCTGGTGGAGATGAGCGTGCCGGCGGCAAGCGCACAGCACAGCAGACGTTTGGTAGTTTTCATCATTATATGCAACTCGTGTTATGCCTTTTCAGCGCAGTATAGCGCTGGCAGTCTTAGGAGTGGTCCTAATACGTTAATACTCTTTACCGGTGACCCGACTACGGTAGCTTTCCCAGTTAAAAATGACCCACAGGCTGTTGCCAAGGCGCATACGGTCCATCACGCGCTCGCCCAGCAGCTTGTTCATTTCATCCATATTGCTGTTAGTTAACATGCCGGTCGGACGTTTTGAGGATGAACGGCGATCGACAATCTGATTAATAATCACTTTTTCATAGCGGGATTCGGTCTGCATGCCGATCTCGTCGATCACCAGCAGATCCACATTGCTCAGATCGTTGAGCAGCTGTTCTTCGCTGGTTTCACGATTGCTGAACGTTTCTTTCATCGCCGACATGATATCGGCCACGGTAATGATCAGTACCGACTTGCCGCGCAATAGCAGTTCGTTGCAGATGGCAGCGGCCAGATGGTTTTTGCCGGTGCCGGGTTTGCCGGAGAAGATAAAGCTGGCGATGTTGCCGTCAAACTCTTCAACGTATTGGCGGGCTTTGCTCAGGGCGTTCATCTGACCTTCGCACTCTACCCGATAGTTTTCGAACGAACAGTTCTGATGCAGCGGACGGATACCGGAACGGTTGAATGTGCGTTGCATTTTCATGGCCCGGTTTTCGCGGGCCAGCGCTGCGGCACGAATTTCACCTTGCTCTTTTTGCCATGCCAGCAGCTCCTCGCCCGTTTTAAAGGCGGGCTCGACATTAGGTGGCATCATTTTTTGCAGACGTTTCATCAGGTCGCCAACGTTTTTCATCGTTATCCTCTAAAACCCGGTGGAATGTGGCTGTCAGGTTCACTGACGCTGTTCACATCGCGCTTTGGCATTCCGCCATTGCTGGCCCGTCCAATCTGAATGCTGCGCGCCAGTTTTTGCTGCCACTGAATATGGTGAAAGACTTTGCCTTCAGCCTGCCAGTAGGCAACAAATGAGGCCAGTTCTTCAGCAGTAACCGGCTCTCGCAACGCTACGCCCCATAAAGCGGCCTGACGCTGAAAGTCGGCATCAGGCTGCCAGGCAGCGTACATCGCAAATTTCCCCATTGGCACGGCAACGGGAGCGGTTTGCGGCTCTTCATAAAATTGATCATCCAATGTCACATCGCTTCCCGGGCGTGACAGTTTCTCCTCAAGCGCCAACAGCTCAGCCAGTCTCGCAGGCGTCACCGCGTAAAACGCTGGTGCATTGTTAGCGAATACGGCTACGGCGCCACCCGCAGACTTGGCCAGCACAGCGTGGTGATCGTGTAGTAAGGCGTCAATGCTCGTGACGTCTGGCGTCAAAATTTTGCAGGGCATAATGTTTCTCAATACTGAACAACAACCGAGAAGGGGACTGCTTTTATAGTAACACAGAGAAGAAGGAGAGCAGCAGGTGAGGGGAGATTCCGCTCTCTGCACGGCATTAAAGAAAGTGCACTGTCAAACGCGTGGACGTTTGCGATACAGCCATAATCCTGGCACGGACAGACCGATGGAGAGCGCACCGACAATCGATGAGGCTTTCAGGAAGTTGGTCAGCAGGGTAATCATCAGCACTTCGCTGTAACCAAAATGGCCGATTTTTACCGCTGAGATCATGGCTGTGTAGGCGGAGATCCCCGGAAACATAGGGATCACTGCCGCGACGGTGAAGACTTTCGGATGCGCCAGATACCAGCGCGACCACTGGATCCCAATGCAGCCGACCAGCAGCGAGGCCATAAAGGTGGACCATTCGATATTAAACCCTGCAGTCATCATGACCATTCGTGAGCCGTGCCCAAGCGCGCCGAGTAACGCACACCAGGGGAGTGCCCGATGCGGTACGTTAAATACCATGGCAAAGCCAAGCGCCGGGATCGCCGACAGGATCATATCCTGCATCAGCGCCAGTATGAAATCGATCACGCCCATCCGCGCAGCCCCCATAAGGTCATAGACATCACCACGCCAATGCAGGTTGCCAGCGTAAGCAGACTGGCAATCGCCCAGCGAGCGAGCCCGGTATTAATGTGTCCTTTAAACATATCCGCAACCGAATTGATTAACGGAAAACCGGGGACCAATAACAGCACGCTGGCGGCCATGGCTACGGTAGGTGTGTGATTAAACGTCGGTAGCGTAAGCAGCAGGCCGGATATGGTGGTCGCGACAAAAGCGGTAATACAAAAGTTGATTTGTGGATGCAAATGCCGGGAAGCCAGGATCTGGCGAATGTACATGGCGATCATGCTGGCGAAAAAGGTGATCATCGCGCCATCCCAGCCGCCGTTATTGAGTTTACAAAAGCAGGCGCAGGACAATCCTACCATGAAAGCAACCAGCCATCTGGGATAGCGTAGCGGTTTGATTTGGTTAAACCGTTTCTCTACCCCTTTTTCATCCAACAAATTATGCTCTGCCAAAATAACGATGTGTTGCACTTCCGTCACGACGTGCATGTTGATGCCACGATCCTGATTTTTTCGGGTCGATGTCAGGCATTGTCCGTCTTTGATCGTCGTCAGGACGATGGCATTCGATGATATGGCACTTTCTACACTGTCCATCCCAAGCGCCAGACCCAGGCGGGTGGAGAGTTCATCGACCAACGCGCTTTCTGCGCCATGTTGCAGTAAAAAAAGCCCGCATTGTATACATAACCGTGTAACCGTTCTTTGTGACGACTGCTCTGTTTGCATAGCTCGCTCTGACTAAAAGATGCTCTCTTAATGAAGAATATCTTCTTTTTATCATGAAGCGTGAGTCGGTTGGCTCTGGATAAGATCAATTTTTGTGTTGAAAAAAGAAACAGGTCACTTGGTGGTTGTAGGAAATCGTATCGTGGGACACACTCCTGAACCAGGGCTAAATTTTTCGAGATGAACAGTAATTACGTAAGGAATGCTAATAATTTAATGTAGTTATTTTAATTGTACAATGAATGTACATGTGCGTGATTATGGCATGATAAATTTATAGTGTGATGTTATTGGGAACGTAGCATCGCCATTTTCTATTTAGAATAAGGATAAATAATTCATCCTGTCTATTGTTTAACGCATGTCTATTTATTAATTATTTTATTTGATTGTAGGTGATACTTGCGCGCGCAAGATTGAAGACATGTGAATATGGAGGAGTTATGTTGCCAGGACGCTGCAAGAACGCAATTATTATTAGTAAATTACCTATCATACAAATTGGGCTTAAAGGGGTAATGCAAGCGCATTTCTCTGATTACAAACTGACCTACTGCCGCGCCGTAGAAGAACTAACATTGATGCAACTGCGACGTTCAGATCTGGTTATCGCTGATTTAACCGGAGACTGCAGTCATCCGCGTGCGGTCTGCGAACAATATTATTCTTTGTTACCTCAATATCGTGATATTCACTGGGTCTTTCTCGTTTCTCGAAATTATTATCCTGTGGCCGTTGAGATGCTGATGTGTCCAATCAGTACGCTGTTATCTGATGCCGAACCGATTGATAGTTTAGTAAATGCTATTGATGCAGGGAATGTTTATGCCGACAGAATTAGCCCGGTATTGCTCTCTCCGGTAATAGCACCAGAAAAACAGGATCATAGCGTACACTCAATTATTCTGACGCTATCTGAACGGAAAGTGTTACGGCTTCTGGGAAAGGGCTGGGGGATTAATCAGATTGCCACATTACTTAAAAAAAGTAATAAGACAATCAGCGCCCAGAAAAATAGTGCGATGCGTCGTCTGTCAATACACAGCAATGCGGAGATGTATGCCTGGATAAATAGTTCTCAAGGAGCACGAGAGTTGAATCTACCTTCAGTTTATGGAGAGACCACGGAATGGAAGACAGAAGTATCAAAAGAAATGTCGCACTGGTAGAAAAGTGTGTAATGAGCAGCGTGGGTATTTATAATTTATTTAATGCCAGACCGAACAACCAATACCAACTTCATCCCTTTTCAGGACAGCCAGCCTTAAGCCAGGCGATGTCACAGACGTCATTTTCCGCGGTTATTTTTTCACTTTCCGCGAAAAGAACCGATCGCCGCACCGGACTGGCTTATCTGACAGAGCTGGCGGTGAAACACCCTCGCATCAAGCGGGTGGTCATTGCCGATGATGACGACGAGGCGCGGCTAATTGGCTCGCTGTCACCGCTACCACTGGATGCCGTGATTAGCAAAGCATCCACGCTGAGTGTGTTGCAGGAAGAATTATTTGCAGCGCTGGATTGTGCCAGAGGGGAAACAGAAGACACGAAGAAACTCTGGTATATCAATCAATGCCGTATGCTTAGCCCAACCGAGCGCGAAATTCTGCGCTATATGTCGAATGGTTATTCGATGCTGCAGATCGCGATTGAGCTTGAGCGAAACATTAAAACGATTCGTGCGCATAAATTTAATGTGATGTCCAAACTGGGCGTTAGTTCGGATGCCGGATTACTGAATGCTGCCGATATCCTGCTGCATGTGCGCTCTGCAGAACCGTCATCTTTTCGTCGTACTGCCCCGTTATGGCGTGCTTGAGAAGATGCGTACCGGCGTAGTCATTGGCATGGAAAGGTAAATCGATCACTGGCACACATCAACCCAGGTTGCCGCAGTCAGTTCTGCTATTCTTTCTGGTGCAATGCGAACCGCGCTGTGAGTGGCTCCTGCTGCAGGGAGCACTTCTGTATAGTGTTTCAACGAGACATCACAGTACACCGATATGGGTGTCTCCAACCCGAAAGGACATACGCCTCCTACGGGATGACCTGTTGCGTTGACTACTTCATCGCTACTCAGCATGCGCGCTTTGGCGCCAAATGTATTTTTCAGTTTTTTATTATCGAGGCGAGCATCTCCTCTGGCGACGATCAGGATAATGTCGTTTTTCACCTTTAGTGACAGCGTTTTTGCTATCTGCCCTGGTTCGACGTTATGGGCCTTGGCTGCCAGATCGACGGTGGCGGTGCTTTGATCTAATTCGATGATTTCAATATCTGGCGCATGTTGCGCTAAAAACTGCCGTACTGATTGTAAACTCATTCTTCTCTCCCTCTCGCTTATCCGCAGTCCTGCATAGCAGAAAACCGCCTGGCGTAATTTGTCATAGGGGCAGCGTTACTGTAAATATTTTATTGTAACAACACAGCAACATTGGCAGTTTCTCGATCACCTTCACAATCAAAGAAACCGGTTACAGTAACCGGTTGCGGAATACTGAAATGGCGATTAATACTGAAGCTGTCACTCCCTCTGTATCACATAATAAGAGCCATCTATGAAACTTAACTCAAAAAGCGGTAAGGCTGGTTTTTCTCCCGGCACGGTTGCGAATAGTAGGAATGGGTTTTACGTGGTGGTGTTGATACCAGCACGGTTGCAGGGTTTAGCACAACGGGAGAACGGCTATGTCTACTAACCATGCTGTATTTAATGTGATTTTCCGCTTTGTTGAAAGCTACGTTAGCCCTGTCGCCGGGCGCATTTCTTCACAACGCCATGTGATGGCAATACGTGATGGTTTCATTTCGGCGATGCCGTTTATGATTGTAGGGTCTTTTCTGCTGGTTTTTGCCTATCCGCCTTTTTCGCCGGATACCACCTGGGGGTTTGCCCGCGCATGGCTGGATCTGGCAAAACAATTTGAAGGCCAGATACTCACGCCGTTTGATATGACGATGGGGATCATGTCGGTCTACATATGTGCGGCTATTGCCTATAACCTGGGCAAGCACTATGTGAAGTCGCATCAGTTAGATCCGTTTATGTGTGCGATGCTGTCGATCATGGCGTTTTTGTTGATTGCCGCACCGAAAACCAAAGGTACGATGCCGGTTGATAGCCTCGGCGGTACGGGAATTTTCACTGCCATCCTGGTGGCAATTTATTGCGTTGAAATGATGCGCTTCCTGAAGGCGCACAACATCGGGATCCGCTTACCCGATCAAGTGCCGCCGATGATCAAAAACTCATTTGATCTCCTGATCCCGGTACTGGTGGTGGTGCTGACGCTGTACCCGCTGAGCCTGGTGATACAGTCGCAGTTTGATATGCTGATCCCGCAGGCCATTATGGCCATCTTTAAACCACTGGTGTCCGCAGCGGATTCTCTGCCGGCGATACTGCTGGCAGTACTGATCGGCCATCTGCTGTGGTTTGCCGGTATTCACGGTGCGGCGATTGTGTCGGGTATGCTGCAAATGTTCTGGTTGACCAACCTCGGCATGAACCAGTCGGCGCTGGCGCAGGGCGCGCCTTTACCGCATATCTTTATGGAAGCGTTCTGGACGTTCTTTATCGTCGTGGGGGGATCGGGGGCGACGATGGGGCTGGTGATTTGCTATCTGCGCAGCCGCTCGGCCCATCTACGATCGATTGGGCGTTTGAGCGTGGTCCCCAGTATTTTCAACATTAACGAGCCGGTGATTTTCGGTACGCCGATTGTCATGAATCCAGTGTTCTTTATTCCCTTCCTGCTGGCCCCAATGGTGAACGCGGTGCTGGCCTGGGCGGCGATGAAACTGGATCTAATTGGGCGGGTGATTTCAGTGGTTCCCTGGACCGCACCGGCACCCGTTGGCGCGGCATGGGCGTTAGGCTGGGATTATCGTGCGGCGATCCTGGTGGTCGTGTTGGCGCTGGTTTCTGCCATCATCTACTTCCCATTCTTTAAGGTTTATGAGAGGCAACTGTTGGCGCAGGAAAAAGAAGAAGCACAGCGGATAGAAGAGGAAAATCAGCAGGTTGCATAAAGTGTTGGCGGGGGGCTATGGCTCCTCGCTTATTTTAGCGTGCAGTCGCCGCATTGCTGAACATCGGGCAGGCGATAGCGCTGGCAGCAGGTTCTGCGTACTAACAGTCCCTCGCGTGGAACGACGGTGCGCCACAACGGATTATCCTGGCCACAGGATAGTTGTTTCTCAAAGAAGCAGGTCTGGCGCAGCGTGTTCAACAGTTCTTCACCTAACAACGGCTTCATTTCCGTTAAGTACCAGTGAATTAAGTATCCCGTATTGCTCCAGACAAGTTTCGCATTGATCTCACCCGTTGATTCCAGTGCCTGAACGACCGGTGTCAGGGCTGACAAAATCAGCGTTTCCATACGTTGTTGCGGTGAGAGTGCCGTGGTCTGGTGATCCTGATGTACATCTATCCAGAAACATGCGGCACGCCCGGTTTCGTGAAACTCCACGTGCATATGTTCAGGAGAGACGTCGATAGCCTCTTTTTGCGTCAGCAGAGCCACCATAAGCGGGGGCATCATCAGGCCGATATACCATTGCGCCCAAAGGGAGATCAGCGGTTTATTTTCGCGTACTAACGTGGGCTGGTTGCGGTAGATGTGGTCTGAATAAACGGCCAGAAGCGAACTTAACGTTGTCGGTTGCGTCCATTCATGTAATGTCATTGCACCTTGCGGCGGGGTCTCGTCAAGGCGAATGAAATCCAGCAAGTGTTCGCGGGTTTGGGCTATGGTCGCACGCACGGAAGCCGCCAGCGAGGGCATCTCTGAAGGGAGATGGCTGTGCCAGATGACATCTTCAACGATGGGTGCGGAACGGTAAGCCATGGCGATATAAGGATGTTAATCTAAATGATAATGATTTCTAATCCTATAGATGGGGGTAAACGATGGCAAGATCTTTGTCGCAAGATCGGGCAGTTCCGCACGGAAAACTCAGGAAGAGGTGCAGTTTATCCGCAGCTCATCGCTGACCAGAGTGTTGTTTCGACCCATATTCTTGGCCTCATAAAGCGCTTTGTCTGCTCTGGTAATCGCGGAGTCAATATCCTGTTCCACCAAAGGCGCAATACCGATGCTGACCGTCACATTGGTTGCTACGCTCTCATTAAACATATGTGGAATTTTAAGATCGTACACTTTCTGGCGAATACGTTCGGCGGCAGCCTGGGCCTGTTGGGGATCGACCGCGGTCAGCAAAACCATAAACTCTTCGCCACCAAAACGTGCCACCACGTCCCGGGAGCGTACGGAATCACGAATCGCGGCAGAAACGCGAATCAGCGCCTGATCGCCCATCATGTGTCCGTAATGATCGTTATAGGCCTTGAAATGGTCGATATCCATCAGCAGGACGTAGTGCTTCGAGTTGCTCAGGGCCAACAGCGTATCGAGTCTGTGTTGCAGCCCCCGGCGATTGTACAAACCGGTTAGCGGGTCGAGCATGCTGAGTCCGTTCAGAGTTTCCCGTTCTTCCAGTAGTTTGTACATCAGCTGCTGGGCGAAGCCGTCGTAGCGCTTTTGTATCACATGCTGGATGGCGATCCCGGCCATGGGTAGCGCCATAAAATAGAAAATTCGCAGACCATGCTCGCTGCCGTTAAGCCATAAACAGACGACGACTGAGGGTAACGAATGTAGCGTAAAGGCGATGATATTGTTGGCAAAAGCGATAGAACCAATAAACAGCACGCTGAGAAGTGCGATTAACAGAAAATAATAATCATTATGACCTAGCGCGTTATATTTCAGAAAAATATGTAATGCCCATAGCAAGCCAAAAACGATTGAAATAAAAGGAAGATTAATCTTTTTATTCGCATATTTGCCATGCCATGCCAACAGCAATGTACTGGCGGCCAGGATGAGCAACGCCGGGACAGATACGGCTTTGACGGCAAAAAGTGGGAAAACAAGCGTAAACAGCGCGGAGACTGCATTGAGAAGCAGAAACAGACGTAAAGAAAGTTGATATTTCTTAGTGCGCAGAGTTCGCCAGGATTGTACTGTCATAGGTAAATATTGTTATTTATCTGCAATATACGAAGGTGTGTTTGTAAGGAAAAAATGATGAGCGAAAAATCATTCGTTCAGGTCGTTATTGTTTTTTGATGAAAAGCTAACCGGCGAGCAATTTATCACCTTAAACTATTTATGTCATCAATCGTTAAGTAAAACTCATAGAATTGATAGCCTTTCCTGGCTGACAAATGAGAAAATTTATCATATGATATTGGTTATCATTATCAATGTCATAGGTGAAACCATGTTGCAACGTGCGCTGGGCAGTGGGTGGGGGGTTTTGCTGCCGGGGATAGTGATTGCCGGGCTGGCATTTACTGATCTGTCACTCGACGCATGGAAGGCGATGATTGTATTAGGATTACTACTGACTTCACTCATGTTATACCACAAGCGTTTACGGCACTTTGTCTTATTACCTTCATGCGCGGCGCTGATCGGCGGCATTGTTTTGGTAATGATGAACTGGAATCAGGGATGAGCAAAACAGGAAAGAAAATCGAAGGAAAGATAAGATAATTGGTGCGAGGGGGGGGACTCGAACCCCCACATCCTAAGGACACTAACACCTGAAGCTAGCGCGTCTACCAATTCCGCCACCTTCGCCCAGTGCGAGCAATATCAACGTGGATTATGGTGCGAGGGGGGGGACTTGAACCCCCACGTCCGAAAGGACACTAACACCTGAAGCTAGCGCGTCTACCAATTCCGCCACCTTCGCATACCATCGACACTCAAAAAGTATCGTTACCACGGAGGCGCATTCTAGTTGTTTTCAACTTTTCGTCAATAGTTAATTGTCCAGGCTGGGCCGATTGATGCAAAAACGGCCACGTGAATGGCCGTTCGCTGCGAGACAATTACGCTTTTTTCGCCTGGCGCGTCATGATGGTGCGATAGACCTTGAAGCGCCCGGTCTGCGCGATAACTTCGTGGAAGCCAAACACTTCATCCAGTACTTTCGGATAAGGCAGGAAGGCGTTGGCTACAATTCGCAGTTCGCCACCGCTGTTAAGGTGACGCACCGCGCCGCGAATCAGCGTTTGCGCGGCATCCAGGCTGGTCTGCATGCCGTCATGGAACGGCGGGTTGGAGATGATCATATCAAAGCGACCCGTCACGTCAGAAAAGACGTTACTGGCGATGACGTCACCTTCAATACCGTTGGCGGCAAGCGTTGCGCGGCTGGCTTCAACAGCGGCGGCGCTAACATCGCACAGGGTTAAGCGCACTTTTGGCGAGTGGCTGGCAAGCGCGACGGAGAGGATACCCGCGCCACAGCCGACATCCAGAACTTTGCCTTTGGTGTGCGGCGTCAGCGTGGAGAGCAGCAGTTGGCTGCCAACATCCAGGCCGTCACGGCTGAATACGCCCGGCAGCGTTTTGATGGTCAGATTGTCTGTCTGGTATTCGTCCCAGTATTTTTCAGCATCAAAGACCGGCTGCTTTTCCAGACGACCGTGGTACAGGCCACAGCGACGTGCGCTGTCGACTTTGTTCAACGGCGCGTATTCGGCCAGCATCTGCTCGGCGCTACGTACGCCGCTGCGGTTTTCGCCAACAACAAAAATATCGGTACCCACCGGTAACAGCGAAAGAAGGTTCATCAACTGGAACTGGGCTTCAGGTTTATTCTTCGGCCAGTAGTAGATCAGCGTATCGCTATCGCCGACGTCATCGGCTTGAGCGACGAGGCTGAAGCGGACGTTGTCGCCCATCTGGCGGTTAAGCACCTGCCAGTGGTGAAGCTGCTGAGTGTGCGCACGGCTGGCGGCGCTTTCAAAATGGGCAGGCAGGTCATCCTGCAAATCACCGGCAAACAGAATACGGCTTTGTTCGAAATCATCACTGTGGCGCAGCAAGACTTCACTTGCCGGGGTAAAAGCAGACATGGAGTGCTCCTTAAATTGTACAGCGGGGGATTATAGTTGTTTGATGGCACGGATTCGACAAATTTGCTATATTTGCGCCCCTGATTACAGGAGCGTTTCGCTATGACATCCCGACGAGACTGGCAGTTACAGCAACTGGGCATTACGCAGTGGTCGTTGCGTCGTCCTGGCGCACTGCAGGGCGAAATCGCGATTTCCATTCCTGCGCATGTCCGTTTGGTGATAGTTGCGGAACAGTTACCCGCGCTAACCGAACCATTGATGAGCGATATTTTACGCGCATTAACCGTCAGCCCGGATCAGGTTTTACAACTGACGCCTGACCGTGTCGCCATGCTGCCGCAAGGTAGTCGCTGTAATAGCTGGCGGCTGGGAACCGAAGAGCCGCTGCTGCTGGAGGGCGCTCAGGTCGCGAGTCCTGCGTTTAATGAATTACGGGAAAACCCCGCGGCCCGCGCCGCGTTATGGCAACAAATCTGCGCATATGAACACGATTTCTTCCCTCGAACCGACTGATTTACCCGCAGCATTTCAGATTGAAAAACGCGCCCACGCTTTTCCCTGGAGTGAAAAAACATTTGCCAGCAACCAGGGCGATCGTTACCTCAATTTTCAGTTGAGGGTTGATGACGTGATGGCGGCCTTTGCGATTACGCAGGTCGTGCTGGATGAAGCTACGCTGTTCAATATTGCCGTCGACCCTGACTTTCAGCGCCGTGGGCTGGGGCGTGAGCTGCTGGAGCATCTGATCGATGAGCTGGAAAAGCGTGGCATTTTGACGCTGTGGCTTGAAGTGCGCGCCTCAAACGCCGCCGCTATCGCGCTGTACGAAAGCTTAGGCTTTAACGAGGCGACGATCCGTCGCAATTACTATCCAACGGCCGATGGTCACGAAGACGCCATCATCATGGCGTTGCCAATCAGCATGTAAGACAAGGTGTAATGATGAAGAAGTGGGACTGGATTTTCTTTGATGCCGACGAAACGCTGTTTACATTTGACTCGTTTACCGGCTTACAGCGGATGTTTCTCGACTATAGCATTACCTTTACCGCTGAAGATTTTCAGGACTACCAGGCCGTGAATAAACCGCTGTGGGTGGATTACCAAAACGGCGCGATTACCTCATTACAATTGCAGCATGCCCGTTTTCAGAGCTGGGCCGAACGCCTGAAGGTTGAACCGGGCCAGCTTAATGATGCATTCATCAATGCGATGGCGGAGATCTGTTCGCCGTTGCCGGGGGCGGTTTCTCTGCTCAATGCGATTCGTGATAAAGCGAAAATCGGCATCATTACTAACGGCTTTACCGCGTTGCAGCAAATCCGCCTTGAGCGGACGGGGCTGCGCGACTATTTCGACCTGCTGGTGATTTCTGAGCAGGTTGGGGTGGCAAAACCTGATTCCCGTATTTTTGACCATGCGCTGGAGCAGGCGGGCAATCCTGACCGTTCTCGCGTGCTAATGGTGGGTGACACCGCAGAGTCCGATATTCTTGGCGGCATTAACGCCGGGCTATCCACCTGCTGGCTAAATACGCACAACCGCGAGCAGCCAGCGGGCATTCAGCCGACCTGGACCGTAGCGTCATTAAGCGAACTGGAGCAGCTCCTGTGTAAACACTGATTGCCTCCCCCCCGTTGATGGGTAAAATAGCCGCAATTTTTCGTATTCAACTTGCCCGGCCCGTTGCCGTGCTTACCTAAGAAGATTTGACTATGACGTTGTCTCCTTATTTGCAAGAGGTGGCCAAACGCCGCACTTTTGCCATTATTTCTCACCCGGATGCCGGTAAAACGACAATTACTGAAAAGGTACTGTTATTCGGACAGGCCATTCAGACCGCCGGTACGGTAAAAGGCCGTGGCTCCAGCCAGCATGCAAAATCTGACTGGATGGAAATGGAAAAGCAACGCGGTATCTCCATTACCACCTCTGTGATGCAGTTTCCGTATCATGACTGCCTGGTGAACCTGCTGGACACCCCGGGGCACGAAGACTTCTCCGAAGATACCTACCGTACTCTGACGGCGGTGGACTGCTGCCTGATGGTTATCGATGCTGCGAAAGGTGTTGAAGACAGGACCCGTAAGCTGATGGAAGTTACCCGTCTGCGCGATACGCCGATCCTGACCTTTATGAACAAACTCGACCGTGACATCCGCGATCCGATGGAGCTGCTGGATGAAGTTGAGAACGAACTGAAAATCGGCTGTGCGCCGATCACCTGGCCGATTGGCTGCGGGAAGTTGTTCAAGGGCGTCTATCACCTTTATAAAGATGAAACGTATCTGTACCAGACCGGTAAAGGCCATACGATTCAGGAAGTGCGTGTTGTTAAAGGTCTCAACAACCCGGAACTTGATGCTGCCGTGGGTGAAGACCTGGCGCAGCAGCTGCGCGACGAGCTGGAGCTGGTGCAGGGCGCGTCCAACGAGTTCGACCATGAGTTGTTCCTTGCGGGCGAAATCACCCCGGTCTTCTTCGGTACCGCGTTGGGTAACTTCGGCGTTGACCATATGCTGGACGGCTTAGTGGAGTGGGCGCCTGCGCCGATGCCGCGTAAAACCGACACCCGCGTCGTCGAAGCCTCAGAAGAGAAGTTCACCGGTTTCGTGTTTAAAATTCAGGCCAACATGGACCCGAAACACCGTGACCGTGTGGCGTTCATGCGTGTGGTATCCGGCAAGTATGAGAAAGGCATGAAAATGCGCCAGGTGCGCATTGGTAAAGACGTGGTGATCTCCGATGCACTCACCTTTATGGCCGGTGACCGTTCTCATGTGGAAGAAGCGTATCCGGGCGATATTCTTGGTCTGCATAACCACGGCACTATCCAGATCGGCGATACCTTTACCCAGGGCGAAATGATGAAGTTCACCGGTATTCCGAACTTCGCGCCGGAGCTGTTCCGCCGTATTCGCCTGAAGGATCCGCTGAAGCAGAAACAGCTGCTGAAAGGGCTGGTTCAGCTGTCAGAAGAGGGCGCCGTGCAGGTCTTCCGTCCGATCGCCAATAACGACCTGATCGTGGGCGCTGTCGGTGTGCTGCAGTTCGACGTGGTAGTTTCTCGTCTGAAGAGCGAATACAACGTTGAAGCGATTTATGAGTCGGTCAACGTGGCGACTGCGCGCTGGGTAGAATGCTCTGACGTGAAGAAATTCGAAGAATTTAAGCGTAAAAACGAAATTCAGCTGGCGCTGGATGGCGGTGATAACCTCACCTATATCGCGCCAACCATGGTTAACCTGAATCTCACCCAGGAACGTTACCCTGACGTTCAGTTCCGCAAAACGCGCGAACACTAATCGACCTCTCAGGGCGCGGTATCCGCCGTGCCCTGCAACTTTCCCTGTCTTTTAAATCCCTTGCGGAATGTTCTTAAATCCTGCCGTTTTTCTTTCGTTTGCCTGTTTTTTAGCCAAATCGGGCTGCGATCACGAAATCGTGAACTATATTTAACAATGTGATGACATAAATATCGGCGTTTAATGCTTTTTAGGCTGCCTGTTGCAGCTTCTATTGCTGATATTTATCTCACTTACAAGATTAGTTGCTGGCTCAAGCCGTTTAACGGCTGAGCATCGCTTTAAGCAAAACATACAGGAATACATCGATGACAATGACAGGACTTAAGATTTCTAAAACGCTGCTGGCCGTGATGCTGACCTCCGCTGTTGCAACGGGTTCTGCTTATGCAGAAAACTCAACGATGGACAAAGCGCAATCCGGCGTCGAAAGTGCGGGGCAGAAAGTCGATAGCTCTATGAACAAAGTCGGTAATTTCATGGATGACAGCACCATCACCGCGAAAGTGAAAGCCGCGCTGGTGGACCACGAAAGTATCAAGAGCACCGATATTTCCGTCGAAACAGAGCAGAAAGTCGTGACGTTAAGTGGGTTTGTTACAAGCCAGGCGCAGGCCGAAGAGGCGGTGAAAGTGGCGAAAGGCGTTGAGGGGGTGACCTCCGTCAGCGACAAACTGCACGTGCGTGACAGCAAAGACACCTCCGTAAAAGGCTATGCGGGCGATACGGCAATCACCAGTGAGGTAAAAGCCAAGCTGCTGGCCGATGACATTGTCCCATCCCGCAAGGTGAAAGTGGAAACCACCGATGGTGTGGTACAGCTTTCAGGAACCATTGAATCGCAGGCTCAAAGCGATCGCGCTGAGAGCATCGCTAAAGCGATTGATGGCGTGAAAAGCGTCAAAAATGACCTCAAAACTCAGTAATTCGACTTAATTCGTCCTCCTGACGTTTGTCGGGAGGCGTGTTGTGCACCACACTGAAAATATCGCCGATGGGCAGCCTGAGCGCTCATATCAAGCGGTGACATTAACTATGGTAAAGGAGAAGCATATGTTTCGATGGGGCATCATATTTCTGGTTATCGCGTTAATTGCCGCCGCACTGGGTTTTGGTGGACTGGCGGGTACCGCTGCAGGCGCAGCGAAAATTGTTTTTGTGGTGGGGATCATTCTGTTTCTGGTCAGCCTGTTTACCGGGCGTAAACGACCCTGACTGGTCGTCTGTAAAGTAAAGTTGCAACCAGGCCAGTCCATCGGACTGGCTTTTACGGTTTTAGCGTCAGGCAATTTGCGTTACTTTGTTGCTCTATTACAAAAACAACAGGAAGGCAGAGGTGGGGCAGAGAATACCCGTCACGCTCGGTAATATCGCGCCGTTATCGTTACGTCCGTTTCAACCAGGCAGTATGGCGCTGGTGTGCGAGGGCGGGGGACAAAGAGGCATCTTCACCGCAGGCGTACTGGATGAATTCATGCGCGCGCAGTTCAATCCCTTTGATCTCTTCTACGGGACGTCCGCTGGCGCGCAAAACCTTTCAGCTTATCTCTGTAACCAGCCCGGTTACGGTCGTAAAGTCATCATGCGTTACACTACCCGACGTGAGTTTTTTGACCCGGTGCGCTTTGTGCGCGGGGGAAACTTAATCGACCTCGACTGGCTGGTGGATTCGACCTCGTCCCAAATGCCGCTGGCGATGGACAACGCTGAGCGCTTGTTTGCCGCGGGGAAAGCATTTTATATGTGCGCCTGTCGGGGTGATGACTACACGCCGGGCTATTTTTCGCCGAACCGGCAAAACTGGCTCGATCTTATTCGTGCCTCCAGCGCGATTCCCGGGTTCTACCGCACTGGGGTTGTGTTGGACGGCGTGAATTACCTGGATGGGGGCGTCAGCGATGCCATTCCCGTGCAGGAAGCGGCGAAGCAGGGGGCGAAAACGCTGGTGGTTATCCGCACCGTGCCTTCGCAAATGTACTACACCCCGCAGTGGTTCAAGCGTATGGAACGCTGGCTGGGCGAAAGCAGCCTGCAACCACTGTTGAATCTGGTGCAGCACCATGAAGCCACCTATCGCGCGATTCAGAGCTTTATTGAGAAACCGCCGGGCAAGCTGCGTATCTTTGAGATCTACCCGCCCAAACCGCTCCATAGCATGGCGTTGGGAAGCCGTATTCCGGCCTTGCGGGAAGACTACAAAACCGGACGCCTGTGCGGTCGTTACTTCCTCGCTACCGTCGGCAAACTGCTGGGGAAAAACGTGCCGCTGCCTCGTCAGACGCCGAAGATTGTGGTGCCGGGACCGGTGGTAGTTCCTCCCGCGCCGGTGGCCAACGATGCCCACGCACCGGTGGCGACCAATGCGCCTCAGGCCAACGATACAACGTTTAATAATGAGGATTTGGCGTGAGTTATCGTTTTATCGATACGCACTGTCACTTTGATTTCCCGCCGTTTACCGGCGATGAACCTGCCAGCATTCAGCGCGCGGCGGAGGTTGGTGTACAGAGCATTATCGTTCCGGCCACCCAGGCGGCGAATTTTTCCCGCGTACTGGCGTTAGCGGAAAATTATCCTCCATTATTTGCCGCGCTTGGTCTACATCCCATTGTTATTGAACAACATAGTGATGACTGCCTGGACCAGTTGCAACAGGTGCTGGATAAGCGCCCACAAAAGCTGGTGGCGGTAGGTGAGATTGGATTGGATCTGTATCGCGACGATCCGCAATTCGACAAGCAAGAGCGGGTGCTGGAAGCGCAACTTAAGCTGGCGAAGCGTTACGAACTGCCGGTGATCCTGCATTCGCGACGCACGCATGACAAGCTGGCGATGCACCTTAAACGCCATGCTTTGCCACGAACAGGCGTGGTGCATGGGTTTTCCGGGAGCATGCAGCAGGCCGAACGCTTTGTGCAACTGGGATACAAAATTGGCGTGGGCGGCACCATTACCTATCCGCGCGCCAGTAAAACCCGCGAGGTAATGGCGCAGCTGCCGCTGGAGTCGCTGTTGCTGGAAACCGACGCGCCGGATATGCCGCTCAACGGCTTTCAGGGGCAGCCTAATCGCCCGGAGCAGGTAGTCAGAGTCTTTGACGTCTTATGCGAACTGCGCCCGGAACCTGCGGACGTGATCGCTGACGCGCTGTATCGTAATACCACGGCGTTGTTTGATTTTTGAATTCCGGATGCGGCGCTATTGCATCGCATCCGGCAATCACAGGTACAGCGCCGGGAAAATCAAATTATCCACCCCGCGTTCGCGCAATCTTTGCGCCAGGTGTTCCACATCCTGCGGTGTGGCGCTCGGCCAGTCCTTCGCTTCGCCATACACTCCGTGCGCATGAAAGGCATTCAGCCGTACCGGCACGTCACCTGAACCTCTGATAAACGCCGCCAGCGCATCAATATGCTGGAGATAATCCACCTGACCAGGGATAACCAGCAGGCGCAGTTCCGCAAGTTTCCCTTGTCCGGACAGAAAGGTAATGCTTTGTTTAATCAGCGTGTTATCGCGACCGGTCAACTGACGATGACACGTGCTGTCCCAGGCTTTTAAATCCAGCATTACGCCGTCGCACACCGGAAGCAGCTTCTGCCAGCCGGTTTCGCTCAGCATGCCATTGCTGTCGACCATACAGGTCAGGTGTTGCAGTTGCGGATCGGTTTTGATCGCGCTAAACAGCGCCACAATAAACGGTAGCTGGGTCGTTGCTTCGCCGCCGCTGACCGTCATTCCTTCAATAAACGGCGAGGCTTTGCGAACATGCTGCAGCACCTCATCAATGCTCATGGTCTGCGCCATCGGCGTAGCCTGCTGGGGGCACATGTGCAGGCAGGTGTCGCATTGCTGGCAAATATCAGGTTGCCACCATACTTTTCCCGCGCTCAGACTTAACGCTTCATGTGGGCAATGCAGTACACACTCCCCGCAGTCATTGCAGCGTCCCATCGTCCACGGGTTGTGGCAATTCTTACAGCGCAAATTGCATCCCTGCAGGAACAGGGCCAGGCGACTCCCCGGCCCGTCGACGCAGGAGAAGGGAATCAGCTTACTTACCGAAGCGCATCTGCTGTTCATGGCTAATCACGCGAGGTTGTCGTTCCAGAATGCGCGTATTACGCGCGGCTTCTTCGCCAAGCCAGGTGGTGTTGGTGCGAGAACCTGCGGCACGATATTTTTCCAGATCCGACAGGCGCACCATATAACCGGTGACGCGAACCAGATCGTTGCCGCTCACGTTGGCGGTAAATTCACGCATCCCGGCTTTAAATGCGCCGAGGCACAATTGCACCAGCGCCTGAGGATTGCGCTTGATGGTTTCATCCAGCGTGAGAATGTCGCTGATCCCGGCGTGATAAAACGCGTGATGCGGTGCGACGGTTTGCAGATGAGTGATCGGGTCTGGTTCATCGCCGTAAGGCAGACGTGCGCCCGGCGTGGTACCGATGTCAGAACTGATCCCCGACTGTGCATGCAGCATCGCGCGCTGCTTCCAGCCATATTTCACCGGGGTGCTTTCGACAAACTCCGCCAATTGGGCGCTGATGCGATAGCCAAGCTGATTGGCGAACTCATCTTTTCCGTAGCGCGCATTTTGTCCCGCCTTATCGCACAGTAGATTCACCGCCTCCGCCAGGCCATACATGCCGAACATAGGCACAAAACGTTCGGGATCAATCAACCCTTCCTGCACGAGGAAGCTATTCTCAAAGAAATGTGATTTTTCATAGAGGAATTCACATCGTGAATCAATGATGGCGATTTGCTGTTGGCAATAGTGCGGTAGGATGCGCGTAAAGAAGTCATCGACAGAGGTGCTGCGTTCTGCGATGGCTTTCAGATTAAGCCTGACCAGCGTGCTACCACCCCCTGCGAGCGGCAAAGAGTTGTAACAGCTGACGACGCCATACTGACCGTTTGTGAAAATTTTATCATTTTCAGGGCCATTGGAAATATGCGGCTTACTGCACTCGCAGATATTTTGCGCCACGCTGAGCAGCAGATCGTCAGGTGTGATTTGCGGGTCATAAATGAATGTCAGATTAGGCGAAACCTGCTTTAACTCTGCATCTGCACGTAAAATTGCACGGGTAACTGGAGTATCGGCGGGGCCGATATTGGCATGCATAAACGCGTCTGGCAGGGTTCTGTCGAGATAACGCCAGAAACGTTTTATTCGAATATCGATCTCTTCTTGTGTTAGAATTCTAACATACGGTTGCAGCAGAGCATCGAGCTGACCGAGATAGACCGGCATCGACGTCACTGACGGTACGTGATGGTACAGGATGGTGAGTAAGGATAACGCGTCATCAAGATCCTTTGCCCCTTCCAGCTCCAGCCATGATGAGCCGTTGGCCAGAAAACGCGCGTAGTCGGGTAAAACATAGCGCGGTTTGAATGGGGCATGGCCTTCGTACATATCGCAGATCACCCCGTCATCCAGCGCCTGGCGTGCCTGTGCAGGTAGTTGCGGGTAAGGCAGCGCGTTTTCAGCTTCCAACGCCAGAAAGTGGCGTTTCTGTTCAGGGCTGAGCACCGGGCTGGTCACGATTTGTTGGCAACGCTGTTGCAGCGCGAGTTCGCTTGAAGTGGGCATCGTTGATTCCTTTTTGTCCCGAAGGTGTAACGCCATTGTAGAAAGCGACGCCGCCACAACCTTTGATCCGGATGCGCCTGATGCCACCGCATCCCTTTAGAAAAGGTGATTTATTTGAAGTGGATCTCATTAGAGTAATGCAAATCTGTATGTGGTTTTCATTAACTGTGATGTATATCGAAGTGTAATAGCGAGCGGATGTTAGAATACTAACAAACTCGCAAGGTGAAATTTTATACGGCGATGCCGTTGGAGAATGTTATGACCGATTTAACAGCAAGCAGCCTGCGTGCACTAAAACTGATGGATCTGACCACCCTGAATGACGACGACACCAATGAAAAAGTGATCGCGCTGTGTCATCAGGCGAAGACTCCGGTTGGCAACACTGCCGCAATCTGTATCTATCCTCGTTTCATCCCTATTGCGCGTAAAACTCTGAAAGAGCAGGGTACGCCGGACATCCGTATTGCAACCGTCACCAACTTCCCGCACGGCAACGACGACATCGAGATTGCGCTGGCGGAAACCCGTGCGGCGATCGCCTACGGTGCAGA
This sequence comes from Citrobacter youngae, assembly GCF_003818115.1. GTDB lineage: Bacteria > Pseudomonadota > Gammaproteobacteria > Enterobacterales > Enterobacteriaceae > Citrobacter > Citrobacter youngae. The sequence goes on along the minus strand of NZ_RPOI01000003.1, from coordinate 42,098 downwards.
TGAAGTTGACGTGGTGTTCCCGTACCGTGCGCTGATCGCCGGTAACGAGCAGATTGGTTTTGATCTGGTTAAAGCTTGCAAAGACGCGTGTGCGGCGGCAAACGTGCTGCTGAAAGTGATCATCGAAACCGGTGAGCTGAAAGAAGAAGCACTGATTCGCAAAGCGTCTGAAATCTCCATCAAAGCCGGTGCTGATTTCATCAAAACTTCTACCGGTAAAGTGCCGGTCAATGCGACGCCGGAAAGCGCACGCATCATGATGGAAGTGATCCGCGACATGGGTGTTTCTAAAACTGTAGGTTTCAAACCGGCTGGCGGCGTGCGTACTGCAGAAGATGCACAGCAGTTCCTGGCGATTGCCGATGAACTGTTTGGCGCTGACTGGGCTGATTCTCGTCACTACCGTTTTGGCGCATCCAGCCTGCTGGCTAGCTTGCTGAAAGCGCTGGGTCACGGCGACGGTAAGAGCGCAAGCAGCTACTAAGTTTGAATTGCCCATTGTAGGCCGGATAAGGCGCAGCCGCCATCCGGCATCAGTACGACTGCCGGGTGCGCGTTGCTTACCCGGCCTACAACGGCTTGGATTATTAAGAGTAATCATTCATTGCAGTGGGTTTTCCGCAGCATTTAACCTGATTAATCGGGGGTTACCGTGTTTCTCGCACAAGAAATTATTCGTAAAAAACGTGATGGTCATGCGCTGAGCGATGAAGAAATTCGTTTCTTTATCAATGGCATTCGCGACAATACCATCTCTGAAGGGCAAATCGCCGCCCTGGCGATGACCATTTTTTTCCACGATATGACAATGCCTGAGCGTGTTTCGCTGACCATGGCAATGCGTGATTCAGGAACCGTGCTGGACTGGAAAAGCTTGCAGCTGAACGGCCCGATTGTGGATAAACACTCTACCGGTGGCGTGGGTGACGTAACGTCACTGATGTTAGGCCCGATGGTTGCTGCGTGCGGCGGCTATATTCCGATGATCTCCGGGCGTGGCCTGGGGCATACCGGCGGTACGCTCGATAAACTGGAAGCGATTCCTGGATTTGACATCTTCCCGGACGACGCGCGTTTCCGTGAAATTATTAAAGACGTGGGTGTGGCGATTATTGGGCAAACCAGCTCGCTCGCACCGGCGGATAAACGTTTTTATGCCACCCGCGATATTACCGCGACGGTGGATTCCATCCCGCTGATTACCGGTTCCATTCTGGCGAAAAAACTGGCGGAAGGGCTGGATGCGCTGGTGATGGATGTGAAAGTGGGCAGCGGTGCCTTTATGCCGACCTACGAGCTTTCTGAAGCCCTTGCTGAAGCGATTGTCGGCGTGGCAAACGGTGCGGGTGTACGTACCACCGCGCTGTTAACTGATATGAACCAGGTGTTGGCCTCCAGCGCAGGTAACGCGGTCGAAGTCCGCGAAGCGGTGCAGTTCCTGACCGGTGAATACCGCAATCCACGTCTGTTAGACGTCACCATGGCGCTGTGCGTGGAAATGCTGATCTCCGGCAAGCTGGCGAAAGATGACGCCGAAGCCCGTGCGAAATTGCAGGCGGTGCTGGATAACGGTAAAGCGGCAGAGATTTTTGGTCGCATGGTTGCGGCGCAGAAAGGCCCGACCGATTTCGTCGAAAATTATGCGAAGTACCTGCCGACGGCAATGCTCAGCAAAGCGGTATATGCTGATACCGAAGGTTTTGTCAGCGCGATGGATACCCGTGCGCTGGGGATGGCGGTCGTTTCCATGGGCGGCGGTCGTCGTCAGGCCTCGGACACCATTGATTACAGCGTTGGCTTTAGCGACATGGCGCGTCTGGGCGACAGCGTAGACGGACAGCGTCCGCTGGCGGTGATCCACGCCAAAGACGAAGCCAGCTGGCAGGAAGCGGCGAAAGCGGTCAAAGCGGCAATTAGCCTTGACGATAAAGCGCCAGAAATTACACCGACAGTCTATCGTCGTATAACCGAATAACTGTATACTGATCTGATCGCTTTTTTGCGGCGCAGATGTATGGAGAACAAGATGAAACGTGCATTTATTATGGTGCTGGACTCCTTTGGTATTGGTGCGACTGAAGATGCGGATCGCTTTGGCGACGTAGGCTCAGACACTATGGGACACATTGCAGAAGCCTGTGCGAAAGGTGAAGCTGACAATGGTCGCAAAGGCCCACTGAATCTGCCTAACCTGACCCGTCTGGGCCTGGTGAAAGCTCACGAAGGTTCTACTGGTAAAATTGCTGCCGGCATGGACGGTAATGCGGAAGTGATTGGTGCTTACGCCTGGGCGCATGAACTCTCTTCCGGGAAAGACACACCGTCTGGCCACTGGGAAATCGCCGGTGTACCGGTTCTGTTTGACTGGGGTTACTTCTCCGATCATGAAAACAGCTTCCCGCAGGAACTGCTGGATAAACTGGTAAAACGTGCCAACCTGCCGGGCTACCTCGGTAACTGCCACTCTTCCGGTACCGTGATTCTGGATCAGTTGGGTGAAGAGCATATGAAAACCGGCAAGCCGATTTTCTATACCTCCGCTGACTCCGTGTTCCAGATTGCCTGTCACGAAGAGACTTTTGGCCTGGATAAACTCTACGAACTGTGCGAAATCGCTCGTGAGGAACTGACCGAAGGTGGTTACAACATCGGTCGTGTTATCGCGCGTCCGTTTATCGGTGATAAAGCCGGTAACTTCCAGCGTACCGGTAACCGTCACGATCTGGCCGTTGAGCCGCCAGCACCGACCGTGCTGCAGAAACTGGTCGACGAGAAAGACGGCCACGTGGTTTCCGTGGGTAAAATCGCGGATATCTATGCGAACTGCGGCATCACCAAAAAAGTGAAAGCCACCGGTCTGGACGCGCTGTTTGACGCCACCATCAAAGAGATGAAAGAAGCCGGTGATAAGACCATCGTCTTCACCAACTTCGTTGATTTCGACTCTTCCTGGGGTCACCGTCGCGATATCGCCGGTTATGCCGCAGGTCTGGAACTGTTCGACCGCCGTCTGCCTGAGCTGATGGAGCTGGTGGGGGAAGATGACATTCTGATCCTGACCGCTGACCACGGCTGCGACCCGAGCTGGACCGGGACTGACCACACCCGTGAACACATTCCGGTACTGGTTTACGGCCCGAAAGTGAAACCAGGTTCTTTAGGTCACCGTGAAACCTTCGCGGATATCGGCCAGACGCTGGCGAGCTACTTTGGTACGTCGCCGATGGACTACGGTAAAAACATGCTGTAATACCCGTTGTCTTTCGCGCTGTAGATGCGTTGACTTCATTCGCTCACCCCGGTCACATAGTTAATCTATGCTCCCGGGGATTCACGAATTCGTCGCCTTCCTACAACGCGAAATCCTTAGGGTATTTCACTGTTTTGCATACGTTTTGTAGGCCTGATAGGCGTAGCCGCCATCAGGCAATAACAACGAAATAAGGATAAAAAATGGCAACTCCACATATTAATGCAGAAATGGGTGATTTCGCTGACGTCGTATTGATGCCGGGCGACCCGCTGCGTGCGAAACATATTGCTGAAACTTTCCTCGAAGATGTTCGTGAAGTGAACAACGTTCGCGGCATGTTAGGCTTCACCGGTACCTACAAAGGCCGTAAGATTTCCGTAATGGGCCACGGTATGGGTATCCCGTCCTGCTCCATCTATACCAAAGAGCTGATCACCGATTTCGGCGTGAAGAAAATCATTCGCGTAGGCTCCTGTGGCGCCGTGCGTATGGACGTCAAACTGCGTGACGTGGTTATCGGTATGGGGGCCTGCACCGACTCCAAAGTTAACCGTATCCGCTTTAAAGATCATGATTTCGCTGCTATCGCTGACTTCGACATGGTGCGTAACGCCGTTGATGCAGCAAAAGCGCTGGGCGTAGACGCGCGCGTGGGTAACCTGTTCTCCGCTGATCTGTTCTACTCTCCGGACGGCGAAATGTTCGACGTGATGGAAAAATACGGCGTGCTGGGCGTGGAAATGGAAGCAGCGGGCATCTACGGCGTTGCGGCTGAATTTGGTGCGAAAGCGCTGACCATCTGCACTGTATCCGACCATATCCGTACTCACGAGCAGACCACTGCCGCTGAACGTCAGACGACCTTCAACGACATGATCAAAATCGCACTGGAATCCGTTCTGCTGGGCGATAAAGAGTAAGTTGTTTGTGCCCGGTGGCGCGATGCTTACCGGGCCTACAGCAGTATGTAGGCCGGATAAGGCGCAGCCGCCATCCGGCAATTTCAGGCCAGTGCTTAACGCACCGCTCCGGCAATCCATGCCGACAGCTCGCGTAACTCTTTTTCTTGCTCCGGGAAATCAACCAGAAGCGCCTCGCACTCTTGTTGCAGCATATCCGCACGATACAAGCATCCTTGCAGACGACCCGCCAGCGCTTCCAGCGGCGCGGGATTGAGGCTATCGGTGTAGACCTGGGTGCGGGTAATCACGCCTTTTTCAACGTCGAAATGCAGCTCAACGCCGCCCCAGGTGAAACGCTCATCCAACAGGTGCGAGAAGGCCGGCGCCTGACCAAAGTTCCACTCCCAACTGCTCTGGCGGGCAAAGGTTTCGGCAAAGTTCGGCAGATCCGGCGCTTTGTCCGGGGAGATGATCTCGGCTTCTACGCGTTCGCCGTAGTGGGCGAAAAAGGCTTCCGTGATGGCCTGACAGACCTGTTGATGGGTGATGCCCGGTAACAGCTCGGTCAAATTCGCCACGCGCGAGCGAACCGAAGTGATGCCTTTAGCGGCAAGTTTCTTTTTATCGGGATTGAGATAGTTTGCCAGGCGGCTGAGATCGGCATTCAGCAATAGCGTGCCGTGGTGGAATCCGCGGTCTTTCGTTTCACGATAAGCAGAACCAGAGACTTTACGATCGCCATCCGGCGTTTTCACCACCAGATCGTTACGCCCGGAGGCATCAGCTTCTACGCCCAGCGTATTCAGCGCATTGAGGACTATTGCCGTGGAGATGGTTTTGTCGTATTCCGGTTTACCAGCCATAAAGGTAAAGCAGGTATTACCCAAGTCATGGAACACCGCGCCGCCGCCGCTGCTGCGACGGGCGAGCCGCACGTTGTCTTCCTCCATCCGGCGGGTATTACACTCTTTCCACGGGTTTTGCGCCCGGCCAATCACCACCGTATCGGCGTTACGCCACAAGAACAGGACGCGCTGCGTGGCGGGCATCTGGCGAAAAATGCACTCTTCAACCGCCAGGTTAAACCACGGATCGTAAGAGTCTGAGATAAGCAGGCGTAGTGTGGTCATGGTCGATTTCCTTTCTTTGAATTACTCTTTTTTCTCGTTGTCTTCTTCCTGCACCGGTTTGTTGGCGGTCAGCAGGAAAGGGGATTGCTGCCAGCGGGTACGCTTGCCTTGCAATAATGTACGTGTGAGGACTACACCAATAGCCAGTGACAGAAGCAGCATCAGGCGTAAGATGTTGGTGGTGTTGTCTACCTGCTTCGCTTCGGTGGCAAGCGTGTGGGTGTCGAGTGTCAGGCGCAGATAACCCAGCGGGCCGTTTCTCCCCTGAATGGGCTCAACGATTTGCTGATTAAAATAGCCCCCGGCTTTTTTGCCATCGAGCGCCAGCCGGTCACGGACATCGACACTCTCACCAGTGCGGGTAATCAGATCGCCCTGTTCATCGTACACGCCCGCATCCAGAATACGGCTACTTTCCGTTAACTGCGTGAGTACGGCTTTGATGCGCTTTTCATCCGGTGTTTCGGTGCGCATCAGCGGCGCGATGTTTAAGGTGACCTGGCGGGCCAGTGTACGCGCCAGTTCTTCCAACTGCGGATTACGTTGCTGCTGGTGGCTTTGACTAAACCAGGATGCACCCTGCATCAGGGCGACAAGCAACGCGAGACAGAACAATACAATCACTGCACGATGAAGTCGGAATTTCAGTTTTGCGCGAGCCATATTCCACCTGCTGAAAATTTGAGGCTTAATGTTGCCAGAAGCGCTGGTTACAGGGTAGCCTCATGCGTTATTTTCCGCTGGATGATTCCGACCCGAACGATTTTACAGGAGCTTTAATGCCTAACATTACCTGGTGCGATCTACCTGAAGATGTCTCTCTGTGGCCAGGTCTGCCCCTTTCTTTAAGCGGTGATGAAGTCATGCCGCTGGATTACCACGCGGGCCGCAGTGGCTGGCTGCTGTATGGTCGTGGGCTGGATAAACAACGTTTAACGCAATACCAGAGCAAACTGGGTGCGGCGATGGTGATCGTAGCCGCCTGGTGCGTTGAGGATTATCAGGTGATTCGCCTCGCGGGCTCGTTAACGCCGAGAGCGACAAAACTGGCGCATGACGCCAAACTGGATGTTGCCCCATTAGGTAAAATTCCGCATCTGCGCACGCCGGGTTTGCTGGTGATGGACATGGATTCAACGGCTATCCAGATCGAATGCATTGATGAAATTGCCAAACTGGCCGGGACCGGCGAAATGGTTGCCGAAGTCACCGAACGCGCGATGCGCGGCGAGCTGGATTTTACCGCCAGCCTGCGCAGCCGCGTGGCGACGCTCAAGGGGGCTGATGCCAATATTCTGCACCAGGTGCGCGAAACATTGCCGCTGATGCCTGGCTTGACGCAACTGGTGCTAAAACTGGAAACGCTTGGCTGGAAAGTGGCTATCGCTTCTGGCGGGTTTACTTTCTTTGCCGATTATCTGCGTAACAAGCTGCGTCTGACTGCGGCTGTGGCGAATGAGCTGGAGATCATGGACGGTAAATTCACTGGCAACGTGATCGGCGATATTGTCGATGCGCAGTACAAAGCCAGTACTCTGACCCGCCTGGCGCAAGAATATGAGATCCCGATGGCGCAGACGGTGGCGATCGGCGACGGTGCCAACGATCTGCCGATGATCAAAACGGCCGGGCTGGGCATTGCGTATCATGCGAAACCCAAAGTGAATGAAAAGACGGAGATTACTATCCGTCACGCTGACCTGATGGGCGTGTTCTGCATTCTCTCTGGCAGCATGAATCAGAAATAATGAGGTAAAATGTGGCAAAAGCTCCTAAACGCGCCTTTGTTTGTAATGAATGCGGGGCCGATTACCCGCGCTGGCAGGGGCAATGCAGCGCCTGTCAGGCCTGGAACACCATAACCGAGGTGCGCCTTGCCGCGTCGCCAACGGTGGCGCGCAACGAGCGACTCAGCGGCTACGCCGGAAATGCGGGCGTCGCAAAAGTGCAGAAGCTTTCTGACATCAGCCTTGAGGAACTGCCGCGTTTTTCCACCGGATTTAAAGAGTTTGACCGCGTGCTCGGCGGCGGGGTGGTTCCCGGCAGCGCTATTCTGATTGGCGGTAACCCCGGCGCGGGGAAATCAACGCTGCTGCTACAAACGCTGTGCAGGCTCGCCGAGCAGATGAAAACCCTGTACGTCACTGGCGAAGAGTCGCTGCAACAGGTGGCGATGCGCGCGCATCGACTTGGCCTGCCGACGGCGAACCTGAACATGCTGTCGGAAACCAGTATCGAACAAATTTGCCTGATTGCTGAAGAAGAACAGCCGAAACTGATGGTGATCGACTCCATTCAGGTGATGCATATGGCGGACATTCAGTCTTCGCCGGGCAGCGTGGCACAGGTGCGTGAAACTGCGGCTTACCTGACGCGTTTTGCCAAAACGCGCGGCGTAGCGATTGTGATGGTCGGCCACGTCACCAAAGATGGCTCATTGGCCGGGCCGAAGGTGCTGGAGCACTGTATTGACTGCTCGGTGTTGCTCGACGGTGACGCTGATTCTCGTTTCCGCACTCTGCGTAGCCACAAAAACCGCTTTGGCGCGGTGAATGAGCTGGGCGTCTTTGCCATGACCGAGCAGGGGCTGCGCGAAGTCAGCAACCCGTCTGCAATCTTCTTAAGCCGTGGCGATGAAGTCACTTCCGGTAGTTCGGTGATGGTGGTCTGGGAAGGCACGCGCCCACTGCTGGTAGAGATTCAGGCGCTGGTCGATCACTCAATGATGGCGAACCCGCGTCGCGTGGCGGTCGGTCTGGAACAAAACCGTCTGGCGATTCTGCTGGCGGTGTTACATCGTCATGGCGGCTTACAGATGGCGGATCAGGACGTGTTCGTCAACGTGGTCGGCGGCGTAAAGGTTACCGAAACCAGCGCCGACCTGGCACTGCTGTTGGCAATGGTCTCCAGCCTGCGCGACAGACCGCTGCCACAGGATTTAGTGGTCTTTGGCGAAGTGGGGTTGGCAGGCGAAATCCGTCCGGTACCCAGCGGGCAGGAGCGTATTTCGGAAGCTGCGAAGCACGGCTTTCGCCGGGCGATTGTTCCTGCCGCTAACGTTCCGAAAAAAGTGCCGGAAGGGATGCAGGTCTTTGGCGTTAAGAAGCTTGCAGATGCGTTAAGCGTGTTTGACGACCTATAATCAAATACCCGCCGTCTTTCCGACGGCATTGGGTATTACGTTTATTTTTACAGCAGGAGGCTCTTGTGTCATTTGATTATCTGAAAACCGCCATTAAGCAAAAGGGCTGTACCCTGCAACAGGTGGCGGATGCCAGTGGCATGACCAAGGGATATCTGAGCCAGCTTCTGAATGCCAAAATTAAAAGCCCCAGCGCGCAAAAGCTGGAGGCGTTGCACCGTTTTCTCGGGCTGGAGTTTCCGCGCCAGCAGAAAAATATCGGTGTGGTATTCGGTAAGTTTTATCCGCTGCATACCGGCCATATCTATCTTATCCAGCGCGCCTGTAGTCAGGTTGATGAACTGCATATCATCATGGGCTATGACGACACGCGCGATCGCAGCCTGTTTGAAGACAGTGCCATGTCGCAACAGCCTACGGTGCCCGATCGTCTACGCTGGCTGCTGCAAACCTTTAAGTATCAGAAAAATATCCGTATTCATGCCTTCAACGAGGAGGGCATGGAGCCGTATCCACACGGTTGGGACGTGTGGAGCAACGGGATCAAAACGTTTATGCAGGAGAAAGGGATCCAGCCAAACTGGATCTACACCTCTGAAGAATCAGATGCCCCGCAATACCTCGAACATCTGGGGATCGAAACCGTGCTGGTGGATCCCAAGCGGACGTTTATGAGCATCAGCGGCGGGCAAATCCGTGAGAACCCGTTTCGCTACTGGGAGTATATTCCCACCGAAGTGAAGCCGTTTTTCGTGCGCACCGTGGCGATCCTCGGCGGGGAGTCGAGCGGTAAATCGACGCTGGTGAACAAGCTCGCCAACATTTTTAACACCACCAGTGCGTGGGAATATGGGCGTGATTACGTTTTCTCCCATTTGGGCGGCGATGAGATGGCGTTGCAGTACTCGGACTACGATAAGATCGCGCTGGGACAGGCACAGTACATTGATTTCGCGGTGAAATATGCCAATAAAGTGGCATTTATCGACACTGACTTTGTGACCACTCAGGCCTTCTGCAAAAAGTACGAAGGGCGTGAACACCCGTTTGTGCAGGCGCTGATTGACGAGTATCGCTTTGACCTGGTTATCCTGCTGGAAAACAACACCCCGTGGGTGGCAGATGGTTTGCGCAGCCTTGGCAGCTCGGTTGACAGAAAAGCGTTTCAGACGCTGCTGGTGGAGATGTTACAGGAAAACAACATCGATTTTGTGCACGTTCAGGAGCCGGACTACGATGGTCGCTTCCTGCGCTGCGTGGAGCTGGTAAAAGAGTTGATGGGCGAACAGAGATAGTTTACATGCCGGATGGCGCTGCGCTTATCCGGCCTACAAGTCGCACTAACCTCGTAGGCCAGATAAGGCGTCACGCCGCCATCCGGCGCTTAACGCTAATTACTTAGAAATACGCTTGTACTTAATACGCTTCGGCTCCAGTGCATCCGCGCCCAGCGTGCGTTTCTTGTACTCTTCGTATTCGGTAAAGTTACCTTCGAAGAACTCAACCTTACCCTCATCCTGGTAATCCAGAATATGGGTGGCGATACGGTCAAGGAACCAACGGTCGTGCGAGATAACCATCGCGCAGCCCGGGAACTCCAGAAGGGCGTTTTCCAGCGCGCGCAGGGTTTCGATATCCAGGTCGTTGGTTGGTTCATCGAGCAGCAGCATATTACCGCCAACCTGCAGCAGCTTCGCCAGGTGCAGACGGCCACGCTCACCACCGGACAGCTCGCCGACGCGTTTGCCCTGATCCACCCCTTTGAAGTTAAAGCGGCCTACGTAGGCGCGGCTTGGCATCTCGGTGTTGCCGATCTTCATGATATCCAGCCCGCCGGACACTTCTTCCCACACGGTTTTGCTGTTGTCCATGGCATCACGGAACTGGTCAACAGACGCCAGCTTCACGGTTTCACCCAGCTCAATGGTGCCGCTATCAGGCTGTTCCTGACCGGACATCATGCGGAACAGGGTCGATTTACCCGCGCCGTTCGGACCGATAATGCCGACGATAGCGCCTTTCGGTACTGAGAAGCTCAAATCGTCAATCAGTACGCGATCGCCGTAGGATTTACGCAGATTGGTGACTTCAACGACTTTATCGCCCAGACGAGGTCCTGGTGGAATAAACAGTTCGTTGGTTTCGTTACGTTTCTGGTATTCGGTATTGTTGAGTTCTTCAAAGCGCGCCAGACGGGCTTTGCCCTTAGACTGGCGGCCTTTCGCGCCCTGGCGTACCCACTCCAGCTCTTTCTCAATGGATTTACGGCGAGCCGCTTCCTGAGAGGCCTCCTGGGCCAGACGCTGATCTTTCTGCTCCAGCCAGGAGGAGTAGTTGCCTTCCCACGGAATACCTTCACCGCGGTCAAGCTCCAGAATCCAACCCGCTACGTTGTCGAGGAAGTAACGGTCGTGGGTAATGGCCACCACGGTGCCTTCGAAGTCATGCAGGAAGCGTTCCAGCCACGCCACGGATTCGGCGTCCAGGTGGTTAGTCGGTTCGTCGAGCAGCAGCATGTCTGGTTTTTCCAGCAGCAGGCGGCACAGCGCGACGCGGCGGCGTTCACCACCGGAAAGCTTCTCAATTTTGGCATCCCAGTCCGGCAGACGCAGGGCATCGGCGGCACGTTCGAGCTGCACGTTCAGGTTATGGCCGTCGTGCGCCTGGATAATTTCTTCAAACTTGCCCTGTTGTGCGGCCAGCTTATCGAAGTCGGCGTCTGGCTCTGCGTACTTGGCGTACACTTCATCCAGGCCTTTCAGTGCGTTAACCACTTCGGCAACCGCTTCTTCAACGGATTCGCGAACGGTATGTTCCGGGTTTAGTTTCGGTTCCTGCGGCAGGTAACCGATTTTAATGCCAGGCTGTGGGCGAGCTTCGCCTTCGATATCGGTATCAATGCCGGCCATGATGCGCAGCAGGGTAGATTTACCCGCGCCGTTCAGACCGAGTACACCGATTTTGGCACCAGGGAAGAAGCTCAGTGAGATGTTTTTAAGAATATGACGTTTCGGCGGAACGACTTTGCCGACACGATGCATGGTATAAACGAATTGGGCCACGTTGGACTCGCCTCTATGTTTATCCCGTCATACTTCAAGCCGCAGATGCGTTGGCTGTGTCGTTCACCCCAGTCACGTACTTTTGTACGCTCAGGGGATTCACTTCCTCGCCGCCTTGCTGCAACTTGAATTATTTAGGGCTAATTATTGGTAAATAGTTATCAAAGGCGAAGTGTAGCCTTTTTCATTGTCCAATCCCAGCCAGCAGATCCCACTCGCAACAAAAGTAAAAAAGTGTCCGTGACGTGGCGCATTCTGCAATGTCTGGTTAGCATGAATGAATTAAACGGCATGATGCTGCACAGACGTAACATGAGAAGAGGAAGAGCTTGTGGACAAAGCCAAACAATTTACCTGGCGCCTGCTGGCTGCCAGCGTATGTCTGCTGACGGTCAGTCAAGTAGCGCGAGCGGATTCCCTGGATGAGCAGCGCAATCGCTATGCGCAAATTAAGCAGGCCTGGGATAACCGACAGATGGATGTCGTAGAGCAGATGATGCCTGGGCTGAAGAACTATCCTCTGTATCCTTATCTGGAATATCGCCAGATCACTGACGATCTGATGAATCAGCCCACCATTACCGTCACCAATTTTGTGCGCGCCAACCCGACGCTGCCGCCAGCGCGTACTCTGCAATCGCGTTTTGTGAACGAACTGGCGCGCCGCGAAGACTGGCGTGGACTGCTGGCGTTCAGCCCGGATAAGCCTGGCACCACCGAAGCGCAATGTAACTACTACTATGCGAAATGGAGCACCGGACAAACTGAAGAGGCCTGGCAGGGTGCAAAAGAACTGTGGTTAACCGGCAAAAGCCAGCCGAACGCTTGTGACAAATTATTTGGCGTATGGCGCGCTTCCGGTACTCAGGATCCGCTGGCGTATCTGGAACGTATCCGTCTGGCGATGAAAGCCGGGAATACCGGACTGGTGACCGCGCTGGCCGGACAGATGCCTGCACAGTATCAGACAATTGCGCAGGCAATTATCGCACTGGCCAACGATCCGAATTCGGTAATGACCTTTGCTCGCACCACCGGCGCAACGGATTTCACCCGACAGATGGCGGCGGTCGCCTTTGCCAGCGTGGCGCGCCAGGATGTGGAAAACGCCCGCCTGATGATCCCCTCGCTGGTGCAAGCGCAGCAGCTGAATGACGAGCAAACCCAGGATCTGCGCGATATTGTTGCCTGGCGCCTGATGGGCAATGACGTTACCGACGAGCAGGCCAAATGGCGTGATGATGCGATTATGCGCTCCAACTCCACCTCGCTTGTGGAGCGCCGGGTGCGCATGGCGCTGGGAACCGGCGATCGTCGTGGCCTGAATACCTGGCTGGCGCGTCTGCCAATGGAAGCCAAAGAAAAAGATGAATGGCGCTACTGGCAAGCGGATCTGCTGCTGGAGCGCGGACGCGATGCGGAAGCCAAAGAGATCCTGCACCAACTCATGCAGCAGCGCGGTTTCTATCCGTTGGTGGCGGCACAGCGCCTGGGCGAAGAGTACGAGCTGAAAGTGGATAAAGCACCTGCGAACGTTGATTCTGCGCTGACTCAGGGCCCGGAAATGGCACGCGTACGCGAGCTAATGTACTGGAACATGGATAATACCGCGCGCAGTGAATGGGCGAATCTGGTCACCAGCCGTACCAAGTCCGAGCAGGCACAACTGGCGCGTTACGCGTTCAACAATCACTGGTGGGATCTAAGCGTTCAGGCGACGATCGCCGGAAAGCTGTGGGATCATCTGGAAGAGCGATTCCCGTTGGCCTATAAAGATCTTTTTACCCGTTACACCAGCGGCAAGGATATTCAGCCAAGCTATGCGATGGCGATAGCGCGTCAGGAAAGCGCCTGGAACCCGAAAGTTAAATCACCGGTAGGCGCCAGTGGGCTGATGCAGATTATGCCGGGTACGGCGACGCATACGGTGAAAATGTTCTCGATTCCAGGTTACAGCAGTCCGAGCCAGCTATTGGATCCTGATACCAACATCAACATCGGAACCAGCTATTTGCAGTACGTGTATCAGCAATTTGGCAATAACCGCATCTTTGCGTCAGCAGCCTATAACGCCGGCCCGGGACGCGTTCGCACCTGGCTTGGCAATAGCGCAGGTCGTATTGATGCCGTGGCGTTTGTCGAGAGCATTCCATTCTCAGAGACGCGTGGTTATGTGAAGAACGTGCTGGCATACGATGCGTACTATCGCTATTTTCTCGGCGATAAACCGGAGTTGATGAGCGACGCAGAATGGCAACGTCGTTACTGATCGTGTCGGTTGTGTTATGCTATCGTACTCGTTAAAGAGTACAAAGGGGGAAGCAAGCACGCTTCCCCCCGCAACGATGGCGATAACTTATGACTCAGCAATCACCCTATTCAGCAGAGATGGCAGAACAGCGTCACCAGGAGTGGTTACGTTTTGTCGATCTGCTTAAACACGCCTATGAACAAGACTTACACCTGCCGCTGCTCAACTTGATGTTAACGCCAGATGAGCGCGAAGCGTTGGGCACGCGTGTGCGTATCATTGAAGAGCTGCTGCGCGGTGAGATGAGCCAGCGTGAGCTTAAAAACGAGCTCGGGGCGGGGATTGCTACTATTACGCGAGGGTCGAACAGCCTCAAATCCGCGCCGGTGGATCTGCGTCAGTGGCTGGAACAGGTGTTGCTCGGGAAAAATTGATCCGCCGGATGTGGCTTTGCCTTATCCGGCCTACGATTGAACATCCGGCACAATGCTATAAATACACCGCGTTATGAAACGGGCTGAGTGCCAGAATCACCGCCTGGTGGTAGACGCTCGAGCGCGTCAGCTTACCCGCGGTAAAGACGCCGATTGCGCCCTCTTTACGGCCAATCTCATCAATACCTGTATAGTCCGACATCACCGGGCCGAGTGCTTCACCTTTGCGGACTCTGTCGAGAATGACAGCAGGCAATGGCAGCGTGGCTGAACGGGCTTCACCGCGCTGGTTGCCGTTATCAATCACCACCCAACTGAAGGTGGCATCGTCGTCAATTCCTGCTTCAATGGCGACCCAGAAATCAGCCTGCGGGTGCTGGCGGCGAGCGTTATCAACGCGATTTCGTGCGCCAGTGCGCGTTTCCTGGTTTCCGAAAGGTTGTTCCGGCACGCCACTCTCGACGGCGACGGGTTCAATATGGCAGGATCCTTCCCCGAAAATCTCTTCAAATGCCCGCAGAATTGCCTGAATTTTGGCAGGATTGGTGGTCGCAGAGATAACCTTGTGCATAATTAAGCTCAGTTTGAAAATTCATCGCAGAGTCTACTCTAAATAATTTGAGTAACAGAAAGGCGGTAAGCAAGGGAATCCTCAGGAACATAGATAACTATGTGACTGGGGTGAGCGAGCGAAACCAACGCATCTGTTACTCAAAGTATGACGAGTATATAACGGAAAAAAAGCATGTTACAGGTATACCTTGTTCGCCATGGCGAAACGCAGTGGAACGCCGAGCGACGTATTCAAGGCCAGTCAGACAGCCCACTGACCGCTAAAGGTGAGCAGCAAGCCATGCAGGTGGGTGAACGCGCCCGCTCGTTTGGTATTACGCATGTCATCAGTAGCGATTTAGGTCGTACACGACGCACCGCAGAAATCATCGCCCAGGCCTGCGGCTGTGATATCACCTATGACTCACGTCTGCGTGAACTGAATATGGGCGTGCTGGAGCAACGTCATATCGATACGTTGACGCCGGAGGAAGAGGGCTGGCGTCGTCAGTTGGTGAACGGTACGGTGGATGGCCGTATTCCTGAAGGGGAATCGATGCAGGAACTGAGCGATCGCGTTAACGCGGCGCTGGCATCCTGTCTGGAACTGCCGCCGGGGAGTCGACCGCTGCTGGTCAGTCATGGTATCGCGCTGGGTTGCCTGGTGAGTACGATTCTGGGATTACCGGCATGGGCTGAACGTCGCCTGCGTCTGCGCAACTGCTCTATTTCTCGTGTCGATTACCAGGAAAGTTTATGGCTGGCACCGGGATGGGTAGTTGAAACGGCAGGGGACATCTCTCATCTGGACGCCCCTGCGTTGGATGAACTGCAGCGCTAGCGGCGAATCGGAATCAGGAATTCGCAGCGCAGGTTAATAGGGCGATCTCCCGCTTTGGCATCTTCTGCCGGGTAGTATCGCTCGATATCCTGCCCTTTACGGCGCGTCAGGTTCAGCATCGGCATGCAGGTGCCGTAAACCGTCAGGATAAACTCCTGCACGCCCGTCCCCAGACCCTCATAGGTAAACATCACATATTCGCCGCCCTGTAACAGGATGGGTTGCGCCGACTGCACGTATCCGTTGGCCTGCTCTGGTGTGAGCGCGGTGGTATAAAACACTTCCTGTTCGTCATCTTTCTCAATGCTGGGGCGCGTTTCATTGAGTCCGTACAGAACCTGCGGGATCGCAGGAGCCTGACTGAGGAAGTCGCGCCAGAACTGGATCCGCATTTCATGACGGAAATCTGAAATCTGTTCCAGCGAGCAGGAATAGCTTTGCGTAGTGCCAAGCAGTTGCGTATCTTCAAGCGTGACAAACTCATGCGCAGGCATAGCAAATTCACCCAGTCGCATCGGCGGGCGAATACCGAAAGCGCTCCATTCCGGCGAACGACGATACAGCGCAGGCGTCTGAGAAAACTGTTTCTTGAACGCGCGGGTAAAGGTTTGTTGAGAGTCAAAGCGATACTGCAGGGCGATGTCCAGAATCGGACGCGCAGTCAGGCGTAGTGCCACTGCGGACTTCGATAAACGGCGGGCGCGGATATAGGCGCCAATAGCATGGCCCGTCACGTCCTTGAACATTCTCTGCAGATGCCACTTGGAATAGCCTGCTTTTGCCGCCACATTGTCAAGCGACAAAGGCTGATCCAGATGGCCTTCCAGCCAGATTAAGAGGTCGCGAATAATGCCAGCCTGATCCATAAAATATCCTCATCCTTTCAACAACGAGTACCTGACGTCAGGTATGAGGATAATAGCATTTTTTGCTGTTTTAGCATTCAGTGTTTTTTTTGCTCATAAATGCTTTTTTCGGACATACGAAAGCGTGATTATTGTAATCCTGTGATCTATATACGTTTTATCTTAGAATGTCGAATAATTGCACAGCGTAACTTTTAAAAATGGTAACAATATGAAATATAAGAGCTTAGTCATTTCCTCAATTCTGCTGATGATGGCGCAGGTTGCCCATGCGGAGCAGATTGGATCTGTCGATACCGTGTTCAAAATGTTTGGACCGGATCATAAAATTGTGGTCGAGGCATTTGATGATCCTGATGTCACCAATGTGACCTGCTACGTTAGCCGCGCCAAAACAGGTGGAATTAAAGGTGGACTGGGTTTGGCTGAAGATACTTCCGACGCGGCTATCTCCTGTCAGCAGGTGGGGCCGGTGGAGCTGAGCGACAGAATTAAAAACGGCAAAGCCCAGGGCGAGGTGGTCTTTAAGAAACGTACATCGCTGGTGTTTAAATCCTTACAGGTCGTACGTTTTTATGATGCAAAACGTAATGCGCTGGCCTATCTGGCCTATTCAGATAAGGTGGTTGATGGATCGCCCAAAAATGCTATCAGCGCGGTACCTATCATGCCGTGGCAGCGATAACAGGCAGGCAAAATGCAACAGGCGCTGATCTGGTTGGTTGAGGACGAGCAGGGGATTGCGGATACGCTTATCTACATGCTGCAGCAGGAAGGTTTTAGCGTTGAAGCTTTTGAGCGTGGATTGCCCGTGCTGGAAAAATCACGCCAGAGATGTCCGGATGCGATCATTCTGGATGTCGGACTCCCGGATATCAGTGGTTTTGAACTGTGCCGACGCTTGCTGGAACGCCATCCGGCATTACCGATCCTCTTTCTGACTGCGCGTAGCGATGAAGTCGATCGCCTGCTGGGGCTGGAAATTGGTGCGGATGATTATGTGGCGAAACCCTTCTCTCCGCGTGAAGTGTGCGCCCGCGTGCGTACATTGCTGCGGCGGGTGAGAAAATTCTCCACGCCTTCACCGGCGACGCGCTGTGGGGATTTTGAACTTAATGAGCTGGCCGCGCAGATTACCTGGTTCGGCATGCCGTTAAATCTGACGCGCTATGAATTCTTGTTGCTGAAGACATTACTGTTGTCGCCGGGACGCGTCTACTCACGCCAACAGTTAATGGATTTAGTCTGGGCCGATGCCCAGGATACCTTTGACCGAACGGTTGATACCCACATCAAAACGTTGCGCGCCAAGCTGCGGGCCATCAACCCCGAGCTTTCCCCCATCAATACGCATCGCGGTATGGGATATAGCTTGAGGAGCGTCTGATGCGCATTGGCATGCGTTTGCTGCTCGGCTATTTTCTGATTGTTGCCGTCGCCGCCTGGTTCGTTCTGTCGATCTTTGTACAGGAGATTAAGCCCGGCGTTCGTCGTGCGACGGAAGGGACGCTGATTGACACCGCTACGCTGCTGGCCGCGCTGGCGCGTGATGATTTGCTGTCTGGCTCTCCTTCCCATGGCAGGCTGGCACAGGCCTTTTCGCAACTGCACGATCGTCCTTTTCGCGCCAATATCAGTGGCATTAACAAAGTGCGCAATGAGTATCACGTCTACATGACGGACGCGCAGGGCAAGGTGGTATTTGATTCCGCCAACCAGGCCGTCGGCGAAGATTATTCTCGCTGGAACGACGTATGGTTAACGCTGCGTGGGCAGTATGGCGCACGAAGTACG
This sequence comes from Citrobacter youngae, assembly GCF_003818115.1. GTDB lineage: Bacteria > Pseudomonadota > Gammaproteobacteria > Enterobacterales > Enterobacteriaceae > Citrobacter > Citrobacter youngae. Next base: position 23,871 of record NZ_RPOI01000003.1, on the reverse strand, counting down.
CCACAGAACACGGCCGATCCGGAAAGTTCGGTGATGTATGTTGCCGCACCGATTGTTGACGGCGGACGTATTATCGGGGTGCTGAGCGTTGGTAAACCGAATGCGGCAATGACGCCAGTGATTAAACGCAGTGAACGGCGGATGCTGTGGGCCAGCGCCGTGTTACTGGGGATCGCCTTAGTGATTGGCTTTGGGATGGTATGGTGGATAAACCGGTCTATCGCGCGGCTGGCACGCTATGCTGATTCTGTCACTGAGGATCGCCCCGTTGCGCTTCCTGATCTTGGTAGCAGTGAGCTACGCAAGTTGGCGCAGGCGCTGGAAAGTATGCGTCTGAAGCTGGAGGGCAAGAATTATATTGAGCAGTACGTCTATGCGTTGACGCATGAGTTAAAAAGCCCGTTGGCGGCGATCCGCGGCGCGGCTGAGATTTTGCGCGAAGGGCCGCCGCCGAACGTGGTTGCGCGTTTCACCGATAATATTCTGACGCAGAATGCGCGCATGCAGGCGCTGGTCGAAACTTTGCTACGCCAGGCTCGACTGGAGAATCGACAGGACATTACGTTGACGCCCGTGGCGGTAGATGCGCTTTTTACCCAGCTTAAAGAGGTGCGTAGTGTGCAGCTGGCGGCAAAAAACATCACGCTTACCGTTGTACCTTCATCGCTGACGGTTGCCGCCGATGCCGCACTGTTGGAGCAAGCGTTGGGTAATCTGCTGGATAACGCCATCGACTTTACGCTGGAGAACGGAACAATTGTATTGAGCGCGCATTCGCAGGAGGACCGCGTCACAATACAGGTCAGTGATAACGGTAGTGGCATACCTGACTTTGCGTTGCCGCGTATTTTTGAACGCTTCTACTCGCTGCCCCGCGAGAATGGACACAAGAGTAGTGGGCTGGGGCTGGCGTTTGTCAGTGAGGTTGCGCGATTGCATCGAGGTGACGTGACGTTATGCAACCGACCAGAAGGCGGGGCGCAGGCCTCGTTTACACTTCACCGTCACTTCACATAACTTCAAATTCCCCGCACATAGCTGTTCTACCTTGCTGATATCGCAAAGGAGAACGCTATGTTTAAATCCCCCCTGTTTTGGAAAATAGTCACCTTAGGTGGCGCTATGCTGCTGCTGTTAATTCCACTGACGATGATCAGGCAGATTATTGTTGAGCGGTCGGACTACCGTAGTGAGGTAGAAGATGCTATTCGACAGAGCACCAGTGGGCCGCAAAAGGTGGTAGGCCCGCTGATTGCCGTCCCGGTGACGGAACTGTATACCGAGCTGGAAGGTGACAAACAGATCCAGCGAAAGCGCAGCTACATCCACTTCTGGTTGCCGGAATCGCTGGTTGTTGAGGGTAACCAGAACGTTGAAGCGCGGAAGATAGGTATTTATGAAGGACAGGTCTGGCACAACGATTTATCGGTGAAGGCTGAGTTTAACGCCGAACGGCTGAGCGATTTAAACCATCCCAATGTCAGCGTCGGTAAACCGTTTATTGTGGTTGGCGTGGGCGACGCGCGCGGGATTGGCGTCGTGAAGGCTTCGCAGATTAATGGAACATCGCTGGCGGTCGAACCCGGTACTGGGCTGGATGGCCGTGCTCAGGGGATCCACATTCCGCTACCGGATGCCGGCTGGGCGGAAAAAAATCTCAGTGTCGTGTTGTCGCTTAATCTGAGTGGAACCGGTGATTTTTCTGTCGTCCCGGTTGGTCGTAATAGCGAAATGACTGTGACCAGCAACTGGCCACACCCTAACTTTCTCGGCGATTTTCTTCCGGCTAAGCGTGAAATCAGTGAGTCAGGGTTTAAGGCGCAATGGCAAAGTAGCTGGTTCGCGAATAATCTGGGAGAACGCTTCGGCGATGAGAAGATTGGCTGGCAGGGCATGCCTGCGTTTAGCGTCGCTGTGGCTACGCCTGCGGATCAGTATCAACTGACAGATCGGGCGACAAAGTATGCCATTTTATTGATTACACTGACTTTCATGTCTTTCTTTGTGCTCGAGAGTATGACCAGTCTGCGTCTGCACCCGATGCAATATCTGTTGGTGGGATTATCACTGGTGATGTTCTATTTGCTGTTGTTGGCGCTGTCGGAGCATGTGGGTTTTACTGCGGCGTGGATTACGGCAAGCCTGGTAGGCGCGCTGATGAACGGCGTGTATTTACAGGCGATACTACAGGGATGGCGTAACAGTCTGTTTTTTACCGCAGCATTGCTGGGACTGGATGGCGTGATGTGGGTACTGTTGCGTTCGCAGGACAGCGCGTTACTGCTGGGAACGGGCGTGCTGTTACTGGCGCTTTGTGGGGTGATGTTCCTGACGCGTCATCTTGACTGGCACCGGCTTGCACAGCCAAAGCCCAAAAAGGAGAACGCAACTGAGGACGATGAATTACGGTTGTGGAAATAGGGGCGTAGTAGAATGAAAAACGGCGCATAAAGCGCCGTTTTTATACCAGTCAGGATGACATTAATCCTGCAGATCGCCGCAGAAACGGTAGCCTTCACCGTGAATGGTAGCGATGATTTCTGGTGTATCCGGCGTGGATTCGAAATGCTTACGAATACGGCGGATTGTTACGTCAACGGTACGGTCATGCGGCTTCAGTTCGCGGCCGGTCATTTTTTTCAGCAGTTCTGCGCGAGACTGGATCTTGCCCGGATTCTCGCAGAAGTGAAGCATGGCACGGAATTCGCTACGTGGCAGTTTATACTGCTCGCCGTCAGGGCCAATCAGAGAGCGGCTATTGATGTCCAGCTCCCAACCATTGAACTTGTAGCTTTCGACGCTACGACGCTCTTCGCTCACTGTGCCCAGATTCATGGTGCGGGACAGCAGGTTACGAGCACGGATAGTCAGTTCGCGTGGGTTAAACGGCTTGGTGATGTAATCGTCAGCGCCGATTTCGAGGCCGAGAATTTTATCGACTTCGTTATCACGGCCCGTCAGGAACATCAGTGCAACGTTAGCTTGTTCGCGAAGTTCACGCGCTAACAGAAGACCATTTTTACCTGGCAGATTGATATCCATAATCACAAGGTTGATGTCATATTCAGAGAGGATCTGATGCATTTCCGCGCCATCTGTCGCCTCGAATACATCATAGCCTTCCGCTTCGAAAATGCTTTTCAACGTGTTATGTGTTACTAACTCGTCTTCAACGATAAGAATGTGCGGGGTCTGCATGTTTGCTACCTAAATTGCCAACTAAATCGAAACAGGAAGTACAAAAGTCCCTGACCTGCCTGATGCATGTCGTAAATTAACATGATCGGCGTAACATGACTAAAGTACGTAATTGCGTTCTTGATGCACTTTCCATCAACGTCAACAACATCATTAGCTTGGTCGTGGGCACTTTCCCTCTGGACCCGACAGTGTCAAAAACGGCTGTCATCCTAACCATTTTAACAGCAACATAACAGGCTAAGACGTACCGGACACCCAATAAAACTACGCTTCGTTGACATATATCAAGTTCAATTGTAGCACGTTAACAGTTTGATGAAATCAACGTATCTAAATGATAGCTTTCATCACAAAATTGCAATATTACAACTAGTTGCACGCGCTAATTAATAAATGTAATGAATCCAATCTATGAGAACCATTCTAAATCAAATTATCATGGATAAACAGAAGGATATGCAACTTCTGTTAACATAAAAAGCAATAGTACATGCAGGAAATAGTTTAGCATTTTTTACTGAATGTAAAATGCTTTTTCAGTGATTTCTGTTAAAAATATGTAAATTCGCGCTGCGTAATATGTTGATGCACATCACATAATTATCTGCAGGCCGGTCAAAAAGAGTATCAAAATGCGTTTAACAATTATTCTGGTTGCTCCCGCCAGAGCCGAAAATATTGGCGCGGCAGCTCGTGCTATGAAAACCATGGGATTCACACAAATGCGGATCGTTGATAGCGAGGCTCATATGGCGCCTGCGACGCGATGGGTTGCGCATGGCTCGGGTGATATTATTGATAATATTAACGTTTTCCCAACATTAGCGGAGGCGCTTCACGACGTGGATTTTACCGTCGCCACCACGGCGCGCAGCCGGGCGAAGTTTCATTATTACGCCACGCCGGTCGAATTGGTTCCCCTGTTGCAGGAAAAATCAACGTGGATGGATCACGCCGCGCTGGTTTTTGGTCGTGAAGATTCGGGGTTGACCAACGAAGAATTGGCTCTGGCGGATGTACTCACCGGTGTACCTATGGTGGCTGACTATCCATCACTCAATTTGGGGCAGGCGGTGATGGTGTATTGCTATCAATTAGCAGGTTTAATACAACAACCGGCCAGAAACATTGAGGTGACGGATGAGCATCAGCTACAGGCATTGCGCGAACGTGTTTTGCGTTTATTAGCCACGCTGAACGTTTCTGACGACATTAAGCTGACGGACTGGCTGCAACAGCGAATGGGTCTGTTAGAGCAGCGAGACACGGCAATGTTGCACCGTTTTTTACATGATATCGAAAAAAATATTACAAAATAAAATGTCTTCTTTGTTTTATTTTTTAGTGTTTGATTCTGACTTCAAGTGGGGTGCGCACGCTGTATTGGTTGAAAATAAAAGGGCAAGCAGTCGCTCGTGAACAAGTTTCGGAATGTGATCAATTTAAAAATTTATTGACTTAGGTCAGCAGATACTTTAACCCTAAAAGAATACAAGACAGGCCATAAATAATTACAGAGCACACAACATCATGAAACGCATCAGCATCACCATTACAACAACCATCACCATTACCACAGGTAACGGTGCGGGCTGACGCGTACAGGAAACACAAGAAAAAGCCCGCACCTAAACAGTGCGGGCTTTTTTTTCGACCAAAGGCAACGAGGTAAACCATGCGAGTGTTGAAGTTCGGCGGTACATCAGTGGCAAATGCAGAGCGCTTTCTGCGAGTTGCCGATATTCTGGAAAGCAATGCCAGGCAGGGGCAGGTCGCGACCGTGCTCTCTGCCCCCGCAAAAATTACCAACCATCTGGTGGCGATGATTGAGAAGACCATCGGTGGTCAGGACGCTTTAGCCAATATCAGTGACGCCGAACGTATTTTCTCAGAGCTTTTGGTTGGTCTCGCCGCCGCGCAGCCGGGTTTTCCGCTGGCTCCGCTCAAAGCCTTCGTTGAACAAGAATTTGCCCAAATTAAACATGTCCTGCACGGTATCAGCCTGCTGGGACAGTGCCCGGACAGCATCAATGCCGCGCTTATTTGCCGTGGCGAAAAAATGTCGATCGCTATCATGGCAGGCCTGCTGGAGGCGCGCGGGCACCACGTTACCGTTATCGATCCGGTCGAGAAATTGCTGGCGGTAGGCCATTACCTCGAATCTACCGTTGATATCGCCGAATCTACGCGCCGCATTGCCGCCAGTCGTATTCCAGCAGATCATATGATTTTGATGGCAGGCTTTACTGCCGGGAATGAAAAAGGTGAGTTGGTGGTGCTGGGGCGCAATGGCTCCGACTACTCTGCCGCCGTACTGGCCGCCTGTTTACGCGCGGACTGTTGTGAGATCTGGACCGATGTTGACGGCGTATATACTTGCGATCCGCGCCAGGTACCCGACGCCCGATTGCTGAAGTCGATGTCTTATCAGGAAGCGATGGAGCTTTCTTATTTCGGCGCCAAAGTTCTGCATCCGCGCACCATTACCCCAATTGCCCAGTTCCAGATCCCGTGCCTGATTAAAAATACCGGCAATCCACAAGCGCCGGGCACGTTGATCGGCGCCAGCGGTGATGAAGACGATTTGCCGGTGAAAGGTATTTCTAACCTTAATAACATGGCGATGTTTAGCGTCTCCGGCCCTGGAATGAAAGGTATGGTAGGCATGGCGGCGCGCGTTTTTGCCGCGATGTCGCGTGCGGGCATCTCGGTGGTGCTGATCACGCAATCCTCTTCTGAATACAGCATCAGCTTCTGCGTTCCGCAGGGCGACTGCGCGCGTGCGCAACGCGCGATGCAGGATGAATTCTATCTCGAACTGAAAGAAGGCCTGCTCGAGCCGCTGGCGGTGACTGAGCGTCTGGCGATTATCTCGGTTGTGGGTGATGGTATGCGCACGCTGCGCGGTATCTCGGCGAAATTCTTTGCTGCGCTGGCCCGCGCCAACATCAATATCGTGGCCATCGCGCAAGGCTCGTCTGAGCGTTCTATTTCGGTGGTGGTGAATAATGACGATGCAACTACTGGCGTACGCGTCACCCATCAGATGCTGTTCAACACCGACCAGGTGATTGAAGTCTTTGTCATTGGCGTAGGCGGGGTGGGTTCAGCACTGCTTGAGCAGCTCAAGCGCCAGCAAAGCTGGTTGAAGGGCAAACATATCGATCTTCGCGTGTGCGGCGTGGCGAATTCGAAGGCTCTGCTGACCAACGTCCATGGTTTGAATCTGGAAAACTGGCAGGCGGAGCTGGAAAGCGCGAAAGAGCCATTCAACCTTGGGCGCTTAATTCGTCTGGTAAAAGAATATCATCTGCTTAATCCGGTGATCGTCGACTGTACGTCAAGCCAGGCGGTGGCGGATCAATATGCTGATTTCCTGCGCGAAGGCTTCCATGTGGTTACGCCGAACAAAAAGGCCAACACCTCGTCGATGGATTACTACCATCAGCTGCGTTTTGCAGCGGCGAAGTCCCGGCGTAAATTCCTCTACGATACCAACGTGGGCGCGGGCTTGCCGGTTATTGAAAACCTGCAAAATCTACTCAGCGCAGGTGATGAATTGCAGCGTTTCTCCGGTATTCTTTCCGGCTCGCTGTCGTTTATTTTCGGCAAGCTGGATGAAGGAATGAGCTTCTCGCAAGCCACCACCATGGCGCGTGAGATGGGTTACACCGAACCTGACCCGCGTGACGATCTTTCCGGTATGGACGTAGCGCGTAAGCTGCTGATCCTCGCCCGTGAAACCGGTCATGAGCTGGAGCTTTCTGACATTGTTATTGAGCCGGTCCTGCCAAAAGAGTTTGATGATTCCGGTGATGTTTCCGCGTTTATGACGAAATTGCCGCAGCTGGATGACGAGTTTGCCGCGCGCGTGGCGAAAGCCCGTGATGAGGGTAAAGTATTGCGCTATGTTGGCAATATTGAAGAAGACGGCGTCTGTCGCGTGAAAATAGAGGCAGTAGACGGCAACGATCCGCTGTTCAAAGTGAAAAACGGTGAAAACGCGCTGGCGTTTTACAGCCACTATTATCAGCCGCTACCGCTGGTGCTGCGTGGATATGGTGCGGGTAACGACGTGACGGCGGCGGGCGTATTCGCCGACCTGTTACGCACCCTTTCATGGAAGTTAGGAGTCTGACATGGTGAGAGTTTATGCCCCGGCTTCCAGTGCCAATATGAGCGTCGGGTTTGATGTGCTCGGGGCGGCGGTAACCCCGGTAGATGGTTCACTGTTGGGTGACGTGGTCTCGGTTGAGGCGGCAGACCAGTTCAGCCTGAACAACCTCGGGCGTTTTGCTAACAAGCTGCCGTCTGAGCCGCGAGAAAATATCGTCTACCAGTGCTGGGAGCGTTTCTGTCAGGAGCTGGGTAAAAGCGTTCCAGTGGCGATGACGCTGGAAAAAAATATGCCGATTGGCTCCGGGTTAGGCTCCAGCGCCTGTTCCGTTGTGGCCGCACTGGTCGCGATGAATGAGTACTGCGGTAAACCGCTCAACGATACGCGACTGTTGGCGATTATGGGTGAACTGGAAGGGCGTATCTCCGGCAGTATTCACTACGATAATGTCGCCCCGTGCTTTTTGGGCGGCATGCAGCTAATGATCGAAGAAAACGGCATTATCAGCCAGCAGGTGCCAGGCTTTGATGAGTGGCTGTGGGTGCTGGCATATCCAGGTATTAAAGTTTCCACAGCAGAAGCGCGGGCGATTTTACCTGCGCAATATCGTCGTCAGGACTGTATTGCCCACGGGCGACATCTGGCAGGGTTTATCCACGCCTGCTATTCCCGTCAGCCGGGGCTTGCCGCGAAGCTGATGAAAGACGTCATTGCTGAGCCGTACCGTACCCGTTTGCTGCCTGGCTTTAGCCAGGCGCGTCAGGCGGTAGCGGAAATCGGCGCGCTGGCCAGCGGCATCTCCGGCTCGGGGCCGACGCTGTTCGCCTTATGCGATAAGCCGGATACGGCACAGCGCGTAGCAGACTGGCTGGGTAAAAATTACCTGCAAAATCAGGAAGGCTTTGTTCATATTTGCCGGCTGGACACGGCGGGCGCACGGGTACTGGGATAATCAATGAAACTCTATAATCTGAAAGATCACAACGAACAGGTCAGCTTTGCGCAGGCCGTCACGCAAGGGCTTGGCAAGAATCAGGGATTGTTTTTTCCGCACGAGCTGCCGGAATTTAATCTGACAGAAGTGGATGAGATGCTGAACCAGGACTTCGTCAGCCGCAGCGCTAAGATCCTTTCCGCATTTATTGGCACGGAGATCCCACAAGAGATCCTGGAAGAGCGCGTGCGTGCGGCGTTTGCCTTCCCGGCACCGGTCGCTCAGGTCGAAGGTGATATCGGCTGTCTGGAGCTGTTCCATGGTCCGACACTGGCGTTTAAAGACTTTGGCGGGCGCTTTATGGCGCAAATGCTAACGCACATCAGCGGCGACAAACCGGTGACAATCCTGACTGCGACATCCGGAGACACCGGGGCCGCAGTTGCACATGCTTTTTATGGCCTGAAAAATGTGCGTGTGGTGATCCTCTACCCAAATGGCAAGATCAGCCCATTACAGGAAAAACTGTTCTGTACGCTGGGCGGCAATATTGAAACCGTTGCGATTGATGGTGACTTTGATGCCTGCCAGGCGCTGGTGAAACAGGCGTTTGATGACGAAGAGCTGAAGGCAGCTCTGGGGCTGAATTCCGCAAACTCCATCAACATCAGTCGCCTGCTGGCGCAAATCTGCTACTACTTTGAAGCCGTGGCTCAACTGCCGCAAGAGGCGCGGAATCAGCTGGTTATTTCCGTTCCCAGCGGTAACTTTGGCGATTTGACCGCCGGGCTGCTGGCGAAATCACTGGGCTTACCGGTGAAGCGCTTTATTGCGGCAACTAACGTCAACGATACGGTTCCGCGTTTCCTTGCTGAAGGTGAGTGGGCGCCGAAAGCGACTCAGGCGACGTTATCGAATGCCATGGATGTCAGCCAGCCGAACAACTGGCCGCGTGTGGAGGAACTGTTCCGCCGTAAAATATGGCGCCTGAATGAGCTGGGTTATGCCGCCGTTGATGATGCAACGACGCAGGATACCATGCGTGAACTGCAGAAGATTGGTTACACCTCAGAGCCGCATGCGGCGGTGGCGTATCGTGCACTGCGTGACCAGTTGAATCCGGGCGAATATGGCCTGTTCCTTGGCACTGCACATCCGGCGAAATTTAAAGAAAGCGTTGAACAGATTCTGAATGTCACGCTGGATCTACCAAAAGAGCTGGCTGAACGTGCAGACTTGCCGCTGCTTTCGCATCATCTGCCCGCTGATTTTGCGCAACTGCGTAAGCTGATGATGACTCGCGGTTAATGGTGGTGCCCGCTGGCGCTTTGCTTAGCGGGCCTACAAAACCTGCAGGCCGGATAAGGCGTTAGCCGCCATCCGGCATGTAAATTATTGCTCGTGGCGTTTAAACACCAGTTCGCCGTTTCCTGACGCTTCTTCATCAAAGAAATAGCCTTCGCTGTTAAAAGCGGTCAACTGTTCTGGCTGCGTTAAGCGGTTTTCAATGATGTAGCGGCTCATCAGGCCGCGGGCTTTTTTGGCATAAAAGCTGATGACTTTGAACTTGCCGTTCTTCTCGTCAAGGAAGACTGGTTTAATCAGTTCTGCGTTCAGCTTTTTCGGCTTCACGGATTTAAAATACTCGTCTGAGGCGAGGTTAATCACCACGCTGTCGCCTTGTGCTCCCAGCGCTTCGTTAAGCTTATCGGTGATGGTATCTCCCCAGAACTGATAGAGATCTTTACCCTTCGCATTGGCCAGACGAATGCCCATCTCCAGACGGTAGGGTTGCATCAAATCCAGCGGGCGCAGAACACCATACAGCCCGGACAGCATGCGTAAATGCTGCTGAGCGAAGTCGAAATCCGCCTCGCTGAAGGTTTCAGCCTGCAATCCGGTATACACGTCGCCCTTAAACGCCAGAATGGCCTGGCGCGCATTGTCCGGCGTGAAGTCAGGCTGCCAGTCATGGAAACGCGTGGCATTCAAATCCGCCAGCTTGTCGCTAATTCCCATCAGCTTGCCGATCTGCGGCGCAGAGAGTTGACGCGCCACGTGGATTAACTGCTGGGAGTGGTCCAGCAGTTCAGGCAGCGTATGGCGTGTGGTAGCCAGCGGGCTTTGGTAGTCGAGCGTTTTTGCAGGTGAAATCAGAATCAGCATATCCAGTCCTTGCAGGAGATTTACTGCGACTTTAGCAAAAAAAACGACAGAATTGATCGATGGTTGTGATTGCCGCGCTAGCTGCGCGGCGTTTCATCCCATGTATCCGGTGCAAGCTGTTGTCTGATATCAGGATAACGGTGCGGATCAAATTCCGGGCGCACACCGAGTTTGCGCTGGCGCAGATAGTCGCTGGCGATGGTATGGACAACCGGAGAAAGCAGCAGAATCGCCGTCAGGTTAGTGATGGCCATACAAGCCATAATGATATCGGCCAACTGCCAGACCAGCGGGAAGCTGACTAATGTTCCGCCGATGACGGTGCTAACGGTGGCGATGCGCAATAGCCAGATGACACGCATATTGTCCAGTTTCAGGAAGACGAGATTGTTTTCCGCATAGATGTAGTTGGCGACAATTGAGCTAAAGGCAAACAGAATCACAATAAATGCGACAAACCCAGCCCCCCATTCGCCGGTCAGTGAGACCATGGCCTTCTGCAGCAACTGGATGCCTTCCATGGGCACATAGCCGGCGCCATTGCCCGCCAACAGAATAATCATGGCGCTGGCCGTACAGACAACGAGAGTGTCGCCTAACACACCGATCATTTGCACAATGCCTTGTGCCGCAGGATGCGGTGGCCAGGAGGCTGCTGACGCGGCTGCATTCGGCGTAGATCCCATTCCGGCTTCGTTAGAAAACATGCCGCGCTGAAAACCGTTGGCAATAGCCTGGCTTAGCGTATATCCGGCCGCACCCGCCGCGGCTTCCTGCCAGCCAAAGGCGCTTTTTATAATGGTGACGATAATGTCGGGAAGCTGCCCGATATGCCACAGGCAGATGATGATGCTACATCCAACCCACAGCAGCGCCATGATCGGCACAAACCATTGCATCAGACGGGCAACACCATTAATACCGCCAATGATCACCAGGAATGACAGTATCGCCAAAGCGATGCCGGAAGCGAGGGGAGGGATGTCGAACGCAAATGCCAATGCGCGGGAGACAGAGTTTGCCTGAACGCTGTTAAAAATCAGTCCATAGGCAATAAGTAAAAAGATGGCAAAGAGTACGCCCATCCAGCGCATGCCCAGCCCACGAGCCATATACCACGCAGGGCCACCGCGGAACTGTCCTTTGCTATCGCGTTCTTTATACAGTTGCGCGAGTGAGCACTCGGCGAATGACGTTGCCATGCCAATGATCGCTGAGACCCACATCCAGAAGACGGCCCCTGCGCCGCCAGCGGCGATCGCCAACGCTACGCCGGCCAGGTTCCCGCTACCAATACGTGCGGCAAGACTGGTGCACAATGCCTGAAACGAGGTTAAGCCACCCGGCTGCGGGCTAATGCTGTTTTTAAGACTTGTGCCAAACTGGCGAATGTAGCGGAACTGCACGAACCCGGTACGCCAGGTGAACCAACATCCTGCACCAAGCAGGAGGTAGATCATCACCGAACCCCAGAGTATTTCATTAATAAACAAGAAAAAATCAGGCATTAACATCCCTCTTGTTGATGCCGGTACGCGCGAATATTCCCATGTAAGCGCTACCAATTATCGAACAGTATATACCTTGTCAGGAGAGTGATTGCGGGAGTTTACCATAACAATGGGGATAACCCTTAATTGCGCATCAGGGGCTTTAAGATGCGTAATCGGGAATGAGCAGTGAGTTGGACAATCCCGGCGGTTGCGCTGAGAGTGCGTCGTGCTATCATCAGGGAAGATCGGTTACATCCCCCTAACAAGCTGTTTAAAGAGAATCGCTATCATGACGGACAAATTGACCTCCCTTCGTCAGTTCACCACAGTAGTGGCCGACACCGGAGACATCGCGGCAATGAAGCTGTATCAGCCTCAGGATGCCACAACTAACCCTTCTCTCATTCTTAACGCAGCGCAGATCCCAGAATACCGCAAGCTGATTGATGACGCTGTAGCCTGGGCTAAGCAGCAGAGCAACGACCGCGCTCAACAGGTCGTCGACGCGACCGACAAACTGGCCGTCAATATCGGTCTGGAGATCCTGAAACTGGTCCCGGGTCGTATCTCTACTGAAGTTGATGCTCGCCTGTCCTACGACACCGACGCGTCTATCGCGAAAGCAAAACGTCTGATCAAACTGTACAACGATGCTGGCATCAGCAACGATCGTATTCTGATCAAACTGGCTTCTACCTGGCAGGGTATCCGTGCCGCTGAGCAGCTGGAAAAAGAAGGCATCAACTGTAACCTGACTCTGCTGTTCTCCTTCGCGCAGGCGCGTGCATGTGCTGAAGCTGGCGTATACCTGATTTCTCCGTTCGTTGGTCGTATTCTTGACTGGTACAAAGCCAACACCGACAAGAAAGAGTATGCACCGGCAGAAGATCCGGGTGTGGTTTCCGTAACGGAAATCTACGAGTACTACAAACAGCACGGTTACGAAACCGTAGTCATGGGCGCGAGCTTCCGTAACATCGGCGAAATCATTGAGCTGGCAGGCTGCGATCGTCTGACGATTGCTCCGGCACTGCTGAAAGAGCTGGCGGAAAGCGAAGGCGCTATCGAACGTAAACTGTCCTTCTCCGGCGAAGTGAAAGCGCGTCCTGCACGCATCACCGAAGCTGAGTTCCTGTGGCAGCACAACCAGGATCCGATGGCTGTAGACAAACTGGCGGACGGTATCCGTAAGTTTGCTGTAGACCAGGGTAAACTGGAAAAAATGATCGGCGATCTGCTGTAATCATTAGAGCGTGGCCCTGATAGGGGTCACGCTACCTCTTCTGAAACCTGTCTGTCCTTCCTTTCGCAGTGTATCATTCTGTTTAACGAGACTGTTTAAACGGAATAATCATGAATACTTTACGCATTGGCCTGGTGTCCATTTCTGACCGTGCTTCCAGCGGCGTTTACCAGGATAAAGGTATCCCGGCCCTTGAAGAGTGGCTGGCATCTGCCCTTACTACCCCTTTTGAATTGCAAACGCGACTGATCCCGGATGAACAGGCGATCATCGAACAGACCTTATGCGAACTGGTGGATGAAATGAGCTGCCATCTGGTGCTGACTACCGGTGGTACCGGTCCGGCTCGTCGCGATGTGACGCCTGATGCCACGCTTGCCGTCGCTGACCGTCAGATGCCGGGCTTTGGCGAACAGATGCGCCAGATAAGTCTGCACTTTGTGCCAACGGCGATCCTCTCTCGTCAGGTCGGCGTGATTCGTAAACAGGCGCTGATCCTGAATCTGCCGGGGCAGCCGAAATCGATCAAAGAAACGCTGGAAGGCGTAAAAGATGCCGACGGTAAGGTTATCGTGCCGGGTATCTTTGCAAGTGTACCGTATTGTATACAGCTATTGGATGGGCCGTATGTCGAAACCGCACCGGCTGTTGTAGCATCTTTTCGTCCGAAAAGCGCAATTCGCGATACAAACGCCTGAAAGTAGCCCGATCGTGGCATAAGTGCCAATGACAGTGGAGTATTGAATTGTTTACGATATAGTAATTTTTGCTTTACATATATCGACAAACAGATTCAATAACTCCACTGACTGATGGTTTGCTATGTCACAACACTCTCGACCGCTGAATCGCCAGGATTATAAAACTCTTACGCTTGCCGCCCTCGGCGGTGCGCTTGAGTTTTATGATTTCATTATCTTCGTCTTCTTTGCCGCTGTTGTTGGTGAACTCTTCTTTCCGGCAGACATTCCTGAGTGGCTACGTCAGGTGCAAACCTTCGGCATTTTTGCCGCCGGATATCTGGCGCGTCCGCTGGGTGGCATCATCATGGCGCACTTTGGCGATTTGGTCGGGCGTAAGAAAATGTTCACCCTGAGCATTTTGCTGATGGCGATACCGACGCTGGCGATTGGTCTTTTGCCTACCTACGCCTCAATGGGGATCCTCGCACCGCTGCTGTTACTGCTGATGCGCATTTTGCAAGGCGCTGCCATCGGCGGAGAAGTGCCAGGCGCGTGGGTGTTCGTGGCGGAGCACGTACCGGAGCGCCGCATCGGCATTGCCTGTGGCACGCTGACCGCCGGGCTAACGGTGGGAATTCTGCTGGGATCGGTGGTTGCGACGCTGGTGAATACCAACCTGACGCAACAGGCGGTGCATGACTACGGCTGGCGTATCCCGTTCCTGTTGGGGGGCGTTTTTGGGCTGGTGGCGATGTACCTGCGCCGCTGGCTGCAGGAAACGCCCATCTTTCTCGAGATGCAGCAACGTAAGGCGCTGGCGCAGGAACTGCCGGTAAAGTCGGTGGTGAGCAAACATAAAAAAGCGGTGGTGGTGTCAATGCTACTGACCTGGCTGCTCTCGGCCGGGATTGTAGTGGTGATCCTGATGTCGCCCGTCTGGTTGCAAAAGCAATATGGCTTTGCACCCGCGCTAACGTTACAGGCCAACAGTGTCGCTACCATTATGCTGTGCGTCGGCTGTCTGCTGGCCGGATTTATTGTCGACAGGGTTGGTGCCAGCAAAACCTTTACTGTCGGCAGCCTGTTGCTGGCCTGCTCGAGCTGGTTTTTCTATCACCTGACCGGTAGCCATCCTCAGCACTTGTTCCTGTTATACGGGCTGGTGGGATTATGCGTTGGCGTGGTCGGCGCAGTGCCTTATGTTATGGTGCGGGCGTTTCCGGCGGAAGTCCGTTTTACCGGTATTTCCTTTTCCTATAACGTCTCATATGCCATTTTTGGTGGTCTGACGCCAATCGCCGTGACGATGTTAATGGGCGTGTCGCCAATGGCTCCGGCCTGGTATGTGCTGGCGTTATCGCTGGTGGGGTTAGGTCTGGGGATTTGGCTGCGACAGGATATTTATCATCGTGATACAGGCGTAGAGGGAGAATTACAGCGTCTGTAAAGATTATCCCCCCTTGCGGGGGGATAAAGGCAGATTAGTGTGCTTCACCAATTGGCAGGATGGTACGGCCAAACTGTTCGTTCAGCACTTCACCCATCGCCAGGTAAATGGCGCTTGCACCACACACTAAGCCAACCCAACCCGCTACGTGAATGATTGCTTCGTTACCTGCAATGTTGCCAACGGCCAGCAGGGCGAACAGCACTGTCAGGCTCAGGAACACGAACTGCAGCATGCGCGCGGCTTTCAGCGTACCGAAGAACATGAACAGAGTGAACACGCCCCACAGACCCAGGTAAGCGCCCAGGAACTGACCATTGGTTGCATCCGCGAGGCTCATTTTCGGCATCAGCAGAATCGCAACCAGCGTCAGCCAGAACGAACCGTAGGAGGTAAAGGCGGTTAAACCGAAGGTGTTGCCTTTTTTATATTCCAGAAGACCGGCAAAAATTTGCGCGATACCGCCGTAGAAAATGCCCATCGCCAGAATAATAACGTCTAAAGCGAAGAAACCCGCGTTATGCAGGTTAAGCAGAATGGTGGTCATGCCAAAGCCCATCAGGCCCAGCGGTGCCGGATTAGCCAACTTAGTGTTGCCCATAATTCCTCAAAATCATCATTGATTGAATGGTGAAATAGTTTCCCCAAATAACGATCACTGTCTTCGGGGCGCGGCATAATAATCAGGGGAGAGGGCACTGTCTATGATCTCACGAAGGGAAAACGAATTATTTTCCCTGTGATGGGCATCACGCTTGTGTGTGGTTGAGCATTCTGCGCAGGCAGGCAATGTGGAGTACCGCCGGGATCGTCACCCGATAAGCGCTGCCGCTCACCGCTTTAACCCCGTTTAAGGCCGCACCTACCGGGCCGCCAAGTCCGGCTCCGCGCAGTAATCCGTGCCCGATTACGCTAACAGCAGCGTGCGTACGCAGAATTCGGGTTAACTGGCCGGAGAGCAGGTGAGACACCCCTTTTGCCAGATTGCGGTCTTTCATTAATAGTGGCAACAGTTCTTCCAGCTCAGAGACTTTTGCATCGACCGCCTGAAGAAATTCTTGCTTGTGCTCAGCATCCATTTTTTGCCAGGCGTTGCGTAAAAAATGTTCCAGCAGAGACTGTTCAATTTCGAACGTAGACATCTCTTTATCTGCTTTGAGCTTTAGCCGCTTTGAGACATCCAGCAAAATCGCCCGGTATAATTTCCCGTGTCCGCGCAATTTGTTGGCAATACTGTCACCGCCGTAATGTTGAAGCTCGCCTGCGATTAGTTGCCAGTTGCGGCGGTGCTGTTCCGGATGTCCTTCCATCGATTTAAATAAATCGTTGTGGTTGAGTACGCTCGACAGACGGGCTTTCCCCTTTTCATTATGCGTAAGCAGGCGGGTAATATTGGCGAGCTGCTCCTCGCTGCAATGCTGAAGAAAGTCGAGATCGTCGTCATTCAAATAGGTGACATTCATACTGAATTCTACTTGTGCAGAAGGGATTAGTCGTCGCCGATGATTTTCAGCGTCGCCATATCAGAAGAGTTCACCGTATGACCGGAAAAGGTAATTTTTTTCACGCAGCGCTTATTGTCGTTGTCGCTATTGATGTTGATCCAATTGGTCGTTTGCCCTTCTTTGATGGAGGAAGGCACGTTCAGACTCTGGCTGGACATGCGGGCAGCCTTGAAATAAACCGATGCACCACTGAGCTGTAAATCACCATGATCGGCCGTAAGTTGAATGCGTTTCACCACGCGGCAAACGGGAAGTTTCAGCGTCAGATCGTTGGTTTCATTACGGGGCATGGCGATCACGCCGAGGACTTTATGATCATTAGCGTGTGCGGCGCTGCTCAGTAGCAGGCCCATAAGCAGGCTGGCGGAAAGGGTTAATACGGATTTCATGGAATTTCTCTTTGACGGCTGTAAAAGTGTGTCGTTTCAGACCATCTTACCGCTGTCAGAATCATGATTCATGCTCGTAATCTTTTCTTTTTATTACAATTTTTTCGTGAATAACTTTACCATTTTCATTGGTTTTATGAATTAATTTTAATTGGCGACTATTCATTTTTTCAGCTTTCTGCCTTTTCTCTACGATTTTATCGCCACTGCGCTAAAAAAAAATTTTCATGCCCCCCTTGATGACGTGGGTTACGACCCCATCTTGTAAGCAACCGCAGTGGTGAGTCTGAAAAAAAACGATTCAGGGTAGTTGAAACCGCACGTTTCGCCCTTATTACAGATTCACAACCACATGATGACCGAATTTTTAGTGGAGACGTTTAGATGGGTAAAATTATTGGTATCGACCTGGGTACTACCAACTCTTGTGTAGCGATTATGGATGGCACTACTGCACGTGTGCTGGAGAACGCCGAGGGCGATCGCACCACGCCTTCTATCATTGCTTATACCCAGGATGGTGAAACCCTGGTTGGTCAGCCGGCTAAACGTCAGGCAGTGACAAACCCGCAAAACACCCTGTTTGCGATTAAACGCCTGATTGGCCGCCGCTTCCAGGACGAAGAAGTACAGCGTGATGAAGCAATCATGCCGTACAAAATCATCGGTGCTGACAACGGTGATGCATGGATTGACGTAAAAGGTCAGAAACTGGCACCGCCGCAGATTTCTGCTGAAGTGCTGAAAAAAATGAAGAAAACCGCTGAAGATTACCTGGGTGAGCCGGTAACTGAAGCCGTTATCACCGTACCTGCATACTTTAACGATGCTCAGCGTCAGGCAACCAAAGACGCCGGTCGTATCGCAGGTCTGGAAGTAAAACGTATCATCAACGAACCAACCGCAGCTGCGCTGGCTTACGGTCTGGATAAAGAAGTCGGCAACCGTACTATCGCGGTATATGACCTCGGTGGTGGTACTTTCGATATCTCTATTATCGAAATCGACGAAGTTGACGGCGAAAAAACCTTCGAAGTTCTGGCAACCAACGGTGATACCCACCTGGGTGGTGAAGACTTCGACAGCCGTATGATCAACTACCTGGTTGACGAGTTTAAGAAAGATCAGGGTATCGACCTGCGTAATGACCCGCTGGCGATGCAGCGTCTGAAAGAAGCCGCTGAGAAAGCGAAGATTGAGCTGTCTTCCGCTCAGCAGACCGACGTGAACCTGCCGTACATCACTGCAGACGCGACCGGCCCGAAACACATGAACATCAAAGTGACCCGTGCGAAACTGGAAAGCCTGGTTGAAGACCTGGTTAACCGTTCTATCGAGCCGCTGAAAGTTGCTCTGCAGGATGCTGGCCTGTCCGTATCTGATATCAACGACGTTATCCTCGTTGGTGGTCAGACGCGTATGCCGATGGTGCAGAAGAAAGTCGCTGAGTTCTTCGGTAAAGAACCGCGTAAAGACGTTAACCCGGACGAAGCCGTAGCAATCGGTGCTGCTGTTCAGGGTGGTGTATTGACCGGTGATGTTAAAGACGTGCTGCTGCTGGACGTTACCCCGCTGTCTCTGGGTATCGAAACCATGGGTGGCGTAATGACTCCGCTGATCGCGAAAAACACCACTATCCCGACCAAGCACAGCCAGGTGTTCTCTACCGCTGAAGACAACCAGTCTGCGGTAACCATCCACGTGCTGCAGGGTGAACGTAAACGCGCTGCTGATAACAAAGATCTTGGTCAGTTTAACCTGGATGGCATCAGCCCGGCTCCGCGCGGTATGCCGCAGATCGAAGTTACTTTTGACATCGATGCCGACGGTATCCTGCACGTTTCCGCGAAAGACAAAAACAGCGGTAAAGAGCAGAAGATCACCATCAAGGCTTCTTCTGGTCTGAACGAAGAAGAAATTCAGAAAATGGTTCGCGAAGCAGAAGCGAACGCAGAATCTGACCGTAAGTTTGAAGAGCTGGTTCAGACCCGTAACCAGGGTGACCATCTGCTGCACAGCACTCGCAAGCAGGTTGAAGAAGCAGGCGACAAGCTGCCGGCTGACGACAAAACTGCCATCGAGTCTGCACTGACCGCGCTGGAAACGTCTCTGAAAGGTGAAGACAAAGCAGATATCGAAGCGAAAATGCAGGCGCTGGCACAGGTTTCCCAGAAACTGATGGAAATCGCTCAGCAACAGCACGCACAGCAACAGGCTGGTGCAGCAGGCGCTGATGCTTCTGCAAATAACGCGAAAGATGACGACGTTGTCGACGCCGAGTTTGAAGAAGTGAAAGACAAAAAATAATCGCCCTTTGAACGGGTAATTACTGGCACGGGCGAAGAGGTTTCCTCTCCGCCCGTGCACGCATGTTAGGGGCAGATAAAAAGAGATGGCTAAGCAAGACTATTACGAGATTTTAGGCGTTTCCAAATCAGCGGAAGAGCGTGAAATCAAAAAGGCCTACAAGCGCCTGGCCATGAAATATCACCCGGATCGCAACCAGGGTGATAAAGAGGCCGAAGCCAAGTTTAAAGAGATCAAAGAAGCGTACGAGATCCTGACCGATGCGCAAAAACGTGCGGCCTACGATCAGTACGGTCATGCTGCGTTTGAGCAAGGCGGCATGGGCGGCGGCGGCGGTTTTGGCGGCGGGGCTGACTTCAGCGATATCTTTGGTGACGTGTTTGGCGATATCTTTGGCGGCGGTCGTGGTCGTCAGCGCGCCTCACGTGGTGCTGATTTACGTTACAACATGGATCTCACTCTGGAAGAAGCCGTGCGTGGCGTCACCAAAGAGATCCGTATTCCGACGCTGGAAGAGTGTGACGTTTGCCACGGTAGCGGCGCGAAGGCAGGCACTCAGCCACAAACCTGTCCAACCTGTCACGGTTCTGGTCAGGTACAGATGCGCCAGGGCTTCTTCGCCGTACAGCAGACCTGTCCGCACTGTCAGGGCCGCGGTACGCTGATTAAAGATCCGTGCAACAAATGCCACGGGCATGGTCGCGTTGAGAAGAGCAAAACGCTGTCCGTTAAAATTCCGGCAGGGGTCGATACCGGCGACCGTATCCGTTTGTCTGGTGAAGGCGAAGCCGGTGAGCATGGCGCGCCAGCAGGTGATCTGTACGTGCAGGTGCAGGTTAAACAGCACCCAATCTTCGAGCGTGAAGGCAATAACCTGTACTGCGAAGTGCCGATTAACTTTGCAATGGCAGCCCTGGGTGGCGAGATTGAAGTCCCGACGCTGGATGGTCGCGTGAAGTTAAAAATTCCAGGTGAAACGCAGACCGGTAAACTGTTCCGCATGCGTGGTAAAGGCGTTAAGTCTGTACGCGGCGGCGCACAGGGCGATCTGCTGTGCCGTGTGGTGGTTGAAACCCCGGTGGGCCTCAACGACAAACAGAAACAGCTGTTGAAAGATCTGCAGGATAGCTTTGGTGGCCCGACGGGTGAACAAAACAGCCCGCGTTCCAAAAGCTTCTTCGACGGTGTGAAGAAATTCTTTGACGATTTGACGCGCTAAAATAAAAGTAGAGAAAAGGCCATTTCAGCGATGAGATGGCCTTTTTTTTACCTGGCAGATGGATATCCAGACCCTTACCGGCATCGGATATATTATTTTACCTTGTTGGAATAGTATGATGTGTGGAGCAGTGCTACGGTTTTAGAACTAACATCTTTTTTGACTATTCACAGCCGCATACCTGGTTGATGTGATTGTTTTAACATCAATAAATAATCACGGCCAACCTAATTTAAAAGGCAACTACAGTCATATTTCTGGCGAAATAATTACTTATCTCCTCTCAAACAACATATTCTGACACACTACCAGTAATAACGATTCACCTTCCTTGATGTGAGATTTACATCACTATCCTGTCATTCTATTTCATTATTATTTGTCACCGCGGTAACACAATATTTATTGATGGATTAATTATAATTATGGGGAATACATTCAATGCCTCGGATAAAAAATGGACTATTAGCTTGTCTTATACTTATAGTGCCTTCTCTTTTTAGCCATGCAGCACAAGCTCTGGAGTATAAAAATTCTTTTGGGTCTATTAATGCCGGTTATGCCGACTGGAATAGCGGATTTGTCAATGTACATCGTGGCGAGGTTTGGAAAGCAACAGCGGATTTTGGTGTCAATTTTCGAGAAGCCGAATTTTACTCATTTATTGAAAGTAATGTGTTAAATCATGCTGTAGCCGGTCGAAATCATACGGTGTCGGCGATGACCCATGTGCGTCTCTTTGATTCTGATTATACCTTCTTTGGCAAGATTTATGGCCAGTGGGATAACTCCTGGGGGGACGATCTGGATATGTTTTATGGTCTGGGTTATCTCGGCTGGAGCGGAGATTGGGGGTTTTTAAAACCCTATATAGGTTTGCATAACCAATCTGGTGATTATGTATCACAACGATATGGACAAACCAGCGGCTGGAATGGCTACGTTATTGGCTGGACTGCGGCTTACAATTTTACTTTATTTGGTGAGAAATTTGTTTTATCTGACTGGAATGAAATTGAGCTTGATAGAAATGATGCTTATGCGGAACAGCAATTTGGCCGGAATGGATTAAATGGCGGATTAACACTGGCATGGAAATTTTATCCACGATGGAAAGCTACAGTGACGTATCGCTATTTTGAAAACAAACTGGGTTATGACGGTTACGGGGATCAGATGATTTATATGATTGGGTATTCATTTTAAATAAAACCAAAGGATCGGAAATGAAAAAAACAGTCGTGGCGAGTTTGGTTGGGCTGGCATTATGTGCCGGGAGCGCATTACAAACAACATATGCAGCTTCAGCGAAACAGCCTAATTTAGTGATTATTATGGCTGATGATTTGGGCTATGGCGATCTCGCGACTTATGGCCATCAAATCGTCAAAACGCCTAATATCGACAAGCTGGCACAGGAAGGGGTGAAATTTACCGACTACTATGCGCCCGCGCCGCTGTGCTCTCCTTCTCGTGCGGGTTTATTAACGGGACGTATGCCATTCCGTACAGGGATCCGTTCCTGGATCCCTGAAGGCAAAGATGTCGCGTTGGGACGGAATGAACTGACGATTGCCAACCTGTTAAAGCAACAGGGATATGACACGGCGATGATGGGGAAATTGCACCTAAATGCCGGGGGCGATCGCACCGATCAACCGCAGGCGAAGGACATGGGGTTTGACTACACCCTGGTAAACCCGGCGGGATTCGTCACGGATGCTACGCTTGATAACGCAAAAGAACGTCCCCGCTATGGCATGGTGCATCCCACTGGCTGGATCCGCAATGGACAGCATATTGGTCGTGCGGACACCATGAGCGGCGAGCTTGTCAGTTCTGAAGTCGTCAACTGGCTGGATAACAAGAAAGACGACAAACCGTTCTTCTTATATGTCGCGTTCACGGAAGTTCACAGCCCGCTGGCCTCGCCGAAAAAGTACCTCGACATGTATTCGCAATATATGAGCGCTTACCAGAAACAGCATCCGGATCTGTTTTACGGCGACTGGGCGGATAAGCCATGGCGCGGAACAGGCGAATACTACGCGAACATCAGCTATATGGATGCTCAGGTCGGTAAAGTAATGGATAAGATCAAGGCAATGGGTGAAGAAGATAACACCATTGTCATTTTCACCAGTGATAACGGCCCAGTGACACGCGAGGCTCGCAAAGTATATGAACTGAACCTGGCGGGTGAAACGGATGGGCTTCGCGGTCGTAAAGATAACCTTTGGGAAGGCGGTATCCGTGTTCCGGCAATCATCAAGTACGGTAAACATATTCCGCAGGGGATGGTAACGGATACGCCAGTTTATGGTCTTGACTGGGTGCCGACGTTAGCAAACATGATGAACTTTAAACTGCCAACAGATCGTACCTACGATGGGCAGTCTCTGGTTCCATTACTGGAACAGAAAACGTTAGCGCGTCAGAAGCCACTTATTTTTGGTATTGATATGCCGTTCCAGGATGATCCTACTGACGAATGGGCGATCCGTGATGGCGATTGGAAGATGATTATCGATCGTGAAAATAAACCCAAATACCTCTACAACCTGAAAAAAGATCGCTTTGAAACCCTTAACCAGATTGGCAAACAGCCTGAAATCGAGAAACAACTGTATGGCAAGTTCCTGAAATACAAACAGGACATTGACAACGATTCGCTGATGAAAGCTCGCGGTGACAAGCCAACGCCAGTCACCTGGGGCTAACAGAATAATTATAAGAAACATAAGGTATGCCACTTAGGGCTATGCCCGCCTGGTTCAACGCTTTTGTGCTGAGCCAGGTTCTTTTATTTATGGAGCTATCACAATGCAGACAAAAAGTTGTCAGGTCATGATTAAACCGACAGGCTCGGTATGTAATCTGGACTGTAAATACTGTTTTTATCTGGAAAAGGAGATGCTTTATCCGGATAGAAAAGCGAATTACAGAATGTCAGATGACATGCTCGAGTTATTCATCAAACAGCATATTGCCGCGCAGGATGTGAATGACGTGATTTTTGCGTGGCAGGGGGGAGAACCTACGCTGATGGGGTTGGCATTTTATCGGCGAGCGCTGGCATTGCAGCAGCGTTATTCTGGCGGTAAAACGATTATAAATACCTTCCAGACTAACGGTATATTGATTGACGACGAATGGGCTATTTTTTT
>NZ_RPOI01000002.1 GCF_003818115.1 Citrobacter youngae | reverse complement strand
TTTCTGCCCAAGGAAGCAGGCAATCATAAAGGTGCTGCTGAGCGTTAACACATCAATCACGATACCGCTGACGCCGACGTCAGCAATTTGCGCGAAGGTGAGGCGGAACCATAAAGGATGATCCCAGCACGCAGTAAATGTTGCTTGGCAAACAGCACGCCACCGTCACAGCTTTTCCAGATTTGTGGATACACGGTGTTGCCGATAACCATCCCGAATAAAATGGCTAAGGTGAGGGCGCTGAACCCGGCACCTGCGACGGCGGGAATGGAACCTCCCCATAAGGCGGCCCCGGTGATAACTGCACTAAGGGCAAGCCCCGGAATAAAATGCCACACTGTACGACGATGATTCTGTAGGGCGAGTTCAGTCATAACCCCTCCTGAACAATTTGAATGATTTCTTGGCAAAAATTGTAAGGTGAAGTGGCTTAAAAATAAAATTGATTATATATTTATAATTAATCTTTATAAGTGGTAAGCACGGGCTACCCGGTGGAAAACGACTATGCATATCACCCTGCGACAACTTGAAGTTTTTGCTGAGGTACTGAAAAGCGGCTCGACGACTCAGGCATCTGTCATGTTGTCATTGTCGCAGTCAGCGGTCAGTGCTGCGCTTACCGATTTAGAGGGGCAACTTGGCGTGCAACTGTTTGACCGCGTCGGCAAGCGACTGGTCGTTAATGAGCACGGGCGCTTACTCTATCCGCGTGCGTTGGCCTTGCTCGAGCAAACGACAGAAATTGAACAGCTTTTTCGTGAAGATAATGGCGCGATTCGCGTCTATGCCAGTAGCACCATTGGCAACTATATTTTACCTGCCATGATTGCAGGTTACCGGCGGGATTTCCCCGATTTGCCGCTGGAACTCAGCGTGGGCAACAGCCTGGATGTTATCAATGCCGTGCTGGATTTTCGGGTCGATATCGGGCTGATTGAAGGGCCCTGTCACAGTACCGAAATCATCTCTGAACCGTGGCTGGAAGATGAACTGGTGGTATTTGCTGCGCCGTCATCGCCGCTAACCACGGGGCCCGTGACGCTGGAGCAACTTGCGGCGTCGCCCTGGATCCTGCGCGAACGTGGGTCTGGTACTCGCGAGCTGGTGGATTACCTGCTGTTGTCTCATCTACCGAGATTTCAGATGGCAATGGAGTTGGGTAACTCTGAGGCCATTAAGCATGCGGTGCGCCATGGTCTCGGGATCAGCTGCTTGTCGCGTCGGGTTATTGCAGAACAACTGCAGGCAGGAACGTTAAGCGAAGTTCCGGTGCCGTTGCCACGTCTGGTCCGCACGCTTTGGCGCGTCCATCATCGCCAAAAACATCTTTCAAACTCGCTGCTGCGTTTTTTACGTTATAGCGACCAGGTAGAGCAGGTTGAATAAGGCGCTGATGCGTCGTACCTGCAATAAACACCCCATCGTCAACTGAGGGCAATCGTCATACGTTGCCCATTTCTGCTTTACTTATAATCCGCGGCCAGTCATGAAGGTCTCTTATAACAGCGCATTTGTGCCGGAAGAATGCCATTTCGTCTGCTACAATCGCGCCTCATTTTTTGGATGGATAGCATTTTCACATGGTTTCCGAAACTAAAACCACAGAAGCGCCCACGCTACGCCGTGAACTGAAGGCGCGTCACCTGACGATGATCGCCATTGGTGGTTCCATCGGTACGGGTCTTTTCGTTGCATCTGGTGCAACCATTTCTGCGGCGGGTCCTGGCGGCGCGCTGTTTTCTTATATTCTGATTGGCCTGATGGTGTACTTCCTGATGACCAGTCTTGGTGAGCTGGCTGCCTACATGCCGGTTTCCGGTTCGTTCTCTACCTACGGTCAGAACTATGTAGAAGAAGGCTTTGGCTTCGCGCTCGGCTGGAACTACTGGTACAACTGGGCGGTGACTATCGCCGTGGACCTGGTGGCCGCACAATTGGTAATGAGCTGGTGGTTCCCGGATACGCCTGGTTGGATCTGGAGTGCGCTGTTCCTTGGCGTTATCTTCCTGCTGAACTACATCTCGGTACGTGGATTTGGCGAAGCGGAGTATTGGTTCTCACTGATTAAAGTCACCACCGTGATTATCTTCATCGTGGTTGGCGTAATGATGATTATCGGTATCTTCAAAGGTGCTCAACCGGTGGGTTGGAGTAACTGGACGACAGGTGATGCCCCCTTTGCCGGCGGTTTTGCCGCCATGATTGGTGTGGCGATGATTGTCGGCTTCTCTTTCCAGGGGACCGAGTTGATTGGTATCGCCGCGGGCGAATCTGAAGATCCAGAGAAGAACATTCCACGCGCGGTGCGTCAGGTATTCTGGCGAATCCTGCTGTTCTATGTGTTCGCGATTTTGATTATCAGCCTGATTATCCCGTATACCGATCCGAGCCTGCTGCGCAATGATGTAAAAGACATCAGCGTCAGCCCGTTCACGCTGGTATTCCAGCACGCGGGTCTGCTGTCTGCGGCGGCGGTGATGAACGCCGTTATCCTGACGGCGGTGCTGTCGGCGGGTAATTCCGGGATGTATGCATCAACACGTATGCTCTACACCCTGGCATGTGACGGTAAAGCGCCGCGTATTTTCTCTAAACTGTCTCGTGGCGGCGTACCGCGTAACGCGCTGTATGCGACGACTGTCGTGGCAGGTCTGTGCTTCCTGACATCCATGTTTGGTAACCAGACTGTGTACCTGTGGCTGTTGAACACTTCCGGGATGACGGGCTTTATCGCCTGGCTGGGAATTGCAATTAGCCACTATCGTTTCCGCCGTGGTTACGTGTTGCAGGGCCATGATATTAATGATCTGCCGTATCGTTCAGGCTTCTTCCCTCTGGGGCCGATCTTTGCCTTTGTCCTGTGCTTGATAATCACCCTGGGGCAAAACTACGAAGCGTTCCTGAAGGATACCATTGACTGGGGCGGTGTAATGGCAACCTATATTGGTATCCCGCTGTTCCTGATCATCTGGTTTGGCTATAAGCTGACCAAAGGAACCCGTTTCGTTCGTTACAGCGAAATGCACTTTCCGAAACGTGTGAAGAAGTAATCCAGTGCATAATGCTTGCCAGGTAAGCATTATGGAGAACATTTGATTCCGCTATAGGGTTCCGTTCATCTTAGTGGTGTCATTTCTCTGAAGCACAGATATCTGTGAACGTGCAAGGGAGGCTCGCCGCCGCCTCCCTTGTAACCCTGGCTCCCGGCGGGAAAATCGCCGCTACACGATGTATTCGTCTTATTCCGTCTGCCTGTCGGGTCGGGGCCTAGCCTGCGTCCCTGCAGGCCGTCCCCTCTGACCGCATCCCTGCGGGCATTCCCGGTCAACCGTCAACGCCTCATCGATTTTCAGCCGGACCGGGGTCATCGCTTCAACGCTCTGACTTCCAGTTAAATCTGTTTTGCTGTTTAAACAAAAAACGCAGATGGCCAGGTGTGGGCTGGTCCGGCTGAAAATTGCCGACGTGTATCCATAAGGTCGGGAGAACCCGCAGGGATGCGGGTTCAGGGTGTGAGCGACAGGGATGTTGCATCGCGCCCGGCCCGGTAGCCTGGAGGAATAAGCGGAGGGGATTGCGAAGCAACAATTTTCCTGCCGGGAGCCGGGATTGTTAAGGGTGCGGAGATAGCACCCTTAACACGTTCACGGGTGTTCAGTGTACAGAGAAGCGATGAACATGAGGTGAACGGAACCCTTTCTCTGAGAGAGCATGTTCATTACCCCGCCAACACATGTTGATGCTTTATGTTAACTGAACAGCATTAGGCATGGTGAATGCCGGGGTTTTTATGGTCTAAAATTTAGAAGTTATATGTCAGGCCAACAGTGTAACGACGACCATCAAGCACGGTGTCATAGGTCTCGTAATCAATCTGTTTATCCAGCACGTTATACACGCCAGCAGTAAGCAGTACATCTTTGGTCGCATAGTAACGCATACCGATATCGACCTGGGTATAGGAAGGGGTGCCTTGCGCCATGGAGGTACGGCTCAGGTATTCTGATGTTTTGCCACGCAGATTCAAACGGCTCCAGAAACCGATATCCTGCGTAGCCTGCCAGTCCAGCGTGGTGTTGAACATATGCTTCGGCATTTTGTTCAACGGCTGGCCCGAGAACTGACCGCTTTTCTGTTCAGATTCAGTGTAGGTATAGTTCGCTGTCCAGTTGATGTCGGAGGTCATCTTCCAACCGAAGGTGGATTCGACGCCGCGCATATTGGCTTTATCAACGTTAACCCGATCGCTGACAAAGTCGTAATGGGTGCTGCCAATAGTACAAGCCGGATCGGCACTGCTGTTACAGCGACGGACTTCGGTAATTTTGTTTTTGAAGTCAGTATTGAACAGCGTGACACCCGCATTGAGGTCGTTGCCGTTATCCCACAGCAAACCGATCTCTTCGCTCAGGCTTTTTTCTGGTTTCAGATCCGGGTTGCCGACAATGATACCGTTCAGACGACCGCCACCGGTCACTTGCCCCCAGCTTGCGGATGACTGGCGCAGATCCGGTGCACGATAGCCCGCAGAAACTCCCCCTTTTAAGGTCCACTGATCGCTCAGGTGCCATACGCCATAGCCGCGCGGCGTCCAGTTGTCACCGTAGTTTTCATCTTTATCCATACGCAGACCGCCGGTCAGCGTGAAAGTATCGGTAACCGCCCATTCATCTTCGGCAAACAACGCCCAACTCCAGCGGGTCAATTTGTTCAGACCGTCAGCTGCTTGCAGTTGGTTGCCGTTATCGCGCAGTTTTTCATAACGGTATTGCCCGCCAACTGTCAGGGTGTGCGCCCCGAGGAAGACCTGGTTCTGGTTATTGAAGATCGTGTTGTAGGATTTCATCTGACGACCAGGGTTTTTGGTCTCTTCCTGCTGAACATAGCTGGTGCTGTTGAAATCGTCGTAATAACCGCTGTGGGTTAATGAATACGTTGTGTGTTCATAACGGTTGTAGCTTTTGCTGTTTGGCTTACAAACACCGTTACGGCAGTTTTCTGCCGCCATCGATTCGCCCGGTGTGCTGTTGCGATCCTGTAGTTCATGCGCGACATCGAAGTCGATGTCATTTTTATCATCCGGGGTGAAGTTGAGGGTGAGTCCGCCGTTGCGCAGGCGTTGTTCATTGTAACCATTGACTATCTTATCTTCTCCGCGATGGGAGAACAGCCCGGTCACTTTTGCGCCGAGTAGCCCGTCGATCAGTGGTCCGGACGCGTATGCATTTGTCTGGTAAAGGTCTCCGGAGTCCCGATCTTCCTGGAGGGTGGCATCACCATGCAGGGAGCCGGTCCAGGCTTTAGTATTCGAGACTTTTTTGGTGATCACGTTAATCACGCCGCCCATAGCGTCAGAGCCGTACAGAGACGACATCGGGCCACGGATCACCTCGATACGCTCGATGGATTCCAGTGGCGGTAGCCAGCCTTGCTCAATACCCGCGTTGTCGCTGTTCGGGCGGGTACCGCGTGTACTGATACGTTTACCGTTAACCAGGAAGAGCGTGTATTGCGAGGCCATACCGCGGATGCTGATATCACTGCTGCTACCGCCGCCGGTCACAACAACACCAGGGACGTCTTTCAGTGCATCGGTCACATCGCGATACGCTTTATCTTCGATCTGCTGCTTGGTAATAACCGAAATGGAGGCGGGGGCATCCTGAATTTTTTGCTCAAACCCGGTGGCGGTGACGACCACGGTATCCTGGTCGGCGGCATAGACGAGTGATGGGAGACTCGCGACGCATACTGCGGCGGCTACAGCCTTAACGTGAGGTATAGTCATTTGTATCATTCCATTTAAATGAATCTAACTGCGTGTCATGTGAAAGGCCATGACAATTGTATGTATTTGTCTTTTAAGGACTCTTTTCAGTAAAGAAGCGGGGGGATTGTACAAAAGTATGAATTTTTGTAAACACAAATGATAATAGAAATCATTTGTGTTTGATGGGTTTAGCATGGAAAATCTTTTTAATTCAGTGGGATAGTGGTGAAATAAAAAAGGAGAAAAAGTGAAGGAATGATGGAGAAATGAAGAGGGCTGACGCCCTCACTCAGGCGTTACTTCAGCAAATATTGGGCGTGGAAACGCAGATGATCTTCAATAAATGATGCAATGAAGTAGTAGCTATGATCGTAACCCGGCTGAATGCGTAATGTCATCGGCCATGCGGTTTGACGGGCCGTTTCGGCCAGCACTGCGGGTTGCAACTGATCGGCAAGAAACTGATCGCTATCCCCCTGATCAATAAGCGTTGGGATCGCATCTGCGGGTTTACTGGCCAGCATTAGCGCACAGCTGTCCCATTCCGCCCACCGTGATTTATCCTCACCCAGGTAGGCGCTAAAGGCTTTCTCACCCCACGGTACGCGACATGGATTGACGATGGGGGCGAAGGCAGAAACGCTGGTGTATTTGCCAGGGTTTTTCAGTGCCATGATCAGTGCACCATGCCCCCCCATAGAGTGCCCGCTGATGGCGCAGCGATCGCTGACGTTAAACTGTGACTGAATGAGTGCCGGCAACTCGTCACGCATATAGTCATACATGCGAAAATGTGAGGCCCACGGTTGTTGCGTGGCATTGAGATAAAATCCGGCACCCTGGCCTAAATCGTAGCCTTCATCATTGGCGACCTGTTCGCCACGCGGGCTGGTATCAGGCATCACCAGAACGATGCCCAGTTCAGCCGCAATACGTTGTGCTCCGGCTTTAGTGGTGAAGTTTTCATCATTGCAGGTCAAACCCGACAGCCAGTACAGCACCGGAGGCGGGGTGTTATCCCGGGGTGGTGGAAGAAAAATACTGAAGGTCATGGTGCAATTTAGCGTGGTGGAGTCATGACGCCAGCGTTGCTGCCAGCCTTCAAAACAGCGGTGCTCTTCAAGCATTTCCATGCGTGGCTCCTTGTTGTGTTGAACCTGTATGTGTTTGCGAACTCACCATAATACAGATTATTCATTGCACTGTGAGTAACTTTCACTTCCGCATTGAGCAAACATACTTCATCATCTATATAACTTTACATTAACACTCGAATTCACCCGGTTGAACGACGTATGAAATCTGTGTGCTAAAAGGCTGCACCAATTTCAATAATTATCGCGGTGAATACTGGATTATGTGCGCCGCCTCACGCACAATGTTCTGGCTGTGACACAGCCTACAAACTTTGCCCCACGCAGGGCAGAGGCGCCCCACCTGCAGGAGAAAAAGAAATGTCATCACTCAGTAAAGAAGCGGCACTGGTTCATGAAGCGCTGGTCGCGCGTGGTCTTGAAACACCACTACGCCCGCCCGTGCAAGAGATGGATAATGAAACGCGCAAACGTCTTATCTCCGGTCATATGACCGAGATTATGCAATTGCTCAATCTTGATTTGAGCGATGACAGTCTGATGGAAACGCCACATCGCATCGCTAAAATGTATGTCGATGAGATTTTCTCCGGCCTCGATTACGCCAACTTCCCGAAAATCACCGTCATTGAAAATAAGATGAAGGTTGATGAGATGGTCACGGTTCGCGATATCACGCTGACCAGCACCTGCGAACATCACTTCGTAACGATTGATGGCAAAGCGACGGTGGCCTATATCCCGAAAGATTCGGTCATCGGTCTGTCGAAGATTAACCGCATTGTGCAGTTCTTCGCTCAGCGCCCGCAGGTCCAGGAACGCCTGACTCAGCAAATTCTCACCGCGCTGCAAACGTTGCTCGGGACGAATAATGTGGCGGTTTCAATTGATGCTGTGCATTACTGCGTGAAAGCGCGTGGTATTCGTGATGCGACCAGCGCTACCACCACTACTTCGCTTGGCGGATTGTTTAAGTCCAGCCAGAATACGCGTCAGGAATTCCTGCGCGCCGTGCGTCACCACAACTGATCAGGGCAGGGGCCATGGAGCGTAATGTCACGCTGGATTTTATTCGTGGCGTCGCCATCCTCGGCATCCTGCTTCTCAATATTAGCGCCTTTGGTCTGCCAAAGGCGGCCTATCTGAATCCTGCCTGGTACGGCAACATTACCCCGTCAGATGCCTGGACCTGGGCCGTGCTTGATCTCTTCGCGCAGGTGAAATTCCTCACGTTATTTGCGCTGCTGTTTGGCGCGGGTCTGCAGATGCTGCTACCGCGAGGCAAACGTTGGATCCAGTCACGACTCACTTTGCTGGTTCTGCTGGGGTTTATTCACGGTTTGCTGTTCTGGGATGGCGATATCCTGCTGGCGTATGGCCTGATTGGGCTGATTTGCTGGCGGTTGGTTCGCGATGCTCCTTCCGTCAAAAGTCTGTTTAATACCGGCGTGTTGCTCTATCTGGCGGGCGTTGGTGTGCTGTTGCTGCTGGGATTTATCTCCGGAAGTGAGACCAGTCGGGCCTGGACACCGGATGCTTCTGCGTTGCTGTATGAGAAATACTGGAAGGTGAACGGCGGTATGGAAGCGGTCAGCAATCGCGTAGATATGATGTCCAATAGCTTGCTGGCGTTGGGTGCGCAGTACGGCTGGCAACTGGCGGGGATGATGCTGCTGGGCGCGGCATTGATGCGCAGCGGTTGGCTGAAAGGGCAGTACAGTTTGCAGCACTATCGACGTACCGGCGCGTTATTGGTCATTATTGGGATGGCGATTAACCTGCCTGCTATCGTTGCGCAGTGGCATCTGGACTGGGCCTACCGCTGGTGTGCTTTCCTGTTACAAGCCCCGCGAGAGCTGGGCGCGCCGTTGCAGACCATTGGTTACGCTGCGCTGATGTTCGGTTTCTGGCCGCAGCTTAGCCGTTTAAAATGGGTCATTGCCATAGCCTGCGTTGGGCGCATGGCACTAACCAACTATTTGTTACAAACCTTAATTTGCACCACGCTGTTTTATCAATTCGGCTTATTTATGAAATTCGACCGGCTGGAGTTGCTGTATTTCGTCATTCCGGTCTGGGCCGTTAACCTGCTTTTCTCCGTCATTTGGTTGCATTTTTACCGGCAAGGCCCGGTAGAATGGCTATGGCGTCAATTAACCCTGCGTGCGTCAGGGACATCATTACCGCGAACATCCAGATAACGATCTGGATCACATTCATTAACAAAATGGATGTAAGCGCTTTCATTCCTGTGACATCACTCACGCAGTCCGTTTCGTTGTGCTGACAAAATACCCAGCCTGGGGTGTCTGCGGGTAACCGCATCTTAAACAGGGTAGTGAATATGGTAACCATCCGTGATGTGGCACGACAGTCTGGCGTTTCTGTCGCGACTGTTTCCCGCGTACTGAACAACAGCGCGCTGGTGAGTCCCGATACGCGTGAAGCGGTAATGAAGGCGGTCACTCAGCTCGGCTATCGACCGAATGCCAACGCGCAAGCGCTGGCGACGCAGGTGAGCGACACGATTGGCGTTGTGGTGATGGATGTTTCAGACGCATTTTTTGGCGCGCTGGTCAAGGCCGTGGATATGGTTGCTCAACAGCATCAGAAGTACGTCCTGATTGGCAACAGCTACCATGAGGCTGAAAAAGAACGTCATGCCATTGAGGTACTGATTCGTCAGCGTTGTAACGCACTGATTGTTCACTCGAAAGCGTTGAGCGATCGCGAGCTGGCCGGGTTCATGGATCAGATCCCTGGCATGGTGCTGATCAACCGCATTGTGCCGGGCTATGCGCATCGTTGCGTCTGTCTGGATAATATTAGCGGGGCTAAAATGGCAACCCGTATGCTGCTGAATAATGGGCATCAACGTATTGGTTACCTGGCATCAAGTCACCGCATTGAGGACGATGCAATGCGTAAAGAAGGGTGGCTAAGTGCCCTGAAAGAACAGGGGGTTACCCCGGCAGACAGTTGGATAGGTACCGGTTCACCGGATATGCAGGGCGGAGAGTCCGCAATGGTGGAACTACTGGGACGTAACCTGCAACTGACGGCAGTCTTCGCTTACAACGACAATATGGCCGCTGGCGCGCTAACGGCCCTAAAAGACAACGGCATCGCCATTCCATTACATCTATCTATCATTGGTTTCGACGATATTCCTATCGCACGTTACACTGACCCGCAGCTGACAACGGTGCGCTATCCCATTGCTTCTATGGCAAAAATGGCCACTGAGCTTGCGCTACAAGGCGCGGCGGGAACGCTGGATCCTGACGCAACACATTGCTTTATGCCGACGCTGGTGCGACGTCATTCTGTGGCTTTGCGGCAGAATGCGGCACCGATCACTAACTGATAATGTCGGGCTATGTAACCGCTTTCAATATGTGAGTAAATTCACAGTATCTTAACAATGCGATAGCTATGATGACACTGTTTGCTGCGCTGTAACTACTATGTAACGGTGAATAATCACTTTCATCGAGGTATAGGCGTCTTAAACAACAATTAAAGCCTGTTTTTGGAGCGTTGCCAGACACGGAAGAAATATTTTTAAAAGTGAGCTTCGGCGTTCAGTAACACTTCAGTAACGTTCTGCCTGCCGAGCATTTATCTCAAGCACTACCCTGCATAATAAAACCGGAGATACCATGAATAAGAAGGTGTTGACCCTGTCTGCTGTAATGGCAAGCATGTTATTCGGCGCGGCTGCGCACGCTGCTGATACCCGCATTGGTGTGACTATCTATAAATATGACGATAACTTTATGTCCGTGGTACGTAAGGCTATTGAAAAAGATGCCAAAGCGGCGCCGGATGTACAGTTGCTGATGAATGACTCGCAAAACGATCAGTCCAAACAGAACGATCAGATTGATGTGTTGTTGGCAAAAGGCGTTAAAGCACTGGCTATCAACCTGGTTGACCCGGCAGCAGCAGGAACGGTCATTGAAAAAGCACGCGGTCAGAACGTACCGATTGTGTTCTTCAACAAAGAGCCTTCCCGTAAAGCGCTGGACAGCTATGACAAAGCCTATTATGTCGGTACCGACTCTAAAGAGTCCGGGATTATTCAGGGTGACTTGATTGCCAAGCACTGGGCCGCTAACCCGAACTGGGATCTGAACAAAGATGGCAAAATTCAGTTTGTTCTGCTGAAAGGCGAACCGGGACACCCGGATGCCGAAGCTCGTACCACTTACGTGATTAAAGAGCTGAACGATAAAGGCATTAAAACTGAACAACTGCAGTTAGATACTGCAATGTGGGATACCGCTCAGGCGAAAGATAAGATGGATGCGTGGATGTCCGGTCCTAACGCAAACAAAATCGAAGTGGTTATCGCCAACAACGATGCGATGGCAATGGGCGCAGTTGAAGCGCTGAAAGCACACAACAAAACCAGCGTCCCGGTATTTGGCGTCGATGCGCTGCCTGAAGCCCTGGCTCTGGTGAAATCTGGCGCTATGGCCGGTACCGTGCTGAACGATGCAAACAACCAGGCGAAAGCCACCTTTGATCTGGCGAAAAACCTGGCTGATGGCAAAGGCGCGGCAGACGGCACCAACTGGAAAATTGAGAACAAAATTGTTCGCGTTCCATATGTAGGTGTCGATAAAGATAATCTGGCAGAGTTCACCAACAAATAAATACTCCGTCTGTGGGCGCAATTTCATTGCGCCCTTAATTGCGCACTCTGCAAGGCCAACAAGGTATAATTATGGTCAGCACTAATACTCAGTCGTCAGGCGAATACTTGTTGGAAATGAGCGGCATCAACAAGTCCTTTCCCGGCGTTAAGGCTCTTGATAATGTCAATTTAAAAGTCCGCCCACATTCTATTCATGCTCTGATGGGCGAGAATGGCGCTGGAAAGTCAACATTATTAAAATGTCTTTTTGGGATCTATCAAAAAGATTCCGGTAGTATTTTATTTCAGGGTAAAGAAATCGATTTTCATTCTGCTAAGGAAGCACTTGAGAATGGTATTTCAATGGTACATCAGGAATTAAACCTGGTATTACAACGTTCTGTAATGGATAACATGTGGCTGGGGCGCTATCCCACCAAAGGTATGTTTGTCGATCAGGAAAAGATGTATCGCGATACCAAAGCGATTTTCGATGAACTGGATATTGACATCGATCCGCGTGCGCGCGTTGGAACATTATCTGTTTCGCAAATGCAGATGATTGAAATTGCGAAAGCATTTTCGTATGACGCCAAAATCGTCATTATGGATGAACCGACCTCATCGTTAACCGAGAAAGAGGTTAATCATCTGTTTACCATCATCCGTAAGCTGAAAGAGCGTGGGTGCGGGATTGTGTATATTTCTCACAAAATGGAAGAAATATTTCAACTGTGTGATGAAATTACCGTGCTGCGTGATGGTCAATGGATTGCGACCCAGCCGCTGGAAGGGCTGGACATGGATAAGATCATCGCCATGATGGTCGGACGCTCACTGAACCAACGTTTCCCGGATAAAGAGAACAAGCCGGGAGAAGTGATTCTGGAAGTGCGTAACCTGACTTCTCTGCGTCAGCCGTCGATTCGTGATATCTCTTTTGATCTCCATAAAGGGGAAATTCTCGGCATTGCCGGCCTGGTTGGCGCGAAACGCACCGATATTGTTGAAACGTTGTTTGGCATTCGTGAGAAATCATCGGGCACGATTACGCTCCACGGCAAAAAAATCAATAACCACAGCGCGAATGAAGCGATTAACCATGGTTTTGCGCTGGTCACCGAAGAGCGTCGCTCAACCGGTATTTATGCCTATCTGGACATTGGTTTTAACTCGCTAATCTCCAATATCCAGAACTATAAAAATAAAGTCGGCCTGCTGGATAATTCCCGCATGAAGAGCGATACCCAGTGGGTAATTGACTCGATGAGGGTAAAAACGCCAGGGCATCGTACGCAAATAGGTTCGCTTTCTGGTGGTAATCAGCAAAAGGTGGTCATTGGCCGTTGGTTGTTAACGCAGCCTGAAATCCTGATGCTGGATGAACCTACACGCGGTATCGATGTCGGCGCGAAATTTGAGATTTATCAGTTGATTGCTGAACTGGCGAAAAAAGGAAAGGGGATCATTATTATTTCCTCTGAAATGCCGGAGTTGTTAGGTATTACCGATCGTATTCTGGTGATGAGCAATGGCCTCGTCGCTGGAATTGTTGAAACCAAAACCACAACGCAAAACGAAATCCTCCGTCTTGCGTCTTTGCACCTTTAAGATTAGGGGCTCCTCATGAGTGCGTTAAATAAGAAAAGTTTTCTTACTTATCTGAAAGAAGGCGGAATTTACGTTGTTCTTTTGGTTTTGCTTGCGATTATTATTTTCCAGGATCCCACTTTCTTAAGTTTACTGAACCTGAGTAATATTCTGACGCAATCCTCGGTGCGTATTATTATCGCATTGGGCGTAGCCGGGCTGATTGTTACCCAGGGGACCGACCTGTCTGCAGGGCGTCAGGTCGGGCTGGCGGCGGTTGTGGCGGCAACCCTGCTGCAGTCGATGGAGAACGCCAACAAGGTGTTCCCGGAAATGGCGACGATGCCAATCATCGTGGTGGTGCTGATTGTCTGCGTGATTGGTGCCATTATCGGTCTGGTGAACGGTATCATCATTGCTTATCTGAACGTGACGCCATTTATTACCACCCTCGGTACGATGATTATCGTTTACGGGATCAACTCCCTGTACTACGACTTTGTCGGCGCATCGCCAATTTCTGGCTTTGACAGCGGGTTCTCAACCTTTGCGCAGGGCTTTATTGCGCTGGGCAGTTTCCGACTCTCCTACATTACTTTCTATGCCTTGATTGCCGTGGCCTTTGTATGGGTGCTGTGGAACAAGACCCGTTTTGGTAAAAATATTTTCGCTATCGGCGGTAACCCTGAAGCGGCGAAAGTGTCCGGGGTAAACGTCGCGCTGAACCTGCTGATCATCTATGCGTTGTCTGGCGTGTTCTATGCTTTTGGTGGTTTGCTCGAAGCTGGGCGTATTGGCTCGGCGACCAACAACCTCGGCTTTATGTATGAGCTGGATGCGATTGCCGCTTGCGTGGTTGGCGGCGTGTCGTTTAGCGGCGGGGTAGGAACCGTGTTTGGCGTGGTGACCGGTGTGATTATCTTCACCGTCATCAACTATGGTCTGACCTACATCGGCGTAAATCCTTACTGGCAGTATATTATCAAGGGCGGCATTATCATCTTCGCGGTCGCGCTGGATTCACTGAAATACGCGCGTAAGAAGTAATCGTACAATGTAAAAAGCCCGGTGCAGCGCAATCTGCACCGGGCTTTTTTGTCAGCGTTACAACGTTAACGCATGTTCTTTCTCGCCGGGTTTAAATTTCACCTCGCCCAGATCAATACAGGCTACCGGGCAAACGTGACCGCACAATAAGCATCCCACACATTTTTCCGTATTGCAGTGCGGTGTACGGGTTTCCTCATTCCATTCCATCGCCTGATGCCCACCGTCGTAACATGAGATGTAGCAGCGCCCACAGCCAACGCATTTATCCAGATGGATGTTCGGATAAACGATGTAGCTACGGTCAAGCTCCTCGGCGGGGATGATATTGCTATTAGCAAGCCCCACCATCTCCTCCAGTGAATCAAACCCTTGATCGGCGAGGTAATGTGACAGCCCGCTGATCATGTCCTCCACAATCCGATAGCCATACTGCATGATCCCGGTGGTCACCTGCAGCGTGGCCGCGCCTAACAGTAAAAACTCGGCGGCATCTTCCCAGGTCTCAATTCCCCCGATGCCGCTAATCGGGAAATCGCGCAGTTCGGGATGCGTGCGCAACTGTTGGATAAATCGCAGGGCGATAGGCTTGACGGCCTTGCCGGAGTAGCCGGAAATACTGGATTTACCGTTGACAACCGGCATTCCGATTTTCCTGTTCAGGTCGATATTAGTGATGGATTTAACCGTATTGATGGTCGCGATACCGTCCGCACCTCCGCGTTTTGCCGCCAGCGCCACTTCACACATATCACCAATATTCGGCGTCATTTTAGCCAGCATTGGCAGAGACGAGCCGCGTTTCACTGCCCGACAATATTTTTCAACCAGCTCAGGGCTTTGTCCTACATCGCTGCCCATAGCATGCGAGGTCATTTGCGGGCACGAGAAGTTACACTCGATCATGTCGGCACCTGCCTCTTCAACCAGGCGGGCCAGTTCCTGCCACTGTTCTTCGTTTTCACCCATGATCGACGCAATCAGGGCCTTATCCGGGTAGTCTTGTTTCAGTCGGCGAATTGCGGCCAGATTCTCCTCCAGTGGATGCTCGGCAATTTGCTCCATGTTTTTGAAGCCAATAAAGCCGGTATCTTCTTTGGTCAGATGGTCAAAGCGCGGGGAGACTTCATTGGCAATAAAGAACCCGATCGTTTTAAAAACAATGCCGCCCCAACCGCTATCATAGGCTTTGGCGCACATTTCATAGCAGTTGCCCACCGGAGAGGAAGAGAGGCAGAACGGGTTGGGAAATTTGACGCCGCAAAAGGTAATAGAAAGATCTTTCGTTAACATGAGCAAGCTCCCTCTAAATAGTGATGAATGGCCTGAGCGGCTTCTTTTCCGGTTTTCACGGCGTAAACGACCGTTTTATCGCCTTCAACAATATCGCCCGCAGCAAACAGAACCGGATCGGCGGTTTGGTAGTTTTGCGTATTGATAAGATTGCGCTGTGGCTTTAACGTGGCGAAATTATCAAGCTGAGCGTGTTGACCGACGGCAAGAATAATGTGATCGGCTTCTAGCGTGAGTTCGCCTGGCAGGCGTACGTGCTTAAAGGTAACTTGATTTCCGCTTACCGCCACGGGCGTGAAACCGTCAATAATCGACACGCCTAATGCCTGGGTGCTGCTGAATTCTTTATCGCTGGCCGGAAAATCAGCCAGTTCTTCACGCGCGACACAAGTGACTGACGGGCAGCCCAGCAGTTTCAACGTACTGGCGACATCCATCGCCACATCGCCACCGCCGATGATCAATACACTTTTGGCGACGGTAATATCGCCGCTGGCTTGTCGGGCGCGCTGCAGAAAATCGACGGCAATTTCAACGTGATTCGCTTTCTCAAAAAGAGGCAATGTTGAGCCGTAAGACATACCTGGGGTAACCAGTACGGCGCGATATTCTGCTTTGAGTTGCTCAACGGAAAGGGCATTGCCGACTTCACAATTGCACTTGATGGTCACGCCCATTTCAACGATACGGGCAATTTCATGATCCAAAACCGAATGCGGCAAACGAAACTCTGGGATGCCATAGCGCAACCAGCCGCCTGGCTGAGCCTGTTTTTCGAAGATGGTTACGTCATAACCAAGATTGCTCAGCGTTACGCTGGCCTGTAATCCTGCCGGACCCGCACCGATGACGGCGACCTTGCCCAGCGTTTTTGTTGCTGGCTGATATATTTTCATCGCGGTCTGCTGTTCAAAATCGGTTATAAAGCGCTGCAGACGCGCAATATCAATAGGTTTATCAATTCCTGAACGCGTACATCCGCGCTGGCATAATTTTTCGGTTGGGCATACGCGGGCGCACACCGCACCGAGCGCATTATTTTCGCGGATAGTTTCGGCTGCGCCTTTAAAATTACGGAAATAAATGGAGCGAATAAATTTCCCCGGGTCGGTTTGCGCCGGGCAATCCTGGCTACAAGGGGCATCGTGACATAATAAACAGCGGGAAGCCTCTTTTATGGCTAATAAAGGGGTAAAAGCAGGCGTGAGCTCATCCAGATAATTTTGTTGTGGCATATTTTCTTCCTTAATGCTTGAGTAAATTAAGGCAAACCGTTAATAACAAAATATAAAAAGTGAAAGGCTATTCTTAAGGCTAAGCACTGCAGGAAGAGTATTCTGTGAAAGGATTCACAAATAGAAGATAGTTTGAGGGAAATGCTGGCGGGCAGCATTAATCCCTTATATTGAAATGGTAACCATTATCATAATATTAGCTATTCTCAAGTGCTAATATAACGGTAATCTCTTTAGCGATAAAAGACTAAATAAATAACCATACCGAAAGATAAACATCCGCATCCGGCATAAACTAATACATAAGACCAGAACTGTAATGGGGCTTCATTCCGGTAGGCATAAACCGGCTCACGCGCATTCTTCTTAATTTTATCTACCGCGCCAGTACGCCAGCCTTTCCAGGCTTCACGGAAACAAAAGAGGGGAATGAGCAGAAAGGCCAATACGACGAAGATAGTTTGTACATCCATGCTTATTTTCCTTGTTTCTTTTGTAATTCGAGTAATTGTTCTGCAGTGACTGCCGGATATCCCTGAGCATCGTCAGGTACCTGATGCATGGTCGGGATGGGCACCAGCGGACCTAAAAAACGTGGCTCGCGTTTAAAAAGGTAGAGATCGGCCAGCGCACCAAAGCGAGCACCGAATTCGCGCACCCGCACGGTAAGCATATCTTTTGGCGAAGGTACCGCATAACACTGGGCCTGAATCCCCATATGTAGCGCAATAAACAACGCTCGCTCACAGTGGAATCGCTGGGTAATGATGATGAAATCGTTGGTATCGAATACTTTGCGGGTGCGTACAATCGAATCAAGCGTACGGAATCCTGCGTAATCAAGCACGATGTCAGCGGGATCGACGCCCGCGGCAATCAAGTCTTTACGCATCGTCATCGGTTCGTTATAGCTTTGCTGCGCGTTGTCGCCGCTAAGTAGCAGATAGTTTACTTTGCCGCTGTTATACGCATTTAATGCGCCCTGAATGCGGTAGCGATAATACTGATTGATGACGCCGGTACGGTAGTATTTTGCCGTGCCGAGGACAACGCCAACCTGACGGTAGGG
Source organism: Citrobacter youngae (assembly GCF_003818115.1). Taxonomy (GTDB): domain Bacteria; phylum Pseudomonadota; class Gammaproteobacteria; order Enterobacterales; family Enterobacteriaceae; genus Citrobacter; species Citrobacter youngae. The sequence continues at coordinate 71,431 of NZ_RPOI01000002.1, read as the reverse complement.
GAGATCCTGTAATTCGTCATAGATGTAGGGGGCCGTCTTCCAGCTCATCCATCTGTCGAGTCCAAGCACAGTCAACAGCAGCAAGCCTACCAGGACTAACAGGCTGTAAAACACGCGCTTTAACATGCAGAAAACTCGTTATTTGGATGGAATTTCAATCAGGCTACTGTACCCAACGGCGGAGCGCAAGAAACGGCAGTCTGATTGAGGGGATTTTAGGCATTCTGCGTATTGCCGGATGGCGGTGTAAACACCTTATCCGGCCTACGAACTGGCGTTATTGAAACCATTAACCGAGTAGTACGCGCTCGATATTGTCGCAGCCCAGCGCATTCAGAGTGGCAGATGTCGCGTCCCACTGGATAAGCGCCGCATCCGCTTTTTCTGCCAGCACCGCACGTTGAATGTCCGGATAGTCGTAACCGTTCAGACTCAGCAGGTTTAATGCACCCTGCAACGGTGGCAGCGTTGGGTTGAAGGCGGCGTTTTCAGCATAACTGCCGCTGAAAATTTGACCATCCTTACACTCCAGCGCCACGCCGCTCGGGGATTTGCTGTACGGCATGTGGCATCTGTTGGCGGCGGCAATCGCCGCCTGGGTCAGCGCATCGCCTTGCAGCGCGAAGCCGTGATCCTGGTCATCCATCAACAGCGTTTTGATGTCGAGATCTTTTGGGCCAAAAGCGTCCGGCAGATAGTCGCGTAGTGCGTGTGGTTCACGCCCAGGCAGGTGAATACGTAAATCCAGTCCGCTGTTCAGCTCATTCATAAACTGACGGCAGTGCCCGCAAGGGGTGTAGTTGACGGTAATCGCAGCGAGTCCTTTTTCGCCACGTAACCAGGCATGGCTGATGGCGCTCTGCTCGGCGTGAACGGTTTGCTGCATTGTGGCACCAAGAAACTCCATATTCCCACCGAAATACCAGGTTCCGCTGATACCTCGTGAGATTGCGCCAACGTTGAAGTTGGACAGCGGAGTACGCGCGCAGGCCGCAGCTAAAGGCAGCAGAGCGAATGCCAGCGCGTCTTCGTCCAGTCCCGATTCGCGTTTCAGCAAAGAAACCTGCTCAGCCGTCAGCATGGCGGGGAAATGCGCATCCGCCAGAACAGGGGCCAGGGCTGATTGCAAGTTATCCGCGAGTTGGGCAAAAGCAGTTTGAAAACGTGGATGCATGGCGATGCCTCATAACAATGTAATGGAATCGTAGTTTACGGGCCTGTTATGGCTTTATATGTGATCCAAATCCCATTGTGTATGCAACTTATGAAACTTAAATGAAAAATGTGCAACGCATCGCAAATAAATAGCTAAAAAATGAAGGTTAACCCACCACCGCCAGAATAATCGGGAACAGGAATGGGGCAACCAACGAGGTGATAATGCCGCAAATAACCAGCGCCAGAGAGCTAAACGCGCCTTCCTGGTAGTCCAGTTCTGCACAGCGTGCGGTACCCAGGGCGTGCGACGCGGTGCCCATGGCCAGCCCCCGAGCGGCCTTGGTGCGAATACGCATCGCATTCAGCAGGGTATGGCCAAATACGGCGCCGAGGATACCGACAAAAATAACGCATACGGCGCTGATAGCTGGAATGCCGCCAATACTGCCACCCACAGCCATAGCGATAGGCGTGGTTACCGATTTAGGCATAATAGACGCGGCAATTTGCGGTGATGCGCCCATCAACAAAGCGATTGTTGTACCTGTTACCATCGCCACAACGCTCCCGGCAAAACAGATAGCAATGATTGATTTCCAGCGGGCACGGATTTGGTGCAGCTGCTCATATAACGGATAGGCTAGCGCAACGACAGCAGGTTGCAGTAAATCGTTCAGCACCTCGCTGCCTTTGAAGTAGTGATCGTAGGGGATACCGGTCAGCATCAGAAAGGGAATAATCACCACCATGGCGACCAGCAACGGGTTCAATAGCGGCATTTTAAATCGCGCTGCCAGCTTACGTGCAGCAAAAAATACCGCCAGGGTGAGGGGTAACGACCACCAGATATACGACATCATTGTTTAGACCCTTTTTGGCCAACGATTTTGCGTTCGCCGTGAACAATGTGCGAGCTCCAGCTCACTACCAGGAATACGACCAGTGTACTGATGGTGCAGGACACCACGACCGGACCAAATTGTGCGCGTAGCAAGTCAAAGTACTGCATGATCCCCACGCCAATCGGGACAAACAGCAGGGCCATGTAACGAATCAGTACGTAGCACCCTGGGTTTACCCATTTTGCTGGTAAGATCTGTAATGCCAGTAATACAAACAGAATCAGCATGCCGATAATGCTGCCTGGAATCGTTATAGGCAGCAGTGATGCAAGAAAAATACCTGCGTAGAGGCAGGCATAAATGAGGACGAATGCGCGTAAATATTGCCAGATAATGTTCAGTGACTTGCTCATAATTGAAACCCTTGACGAGACTGATTCATCATACAATTAAACTTTAAAACGTGCTACCGATCACATCATGAATTCTAAGCATAGTGGAAATAGATATCAGGAACATCAGGCAATACCCCCAATCAGCATAACCAAATCTGTGCCCGGCGCTGAGACGCTTTAATCTCCTGCATAGAGACGTTACCATAGCGCCTCTCTTTTTTGCGGGTAACAATATGCGTGTTTTACTGGCGCCGATGGAAGGCGTGCTCGACTCACTGGTGCGCGAGCTGCTGACTGAAGTAAATGATTATGATCTCTGTATCACCGAATTTGTTCGCGTGGTAGATCAACTACTGCCGGTAAAAGTCTTTCACCGCATTTGCCCTGAACTGCTTAACGCCAGCCGCACGACATCCGGTACGCCGGTGCGTATACAACTGCTGGGGCAGTATCCGCAGTGGCTGGCAGAAAATGCAGCCCGCGCGGTTGAGCTGGGTTCGTATGGCGTCGATCTAAATTGTGGATGCCCGTCGAAACTGGTGAATGGCAGCGGCGGCGGCGCAACGTTACTGAAGGACCCTGAGCTGATTTACCGTGGCGCTAAGGCCATGCGTGATGCGGTTCCGGCCCATTTACCGGTGACGGTAAAAGTGCGTCTGGGCTGGGACAGCAGTGACAGGCAATTCGAAATTGCTGATGCCGTCCAGCAGGCCGGTGCCAGCGAGTTGGTGGTACACGGTCGAACCAAAGAACAGGGCTATAAGGCCGAGTACATTAACTGGCAGGCCATTGGCGAGATTCGCCAGCGTCTCAATATCCCGGTTATCGCGAATGGTGAGATCTGGGACTGGCAAAGCGCACAGGACTGTATGGCCATCAGCGGATGCGATGCCGTCATGATCGGGCGCGGTGCGCTTAATATCCCGAATTTGAGTCGCGTGGTGAAATATAATGAACCGCGTATGCCATGGCCTGAAGTCGTGACGTTACTGCAAAAATATACCCGACTGGAAAAACAAGGTGATACCGGGCTGTATCATGTGGCGCGTATCAAACAGTGGCTGGGCTATCTTCGTAAAGAATATGTTGAAGCGACAGAACTGTTTCAGGAAATTCGGGCTTTGAATAATTCACCGGATATTGCACGCGCGATTCAGGCCATCACAAGTGTTGCCTGATTTATTGCCGGATGGCGGCAATTTGTTCAACCGATGGACCCCATTCATCCAAACCTGGTTTTATCTTTAATCCCCCCCTGGCTGAGCGGCGCGGTATAAATAGGATGTTCAGCGGAAAAAACCAGCATTCCGCACGGTATTAATGATTGGTAAATGGTTTGCAATAATCGTTCTATATCGTGCAAATAATGCAGTGCCAGTGAGCTAAATCAAGAATATTTTTTCCCTGTAGGGGAGGGAACATGGCTTGTATTGTTGGCCACTCTGGTGCGCCGTCGAGTCCCTTTACTGAACGATCCAGCGTGGCATATCCGGCAAAGAATGTCGGGTCATCATAGATATTTTGTGACATTACGCCTCCATTTATAATTTATTGGAATTATTTTGACAGAACCATTTACCATGTATATGTTTCTTTACTATGTGATTTTATTTCAAAAGATGTATTGCCACGCGTAACTAAAAAAGAGAATGCGATAAGTCGTACTCTCTGTGCATCTTTTCTTACCTGTATATTCCCATGAATCGTAACTCTGTTCTTGTTGCAACGGCATGTTTGCCGCTGCTTATTTTGATGGTCGGTTGTGCGCCTATGCATGACAATCGTCAATCGCTGTCACAGCAGACGCCCGCTGTGAACGTTGACTCCGCGTTGCCCGCGGCATTAAAAAATGGTTGGCCGGACAGCCAATGGTGGAAGGCGTATCACGATCCACAGCTGAATGCGTTGATTGACAGCACCCTGAAGAATTCTCCAGACATGCAGGTAGCAGAACAGCGCATTCAACTGGCAGAAGCGCAGGCTAAAGCGGTTAAGGCGCAGGATGGTCCAGAAGTTGATTTTTCCGCAGACGTTGAACGTCAAAGAATGTCGGCAGAAGGTTTAATGGGACCGTTTGCCATTACCGATCCTGCTGCAGGCACGACCGGGCCGTGGTACACCAATGGAACCTTTGGTTTAACCGCAGGCTGGAACCTGGATCTGTGGGGTAAAAACCGGGCTGAAGTGGCGGCGCGTATTGGCGAGGTGAAAGCGCGTGAGGCTGAACGTGAGCAAACTCGCCAGCTACTGGCGAGCGGCGTATCGCGTTTGTACTGGGAGTGGCAGACACAGGCGGCGCTTAAAACCGTGCTGACGCAGATTAAAACCGAGCAACAGAACGTCATCACCGTCGATCGTCAACTGTATCAAAACGGGATTACCTCTTCTGTCGAAGGTGTTGAGACGGATATCGATTCCAGTAAAACGGAGCAGCAGCTGAACGATGTCAGCGGCAAAATGAAGGTGATAGAGGCGCGGCTGAGCGCACTGACCAACTCGCAATCTTCCGTCATGAAGCTTAAAGCAACGACGCTACCGGCGGTAGAAAGCCAGCTACCGTCACAGCTTGGTTATTCGCTGCTGGCCCGCCGCCCTGATTTACAGGCCGCGCATTGGTACATCGAGTCATCGCTGAGCAGCATTGATGCGGCAAAAGCGGCATTCTATCCGGATGTTAACCTGATGGCGTTTTTACAGCAGGATGCGCTGCATCTGAGCGATTTATTCCGCCATTCCGCACAGCAGATGGGCGTGACGGCTGGACTGACGCTGCCTATTTTTGATAGCGGCAGACTGAATGCGAATCTCGATATCACGAAAGCGCAGAGTAACCTGACGGTGGCAAATTACAACAAGGCAGTGGTCGATGCGGTGAATGACGTGGCGCGTGCGGCATCACAGGTAGAAACGCTGGCGCAGAAGAACCAGCATCAGCAGCAAATTGAACATGACGCACAGCGCGTCGTGGGGCTTGCGCAGGCACGATATAGCGCCGGTATTATTGCGGGTTCCCGGGTTAGCGAGGCCAAAATTCCGGCATTACGCGAACAGCTTAATGGTCTGGTTTTACAGGGACAGTGGCTGGATGCTTCTATACAGCTGACCAGCGCACTGGGCGGCGGTTACCGCGCCTCCTGATAGTCTGACCCGGCAGAAGCCTCTGTCGGGTCAATTTGCGTGTTCTTTGCGTTTACTTCGCCGTTTCATCCACCAGCGGGCAGCCACTACAACGCCGATAACCAGAACCAACCACACCCCATGTTTAATATGCTGGTCGAGGCTATGCAACCATGGGGCAATCACTTCACCGCCCACATAGCCGAGCGTGGTAAACAGCAATGCCCAGACAAACGCCCCCAGGATATTCAGTGGGATGAAAATCTTCGGTGGCAGGTGGCTGGCCCCAATCAGCAACGGGCCAATGACGCGAAAACCGTACATAAAGCGCGTGCCGACCACAAACAGGTAGGGACGCCGTTGGATCATCTTCTGCGCGTAGTGGATTTTTGCCCGATGACGCGAGAAACGACGTAAGATTTTGCCGCCAAAACGACGCCCAAGTAAGAAGAGTAACTGATCGCCAATCATCCCACCCAACGCGACGGAGAGTACCACCAGCGGAAATTTAAGAATTCCCTGATGCGCAGCAACACCGCCTAGCAAGGTAATGGTTTCGCCTTCGGCAAGGCTGCCAATAATCAGCGCCGCATAGCCGTATTGCTCAACATAATGCGTTATATCCATACGTTGTATGACCTCCACGTTCCATAGCATACACCCAGTGAATAGTTCATGCCGGAAAAGCAGCAACTCAGCGTATCGGTATTTTTCATGTGTACATAAAATAATCAAAAGCTGAATTATACTTGAAGTGTTGAGGTCCGGAGCTGACAAGAAGGGGGCGGTATGAACCATGTCTGGGGGCTGTTTTCCCATCCCGATCGTGAAATGCACGTGATCAACAGCGAAAACGAAAGTGTTTCGCATCACTATACCCACCATGTATTGCTGATGGCGGCAATCCCGGTGATTTGTGCGTTTATTGGCACCACGCAAATTGGCTGGAATTTTGGCGACGGCAATATACTGAAGTTATCCCTGTTTACCGGATTTGCGATGGCAATTCTGTTTTACGGCGTGATGCTGGCGGGTGTGGCCATCATGGGCAGAGTTATCTGGTGGATGGCGCGTAATTACTCGCGACGCCCGTCGCTGGCGCATTGTATGGTCTTTGCCGGATATGTTGCCACGCCGCTGTTTTTAAGCGGGCTGGTGGCGCTGTATCCGCTGGTCTGGCTGTGTGCGCTCGTGGGAACCATCGCGCTGTTTTACACCGGCTATTTACTCTATCTCGGTATTCCAACGTTCCTGAATATCACTAAAGAAGAAGGGCTGAGCTTTTCCAGTTCAACGCTGGCGATTGGCGTGCTGGTGCTGGAGGTTCTGCTGGCGATTACGGTGATCCTGTGGGGTTACGGGTACCGATTGTTCTAGGCGTACAACCTGTCTGTGCTGCGTTGTTGGCGTAAAAGTCAGCAACGCAGCATTTCGAGATGATTCTTCTGTAGCGGCAAACCTGCCGGATCGCTATGATGCCAGAGCTAGCCTGAGATAATCCTTATTTCAGGCGGTGTGCGTTGTGACGTGCGTGAACCATTATCAGAAACCTCATCATGCTGAAATTCCGAGTTTCATTATTAAGTCTTGCCCTGGTGCTGGCTGTTCCTTTTGCACCCCAAGCCGTAGCGAAAACGGCGACTACTGCAGCGGCATCTCAACCTGAGATTGCTTCTGGTAGTGCGATGATTGTTGATCTGAATACCAACAAAGTTATCTATTCGAACCACCCGGACCTCGTGCGTCCGATTGCGTCGATTACCAAATTAATGACGGCGATGGTGGTGCTTGATGCACGACTGCCGCTGGATGAAAAACTGAAAGTTGACATCAGTCAGACGCCGGAAATGAAAGGCATCTACTCTCGTGTGCGTCTGAACAGTGAGATCAGTCGTAAGAATATGCTGCTACTGGCGCTGATGTCCTCAGAAAACCGCGCAGCGGCAAGCCTGGCGCACCACTATCCGGGCGGTTATAACGCATTTATCAAGGCGATGAATGCGAAGGCGAAGTCGTTGGGAATGACCCAGACGCGCTTTGTGGAACCGACCGGGTTATCGATTCATAACGTCTCGACGGCGCGTGATTTAACTAAACTGCTGATTGCCAGCAAGCAGTATCCGCTGATTGGTCAGTTGAGTACGACGCGTGAAGACATGGCGACCTTTGCTAATCCGGCTTATACGTTACCGTTCCGTAACACCAACCATCTGGTGTACCGTGATAACTGGAACATTCAGCTCACCAAAACTGGGTTTACTAATGCCGCTGGTCACTGCCTGGTGATGCGTACGGTTATTAATAACAAGCCGGTAGCGCTGGTGGTCATGGATGCCTTTGGCAAATATACCCACTTTGCTGATGCCAGTCGTTTACGCACCTGGATCGAAACCGGCAAGGTGATGCCTGTTCCGGCCGCGGCGCTGAGCTATAAAAAGCAAAAAGCCGCACAGATGGCGGCAGCGGGTTCAGCGACAGGTGAGCAAACCGCGCAAAACGATTAAACCGTAGGCCGGGCAAGCGAAGCGCCCCCGGCAACGTGCCCGATGGCGCTTACGCTTATCGGGCCTACGATTCTTTCCAGTACTTCTGCTTACTGGTTTTGCCAATACCCGGATTCATACTGTTGGTCGGGTCGTTTTCGCGATAAAAACGCGTCAATGTTTCTGGTGCTTTATACAGATGCCCCACGTTATGTTCTGCAGGGTATTGTGCCCCGCGCTCACGCAGTAACACTAGCATTTGCTCTTTCAGTTCGTGAGCATCCACACCTTTCTTCACGATGTAATCCTGATGGAAGACATAGCACATAAAGTGGCCGTAATAGAGTTTGTGCACCAGTTTGCTGTCTATTTCCGGCGGCAGGTGCTCATACCATTCGGTATCGTTACGACGCAGCGCAATATCCAGCGCCAGAATATCTTCCACTTCATCCGCATGGACGGCCTGATATCGAATGGCCGCGCCCGCCGCTGCGAAGCGGTGCAAAAATGCCTTGCTACCTTCTTCCGGCGTACAGGCAAAGAAATCACCTTCGGCAGTTTTGAAAAACTCAGTCAGCCAGCTTTGTGCTTCAGCTACACCGCCACCGGCCATTTTTAACAGCAGGTGATGTTCGTATTTATCACGCCAGCTTTTCATCCGTGCCGGTAAATGGCTGGGGAATAAATGGCCAAACTTCTGCATCGCCCGGTCGGTAAAGTGCGGGCGGAAAATTTTCACTTTTTCCAGCATCGCATCGGTGCGGCCTTTCAGCGTAAAGAAAAACGGCATTTTGTCAGTGCCGAGTTTGTCGATCATCAGAAACGTATCTTTGCCATAGGTTTCGGCGATGTCATAGATATCGCGGTGCATATATTCACCCGCGACCGGCAGATGTTCAAATTTGGCCAGAATATGACGACGGATTTCTGTCAGCACTTCTGGCTGGTTGGTACCGATATAAAATACCTGCTGGTTTTTCTCAGCCTCAAAGGTATCCAGGCGCACGGCGAACACCGCAAGCTTTCCGGCGCAACCAGAAGATTCAAACAAACGCTCAGGGTCTGCGTTATAGCGTGCCGGCGTATCGGCCTCAATATCTCTGACGCGGGTGATGTAATCGTGATCGTGTGCATGTCGCCCATCGTGCTGGACATCATCATCTTTGATCCGCTCGTCATCAAGTTTGCTCAGGATCTGCTCCGGAGTCTGACCCAGCTCGATACCCAGATGGTTGACCAGCTGCAATTTACCTTGTTCGTCAATGCGTGCAAAGAGCGACATTTCTGTGTATGCCGGACCACGTTGCACCAGCGATCCGCCAGAGTTGTTGCAGATACCGCCGATCACGGAAGCACCGATACAGGAAGAGCCGATCACCGAATGCGGTTCACGGCCAAAAGGTTTGAGCGCCTTTTCCAGCGAATAAAGTGTCGTACCGGGATAAGCCAGCACCTGTTCACCGTTGCCGATGACGTGCAGCTTATCGAGGCGCAGAGTGCTGATGATAACGATGTCGCGATCGTAATCATTGCCGCTAGGCGTAGAGCCTTCGGTCAGACCGGTATTGGCGGCTTGCATCAGGATTATTTTGTCAGCCGAGACGCAGGCGTTGAGGACACGCCACAGCTCTAATAGCGAGCCAGGGAATACGACGGCGAGCGCATCGCCCTGGCCCGAGCGGAAGCCTTTACGATAACGGGCAGTTTTGGCCGGTTCGGTGAGCAGGTGTGAATGGCCGACCAGTCGGGTCAATTCAGTCAGAAACGCTTTATTATCAATTGTTGTAATGGAAGACATTCTCCACTCCTTGTGGTGGGACTCAATATCAGGAACAAGCATAGCGCTATGTATGACAATACGCTTTCTCATTCGCATTGTCTCTGTGTTGTATCCCACTGATTCATGCTGGTTTTGAAAATTCAGAGAATATCCTTAGCTTTCTTCCCCACTCCCGTTTAGGCTTACGGCAAGCTGCGGTTTTTGTTATATTTTCGCTGCCTCGTCGGGTAGAAATTAAGAGAGAATCAACATGAAATGGCTATGTTCTGTAGGTGTCGCTGTGGGCCTGGCGTTGCAACCAGCGCTGGCGGACACCTTGTTTGGTAACCATCCACTGACGCCTGAAGCGCGGGATGCGTTTGTGACCGATTTACTCAAACAGATGACCGTGGATGAGAAAATCGGTCAATTGCGGTTGATAAGCGTCGGACCTGATAACCCGAAAGAAGCCATCCGCGAGATGATCAAAGACGGGCAGGTTGGGGCGATTTTTAACACCGTCACGCGCCAGGATATCCGCAAAATGCAGGATCAGGTGATGGAACTCAGCCGCCTGAAAATTCCTCTCTTTTTTGCCTACGACGTATTGCACGGCCAACGTACTGTGTTCCCGATAAGTCTCGGCCTGGCGTCCTCTTTTAATCTCGATGCGGTCAGAACCGTTGGCCGTATTTCTGCGTATGAAGCCGCAGACGATGGTCTGAACATGACCTGGGCGCCGATGGTCGATGTCTCCCGCGATCCGCGTTGGGGCCGTGCATCCGAAGGTTTTGGTGAAGATACGTATTTGACCGCCATCATGGGCAAAACCATGGTGGAAGCGATGCAGGGGAAAAGCCCGGCCGACAGGTATTCAGTGATGACCAGCGTCAAGCACTTCGCTGCTTATGGCGCCGTTGAGGGCGGAAAAGAGTACAACACTGTGGATATGAGTCCGCAGCGTTTATTCAACGACTATATGCCGCCATACAAGGCCGGACTGGATGCCGGTAGCGGTGCGGTGATGGTGGGGCTTAATTCATTGAATGGGACGCCCGCCACCTCTGATGCCTGGCTGCTAAAAGACGTGCTGCGTGATGAATGGGGCTTTAAGGGTATTACCGTTTCCGATCACGGCGCGATTAAGGAACTGATTAAGCACGGTACCGCCTCCGATCCTGAAGATGCGGTGCGTGTGGCGATCACGTCCGGTATTAACATGAGCATGAGCGATGAATACTACAGTAAGTATCTGCCGGGGTTGATTAAGTCGGGCAAGGTTACGATGGGGGAACTCGATGATGCCGCGCGTCATGTACTGAATGTAAAATATGATATGGGGCTGTTTAATGACCCGTACAGTCATCTGGGGGCCAAAGAATCTGACCCACAGGACACCAACGCGGAAAGCCGTTTGCACCGTAAAGAGGCGCGTGACGTGGCGCGTGAAAGCCTGGTGCTGCTGAAAAACCGTCTGGAAACGTTGCCGCTGAAAAAATCCGCCACCGTGGCAGTCGTCGGTCCGTTGGCCGACAGCAAGCGTGATGTGATGGGCAGTTGGTCCGCTGCCGGTGTTGCCGATCAGTCGGTAACGGTACTGACTGGGATTAAAAATGCCGTCGGTGATAAGGGCAAAGTGCTGTACGCCAAAGGGGCGAATATCACCAACGACAAAGGCATTGTCGATTTCCTCAATCTGTATGAAGAGGCGGTGAAGGTTGACCCGCGCTCGCCGCAGGCGATGATCGATGAAGCCGTGAACGCAGCGAAGCAGTCTGACGTGGTGGTTGCGGTAGTCGGCGAAGCGCAGGGTATGGCGCATGAAGCTTCCAGCCGCACCGATATCACTATTCCACAGAGTCAGCGTGACCTGATTGCCGCGCTGAAAGCAACCGGTAAACCACTGGTGCTGGTGCTGATGAACGGTCGTCCGCTGGCGTTGGTTAAAGAAGATCAACAGGCCGATGCGATCCTCGAAACCTGGTTTGCCGGGACGGAAGGCGGTAACGCCATCGCCGATGTGCTGTTTGGTGATTACAACCCGTCAGGTAAACTGCCGATGTCTTTCCCGCGCTCTGTTGGACAGATCCCGGTCTATTACAGCCATCTCAATACCGGTCGCCCGTATAATGCGGACAAGCCGAACAAGTACACGTCGCGCTACTTTGATGAAGCGAATGGTCCGTTGTATCCCTTTGGCTATGGTCTGAGCTACACCACGTTCACGGTTTCTGATGTGAAGCTCTCCTCCCCAACGATGAAGCGTGACGGGACCGTGACGGCCAGCGTGCAGGTGACCAACACCGGCAAGCGCGAAGGTGCAACGGTTATTCAGATGTATTTGCAGGATGTGACCGCTTCAATGAGTCGTCCGGTCAAACAGCTGAAAGGTTTTGAGAAAGTGAACCTCAAGCCAGGTGAAACCCAGACCGTCAGCTTCCCGATAGACATTGAAGCGCTGAAGTTCTGGAATCAGCGTATGCAATACGATGCTGAACCGGGCAAGTTTAACGTCTTTATCGGCGTGGATTCTGCCAGAGTGAAGCAGGGCGAATTTGAGCTGCTGTAATTGATTAGCGAATAAAGGCCGGGTTTCCGGCCTTTATCTTTAGGCGTACGCGCCGCGTCTGCTTCTTATTTCTCATCTCGTTACTGCTAACGAATCCCTCTCTTACTCCCCAATTGCCAGGTTAAGCCCTGATTTTTCGACTATGCTTTTTCCTCAAGTCTCTGAAAGGGGCCGTAAAAGAATGAGGAGAGCTGCATGATAATCTCAAAAGTTTGGGTGGGTTCGCTGGCGCTGTTAGCGACGATAAGCTTGCCCTTACAGGCCGCGTCACCCGTCACGGTCGGTTCAAAAATAGATACCGAAGGGGCGCTGCTCGGCAACATTATTTTGCAGGTGCTCGAAAGCCATGGCGTGAAAACTGTCAATAAAATACAGCTTGGTACCACCCCAGTGGTGCGTGGGGCAATCACCTCCGGTGAGCTGGATATTTATCCGGAATATACCGGTAATGGCGCATTCTTTTTTAAAGATGAAAATGATCCCGCGTGGAAAAATGCGCAGGCCGGTTTCGACAAAGTGAAAAAACTGGACGCTGAGCAAAATAAACTGATTTGGCTAACGCCTGCGCCAGCCAACAATACCTGGACTATTGCAGTACGTCAGGATATCGCTGAAAAAAACAAACTTGTCTCTCTTGCGGATTTAGGCCGCTACCTGAAAGAGGGGGGGACGTTCAAACTGGCGGCCTCTGCTGAGTTTATTGAGCGTGCAGACGCGCTGCCCGCATTTGAAAAAGCGTATGACTTCAAACTCAATCAGAACCAATTGTTGTCGCTGGCAGGGGGCGATACTGCGGTGACGATTAAAGCTGCGGCGCAGCAGACCTCAGGGGTTAATGCGGCGATGGCTTACGGAACCGATGGCCCTGTTGCTGCGCTGGGGCTGCAAACATTAAGCGATCCTAAAGGGGTTCAGCCGATTTATGCGCCAGCACCCGTCGTGCGTGAGTCGGTGCTGAAAGACTACCCGCAAATGGGGGAATGGCTACAGCCGGTATTTGCCAGCCTGGATGAAAAAACGCTGCAGCAGCTCAACGCCAGTATCGCCGTTGAGGGGCTGGATGCGAAAAAAGTCGCGGCAGATTACCTGAAGCAAAAAGGATGGGTGAAGTAACGGATTTGCAGCAGGTGAGTGTTGTGTCGAAGATATCCGTTAATCGGGTGCTGTTGCTGCTGGTGGTTCTGACTGTGGCCGCAGCCGCGCTTCCTTTCATCAGTTATGCCCCTAATCGTCTGGTTTCCGGTGAAGGTCGCCAACTCTGGGAGGTCTGGCCCCACATGGCGTGGGGACTGGCGGCGACACTTTTACTGCTCGTGGTTCTATGCTTCATACCCGGTAAATCCGGCAGTGTATTGACGCTGGTTGTTGTCCAGTTACTGGTGATAGCGGCGTTGTTTATAGCCGGGAAAACGGCAACGCATCTGGCTCAGACGGGAACTTCTGTCGCCAGAACCAGCCTGGGGAGCGGTTTCTGGCTTGGGGTAGGGGTGTTGTTGCTGGCTGGCAGTGACGCCATTCGGCGTATCACCGCTCAGCCGCTGTGGCGCTGGGTGCTGCATGCGCAAATTGTCATTGTGCCAGTGGCGCTGCTGCTGACCGGCACCCTTAACGATCTTTCTCTGCTCAAAGAATATGCCAACCGCCATGATGTCTTTGATGATGCTCTGGCGCAGCACCTGACTATTCTGTTCGGTACTGTGGTGCCTGCGCTGTGTATTGGCGTGCCGCTGGGTATCTGGTGCACCTTTTCTGCTTCGCGTCAGGGGCCAATATTTGCTGTGCTGAATATCATCCAGACGATCCCCTCCGTCGCGTTGTTTGGTTTGTTGATCGCGCCGCTTGCCGGACTGGTTAAGCATTTCCCGTGGCTTAGCTCGCTCGGCGTAGCGGGAACGGGCCTGACGCCGGCGCTGATTGCGCTGGTGCTGTATGCCTTATTGCCACTGGTTCGTGGCGTGGTGGCTGGGCTGAATCAGGTTCCGCGTGATGTGATGGAAAGTGCGCGGGCGATGGGGATGAGCGCGCGTCAGCGTTTTCTTTCGGTGCAGCTTCCGTTAGCGCTACCCGTTTTCCTGCGTAGCTTGCGGGTGGTGATGGTACAGACGGTGGGGATGGCGGTCATTGCCGCATTGATTGGGGCTGGCGGATTTGGCGCGCTGGTCTTTCAGGGACTGCTCAGTAGCGCCGTTGATTTAGTGCTACTGGGCGTGATTCCGGTGGTGGTACTGGCAGTGCTGATTGATGCGCTGTTTGATTTAGGCTTAGCGCTGCTGAAGGTGACAAACGATGATTGAATTTAGCCATGTCAATAAAACCTATAACCAGCAACAGGCCGTGAGCGATCTCAATCTGCATTTAGGCGAAGGGAGCTTTTCGGTATTAATTGGGACCTCCGGTTCGGGGAAATCCACCACGTTGAAAATGATCAACCGGCTGGTCGAGCATGACAGTGGGCAGATCCGTTTTGCCGGGGAAGAGATCCGTAGCCTGCCGGTGCTGGAATTAAGACGACGTATGGGCTATGCCATCCAGTCGATTGGCTTATTTCCACACTGGACTGTCGCCCAGAACATTGCCACCGTACCACAGCTGCAGAAGTGGTCACGTGCACGTATTGATGACCGAACAGAAGAACTGATGGCGTTGCTGGGGTTGGAAGCGGATTTGCGTCACCGCTATCCGCATCAGCTTTCCGGCGGCCAACAGCAGCGGGTCGGTGTGGCACGCGCGCTGGCGGCTGACCCTCAGGTCCTGCTGATGGACGAACCTTTTGGCGCGCTGGATCCGGTAACACGCAGTGCGCTACAGCAGGAGATGACGCGTATCCACCGTCTGTTGGGTCGTACCATCGTGTTGGTGACGCATGATATCGATGAAGCGCTGAGACTGGCGGAGCACCTGGTGTTAATGGATGCGGGCCAGGTGGTGCAGCAGGGCACGCCGCTGTCGATGTTGACGGCTCCGGTGAATGATTTCGTGCGGACCTTTTTTGGCCACAGTGAACTGGGTGTAAGACTGCTGTCATTGCGCACGGTGGGAGATTTTACCCGTCGTGGTGAACAGTTGGCCGGTGAGCCGTTGGTGGACGAGATGACGTTACGTGATGCGTTATCTGTTTTTGTCGCCCGTGGCTGTGATGTGTTGCCGGTGGTTAATGCCCATGGCGTGGCCCGTGGTACGTTGCATTTTCACGATCTGCTTTCGGAGACACCGCACAGTGAAACATCTGTTTGATCCTCTGCTGTGGCTCATTGCGCTGTTCCTGGTGTTGCTGGTGGGATTGCCCCACAGCCAGACACTGTTCAGCGCGTTGTTTCCCCAATTGCCGCGTCCTGTTTATCAGCAAGAGAGCTTTATGGCACTGGCGCTGGCGCATTTCACGCTGGTGGGCATTTCAAGCCTGATTGCTGTCATTATTGGCGTTGGGGCAGGTGTAGCGGTAACCCGATCCTGGGGCGCGGAATTCAGGCCGATAGTGGAAACCATTGCCGCCGTGGGGCAAACTTTTCCGCCGGTTGCGGTGCTGGCGATCGCCGTACCGGTGATGGGGTTTGGCCCGGAGCCTGCGATTATCGCGCTGATCCTGTATGGGGTGTTACCGATCTTACAGGCAACGCTGGCAGGGCTGGGAGGGATCTCTGCCAGCGTAATAGATATCGCCAGCGGGATGGGCATGAGTCAGGGGCAGCGGCTACGGAAAGTCGAACTTCCGCTCGCGGCACCGGTTATTCTGGCCGGGATTCGCACGTCAGTGATTATTAATATTGGCACCGCAACGATTGCCTCTACCGTTGGTGCGAATACGTTAGGAACACCGATTATTATCGGGTTAAGCGGGTTTAATACCGCCTATGTGATCCAGGGGGCGCTGCTGGTCGCATTGGCCGCAGTCATTGTCGATCGCGGGTTTGAGCGATTAGCGTACTACCTTACCCGGCACGTAAAATAAAGGTATAACCTGCCAGCATCACGCCGCCGATACCACCGATGGCCATCAGCAGGAAGAGGGTTATAACACCGATTTTAGCTGCGCTCATTTTGTACTCCTTATGTGAATTCAAGGATTGTACACGTTTGTTAATAAAATATTAAATACCGAGTGGATAAATATCGTGACCTAACGCGCGCCACTCATCCAGTTGTTGGTGTTGTGCAGGGGTTTGGTTCTCTCCGCACCAGACGAGCAGGGTGCGTCCTTCAAACAGTTCGGGCCGTAGCTGATTGAGCGAGTGGGCCAGTACATCAACACGCCATCCTTGCTGGCTGGCAACCCAGCCTTCCAGCCATAAGCGGGTGGTATCGTGGATATTCCAGCCGACTACCAGGGCATCTTTACCCTGTTTTTTACGCGCCGAGGCAAGGCAAATCGCAATATAATTGATGAGCACACCGTCAAGGATCCCCAATAGCGCCTGAAGAATGGGCTGCTGGCATTGCAGACGTCGGCGTAAGGGAATAAACAAATGCGTATTGAGCGTTTGCGCAGGGTAATCCTGACCACGCTCTTTGATCCACAACCTGAGGCTGTGCAAATTGTTACTTTGCAAATAGCTCAATAGCGTTTCTTGTTGCTCACGCCAACCGTTATGCACATCAATGTTCTCATTGCTGAGTAACATTTTAACTTTACTGACCTGAACGCCATTATTTATCCAGCGTTTTATCTCACGGATCCTGTCAATGTCCGCATCGTTAAACAGGCGATGCCCCCCGTCTGTACGCTGAGGTTTTAGTAATCCGTAACGCCTCTGCCATGCACGTAAAGTGACAGGGTTGATATCACAAAGCAAAGCCACTTCACCTATCGTGTAAAGCGCCATCGTTGTCTCACTCTTGCTCGCGAGGTCCCAGTTTTACTTTAGACGCTCTTTTGCGAACCAGGTAGTTTTGTCTGTTTTTGATCAAAAGAAGGGTGAGATTGTCGTCATACTCGCGCTTTCGAGTGATCGTTCTCACAAATTCCTGTTTTTTTGCAACAGTTCAAAGAAAGTTACGCGCAGCCCATGTATGTTACGCGCTTTTAAGAAATGTGTGGTTGGCGGGTATGTACGAGTTTAATCTGGTGTTGCTGCTGCTTCAGCAGATGTGCGTGTTTCTCGTTATCGCGTGGCTAATGAGCAAGACGCGCCTGTTTATCCCGCTGATGCAGGTCACTATACGACTGCCGCACAAACTTCTGTGTTACGTCACCTTCTCCATCTTTTGCATCATGGGCACCTACTTTGGGCTGCATATTGAAGACTCCATTGCGAATACTCGCGCCATCGGCGCGGTGATGGGCGGTCTGCTTGGCGGTCCTGTTGTTGGGGGACTGGTTGGCCTGACCGGCGGTCTTCATCGCTATTCGATGGGGGGCATGACGGCGCTCAGTTGCATGATTTCGACCATCGTGGAAGGCCTGCTTGGGGGACTGGTACATAGTGTCCTTACCCGACGTGGCCGTACTGATAAAGTGTTTAGTCCACTGACTGCGGGCGCGATTACCTTTGTCGCCGAGCTGGTGCAGATGCTGATCATTTTGCTGATTGCGCGTCCCTTTGAGGATGCCTTGCACCTGGTCAGTAACATTGCCGCGCCGATGATGGTGACCAATACCGTTGGCGCTGCGTTGTTTATGCGTATTCTGCTCGACAAACGCGCGATGTTTGAAAAATACACCTCGGCGTTTTCTGCCACTGCGCTAAAAGTTGCCGCCTCTACGGAGGGGATTCTGCGACAGGGATTTAACGAGGTTAACAGCATGAAGGTCGCTCAGGTGCTGTATGAAGAGTTGGATATCGGTGCGGTGGCGATTACTGACCGCGAGAAGCTACTGGCGTTTACCGGCATTGGTGATGACCATCACCTGCCAGGCAAGCCCATATCCTCTTCATATACTCAACGGGCGATTGAAACCGGAGAAGTCGTGTATGCCGATGGTAATGAAGTGCCTTATCGCTGTTCATTGCATCCGCAATGCAAATTAGGGTCGACGCTGGTGATCCCGTTGCGTGGTGAAAACCAGCGGGTGATGGGGACGATTAAACTGTATGAAGCTAAAAACCGTCTCTTTAGCTCAATTAACCGCACGCTGGGGGAAGGGATCGCCCAGTTGCTTTCCGCGCAAATCCTGGCCGGACAATATGAGCGACAAAAAGCGATGCTGACGCAGTCAGAAATCAAACTTCTGCACGCTCAGGTTAATCCCCATTTTCTGTTTAACGCGTTGAATACGATTAAAGCCGTGATCCGTCGTGACAGCGAACAGGCCAGCCAACTGGTGCAATATCTCTCGACTTTCTTTCGTAAGAATTTAAAACGACCGTCGGAAATTGTGACGCTGGCTGATGAAATTGAACACGTAAATGCCTATCTGCAAATTGAAAAGGCACGATTCCAGTCCCGTCTGCAGGTGACCTTAACGGTCCCGGAAGCGCTTGCGTATCAGCAATTGCCTGCGTTTACTCTGCAACCGATAGTCGAGAATGCGATTAAGCATGGCACTTCCCAGCTACTTGATACCGGAGAAGTCTCTATCACGGCTCGTCAGGAAGGGCAGTATCTGATGCTGGATATTGAAGATAATGCCGGACTGTATCAGCCCACGACTGAGTCCAGCGGGCTTGGAATGAGTCTGGTGGACAAACGCCTGCGGGAACGGTTTGGCGATGATTTTGGCATCAGCGTAGCCTGTGAGCCTGACCTCTTTACCCGAATTACTTTACGACTTCCCCTGGAGGAACTGGCATGATCAAAGTGCTGATTGTCGATGATGAACCGTTAGCGCGGGAGAACCTGCGGATCCTGTTACAGGAGCAAAGCGACATCGAGATAGTCGGAGAGTGTTCGAATGCGGTAGAGGCCATTGGTGCAGTACATAAGCTGCGTCCGGATGTGCTGTTCCTCGATATCCAGATGCCGCGTATCAGCGGGCTGGAAATGGTGGGTATGCTGGATCCCGAGCATCGCCCGTATATCGTTTTTCTCACCGCTTTTGACGAATATGCAGTGAAAGCCTTTGAAGAACATGCCTTTGATTATCTGCTTAAGCCGATTGAAGAAACGCGGTTGGAGAAAACGCTGATCCGTTTACGTCAGGAGCGCACGAAGCAGGATGTGTCGTTACTGCCGGAACATCAGCAGGCGCTTAAGTTCATTCCATGTAGCGGTCATAGCCGAATCTATCTGCTGCAAATGGATGATGTGGCGTTTGTCAGCAGTCGGATGAGCGGCGTTTATGTGACCAGTAGCGATGGCAAAGAAGGATTCACCGAGCTGACGCTCAGAACGCTGGAGAGCCGTACTCCGCTGCTGCGCTGCCACCGACAATACCTGGTCAACATGGCCCATTTGCAGGAGATCCGTCTGGAAGATAACGGTCAGGCTGAGCTGATTTTACGTAACGGACTGACTGTCCCGGTGAGCCGTCGGTACCTCAAAAGTCTAAAAGAGGCGATTGGCCTGTAAAACTGGTACACTGCGCGCTATTGCATCACCGACAGTTGAAGGCTCTATGCTAAGTAACGATATTCTTCGTAGCCTGCGCTACACCCTGAAAGCGAACAATAACGATATGGTGCGCATTCTTGCGCTTGCTGAGATGGAATCCACCTCAGCAGGTTTCGACACCTGGATGACAAAAGAAGATGAGGATGGATTTGTTCGCTGCCCGGATATCATTCTCTCCGGTTTCCTGAACGGTCTTATCTACCATCTCCGTGGCAAAGATGATTCTGCGCCGGAACTGGCGATTGAACGTCGTGTTAACAACAATACGGTGCTGAAAAAACTGCGTATCGCGTTTTCACTGAAAACTGATGATATTCTGGCCATCATGACCGAACAGAAATTTCGCGTATCGATGCCGGAAATCACCGCGATGATGCGTGCACCGGACCATAAAAATTATCGCGAATGTGGCGATCAATTCTTGCGCTATTTCTTGCGCGGTTTAACTGCGCGAGTACATAACGCGAGGTCGTGATTTTTGGCCAGCGGCGCGGTGCTTGCAGGACCTACGGGATTTGTAGACCGGGTAAGGCGAAGCCGACAGCCGGAAAAAAACAAAAAAAAGCCGGAGATAATCTCCGGCTTTTTTGTTATTTCACCTGCTGACCAGGTTTCGCACCGTCATCCGGGCTTAACAGGAAGATGTCTTTTCCGCCAGGGCCTGCTGCCATCACCATCCCTTCAGAGATACCGAAGCGCATCTTACGCGGCGCCAGGTTCGCCACCATAATAGTCTGGCGACCAATCAGGGCTTGCGGATCCGGGTAGGCGGAGCGAATACCGGAGAAGACGTTACGCTTCTCACCGCCAAGATCCAGCGTCAGGCGCAGCAGTTTGTCGGAACCTTCCACGAACTCGGCGTTTTCAATCAGCGCCACGCGCAGATCAACTTTGGCGAAATCGTCAAAGGTGATAGTGTCCTGGATAGGGTCATCCGCCAGCGGGCCGGTCACCGGTGCGGCTGCGGCTTTCACTTCTTCTTTGGAGGCTTCCACCAGCGCTTCTACCTGTTTCATGTCGATACGGTTGTAGAGCGCCTTAAAGGTGTTGACCTTGTGACCGAGCAGCGGTTGCTCAATGGCATCCCAGGACAGGTCGCTGTTCAGGAATGCCTCAACACGTTCAGCAAGCGTCGGCAGTACCGGTTTCAGGTACGTCATCAGAACGCGGAACAGGTTAATACCCATGGAGCAAATTGCCTGCAGGTCGGCGTCACGGCCTTCCTGTTTAGCCACGACCCACGGTGCCTGTTCGTCAACGTAGCGGTTCGCCACGTCGGCCAGCGCCATGATTTCGCGGATTGCTTTCCCGAATTCACGGCTTTCCCACGCTTCGCCAATTACCGCTGCGGCGTCGGTAAAGGTTTTGTACAGTGCCGGATCGGCCAGTTCAGCAGCCAGAATGCCGTCAAAACGCTTAGCAATAAAGCCCGCGTTACGCGACGCCAGGTTCACTACTTTGTTGACGATATCGGCGTTAACGCGCTGAACAAAATCTTCCAGGTTCAGGTCGATATCATCAATGCGCGAAGAGAGTTTCGCGGTGTAGTAGTAACGCAAACTGTCGGCATCAAAGTGTTTCAGCCAGGTGCTGGCTTTAATGAAGGTACCGCGAGACTTGGACATCTTCGCGCCGTTTACCGTCACATACCCGTGAACGAACAGGTTAGTCGGCTTACGGAAATTACTGCCTTCCAGCATGGCAGGCCAGAACAGGCTGTGGAAGTAGACGATATCCTTACCGATGAAGTGATACAGCTCGGCGTCGGAATCTTTCTTCCAGTACTCATCAAAGCTGGTTGTGTCGCCGCGCTTGTCGCACAGGTTTTTGAACGAGCCCATGTAGCCAATTGGCGCATCCAGCCAGACGTAGAAATACTTGCCCGGTGCGTTCGGGATTTCAAAACCGAAGTACGGTGAATCGCGGGAAATATCCCACTGCTGCAGGCCGGATTCAAACCACTCCTGCATTTTGTTCGCCACTTGCTCCTGCAACGCGCCGCTGCGCGTCCACGCCTGCAACATTTCGCTGAACGACGGCAGGTCAAAGAAAAAGTGCTCGGAGTCACGCATTACCGGCGTCGCGCCAGACACAACGGATTTCGGCTCGATAAGTTCAGTCGGGCTGTAGGTTGCGCCGCAGACTTCACAGTTATCGCCGTACTGATCCGGAGACTTACATTTCGGGCAGGTGCCTTTAACGAAACGATCCGGCAGGAACATACCTTTTTCCGGGTCGTAAAGCTGGGAAATCGTACGGTTCTTAATAAAACCGTTCTCCTTCAGGCGTGTGTAAATCAGCTCAGACAGCTCACGGTTCTCTTCGCTGTGCGTTGAGTGGTAGTTGTCATAGCTAATGTCAAAACCTGCAAAATCAGTCTGATGCTCCTGACTCATTTCACCGATCATCTGCTCTGGCGTGATCCCAAGCTGCTGTGCTTTCAGCATGATTGGCGTACCGTGTGCGTCGTCCGCGCAGATGAAGTTAACCTGGTGGCCGCGCATTCGCTGGTAACGGACCCAGACATCAGCCTGGATGTGCTCCAGCATATGGCCGAGGTGGATTGAGCCGTTGGCGTACGGCAGCGCGCACGTTACCAGAATTTTCTTCGCGACTTGAGTCATAGTGGGCAATTACTTCTTTTGTAGTGAAAAGGGCTTTGATAGTACCAAAATGGTAATTACTGCGCCAAGCGATAAGGGCATTTATCCGTAAATGAATAATTGTTGCGGTTGGAGTAAACTACCTGGTGACTATTGTATATTCAGAACAACAAAAAGGAGTCGGGATGAACGCACAATCCCAGGCCAAATCACCAGAGACCCTGCGCGCGATGGTTGCCGGGACGCTGGCGAATTTTCAGCATTCAACCCTGAAGCATAATCTGACGACGCTTAAAGCGTTGCATCACGTCGCCTGGATGGATGACACGTTGCACGTTGAGCTGGTCATGCCGTTTGTCTGGCATAGCGCGTTTGAGGACTTAAAAGAGCAATGTAGCGCCGATCTGCTGCGCATTACCGGTGCGAAAGCCATTGACTGGAAGCTGTCGCATAACATCGCGACGCTGAAGCGTGTGAAAAACCAGCCGGGCATAAATGGTGTAAAAAACATCATCGCCGTCAGTTCGGGTAAAGGCGGTGTGGGTAAATCCTCTACCGCCGTGAACCTGGCGCTGGCGCTGGCTGCGGAAGGAGCGAAGGTAGGTATTCTGGACGCCGATATTTATGGCCCGTCTATCCCGACAATGCTCGGCGCGGAAAACCAGCGTCCAACCTCGCCAGACGGCACTCATATGGCGCCGATCATGTCTCACGGTCTGGCGACGAACTCCATTGGTTATCTGGTCACTGACGATAACGCGATGGTGTGGCGCGGCCCGATGGCCAGTAAAGCGCTGCTGCAGATGCTGCAGGAAACCTTATGGCCAGATCTGGATTACCTGGTACTGGATATGCCGCCGGGTACGGGTGACATCCAGTTGACGCTGGCGCAGAACATTCCGGTAACGGGTGCTGTTGTGGTAACTACGCCGCAGGACATTGCGCTGATCGATGCGAAAAAAGGCATCGTGATGTTCGAAAAGGTGGAAGTACCAGTGCTGGGTATTGTTGAAAATATGAGCATGCATATTTGCAGCAACTGCGGTCATCATGAACCGATTTTCGGCACGGGTGGCGCGCAGAAACTGGCCGAGCAGTATCATACCCAACTGCTGGGACAAATGCCGCTGCATATTTCCTTGCGTGAAGATCTCGACCGCGGTATGCCGACGGTTATCAGTCGTCCCGACAGTGAATTCACCGCGATTTACCGCAGCCTGGCAGGGCGTGTTGCTGCCCAGCTTTACTGGCAGGGAGAAGTTATCCCTGGTGAGATCGCCTTCCGCGCCGTGTAATTAACAGTGTTACAAATATTCACCACATCAATAATATATTGATGTGGTGAATATATTGAGCTAAAAAGTCCACGATATATTTCATCCTGCCTTAATAAACCATGTCTTTTTCTGAATGAACGTCCTCAATGCATCATTGTAATTGATCAAATTGATCTCATTAATCTATAATTTCCATTGGATTGAACAGCGCGTTTCACCCGTATTACGCTGACAGGCCATCTGCATGTTATTTGATGTTAACCACAGAGGTGACGATAAAAATGAAAATTAGCTCGCTGATGGGAACTATAATTCTGACTTATGGAATAAGTGCATCTGCGTTTGCATCCGATACCGCGACCTTAACAATCAGTGGACGAGTAACCGAACCAACCTGTAGTACCGATGTTGTGAATAACGACGTGCAACAGCGGTGTGGTAAGACGTTCCATTTTTCAACTGTTAACAATGTCGCTTCTTCACCTGCACGTGGGGTGGTGACGGAAATGGTTACAGTCCCTGGCGATACCACGCGACAGATCGTACTCAATCGCTACGATTAAAAAGAACGCCTTTATTAACCATATATCATTTTAATGAATGATATATGGTTTTCTATGCATAAAATAAATTTCTCCAGGCAGTTAATCGCATAAATTTATTAATTCTGAAAATAATACAAATCCTGATTTATTTGTTGCATGTATATTGCGATTTGTAACTTGTTTTAAATCAATAAAACAACGTGTTTACATTGCGGCAACGTTTCACCTGTGAGAATTTAATTTCAAGAGATAACCCCTCTTAACAAATCGAAATTAATTCATTAAGGAAGATATTATGAAACGTTCAATTATTTCTGCTGCTGTCTTGTCTGCTGTATTTATGAGCGCTGGGGTTTTTGCTGCTGATGAAGTAGGTACATTAACTATTAATGGTCATGTGGATAATAGCTCTTGCTATTTTAAAGATAAAAATAATAATAGCATAATTGAGTTACCCACTATTGATGCTTCCCGCTTTGCTAATTTGAGTACTGGGGATACAGTTGGTGATGTAAAACATGATAGCTCAACGCCGATGATTATTGTCTGTCCAGCTAATACAACTTTAAAAACAGTCAGAATTACTGGTGCAAATTTTACCTCTGGTGTACTTAATAAAACCTCGGGTGATGCTGAAGGAGTCGGTTTTAACTTAACGCTAGGCAGTAAGCAGATTACTGACGTTGAGGAAAGCGACCTTTCAGGAGAACTGACTCCAAAAACAACAAGTGATGGAGTTGAGTATACTTTAGATTTTGGCGCTAAATATGCTCGCCTTGATACTGGTGTTCCGGTAACTGCAGGGGATTTATCATCAGTTTTAACTATTTCTGTTTCTGCTGACTAACCTTTCATGCCGGTGGATTCACCGGCGATACCTTTAGAAGGACGAACGCGAAATGAAATGGATTCTAATTGCTTTTTTGATCGCATCTACGCAATCCGTCCATGCTGGTATTGTGATTTATGGTACTCGTATTATCTACCCGGCGGAAAAAAATGAAGTCCTGGTGCAACTGATGAATCAGGGAGAACGGTCTTCACTGGTGCAATCATGGATTGATGACGGTGACACATTGTTACCACCAGAAAAAATCCAGGTGCCATTTTTATTGACCCCGCCAGTGGTAAAGGTTGCAGGCGATTCAGGCCAGCAGTTGAAAATTAAAAAAATGCCGAATACGCTGCCTAACGATAAAGAGAGTTTATTTTTTCTTAATGTACTGGATATTCCACCGAATAATCCTGATAGCGCCGGAAAAAATGTACTCAAATTCGCCATGCAGAATCGAATTAAACTTTTTTATCGGCCAAAAGGTATTGCCGCCGTTAATAAAAATACTTTCCATAAACTGGCGTTAACACGCAGTGGTAATAGTTATTCTATCAGAAATGATGCTGCTAACTGGGTTACGGTGACAGAAGTTAAAGCTAATAATGTCAAAATCAACAATGAAAGTATTATGCTTGCTCCGCTCTCCAGTGCGAATGTGGCATTGAAAAATACTAATGCCAATCAGTATAAAATGACCATTATTGACGATCACGGCAATTATATTAGTGATAACGTCAGCCTAAAATAACAGGAGCTGGTTATGTTAAGGATGACTCCGCTTGCTTCGGCAATACTGCTGTTGTTGGTTGGCATTGACGCCCAGGCCGCAGAAGATACGTTTGACACCCACTTTATGATGGGCGGTATGAAAGGCGAAAAAGTCTCAAATTTTCGCCTCGATGATAACCAACCACTGCCAGGCCAATATGATATTGATATCTACGTCAATAAGCAGTGGCGTGGTAAGTATGAAATAACCGTTAAGGATAATCCGGATGACACCTGTTTATCCCGTGACGCATTCACGCGTCTGGGGATAAATACACAAGCATTGGACCAGCAGTATGAATGCCCAACCCTAAAGCAGGCGGTACAGGGAGGCAGTTACGCCTGGAATATCGGCACGTTTCGTCTTGATCTCAGCGTACCGCAGGCGTATGTCGATGAGCTTGAGAATGGCTATGTTCCTCCGGAAAACTGGGATCGTGGCATCAATGCCTTCTATACCTCGTACTATGCCAGCCAGTATTACAGCGACTATAAGGATTCTGGTAACAGTAAAAGTACCTATGCACGCTTTACCAGTGGGTTAAATCTGCTGGGCTGGCAGTTGCATTCCGATGCCAGCTATAACAAAACCGATGACAGCAACGGGGAGTGGAAAAGTAATACCCTGTATCTGGAACGTGGCATCCCGCAAATTCTGGGCACTCTGCGTGCCGGGGATATGTATACCTCATCAGATATTTTTGACGCGGTACGTTTTCGGGGCGTGCGGCTGTATCGCGATATGCAGATGCTGCCAAACTCAAAGCAGAATTTTACGCCGCTGGTTCAGGGGATTGCGCAAAGCAACGCGCTGGTTACCATCGAACAAAACGGTTTTGTGGTTTACCAGAAAGAGGTTCCGCCTGGCCCGTTCTCCATTGCTGATTTGCAGCTGGCTGGAGGGGGAGCGGATCTTGACGTCAGTATCAAAGAGGCTGACGGCTCGGTAACAACCTATCTGGTACCGTACGCTGCGGTGCCCAATATGCTGCAGCCGGGGGTCTCAAAATATGATTTTGCCGCTGGACGTAGCCATATCGAAGGCGCCAGCAACCAGACCGATTTTGCGCAGATGAGCTACCAATACGGGCTGAATAATCTGTTAACGCTGTATGGCGGCACCATGCTGGCAGATAACTACAATGCGTTTACGCTTGGAACCGGCTGGAATACACGTATCGGCGCGATTTCCGTCGATGCGACACAATCGCACAGCAAACAGGATAATGGTGATGTGTTTGACGGGCAGAGCTACCAGATTGCCTATAACAAATATTTGACGCAAACCGCCACCCGTTTTGGCCTGGCAGCTTATCGCTACTCATCACGGGATTATCGGACATTTAACGATCATGTCTGGGCAAACAATAAGAACAACTACCATCGCGATGAAAATGATGTGTACGACATCGCGGATTATTACCAGAATGATTTTGGTCGTAAAAACAGCTTTTCGGCTAACGTCAGCCAGTCTTTGCCGCAAGGTTGGGGCTCGTTTTCGCTCAGTACGCTGTGGCGCGATTACTGGGGACGGAGCGGTAACAGTAAAGATTATCAGGTGAGTTATTCCAATAGCTGGCAACGGATTAGCTATACCTTTTCCGCCAGCCAGACTTACGATGACGATCATCATGAAGATAAACGTTTTAACGTCTTTATCTCTATACCTTTCGATTGGGGAGATGATATTAGCGCTCCGCGCAGGCATTTATATGTGTCTAATTCCACGACCTTTGATGATGATGGCTTTGCGTCAAATAATACCGGACTTTCGGGCACCGCAGGCAGTCGCGATCAGTTTAACTATGGGGTGAATCTGAGCCATCAGCGGCAGGGTAGCGAAACAACAGCAGGCGGCAATCTGACATGGAATGCGCCCGTTGCGACGCTTAACGGCAGCTACAGTCAGTCGTCTAAATACACACAAACTGGCGGCAGTATTTCAGGTGGCCTTGTGGCCTGGTCTGGTGGCGTGAATTTAGCCAACAGACTGTCAGAAACGTTTGCCGTCATGCATGCGCCTGGTCTGGAAGGGGCGTATGTGAACGGGCAGAAATATCGCACCACTGACCACAATGGCGTGGTGGTTTACGACGGCTTAACGCCTTATCGCGAAAACCATCTGATGCTGGATGTGTCCAATACCAATAGTGAAACCGATCTGCAGGGGAACCGCCGCAACGTTGCGCCATATCGCGGTGCGGTAGTGCTGACAACATTTGATACTGACCAGCGTAAACCGTGGTATATCCGGGCGCAGCGCCCTGATGGTTTACCGCTGACGTTTGGTTACGAAGTAGAGGATATACATGGACACAATATCGGCGTGGTAGGCCAGGGAAGCCAGCTCTTTATTCGCACCAATGAAGTGCCATCGGTGATAAAAGTGGCGGTCGATAAACAACAGGGACTTTCATGCTCAATCACTTTCGGCAAAACGATTGATGAAAGTAAAGTTTATATTTGTCGGTGAGAGGCGGATATGAAATATTTGTTTTTTTTAATTGCATTAATTAGTTTTGGTGCAAGTAGTCATTGTTATATTTCTAATGGGGCTGAAACCTATGTGTCTGGCGATGAATTAAAGCTTAATAATATGAAAGGCAATGTTGTCAATATATCCAATTTTAAATTTACGCATAAGCCTATATGTAGAAATTTATTTGACATGGGGGGGGAAACTGTATTTAGTATAGAATTTCCTAGGGAAACCTATTATGTATACCATGCTGATGCTGGTGACATATATTTGAGGGCTACATTTTCTTCTGACCCTGCACATATCTTGTATGATAAAAAAAACTCTTTTACAGAGATGGATATAGGAAAAATAAACAAGGCAGAAATTACCTTAACTTTTGATGTTGTTTCAAAAGCTACTGGGGTAAGTCAAAATGCAAAAAATATAAATGAAGGCATCCAGATAGATTTTATTCCTGAGAAATGCTTTTCAACAGGATGTTTGTTCGGGCATGATAATACGAATCATTATTATCGTGTAACTTATATCCCACAAATCACGCAAATGACAAAAACTTGTAGATTTAATGATGGTGTACTTACTGCCCCAGCAGTTACGATATCAGATCTGAATAATAATGCTTCCAGGTATCTAAAGCTTGAACCTACATCAGGTAACGTATCTTTTATTTGCAATAAAGGATTGTCCTCTTATTCTTTTAAGTATCATTTTGAGTCGGAGAGTATTCAAGGTAATATCCTCAAGAATGAATATGAAAATGAATATGGAGGTGCTGGGGATGTTGGGTTTGAAATCTCACTAAATGGAAGTCAAGCAATTAATTTTAGTGCAGGGAATAGTTCCAGCTATGATCTTTTGAATTTTAAAGATGTAACTCCAGAAGAACAACGCGTTAACTTAAATCTATATGGGAGATATGTTGTATATGGACAAAATATTCGACCAGGTAAAGTACAAAGTAGAGTTAAAGTTGTTACGGAATACGAGTGATATTTAATTGACGCACCCTTTATATAGGGTGCGTGTTTTTTTACCGGTGATAAAAAATCTCGCCGTCGTAGGCTTTAATGATTTTACCGTCGGCATCATTGACCAGCACATACGCGCCGCCCATATAGGTCCAGTGGGTGCCTGGCGTCGGTGCGGGCAGGTTGCGCAGATTCCACTGCTTAATGGTGTATTCTTCGGTGAGATACAGTGGTGGAACCTTGTCACCGGGTTTGAAATGGGTGAAGTCAGCAATAAAGCTGCTCAGCTCATACTTATCGATACCGGTGGGGGCTGCTGTTGCGGCTGGCGCGGCCCAGACGACGCTGCTCGCAAGCAGAAGTGCGCCCAGCAACATTTTATTTTTCATACCCATCCTTTCTACCTCTTCGGGTCATCAAAATCAGTCGTGTATCATTTCTGGCTTACAGGATATCTGACAAGCACTATTTTGTGTGTACCCCAGTTATTTCGTAAAAAGTGTAAATGAAGTGCAGATATGTAGGCAATGTTGGCCTGCAATTTACAACATGGCGTGCAGACAGTATCCTGTTGCTGAAACCTGAATATCATATTTGTGTTTCAACGACTCGGGGTGCCCTTCCGCGTGAAGGCTGAGAAATACCCGTACCACCTGATCTGGATAATGCCAGCGTAGGGAAGTCTGACACTGCTCGTGTCCCTTCTTTCACGCGGGCAGGAGCTGAACCATGCAGCCTGACCTGCACAGCCGCGCACTTGCGGCCCACACCTTACACCAATTTAGAACGCTTTCCCCCCTCACTCACTGTATGACCAACGAGGTTGTGCAAAGCTTCACTGCCA
Organism: Citrobacter youngae; assembly: GCF_003818115.1. Classification (GTDB taxonomy): domain Bacteria; phylum Pseudomonadota; class Gammaproteobacteria; order Enterobacterales; family Enterobacteriaceae; genus Citrobacter; species Citrobacter youngae. The sequence goes on along the minus strand of NZ_RPOI01000002.1, from coordinate 41,298 downwards.
ATACGTTACTGGCACTTGGCGCATCGCCCGCGATGGTGATCGAACCTGAGGAAGCCAGCCAGTTTGCTGCTATTGCCCAGGCGCTGCTCATTAATGTTGGGACACTGACTCAGGCGCGGGCAACGGCAATGCGTGCCGCCGTTGAACAGGCGCAGCAGGCGAAAACCCCCTGGACGCTCGATCCCGTTGCCGTGGGCGCACTGGCGTTTCGTCGTCGCTTCTGTCTGGATTTACTGGCGCTACAGCCAGCGGCTATTCGCGGTAACGCCTCAGAAATCCTTGCGCTGGCGGGGATGAACGGAGTGGGGCGCGGTGTAGACACGACGGATACGCCAGCGGTAGCCCTTCCGGCAGCACAAACACTGGCACGCCAGGTTGGAACCATTGTCGTGGTGACCGGCGAAGTTGACTATGTTACCGATGGTCAGCGTACCGTCTGCGTGAACGGCGGTGACCCGTTGATGACGCGCGTAGTGGGCACCGGCTGTGCATTGTCAGCGGTAGTCGCAGCCAGTTGCGCCCTGGAGGGCGACCGGTTGAATAATGTTGCTTCTGCCTGTAGCTGGATGAAGCAAGCCGGACAACGCGCCACTGAACAATCGACGGGACCGGGAAGTTTTGTTCCGGCATTTCTCGACGCTCTCTATAACCTGAACGCCCAGGAGCAAGCATGAAACGGATTAACGCATTAACGATCGCCGGAACCGATCCAAGCGGTGGCGCGGGGATCCAGGCCGACTTAAAAACTTTTTCGGCACTCGGCGCTTATGGCTGCTCAGTAATCACGGCACTGGTGGCGCAAAATACGCGCGGGGTGCAGTCGGTGTATCGCATTGAACCTGACTTTGTTGCTGCACAGCTGGACTCGGTGTTCAGCGATGTGCGCATCGATACCACCAAAATCGGCATGCTGGCAGAAACCGATATTGTCGAAGCCGTTGCCGAACGTTTACAGCGTCATCGGGTACAAAACGTCGTACTGGATACGGTAATGTTGGCAAAAAGCGGCGATCCGCTGTTGTCTTCCTCTGCGGTTGAAACGCTGCGTACCCGTCTGTTACCGCAAGTGTCGATTATTACCCCTAATCTGCCGGAGGCGGCGGCGTTGCTCGGGGCATCGCATGCCCGAACGGAGCAGGAAATGTTAGAGCAGGGGCGCGCGTTGCGGGCGCTGGGCTGTGAGGCGGTATTAATGAAAGGGGGTCATCTTGATGATGAGCAAAGCCCTGACTGGCTGTTTACCCGCGATGGCGAACAGCGTTTCACCGCGCCAAGGGTGGTGACAAAAAATACGCACGGAACAGGGTGCACGTTGTCAGCAGCGCTGGCGGCACTGCGTCCACGCCATGTTAACTGGGCTGATACGGTACAGGAGGCTAAGTTGTGGCTCTCTGCGGCGCTGGCGCAGGCGGATACGCTGGAAGTGGGCGAGGGGATTGGTCCGGTGCATCATTTCCACGCGTGGTGGTGATGAGCAGAAATGGTATACTGGCTGCAGAAACGGCTGCCAGGAAAAAGATAAATGGAACAAGCGCATACCCAGCTTATCGCGCAACTGAATGAACGTATTTCAGCGGCGGACAACACGCCGCTGTATATGAAATTCGCTCAAACGGTTAAGAACGCCGTGCGCAGTGGGATCCTGGAGCATGGCAATATCCTGCCTGGCGAGCGCGACCTCAGCCAGTTGACCGGCGTTTCACGCATTACGGTGCGCAAAGCGATGCAGGCGCTGGAAGAAGAGGGGGTGGTGACGCGTGCGCGTGGCTACGGGACGCAAATCAATAACATCTTCGAGTATTCGCTCAAAGAAGCGCGCGGTTTTTCACAACAGGTGGTGTTGCGCGGTAAAAAGCCGGATACGCTGTGGGTGAATAAACGCGTGGTGCCCTGCCCGGAAGAGGTGGCTCAGCAGTTGGCCATTGCTGTCGGCAGTGAGGTCTTCTTGCTCAAGCGCATTCGCTATGTTGATGAAGATGCTGTGTCTATTGAAGAATCATGGGTACCCGCCCATCTTATCCATGACGTGGATGCCATTGGCGTTTCACTGTACGACTATTTCCGCAGCCAGCATATCTTTCCACAGCGCACACGCTCACGCGTTAGCGCGCGGATGCCGGACGCCGAGTTTCAGTCACATATCCAGATGGACAGCAAAGTGCCGGTACTGGTGATCAAGCAGGTAGCGCTTGATCAGCAGCAACGGCCTATTGAATACAGTATCAGTTACTGTCGAAGCGACCTATACGTCTTTGTGTGCGAGGAGTAACGCCTCGCGTGAGGGGGCGCAGTCACCACCGCGGTGACCCACCACCCAGGATGCTACTGCATTGCCAAGCAGGACGGCATCGCCCAGCGACCAGCCTGATGCCAGCCCAGCCAGCATGCCGCCGGCGTGGCTGTCACCTGCGCCAATGGTGTCAACGACCGCCGTTGCAAATGCCGGTACGCACCCAGATGTCTGTGCGCTGAAATACCATGCGCCGTCTTTATCGTGACGCACGACCACCGGTGCGGTGAAACGCTGCACCCATTCTGCGCCAAAACCTTCCACATCCTGACTCAATGCAAATCGCTCGGCAGCAATTTCCGCCTCCTGACGATTAAGTGACACCAGCGGACGGCAGGCCATAATTCGTACCAGTAAGGGCTCGGGAATGTCGCCGATGCGCGGGCCAAAATCGATAAACGGCGTCACCTCTTCCAGACCTTCCAGCCACTGCACCAGCAATTCACCGCACGGGGATGCTAGCTGATAACCCGAGAGATACACCAGGCTATGACGCGGGATATCCAGCTGTGCCAGCCAGGCGGCATTCCACTGATTCTCAACGCCGCTAAAGGACATAAATGTGCGTTCACCGTCTGGCTCTACCAATGCCAGACACCAGCCGTTATCACCTTCGGCATTATCGATCAGGCTGTGCAATCCTTCTTTCGCCATACGGTTGCGGATAATATCGGCCCACACGCCCTGACCCAGCGGTAACGCATTGCTGGCCTCGATACCTAAACGTTTAAGCGCCACGGCAATATTGAGCGCGCAGCCGCCAACGTTCACCCCTTGCTGCTTAAGCTCAATGTCACAGCCGCGCCAGGGAAGAGCATACGCATCGGCAATCACATCAATAACCGCCGCGCCGACTACCGTTACCGGTCGCTGGCTGTGCAACTGTGGGAGAAGCGTTTGCAGACGAGTAGCACTCATTGCGCCTCCCGTTGCTCACGCAGCTGCATTAATCCACTGGCGTAGCGGATAAAGTCCAGCTGATTTACCGCATCAAGCTCATGTTTCAATGCCGGATTAATCGCACTTACGCCGTGCAGCGCGCCACAAATGGCGGTTGCCATCGCCCCGATGGTGTCGGTATCGCCGCCGAGGTTCGCGCACAGAATGGCGCAGCGGTTGGGATCGGTCTGCGCCAGTTCGACCATCGCGATGGCGCAAGGTACGGATTCAATCGTACTGGTTCCAGCCCCCACCACCTGATACAGCTGCTCACTGGCAGACTCAAAGCCGTCGGCATTACGGACGATTTTCAGCGCCAGTTCAAGGCGTGCACAGAGAGACGCGCTGAAGGTGGTAATCCGCTTTTGCTGGGCATGCCGGGCAATGGCGGGCAGTGCGTCGACAATCTCCGACCATTTACCGCCATCAATGGCGCGTGATACCGCCCACGCGACCACAACTGCGCCAGCAATAGCCAGATCCGATTTATGCGTTGGACTGGAAGCTAATGCTACGTCGTCGATAAAGGCATCGAGATCGCGCGCGGGCAGCAGACATCCCAACGGCGACACGCGCATAGCCGCCCCATTGGTGACACCGTTGTTTTCCAGTTCGGCGACGGGTTTGCCGTCGCGAATGGCGTTTAGCGCAATTTTTGAGGTCGGACCCAGCACGTTTTTATTAAAGGCATCAAAGCGCTCTGCCCAGGCCAGAATATTGCGACCAATAACGTCGGGTACAATTTCTCCGTCGCACTCGAGCAGGGCATCTGCCAGACACAGCGCCATGGAGGTGTCATCAGTGAACTCCGCCTGGCTGAAATAGCAGGCGGCATTATTCTCCGCCGGACCGGGCAAAAAACGGTCGATCCAACCGAAGTGAGCTTTTACCCGGGTTCGTGGCCACAGTTCCGACGGCATACCCATCGCATCCCCTAACGCCTGCCCATAAAGAGCACCGAGAATACGTTCTGCTTTCATTTAATTTCCCCTTGTTGCAATACGATATCGCGGTCGTCCACCTTAATGGCGGTGATTTCTTTGTCTGACTCGCGAAAGAAAATCATAAACAGCACGGCGATAACGGCGATCATGATCGCGCCAAATCCCCACATGCCAGCCCAGTTAAAGGTGAGGCCATTCACCGGCTCTTTATAAGCAAACATTTTTTCCATCATCACCCCACCCAGGCGGTAGCCGAGCAGGCTGCCGAATCCCTGACAGCAGAGAGTGATTAACCCCTGCGCAGCGGTACGCATGTGCACTGGCGCTTTTTTATCGACATAGATGTAGGCCGTAACGTAGTAGAAGTCGTAGCTAACGCCATGTAGCAGAATGCCGAGAAATAGCAGGGCGTAGGTGAAATATTCTTCCGCGCCGCCGTAAACAAAAAATCCGTAGCGGATCGCGGCAGTGATAAGACCAAGCAACAGTACCTTTTTAATGCCAAAGCGTTTGGTGAAGAACGGCAGTGCCAGCATGAAGAAAATTTCAGAGAACTGGCCCAGCGTCATCCAGCCGGTCGCATTTTTCATCCCAACGTCTGTCAGGTAGCCGTTGGCGAAGATGTAGTAAAACGCCAGCGGCATGGCAAACAGAAAAGAGCAGAAGAAAAAGACCAGGAAGTTCTTATCACGCAGCAGGATCAGCGCATCCAGACCCAGCATGACTTTGAAATCCATCTTGCCGGTACTTTTCGGTGGTGTATCCGGTAAAAAGAAAGCGAAGATACCCAGTAACGCGGAACTCGCGGCCGTAATGAGCAGCGGAATGTTGGTCGGTGAAATGTCGTTATAGCCGAGCATTTGCGGTAAGAACCCGCAAGCCAGGCCGGAAGCAATCCAGCCGATCGTGCCCATTACGCGAATGCGCGGAAAATCACGTTCTACATCCGGGACGTTGGCGAAGGCGATACTGTTGGTTAGTGCAATCGTCGGCATATAGGTGAGTGAATACGCCAGCAATAGCGGAAAGAATCCGCCGAACGTCGTCTGCTGCGCTGCAAAATACATCAAAATCGCGCCGACAAACATCAGCACTGCCAGTACTTTTTGCGCAGAGAAAAAGCGGTCAGTGATCGAACCGACGAAGATCGGTGAGAGGATCGCGGCAATGGCGGTACAGGCATAAGACCAGCCAATTTCACCAGCAGTAAAGCCGCTTTTACTCAGCCAGAGCCAAAGCGGCACAAACCAGGCGCCCCAGATAAACCACTCCACAAACATCATGAACGACAGCTTAACTGTAGTTTTCATCTTTAAATCCTTCATGACAGGTAAGGTACGTCTGGATAGTACCACTTAATAATACCTTTTAAATACCTTTATGGTCTAAATTTGACCGTTGTATCATTTTTTGATGCCTGAATCGAGCCAGCGGAAATCGCTGAAAAGTGCGCTAAAGATGGAAAAAATGCGCAGTCAGTACCAGGCTTATTGCTGCCCGCCATCAGGCGGGTCAGGACAATCCACTTCCGAGATCAAATCGGAACTTACGGGAGCATAGCTATGACTGATATTGCGCAGTTGCTTGGCAAAGATGCCGACAACCTTTTACAGCATCGTTGTATGACCATTCCTTCTGACCAACTTTACCTGCCAGGACATGATTACGTCGACCGCGTGATGGTTGACAATAACCGTCCCCCCGCCGTGCTGCGTAATATGCAGACGCTGTACAACACCGGACGGCTCGCCGGGACCGGTTATTTGTCGATTCTGCCTGTAGACCAGGGTGTGGAACATTCTGCTGGGGCATCGTTTGCCGCAAACCCGCTGTATTTTGATCCGAAAAATATTGTTGAGCTGGCGATTGAAGCGGGCTGCAACTGCGTCGCGTCAACCTATGGCGTGCTGGCGTCTGTTTCCCGCCGTTATGCGCATCGCATTCCATTCCTGGTGAAAATTAACCATAACGAAACGCTTAGCTACCCGAATACCTTTGACCAGACGCTGTATGCCAGCGTGGAGCAAGCGTTCAATATGGGCGCGGTCGCGGTGGGGGCAACCATTTATTTTGGTTCAGAGGAGTCGCGCCGCCAGATTGAAGAGATCTCTGCAGCCTTTGAGCGCGCCCATGAGCTGGGCATGGTGACGGTACTGTGGGCCTATTTGCGCAACTCTGCGTTTAAGAAAGACGGTGTGGATTATCATGTTTCGGCTGATTTGACCGGGCAGGCAAACCATCTGGCGGCAACTATCGGCGCGGATATCGTTAAACAGAAAATGGCGGAGAATAACGGCGGGTATAAAGCGGTTAACTTCGGCTATACCGACGATCGTGTCTATAGCAAGCTGACCAGTGATAACCCGATTGACCTGGTGCGTTATCAACTGGCGAACTGCTATATGGGACGCGCCGGACTCATTAACTCCGGTGGTGCGGCCGGCGGAGAAACCGATCTCAGCGATGCGGTACGTACCGCGGTGATTAACAAGCGTGCCGGTGGCATGGGGTTAATTCTTGGACGTAAAGCGTTCAAGAAAACCATGGCTGACGGCGTGAAGCTGATTAATGCCGTCCAGGATGTTTATCTGGATAACAAAGTCACGATTGCCTGATGTCAGTAGAGTGCCGTCGGATTAGCGCAATAATGGGCAACCCGGCGGTAGCCTGCAGCGCAGGGCTGCAGGCAGGATTTCAACATGAAACTCTTGCCCGCTGAGCGGTTCTCCATCCAGATTGAAGGTAATTTCATGTGGCGCACGGATATCAAACCATGATGATGTGCCATCAATGATATTCGGATTGTCTTCGGACTGAGTTATCGCCGATAGCAGTGCCGGAATCAGCTCCTCACCGGTAAAGATTCGCAGTTGCAGCAGGCCGTCATTAATGAGCGCTGTCGGGCAAAGTTGCTGTCCACCACCGGCCTGACGCCCATTGCCAATACCAATCACCAGCGCGTCCCCCTGCCAGTGAAAGTTTTCGCCGCGAATTTCGCAACTGTCTGGCTTCAGCGTATCCATGCGCATTAACCCGTGAATAAAGTACGACACACCGCCAAGGGCGGCTTTGAGTTTCTCCGGTGTTTCGGTAGTGATCCGAGTACCGAACCCTCCTGTCGCCATATTGATAAAGCAGGTTTTATCGTTGACCTGCACCATATCAATCTCTACCGAATTCCCGGCAATGGCCAGCTTTAATGCCTTGTCCAGCGCTTCAGGAATGCCAACGCTGGTAGCAAAATCATTTGCCGTTCCCAATGGCAAAATCCCGAGCGCCGGAACATTCTCCCCCTGACAGTGGATCAGCGCAGTGGATACTTCGTTGATGGTACCGTCACCACCGCCGGCAATCACCGTTGCTACGCCCAACCGGAGCGCTTCATCAACGTAACGTTGTGCATCGCCTTTTTCCCAGGTCACGCGAACATGGATTTCGACACTCTCATTGCGCAGTTGAGCGATAGCGTCACGCAGGGGAAGGTTATCAGCACTTTTTCCATTCAGGATCAGTAAGCTGGCCGGGAATGCTATCATCCTGTTGCCTCACTTTTATCGTTTTAACTAGTGTATGTCAGGAATGCATATATGGCGTAGGAACTGACTGAAAGCGAAGATCCATCGACGGGTTCTGAGGGCGGTTGATAGTCTGTATGGGACAGAGGCGAAAAAAAGCCCGTACATGCGTACGAGCTCTTTCTCGAATATGGCGGTGAGGCGGGGATTCGAACCCCGGATACGTTGCCGTATACACACTTTCCAGGCGTGCTCCTTCAGCCACTCGGACACCTCACCATATTGTTGTTCCTGTACTGCTGGAACGGGCGCTAATGTAGGGGAAATACCGCCCCGGCGTCAATCTACTTTTTCAAAAAAACGTGCATTTACACAAACTTCAAGCAACATGGGGCTTAAATGAGCGGGAATTGTTTTTTTTGCCAGCACTCTGAAATTTGCTAATCTGATGTTCCCTCGGAAAATGATGATAATAAGTGCGAGAATGTTCCGCATAACAATGTTCAGGAGACAATATGGAAATAATTTTCTATCACCCTACATTTGATACGGCCTGGTGGGTAAAGGCGCTGACGAAAGCCATCCCTGGCGCTAACGTTCGCGAGTGGAAAGCGGGTGATAATGCCCATGCCGACTATGCGCTGGTCTGGCATCCTCCGGTTGAAATGCTGGCAGGGCGAAAGTTAAAAGCTGTCTTTGCATTGGGAGCCGGAGTGGACTCCATCCTCAGTAAGCTTAAAGCACACCCGGAGATGCTGGATACCTCGATTCCACTTTTCCGTCTGGAAGATACCGGTATGGGTCTGCAAATGCAGGAGTATGCGGTGAGTCAGGTGTTGCACTGGTTCCGCCGCTTTGATGACTATCAGGCATTAAAATCCCAGGCGAAGTGGCAGCCGTTGCAAGAGTATACCCGTGATGAATTTACCATCAGCATCATGGGGGCCGGTGTATTAGGGGCTAAAGTGGCAGAGAGCCTGCAGGCATGGGGGTTCCCACTGCGTTGTTGGAGCCGTACCCGTAAATCCTGGCCTGGTGTGGAAAGTTTTGCGGGCACCGAAGAATTGAGTGCATTTTTAAGCCAGACGCGTGTGCTGATTAATCTTCTGCCCAATACGGCAGAAACGGTAGGCATTATTAATGCCGGACTGTTGAATCAATTACAGGATGGAGCCTATGTGTTGAACCTGGCGCGTGGTGTTCATCTCAATGAAGACGATCTTCTGGCATCGTTGGATAGCGGAAAACTGAAAGGTGCGATGCTGGATGTCTATAGCCGAGAACCGCTACCGGAAGACAACCCATTGTGGAAACACCCGCGTGTGGCGATGACGCCGCACATTGCTGCGGTAACGCGCCCAGCGGAAGCGGTGGATTATATTTCTCGTACAATCCTGAGCCTGGAAAGTGGAAAAGCGGTTACCGGTCAGGTCGATCGCGTTCGGGGTTACTGATATCAATGTCAACCCGGCCAGCGCCGGGTTTCGACTAAATACAACCCGAATTATTTAGGGTATTAATGGCGGCGATACCTGCTATCCTTGACGGAAAACGACTACAGGAGAGAGTTATGTATCCCGTTGACCTGCATATGCATACCGTTGCCAGCACCCATGCCTACAGCACCTTAAGTGATTACATCGCTGAAGCTCATCGCAAAGGCATCAAGCTATTTGCCATTACCGATCATGGACCGGACATGGCGGATGCGCCTCATCACTGGCATTTTATTAACATGCGTATTTGGCCGCGTGTTGTAGATGGCGTAGGGATCCTGCGCGGCATTGAGGCGAATATTAAGAATATTGAAGGTGAAATTGACTGCTCAGGGCCGATGTTTGACTCACTCGATCTGATTATTGCAGGCTTCCATGAGCCGGTTTTTGCACCTCACGATAAAGACACGAATACCCAGGCGATGATCGCCACGATGGCGAGCGGCAATGTGCATATTATCAGCCATCCAGGAAATCCAAAGTATCCCGTTGATATCACCGCAATTGCACAGGCGGCGGCAAAATATCAGGTCGCGCTGGAAATCAATAATTCCTCGTTTTTGCATTCGCGTAAGGGCAGTGAAGATAACTGTCGCGCTGTGGCTGCGGCAGTACGTGATGCAGGTGGCTGGGTGGCCCTGGGTTCAGATTCCCATACCGCATTCACGTTGGGAGAGTTCGGTGAATGCCGTAAGATTCTGGATGATGTGGGCTTCCCGGAAGACCGAATTCTGAACGTTTCACCAAAACGCTTGCTGTCGTTTCTGGAATCGCGGGGCATGGAGCCTATCGCGGAATTTGCTGAACTTTAATTGTTACTAACTGGAATATATCAATGAACGAGTTTTCTATCCTGTGCCGTGTACTGGGCTCGCTGTTTTACCGCCAACCGCAGGACCCTTTACTGGTTCCCCTGTTTACCTTGATTAGCGAAGGTAAACTGTCTGCTAACTGGCCACTGGAACAGGATGAGCTGTTGGCCCGTTTGCAGAAAAGCTGTGATATGCCCCAGCTTGCTGCAGATTACAACGCGCTGTTTGTCGGGAAAGAGTGTTCAGTGCCGCCTTATCGTAGCGCCTGGGTAGAAGGGGCGAAGGAAGCGGATGTTCGTGCATTCCTGTCTGCGCGTGGAATGCCGCTGGCGGATACACCTGCCGATCATATTGGTACCTTGTTGCTGGCGGCATCCTGGCTTGAAGACCAGTCCGCAGAAGATGAGAGTGAAGCACTGGAAACCTTGTTTGTTGACTACCTGCTTCCCTGGTGCGACACGTTCCTTGGTAAAGTTGAGGCGCATGCGAATACCGCTTTCTGGCGAACTATGGCGCCACTGACGCGCGATGCAATTAGTGCAATGTGGGATGAATTACAGGAAGATACAGACGAATAAATGTGATTTAAGTCACTATATACTGCAACGCAATTCATCATATTGCATGAATTGTGTGCACGATCTCATTACCATGCCGTTTTTCTGCTAAGATGCGCGGCATGAACATACTTCTCTCTATTGCAATCACAACGGGCATTCTCTCCGGACTCTGGGGATGGGTGGCCGTTTCTCTTGGTTTACTCAGTTGGGCTGGCTTCCTGGGCTGTACAGCCTATTTTGCCTGCCCACAAGGTGGACTGAAAGGGCTGTGGATCTCGGCGTGTACGCTGCTAAGCGGTGTGGTGTGGGCGTTGGTGATTATTAATGGTAGTGCACTTGCCCCACATATGGACATCCTTGGCTATGTCATGACGGGAATTGTCGCATTTATGATGTGTATCCAGGCAAAGCAATGGCTGCTTTCATTTGTGCCAGGCACGTTTATTGGCGCATGCGCAACGTTTGCAGGGCAAGGGGATTGGCAACTGGTTGTGCCGTCTCTGGCGCTAGGTCTGGTATTCGGCTATGCGATGAAAAACAGCGGATTGTGGCTGGCATCACGTCGCGAAAACCCGGCTTCATCCACGCTGACCAGTAAATAAAAAAAGCGTGAGGGCCCTCTCACGCTTTTTATTCTCTTTTTAGTATCAGGACTCTGGAGGTACCGACATATGGCGGTATTTGACCAGAATGTCGTTATCAACTTGTTTCTTATCCTGCAAATCCCACAAGCCGCGATCGATACCGTCATTTATCAGGAAGATAACGCCAGTTTCAATGGCTGACATCAGGCAAAGCATGACCGGTTCGTTAGAGGTATAACCAATTTCCCCTTCCAGAAGCCGTTGGTAGTCAATGAAACGGAATACCCCTGCCTGCACTTCATAAGACAGGATGGTTTTACTGGTATTGACCGAAGAAAGGATCTCACCGGTACTGACGTTAACTACGCGCAGGTTTACCGCTATCTGGTCGAGTTGATATTGCGTATCGGCACCAATACCGAAATAACGCGCGCCGACACCACCTGATTTAACGTTGCTTTCATAGCCGATGATTGAACCTTCCACCATCACGTTAGCTGCGGTTAATGATTGCAGCGGAATTCGGTTGTTAATGGCAACCGTGCCGTTTTCCTGTGCCGCACGGATGATTTTTCGTTCGTTCAGTAAGTTCTGTAATCCCTGACGCTCCAGCGGGACGAACCAACGCGAATCTTTCAGTGCGGTAACCAGCATTGCCGTGGCACTTTGCGGTACGGCAGTGGAGAAGTTACTTGCCGGATAAGGTTTAAACTGACCAGTTTCATCCTGGATATTGTAAACCGATACAAAGATTTTACCCGTAGGCATCGGGAGATGCGTCAAGTCTTTGTAACTTTGGGCGCGAGGCATTAATGTCGGTTTAGCGGCTTCTTGCGGTGGGGACGTTAAGCATCCGCTGAGTAAAAATACTGCAACCATTATAAGTAAGCGCTGCATGATTTTTTCCTTTCGTGGCTATGGCTTAGAAATCGGTTGACTGTGTTTGTAAACCCGACACTTCGATCGTTGATGTTTTTCCCGATTTCCTGTCGGTAACATTCAATTGCAGCTGCCCGTCCCGGTTAGCGATATCAATGATAAAATCATTGGTCACCATTCTTCCCGGCTTACCGGTATTAATGTTGGTGAGCAGGCCGCCGAGAATTTGTGACTGAATCGCCTGAGTAAAGTTATCCAGCGCTGACGGTGTTTCAATTCCGTAATCGCTATAGCTCGGATCTTTATAGGAGTTCTGCGCCTGAGCGCTGTTCAACAAAAAAGCGCCGTTATTCGGGTTGCCACCAAAGTTTGGATTTCGGAACTGGAACGTCATGTTTCCGGCCCAACTTAATGGTGAAATTAGCATGAGCAAAACCACTGCATGTTTGACACGCATGAAAGCCTCCGGACAAAATCATGTTTTAGAATTCATCGCGCGCTAAATCGCTCGTGCTTAATAGTGTTTGATCTATTTGCCGGCGATTTAATGCTTCCTCAGTTTGTGCCAATGCGAAGACGACAATTTTGTCGAAGTCTCTTTTCGTGGGGAATAAAAAAGTCTGGAAGATAACGTCCTGATTGACCGTTATGGTGATCCAACTTCCCCAACGCGCACTGGGTCTTTCATTGATAGTTAAATTTCCTGTGTACTCACTTTCCCACTTGTCACTAAATGCACGATAAAAATCATGCCCGATTGAAGAGACAGTGTGGTCAGTTAACAGTCCGGGAACCTCCACTTCTACGCTTGTAGCCGCGTGCAAATTCCCGGCAGCAAAGAATAAATTTGCTGCCACAATCCAGGTCAAATAGCGTTTCATGGCTTTATCGCCTGAGGTTATCATTGGCCCATGAGACCGCCTGCGTACGATTTTTGACAGCTATCTTTTTGAAAAGATTATAAAGATGTGTTTTTACCGTATTTTCACTGATAAATAGTGAGCGAGCGATTTCAATATTTGAGGCGCCGATACGCAATTTATTAAGTATCTCTTTTTCACGGTGTGTCAGCAGCGCTGATTCCGTGCTGTTATAACGATAATTTCCAGAATGCGTGATCAGATAACTGGCAAGCTTTTGCGTGAAGTAACATTCACCGCGTAAGACACCCTGCAAGCCGCTAACAACACGCTGTTCGTCTTCAGTTGCGTAAAACACGCCATTGATATGTGGCCAGTTTTCGATATCCCGATAAGGGTAGTCATCAGGGGTATTCAACAATAACGTCTTTATATTGTTGTTTTTTCTGCTCAAATTATCTTGCCAGTAATGGATCAGTTTTTTATCTGCCTCCATCATATCCAGTAAAACAATGCAGCTGGAGGAAATATCATCCAGAGAACGTTGAATATTATGTAGTTTTCCGGTTAGCGCCAGTGATTGTTTTAAATGTTGTAATAATGCAGTTGCCTGCAAAGAAGGTTTCGTGATCAACAATAATGTATGACCATGAATGCTATGGACTTCATTAAACATGATGAAACTCCACTTTTTAGTCGCACACCTGACAGCTGTCTCTACTAAAATAGAGGCACCAGAAGTACTGACAGATGCTGCACTGCTGTGTAGAAATAAAATATCGACCCAAAGGGGTGAAAATATTAAAACAAATGGACTTCAACTGATTTCAATCTAGCTATTACAAATCTTAAAGCAAGTGTTAAACATGTAACAGGATGTAAAATTATATATTAAAATGTGATTTTTAGGTTTTATTGGAGTTTAGATTTGATAGGAAAGTTGTACATTTTACCGTTACTGCATAGATTTAAAAAATCATACAAATTATAATAATTTATTGATTTATAAGGTTTTAATTAATGATTAGCGAGTTTTAGATTTCTAATGAATTCTAAATTCTTTGTCCCACTTTACGTTGGACAATTTTAAGAGGAAAAAACTGACCTTTGTCACGACTTGCATCGATGACTATCACGACACGGTGCTGCGAAGCCCTGAAATCGCGGAAAATGCACTTTTTCAGTGACTGCATAGAAATTCATTTCTGATTGAGAAATAAAAATAAAACCTATACCTGTAGCGGTGTTATTCACTGTTAATTAGTACTTTGGGGTGAATCTGGATATCAAAATACCACTCGCGGGTGAGTTATTTAAAATGTTTCAACGGACATACTCTTCATCGTAACGTGGCGTTAACAAATGTAAGTCATGTTAACAACAATTTGAGTGGTAATTAATTTAACTTCATGTACGACCAGGTCCAGGGTGACAGCATGAAAAACAAGTTGTTATTTATGATGTTTACAATACTGGGTGTGCCTGGGATTGCATCCGCAACCAGTTATGATTTAGCTAATTCAGAATATAACTTTGCGGTAAATGAATTAAGTAAGTCTTCATTTAATCAGGCAGCCATTATTGGTCAGGTTGGCACTGCTAACAGTGCAAATACTCGCCAGGAGGGCAGCAAGTTATTGTCGGTCATTTCGCAAGAAGGTTCAGGTAACCGGGCGAGAACAGATCAGACAGGATCATATAATTTTGCATATATTGATCAAACGGGCAGCTCCAATGATGCGAGTATTAAACAAAGTTCTTACGGTAATACAGCGATGATTATCCAGAAAGGTTCTGGTAATAAAGCAAATATTACCCAGTACGGTACACAAAAAACAGCAGTTGTGGTGCAGAGACAGTCGCAAATGGCAATTCGCGTTACTCAACGCTAATCCGTAAACGACGTTTAAATCAATCCGATGGGGGTTTACCATGAAACTTTTAAAAGTGGCAGCATTCGCAGCAATCGTAGTTTCTGGCAGTGCTCTGGCAGGTGTTGTTCCGCAATGGGGCGGCAATCATCATGGTGGCGGTAGTAATTATGGCCCGGACTCTTCATTGAGTATTTACCAATATGGGTCAAGTAACGTTGCGAATGCGCTGCAAAGTGATGCACGTAAATCAGACGTGACCATCACACAACACGGACATGGTAACGGTGCTACCGTCGGGCAAGGTGCTGATGACAGTACCATTAGCCTGAAACAGACTGGCTTCCAGAACAGCGCTGATATCAATCAGTGGAATGCAAAAAATGCTGACATCAGTGTAACTCAGTTCGGTGGTCGTAACGGTGCGGTGGTTAATCAGACTGCATCTGACTCGAATGTTCTGATTCAGCAGGTTGGTTATGGCAACAATGCGACAGCTAACCAGCACTAATTCAGTTTTATAACTGATAATAAACAGGGCGAAAGCCCTGTTTTTTTTCGGGAGCATATTATGCATACGCTATTACTCATTGCCGCGCTTTCAAATCAAATAACCTTTAATACAACCCAGCAAGGTGAGATGTATACCATTATTCCGCAGGTGACATTATCGCAACCCTGCGTGTGCGAGGTACAAGTTCTTGCCATACGTAAAGGGTCGGGGGGGCAAAGCCAAACGCAACAGAAAACAAGCCTGTCGATCCCTGCTAATCGGCCGATTGAATTAACAAAACTGAGCTTTAATATTTCACCTGAAGATACGGTCAACATTGTCGTTACCGTTTCGGATGGGCAGTCATTGCATCTGTCCCAGCAGTGGCCTGATTCAAGCAATCGCTCATGATTTTTTGCTGTATTTGCTTTAAAGGTGTGGCTGGGAAAGCGGTGCTGTTCTATGAATATAGAGACGTGAAAACGTTTTTATTTGGTCGTTAATCGCAGCGGTGAAGGATCACTTCGATCCCTCAAGGATGGTTTATCATTGAGGAACCCTTATGAGCACCTTATTAAAACGTATTTTAAGTACCAGTTTATGTGTTACTTCTTTTTTTATCTTCCCCGCAACGGCGCAGCAAATCACACCTGGCGGGATTATCCATTTTCGTGGCGCAATAGTTGAATCGCCTTGTGATGTGAGCTCGCAACAACAGCAGATTGAAGTGTCATGTATACGTGATGGCAAGTTACGGAGTAGTCGCTATAACACACAACAGATAACGATGGCCCCTGAAAGCCTCCAGCAAATTGCCAGTATGAGAATGCAGTACCTTAATGAACAGAAAAATCTGGCAATTCTTAATATTGAATATAAATGAATCGTTCTGGCGTAGATATGCACCTGTATAGTTAAAAAGTGAGATTTCATAGAAAACCCTGCTGTACACTTAACGGAGAGTGTTTTGTCAGGGGGAACTTATGCAATCGCGTGTTCATGTTTTACAGGGCGACATTACGACAATCGCCGTTGATGTGATTGTCAATGCGGCCAACTCCTCGTTGCTGGGCGGCGGTGGCGTTGATGGAGCGATTCATCGCGTTGCTGGACCTGCACTGTTGGAGGCCTGCAAACAGGTATTACAGCAACAGGGCGAATGCCCAACCGGCCATGCGGTTATCACCCTGGCGGGAAATCTTCCCGCCAAAGCGGTGATCCACACTGTTGGGCCCGTCTGGCAGGGCGGCGATCATCATGAAGCAGAACGCCTTGAAGAGGCCTATCTCAATTCATTACAACTGGCACTGGCCAATGGCTATCAATCCATTGCGTTCCCGGCTATCAGCACCGGAGCCTACGGATATCCACGTGCAGCGGCGGCGGAGATTGCGGTGAATACGGTGCAAAAATTTATCACCCGCCGTGCGCTACCTGATCAAATCTACTTCGTGTGTTTTGATGAGGAAAATGCCAGGTTATACAAGAGATTACTCACCCAACAAGGCGATGATAACACGGCCTGATATGACGCGACTTGAGCGTGCCATTACCCCATTGTGCGCAAGCCATCCGGACCAGTGCGGCATTCTGGCACTGGATGACAGTCTGGATGCTTTCGCAGCCCGTTATCGGCTGACAGAAATGGCGGAACGAACGCTGGATGTGCAGTATTACATCTGGGAGAACGACATGTCCGGGCTGCTGCTGTTTTCTGTTCTGCTGGCCGCGGCGAAACGCGGGGTACGGGTTCGTTTGCTGTTGGATGATAACAACACTCCGGGCCTTGATGACACGCTGCGTCTGTTGGATAACCATCCAAATATTGAAGTCCGCCTGTTTAATCCCTTTTCATTTCGCATCCTTCGCGCATTGGGGTATTTAACCGATTTCGCCCGGCTCAATCGCCGCATGCACAATAAAAGTTATACCGCGGACGGTGTAGTGACGCTGGTCGGCGGGCGTAATATCGGAGATGCCTATTTTGGTGCGGGTGAAGAACCGTTGTTTTCCGATCTTGACGTGATGGCCATCGGTCCAGTGGTGAAAGAGGTCGCGGATGATTTTGAGCGATACTGGCAATGTCAGTCAGTTTCAACGTTACAAAGAGTCCTGGAGTTGTCTGAACCAGAAACGACTCAACGTATTGAACTACCTGAATCCTGGTATAACGACGATATTACCCGACGCTATTTGCACAAACTGGAGACCAGCCAGTTTATGACGCATCTTGACCAGGGTTCACTGTCGCTGATTTGGGCTAAAACGCGCCTGCTCAGTGACGATCCGGCAAAAGGAGAGGGGAAAGCGCCGCGTCACTCGCTATTACCGCAGCGTTTGTTTGACGTCATGGGCTCACCCACTGAGCGTATTGATATTATTTCCGCTTACTTTGTGCCGACACGTGCCGGAGTCGCACAACTCCTGCGCCTGGTCCGAAAAGGGGTAAAGATTGCTATTTTAACTAACTCGCTGGCCGCGAATGATGTGGCAATTGTGCATGCAGGATATGCGCGCTGGCGGAAAAAATTGCTGCGCTATGGTGTAGAACTGTATGAGCTAAAACCAACCCGCGATCGCGGTACGGTGGTACACGATCGCGGGTTGACCGGCAATTCAGGCTCTAGTCTGCATGCGAAAACCTTCAGCATTGATGGCCGCAAAGTCTTCATCGGCTCGCTTAATTTTGATCCGCGCTCAACGTTGCTCAATACGGAAATGGGATTTGTGATTGAGAGTGAAGTGCTGGCGTCATTGATTCATAAACGCTTTATGCAAAGCCAGCGTGATGTGGCCTGGCAATTGCGCCTGGACCGCTGGGGTCGGATAAACTGGGTAGATTGTCCTGGCGGCAGTGAGCGGGTAGTGAAAAAAGAACCCGCCACAGGATTCTGGAAGCGGGTTCTGGTGAGGCTGGCCTCTGTATTACCGATTGAATGGTTGCTCTGAACCATGCAATGACAGGCCTGCTATCCGGCAATGGCCTTGCTTTTATCCTGCTTAACGATGGGTTTCCCTGAAAAGAGGAACTTCAGCACCGGTATCCGCAAGTGGATTTCGTACAATATTACCGCAATCCCGACAACAAATAGCAGCCCACAGAGAAAACCCAGCAGGTTTGATGTAATGTGCGGTGTGATATAGGCGCCGAAAAACAGCGTTAACGGATGATGCACCAGATAGATAAACAGTGATGCATTGACAAAGTAGGTGACACGGGCTGACTGGAAATTCAATAAACGGTGGCCGAGCGAGAAAACGACGTTAACCATCCACAGTCCCATCACCATTGTTATCACGTATTCGGTTTCATACATCCAGGCATCGCCGTTTCCATAGCGTTGATTGAGCAGATAAGCCATAAAAGCGCATGCCGCGCCTAACGTGCAGCTGCGCGAGGGCGTTGTGAACAGTGCTTTCAACTGCGGATTGATAAACGCCAGCGCGCCGAGCATAAAGAACGGCACATAGAACAGCGTTTGCATGACGATAAAATTAAACATGCCATCGCTGAGAATAGACGGGTAGACGATAAAAATTGTTCTTCTGACGGCGGCGTATCCGACGCCAAGCAACAAAAAGATCAACGTCAGTTTTGTCATCGATATCGTGGACGTGCTGACGCCATCGGGGCTCGTCAACCAGTGTTTCATTTGGCTAAACACCCACATACTCACGGTTGTTAAAACGACAAGGACGAGTAAAAACCACAGATGAGAAATCAGCTCCCATGCCAGTGCGTTGTATTTATCGTACCCACTGAGAGTATGCCAACTGTCGGCTTTGCCTTTCACATATTGCAGCATGATAAATTGCGGCAGTGTGAGTAGCGGGATGGCGGTCAGCATAGGGATCCCCACGCGTTCAACACGCACTTTCCACCACCGCTTTAAGGGGTAGCGCAAAAACAGCATGTATGAAAAGTAACCCGAAATAACAAAGAAGACCTGCATGCGAAATGCATGTATGAAATCGTTAAAGAGGGTCAATATCCATGACGGTTCTGCGCTGTTCACATGCCAGGTATGTGTGGAGTAGATCAGCGAGATATGGAAGGGAATCCCCAACAACATCAGCCAGGCACGGATGGAATCCAGAAAATATTCACGTGGTGGAGATACAGAGCTCATAGACAGTTACGTATTCTCAGACTTTTCGTCTTATCCCTAAGACGAATTATGGTTACATTCGAAGGCAACCCTACACGAAGTCCAACAACCTGTCTCCAGGATAAGCACTCAAAGTGAAAACAGGCAGGCGAACCTGCTTAAACCATGAGCCAGCACGCGAACAATACAGGGATTCAGTTGTCGGAATACCCGATTATCCATTAAAATGGATCGGATCAATATAAGCACACAAAGGGGGAAGTGCTTACTAATTATGAAACATAAACTACAAATGATGAAAATGCGTTGGTTGGGTGCAGCAGTAATGTTAACGCTGTATACATCATCGAGCTGGGCGTTCAGTATTGATGATGTTGCAAAGCAAGCTCAATCCTTAGCCGATAAAGGCTACGAGGCGCCAAAAAGTAACTTGCCCTCCGTTTTCCGCGACATGAAATATGCGGATTATCAGCAGATCCAGTTTAATCGCGACAAAGCATACTGGAGCAATCTTAAGACCCCATTTAAGCTCGAATTCTACCACCAGGGTATGTACTTCGACACGCCGGTCAAGATCAACGAAGTTACCGCAACTGCGGTGAAAAAAATCAAATACAGCCCGGATTATTTTAATTTTGGCGATGTGCAGCACGATAAAGACACGGTAAAAGATCTCGGTTTCGCCGGGTTTAAGGTACTGTATCCGCTCAACAGCAAAGACAAAAACGATGAAATCGTCAGCATGCTCGGCGCCAGCTATTTCCGCGTACTTGGCGCAGGCCAGGTCTATGGTCTGTCTGCGCGCGGTCTCGCGATAGATACCGCACTGCCTTCTGGTGAAGAGTTTCCCCGCTTCCGTGAGTTTTGGATCGAACGTCCAAAACCGACTGACAAACGTTTAACCATTTATGCCCTGCTGGACTCCCCGCGTGCAACCGGGGCGTATCGCTTTGTGATTATTCCAGGCCGTGACACGGTTGTGGATGTTCAGTCCAAAGTCTATCTGCGCGATAAAGTGGGCAAGCTGGGCGTAGCTCCGTTAACCAGTATGTTCCTGTTCGGACCGAACCAGCCATCTCCGACGACAAATTATCGTCCGGAACTGCACGACTCAAACGGATTGTCTATCCATGCTGGTAACGGCGAGTGGATTTGGCGTCCGCTGAATAACCCGAAACATCTCGCGGTGAGCAGCTTTGCGATGGAAAACCCGCAAGGATTCGGCCTGTTGCAACGTGGACGTCAGTTCTCCCGTTTCGAAGATATCGACGACCGTTATGACCTGCGCCCAAGTGCCTGGATCACGCCAAAAGGCGACTGGGGTAAAGGCAAAATTGAATTAGTTGAGATCCCCACTAACGACGAAACAAACGATAACATCGTTGCCTACTGGACACCGGATCAACTGCCGGAAGCAGGTAAAGAGATGAACTTTAAGTACACCCTGACGTTTACGCGCGATGAAGATAAGCTTCATGCGCCAGAAAATGCCTGGGTGCAGCAGACTCGCCGTTCCACAGGGGATGTCAAACAATCTAATCTCATTCGTCAGCCTGACGGCACTATCGCGTTTGTGGTGGATTTCACCGGCACCGAGATGAAAAAGCTGCCGCAGGACACCCCGATTACCGCGCAAACCAGTATTGGCGACAACGGTGAAATCGTGGAAAGTACCGTGCGTTACAACCCGGTTACGAAAGGGTGGCGCTTGATGCTGCGCGTGAAAGTGAAAGATGCGAAGAAAACCACTGAAATGCGTGCTGCGTTGGCCAATGCCGATCAGCCGTTGAGTGAAACCTGGAGCTACCAGTTACCTGCCAATGAATAAGACAACTGAGTATATTGACGCAATGCCGCTTTCGGATATCGAAAAAGCGGCACTGCCGAAAACTGACATCCGCGCCGTTCATCAGGCGCTGGATGCCGAGCACCGTACTTACTCGCGCGAAGATGATTCACCGCAGGGTTCTGTAAAAGCTCGCCTTGAGCAAGCCTGGCCAGACTCTCTGGCCAAAGATCAGTTGATAAAGGATGATGAAGGGCGTGACCAACTGCAGGCAATGCCGAAAGCGACACGTACTTCAATGTTTCCCGATCCCTGGCGTACTAACCCGGTTGGCCGTTTTTGGGATCGCCTGCGCGGGCGCGATGTCACACCGCGTTATCTTTCTCGTTTGACGAAAGAAGAACAAGAAAATGAGCAGAAATGGCGTACCGTCGGCACGATCCGCCGTTATACGCTGTTGATCTTAACGCTGGCGCAAACGGTCGTAGCAACCTGGTATATGAAGACGATCCTTCCTTATCAGGGATGGGCGTTCATTAATCCAGCAGATATGATGGGGCAGAACCTGTGGGTTTCCTTTATGCAGTTGCTGCCTTATGTGCTGCAGACCGGTATCCTCATTCTGTTTGCCGTGCTTTTTTGTTGGGTATCAGCCGGTTTCTGGACCGCGCTGATGGGCTTCCTGCAGTTGCTGATTGGGCGTGACAAGTACAGTATCTCTGCCTCAACGGTAGGGGATGAGCCGCTGAATCCCGAGCACCGCACTGCGCTAATCATGCCTATCTGTAACGAGGACGTTGACCGCGTATTCGCGGGCCTGCGCGCTACGTGGGAGTCAGTTAAAGCCACGGGGAATGCGGAGCATTTCGATGTTTACATTCTGAGTGACAGCTACAATCCTGATATCTGCGTTGCGGAACAAAAGGCGTGGATGGAGCTGATTGCCGAAGTGCAGGGTGAAGGACAGATTTTCTACCGTCGTCGTCGTCGTCGTGTGAAGCGTAAAAGCGGTAACATTGATGACTTCTGCCGTCGCTGGGGCAACCAGTACAGCTATATGGTGGTGCTGGACGCTGATTCCGTGATGAGCGGAGACTGTCTGACCGGTCTGGTACGCCTGATGGAAGCGAACCCGAATGCCGGGATTATCCAGTCTTCGCCGAAAGCGTCTGGTATGGACACCCTGTACGCGCGCTGCCAGCAGTTTGCTACCCGCGTTTATGGCCCGCTGTTTACCGCCGGACTTCACTTCTGGCAGTTGGGTGAGTCGCACTACTGGGGTCATAACGCGATTATTCGTGTGAAACCGTTCATTGAACACTGTGCGCTTGCACCGCTGCCGGGCGAAGGCTCGTTTGCGGGATCGATCCTCTCCCATGACTTCGTGGAAGCGGCATTGATGCGTCGTGCGGGCTGGGGCGTGTGGATTGCCTACGATCTACCGGGTTCATATGAAGAGCTGCCACCGAACCTGCTGGATGAGCTCAAGCGTGACCGTCGCTGGTGCCACGGTAACCTGATGAACTTCCGTCTGTTCCTGGTTAAAGGGATGCACCCGGTTCATCGCGCGGTGTTCCTGACCGGTGTGATGTCCTATCTGTCAGCACCGTTGTGGTTCATGTTCCTCGCGTTGTCGACCGCATTACAGGTGGTCCATGCGTTGACGGAACCGCAGTACTTCCTGCAACCACGTCAGCTGTTCCCGGTCTGGCCGCAGTGGCGCCCTGAGCTGGCTATCGCGTTGTTTGCCTCAACGATGGTGCTGTTGTTCCTGCCGAAGCTGCTGAGTATTTTGCTTATCTGGTGCAAAGGCACGAAAGAGTACGGTGGATTTATTCGCGTCACGTTGTCGCTGCTGCTGGAGGTTCTGTTCTCCGTGCTGCTGGCGCCGGTGCGTATGCTGTTCCATACCGTTTTCGTGGTGAGTGCCTTCCTCGGATGGGAAGTGGTGTGGAATTCGCCGCAACGCGATGACGACTCCACTCCGTGGGGCGAGGCGTTTATGCGTCACGGATCTCAGCTGTTGTTGGGCCTGGTGTGGGCAGTAGGGATGGCCTGGCTGGATCTGCGTTTCCTGTTCTGGCTGGCTCCGATTGTCTTTTCACTAATCCTGTCGCCGTTTGTTTCTGTCATTTCCAGTCGTTCAACGGTTGGGTTACGTACCAAACGCTGGAAACTGTTCCTGATCCCGGAAGAGTATTCTCCGCCGAAGGTGCTGGTGGACACGGATAACTATCTGGAGTTGAACCGTAATCGTTCGCTGGATGATGGTTTCATGCACGCTGTGTTTAACCCGTCGTTTAACGCGCTGGCAACGGCAATGGCTACCGCGCGCCATCGTGCGAGTAACGTGCTTGAAATCGCACGTGATCGCCATGTCGAGCAGGCGCTGAATGAAACGCCGGAGAAACTGAATCGCGATCGTCGCCTGGTTCTGTTGAGCGATCCGGTGACCATGGCGCGTTTACATTATCGCGTCTGGAATTCACCAGATAAGTATTCTTCATGGGTTAATTATTATCAGGGGATCTCCCTGAACCCACTGGCACTCAGGAAAAAATAAGCGTGTGAAACGTAAAAATACCGGCCTGGAGCCGGTATTTTTTTATACTGAATAAAAAGTCATGAGGTATCCAGTGCGAATACTGGCTGTGGGAATGATGGTCTTTCTTCTGAGCGGATGCGGCAGCATTATTAGCCGGACGATCCCCGGACAAGGACACGGAAATCAATACTATCCAGGCGTGCAATGGGATGTCCGGGACTCTGCGTGGCGTTACGTCACCATCCTGGATCTGCCGTTTTCGCTGGTGTTTGATACGTTGCTATTACCGCTCGATATACACCATGGGCCTTACGAGTAACTATCGTTCATCCCATTCATCGGCTGCGGTCTGGCCTTCCTCTGTGTCAAGGGGAGGCTCCAGTTGAAATTCACCCTCATCCCATTCGTGGAGCGTATTTTCCTCCTGCCACTCCTGGCGAATATCAATCTCATCATAGTCACCATCAAAAACGCTTTGTGCCGCTTCACCGCTCAGCATGGGTAAACATTCGCCTTCGCCATCATCTTCGTCGGCAAAAAACTCAGCTTGCCACATGATATCGCCATCCTGTAGCACGTACTTTTGTACGTTCAGCTGCTGGACGCTGGCTTCGTCAGATTCAAGACCTGGATTATCAGCCAGAAACTCTTCACGTGCTGCATCAATGGCTTCTTCAAGGGTGGGGTACAAGGCATTCATATTCGCATCCTGATCGCATGGGTGATTGGCTTAATAAAAAGATATAGGTGGTGTGGTGAGAACTGTCAAAGCATTCGTTTATCGCGAAGTTTCAGGTATGCAACGGCTTGAAGCATCGAGTGTTTCTTACCATAACCACTCGGTTGTGGTGCTTCCTGGAACAACAAAAACACGGGGGAACCCTACCGCCAATACGTTTCATGAACAGCAAACCTTAAGTTTTTAAGAATCGGTTGGAGTGTATTAAACTCAAGTGGTTATGCAGGAGCACCATGAGTGAGGATGTCATAGTTTAAAGGGGGTGATTGAATAGACTGCAAGCCATACTTTATAGCGGATGAAACAATATAATTTATATAAGGTTTTTATTATAACTAATTGAAATTAAAGAGTAAGGCAAAAAGTGACGCGCGTGAGTATTACGTCTTAAAGTATCGATATTTGTTTAAGTTAGATATCCATAAATGATATTGTTAATCATTATATATGTGATAAATATGTTAATGTATAACAAAGTATAAGAAAACATCCATAACATTCAATGAATAATAACATGCGTTATAAATAAGATTGTCATTATTGAAAGAATTATAAATTATTAATTTGCAAAAGATAATGGCTTAATATATAAAATGCAAAATAGGATTCTTGCCAGGGCTGTTATGGATAATAGTAATTCAAACAATAGCAGGTTGATGAACTTTTACATTACTTGCTTAGTCAGCTATTTTATTGCTGGTGTGTGTCTTTCTCAGTATCAGTTAGAAGTGCAGAGTGTACCTCAAACAACATATTTAATAATCATCGTTGGGTTATTTTTTCTGTACGGCATTGTTTTTCTTTTTATGCTTTTTCAATACCTTTGCAGGAAAGATCTAACATACCTAATGATATTAGGAATGGCATTCCTTAGTAATAATATCTATCTTATAGAAACTATATATATCGTTCAGAATTTAATTAATGATAGCGTTTTGATAGAAAAACGCACAAATGATATCGCTATCTTCTATTATTTTAGGCAAGTTAGTTTTATCGCATTACTTTTTGTATCATTGAAAGCTTATAAAGCGGCTTCCACAGTTATTGAGACTAAAGAAAGAG
This sequence comes from Citrobacter youngae, assembly GCF_003818115.1. Lineage (GTDB taxonomy): Bacteria > Pseudomonadota > Gammaproteobacteria > Enterobacterales > Enterobacteriaceae > Citrobacter > Citrobacter youngae. The sequence goes on along the minus strand of NZ_RPOI01000002.1, from coordinate 15,811 downwards.
AACCATGCTACATAATTATAGCATTGTTGATTATGCTGGCAATTGCATTCCTTTCGCATAACTTATCAAGTTATAACGCTGATGTTACGATTGAAATTACCAGTCACAAAACTGACAATAAAACGGTGCACTGGCATATTGGCTACATATATTCACTGATTATTTCATGGGGAATGGTTTTGTTGTATCTGTCAGTGAAAACAAAAATGCATGGTATCTTATGGAAAAGCATCGCGTTACTGTGTTGCTCTGCAATCCTGACGAATGTTCTGCTGTTGAGTCTGGATGAATATAGTATGTATATTTGGTATGTCAGTAGGGGAATCGAAGTTATCAGCACCTTAAGTATCATATCTATATTAATGTACAACACGTTCATTATTCTTAAGAGAGAGGCGGATTCAGCAATAAAAGATGCGATGACTAAGATATATAACCGAAAATTATTCTATAAGGCACTAAAATCATCTTTAGTAAAAGGTGCTATTTGTATAATGATACTGGATATAGATAAATTCAAACGCATCAATGATTCTTATGGCCATCAGGAAGGCGATCACGTTATAAAGAGCATTGTTGATATTGTCAATAAATCGATCAGGGACTCAGACATTTTTGCGAGAATTGGTGGGGAAGAGTTTGGGCTCCTGATTAAGTGTAAAGATAAAGCTGAAGCAATGTTTGTTGCGGAAAGAATAAGAAAAAATGTTGAGACTGAAACAGCGGAGCCCAATATATATGGCCTGAAAGAGAAAATGACAATCAGCATCGGTGTATATTGTAGTAAATCTGATGATTATTCTGCTGACAAAGTCGTATCATATGCCGATGCTGCGCTGTATGATGCGAAAAACTCAGGGAGAAATAAAGTGGTTTACTATAACAGCTAGAATAATATTAAGCGTTATTGAGTTCACTCTGCGTATCCCCCATATTAAACCAATTGATATGTTAGGGGGACCGTTGAGAATGAATACACAAAATCATCCCAGGACCTGAGATCCCCGGCGGCGGCGCAGACTGTTCCATGAGTAGATTGCGTTGAATAACACAACACCAGCGGTGACGCAGAAGACGGCACGGAAGCCATAATTTGCCGATATAGCAGCTCCCATTAACGGCCCAGTAACGTTGCCTATATCACGAAACGACTGGTTGTAGCTAAAGATACGCCCGGCGATTTGGTTGGTTGAGTTATACACCAGCAAGGTCTGTACGGCAGGCAGCAATGCGCCATCAGCGGCACCCAGTAAAAAGCGCAGCACGCCCAGCTGCCAGGGCGTCTGGACGAATGACATTGGGATCAGCAGCAGTACGGAGATAACCAATGCAACGATCAGGATCTTCTCCGGACCAATCCTGTCACCCAATTTGCCGAGCTTTGGTGCACTGATTAAGGCCGCAACACCGGGTACAGAGGCAATCATCCCACTGATAAACGCGATATTGCTGACATTACCTGCAAGCTCCCGTACATACAGCGTCAGGATTGGCGCAATGGAGCCGGTTGCAACCTGAATTATCAGGGTAGTGACAAACAAGCTCAGCACCAGCTTTGGATTCTTTAACGACGTCACGACTTCGCGAACGTGCAGCATCTCTTTCTTGCTCACTGGCTGGAAGCGTTCACGGATAAAAAAGAGTGTCAGAATAAAACAGATCAACAGCACCAGGGCTGTGATGAAAAATACAGGGCGCAGACCATACTGATCGGCGAGTAACCCGCCCGCCAGTGGCCCAAGTAAAGCACCGCTGACGCCGCCGGTGGAAAGTGTCCCCAACGCCCAGCCGCTTTTATTGCGTGGCACCTGGGTTGCGATCAGTGCGTTGGCATTAGGAATAAATCCACCGAGCAAACCCAGCAGGGCGCGCAGGATCAAGAATTGCCAGATATTTTGCGCCAGCCCCATCAGCAGCATGACGATGGACATGCCCAGTGCTGAGCGTAAGAGCATGATTTTCCGGCCTTTACGATCGGCCAGTCCGCCCCAGAAAGGTGAGGCAATCGCTGAAAACAGGAAGGTGATACTGAATACCAGCCCTGACCACATATTCAGGGCACTGTGATCCGTCACGCCAAGACTCTCGACGTAAAGGGGTAAAAATGGCATGACCAGGCTAAATGCTGCGCCGGTTAAAAAACAGCCCAGCCAGGCAACGGTAAGGTTGCGTTTCCAGTTTATGGGGACATCAGAGGGTGACATAGCGATCCGCAGTGTGATGCGCTGTTTGCGCTATCGAGTAAATATAAATAAGCAGGCTAATTATGCGCCTGGTTGATAGTTGCTGCAATGCGGATAGCAGTTAAACCTAAAAGGGGAGAGAAGGTGTTGCAGCCACAGGACTGCAACAAAGACTCAGTACAGAGACGGGGAACCTTCAGGGCGTGTCTTGAAGCGGCGATGTAACCACATGTATTGCTCGGGGGCCATCATAATGCATTTTTCAACGATTTTATTCATCCAGGCCGCCGTTGTTTCAGCATTGTCCAGCGGTGGTGAACACTCCGGTGGCAGCATGATCAATTGATACCCCTTGCCGTCAGGTTTGCGACGGGGAACAAATGGCACCAGGCAGGCATTCGACATTCGGGACAGCATCCAGGTTCCGGACGTCGTCGCAGCCTGTTCAACGGCGAACAAAGGCACAAATACACTGGCGCGAGGGCCATAGTCGTGATCCGGCGCGTACCAGACCACTTCACCTTTCTTCAACGCTTTAATCATCCCTTTCAGGTCTTTACGATCGAGCATTGATTTATTGGAGCGCATACGCCCCCAGGTTTGTAGCCAGTCGAGCAGAGGATTGTCGTTAGGACGATACACACCAATTCCCGGCTCTTGTAAGCCAAACTGGCGTGCACCCAACTCGAGGGTCAAAAAGTGCAGACCAACTAACAGGATCCCACGCTTTTGTGCCTGAACGTCCCGGATATGCTCCATTCCGATAACTTCAGTCCAGCGTGATATTCGCCTGTCGGACCAAAACCAGGCCATGCCGGTTTCCATTACGCCCATACCGACAGACTCAAAGTTTTTTACCATCATCTGCTGGCGTTCCTGCTCGCTCATTTGCGGGAAGCACAGTTCCAGATTGCGGGAAACAATCTTTGCCCGACGTTTCATCAAGCGTAATGCCAGACGGCCTAATGCGCATCCCAATTTATAGAGCACTGGGTAGGGTAACTGTACGATTAACCAAAGGATGCCAATACCCAGCCAGGTTAACCAATAACGCGGATGCAGTAGCGCAGCCGAAAACTTGGGTAAATTCGTCATGTCTATCCTGTCTTCTAACGACCAATTCCCTGTATTGTCGCATTTTTTTGCGCGTATCTAAAATTTACGACGGGAGAGTGGTGATTAAACCATCAATTGTTGTTGCGTTTTTATCGTGAAGTATGAAATGTAGCGTAAAATGTGTGGATGTAAATTGGCGAAGTTTGCTTTATCATGCCGGCCGATTTTCATTTTTACTGATTGCAGGATACGTACACCATGCCAGTGTTACACAACCGCATTTCGAATGACGCGCTCAAAGCTAAAATGCTGGCGGAATCTGAGCCGCGCACGACGATTTCATTCTATAAATATTTCACCATCGCTGATCCTCAGCAAACGCGTGATGCACTGTATCAACTGTTCACTACACTGAATGTGTTTGGCCGCGTATATCTTGCACGGGAAGGCATTAACGCACAAATCAGTGTACCGCAAAGTAACGTTGATGCGTTTCGCCAACAGTTATACGCATTTGATCCTGCATTATCCGGGTTGCGTCTCAATATTGCATTAGATGATGACGGCAAATCTTTCTGGGTTCTGCGCATGAAGGTCCGTGAGCGAATTGTTGCGGATGGCATTGATGATCCTGATTTTGACGCCAGCAACGTGGGTGATTATCTGAAGGCAGCTGAAGTGAATGCCATGCTGGACGATCCGGATGCGGTGTTTATTGATATGCGCAACCACTATGAATATGAAGTGGGTCACTTCGAAAACGCGCTGGAGATCCCGGCAGACACCTTCCGCGATCAGCTGCCGAAAGCGGTAGAAATGATGCAGGAGCATAAGGATAAAAAAATCGTTATGTATTGTACCGGGGGGATTCGTTGTGAGAAAGCCAGTGCCTGGATGAAACATAACGGGTTTAGCAAAGTCTGGCACATTGAGGGCGGCATTATTGAGTATGCCCGCAAAGCGCGTGAGCAGGGGCTGCCTGTGCGTTTTATCGGCAAAAATTTTGTTTTCGATGAACGCATGGGAGAGAGGATCTCTGACGATGTGATTTCGCATTGTCATCAGTGCGGTACCGCATGTGACAGCCATACCAATTGCAAAAACGATGGCTGCCATCTGCTGTTTATACAGTGTCCAGCCTGTGCGCAAAAGTATAAAGGCTGCTGTAGTGAACTGTGTTGTGAAGAGAGCGAACTGCCGGAAGAAGAGCAGCGCCGCCGTCGCGCGGGGCGTGAGAATGGCAATAAGATCTTTAATAAATCGCGTGGTCGTTTAAATACTAAGCTCGGTATTCCCGATCCTGCGCAATAACACGATGCCGGATGGCGGCAAAAGCCTCATCCGGCATCAATAGGATGTTATTTCTGCTGTACGCCTTCCACCGAGATAATTAATTCGACTTCCTGCGAAGCGGGACCGAGATCGGTGGTAATGTTGAAATCCTTCAGCTTTATTTTCCCTTGAGCTTCAAAACCGGCGCGTGTGCCACCCCATGGATCGCCCCCTTGACCCATCAACTTTGCATCCAGTGTTACCGGTTTGGTGACGCCGTTCAGGGTCAGGTTACCGGTGATATCTAAATCGTTGCCCTCTTTCTTCACGCTGGTGGACGTAAAGGTGGCCTGCGGGAACTTGCTCACATTGAGGAATTCTGCACTACGCAGGTGTTTGTCACGTTCGGCATGATTGGTATCAACGCTGTTGGTGTTGATGGTGACATTGACTTTATCGGCAGCCGGATTTTTCTCGTCAAAGGTAAATGTGCCGTCGAAGTCTTTAAATGTGCCGTACAGCCAGCTGTATCCCAGATGCTGAATGCGGAAATTAACAAAGGCATGCTGTCCCTCTTTGTCAATTTTGTAATCCGCTGCGATAGCAGAGCCGGTCGTGAATAATAAAGAGGCGAGTGTGAGTCCCAGCAGGTTTTTTTTCATTTTAAGCTCCATAGTCAGATGACGATTTTCCCAACATGCGATTAAGGGTATCGTCGTTATCGATAAAGTGATGTTTCAGGGCCATTAACCCATGCAGAAGTGATAAAACCACCACGGCCCACGCGAGCCACAGGTGCACGCTACCGGCGATGTCAGCTTGCACGCCTGCGTTGGCAAACGTGGCGGGAACATCGAACCAACCAAATACGCTTATTGCTTTACCGTCTGCGGTAGAGATCAGATAGCCGCTGATGCCAATAGAAAAAAGCAGGGTATACAGCGTGAGGTGGCCCAATGCCGCCGCAATACGGGTTAAACGGGAATAGCTTTTCAGTGCGGCAGGGGGAGGGGAAACAACCCGCCAGACAATGCGGACAACCAGTCCCATCATCAGCAACACACCGATACTTTTATGCAGTTCAGGCGCCTGGTGATACCAACCATCGTAATAACTGAGTGTTACCATCCATAAACCCAGAGCAAACATGCCATAGACGGCAATAGCGACCAGCCAGTGTAATGCGGCAGACACCACGCCATAGCGCTGTGGACTATTATTGAATTGCATAAATACACCGTTAGATATTTCAGAAGTGAATGAAAATGGCGCGTAAAAGACATTAATGCAACTAATAAATAACAATGGTGATGATATTTGTTTTTATTTCAATAAAATTGATTGATTAAAGGCGCAATCATCAAATCGTTAGTGTGAGTGGCCATTGAGAAGGGCTTGAAAACAAGGAAGGATGAAAATTATGTTATTCAGTTTATTGCAATGAAATTAAGAAATTATCAGTTTTTGTCAATTAATGTCAGCGCATATAGATTAGAAGAACATAATATATATGACGTCCATAATCGCCAGCAGCGACCATAAAATAATGTAGAGCATGAAATGCTCGCGAATATTATTAACCAGATAGTTAAAGATGCGGCGCATCAATGTTATTCCTGTCATTTAAAATGGCCTCACCAACGAGGCCATTGATCAATTATCGCTTAAAACGGGACAGCCTGAATGGCGTCAGGTCAAAGGCTGACGGTTTACCCTGGGCAAACTCAGCCGCAATTTCGCCCAGTACGGAAGCAAACTTAAAACCGTGTCCGCTGAGTCCGGTAATCACCAGCGTGTTGTCATGGTCTGGCAGCGTATCGATAATGAAGTCTTCATCTGGCGAGTTATCGTAAGTACAGGATGCACCATGCAGACAACAGCCGATGCCAGGCAAAATAGCGCGCAGGAATGGGAAGGCTTCCGAACCATCGCTGGCGACAGCGGCAAACGGTTTACGTTCTTCAGGTGAATGAATGACCTGTCCGCCGTTATGCCTGCCAATTTTTAACTCGTCATTTTCAGCCGGAAAACCGTAGTATTGATCGCCATTAGGCAGTTCGCCGGTAAATGCCGGGAATTTGTTTTTGACACTGTAGCGCCCGTCAGCCTGATACCATGCGAATACCTTACGCACCGGCTGTATCGGCAGTTCAGGCAATAATGCCTTGACCCAGGTGCCGGCGCTGACGACAACTTTTTTCGCGTGGTAGTCACCATCGGCTGTTGCAACCGTTACGCCATCATCGTGGTGATGAATTGCCGTGACGGGGCATTTAAACAACTGCGCACAACCTGCCTCTTCAGCCAGGCGAATCCAGGTTTTAATGGCTAGCTCACTGCGCAAAAAACCGGATTCGGCTTCAAACAGCCCGATATAGTTTTCAGGCACGCGAATTTCTGGCCAGCGAGTCATGATGGCTGCTGCATCCAGCTGTTCGACATTGAGTTGCCACTGTTTGGCACTTTGCGCCACGGTCGCTAAAAAGGTCGAATCTGCAGGACCCAGGTTGATAACGCCAGAGCGAACAAAAACAGGCTCTTCATTTTGTGCGGAAAGTTCATCCCACAATGTTTGCGCACGTAGCACCAGCGGAACGTATTTTTCACCTTCGCCATACGCATGACGAATTAATCGTGTATCGCCGTGGTGGCTGCCCTGTTGATGCGGTGGCATATGCGCATCGATCATCAGAACGTTGAGACCGGCGCGAGTGGCGTAGTATCCGGCTGCGGCGCCCACGGAACCGCTGCCAATAATGATTAAGTCGTATTTCATCCGCTTCTCTCTGCAATCGCGATAGTATACCTTAAATAATTCGAGTTGCAGGACCAAACGCCCGGGCCGTTTTGAACAGCGCCCCCGAAGGGGTGAGGCCGTAAGGCCGAATCACGCGGCGACGCAGCGAATCCCAGGGATGGGCCGAGTAATAAAGCCAACGCATATGCAACTTGAAGTATGACAGGTATAGCAGAGTAAATAACTGACCCGGAATATTCAACCTGCAAATAAGAAAGGCACCATGAAGGTGCCTTTTGATGGTGTGATGTATCAGGTTTAATGTCGCTGATACTCATTTACCTGGTAATCGCCAGATTCAATTTTAGCGATTCCGGCTTCTAATATCGAAATAAATTGCCTGGCAACATCAGTGGTTAACCAGAGCGTTTGACCGACCTCAGTCCCATCCGGGTCCGGACGATTCGGGGTCTGGTAGTGCAAACGCAGCATCAGCGCATCGTAGCTATCAACAGTGCTGATGTCCCATCCTACAAGCGGATGAGTCTGAATGACTTCATTATTCTTTTCCATCATGCCCCCTAATTCGTGTTACTAGACAACGGTTTTCGAGGTTCAATGCGTTTTTTTCTGAAGCAACTTCAGTATATCAATAAATAAGGGTATTCATTGAAAATTTAAAGAGGGCGGCGCATAAATTTTTTGTTTTCAGTGTTATATGATTAATAAAACAACATGTCATTCATTTTTTTTTAGCATGTTGTGCAATTATTTTGGTGTTTTGATTAAAAGATAATCAATGTGTTTAATATAAATTATCTGCTAGCGTGGTGAATGCAAGATTGATTTAAAGGATGCACGCATAAAAAAGCCGGGGCGACCCGGCAAACAAACATCACTGCATATCATTTTTTATTCGTTGATGAACCAGTCATCCGCGCTTTCCCAGGTTTCCTGTAGGATTTCGCTGATGCGTTCTTTGTCCTCTTTTGTTGCGCCAATAACCGACAAGTTGTTGGTACCGGCATAACGAACGGTAACGTTACCTTCGTTATCCGGAAAATGATGATGAATACGGCGGGAGAGTTCATCTGCCAGCGCGTCGATAGCACCGGCTGGTAAAGGTGAAGTTTTGGCAATAGTGACTTCAATACGCATAATAGCCCCCTGTTGTTTATACTGGTTATTTATACAGTTAACTGCGCCAGTTGACAACAGGAGGCTACACTTTTTTAGCGTTTTACTGACCAGCGTACCGTTTCACCGCCAAGGAAAGGCACCAACGTATCGTTTTCCAACGCAATGTTCTCCGGGACCAGGTGCTCCACGCGTTCCAGCTCAATAAAGGTCTCATTCACCGGCAAACCATAGAACTGTGGGCCATTGAGTGAGCAGAAGGCTTCGAAATGGTCCAGGGCGTTCATCTCTTCGAACACAGTGGCATAGCTGCCCAGCGCGGTTGGCGCATTAAAGCAGCCCGCACAGCCGCAACTGGACTCTTTACGATGACGCGCATGCGGTGCGGAGTCGGTACCCAGGAATGCGCGATTGAATCCGCTGGCAACCAGTTCACGCAGCGCCTGCTGGTGAACGTTACGTTTGAGTATTGGCAGGCAGTACAGATGCGGACGAATTCCACCGACCAGCATATGGTTGCGGTTAAACATTAAATGCTGCGGTGTGATGGTTGCTGCAAGAAGCTCGTTGCCATCGCGCACGTATTCGGCGGCATCTTTGGTCGTGATATGTTCAAACACCACTTTTAGCGCGGTTAAACGCTGACGTAAGGGATCCATCACCGTTTCGATGAAACGTGCTTCGCGATCGAAAATGTCGATATCAGCGTGCGTCACTTCACCGTGCACCAACAGTGGCATCCCCAATTTTTCCATGCGCTCCAGTACCGGCATAATGGCATCGACCGAGGTTACACCCTGTGTCGAGTTGGTTGTTGCATTAGCGGGATAAAGTTTCGCGGCGGTGAAGACGCCTTCATTGAATCCACGCTCAAGTTCATTAGGATCCAGCGTGTCCGTTAAGTAGCAGGTCATTAACGGAGTAAAGCTATGTCCGGCGGGTACAGCGTCCAGAATGCGCTGACGGTACGCAATGGCCGCATCAACTGTCGTGACCGGCGGAGCGAGGTTTGGCATAACGATCGCGCGACCATAAGTTTCACTGGTATAAGGCACGACAGTTTTCAACATGTCGCCATCGCGAAGGTGAAGGTGCCAGTCGTCTGGGCGGCGGATCTTTAAAACCTGGGATGGTGCAGTCATTAATATGCTCCGGCTGAGGATAGTCTTTTTTGCCGGAAACAAAGGATAAGCGGAAACGTTTTCGTTTGCACGAAAAAAAAGGGCGCATTAGCGCCCTGTTGTTTATTAATCGGTGAACGGGATAATGATTTCACCCGGTTTAACCTCAATCCCTTTCGCCAGTTTTTTCGCCAATGCTTCGCCTTTGCTGCTGTCTTCACGCAGAATGTAGGCCGGTTGCTGGTTAAAGTAATTCCGCAGCGACTGATTTAAGTAGGGCATCAGAGTTTGCAGTACAGATTGCATTTTCTCTGGTGTGACGGTCGCATCGACCACTTCCATTTCTTGCAGATAAATCGCGCCTTTTTCTTTATTGAAGACTGGCAATGCTTTTAACTTCAACTTCATGGTCGCTTTCTGGCTACCAAAAAGGGAATTCATATCCAGATTGGCGTCGCCTGTCAGAGTCACTTTATTCGGTTCTTCGCGACCAATCTGGCTGGCGAGATTGGTCAGTACGATGTGGGCTTCAGCAACGCCAGGCAGACCAATATCTTTCGAGAAGTCGTTATGCTTAGCCAGTGCCTGATTAATCTCTTGCTCGCTAACCGTGTATTGTGTGAGTTGATTACAACCAACCAACAGGCCGCTGACAATCAGTGCAGCAGCAAAAAAAATCTTTTTCATGGGGTTCCTCAACATGATACTTGTGGCGTAATCGTGACACAAAGCAGCATCCAGCACCAGCGGCCCGGGCACCAGCAGAAAAAACTGAAATTGAGTCCGGGACGTCTGGTCAGCTATCAGGCATCAGGTTCCAGCATGCCGCGTGACGGGCGTTTATGGCTAAACTGCCAACCCAGCGCGAGGAAGGTGATAAAGCCGATAATGCCGAGCATCATCCACGGGAGTTCTGGCTGTGACAGTGCTTTACCCATGTCAAACAGCCAGCCGCCACCGATATAACCGATGGCACCGCCGATGGCTAATCCGAGGCGGCTAAAGCCCATGTAACTGCCCCGTGCGCGCGCATTTGCCAACGACGCGCTCAACGTCTCGCGCGCCGGTTCGGCGATGATAGAACCGATATAGAAGGTGCAAATCAGGGTGAAAAGCTGCTGTAAATTCCCGACCAGACCGATGGGCATCATGCTAAGAGACATGATCAGCAGGCCTGCCATCAGCCGATGTTCAAGACGAAAACGTTTTTCACTCCAGCGGGCGATAGGGTAGAGCAGCGTTAAAGAGAGACACGCTTCGATGGCATACATCCACTTCACGGCGGCCGGCGAACCGGCGATATCATTAACCATAATCGGCAGCATCAACATAACCTGTACCGCCAGCATGTAATACCCCGCCAGCGTCAGGACATAGGTGACAAAGCGTTTGTCATGCATCACATGGCTCATGCCTTCGCGCACGGGAATCTTCACGGTAGATAGCTTCCATGCCGGAAGTAGCCAGGCGTTAAACGCGGCGCACAGAACGAACAAAATCGCGCCTACGGCGCAAACCAGACGGAAATCGTACTGTAACAGCCAACTGCCGAGCAATGCGCCGACCACGGCACCGGCACTGTCCTGCATCATCAGAATAGAAAAAAAACGCCCGCGCTTTTCTGGGCGGATCAGTTTGACCACCAGCGCCGAGCGGGGCGGGTCGAATAACGTACCACCTAAACCGGAGAGGAAACAGGAGAACCACAATAGCCAGGGTTCGTGTGCAATCCCCATCGTGGCGAACCCGGCGGCACGCATCAGCATACCGGTCACAATCATCGGTTTGGCACCAAAGCGGTCAGCAATTGCGCCGCCAAAAATCCCCAGACCTTGCTGGATAAATTGGCGCAATCCAAGTGCGATACCGACCATCACGGCGGCCCAGCCCATTTGGTCGACGAAACGGATAGAGATCAGTGGGAAAACGACAAAGAAACCCAGCACGACCAGCATATTATCGATGAGCAGGAAATATTTACCCAGGTTCCTTGCCTGCGAGACTTGCGACATTTCCCCTCCAGGGAAAAAACTCGTCACTCGGTGGAGAGTTTAAAAGATAAGCACCTTCTATTCTGCGGTGTCGTTTGTGCTTTTCCCACCCTTGGCGGGACAATATTTTTTTATCAAAAGTCAGTCTTGATAGATAGTTTTCATCAAAATGTGTGAATAATTCAAAAAATGGCATTTTGCTCTTTTCACACGGTGTATTTGCACAGGTATAGTAATGCGAATTGCGTATTGAAGACGTTACGGGAAGGAGTAGGTATAGAATGTTTGGCTATCGCAGTAACGTGCCAAAAGTGCGCTTAACCACGGACCGCCTGGTCGTGCGTTTGGTGCATGAGCGTGATGCCTGGCGTCTGGCAGATTATTACGCAGAGAATCGTCATTTCTTAAAGCCCTGGGAACCTATCCGCGATGAAAGCCACTGCTACCCCTCTGGCTGGCAGGCGCGTCTGAGCATGATCTCTGAATTCCATAAACAAGGCACAGCCTGGTATTTCGCGTTGCTCGATCCTGACGAAAAAGAAATTATCGGCGTTGCGAACTTCTCGAACGTGGTGCGTGGATCTTTCCACGCCTGTTATCTCGGTTATTCCATTGCGCAGAAGTGGCAAGGGCAGGGGCTGATGTACGAAGCCCTGACCGCCGCTATTCGTTATGTGCAGCGGACGCAACATATTCACCGCATTATGGCGAATTACATGCCACACAATAAGCGTAGCGGCGATTTGCTGGCGCGACTCGGCTTTGAGAAAGAAGGGTATGCAAAAGACTATCTGCTGATTGATGGACAGTGGCGCGATCATGTGCTGACGGCGTTGACAACATCAGAATGGACCCCCGGTCGCTAAGTTTCAGGCGCACGGCCTGAATAATGGAGAAGACGATGAAATACGAATTAACCGCCACCGAAGCCCGTGTGATTGGCTGCTTATTAGAAAAACAGGTTACTACACCGGAACAATATCCCCTTTCCGTGAATGGTGTGGTGACCGCGTGTAATCAAAAAACCAACCGTGAACCGGTGATGAATCTATCGGAAGCCGACGTGCAGGATCAGCTTGATAACCTGGTAAAAAGGCATTTTCTGCGTACGGTTAGCGGCTTTGGTAATCGCGTGACCAAATACGAACAGCGGTTCTGTAATTCAGAGTTTGGCAATCTTAAGCTTAGCGCGGGTGAAGTGGCATTGATCACCACGCTGTTACTCCGTGGCGCTCAAACACCGGGTGAATTACGTAGCCGCGCATCCCGCATGTATGAGTTCAGCGATATGGCGGAAGTGGAGTCGACGCTGGAGAAACTGGCTACCCGGGAAGATGGCCCTTATGTGGTCCGCCTGGCGCGTGAACCTGGGAAACGAGAAAGTCGTTATATGCACCTGTTTTGTGGCGAGGTTGATGAGTCACTCGCTGCGGCAGATGAACCGCAGGCGGCGTCTGGAGATTTGCAGGCGCGTGTTGAAGCGCTGGAAACCGAAGTGGCAGAGTTGAAACAGCGGCTCGATTCGTTATTGGCACACCTGGGAGACTAACGTGGGAAAATTGCGTATTGGCGTGGTCGGGTTAGGGGGCATCGCGCAAAAGGCATGGTTGCCAGTGTTGGGCGCATCTGCGGACTGGACGCTGCAGGGCGCATGGTCTCCCTCGCGGGAAAAAGCGCAACGTATTTGTGAGACCTGGCGAATGCCATACGTTGATTCCGTACAGAATTTAGCGGCAACCTGCGATGCCGTTTTCGTTCATTCCAGTACCGCCACTCACTACGCCGTAGTGAGTGAGTTGCTGAATGCCGGCGTTCATGTTTGTGTGGACAAGCCGCTGGCAGAAAATCTGCGCGAAGCTGAACAACTGGTGGAGCTGGCGGCGCGGAAAAAACTGACGCTAATGGTTGGATTTAATCGTCGCTTTGCGCCGCTGTATCAGGATCTACAGGTGCAGTTGGGCAATGCGGCGTCAGTCCGTATGGACAAGCACCGTACGAACAGCGTCGGGCCGCACGATCTGCGTTTTACGCTGCTGGATGATTATCTGCACGTGATAGACACCGCGCTGTGGCTGGCAGGAGGAAAGGTTCAACTTAATGGTGGCACGCTGTTAACAAATGACATCGGTGAAATGCTTTATGCTGAACATCATTTTTCTGCCGATCAGCTACAGATAACCACCAGTATGCACCGCCGTGCTGGTAGCCAACGCGAGAGCGTGCAGGCGGTGACGGACGGTGGCCTGATTGACGTTACGGATATGCGTGAATGGCGCGAGGAACGTGGGCAAGGCGTAGTGCACAAGCCGGTAGCAGGCTGGCAAACCACCCTAGAACAGCGTGGTTTTGCCGGATGCGCACGCCATTTTATTGAGTGCGTGCAAAATCAGACGGTTCCGCAGACGGCAGGCGAACAGGCGCTACAGGCCCAGCGCGTTGTCGAAATGCTGTGGCGGGAGGCGATGGCAGAATAACCCCCTGTAACATCTGGCGGTAGTAATTCAATGTAATCCAGGTACTATATGCCAACTCAAAAATAACACCTCTTTTCAGCCCTTGACTGGTTTGTTGGCTTGATAAGACGCAAAGGCGTTGCCAGCAGGCACTGCGAAATTATCGGATATCGGCGCTTATGTCTTATCCGGTAAATGGGCTGATTATGCGGGGTTCTGCCTCAGAGTCTGGAATACAACATAGATGAATTTATTAAAATCGCTGGCAGCCGTCAGCTCGATGACGATGTTCTCACGTGTGCTGGGTTTTGCGCGTGATGCGATTGTCGCCAGAATCTTTGGCGCAGGGATGGCGACAGATGCCTTTTTTGTGGCATTCAAACTTCCTAACCTGCTGCGCCGCATTTTTGCTGAGGGAGCGTTCTCTCAGGCGTTTGTACCGATTCTTGCCGAATACAAAAGTAAGCAGGGCGAAGACGCCACCCGCGTGTTTGTCGCCTATGTTTCCGGGCTGTTGACGCTGGCGCTGGCCGTCGTCACGGTGGCCGGGATGCTTGCTGCGCCGTGGGTGATAATGGTCACCGCGCCAGGGTTTGCCGATACTGCAGATAAGTTCACACTGACCACCCAACTGCTGCGAATTACCTTTCCTTATATTCTGCTGATCTCATTGGCTTCGCTGGTGGGGGCAATCCTGAACACCTGGAACCGCTTTTCCATTCCGGCGTTTGCGCCCACGTTTCTGAATATCAGTATGATCGGCTTCGCGTTGTTTGCCGCGCCTTATTTCCATCCGCCGGTGCTGGCGCTGGCGTGGGCTGTCACCGTGGGCGGTGTGCTGCAATTGGTTTATCAGCTTCCACATTTGAAGAAAATTGGCATGCTGGTGCTGCCGCGCGTGAACTTCCACGATGCCGGGGCGATGCGCGTCGTGAAGCAAATGGGCCCGGCGATCCTTGGGGTCTCTGTCAGCCAGATTTCTCTCATCATCAATACGATTTTCGCCTCGTTTCTGGCTTCCGGCTCGGTTTCATGGATGTACTATGCCGACCGCCTGATGGAGTTTCCGTCTGGCGTACTCGGCGTAGCATTGGGGACTATCCTGCTGCCATCGCTGTCCAAAAGCTTTTCCAGCGGTAATCATGACGAGTATTGCCGTTTGATGGACTGGGGCCTGCGTTTGTGTTTTCTGCTGGCATTACCGAGCGCCGTAGCGTTGGGTATTCTGGCTAAACCGCTGACGGTTTCTCTGTTCCAGTACGGTAAATTTACCGCCTTTGATGCTGCCATGACCCAGCGTGCGCTGGTGGCGTACTCGGTTGGTTTGATTGGCTTGATCGTGGTGAAAGTGTTGGCTCCAGGTTTCTATTCGCGCCAGGATATTAAAACGCCGGTAAAGATTGCCATTGTAACGCTGATTATGACCCAGGTAATGAACCTGGCGTTTATCGGGCCGCTGAAGCATGCCGGGCTGTCGCTGTCGATTGGTCTGGCAGCGTGTCTGAACGCGTCATTGCTGTACTGGCAGTTGCGTAAGCAGAAAATCTTTACTCCCCAACCGGGTTGGGCCTGGTTCCTGATGCGACTGGTTATTTCTGTGCTGGTGATGTCGGCCGCGCTGGTAGGGATGCTTTACATGATGCCGGACTGGTCTCAAGGTACGATGTTATGGCGTTTGTTGCGTCTGATGGCCGTCGTGGTGGTAGGTATTGCAGCTTACTTTGCTGCGCTCGTCGTGCTGGGCTTTAAAGTGAAAGAGTTTGTACGCCGGACGGCGTAATGAACATCCGATGCCGGATGGCGGCGCAACGCCGCATCCGGCCAACAGAATAGCGTTGCCTGATAAGCACAAGGCCATCAG
>NZ_RPOI01000001.1 GCF_003818115.1 Citrobacter youngae | reverse complement strand
CCAGTCTCTCCCAGAGTGAGAGGCTCAGAGATGATTTGCTTCCCGTTCCCGTAGGCTTTCGCCAGTGCATGCCAGCCAATATTGACATCCTCGCCTTTTTTATTGATTTCCGGGTTTGTAGTATTTGCAATCGACACACCGTTGAAACCGACCCGCAGCATGTCCAGCGCATATGCCTGGGAAAAAAAGCTCTCAACCGTTTTCTCAAACTCATCCGGCACGCCGGTATGGTAAATATGAGACATATCGGAATAGCTGATCCGGGCGCAGGTATCCGTCTCTGTCAGAAAGAACTCCGTACCATTGATTGCCATTTTTTTGTGGAAACGGCCACCATCCACACGTCCGGTATGCAGTTCACTGGCACCAATATTGACGGCATTACCTGACACGGCGTTAACATCACGTAGGGTGATATTTTTAATAAGCCACCCGGATTCCAGAATTGAGGTACGCAGTATATTTTCAGTGGGTTCGCTTAATGCAAAGCGTCTGTTTGATTCCTCCTGATAGTTAGTACCAGTGACGAATTTATTATGATAACGACGTGCTGCGTCCGGCCTTTCAGTTTTGAAGGCATACATAGTTTTTCACCTTTTTTAGTATTTAAGAAAAGATTTTATTTTTGTACTCAGTAACCCGATTGTATTTCATTACATGCTCAACATAATCCCGGTCACTAACGACTGAACGTAATACATAATTATCTGCTCGATAGTACTCCCTGTAAGCCATAGCTCTTGCCATTCCACCGTTATTTAATACATAACGATCAGTTGGAACGCTACAACGGCTAATAATTTCATTCACAGAATCAGACAAAGATTTGAGTGCATCTGTAATAAATTTAATATCACGAACAACGTCACCGTCATTAAACACAGAAATAAAATCAACAGGGATCTGGCCGGATTGAGGAAATATGCTCAGTAAACGCTTCTCAACTCCCTTACCAATGTAGTTAACTTCATCGGCCAGTACGCCCGGTAAAAGCTTGATTGTGCTCAGTCGGCTATGTTGCTCATTCAGCCGGGAAACAGCCAGATGGTAACACCGTTCAGCATCCGCTCGTTCAGCATGCCCCGTTTTATTCGTTTTGGCTTCAGCAATGCTACTGACGCCGTTTTTTGAGAATGTGCTTTTCCATGCAACTTCCGCATTTGTCACTTCACGCTGCCGGAAAGATAACTCTTCCTCTTCCTGACGACACAACTGGGCATAACGGCTCAGGAGCAGGTTGATCTCATTCGCCACAGCTTCCGTATCAGGTACTATTAACCCCGTAAGTGAATACAGCTTTTCACCTTTAGCGCGCAGCTTATTCAATGAAAATATTTCAATAATTCGCACAATACATGCAGTGTCGCTATGAGTTTCTTTAAACGGACTTACTTTATAGTTTCCTAACACGGAAACATATTCATTCTTAATTGGAAGGGATATGTATTGACTCCCCGCCGGTTGTAGACGGTAATTCATATAAACTCCTCATAAATGCTTCTAATACTAATGTTTTTACTCTGAAGAATGACTATCACGCCAAGCATAGTAGTCACCAGCACGCCATCGGGACATACGACCTAACTTGATTGGTTTAGGAAAACGTCCCAGAGAAATCAGTTTATAAATCCATTTATCAGTAAAAAGACAATCAGATGTAATGAATTTCATATCAATGAGCGAGTCAGCAGAAGGACGATTATCAGTAAACCCCATAATGAGTTCCTCTCTATGTATCAATCTATATCAACGAAGAGGATTAAAACATCGTTCAAAAATATAAAAAAGGCGAGTAAGAAAAATCTCCTTACTCGCCAAAATTGTTAATTTTTTGTAAATGATGGTTTCTTGAATATAGATGATATTAGTTTGCTAATAATTGAGTGTGATAGCGGAGGCTCTTTTTTATCAGGCCAAAATTCCTCAGCCCGACTAAAGATAAGGTCAGCAAGGGCTGCTGCATTTTCCTTTCGGTATGCCATATCCTCTTTATAAAGATATATATGCTACACTTAGAATCTCATTTCTCTTGGTAGCATGTCTTTCTTGCTGTGCAATTGATAACGATTTATATTTATCATTAGAAACATCATCATTTAATATTAGATGCAATTTCTTTACATCTTCCCGCTCCAGGTACGCATCTCCCTCATATCCAAACCCATCATCATTTTTCCAGTCAATTTGAATATATTTGACCATTTCAGAATAGGTGGTACCAGCAGGAGATAACAATGATGGGTACTCCGGGAACTGCCCCTCATAAAAAACGAAATCACTTTTAACTTTTGGTGGCATTTGGAAATAGCCTTTTGTACTCGCCAGCACTAGTTTTTTATCTTTTTTAACTTCATTAATCTTAATCAAACTAAACTCAGATATATAACTAAAACCATCTTTGTCTTTTTTCAAAGAGTTTATATTCTGAATAAAGGAGTCCACATCTCTTACTTTATGCTTTGAAAAAGACCATCGCCCACACATTCTTAGCGACAATGGAATGTCTTTTTCATCCGCAATATAAATAACATCTTGCTCATCGCAGCCCAATATTTTAGCGGTCTCACTAATGCTATAATGAGTTCGATGAAGCTTGAGAGTATTATTTGCCATTACTCAAGACTCCGTTCCACCAATAAAATCACTGTACCATTGCATCATTTCCCGACGCCCCTCAAGATACTGAGCATGATTGTATATCCCCCGAATAGCATTTTTATCCAAATGTGCAAGCTGGGTTTCAATCCATGCACTATTGAAGCCTTTTTCATGCAAAATAGTGCTCATTGTGTGTCTGAAGCCATGGCCAGTAACACGGCCAGCATATCCAATACGCTTAAAGACCTGATTAATACTGGCCTCACTCATGCACTTACTTGGATCGTTACGCCCAGGAAACATCAAAGGATAGTTTCCAGTCAGTTCTTTTAAGGTTTCAAGATGGACTAATGCTTGATTTGAAAGCGGCACAATATGAGCACGTCGCATTTTCATACGTTCTTTGGGAATCTCCCACACCGCATTATCAAAATCCACCTCACGCCACTCACCTGCTCTTAGCTCTCCTGTTCTTAGACCCGTCAGGATAAGTAAATGTGCCCCCAGCAATACAATTGGGCTTCCTGAATAAGCGTTAAGGGCAGTAAAGAACTCCGGCAGCTCGTTGGCTTTGAGGAATGGATAGTGGACTGCTTCATGTCCTTGCATCGCACTGGCAAGATCCGGTGCAGGATTGTAGATTGCTCTACCCGTTACGATGGCATAGCGGAAAACTTCACCGCATCGCTGACGGACTTTCTTCGCTTTCTCCATAGCGCCTCGTGCTTCTATCAACCTCAGTACTTCAAGTAGTTCTAGGGGCTGAATATCAGCTATAGGTCTGTGTCCAATATGCGGGAAAATGTCTTTCTCAAACGCCTCAATGATGTCTGAAGCATAGCCCTCAGACCATTTGGGAGATTTCATTTTGTGCCACTCTAACGCCACTTCTCTGAATGGGTTAAGTGTCTCGATCGCTGCGTTTAAAGCATGCTTCTTTGCTTTTTTCACTTCGCCAGGATCTTCACCTGCTGCGAGTAGTTTCTTTGCGTCTTCGCGTTTTTGTCTGGCATCTGCGAGGGTGACTGTTGGATAGACACCAAAGGACAAGCGCTTCTCTTTACCAGCAAAACGGTACTTCATACGCCAGTAACGCGAGCCATTAGGTTCAACCTGAAGGTACAGGCCACCTCCATCAGATAGCTTATAGCTCTTCTCTTTTCCTTTAGCGGCTTCAACCTTGCGGGCATTCAGCATCATTGGGGGCACATTTCCTAGACCGAACAGAACATGCCCCCGATTGTGCCCCCAATTGTATGTTGATTTCAAGAGATAGGGGTTGACGTCAAATGACGAAAAATCGCGTAATATCTATGTTTTTAAAGGATTTTGTTGATTTGAGATGACTTGGAAATACTAAGGGATGGTGCCGATAATAGGAGTCGAACCTACGACCTTCGCATTACGAATGCGCTGCTCTACCAACTGAGCTATATCGGCCCTGATAAGGACATGCCCACGAATGCGAACACGGGGTAGAAGGTTAAAACTAACCGGGCGATGCGTCAATGGCCTTGTGAATCAAACGCCTAATTTTGCATCATCCGGTTTCAATTACGCACGAATCGTGTCGTGACAGGAATGCTTGTCCCCGGTCGGGTATGACTATAGCCAGCGGCGAACCTGTCGCTCAAAGCGCTCCCATTCCAGCTCGAAATGTTTTCGCAATTGTTCCTCTTCAAAATCAATATGCAATCTGGCAACCGCCAGCATAAACAGCGGTACAGCCACTACGCCAGCCGGACTGCCGATGAACAGAGCAAAGGCTAGCTGGAGTCCGCTCATACCAAGGTAGATCGGGTTGCGACTCCAGGCGTAACATCCGCCGGTAACAAGCGTGGTCGATTTATTTGCATGAAGCGGGTTCAGGGTCGTACGTTTCATCCGCATTTGCCATGCGGTATGCAGTATCATCCACAGACTAACACTGGCCAGTAATGCGCTTATCACGATATTTACCGCGCCAAATGTGAAACGTGAGCTCGCCGTCAACGCATCGGCAACGAGGAAAAGTACTAAGATGAGTGGCGGCGGAAACCAGGCTCTTAATTTTTGCAGGAAATGACGCATGGCTATGGACTAACCTCGGAAGCGGTTTGATTAACGCTGATACCGCTATAAATACCCTGTAAAAGACACATAAACAAACGATGCTTCATTCACTACAGGCTTTCGCCTTCACCAGACAGGCAGGATCTGTAGCACTAACCTCTGCAAAAATACCGGCATCAGAGGCATCCGCCCCTGATGTTCCCGACAGGTTTACGCTGAAAAAGTTGAATCCGACGCTGATTCAAACAGCCCTACAGACTGCTTGTAAAAACGCATAAAATCATCAAACATCACTGGCGGTAAAAATTGATAGCCCTGCAGGTAATCCACATTATTTTTCCCCAACCATTGCTGCTGATAGCCATATTCAACGCCTTCCGCCACCATGCGTAATCCCAGGAGCCCGGAAAGATGAATGATTGACTCGAGCATAGGGATATGTTGCTCAGCTTCTTTAATAGCCTTGATGAAAGTTTTATCAATTTTGATAACATCCAGGTCTAACTCATTGAGATAGCAGAGGTTAGCGTATCCCGTCCCAAAATCATCTAAAGCAAACAGAACCCCTCGGTTTCGCAACGATCGTATCAGCTCTTTGATGGCTGGAGTGATAGTGAGAGTCTGATTTTCGGTTATTTCAATCATTAATTTTATCGGTAGTCTTTGCGTTATCTCCATAAAGTTAAGGCATTCCCAATAAAAAACGGGATTACTTAAACCTGATGGACTGACATTAAAGGAGACGAATAGTGTTTTATTTATCCCCTCGCTTCCGTCGACCAGATTACGCGCAACGGTGGTCATTAAATAGCTCGTTAACTCATTCATTAAGCCACTTTTTTCAGCCAGAGGTATAAACTCACGCTGAGAAATCGCATAATTATGGCCCTGTGGCCATCGAGCCAAAACCTCAACGCCACAGACGTCCCCATTGATATTTACGATGGGCTGAAAATAAGGAATGATTTCTTCATTCCTTATTGCCATACTCAGTCGACCAGAATCTGAGACATCATATGCTTCGCCGTAAATTACATTCTCACCAGAATAATTGTTTGTCGGGTAACCTTCATGCAATAAATTATTCCTGGTTAAAAAAATGATGGTTTCATTAAAATGAGAAAATCCCAGGCGAGCGGTTATCCGTTCCCGATATCGATACACTGACTTAGTTGTTAGTGAGTTAGCAATACAAAAATCGTGCAACTTTTCTTTTGTGAATGATGCATACAACATTTCCTCTTCAAATTCAGTCAAATGAAAAGTAAACATCGTCGAACCTTTAGTGACCTCCACAACCTCATTGGGTGCCATTAAATTGGCTCTTAGCTGAGAAATCAATTGATCAGATAATTCTCGTCCATTAATGAAAGCATACTCCTCGTATCCTCGATTAACAGAACGAGTTTCATTCATCCGAAGAACAATACAGTTTATGTTGATAAACTGCGTGCTATTTCTCTGAAACCATTTCCTGACCAGGAGCAATGGTAACCGGTTATCGATCACCAGCAAACAGGACGGGTGTCGTGGAATAACTGACTGCGTACCAGAAATAAATGATCGCGCATCAACCAGTACCAGATTTGGCAGCCATGCTTTTATCCCTGAGAAAAGAAAAATATCATAACTGAGCAGAAAAACCTTTTTCATATTCATAGTTACCACCAACTTAAATTTATGGCATAGCAGGTCCCTCGTTATATACACGAGAGAATATACAACACCTTCAGCCTCCAGCAATTATAAGGCGGTTCGTGAACTAACTTTATCCATAAGTCATATCACGTAGTTTCAGATTTTATAATCACAATTATCCATATGCGTATTCCCATTAAATGGTAAATCCATTTTAAATATCGGAAAAGGAAAATTCCTAATTTTCACCAGTACAAATCCTTTTACTCATTTTCACCACGAGGCAAAATAAAAGACTACAAACATAAGAAACAACAAAACATACAACCACAAAAATCAAAATACTAACATATTACCTCGATTCATGCTGCCCGACAAACCATGAGCGTACGTCGCAGATCTCTTATCGCATAGACATTTCCGGCGATACGGATGACCTTATAATAGAAAATATCCTGTTGAGACATAAGCAGTTCGGTAATTTCATCGGGAACATTATCATTTTTGTTTTTGACGATAGCCTGGCGACGAGTTTGCAAATATCCGTCGCGGTCTTTGCCAATAAAATTCAGAACAACATTACGATCTACAGCATAGTGCTTACCTTGAATATTAAGGCTCCCTACCTGGGATACCCGCCCTTCGGTAGTGGAAGAAATACGAAAAACCAACAGAACTTCACCTTCAATTTTTACCCCCTGAGTTTGCGCCTGCAAATGAAGGTAATTCTTGGCAGAGCAGGTCAACGTCTCAGGTTCTTGATGGCGATAAAAAAAGTATGCTGTTATCACAGCAAGAAAGATCACCCCGCTAATAAAGATAATTTTCGCATTCACGGGCAACCCCTCCTTTATCCAGCGTACAGATCCCCAAAAAATTCTCTTTAAGATTATTACCTGCCGATAAATTATTATCATCATAAAAAACAATTGTTTTCTTGCCATTATGACAAATTGTATTTACTTTTCGCCACATATCAGAAGATAAAAATGCCTTCGTTTTATCAGCATTATTGTCATCGGCAGTATAAAGTTCACAATCACCTATTGCCCTGATATAGATAAAATTCGTGGTACCTGAGTTAAGAGCTGGCAATATCAAAACCGCGCTCCCAAGAAAAGCGAACAACAAAATGAACAGAAGAATATTTTTGCGTTTCGGTGTTGCGGGTGAATTCACCGTTTCTGTTACCGAACGAACAGGTACATCCCTACTGAAAGATGACTGTTCATCATTGACCGAAGCATGGAACAAAAATCCCTGCCGGGGCAACGTTTCAATGGGGTTTTCGGCCCCCAACTCACTAAATGCTTTTCGCAATATACTGATACTTTTATTAAGGCTATGACCCGATGGGGCCATGCCATGCTTCTTCCATACTTCTTCTATGATAAACTCACGGTGGAGTTGTTGATTTTTATAGGCAATGAATAGCTCAAGTAGTCTCGCTGTAGATGCCGAAAGGATTATTGTAGTATCGCGATGTTTCAGGCTTTTTCTGGTGGAATCGTACTCAACCTGATCATTAATTATACTTTTCATACTACCTGACTCTTAAATACCGTGACATGGAGTACAAATGACCAAAGTTTCATCTGTGCCAAGCTGATTACTGCATTGTATAAAGATAGTTACAGTATAGGTTCGATATCTAACCATGACATATCGGATCAGACTCAATACTTACTATTGATTGAGTTTGAAGCACCCCTGACCCACTGGAATGTATTTCTGCAACGCTACGATAAACTTTCGGTTTTTAGTTTTCAGCTCGCTGCTACGCCAGGTTTCACCCGGCAACACATAACGCATGGTGGCTTCATCATCGGTTGAGTTACACCCCTGGTGTACGATGATTTTAAAAAAAGTATTCCCGGTGTTTTTCAGTGTTCCGTTAGCCTCATCAATGGTGTAGGCCAGATTTATGTTTCTCGGGCGAACAACCAATATGGTGTCCATAGCGATCACCGGGAGAGCCTGCCCGCCTTTCCCTTGATTACGTTCAGTAAACAGCGTGATCGGCATTTCACGAAACAGAATTCGGTAATAGCGTTCTTTATCATCCTGCGGCCCACGGTAGAAAATCTTAAAAAACTCACTCGCCTGCGGAGCCAGTGAAAAATTCAGCGGAGTAAACAGAAGTTCGCCTTCAGCAATAGCACTTCTGTTTTCTCCTCCCGGTCCCGGCTTATCAATTTTTACTGCGCCGATACTGTATAAATTCTGTTTCTGGCTATCGTTATAGATTCGTTTACTGATAAATGATTTATCCGACGGCATCTCATAAATGGTCGACTCCAGGTAGACTGCCTGTGTAGAGAATGCTGTCAGACCGGAAAGTAGAATAAATACCCATCTAAGCGCCAGACGACGGCGGTTCATGGCGTCACTCCCACCCAATTCGCCGTGACTTTTATCTCTCCACTAGCGCTGACGACACCTTCCCAGTCAGCGCCGGAAACGGTTAACATCGAACGCGAATCATTCATTGGGAAAAGCAACTTTAAATCAGTAGCATAATAGCTTCCATCGTCATTGTTATTTGCGTCCCAGGGCGTCTGTTGCCACTGCGCATCTCTCATACTGACTGCCGCTTCACTGCAGCTATTTCGTTTTTGCACCACGCCCCCCGACTGACTGTTGTACTGCAGAAAAGCGGGAATGGGGACGGACAGCCCGCCTTGCGCAGACGTAAACAGACAGTAGGGCACACTGTTTATCGTCGTACTTTCCCCAATAACTTGCGCGGTGATACTGTCGGCCTGACGGGGGCCAGAGACGGTTACGGTGTAATCCATTTCTATAGGAGCGGCATCACCAATCGTGCCACTACCGCTCGCAGAAGCTGTGTTGTCCGAAGAGACGATACTGATCCCATACTCCTTCGGCACAATATTGAGCTGTAGCGAAGGGGTAAACTGGTAGTGTCCTGACTCTGGTGTTAAGCCATTATAAAAGCCGAAGGTAAAGGGCTGACTGTTAGTAATGCTGATCCCTGAATCGACAAGATTCTTCAAAAATGCTTTTGACAGAAAAATATAAATGTATTCTCCAGAGGTCGTAAAAACGTTGTAATAAGCAGTTGAAGTACCATAGTTATACCAGTTTGAACCATTCCCGGAGTATCTCACGGTGGCCGCTCCGGGCGTAAAACCTAGCATCGCCGTGTCGACAAAAGCGCGAAACGTCAAGGAGGCGGTCAGATTGGCCGTTTGTTGCAAGTTATAACTCACCATTTTGCAAATCACACCGTCAGTACCGCCCACCACGCCAAGTTCGCAATAACCAGAGTCTTTGGTGATGCTCGGCGTACCGTCGCTGGCAACCCAAAGCTCCTGAAATGCGTTAGTCGAGACAAGTGACAGATGACCGCGTTTAGTTAACGTGTAATTGACGTAATTCCATGATCCTGTCGATTGGTCTTTGCACCGTTGCCCGGAAGAATAATCATAATTCACAGAAGTATAACAGCGGTTGAACACATAGGTTTCGCTGCTACCGGTAGGCACATTGCGAAAGTACTCATAAGCAGTATCGGTCAGGGAAGCGAATCCGTAGGCGCCACCAATAACGCCTGCGACAGAGCCGACCTGCGCATGATAAAAACCGTTTTTGTCTGTGCCCAATCCGGCAATAAACCCGGTTGATGGACATTGAGTGCCACTATAACAACGGATTCCCCGGAAAGGCCCGTTAATCGGGGAGTTATCAATCCACATGTCCTGATAATAATTTCCAGGCGCAGTCCAGCCGACAAAACCTAAATACCCGAGACTGACCTGAGAGGTACCGTATTTTATCCACGTGTTTGATCCGCTGAAACGTGGATCAAGTGCCGATGGGGTAATAAAGTATTCACTATCAATGGCATTTTCGATAAACAAATAGTTATTACTGACTGATCCCGAAGAGATTGCATTCAACGCCAAAGCAGGCACAGGTGAAAAACTCCCTACGGTACAGATTACAGTAGCTAATTTAATCAATACTTTCATTTTATTACCTCTGCGCCATCGTGGTTTGCGTTGCACATTTCACATCACCAATCCACGCTGCGCCCCGTGCTTTTTCCAAATCAAGATCGGCTTCGCATATGCTGCCATTGGCTGAAATTAACGTGATGACCGGATACTTTTTATCGATATCAATAGCAAACTCACCCTTTTCATCCGTACGCGTTTTACCGATGTGGTTATGGATATCGGTATTTGCAGCCAACTGCCCATCGGGATAACGAATGCGCCCGAATACGGTGACCATGCTTTTCACTTCAGGGTTGATAACACCCACATTACCCGGATATAGCGTCAGCTCCTGTTTGCGTCCTGAAACAATATCGAAGCTGTCCTCAGAGTTTTTATCATTGAGGATTTCCAGCTTGTACTGAGCATAGGGCGGCAGTGCAATGAAATTTGATTTACCGCTGAGAAGATAGTTGCGGTTATTAATCTTCGCAGCCAGTTTCCCTTCGCCGGTCAAATCTGTTTTCACAATGATGCCGGACCGCTGCCGCTCTTTACTCAGGCCGAAATCTTTACCTGCCCACGCCAGAGAACCCTGGGAAGAGAAGTTCATATTGGTGGAGTTGTCAGCAGAACGCGTTACCGATACGGTGCCGGCGTTATATTTCGTGTCATAACTCAAATTGCCGTTTACCGAATAATTATTGTCGTAATACTGTTCACCACTCAGACGCGTTGATGCCGACAATCCGACCGATTTAATCGGGCCCTCAGCATACTGCTTGCGCGCGCTAAGATTACCCTGAGTACTGCCATAGCGATCCCGGGAGACGCCCATGCTCAACCAGGATGCCAACGGCAACGATAAATCCAGACTGACATAACGTTCCTGTCGCCCATCGTCATTCCGGTTGTTGTAGTAATAACGCTGAATACCTGCACGCAACCCAACCGTGGCATACCTGCCTGAATAAAGGGTCGTGCTGTAGTCCAGATTACGATATTTATTTCCCGAGTAGCGATTCTCCGTCTGACTCACGGTGAGCGAGCCGCCATGAGGAATAAACTTTCCGAGGTTAAGAGTCCCGCCAATGGAATAATTATCACGCTCCTGCATGGGCAGACGATCGCCAATTTTACTGTCTTCACGAGATGCCCAAAGGGAACCGTATCCCTCAGGTACATTAAGGTTGATGTTACTGATATTTCGCCATGACGAATCGTTCGCCACCAGCGTCTGATTGCCAATGCTTACGTATTCATTCACATTGAGCGTGACATCCGTTTCATTAACCGCATTGTTGTCAAAACCGTAGAGCGTAGACTTCAGGCCCAGCCCCGACAATATCGCCAGCGTCACCGATGCGGCCCCCCCGGCAATCCAGGTCTGCTCGCTGCCCAAATCCTGATAATGATTTCGCTTATAACTCACACGGTCATAATCCAGTGAACCACCAAACAGCTGCCACGAGAGCTGATCAATCCCGGCAGCTTGCTGGCGGGCAAAGATTTTATTAACCCTGCTGATACGACTATTAATTGTCCGGCCATTGACCACGATATCTACCGTGACGTCATAAACACCATACGGAAAACGACTGGTATCAATTTCATAACTGCCCATATTAAAGTTCTGCACGCTGAGCAAACGCCCATCACGGAAGACATGAACCTCGCCAGCGGCTGGCAAAAATACGGTAATCGGCGTAAGTGAAAGCGCGGTATTCTCAACAACCGTACTTCCTTTGTTTCCGTAGCTCACACCGTAAATTTTCCCGCCATTCAGTGCATTCAGGCTGGCAATAGACTGGACATTCCAGGTGTCGAGCATCCCGAGCGCCAGTCGATAACCGTCATAATCACGCTCATACATCGCACGATAAAGTTTGCTGGTGCCGTTGCTGTCGCCGATGCCGTAAAACGAACCGTTAATGTTGATATGGTGCTCACGCAGCGATGTTGTGTTGTCAACCGTCAGATAGCTGCGGGTACTGCTGCCATTATGATAATCGTTGTAGTAGGTACCAAAGTTATAGTTCAGGACGTTAGAGAGAGACTCCACGCTGGAAGGTCCAAGCAGGCTACTGCGTGCGACAATCGCTTCAGTTAACGCATCTTTGCTGACAATCATCTCCAGGTGAAATGAAGAGACGTTGAGCTGCAGGCGTGCATTGTCCGATAGCTCGATATTGGTGTTATCGTGAAATTTCACATCACGAATTTTTTCTACCAACGCACGAGTTTTTCCAGATAACACGGCATTATTAGGCAATTC
The DNA here is from genome assembly GCF_003818115.1 of Citrobacter youngae. GTDB lineage: Bacteria > Pseudomonadota > Gammaproteobacteria > Enterobacterales > Enterobacteriaceae > Citrobacter > Citrobacter youngae. The sequence continues at coordinate 72,765 of NZ_RPOI01000001.1, read as the reverse complement.
AGCAAGAGTCAGGGCTTTAACTGTAATATTGCCATCAACAAGCGAAATCACCGCATCGGCAATTTTTTGCTGACTTTTCTCGTCAGTCTCGTTGTAACGAATATATACCGGCACCGTCATTCCCTGCTCCAGTGAACGGGCGAAAGCACTGGGAATAACGTAATTACCCACTTTTACTGGGGCTGCATGTGAAGTTCCTGGTGTCAGCGCAAGAAAAAGACAAATGCTACCGCCGACAATATTTATTGTTGTCATATGCATCCTTACATTCCGGTATTTTTATTTATCCCGTACAGATGGCTGCAATCGACCATCACTTCACTGTAATAAACTGCTTACCGTGCCAGATACCGATGCGTGAACGGCTATTGCTGATGTCGGTAAACTGTAATTTTATTTTCGTACCCGGCATAATGTAATAACGTTCGCGACAACCTCGTCCCTGATCGCGAGCCTTATCCTTACAGGCGCCATAGGCGATCACACGAAACGAAACATTGCCAGTATTGGTAATAACATCGCCATTGCGGCTATATTCAAAACGCTCTTTTCGCGGAGCGACCACCAGAATAGTGCCAATTTCTGCCGACGCTGTTGCAACCGCCATTTTATTCGCCCGGGTTTCCGCGCTCTCGGTGACCGGCTCATCTATCCATTGCAGACGATAATAACGTTCGAGATCATCTGCTGGTCCTTTATAAAAGAAGCGAAAAACATCCTTTGCCTGACCAGGAAGAATAAGATTGGCAGGTGTAGAAAGTAACTCTCCGGAATTAACAGGCTTTATTTCGACTCCCCCCGCCAAAGGTGATGACAATTGTTTTACCGAAACACTGACATAACGCGCCGCATCAGTTGTATTAGTAATTTCTTTCGATAATGAACTCTCAGCAGAAGTCATTATCGATGTGATTTCACCCACATTAATTGCCCATCCGGGAAAAGATGCTACTAACCCTACCAACATCGCTGTCGGTAAATATTTTTTCATGACGCCATTCCTGATAAATTCGGGAGAAAAAATTCTCCCGAATTTTTATTACTTAGGCAGACGGAGTCGTCCAGGTTGCATTAAACTGTACTTTTACATCGCCGGTCCAATAGCCGTCTGGCAGAGCAGAGTAATCCGTTACTGCCTGGCTACCATCAGAAGTCGCTGACGCGATGGTGAATTTGAAGTTGGATTGATCGCTGACACGAGCAGCACCGTTATAAGCGCCATCAGCCATCAGGCTTTCAAGACCAGAAGTCGAACTGGAGTTAACCAGGACAGTATCTGATGAATTAGTCAGCGCGGTGCCATTCCATGCCACCCCTACGTTCAGGGTAGATGCATCGCCACTGGCGTTGGTCAGCGTGTTACTAATGATCTGAGCAGTCAGCTCAAAATCAGTTGCCGTTTCCTGACCCTGAATAGTCACATCAAAAGCACCGTCCTGAGAGTTGAAGGCGTTCAGTCCTTCAGCATACTGGAAAGTCAAAGAGTTCAGCGGAGTGACAACCAACATGCTGGTGGTATCTTTTGTTGCCGTCGCGTCCCACGAGGCAGTTGCAGAAGCAGTAACGTCTGCCATTGCATTTGCTGCAACAAATACAGAAGCCAGAGAGGTTACTAATAATAATTTTTTCATTTTTATCTTCTCCTAAGAACAAACTCACCACCGAGTCTTATTTTTAAATCACTCCAGCGGTTCCATTAATTGCGAGCCAGAATTGCCGCGCCAAAAAATTATCATTTGAATTAAGTAACATCTCAACAAACCCCGAAACGCAAAAATTACAAAAAACTAAGAATTTTCCCACCAAAAAATCTATCTAAGAAGTTTCCTAAGACGCAATTACTTAAAATATGCCATGTTTCAGAATTATCATCCACACAAATAAGTAATACCAAACAATTCATCTTTTTTATGTTTTTGATAAATATCAAAAAGATCATACAAATAGCACCTAAGCAAAACCCTTACAAAACATAAAGATAATTAACACCTCCATATTTTCTCTATAATGCTTATTATTTGTTGCAATTATGCTAAATTTTTAACTTCACAAGAAAATTCTCATAAAATATTCATATATGAGGGAATATTCTTATAAAATAAGCACTAATCTGGAGGATTAGTATTCGAATTGATAATTATTTCACAAAAATAAAACCAGGAATTTTCCATATAAAAAGAATATTCCTGGAATATCAAGATTTATATAACGTTCAACCATGAGAGATTTAGCTGAAACCTTTTAATCCCAAATAACTATTAAGTGTTACCGTACGCACTCGATGTAGGGTAATCAAATTTTGTTGTTCGAGGGATTTTAATGAGCGGCTAACGGTTTCAATTTTAAGGTCAAGATAACTGGCAATTTCCTCCCGGGAGAATGGCAAGTGTAGCGTCGTTTCTGGCCTGCCAATACGTAAATGCATCTCGTAAAATTCCACCAGAAAAGCAGCGATCCTGGCCTCAGCATGTTTATTCGCATAGCGCCGCAGTTTTTCAACAATGAATCCATTGTCCCTGCAGAGAAACTTGATGACTGCGGCAGCAACCGACGGATCCTTTTCTGCTACTTTGAACAACCGCGCAATATCGATATGACATACCTCCGCAGCCGTTGCCGCCTTAATCGTTGTCAGGTACTTCCCCCCTTCGACAGCATCCAGCGCCATGATATCTCCCGGAACATAAAAGCGACTGATAAAATCGTTATCACCGCATTCCACGCTGGACTTGCAGTATCCCTCGTGAATAACAAAAAGCATGTTTGCGGCTTCATCCTGCCTGGCGAGTATCTCCCCTGCTTTAAACCTTCTTCTTTTGTCTATTAATCGGTGTTGATTATCACGATCAATTGCCGCTCCCTTTGGACACAGTGAACAATGGCGGGGGGGAAACGGGTTGCCGAGCGGCACAACAGGAATGCGATGTTTGTGAATATCCGATTTCACGCAACAACTCCTCATAAAAATGAGACTGATTCTAATAGATCGGGCCATGGGAACAATACGTGAACTGAAGACCAGGAAAATTCATGCTGGCGGGGAAAATTCTGTGATACATCGCCTTTATGGCGCAGGGACGCATGGGTCAAAACCAGACTGATGATGTTAAAACGCAGGATAGAAAAAATGTGGCAGTGGAGTGAAGGTTAGAATTAACTGGGCGATGCCTTAATAGCCTTGAAAATCAGAGTGCTATTATGGCATCGCCCGTTTTCAATTACGCACGGATCGTGTCGTCGCCGAAGCCAACCCATTTGTATGTAGTCAGTGCTTCCAGCCCCATTGGGCCACGCGCGTGTAATTTTTGCGTGCTAACTGCCACTTCCGCCCCGAGCCCAAACTGACCGCCATCGGTAAAACGGGTGGAGGCGTTCACATACACAGCGGAAGAATCGACTTCATTCACAAAACGATCGGCGTTGCGTAGCGTACGCGTCAGGATCGCATCGGAATGCTGGGTACCATGCTCGCGGATGTGGGCGATGGCATCATCCAGGCTGGTGACGATTTTCACGTTCAGATCCAGCGATAAAAACTCATCGTCATACTGTTCCTCTTTTACCGCTACGACGTTTGCCGGTCTGGCCTGCAACGCGGCAAGCGCAGCATCATCTGCATGAAGCGTCACGCCGCTTTCTGCCATTTGCTGGCTTAGAGCAGGCAGGAAGCGCTCAGCGATACTCTGATTCACCAACAGTGTTTCGACAGTATTACACGTGCTCGGACGCTGGGTTTTGGCGTTAACGATAATCTTCAGTGCCGGGGCGATCTCCGCCGTGTCATCTACATAGATATGACATACGCCAATACCACCGGTGATAACCGGGATAGTCGACTGCTCACGACACAGCTTGTGCAGCCCTGCGCCACCGCGAGGGATCAGCATATCGATGTACTTATCCATCCGCAGCATTTCAGTGACCAGCGCACGATCCGGGTTATCAATCGACTGCACCGCGGCAGCCGGTAAACCGCAGGCTTGCAGCGCATGCTGGATCACCGCAACAGTGGCGGCGTTCGTCCGGTACGTCTCTTTTCCACCGCGCAGAATCGCTGCATTGCCCGTTTTCAGGCACAGCGAAGCCACATCAACGGTGACATTAGGACGCGCTTCATAAATCACGCCAATCACGCCCAGCGGCACGCGACGACGCTCCAGACGCAGACCGCTATCCAGCAGACCACCGTCAATCACCTGCCCGACCGGGTCAGCGAGATTACACACCTGGCGTACGTCGTCAGCAATCGCTTTCAGACGCGCTGGCGTCAGTGCGAGGCGATCAAGCATCGCTTCGCTCAGGCCATTTTCACGCGCCTGTTCAACATCCTGTGCGTTCGCGCTGAGGATGCTTTCCGTTTGCGCTTCCAGCTCATCAGCGATTGTTTCCAGCACGCGGTTTTTTTCGCGGCTGGAGAGTAGCGCCAGCTTATATGACGCAGCTTTGGCAGCAATGCCCATTTGTTCCAGCATATGCCTGTTCCTTAACGGGTAATCATATCGTCGCGATGGACAGCAACCGGACCGTATTCGTAGCCCAGGATGGTGTCGATCTGTTGTGAGTGATGTCCGGCAATACGGCGCAGCGCATCGCTGTTATAGCGTGTAACGCCATGGGCAATATCGCGCCCTTCCAGATTGCAGATGCGGATCACTTCACCACGAGAGAAGTTGCCTGTCACGCTTTTAATCCCTTTTGGCAATAATGAGCTGCCGCGCTCCAGAATCGCTGCGGTAGCACCCTCATCAACGGTAATTTCCCCGGCAGGCGGCGCGCCGAAGATCCAGCGTTTACGGTTCTCCAGTGGAGAAGCCTGAGCATGAAAACGCGTCCCAACGGAAACGCCTTCCATCACATCGCCAATCACGCCCGGTTTGCTGCCTGCGGCAATTATGGTGTCGATGCCGGCGCGGCACGCGACATCGGCGGCCTGCAGTTTTGTTCCCATCCCGCCGGTTCCCAGACCAGAGACGCTGTCTCCGGCAATGGCGCGCAGCGCATCATCAATACCGTGCACGTCTTTGATAAGCTCCGCCTGCGGATTGGTGCGCGGATCGGCGGTGAACAGCCCCTGCTGATCGGTCAGCAGCAGCAGCTTATCGGCTCCGGCAAGAATCGCCGCCAGCGCCGAAAGATTGTCGTTGTCACCGACTTTAATTTCAGCGGTCGCCACCGCATCGTTCTCATTGATGACCGGAACAATGTTGTTATCCAGCAGCGCGCGCAGCGTATCGCGGGCGTTGAGGAAGCGCTCTCTGTCTTCCATATCCGCACGCGTTAGCAGCATCTGCCCGATATGAATACCGTATATCGAGAACAGCTGTTCCCACAGTTGAATCAATCGGCTCTGCCCTACCGCCGCCAACAGCTGTTTCGAAGCTATCGTTGCCGGGAGCTCAGGGTAACCAAGATGCTCACGTCCGGCGGCAATCGCGCCCGAAGTAACGATAACAATACGATGTCCTGCGACGTGGAGCTGTGCGCACTGGCGAACCAGTTCTACGATATGGGCGCGGTTCAGGCGGCGCGATCCGCCCGTTAACACACTGGTGCCAAGTTTTACCACCAGCGTCTGGCTGTCACTCATGATTCTCTGCCATTCAAAATTGGGGAAAATGATATCAAACGAACGTTTTAGCAGGACTGGCCCCGGTTGCCAACAGCCAGCGCACAAAGCATGAAATTTTATTGCGCAGGATCAGCAAGCGTAGCGGCAGACTTTGACGCATTTATTACAGACACAAAAAAACATTCTTTTTTAAAAATATTCTTACTTTGTCATAAAACGTTCATTGCCAGACGTTAAAAACCCTCCTGTCTTTTAACGGGGATCACACCCAGTAAATATTAGCGCGTACTTTAAATCAGGAATGAAAATGAAAAAGAGCACTCTGGCATTAGTGGTGATGGGAATTGTTGCATCGGCGTCCGTACAGGCGGCAGAAGTCTATAACAAGAACAGTAATAAACTGGACTTGTATGGCAAAGTCAAAGCGATGCACTACATGACTGATTATGACAGCAAAGACGGCGACCAGAGCTATATCCGCTTAGGTTTTAAGGGCGAAACACAAATTAACGATCAACTGACCGGTTATGGTCGTTGGGAAGCTGAGTTCGCAGGGAATAAAGCGGAAAACGAAACCAATCAGCAAAAAACACGTCTGGCTTTCGCCGGTGTGAAATTAAAAGATTTTGGCTCGTTTGATTATGGTCGTAACCTGGGTGCGCTGTATGACGTGGAAGCCTGGACGGATATGTTCCCGGAATTCGGCGGTGACTCTTCCGCGCAGACCGATAACTTTATGACCAAACGTGCTAGCGGCCTGGCGACCTACCGTAATACCGACTTCTTCGGCGTCGTCGATGGTCTGGATCTTACCCTGCAATATCAGGGCAAAAACCAGGACCGCGATGTGAAGAAACAGAACGGCGACGGCTTTGGTACCTCCGTGACGTATGACTTTGGCGGCAGCGATTTCGCCATCAGTGGTGCGTATACCAACTCCGACCGTACCAATCAGCAGAACCTGCAAAACCGGGGTACTGGCGATAAAGCAGAATCCTGGGCGACAGGTTTAAAATATGATGCCAACGACATTTATCTGGCAACGTTCTATTCTGAAACGCGCAATATGACACCTATTTCCGGTGGCTTTGCTAACAAAACTCAGAACTTCGAAGTGGTTGCTCAGTACCAGTTTGACTTTGGTCTGCGTCCATCCCTGGGTTATGTGCTGTCGAAAGGTAAAGATATTGAAGGCGTAGGTAATGAGGATCTGGTGAATTATATCGACGTGGGCGCAACATACTACTTCAACAAAAATATGTCAGCGTTTGTTGATTATAAAATCAACCAGCTCGATAGCGATAATAAACTGGGCATCAACGATGATGATATCGTGGCCGTCGGTATGGTTTATCAGTTCTGATGTAACATAAAAAATGCCGGATGGGGTTGCGCCGCCATCCGGCATTTTGCTGTTCATTATGCCGTTAATTTAACCGGCTCATCCTTAAAGTCGTCAGCAGGCTCCAGCGCCAGATTCAGCGTCGTTAACAACCCACGCAACTTTTCATGAAACTCGCGTAAGGTGTATTCCAGTCGCTCTACCACTTCAGTCTCTTTAATCGGCACGGCGGTCCAGTTGCCATCTTTATCGAACAAACCAAACTGGTAGCTGTACGTAAAGCGTTTCTCCTGCGCTTCCAGCTCCATCCACCAGCCCCAAAATTCACGTTTCTCTGGTGCCGGTTTCACGTTGACGCAAACAGCCAGACAATCGAAAAAGAATCGATTATCTTCGCACTGCCCTTCGCGGATGTACGGGCCAAGCGCGGTGAATTTTTTGATCAATCTACTTTTCGGGTGCCCACTCGGTAACGTCATTGCGATCTCCTTAGGTGAAGCAACTGTTTTACCAAACCAATAAAATTTAGCAATCTATTAACACAATCTATGATTGATCCACCCGGTAATTTCTTGCAGCGCTTTGTCAAAATTGCGATACACCGGGTTGAACGGAACCTCCAGCAGCTTACCGTCAGAAGATGACGACGTAATTAAGCGAGATTCCTCTTCCGGGCTAAACGGATCGTTCTTCCAGAACCCCGAAAGCATTGGCGTCGGGCAGCGTCGCCCCAGCAGCCCTTGTACCTTTAATGAATAACGGTTTAGCTCGACGCGTAGCGCTTCATCGGACGCATCGTGCATCCCCAGACGGCTGGCCAGAACGTCAAGATACATTTCCGGTACTGAAGCCTGACGCTGTGGGTCGCTAAGCAGCGCATGAACCACTGGCCCCAGACAGGCCACCGCCTTCAGACGTGATGATTCCAGATAGGCCAGGCGTACTGCGACGTTAGCGCCAAAGCGAAAACCGAATGCCGCCACACGGGTGTGATCCACCCAGGGAATATTCGGCAGCGCTTTTAATACGTGCTGGTGCAGCAGGCTGGAATCCTGGGTCAGTTTCCATTTTGACGAGAACCCAACCGACGGCATATCCAGCGTCAGCATGGCGATACCACGCGGAGCGAAATAGCGCTCATACAGGGTGTAGTAGTCGGTTTGCATAGAATCCAGACCACCGCACATCAGCACCGTCGGGAACGGGCCGTCGCCTTTTGGCATGTGCAGAAAGCCGGTTATCGGCGCACCGCCGGCAACGGCAAATTCCATCTCGCGCAATGTACCTGGCAGTCGTTGGGCCGCCTCTTCGTAAGCGCGGTTGGCCAGGGCCTGCGCCTGCTCTGCCAGCTCATCACCTTTTAAATGCGGGTATGCTGCAATGTTGTACAGCGTGGAAGCATGCAGCCAGTGGCGTCCGCTCACCTGCGGATCCTCTTCCATAGACGCTTTCTGTTGCCAGTCCATCGCCTGCTTCGCCCACTCGTAGATCCAGTTTCCACCACGATAGCCAATGACCGTATCGTAGAGATCTTTATCCGTGCGTTCGGCTTCGCTCATGACGATACGCGCCTGCACCTCAAGGATTTCACGCGGATCGACCCCACGCCAGATCCACATCAGGCGATTCACCATGCGATACCAGTGCGGGATTGTTTTACCATCCAGAGCGGACTGCACAGATGGCTGCGCGCCGTGGTTAAAACGACGAACCAACGTTGACGTTTCAGGATGTTTGAAGCGGGGTTTAAACAGAACTTCGCTGAGGTTAGCCTGCGACATGATTACGGCCTCCATGAGTACTCACTAAGGCATAGTGTAACCTGACACCGCACAAAAAGAACAACGCCCGACAGTGCGGGCGTTGAAAACTTTTTAGATTAGCGACCAGAGATCGGCGGAACAAATACCACGCCCATATCCCACGGCTGCTCAATCCAGGTATCCTGCGGAATATCAACCACATAGTCATTCACCAGCGGGCGACCAGCCGGCTTAGCGAAGATCGTGACGAAATGCGCTTTAGGATACATTTCACGGATAGCAACGGCGGTACCACCGGTGTCTACCAGGTCATCGATCACGATGAAACCTTCACCGTCACCTTCCGCACGCTTCAGCACTTTCAGTTCGCGCTGGTTGTCGTGATCGTAGCTGGAGATGCATACGGTATCGACATGGCGAATACCCAATTCACGCGCCAGTAATGCGCCCGGCACCAGACCACCACGGCTAACGGCAATAATGCCTTTCCATTGTTCAGAAGGCATCAGGCGGCTTGCCAGTTTACGTGCATGGACTTGCAACATGTCCCAGGTGACGACGTATTTTTCGCTCATGTGAAGTGTCCCAGCCTGTTTATCTACGGCTAATTAATAAATTGAGGGTGAACCAGGTTGCGCGAGATTATAGAGATCTGACGCACTAAAAACCAGTGTTTCGCGGAATCCGCGCCTCTTTTTGCATGCTTTATACTAGCCGTCAGCGAAGAAAGTGGTATTCTCAATCGCATCGCGCAAGCCTGACTTGTGGTTTTTTTAATTCCGCTAACCCCGTGGCCTGCAAGTCAATTTTGCAGGACATCGCCAAGGAGACTCAACGTGTCTGAACTGTCTCAGTTATCCCCGCAACCGCTGTGGGATATTTTTGCCAAAATCTGTTCTATTCCTCATCCGTCCTACCATGAAGAGCAACTCGCTGAACACATTCTGAGCTGGGCCCAGGAGAAAGGTTTCCACGTCGAGCGCGATCAGGTTGGTAATATCCTGATTCGTAAACCCGCTACCGCTGGCATGGAAAATCGCAAGCCGGTCGTTTTGCAGGCGCACCTGGATATGGTCCCGCAAAAAAATAACGACACCGTGCACGACTTCACCAAAGATCCGATCCAGCCTTATATTGATGGCGAGTGGGTAAAAGCCCGTGGTACCACGCTGGGTGCAGATAACGGTATCGGTATGGCGTCCGCACTGGCGGTACTGGCTGATGACAATGTGGCACACGGTCCGCTGGAAGTGCTGCTGACCATGACCGAAGAAGCGGGCATGGACGGCGCATTTGGTCTGCAGGCGAACTGGCTGCAAGCGGATATCCTGATCAACACCGACTCAGAAGAAGAAGGTGAGATCTATATGGGTTGCGCGGGCGGGATCGACTTTACCTCTAACCTGCCGCTGTCCCGTGAAGCAATCCCGGCTGGCTTCCAGAGCTTTAAGCTGACGTTAAAAGGCCTGAAAGGCGGCCACTCCGGCGGCGAAATCCATGTGGGTCTCGGTAACGCGAACAAGCTGCTGGTACGTTTCCTGGCAGGCCACGCTGAAGAGCTGGATCTGCGTCTGGTTGATTTCAACGGCGGTACGCTGCGCAATGCGATTCCGCGTGAAGCCTTCGCCACCCTCGCCGTGGCTGCCGATAAAGTTGATGCGTTAAAAGCGCTGGTCAGCACCTACCAGGAAATCCTGAAAAACGAACTGGAAGCCAAAGAGAAAAACCTGGCGCTGCTGCTGGATGCCGTGACTAACGACAAAGCCGCGCTGACTACCTCGTCTCGCGATAGCTTCATTCGTCTGCTGAATGCCACCCCGAACGGTGTGATCCGCAATTCTGACGTCGCCAAAGGCGTGGTAGAAACCTCGCTGAACGTCGGTGTGGTAACCATGACTGACGATAATGTTCAGATCCACTGTCTGGTTCGCTCGCTGATCGACAGCGGTAAAGACTACGTGGTGAGCATGCTGGATTCACTGGGTAAACTGGCTGGCGCCAAAACCGAAGCCAAAGGCGCGTATCCAGGCTGGCAGCCGGATGCGAACTCTCCGGTTATGCACCTGGTTCGTGAAACCTATCAGCGTCTGTTCAATAAAACGCCAAACATTCAGATCATTCACGCTGGTCTGGAATGTGGCCTGTTCAAAAAACCGTATCCGGAAATGGACATGGTTTCCATCGGTCCAACCATCACCGGTCCACACTCCCCGGATGAGCAGGTTCATATCGAAAGCGTCGGCCACTACTGGCGGCTTCTGACTGAACTGCTGAAGTCTATTCCGGCGAAGTAAGTCTGCGCTAAATGCCGGATGGCGCTGTGCTTATCCAGCCTACAAGCAGATTTGTAGGCCGGATAAAGCGTTTAACGCCACCATCCGGCAATACATCAACGTCAAAGCCCCAACAATAACTGCCTTTCTATTTGTGGATCGAGCAGCGTGACATGTAATCCCACCAGCCTCACGCCTCGCCCTCCCCGACGCGCTTCCCAGGTTTTGTGTGCCGTCGCAATTAAGTCGTCTTTATTTAAGCGCGGCCAGACGTGCTCCTGCGTGGTCTGCTGAAAATCATTAAACTTGAGTTTTATCCCCTGGCGGGCGATCAGCAGATCCGGCTTGACCTTTGCCAGACGCCGTTCCAGTTCAGGATAGAGCCGCTCAATAATCGCTTCGCACTCTGACCACTGATGAATATCTTCCGCCAGCGTCCGCTCGACGCCGACGGATTTACGCAGCCGCTCGTTGTTGACGTCCCGCTCGTCAATCCCCTGGCTGCGCTCCCACAACACGCGGCCAAACTTACCAAAACGTTTGAGCAGCGTAGCCAGGTCGTATTTTTGAACATCTTCGCAGGTACGCAATCCCATTGATTCCAGCTTAGCGGCGGAGACTTTGCCGACGCCGGGAATTTTCCCCAACGGCAACGTTTTGAGAAATTCAGGGACATCAGCAGGGGTTATCACATATTGCCCGTTGGGTTTATTGAGATCGGAGGCGATTTTTGCCAGGAATTTAACCGGCGCAATCCCGGCAGAGGCGGTGAGCTGTAGTTCGTTGAAGATCGTCTGGCGGATCTCCTGGGCGATCAGCGTCGCGGAGCCGTGGCAATGAATGCTGTCGGTGACATCCAGGTAGGCTTCATCCAGCGAAAGCGGTTCGATGAGTGAGGTGTAGCGGGAGAAGATCGCCTGAATCTGGCGAGAGGCCTCTTTGTAAGCCTCGTAACGACCGGGTAACAGGGTAAGATGCGGGCACAGCTTTAACGCCATTCCGGTTGGCATCGCGCTGCGCACGCCAAATTTACGCGCCGGATAATTGGCCGTGCTGATAACTCCCCGGCGTTCACGACTACCGCCAATGGCAATGGGAATGTCACGCAGGGCGGGATTATCACGCATCTCCACCGCCGCGAAAAAGCAGTCCATATCGACATGTATGATTTTGCGCATGATTCACCTCTCACAACACTGTTTAAGTATACAGTATTTTTACGATATGAGAAGTCTGTACCTCTGCTACGTCAGTGCGGGTCCATTCATCACAAAGCGCGCATCACACAGATAACGCACAATGTCTTTTGGCGCATGGTCGGCGGGATTTCCTGCCGTACTGACAAACAACTTATTCACTTTGCGCACATTTGCCCGCAAAAGTTTTTCAATCGTCATCAGACGAAATGCATCATCTTCGACGCAGAACAGCTCGTAGTCACCCAGGCGTTCTCCACAGATTTCACAATGGTTCATCCAGTAACGTAGCCCGGTCGTTTTACTTTTATCCAGATAGTAATTGCTGGCTTTGATGTTCTTTTTTATCTCTTCCGGCAGCGTGTTGATATGGAACAAAAATGTATTGCGCCGCACGGACATCCATCTTTTATCATCCTGATTTTGTTTGATAAACCGGGTAAGCATCACACCATGAATATGCGTGGGCTGATGGCAATTCCAGCATTGCATTTTCGACGTAATAACCAGGTAATAAGGAGCCACAATATTAAAATTGTCCGTCGCGTAAACATGCTCGCGCAGCGTCTCATTTAACTCATGAGGTTCGGCGTACCAGATACCTGAAACCGGGTCGAAATGCGCCCCCTGACAAGCCACATCGGTGACGTTATCAGTATGAATATCCAATGGAATAATATGGGCTATATCTATCATATTGCCTTCCTGCGGGATAATTTGCCCCCACATTGCGTGGGGGCGGAGAACAAAATTAATGCGTGACGGGAGCAGAGGGTTGACGTAAAGAAGTCACCTGCTTTTGCTTGTCCAGCTTATCAACCAGCGGCTGAACCACTTTCTCGCCGTGCTGACCAAAATATTGATACAGCGTATCGGAAGCACTTTGCGTTAACACCATGATCTCAATACGACGGTTGCCTGCGCTTTCCGGGTTTTTCGCATCCAGCAGCATTTGGTCCGCCATGGCGCTAACCTGCATGACTTTATCCTGCGGCATGCCGGCGTCTTCCAGCACGCGTCGTGCTGACAAAGCACGGTCGCCAGAGAGGTTCCAGTTGTTGTAAATGTTGCTCTTATAGCTCATCGCATCCGTATGCCCGGTGATGATTATCTTGTTGTCCAGCGAGTCAAACACGGGGGCCAGCGCAACCAGCAGCGATTTAAAGAACGGCATAATTTTGGCGCTGCCGCGTTCAAACATATTCCGGTTCTGGTCATCTTTAATCAGCACGCGCAGCCCCTGAGGAACAATCTCCATCTCAAGGTTGGTTTCCATATGCGCATTGCGGGCGATGACGTTAATGTCGGTCGCCAGCTCGCCCAATTCACGGGCTGATTTTTGCTTCAGCAGCACCGCTTTTTCATTCACATCCAGCGCTTTTTTGGCGTTATCTTCGGTGATCTTCGCCGTATCTTGCGGGGTAGCCGTCTTATCCAGCTTGTTGCGCGTGACGTTTTTCTTCTGCGCGCCCGGCGCTATCGGCTGTTTGCCGAGCTTGTTTAACGGCGCCATGCCGCCACCGTTAAAAATAGACTGTCCATGCAGCGCCGCGACGATGTTTTCACGATCGGCCTTACTGACGCTGTTCACAATCCATAGGGTCATAAACAACGCCATCATTGCCAGCGTGAAGTCAGCAAATGCCACCTTCCACGCGCCACCGTGATGGCCCGCATGATTCTTTTTAATTTGCCGCCGGATAATGGTGGTCTTTGCGCCGCGATCGCGGCGATTTGGCCCCTTCCTCATGCTTATTCCTGCTCCAGCATCGCATTGACCCACGCATCCAGATTGGCGAAAGTCGGTTTAGAAGCCAGATGAAGAAGTTTACGGCCCGCATCGACCGCCAGCAGCGTCGGCTTACCGCCCGCCTGCGCCACCAGTACGGTGCGCACGCATTCCAGTAGCGAATGTTCCGCCCGCGCCTGCTGTTCCATAGCGTTAGCCAGCGGGTCCATCAGACAGTAACAGATGAATACCCCTAAGAATGTCCCCACCAGCGCCGCAGCCACTTTCAGGCCGATCAGCGCAATGGAGCCATCAATAGACTGCATGGTGATGATAATCCCGAGTACCGCCGCACAGATACCAAAGCCAGGCATTGCCTCAGCGGTGCGCTGCAGGGAGCGCGAAGGTGTTAACAGCGACTCTTCCGCAGTGTCCAGCTCCTGGTCCAAAATGCCTTCCAGCTCATGGGCATCAATTTTGCCCATCGCCATCAGGCGGAAGTTATCGGCGATAAATGTCACCAGGCGTTTTTGGGTCAGCACCAGCGGGTATTTCTGGAAGATGGTACTTTCTTCCGGCTGTTCAATATGCTGATCCAGCATACGCAGACCGCCGTTTTGCACCATTTCCAATAGTTCATACAGGCACATCAGCAACTGGCGCTGGAACTCCGGTCCCATTTTCTTTTTACTGATCACCCCTTTGATCTGATGAACGATCTCTTTCAGCACATGCATCGGGTTACCAATAATCATAGCGCCGAGACCGGCCCCGATAATAATGATAATTTCCGCTGGCTGCCAGATGGCAATTAGCTGCCCACCAGCCTCAAAATAACCACCAAATACGCAACCTATAACCACCAGTAAACCTAAAATCTTTTGCATTACGTCCTCCGCATTTCAATTCGAAATTGTTAATCTGGATATAAACAATCACGAATCTTGTGCGTGATTTTTTTATTCATTTGACAAATTCGGGCTTCTGTTAGCCCAAGTACCAGCGCGATCTCTTTTAAATTCATGTCATGCTGGTAATACATCGAGAGCACGAGGTTCTCTTTTTCACTAAGCTGACTCAGGGCGTGACCGAGCATTTCCTGCGTCACTATCTGCTCTTCAAGACCTCGCCCTTCGAGCGTCCCGACGGGTATATCGCCGTTCAGTAATTCATCCAGACTGGCCAGCGTTTCTGCGCCTTCCAGTTGTTGATATTCCTGGTAATCCTCAGACGAGA
Source organism: Citrobacter youngae (assembly GCF_003818115.1). Lineage (GTDB taxonomy): Bacteria > Pseudomonadota > Gammaproteobacteria > Enterobacterales > Enterobacteriaceae > Citrobacter > Citrobacter youngae. The sequence goes on along the minus strand of NZ_RPOI01000001.1, from coordinate 57,657 downwards.
GTCCGAGCTTAGAGAGATCTTCCCATGAGGGTTCATGCCCAAGTTGGGTGCGCGCGTCACGAATCAGATCTTTAATCTGATGGTATTTTTGTCGTAACTGACGAGGTCGCCAGTCGAGACTGCGAAGTTCATCCAGTATGGCGCCGCGTATACGATGGACGGCATAACCGGCAAACCCTTCATCCGGCTGGCCGTAGCGGCGAATCGCATTCAGCAATCCCATCAGCGCCGTTTGCTCCATATCCTGCCGGTCCATAACGCAGGTACATTGCGGCGCAAGTTGACGCACCACTTTGCGCACCAAAGGCAGATAAGCCTGTAAATAATGGCTCTCCTGTTTTGGCGTCAGCACGGGCGTCGCATTAAAGTCTTCTGACTCGTAAGCATCCTGTATCATGTTATTCTCTGGCTCGCCGCTTATTGAAACACGACTTTTTTCACCAATATGTCCTTATACGGTGTCGCCATTTTGCGTCGCGCTAACTCTTTTTTCAGCGTATTAGAAACCATGGTTCTGATTTCAGATATTTTTAAAGCGCGAATCTCTTCATATTTCATATTCGAGAGTTCATCTACCGTAATACTTTGATAGAGCGGTTCATCTTTCTTAATTTTTTCAGCATCCTTATCTGAATCAACAACCATCACCAGCTCTGCCACCATATATCTGTCCGCTCCTTCATTATCATGAAGCGTCACCACCGTTTCCGGCAGGGAGACAAAAATGCTGCTGCTCTCATCCTGATTCTCTTCGGGTATCTCAGCCAGGTTTGCTGTCGTAGCTACCTTAGCTTTCGCACCTTTATTCATAAAATGATAAATACCCCACCCTGCTCCACCTGCAATACCGAGAGCAACGACGGAACTAATCACACATGCGATAACGATTTTCTTCATTTTGCTTTTACACTTTGATCAGAACGGATTCATTCCGTTGAAATTGAGGATCATCATTCAGCATTAACGCTGATGTCACCTCGTCCTGTTGATGACCAGACTGTTGCTGTTGCTGTTGTTGCGATTGCCCCTCAGAAGAGACCTGAACATTCACTTCCATGAAGTTCTGCGCTGTCAGATGCTGACGTAAGTTATCGCTAAATTGCTGCAGCGAACGGCAGACATCGCTCTGATTTGCGCCGATGTGCACCATCAGCTTGCCTGCATCCAGTTGCACGGCAATTTCCAGTTTGCCAAGCGATGGCGGGTCAAGACGAATGGTCGATACCTGCTGTTGCTGGCCCAACTGGAATTGAATTCTGTCTTTGAGCAATGCGGTCAGTTTCTCGCCGAGTTCCTCCGTTGATACCGTGACGGGTGCGGAAACTTGCGTCGACGCGATGTTGTGGTCGCTCAGGGCGTTCACCGGCTGATTGCCCTGCGCCGCCGTATTCAGCAAGGATTGCGTAGAGAGCGTTGGATTCGCCGGTACAGCAGACGTTTTTCTCTCTATCACTGGGCGAGGAACGCCATTCTGTGCTGATTTCATCCGAGCGGAAATTTGCTGTGAGGGCGAGAGCGATGCGGATTCAGGCGCAATCGCACGGAGATCCTGGGCAGAGAACGTCGCCAGTTTAGCCTGTTGATCCGGGGTAGCCTGAGGCAAATCCTCGGTCATTGACGCCAGTAACGTTTGCAGCTTTGGCGGCAATGACGATGAATCGGTGGCGTGCTGCTCAGCCGACGGCGTGGACGTTTTTCCTTGCCCGGCCATCGCGCTCGCCAGTTGGCGCAGAAGCGAAGATCCGGCCCCCGTGTTTTGCGCCTGCGCCAGCATTTTCAGCACTTCGCCGCCGGGCTGCTTCTGCGCCGCCGCGGGCGTTGCCGTCTGAGCCGGTTGCGCCAACAGCATCGCCAGCAATGCCTGCATGGCCGCAGGATCTGCGTCATCGTGGTTGTGCTCAGCCGTCGATGCCTGCTGTTGGCTGACTTTTGCGCCGATCAGGCGTTCAGCTACCACGTTAAGCCCGCTCTGCGGTAATGCAAACGCGCTACCGCCCGCAGGAGTCGTTGGAGCCGAAATAGCCATTTTTTCAGGCGTGGCCTCTGCCAACGCACTGGCCGAGGCCAGTAATACAGGATTCATGCCTTCTCCGACATTAAATTAACCATTGAGTACGCCAACATGCCTTCCTGGTTTTGCTGATGTTTATCCATTCGCGCTTTGAGTTCTTCCGCACGCTGAGTTCGCCGCGCAATCAGCGCCTCAAATGCCGAAAGCATGTTGTCTTTGACCTTGCGCAACGCGCTGGCATCCGTTTCCCAGGCTTCATATTCATGAAAAACACGCATTACCTGCTGATGCAGGCCGGGTAATCGCCGCCAACGCTGTTGATCGAGGGCGTCGTTCATCTCTTTTACCAGGGCATAAAGCTGTTGTTGCTGGCGTTCTCTTTCCATCGTCTTACCCCAGCTTTGCCGACAAACCTTCCCAACCTGTGCGCAGATTCGTCAGGATCAGGATCACTTCATCAATTTTTTCTAACGACAGTTCGCCGCTGGCTTCATACAGACGATAGACGCAGTGGTCATAAAGTCGGGACAGATTCACCACCAGTTCGCCGCCCGTTTCAAACTCCAGCGAGCTGGTTAGAGCGTTGAGAATATCGATGCACTTATTGATGCTCTGCGCTTTACGCTCATAGCGTTTGTTTTCAATATGGCTTTTGGCGCGTTCCAGTTCGTCCATCAAACCGGAAAACAGCACCAGCACTAGTTCCAGAGGTGACGCTGCTGCCGTACGGGCAGCAAGATCCATCTCTTTGTATTGCGAATAACCATCCTGCGTGTCGTACATATTGACTCTCTATTCTTTTACTAAACCGGTCGCTTACATAAACGCGGCCATACTCACTTTCATGGTGTACGTTTCAATCAGCGTATTGGTGTACTCTTCCAGGTAGCGTTCGTAGTTGGTGTTATAGGTTTCTGTAAGCTGATCGCTTTCGTCCTGGATTTTGCTCTGCTGATCCTCAATATTGTCTTCACGCATAGTGATGATGCCGGTACTGGAGTCCAGATAGCTGTCCATCAGGTCATCCATCTGTGCAACCATGCTGTCATCACCGACAAAAATCGACGTCAGGCCATCCGGGTTCGCTTCCATCGCTTCGTTAAACTTATCGGAGTCAATTTCTAAATGACCGTCGGAATCAAGCGAGATGCCATAATCAACAATCGATACGCCGTCGTAGTATGAGTGGGCGATATCATCAAGTTGGTTGGTTAATGAACTGAGCCCGGCGTCACCGGCGAAAACACCAGGATTAGAACCATCACCGCCATTGCTGGTTAATGAATCTACTGTGTCGACAAGAGTGTTATAGGCATCAACAAAGGTTTGTACTTTTGCCTGTGAAGCGCTGGAGTCTTCTGCCACAGTAATCGTCGTGACATCACTGGCATCGTCTGGATCGCTGACCTCCGTAAAGGTCATGGTCACACCAGGAATCACATCATCGAAGGTATTGCTGCTGCTGGTGATGACCGGCCCATCCTTACCTCCCAGATTAATTTCCGCATCTTGTGGAGCTGTCATCGCGGTTTCCGGGCTGGCAATGACCGTGCCATTCACTGTCGCCGTGAAACCACTTTGTGCGCCGGTAGTGTCAGATGTCAGCATAATGGTTGTCTGGCCATCTGTTTTCACCAGCGCAGCCGAAACGCCCGGGTTTTCGTCACAACTATTGATAGCATCAACCAGCCCGGTGGCATCGATATAGCCATCGTTATCGCTATCGGCCGTAGAAAGATCGATCTCCATGCTGCTGCCATCTTCCATGGTCAGATCAAATGTACCGGTCGCCTCATAAATATTGTCTGTCATCTGGAAGGTAGACTGCTGCCCCTGTGCCAGCTTGCTAACATAAAATGAGTACGTTCCCGCCTGCGCTTCCGAGTTGGCAGAAACCGTCGTAGAGTCGTTATTCGATGTCGCTGAAAAGGTCAGTGGACCAGCAGTATCACTGTTCAAGGCATCAATAGCCGACTGGAAATCGGTTAATGCCGTGCTCAGCGAATCAAGCCCGCTGCTTTCAGCATCCAACTCTGCCTGCTGCTGTTGCAGGTTGGCGCTCTGCGTGGCGATATCAGCATAGGCTGCGGCTTTCGCCATGGTTCTAGGGTTGATCATGAATAACTCCGTGCGACGTTATCGGTATTAAAGCAAAATGTATGCCAGTTTTAATTTCATTTAAAATCAATTAATTACTAAGCATACGGAAATCGAATTTCCGTTGAACAGGAAACATCCTGACCAACCTTCTGCCGCTGAAAGCACAACACCGCCAGTCGGCGGTGTTGTTAATGGCACAATTTCACCACTGAACAGAATTACTGCAGCAGGCTGGAAACCATGCTGGACATGCTGTTGGACTGCTTCAGCATGGTGATACCGGTTTGCATCAGTACCTGCTGTTGGGTCATGTTGGACGCTTCCGTCGCGTAGTCGGTATCCATAATGTTACCGATAGCTACGTTGGTGTTGTCCTGCATGCTGGTCAGGTTGTTTGCGGTGTCGTTCAGACGGTTGATAGACGCACCCAGTTTGGACTGGATTTTGGACACGTCGTCCATTGCAGTCTGGATGGTGCTGATCATGTTGTTAGCTGCACCTGCAGAAGCTGTCAGCTCAGTACCAGATGCACTCACGTTGGTGGCGTTGTCAGTGAGGAAAGAGTTACTGACATCATTCAGATCGTCAACCAGATAACCCAATTGCTTGGAGATATCTACTGTCATGGTATCAGATGATTCAGCCCCTACCTGGAAGGTCACTGAACTCTGGAACAGGCCTGAAACACCAGTGTTACTGGTAGCTTTCGTACCAAACAGGTTAGTACCACCGTAGGTGGTATTCTGCAGCATATCGGACATCTGCTGACCCAGCTCGTCGTATTCATCCTGCATCGCCTGCAGGTCGTCGCTGTTGTAGGTTCCGTTCGCTGCCTGGGTGGACAGATCTTTCATACGGCCCAGCACGTCGGTCATCTCGTCAAACATGCTATCTGCAGTCTGCAGCATTGCGGTTGCATCCTGAATGTTGCTCAGTGCAACGCCCATGCCGTTGGACTGTGCAGTCAGGCGGCTGGCAATCTGTTTGCCCGCAGCATCATCAGCTGAAGAGTTAATGCGGTTACCTGTCGCCAGACGTTCCATAGAAGTAGACAGAGATGCGCTGCTTTTGTTGATAGCGTTAACAGCTGCCATTGATGCGGTATTAGTATTGATCGATAACATGGTACTGCTCCTTGGGAATAATCGTTTTCGTTTCGATACCCTGTAAAAACGACCACCCGTTCGAAAAACTTAAAGCACAGCAAAAAAATTTTTTACGCGTTTCACATCATCATTAGCTAAAGAGACAAACATCCTGTCCATCTATTTTAGCTTTCCGTGCTTTAGTACCAAAACAGTCACTATGCAAGGAAGAACTCAATCAAGATTTAATTAAAAGATTATTAGAAATATCTAATAATGGGTTGATTACTTACGTATCTGCAGGGATAACATCATGATAGCAATCAGATTATCCTCAACCAAGAATACTTTAAAATTTTCTGTTTAATCCTTATTTTACATTTAGTTGCAAATACCCTGTATTTTTATATTGTGAGTCTCAGACACTTTCGCTACATTTCCAATCCCTTTGAGGACAGAACAAAAAACGCTCAATACCAATCAGGCTGTTGTTTCTCAGCCAGAAAAACATCTCAATTTCTCCAGAAATTTAATGCACTGATTTTTAACGGTGTGACACCAGGGATATAAAAATCTTGCACGGGTATAAAAAACCATGAGTATTGTAGTCAACAACTGGCGGATGGATTCCTCGCTTAATGCATTAATCCATTGTGAAACAGGTGAGATCCGTCGCCTGGGCGAATACCATTTTATTCTGTTGGAGACATTAGCTAAAAATGCCGATGTCGTTTTATCTCGTTCATTTTTAATGACTGCAGTGTGGAAGAATCGTATCGTCGGTGGCAATAGTCTACCAACAGCTATTCATGCCCTGCGCGTGGCTATCGATGATGATGGTAAACAACAGGAAATCATAAAAACCATACCCAAAAAAGGGTATTTATTTAATAAAAGCTACCTGACTGAAACCATTGATCCTAATGAAAATAAGGCTGATGTCAGCCTCAGTTATGAAGTCGAAGCGCACGGAGATGTTATAGAAGCTCTCGTGTCTGATACGCTATGCGCATCAACAGAACATGAAAAAATAAATTTATATAACAGAATCTTACCAGAAAAAAATAAGAAAAAAACGGCAATTAAACGTCATTCTTACCGAGCCGTTCTGATTACCTTACCCGTTATCGTTATCGCACTGTCGCTGTTCGCCCTAATCTCTTATTTTAAAGCGCCGTCTGCCACTAAAATGGAAGAAAGCCCACAACTGGTTAAAGAGACACTAGAAAATGCCAACCGTGTTACGGTATATCAACTTTACGATCCGGGTGAGAATAAGAAATCGTTATCGCTTGTTTCACAACATATTCTCCCCGGCATACAGCAGATCAATCAGCAGTTGGCCAGCCATAATGCCTCGATGACGTTGTATTATCGGGTATCGCTGAACAAGCTTGCATTAGCTAATGTGATTAGCAACCAATGCAATGATAGCTGGCAGTTAGCACTGAGTTTTGATAACTGGCTAAATAAAGATAACGAAATGAATGGTATTTTAATTAAAGAAGTGGAGAAAATGTTAAATGAAATGCCAAAATGCAAATAATTACTTTTTCTATACCCTGACTATTTCTTCCTTATTTTTTAGTATCATGGCCTATGCTAACATTGAGAAGACTGTTATTGCCAACTACGATCTTAACACCGAAAAGAGTGCACATTACCAACTTATTCTGAGTCCACAGCACCAGGATACGGCTCTCACCCTCATCCCTTTGGAACAAAATAATCAGGCGCCTTCGATATTCGAGATCTCTACTTGTCTTAATCGTTCTGCAGGACCATCTAAACAAGGCGAGCTTCATTTTAGCGATGCGAAAGCAGATAAAAACGATCTCCGCTTATCAAATTTTAGTTCTTTTATTGTTGAGCATAACCTGCATACATGGTGGATTCATTTAAACCCGCAGCAAAATTTACTCTTTACTCAAGATGTTGGAGGTCTGTTAGTTACAGACCCCTCTGAATTTACTTTTTCAACAAAAGCATGTCAGACAAATTAACTTAATAAGCTCCGGACTGTCTGGCTGGAAAGCCGGGCTTGTCCATTTACCGCCTGGGCTAATACCTGATAATTGTGATTAGCATGATCCAGTACCCCACCGAGTGATTCAGAGGCTTTAATCGCACTTTCAGCCTGCGGAAAACGCGCCATTCCGTCAATCAGTTGCCGGGCCTTCTCCTGTTGGGCGGCCATTTGCGCACGCTGATCGCCAATCGCGTCCAGCGCTTGCTGTAAACCATCCTGTGGGCGTTTACTCCCCTGAGATAGCTGTTGCAGCAGATCTTCTGAACGAGAGGGATCGGCGAATGTCTTGAGCGGAGTAAACGTTGATGACTTAGCGTCAATATCGCGTACGCTCAGGGTTTGTTGGATCTGCGGCCACTGCTTTTCCGCGGTGGAAAAGCTCATCGCGCCCTGCTGCTCGTGCACCTGTACGCCGACACGACGCAGCGCATTACTCATCATCATTCTGTACTGCCCAGGATCCAGCTCCTCGCCGATCACCACCGCAGAGTGCTGCATTTGCCGCCCATCGGAAACGCTAAACATACGTGAACTGATGGCGTTTTTTTGCAGCATCTGCGCCAGGTCAGGCGAGTGAAAGGTCACTCGCGCTTCGCCCTGCAGAACCGGACGCAGCTGCCGGTCAACCGCGCCGCCGGATAAGGACGGCCGTTTTTCCAGCCACTGGGAAAGTTCAGCGCCCTTTTGCTGCTGCGCCTGCCCGCCGCGGCGCGATGCGTGACGATAATCCAGCAAATGCTGTTCCAGTTGCCCCAGATAGTGATCGGCCTGCTGCAACGTAGTGAGTTGATCGTTGAGCTGTACGCTGTAGCGTTGAGGCCGGGTGGTAATGAGTGGAGAGGCCGGGTAATCACTCGCCGTTGCGGGTAACTTTTGACGGACAGGGGCATTCTGCGCAACGTTATGTTGTTGCACTGAAGGATTGAGCGCTCCGCTACCGGAGAGTGATGTTGTATTTAAACCGACCTGCATACTGTTCCTGGGCTGCTGCTGACTGTTAAATCACACTGAAAAGGTTCAACTCACTCACTTTGGAGTAGGTTTTTAAGGTGGCTTCCATCGCCATTTCCAGACCGGTAAAGGTAATCGAGGCCGGGCCGTAATCCAGATCGCTCAACTGGCTAATCAGCTGATCGTTAGAAGTGGTGATATCCGTTTGCGCGCCGCTCAGCATGGTCATCGTATTCTGCGTTTCACCAATAGTGGCAATAGAAGCATTGAGTGCATCAGAGGCGTTATCCACCGTATCGATAGCGCTTTCAAGATCGCTTTGTACCTGCGGATCGGCAGGGTCAATCGACGGATCCTGCAGCTCCTTCGACAACGACGTCAGGGTGTTCAGCACATCCAGGCTATCGCCGAAGAAATCGCTGACCGCCACGTTGGTATCCACTTCCACGCCATTGGAAACCGTGGTCTGGCGATGATCGCCGTTACCCTGGTAGGTATAGCTGTCGGTCACCCCGTCACCGTCTTCATCCACTGCGACAATCGGCGGCCGATCGTTGACCGTTCCACCAAACACATAGTGGCCGTCTTCATCCTGGTAATTCAGCGCCGAGACCATCGCTTCAGTCATCGACTGGATATCCTGCCCCAGACTGGCTAACGAATCGGCGGTGTTAGTGCCGTTGGCGGCTTCCAGCAGATCGTCGCGAATCGCCAACAGATCGTTATTAACGCCATCCAGAATTGACTCCTGCTGGCTCATACCCGCTGTGGCGGAGTCAATATTGCTCTGATACTGGTCGAGGGCCGATTGCTGGCGGTTAAGCTGGGTAATACGGGTTGCCGCGATAGGATCGTCAGACGGCAGCAGAATGCTTTTCCCGGTCGCCATCTGCGTAACCACATGAGACAGATCGCTGGAAAGGTCGTTAAAACTCTGCGTCATGGACACATAAGATTGCTGAGTAGACACACGCATATTCATTCCTCTCCCGATTAGCTACACATTTCCAGCACAGAGTCGAAAATATCTGCGCCCGTTGAGATAACTTTGAGGTTGGCCTCGTAAATCTGCTGGTAGGTAATGAGGTTCACCGCTTCTTCGTCCATACTCACGCCGCTGACGCTGCTCTGCTGGTTCTGCGCTTCGGAGTAAACGTTGGCCGCCGCTTCCGCTTCCGTCTGGTTTTGCTGGCTGTAAATACCGATATTACTGATGATCGATGAACAGGCTTCGCCCACGGTTACGCTGCCGAGGCCGTCAATGTCCAGCGGTTCGGTAGAGATGTTGATCAATGCCTGCAGGTTATCGCTATTGCCGCTTTCGTCCGGCGAACTGGAAAACGCCAGCTCATCGGCGGTGATATCCGGGTTCACTTCCAGCGGGCCGTCAGATGAGTTTTCATCATAAATAAACAGCGGTTCACCGGGATTTCCGTTCAGGTCGTAGCCCTGCGCCAGTTGGGTGTTGACCGCATCAGCAAATTGCGACGCCATGCTGTTAATGGTTCCCGTCAGCGGCGTCAGCACCTGGTTCTGATAATCAAACAACGCCCCCAGCGAGCCGCCGGTATCGGTGTTCATCGATGACGTCGTTCCGGCAAAGGTCAGCGACATGCTCTGCGTGCCGTCGGCGTTGGTATCCAGTTCGATGGTAGAACTCTCCTGCCCGCTGACCAACGGCTGACCATTTTGCAGCGTAACGTTGTAGTTACCTTCATCATCAATATTGACCTGCACGTCCATGATGCCGCTGAGTTGTTCGACCATCTGATCGCGAGCATCGTACAGCGCAGAGGCGTTATCGCCGTTGGCTTCAGCTTCAGCGATCTGTTGGTTATAGCTGGCAATGCCGCTGGTCAGGGTGTTCACCTGCGCCACCATCGCCTGTTCCTGGCTGACGATCTCACTGCTTTGCGAGTCGATGTAATCCAGCGTGTTATCCACACGCAGCGCCAGCGCGCCGGACTCACTGATCACCTGCTCACGCAGGGCGGAATCATCCGGGCTGGTGGTGGCTTCGTTTAGCGCGGCAAAAAAGTTGTCAAAACCGCCGCTCAGGCTGCTGTTATCGTCGCTGAGCACCGTTTCCAGTTGCGTTAAATACTCCTGCTGGGTGTTGTAGTAGCCGTAATCGCTGGCGGCATACCACACCTGGTTCACCTGGTACTGGTTTGAAACGCGGCGAATACTGTCAACCTGCACGCCGTTACCCGCACTGTTCGCCGAACCGGAGCTGGCGCCAATGGTGCTGGTGATGGCAACCTGTCGGGTGTAACCGTCGGTCATGGCGTTCGCCGTATTTTGCGCGGTTACGTTAAGCTCCACCTGCGCCGTCGATGCGCCGCTGTAGCCAATGTTAATCATGTCCATCAAAGAGTCCTTGCCGGTCAGTCACCCGGTCTGTCGTTAACAACCTTGCCGATTAAGAGCGACTTAAAAACCCCGGTTCTTAAGCCGCCGCGCAACCTTTATCCTTTGTGGTACGGGGAAAGTTGTTTAACGATCATCGCCGCAATCCCAATGCCGTGCTGCTGGGCCAGGCTGTTGCAAAGCTGATCGTCGTAAAATCCCTGCATCATGCGCACCGAGTCACTGTTAAACGGGTTGTCTTTCGAGTCGAAGATCTCATTGGTTTTACGCATTTCTTTCAGCATGTTGCGTAAGAAAATGGCTTCAAACTGCTGAGCGGCTTTCTGCAAATCGTTCGCTTTGATTTTCGGCCCCATTAATGCATCGCTGCCGTCAATGCCGCCGCTATGATTCACTTTGATGTCGGCCATTAAATCACCTCCAGATCGGCGTCCAGCGCCCCGGCTTCATGTAGCGCCTGTAAAATAGACATAATGTCGTCCGGCGTGGCGCCCAGGCTGTTAAGGGCGTTAACCAACGTTTTCAGGCTGCTGGATTCAGGCAAAGAGATCATGCCAGGACGGGCATGGTTCACCGAAATATTGCTCTGCGGCGTAACCGCCGTACGACCGCCGGCAAAGGCATTCGGCTGGCTGACGTTGCTGCTTTCGTTGATGGAAACCGTCAGGCTGCCATGCGATACCGCTGCCGCGTGCAGGGCGATGCCATCGCCCATCACCACCGTACCGGTACGTGAGTTAAACACCACGCGGGCGCGCACTTTTTCCGCCTGCACCTGCACGTCATCCAACTGCGACATAAAGGCGACGCGCGCACCGGGGCTGGTTGGCGCGCGGACGCTGACGTTAGTCGAGCTTTGCGCGGTGGCAATGCCGCCAAACGAGGCGTTGATCGCCGCCGCAATGTTATTGGCGTCTTTAAAAGAGGGACGCTTCAGATTCAGCGTGATGGTGTCGCCCATCTGGAAATCGCTGGGAATCTCACGTTCCACCGACGCACCATTAGGAATAAGCCCGGCAGTCGGCGTATTGACTGTAACGCTGGAGCCGCTGGCCCCGGTGGCGTTCATCCCGCCGACCACCACGCTCCCTTGTGCAAGGGCGTAAACCTCACCATCCGCGCCATGTAGCTGGGTGAGCAATAACGTGCCGCCGCGCAGGCTTTTGGCATCACCAATCGACGAGACCGTAACGTCAATGGTCTGCCCACGCGAGTACATGGGCGGCAGCATCGCGCTGACCGCCACCGCCGCGACGTTTTTCACCTTCGGATCGATTTTGCTCGGCAGCTGTACCCCGAACTGGCGCAGCATGTTGGTGATAGTTTGGTTGGTGAATTTAACCTGGTTTTTATCCCCGGTTCCGTCCAGCCCCACCACCAGGCTATAGCCGACGAGCTGGTTTTCCCTGATCCCCTGGACGTTGACCAGCGACTCCAGAGACTGCGCCTGCGTGGTGCCGGGCAGCGCCAGGCTCAACGCGATAACGATGCCGTTTAACGCTTTCATCCAGCGCCCGCGTAAGTGTTGCATAGTAAAATCCTGCATTAGATCGGGAAGAGAGGATGGTTAAACAGACGCGTCAGCCAGCCTGCCGCATTGGCATCGCTTAGCGCTCCACGCCCTGCATACGAGATTCGCGCATCGGCGATACGCTGCGAGGAGACGGAGTTGTCGTTTTGAATATCATCGGCACGCACCAGACCGCTCAGGCGGATGTACTCATCCCCCTGGTTGAGGGTGAGCCATTTTTCACCGCGAATTTCCAGAATGCCGTTCGGTTGTACCGAGTGCACGGACACCGTAATTTCGCCGCGCAAACTGTTTTGCTGCTGCGAGGTCGCCGTCCCGTTGAAATCACGATTGGCGTCAACCGAGCCAGACAGATTATCTTTGGTATGGCCAAAGATAGTCGGCGCGCCGATGTCCACGGTATTGTTCTTGCCGAAATTGGTTTTCGCCTGTTTGCTCGACTGGGTGGATTCTTCCAGCATCACGGTCAGGATATCGCCCACCCGATAAGCGCGACGGTCCGCCGTCAGCGACCACTTGTAACCCGTTTCGAACACCCCTCCCGCGCGGCCATCCGCCGTTGGCGGCGCTTCCGTTTTGGGTGGAGCAAAGTATTCGTCATTTTTTTTGACCAGGAGAGCCTGCGATTCGCACCCGCTTAACAGGGGAAGCAGTACCACCAGCCAGAGATAATTTTTCACGTTCTGCCTGTTTACTTTAACTTTGCCGGATGGCGTTGCCGCTATCCGGCATTTCACATGCCTGAATTACAGCGTCTGACTAATAAACTGCAGCATATCGTCTGCCGCAGAGACCATTTTGGCGTTCATCTCATAGGCGCGCTGTACATTGATCATCGCCACCATTTCGTTAACGATATCTACGTTCGAACCTTCCAGCGCGCTGTCCTGCAAAGTCCCCAGACCATCTTCCCCCGGAATACCTTCCGTCGGTTGACCGCTGGCTGCCGTTTCCAGATACAGGTTGTCGCCTTCCGCTGAAAGCCCCGCCGGGTTGGCGAAATTCACCAGCGTCAGTTGTCCCAATTCGGTAGGATCGCTGTCGCCGGGCAAGATCGCCGTCACGGTGCCGTCTTCGCCAAACGCCACGTTGGTCGCGCCTGCCGGAACATCAATTTCCGGTTGCAGAGGCAGGCCTTCAGAGTTAGTTAACACGCCGTCAGCGTTAACCTGCATATTGCCGTCACGGGTATAAGCAATATCGCCGTTGGCCTTTTGCACCTGCCAGAACCCTTGCCCCATGATGGCCACGTTCATCGTATTGTCGGTGGTTTCCACATTCCCTTCGGTGAAGGTTTTCTGCGTACCGACAATGCGCACACCGCTACCAAACTGCATTCCGGTCGGCATGATGTTGTTTTGATCGAGCATGGCGCCCGGCGCTTCCTGAGTCTGATAAAACAGATCCTGGAACATCACGCGGTCACGCTTAAAGCCCGTGGTGTTGACGTTGGCGATGTTGTTGGCAATCGCACTCATCTCAGCATCCTGCGCCGACAGGCCGGTTTTACTGATCCATAACGCTGCGTTCATAACACTTTATCCCTGATTAAAGGCGACAACTCAGGAGCCGCGTAGCAGCCTGTTGCCTGAGTCGCTGAGATCTTCAGCGGTTTTCATCATCTTGATTTGCGCTTCAAACTGGCGGTTCATCGCAATGGACGACATCATTTCGCTCACCGCAGACACGTTACTGCCTTCCAGAAAGCCGCCGCTCACTTTGATGTTTTCATCGCGCTGGGCCGGTACGCCATCCGCCGTTACCAGCATCCCCTCGCTGTTTTTCGCCAGATTGGCGACCGGAATATCCACCAGCTTTAGGCGATCGATATCCATCGTGGCGGTCACATCACCGTCGTCGGGGGTCACCGAGAGCGTGCCGTCGCTGCCGAAGGAGGCAATCGCATTCGGTGGCAAAATGATCGGGCCGTTATCCCCGAGCACAATATTGCCGTCGATGGTCAGTTGTCCCTGATCGTCCTGCTGAATATTGCCGTTGCGGGTATAGACCTCGTTTCCGGCTTTATCCTGCACGGCGATATAGCCGGTTCCCTGAATGGCGACATCCAGCGGACGCTCGGTTTTTTCCGCCACGCCGGTGCTGTCATTGACGCCGCTGGGACTCTCTTTCGCCATAAAACGCGTATCGAAGCCACCGCCTTTGACTTTGTCATTACTTGCCATCGCCATATCCGCACGAAAACCATTGGTGTTGACGTTGGCGAGGTTGTTGGCGCTAATTTGCTGCTCTTGCAGCGTCTGGGTGGCGCCGCTTAGTGCGGTATAAATCAACCGATCCATTTCTTAGCCTTACATCGCCTGGAAGAGAGCCTGATCCAACTGCGTACTGGTCGAAATCACTTTGGTGTTCGCCTGATAGTTACGCTGGGCGGTCATCAGGTTGACCAGTTCGTTGGTGATATCGACGTTGGAGCTTTCGAGCATGCCGGAAGAGAGCGTGCCGCAGGAGCCGGAACCAGGCGTGCCAATCAACGGTGTACCGGATTCACCCGTCTGCACCCACGCGGTACCGCTTACCGCTTCCAGTCCGCTCTCATCCGGGAAGGTCGCCAGCACAACCTGGCCCTGCAGCATACGTTCACCATTGCTGTAGGTGGCGTACACTTTGCCGTCGTCATCCACCTGCACGCCGTTTTGCGTTGCGGAGGCATAGCCGGTCGCGGAGTTGGTGGTCACAGAGAAATCTGAGCCATACTGGGTACAGTCGGAGTAATCGACGGTCATCGAAATCGGCGCGGCTTCATCGGTGGTAAAGGTGATGGTTTGCGGCGTGGTCGGAGAGGTCAGCTTGCCGGTATTCGGATCGAAGGTCAGCGTAGTTGCAGGTACGCCAGTCTGCGCTTCGCCATCAAAGGTGTACTGCACTTCCCAGGTGTTATCCGCGGTTTTGGTAAAATACTGGCTGACCGAGTGCTCGTTACCCAACGAGTCATACACGGTGGTGGTGTAGCTGTCGGTGTAGGTGTCGCTGTTATTCGGGTCAAACGGCACGCTGGTGCGATCGACCGCTTCATCACTGGCATCAAAGTTGGCCGTGAAGGTCATGCTGTCGGTAGCCTGCGCCGGAATGTTGCCGGTTTTAATCTGGATATCGGTTACGGTACCGGTTTGCAGTGTGCCGCTGTCATCAACCGGATAGCCTTGCAGGTAATCGCCCGATGCGTTAACAATATAGCCGTTTTTGTCCGTCACAAAGGACCCGGCGCGGGTATAGGAGATGTTCCCCGCGCTATCGCACATAACAAAGAAACCATCATCGTTAATGGCCAAATCCAGCGCATTGCCGGTAGAGACCATCGAGCCGCCGGTGGAAATGCTTTGCGCGGAACCCGCCACGCTCACGCCCATCGCCTGCGTCCCGGCGTACATCGCGGAAAACTGAGTGGTCATTGATTTATAACCGACCGTACCGGAGTTCGCGATGTTGTTACTGATCCCATCCAGTTGTTCGTTGACGGCGTTCAGGCCCGTCGCTGCAATTTCATAACTCATTTTTTTGTTCCTGTAATATTAACGAGATCAGATGACGGTATTGCTGTCAGCGTTATCGCCGCCGTCAGTATCAGGCGGCGTGGTGTCATCGGTGCTGTCCGGTACGCCAAACTGGGTGATCATGGTGAAAGGCACTTCGCCAACGCCGTCAACATTAAGCACCGGCGTGCTGCCATCGAGCGGAATACGCACATCTTCCACCGTGCCCGTCACCTCAATCGGTACTTCTTCTTCCCCGGTATTGGTCACCACGGACACGCTGTAATCACCCGGCGGGATGCCGTAATCCGCAGGATTAATGTCGAAATCCACCTGGCCGGGTCCGACGGAGGTTTGACCTTCCGGGATCAGCGACACGGTGTAGTCATCACCGGCTTCATCGGTGAAATGCAGATCCACATCGGTACAGCTGTCATCCAGCGTGACGCGTCCCTGAATCGCCTGACTGTTGTCTTCAATATCCAGCGAGGTGGTTTGCACCATGATGTCGTCGCCGACCATATTGCCCAGCGCCATCACCTGAATGTTGCTCATCAGCACGGCATTGGTGTTCGCCTGCACGCTCATCTCTTCCATCATGGCAACCTGCGCCATTGAGGAAAGCTGATCGATATAGGCCGTAGGATCGGTCGGATCGGTCGGGTCCTGGTTTTCAATTTCGGCCACGAACAGCGTCAAAAACGTGTCAACTGCAGACGTTTCCGTAGACGTTGTCGTCGTCGGTGTATCGCTGGTTCCACTGGTATCCGTGGTTGACGAGGTAGAGGAAGAACTGCTGTCCCCCAGGTTACTGCTTTGCGCCGTGGCGCTCACAGTATTTTCAGCCACCGCCGTCTTCTCCTGAGAAGAAGCCAGCGCCTGAGATTGGGCATACAGAGCCAGGGTATTCATTACACTTCTCCCAGTTTGAGTAAGCTTTGCTGCATACTTTTGACGTTATTCAGCACATCAACGTCGGTTTCGAAATCACGAGAGGCAGACATCATGTCGGCCATTTGCTCGACCACGTTGACATCCGGATACCAGACGAAACCGTTCTGGTCCGCCATTGGGTGGTGCGGCTCATAACGTTTCACCGCCCCGCCGCTTTGCATCACGTCCTGCACTTGTACGCTGGCGCCATCAATGCCGTGACGGTTGTTTCTACCAATCAGGCTATTGTTATAAACCGCAGCAAAAACCGGGCTGCGCGCCTTATAGGCCTGCGCCTCGCTGCTGGCAGGAGATTCCGCATTCGCCATGTTGCTGGCGACGGTATTCAGACGGATGGTTTGCGCCGTCATCGCCGAACCGGAAATCTGGTAAATATCAGTAAACGACATGGTTATTTTCCTTCGATGGCCTCTTTGATACCGCTAAGTTGCAGATTCAAAAAAGTCAGACTGCTTTGATAATCCATACTATTTTGTGAAAACCGGGCCTGCTCGGTATTCAGCTCTACGGTATTGCCATCCTCTGAAGGCTGCATCGGCACACGGTATTTCACGTCAGCCTCGGGCAGAACATTTGTGCGACTTGCCCGTTGCATCTCAGCGGCAAAATCAATATCTTTGGCTTTGAAATTTGGTGTATCGACGTTTGCCAGATTCGCAGTCAGTAGCTCGGTCCTCTCAAGACGTAACTTCACTGCCTGCGGATGTACACCCAATGCCTGCTGAAAACTGATTCCCATTTCTTGCATCACTCCTGCGTAGATATCGCTGTTATTAGCAATATGTATGCCAACTTTTAAGTGATTGATGAGAAATGACTTTATGAAACTACCCTCCTACGTAAGGAAGCCTTCTTTCCCCTTTGCCGCGGAAATATTGCTGGCTTTATGCTGCGTCTTACCCGTACATGCCGCCGTCCATCCCATACAGCACAGCGCCCGGGAGCAGATCAACGCGCGGGTTCTCGATGCCGCCAGTCATGAAATTGACGCACTGGCGCGCAAACAGCAGTGGCAGGACTATCGCTACACGTTCAATATCTATATTCCCTCAGCCGTGAGTACCAGCGCGCTCTGCGCGGCGGCCCCGCAAATCACCGCTAACTCTTCCCCGGAGATGGCTCTGACGCGAATGAACTTTGTGGTGAGTTGTCCCGGCAGCGCGGGCTGGCAGTACAACGTAGCGGTGCGCCCCGATGTGTCAGTCCCGGTGGTAATGCCAAAGTCGCTGATTGCCCGCGATACGGTGATTACCGCCGATGACCTGCTGCTTAAAAAATTCAATATCAGCAACCAGCGCGAAGGGTTAATGACCAATATGGACGAGGCGATTGGCCTCACCAGCAAGCGCGCCCTGCAACCCGGCAAACCAATTACACGTAGCGAGCTGGTTCAGCCGATGCTGGTCAAACGCGACCAGCCGGTGATGATCGTCTCGCATATGGCTGGCATTACCGCCTCGATGCCTGGCGTGGCGTTGAAGAATGGCCGTAAAGGGGATGTGATAAAAATTCGTAACAGCAGCAGCCAGCGGATAATCAGCGGCGTGGTGGACGATACCGGCGTGGTCGACACGCTAACGGCCGAGCAGTGAAGGGATTTTTTGTGGTGGGATTAAAGTTTTCCGCTATTGCCGCCGCTTTTAGCCAATAACAGATAACCAACCCAACGAAATATGTACGAGGTTGCTATGAAAATTACCCCGACTCTGCCTGGCAATCGCCCAGCATCAACCACCGAACAGGCGCGTTCAGATAAGAGCAACACACAGACCAGCGCGCCCAGCGCCACGACGCTTTCCGCCGACGATATTACGCAGGCGGGATTGCAAACGGCGCAGCAAACGCTGAACAGCGATACGCAAAGTGACGTTAATTACGACAAAGTGGCGCAAATGCAGGCCATGCTGGCCGCAGGCGACATGCAGGTTGATACCCAGCAACTGGCTGGCGACATGCTCAGCTTTTTCCAGAAATAAGAGGCCAAAACAGTGAGTACCAGGCTACAGCAGGTGAAAACGCTGCTTCAGGGCATCCGTGAAGATGGGACGCGGTATGACGCGCTCAGACACCAGTTGGAACAACAACGTCTGTGTATGATCCGTCGCGCCAGTGAAGAGCTGCTGACCGTCAATGATCTTATTCAGCAGCATTATGAGCAGTTGCAAAACAGCAGCCAGCAGCGCCGTTCTATTCTGCAACTGCTGGGCGTAAGCGTCGATCGCGCAGGGATAGAACAGGTCTTTAGCTGGCTGCCTGGCGTGCAAAAAATTGCCGCAGAGGGCTGGTGGCAAAGCCTTGAGCAAAAAGCGAAACGCTGCAAGGCGTATAACGAAAAAAACGGCGATCTGCTGATCCGCCAGTATGAGTTTATCCAGGCTTTTTTAGGCACTGAACCCGATTTTATTTACCAGCGCTAAACGTCCTTCCCTGACGCGGAAACCCGCTTTCCGCGCCTCGTCTAACCAATTGATATAAATGAAATTACAATTCAGGCATGGATATTGCAATGACATAGCCAGATTTTGAATATTGGGATTGCTGAGAACAGATTATGAGTATGATTGAGTGTTATGAACCTGACTTTGTCCGGTTGTTTTTATCCCGCCATCCGGATTCCGCGTTACGGATTAACATGCGCTGGAAAACGGAAGTGCGTCAGAGTCTGGCCTTAACCGATCCGGCCAGCTGTCAGGCAGCCTTAGGCGATCCCAATGCCTTTGTCTTACATACCACGCAATGTGCGGCTGATGTCGACAGCCCGGCGTTATCACCACGCGATCAGGTATTGAATCAATCTGCTCTGCATACCATCACCCTCCCGGGGTTATCGCCAGAGCTTCGCCTTTACGCGCTGGGCATCATGCTCTCTTTTTCCGAAAAATGCCCTGGCAGTAGCGACTCTACGCTGGCGAAACTGGCCTCGCTGCCGCAGGTGCTGGCCGACCATGCGCAAAGCGGAAAACTGCAGGATCAGTTCGCGCAACTGCCCAGCCTGCCCCAGTTGCAGCGCGAGCTGATCACCCAAATGGGCAGCTGTGAGTTCAACTGGGATCTGTTGCCAGAAAGCACTCGTAAGCTGACCTTACCCCTGCAGGTCAGCCTGTTGATGCTGCAAGATGCGAACAGTGAAGCCATGCTTCAGCAACAGTTGCAGACTCAATGGCTAAACACGTATGAGCGCTACTTTGCTCAGGAGGCATGGATATTCAGTAACTACCTGATTTATCGCCTGTATCACGATACATTCCCGCAGCACGAGAGCGAAAGCGTGCTGCAGCGCTTCTTCGGGCTGGTGGCTGACGTCTTTATTCTTCGCACCCTGTTTTGCCTGTGGACGATGGATGATTCTGCGCTGAGCCATGACGAGATTTACGCCCTCTTCGCGCTGTTTGAAACGTGGCGCAACGGCGAGAATGCCCATTCGTTGCGCCAGCATATTCTGGACATGCTGCCGGGAGACCCTCTGCTCTCAGCATTTTCCCTGATAACACGTTAGTGCCTGTTGGCCGGGTGAATGCCCGGCCCTTTTTCGAATCGCGAATACACATCACCATGTCTGAATCCTCTAAAGCACGACCCGCCTTGCCCGGCATTGTTAAAACGCTCGACACTGGTCGCGAAAAACCGTTTGTCAGCGTTATCACGCCAACGTGGAACCGTGCCACATTTTTACCTTATCTGCTGTATATGTTCCGTTATCAGGACTACCCTGCCGACCGGCGGGAGCTGGTGATCCTCGATGATTCCCCGCAAAGTAATCAGTCGATCATTGACCGGCTGACACAGAATCACCCGGAGAAATTTAATATTCGTTATATCTACCACCCGGAAAAACTCGATCTGGGGAAAAAGCGCAATATGCTCAATGCGCTGGCGGTAGGTGAGTATATTCTCTGTATGGATGATGATGACTATTATCCGGCTGACAAAATCTCTTACACCATCGACATGATGCAGCGCCACCGGGCGCTGATTTCAGGTTCCGATCAGATCCCTATCTGGTACAGCCACATCAACCGGATATTCAAAACACGCAGCTTTGGCCCGCAAAACATTCTCAACGGCACTTTCTGTTACCATCGTAATTATTTGAAAAAGCATCGCTACGTTGATGAATGCAATTTAGGAGAAGAAGAAGGGTTCACCAATAAATTCACCGCGAACCCGCTGCAATTACCCGGTGAGCGCACCATTATTTGTATCTCACACAGCCAAAATACATTCGATAAAGACTTTGTGTTGGGCAGCAGCAAGCCACTGGAAACCCCGCTGGCGCAGGCGATTACCGACCCGATGCTGAAAAACTGGTATCAGAGCCTGCATAACGCCACCCATCATCAGCCGATTCAGTGGGATTACATCGATCAGGTGGTGATCGTGAATCTGGACTCACGTCCGGATCGTTTAGCGCATATCCAGCAAGAGCTGGCATTTCTCAATTTCCCGACGGAAAAGGTCACCCGCCTTGCCGCATCAGTAGCCACTAACGGCCAGATTGGGCGCCGTCAGTCCCATATGCAGGCGCTGCGCCTGGCGCAGCTTCAGGGCTGGAAAAATTACCTGTTACTCGAAGACGATAGCGTGATCCTGAAGCAGGAAAAGCATATTCGGGTACTCAATTCGCTCCTGAGCGCACTGCCTAATTTTCCGTGGGAAGTGGTTATCCTTGGCGGGGAGATTCAACAAGGCAGCGAACTCAAAAGCCTCCAGGGTATGATCCACGCCCGCGACTGCAATAAGGTTTGCGCCTATCTGGTCAACTGCGGTTATTACCCGACGCTCGCTCAGCAAATGGAGCATGACCTCTCCGATACTCTCGAAGGACAATGGCAGCCGCTGCTACGTGACGGGAAATGGCTCTCCTGCTATCCGAGCATCTGCTATCAGCGCGCGGGTTATAGCGATATCGAGAAAATAGAAACCGATAACATCGGCTACTATTTCAATAAAATCAATAAGAAACCAGATACCGTCAACGCTCTGGCCGAAACACAGTTTCCTTCGGCCTCCACTCTGACAGATGCCATTGGCTTCTATATGGAAACGTCGCTGCATTACGCGGTTTATCGCCCGATCATAACCGCGCTACAGGCGATGGGGCATTCCTGCTCGCTATTGGTCAGTGACAAAATACACGCGTCGTTTCTGGATGAAATGACCGCAACAATTAAAACCATTAACGATCCCCTACTGGGTGGAACACGTCTTTCTGTGGTTATCGAGAAGCATCAACGCTTCAAATGTCTTATCAGCCCTTATTACACGCCGTTGCTGAACGGGCTGGCGGATACCCATGTGCGGACGATGTATGGACTGGCGAAAGAAGAGTGGAATCATGCCTGGTGGAATGCCTTTTATCATCGCATTCTCTGCTACAGCCACTATAGCCAGCACGCGGTTGATATTGGCGGCAGCGCCAAAGTGGTAGGCAATCCCCGTTTCGATGAATGGCATAACCATACTTACGATACCGCACTACCAAAAAGCGTGAAGCTGAATGCGAAAAAGCAGACCATCCTGTACGCGCCAACCTATGGCGCGCTAAGCTCGCTCCCCCATTGGGCACAACAGCTCAGTCGATTAAGCCATGAATACAATGTCGTCACCAAACTGCATCATGGCACCCTGCACAGGCCGGAAGAAGCCGCCTCGCTGGCGCTGGCGCAACGCTATTTAAAAAACAGAATTGACGATCCGCAGCACCTGCTGGCGCTTATGGCACAGGCAGATTACGTCCTGACGGACAGCAGCGGCTTTATTTTTGATGCCATTCATATGAATAAACGCGTCATTTTACTGAGCTGGCCAGAGATGACCTCGCTGCTGGATGGCCAACAAAGTTTCTCGACCCCAGACAGCGCCGATCAACGTATCCGCGACGTTCTCCCGGTAGCCCAGGATATACAGGCGTTGCGCAGCGCGCTGTCTGACGCATTTGACTGGACTGCACTGGAAGCACCGTTAGCCGAAATTCGTCACCATTATTGTGATGCGTTTATGGATGGTCAGGCGGGGAAACGGGCGGCGCAGGAGATTGATAGCCTGGTAAAAGCGCCACAGTCGCTAATAACCAATACGTTGCTATGCAGTCTGCAGAAAAAACTGTTTAGTTGATCATCAATTAAAAGGTATCAAAGAGTATATGAATAATTCTCCCGCTGTAGATCATCAGCTCTACCAGGTATTGGCGCAGACTTCACGAAAAAAGATCAAAAATAAAAAAAGAATCCTGTTTTTTGATCGTGATGCCTTTGCTGATAATACTAAATACTTATATCTGCATATGGTGAAAAATACTCAGCTAGAATGCATATGGTGTACATGGAATGAAGTAGTTTATGATATGTTGCAAAAGCATCATCTGCCAGTGCATCTGTTAGGTAAAAACAATGATGAAACCATAAATTTATTATTAGAAACCCAGATAGCTATTTTCTGCGTTAATCCGCATCACAGTCTACATAAAAATTGGTCATACTTTGCATGTCTGGAGGGGGCAAAACATATTCAGTTATGGCATGGCATTTCGGTTAAAAACTTATTATTACAATTAACACCCTATTTTAGCATGACCATTCCTGATTTTGGCACATCTTTAGCCTGGGCCTCCCGTGCGGATTACGTATTAAGTACTGCAGAGGTGTTAAATCCTTACTGGCGAGAAGTATTTGGTTGCAATAATATTATCAACGCATCCTATCCTCGGAATGAGGTGTTACTACGCAATATTACGCCATTAGAGTTACTCGGCGCAAAACTTGACGCCAGAACAATGAAAGGTCTTGCCAGCAAAAGGAAGAGGATTTTTATTGCTCCAACCTGGCAACGATTCAACAGCACCGATCTCTTAAGTCGAGAAATGCTTACGCAAATCCTTCAATATACCAGTAAAAATAATATAGACGTATTTATAAAGACGCATCCATATCGGGCTGTTAACTTTGACAGCAACGCACTAAAGATTAATAATTTCTATTTTATTGATGCCGATACGGACGTCTATCCGTTCCTCAATAAATTTGATGCGTTGATAACAGATTATTCATCTATCATGTTTGATTTCCTGTTAACTAAAAAGCCAGTGTTAACACTGGATATCGCACCGGGTGAACACGCCAATTTCGAACCTAATTATTCGCTGTTGCCAATAGAAAGTAACTTTCGCTATAAATTTACTCGGGATAACATTATCAGTATGTTGCATCAAGCACTATTCAAGGATGAGCAAGTAAAAGACAGAGAGCAGGCCGCAGCCAATTTATATCCGTCTAATAATATTAATACCTGCCAAAAACTGGAATCCATAATTATAGATATACTTAAAGACATCGCTTAGTAAAAATGCAAAGTAAAGAATATAGCAACGATATAACTGTGATCAGGTACTAACACATGGATACTTTAAAGATATATCTCTCATCCGCCTCTGTACCCGTTATCCCTCAGATGCTGGACTTTGCAGAATGTGCATCCGACCCCAACACTCTCAAAATTATATGCTGGTATCGTAATGAATTGACGCCATTCCAGCTAAAAGGTACTAATGCTTACTACATTAAGCAGGAGTATGCTGTCACACCCGACTTTACAGCAAAAATAGTCAATGTCATTCAACGCGTTCAGCCCAAAGTGGTTGAAGTTCACTCAAACATTGTACATACAAACGTCGAACTTTATCCCGTTATTGCATTCATCTCTAAGATAATAAAAAAAGAACAGATAAAAATACATTTATATGATGATGGTATACGCAGCATTGGTGAGCGATTACAACTCAGTGAAATACATAGCAATGCATTCCCAGAAGTCAGCAGAGTTCATGCTAAATATTTACAAACGATCCTGCAAAATGAGTTAAACCCTTTCTCTGGCTATCTAAGAGAATCCTGGCCACTATTGATGAATTACCTGTGGCATAATTTTTTTGATGTCACCTATCATTTAATGGATCAGTACCAACAAAAATGGAGTTCATCTTCACCTTTTCAGAGATCGATACAAAAAAATACGACAGTATTAGCGACCGCAGATATCAAAACGCTCAAACCTAAACAGCTAGCATTTTGCCTCTCACTGTTGAACTTAACAAACACTACCATCAATGAAGTAAAGAAAGAAATCAAGCAAAAAAATAGCTTATTGTACATGGGGGCCGGATACTTTAACCGTCAGAAAGATGATGCTATTACAGAGAAACAAATAACAAAGATTCAAAAGATGAGATCGGCAGGGATCATCAAGCCTGATGATAAGATTATTTTCAAAGCCCACCCAATTAATTCTCCTGAGAACAGAGCAAGGATAATTTCCGCATTTTCCAGCGATAATATCTACACTTTGCCTAACCATATTCCGTTTGAAATTTTACCGGTGATAGGTTTAACACCATCGGCAATCATCTGTACTTTCAGCACGCTGCTATTCACGATGGCACCAGACACATTCCGGCATATTATAGGAGATGCCGACACAACCACCGAATCATTAAAGAACCCGATACTTAATGGGCTTATAAAGGAGAAAGTCATCAACAGAAATCTCGTTGGCGGGTGGCTTGACTAGCAAATACTGTTGCTACCGAAACGGGTCCCTAAAAGTATGTCAGGGCATATATTAGAGACCCATCGAGGGCCTTTCAGGGTTTAACATCTGGCCAGTTATAGTTTTCCTCTGCTTTTTTACATAATAAATCTAATTTACTGTGCCAATGTATCTTGTGCAATGAATCCAGCCGCTCGTTGTACTCTGCCTCAGTGGCAACAACGGGTGGCAGCCCATTATCATAGGCAATCGCTTCTATTTTAGGTGTGTTTGACGAAAAATAGACCATTGGTGTCCCAAAGCACGCGCCAGCAATCGTGTAGTGATATCGTCCAGAAATGAGCACCGCGCTGTGTTTGATAATAGACAGCCAATCTTCAAGCGCTTTAGCATCAAAGACGACTATCTCCGGGAATTTTTCCAAATAGTGACTTATTACCGCTTGTTCTTTCTTATGAATGCCTTCTTTTTTCGAACCTGTTAAATAGATAATTTTATGATTTGGATAATTTTTCTTTATTTTAGCAACAATAAAGTCAGTCTTTAATAAATTATAATTAACCGCACCAGAGATACAAACATAATCATCAGCAATTAATCTTTCTGGAATATCATGCTGAATTTTTTTGATTGTCAGCGGTAAACTATCAAAAGACTCGGCACAAGAGACACCTAATACCATTCGAATAATTAAACAAGACAGACTTTCTCTGGCCGCAATAAACTCGCAGGACCGATAGGCTTCTTTATAATAGTTGAGAATGTTCTCATCTGTAGAATTAGGATAACAAGAGTGGTTAATAAGATAAACTCTCTTATTGAAGAATTTTTTTGCTGCGATGATCAAAAAAAGTAATGCCCTGACCCCTGGCTTAAAGTCATGTATCGTCCCTTCACCATTTACTACAATAAAATCACTGGCATTCATAGCATTCGCGATAGGTGCCAAATGTTGAATGAATTCTTCTCGGGTGCCAATATCACTCACTTTTGCTGGGATATGGGGTAACAATGGAATGGTGTAAACGGGCAAAGAAAAAATATTCTTTACCCCTATGCGAGTTAATTGTTCTTTTATTTGCAACGAGGTCCCATTACACCCCCAATGATAAACATCTTCAGTATCATTGATAAAAAATACGTTCTGACTCATAGCCGTATATCCTTTAATAATTAATGCTTTTAACCACCTCGATAATCGAGGTGGTGGATATCGATGGCGTTCTGGGGAAATAGACCACCTCGCACAGGTACGACAAACTATCAAAGCGCCCAGCCCAGTCATCGCCCATCACCAGCGTATCGGCGCTGAACTGGCGAATATAATCCGCTTTTTTCTCCAGCGACTCTTCGAGAAAGACCTCATCAACGCATTTCAGCCCGGCAACAATCCCCATGCGATCGCGTTGGCTATAAACCGGCATCCGGCCTTTTTTCTGCATATTTAGCGCATCTGAAGATACGCCCACGATCAACCGCTCCCCCAACTGCCCGGCACGTTCAAGAATACGCAGATGCCCAATATGAAAAACATCAAATGTGCCGAATGTAATGATCGTTTTCATACCAGCCCCAGCGTCTTTTGTCTTAGCCAACACTGCGCGGCTATCTCATCGACGGCTTTTTGCTCTTTTACCAGCGCCTCATTGCTCAGTTCATCGCGTTTATCATCAAGCGTCATGGCAACAATTTTTTCTTCACAGGCCGCCGCGACGAGGTTTTTCTGAATACGCTGCTCTTTAATTTTTGCCAGCGTTTTCTCCTGCTCTTGCCAGGCAATAACTGTGCGTAACGTGCCTTTATAGCCGGTCACATTTTTGAGTGATTCAACAGAAGGCGTCTCAACGCCGGTGCCGGTTTTTTGAATCAGGTAGCCCAGCGCTTTGATGTTATTGTCAAAGCCGATGCAAACCTGCTGCTGTTTAGCCAGCTGTACCGTCATGTCTTTGACTGTTTTATCCCGCAGGCGCTGCAACTGCGCCAGGGTATCGATAATTTGTCGCATGATTATTTACCTTCCGCTTTCTTTGCCACCGGGAAAAGGGCCTGTAAGCGGCTTTGCACCAGCTCCAGCGAGGCGGGTTCACTGACTTCCTGGCGCAGAAAACGCTCAATGGCGGGAAACACTTTGACGGCCTTATCCACGCTGGGATCGGCCCCTGCAACATATCCCCCCAACGGGATCAGCGGCTTAATTTCCATATAAGCGGCATAGTTTTGTTTCAGCAGCCGAGCGGACTGCTGGTGCTCATTGGGCGTAACCTGCGTCATGCAGCGACTGATCGACTGCCCAATATCAATGGCCGGGTAATGCCCAGCTTCCGCCAGCTTACGGGTCAACACGATGTGCCCGTCCAGCACCGCGCGCGCGCAGTCGACGATCGGATCCTGCTGATCGTCCCCTTCCGCCAGCACCGTGTAAATGGCGGTCATTGACCCTTCGCTTTCGCTGTTGCCCGCGCTTTCCACTAGCTTGGGGATCATGCCAAACGCCGACGGCGGGTAGCCTTTCGTTGCCGGAGGTTCACCCAGCGATAGCGCAATCTCACGCTGCGCCATGGCATAGCGGGTTAACGAATCCACCAGCAGTAAAACGTGATGCCCGCGATCGCGAAACCAGGCGGCGATCGAGTGGCAAAGTTCGGTGGCTTTCAAACGCATCAACGGCGATTCATCTGCCGGGGCCGCCACAATGATGGATTTTGCCAGGCCTTCCGCGCCCAGCGAGTGGTCAATAAACTCCTTCACCTCGCGACCACGCTCGCCAATTAACCCCACGACCACAATATCGGCCTTGGTCTGGCGGGTGATCATCCCCAACAACACGCTTTTCCCCACGCCGCTGCCAGCCATCAAGCCCACACGCTGGCCTTTACCGATGGTGAGCAGACCGTTGATGGCTTTAACGCCGACATCCAGCGGTTGATTCACCGACCGACGCGTAAGGGGGTTGATGGAAGGTGCTTGCGGCGACAGCACATCATTGCCCGTCAGACGCCCTTTGGCATCCAGCGGCTCGCCAAGGCCATTGACCACCCTCCCCAGCCAGCTTTCGCCTATCAGGATCTCCTGGGCCTTTTCTTCGGGGAAAACGCGCGCGCCGGCCATCAGTCCAATGGGATGCTTAAAGGGCATCAGGTAGGTGATATCGCGGTTAAACCCCACCGCCTGCGCATCGATTAACGTATGGTTGGCGCTTTCGACACGGCACAGCTGGCCGGTCACCAGCGGACAGCCCACGCTCTCCAGCAAAATGCCGTTCACGCGCACCAGTCGCCCGGCAACCCGGGCTAAAGGGATCGACTCAATGGAACGCAGCGCGTGGTCAAAGCTGGAAAGATCACTCACCCGTTGGCTCCGGCAGAAGTGACTCTTTCAGCGCCGACATGCATTGGTCGAGCCGATGCTCGCAGCCAATATCCAGTTCGGATTTATCGGTGATCACCCGACACTCGCCCGCCTGCAGGTCGGCGGATGGGGTCAGCCCCCATTCAGCGACCTTGTCAGGGGCGGCATCTTTAATGCGGTTAAACTCTTCGTTGCTCAGCAGAACCTGTAGCGACTCAGGCATCGCCGGAAAGGCCGAAATAGCCTCTTCAACCAGCGACAATAGCTGCGTCGGTTGCAGCGCCAGCTCGCAACGAATCACCTGACGAGTGACCTTTTCCACCAGCTGCAACAGGTCTTCCCGCTGTTTACGTTGAACGTGCGCCAGGTAGTCATTCACTTTGCCGGAGATGGCCTCCAGCGGTTGGGCTGCCTGCTCGAATTGCTTGCGCCCTTCCTGCTGCCCGGCCAGGCTGCCTTCAGTGTATCCCTGACGACGGCCTTCATCGTGCCCCTTCAGATGACCTTCCTGAAAGCCCTGCTCCTGGCCTTCCGTCATCCCCTGTTCAAAGCCTTTTTGCAGACCTTCCTGGAAGCCGTCCATCAACTGGCGCTGATAATCCGCCGGTGTGATCCCCGGCGTAAGCTGTTCAGTCTGCAAATGGCGCTGGCGAGGGGGAAAGCGGTGTAATCGATAACGACCGCGAATGGTTTCAATCGCCATGTGTTACTCCGCCGTCTGTTCAGCAAACAGCTGTAGCTGAATTTCACCCGCTTCCTCAAGCTCGCGAGCAATCCCCATGATTTCACGGCGAATTTGTTCAATACGGCTCACCGGAACCGGCCCCAGGCGCGACGTTATCGCCTCCAGCTGTTGTACCTGACGCTTAGGCATCACGGCATAAATCGAACGACGCAACAGCGCTTCGGTACCTTTCAGCGCCACCGCCCAGTCTTCCATCGGCACTTCGTCGAGCAGACGACGGCGCACTTCGTCGCTTTGGCGGCTCAGAATAAAGAAGTCATACATTTCATCCTGCAGTTGCTCCAGAACGTCTTCATCGCGTTCACGTAGCTGATCGAGGATCACCTGTTGGTTACCCTGGAAACGGTTCACGATATCTGCGGCCTGCTTGATGCCTTTAACTTTTGAACCATGTTCAGACAGCACCGACAACCCACGTTCGATCAGACGATCCAGCTCATCCACAACGTCGCGGTTCACATCGTTGAGCTTGGCAACCCGATAGAGGATCTCGTTTTGCACTGACTCAGTCATGTAAGACAGTACCGTGGCGGAGATCTCCGGCGTCAGGAAGGCAAGGAAGACAGCCTGCAATTGCAAATGCTCTTCTGAGATCAGAATCGCCAACTGACGCGGTTCCACCCACTGCAAACGCGCCATCCGCGAGCGGATCTCATCGCCGTAAATGCCGTTGATCACGCTGCTGGCGATTTCTGTTCCCAGCGCCTTATTGAGGATCCCTTGCAACATAGAACGCGAAGCGCCGTTGATGCCACTCTGCTCACGGAACTCATCAAAAAAGTTATTAATCACTTTTTTCGCCATACTGGTTTTCACGCCAGAAAGACGCGCCATGTTTTCACTCAGGCGAACCACCTCTTCGCGGCTGAGCTTTTGCATCACCGTGGCTGCCGCCTCCTCGCCCAGACACAGCAATAAAATTGCGGCCTGTTCCAGGTAGCTGTTGTTATTGCCGTTATTTATTGTCAATTCGCTCATTGCTGGTAATCCATTGTCTGAGAACTTCAGCTACGCGATCGGTGTCGCTCATCGCCAGTTTTTGCAGGAACTCCAGCTTCACTTCCAGACCAGAACTCTGCGAAGGCAGGCTGTCGTCACCAGGGAAAGAAGGCAGTTCGATATTTTTGCGTTCGTCTTCAGCAGCCGCAAAATGGGGCGTATCCGCAGGGATCGCCATCGCTGTGGTGTCCAGCGCCAGCTCGGGTGCTGTGGTGCGGCGACGTTCGGCGGTCAAACGCTTCATAACCGGGCGTACAACAAACAGCAGCAACAACAACGCCAGCAGACCGCAGCCAATTAAACGTACCCAGGCCAGAACGCTGTCATCCTTCCACAACGGGAGCTGAGGCTCGACAGGGATCGACTGCGGGACAAAATTGAGCAGCGATAACGACAGATTGTCGCCACGCTTAGCATCAATCCCGGCGGCGTTATTGAGCAGCGCCGTCAATTGCGTAGTTTGTTCCGGTTTCCAGCTCTTCAGTGCAGGCGCGCTCTGATTAAGCACCACGGCCACATTTAAACGCTTAATGTCAAAACCAGGATGCTGGATATGCTCAACGCTACGATCCCACGAGTAGTCGCGCTTGTTCTCGCTATGCTTTGACAGCGCGGCTGGCTGGCGAGACTCCTCAGGCGTCGTCGCGGTAGCGCCATTTCCCACCTGGTTTGGCGCCAGCGGAGGACGATTGCTCAGCGAGCCGGGGATCCCCATGGCGATCTGGTTGGTGTCGCTATCGAGTACCGTTTCTTCACGATTCACCTTCGGCGTATCGCCGTAATGCTCCTGGGTTTCGTCGATATTGCTCAGATCGAGATCCGGCATCACGCTCACCCGGTAATTACCGGTTCCGACCAGCGAGTCGAGGACATTGGCAAGGCTGGCGCGGGTCTTATCCTGAATATCTTTGAGGATCTGGTCGCGCTTACGCGTCGCTGCAGAGACGGCTTCTCCCGCGCCAATACCTTCAGAGAGTAAATTCCCCGCCTGGTCGACAACGCTGACCTTCGACGCATTCAGATTGGGCACGCTGCCAGACACCAGATGCACAATGGCATTCACCTGGTCCATATCCAGCTTGCTGCCGTAATGCAGACGCACCACCACAGAGGCGCTGTTTTGCGGCTCGTCGCTGACGACAAATGAACTCTCTTCATTCAGCGCCAGATGCACGCGGGCGCTCTCAACGGCATCCAGCGTCATGATACTCTGCGCCAGTTCACCTTCCAGACTCCGCTTGTAACGGACGTTTTGCACAAACTGACTGGCGCCCAGCACTTCGTCTTTATCCATCAGCTCGTAGCCGCTGGGCAGCATGGCCTGCACACCTTTCGCCGCCAGCGTCATCCGCGTTTTCGACAGCGCGTCTTCCGGAACCAGAATTTGCCCACTTTGCGGGTCAATACGGTATTCCAGTTTTTCACCATCCAGTACGGTGACGATTTGCGAAACCGGGAGATTTTCCTGACTACCGTACAGCGAAACATAGCCGTGGTTACTATTCCACAGCACGCTAACAATAATGGCGGTCGCTGCAAGAGCTGCCGCCGCCAGTAACGCCAGGCGTTTATTACCATCGGGTTTGAAAGAGAACGAGGGTAAAAACTGAGTGAGTTTTTTTATTAATTCATTCATAGCGTTAGACTGACATGCTCATCAGGTCGTTGAATCCGGAAGCAACTTTATTTCTGACCTGTACCAGCGCAGAAAACGATAATGATGCCTGCTGACTGGCAATCATGGCTCCCGCCAGGTCATCGCTTTTCCCCATCTCAATGGCCGTTTGTTTTTGCTCTGCAACCTGCTGAAATTGATCAACATGATTGAGCGCGCCCTGCATCACACGATCGAATGAGACCGGAGATGATGCAGACTGTGCACCCACTGCGTTAATCTGCATCGGTGAAAGGACGGGCGCCTGTGCGACCGCTTTCATCTGCTGCATGTCCTGCATCATCTGCGTCTGCATCGTACTGGCTGGGGCTATCGTATTTATGCTCATGACCTACTCTTAAAATTAAAAAAGCGTTCTCGGTACCACAGACTGATTCAGGAAAAAATCTCGATTCCCTGCTTTCGCATTGACGCCAGACGATAACGAAGCGCGCGTGGGGTAATGCCTAATAAATCAGCAATTTTGGTTTTATTGCCCTGATATTTACGCATCAGGTCAGCGATATATTGATATTGTGCGCTACGGCCATGCTGACCCAGATTATCGCTGGTCGTTACTGGCATACTGGGCTTTGGCTGCCATTGCGGCTCGCTCCAGGAATCATATTCAATGGATGGCAGACCTAAAGTATCGGGATAAATGACGCCATCACGATTCAGGATCATTCCCCGTTGTATAGCATTCTCGAGCTGACGCACGTTACCCGGCCATCCGTAGCTGAGTAATGCCCGGCGTGACGATTCAGAAAGCTTGATATTTTTAACCAGCACCGTGGAGTATTTTTTGATAAAAGACTCCGCCAGCGGAATAATGTCTTCCATGCGCTCGCGCAGCGGCGGCATCGTCAGCGGAATAACGGACATGCGATAATAGAGATCTTCTCTGAAGCGTCCTGCGGCCACCTCTTCTTCAAGATTCTTATTGGTACAGGCAATTAAACGGAAGTTCAGTTTGATTGTACGGTTACTGCCTAAGCGCTCAACCTGTTGCTCCTGCAATACACGTAATATTTTAGCCTGAAGCGCTAAAGGCATATCGCCGATCTCATCCAGCAATAAAGTGCCGTTATTGGCTAATTCCATTTTTCCCGGCACGGTAGCCACCGCTCCGGTGAATGCACCTTTATCATAACCAAACAACGTGGCTTCGAGCATATTCTCAGGAATGGCGGCACAGTTCACCCCAATATAAGGTGCCTGAGGCTCCTGCGCGAATGCAATTGAATGGATAAATTTAGCGATACATTCTTTACCAGTACCGGTTTCACCATGGATAAGCACTGGAACATTAAACGCAGCAATACGCTTTGCCATTGAAAAAACATTGATACTGGAGGCTGCTTCGGCAATAAGTTCAAACATGATTATTTTACACTTAGAAGTAAAGTTAACATCCGTTACGAGAAATATACAAATCATTCCAAAGCACAATCATCGAATAATAGATATCGCCCGTGCCATGTCTTAATCCCATCCTTGCTCATGTTTTACCGCCCTTTCAAAGGGCAGCCCTATCGAAGACTATTTTCAAATAGGGTTTTTCCTAAAAAAATACTAACACTGGCGCTATTAACAATCTTAAATTAAAAGATAATAAAAATATTATTTCATACAAAACAATAGCTTATGTAACTTTTAACATAAAAAAGGTGTATTGAACATGCCTTAACAAGGCAAGACTGTTAGATGGATACATCACATGTATGCAATTAATTATTTTTTAATTATAACCTGACACCATTAATAACTTGCAGAGCCAAGGGGTAAAATATCTAATATCCAGCCCTACTTCATAGACGTGAGTAGGTACCGCATTTCATACTTAATGGACTTTAACAATATGAGAATAGCGTCAAGGATGAACCATAAATTAAATGGATTTGTATTTTCTTTGATAACCGCGGAATTCGATATCAACTCATCCGCCCCAGAAATTACAGCTGAGAAAGTGCACCATGCTGAAATATAGTCAAACGCCCGGGATCTTTAAACTTGAAGGTAACCGGCTTGGACGTCCATATCATCGTCTGCCGACTATGTTTACGGGTAATTTTGATACAATCGAATCACATCTTGGAAACTATTTCCTAAAAAAACATCGCACAAATATAACACTCAGAAAAATACACTGTGAGATGGACGTTATCAATAAAAGTGCGGAATTATTAGTCTCGCAGGTTGGGCATTTGGCCTTTGATATCGATCGCGCGCTATTGCTAATGCTATTAGGTAACTTTTATGGTCTGACTTCATCACTTGCCGACGAAAAGTCAGAAAATAATTTACCAACAAAAACAGAAACCCGGCTGAGAAGCCGGCTGGCGCTGGATGTGAGCAATATTATTTTTAATAAAAATATATCTGGCATTCCGCTAACGCTCAAACCTGACAGCAGTACCATACAAACACATTGGGCATATCAGCTTACATTCGTTTTAGGTGATGAGGAGAATTGCAGTTTCCGCATCTTACTGGACGATTCCCATACCGATTACATTCTGAATTTAATCCGCCATAGCGAGCACGGCGAAAAGAAAAAGCAGATTGATAAAGCCAGCGCTGAGACGCGTAAAAAAACGCTGATCAAAGAAATTATCCATACGCTGCCGCTGACCATGAACGTGAAAATTGCAGAAATCCCCCTCAATGTTGCCGACCTGACGACAATTAAACCCGGGGATATTTTACCTATTGCGATGCCTGATACTTTCCCTGTTTATATCGGGAAATCCGAATTATTTAATGCCCTGATCGTCGAGGACAAAGACAAACTGTTTTTGTCCGAATTCACGAGCAAGACGGAGAAATCCTATGAGTAAGCCAGAAGATATTTTAGAGCAAGGCTTCGAGTTAGCCCCCGAAGCGACCACATCCCCCGCACCATCTGTGACAGAGACGCTGGTGTCACGTTTAGAAGACCGTTTTTCCGAGTCGATGTCACTACTGAAACGTATACCGGTCACGCTCACGCTGGAAGTGTCCTCCGTGGAGGTGATGCTGTCCGATCTGCTGAACATTGATGACGACACCGTCATTGAGATGGACAAGCTCGCCGGTGAACCGCTGGATATTAAGGTCAACAATATCCTGTTAGGTAAAGCTGAAGTGGTGGTGGTCAATGAAAAATATGGCCTGCGCGTCCTTGAATTCAACACGCATGAAATCAACGACCTGGCACCATGAAACGCGTACCAACACTCACGCTTATACTGGGTTTCTCGTTACTCATCCTTTCTCCCTTTGCCTGCGCGCAAGGGGGAGATATCCCGTTGCTGAATGTGATTTCACACGGAAATAGCCAGGAGTACAGCGTAAAAATCCAGGTCCTGATCCTGATGACCCTGGTGGGCATTCTGCCTACTCTGGTACTGATGATGACCTGCTTTACGCGATTTATTATTGTTCTTTCTCTGCTACGTCAGGCGTTGGGGCTGCAGCAAACGCCGCCGAACCGCATACTGATTGGCATTGCGCTGTCGTTAACCATGCTGGTGATGCGTCCAATCTGGATCAACATTTACGACCACGCGGTTGTGCCGTTTGAAAACGATCAAATCACGCTTCCTGACGCGCTAAGCACCGCCGCCTCGCCATTGAAGCGCTTTATGCTGGCGCAGACTAACAAAAAAGCGATTGCGCAGATCATGACGATCGCCAACGCGAAAGGTAATGCCGCCGATCAGGATCTCTCCATTGTCGTCCCGGCGTATGTACTGAGCGAACTCAAAACCGCCTTCCAGATAGGCTTCATGATTTACATTCCGTTCCTGGTGATCGACCTGATCGTCGCCAGCGTCCTGATGGCAATGGGGATGATGATGCTGTCGCCGCTGATCGTTTCCCTGCCCTTTAAGCTGATGCTGTTTGTGCTAATTGATGGCTGGGCGCTGACCGTCGGCACACTAACCTCCAGCATTCGTGGTCTCGGACTGGGCTAACGGAGAAGACATGTTAACCATTGATGTAGCCGCAGATATTGTCGCCAGCGGTATAAAAGTCGTGATCATTTTGGTCTGCGTGCTGGTCGTTCCCAGCCTGCTGGTGGGGATGCTGGTCAGCATTTTTCAGGCCGTCACGCAAATTAACGAACAAACGCTGAGCTTTTTGCCCAGGCTTATCGTCACCCTCGCGGTATTGGGTATATGTGGAAAATGGATGATCGTCCAGTTGAGCGATCTCTGCGTGCATCTGTTCACTCAGGCCGCCATTCTGGTGCACTGACATGCGCGAAACAGACGTCACACAGTTAAGTAACCTGATACTGGGCATGTGGTTTCCGTTCGTGCGCATTATGGCGTTTATTCACTACGCCCCGGTACTGGATAACGCCGCGCTAACGGTGCGGATACGCATTATTTTATCCCTGGCGTTGGCCTTCATCATTACGCCGCTTATCCCCCATCCGGTCCCTGACAGCCTGCTGTCGATCAACAGCGTTATTTTGACCGCAGAGCAGTTTCTGTGGGGCATGCTTTTCGGCCTGATGCTGCAGTTTTTATTTTTAGCGCTGCAGCTGGCGGGCCAGATCCTCTCTTTCAACATGGGGATGAGCATGGCGGTGATGAACGACCCCAGCAGCGGCGCGTCAACAACGGTACTGGCGGAAATCATCAACATCTATGCGGTGATCCTGTTCTTTGCCATGGACGGGCATTTGCTGTTGGTGAGCATTTTATTCAAAGGATTTACCTACTGGCCGATTGGCAATGCGCTGCATCCGCAATCTCTGCGCACCATTTCCCTGGCGCTGGGTTGGGTGTTTGCCGCAGCTACCCTGCTGGCTCTGCCGACGACCTTTATTATGCTGATTGTCCAGGGCTGCTTTGGCCTGCTAAACCGCATTGCACCGCCGCTCAACCTGTACTCGTTGGGCTTTCCCATCAACATGCTGGCGGGCCTGATCTGCTTTGCGACCCTGCTTTACAATCTGCCCGATCACTATTTGCACCTGGCGAACTTCGTCTTACAACAGCTTGACGCGCTAAAGGGACACTATGGCGGATAGCAGCAGCGAAGAAAAAACAGAAAAACCCTCGGCGCAAAAACTTCGCAAAGCCAGAGAAGAGGGACAGATTCCGCGTTCCAAAGATATGGGGCTTGCCGCCAGTCTGTTTGCCGCGTTTATGGTGATTTCCAGCAGCTTCCCGTGGTATGAAGATTTTGTCCGAGAAAGCTTTATCAGCGTTCATCAGTATGCGCAGAACATTAATGACCCGGACATCATCGGCCAGTTTCTCGAACATCATCTGCTGATTTTAGGCAAGTTCATTCTGACGCTGTTACCCATGCCGGTTGCCGCGCTGTTTGCCTCGCTAGTGCCCGGCGGGTGGCTGTTCCTGCCGAAGAAAATTTTGCCGGACTTTAGCAAATTAAGCCCGCTCAAAGGGATTGGCCGCCTGTTTTCCACAGACCATCTGGTAGATACCGGCAAGATGACGCTCAAAGCGATTGTTCTGCTGGTGATGCTGTGGATTAGCGTACGCAATAACGTTGCCGCCTTTCTGGGGTTGCAAGAGTTGCATTTCAAACAGGCCATCAGCGATGGCCTGGCGTTGTACAGCAGCATCATGTGCAACTTCGTCATCCTGTTTGTTTTTTTCGCGCTGATTGATGTGCCGCTGGCGAAGAAAATGTTCACCAAAGGGTTGAAGATGACCAAACAGGAAGTGAAGGAAGAGTATAAAAATCAGGAAGGTAAACCGGAAGTACGGGCCAGGATCCGCCGCCTGCAACGGCAAATGGCGATGGGGCAAATTCGCAAGGTCGTGCCAAAAGCCGATGTGGTGATCGTCAACCCGACCCACTATGCCGTGGCGCTACAGTACGACCAGTCACGCGCCGCCGCGCCTTTCGTGGTCGCCAAAGGCACCGATGAAATCGCGCTGTATATCCGTCAGGTGGCGACGGAGAACAACATTGAAATTGTTGAATTTCCTAAGCTGGCGCGCTCGGTTTATTACACCACCCAGGTCAATCAACAGATCCCATTTCAACTTTATCGGGCGATAGCACACGTCCTGACCTATGTACTGCAAATGAAGCACTGGCGTGATGGTTCCCAGGCACGGCCTTCGCTGAACAGACATATTTCCATTCCAAAAGAGGTTCTTAAACTGGATGCCGAAAACAACTAAACAATTCCTCGCGCTGCTGCGTAACGGTAACATCGGCATTCCGCTGGTCATACTGTGTATCCTGGCGATGGTGATCCTGCCATTGCCACCGACCCTGCTGGATATTCTGTTCACCTTTAACATCGTGCTGGCGGTGATGGTGCTGCTGGTGGCCGTTTCCGCGAAACGCCCGCTCGAATTCAGTCTGTTCCCGACCATATTGCTGATAACCACCCTGATGCGCTTGACGCTGAACGTGGCGTCAACGCGCGTAGTGTTGCTGCATGGGCATATGGGCGCAGGCGCTGCCGGTAAGGTGATTGAGTCCTTCGGTCAGGTGGTGATCGGCGGTAACTTTGTCGTCGGTTTTGTGGTGTTCATCATCCTGATGATCATCAACTTTATCGTGGTGACCAAAGGTGCCGAGCGTATCTCCGAAGTTTCGGCCCGCTTTACGCTGGACGCCATGCCCGGCAAGCAGATGGCGATCGACGCCGATCTGAACGCGGGGCTGATTAATCAGGCCCAGGCGCAGGCCCGACGTAAAGATGTGGCGGGCGAAGCGGATTTCTATGGTGCAATGGACGGCGCGTCGAAGTTCGTGCGCGGTGATGCCATCGCCGGGATGATGATTCTGGCCATCAACCTGATCGGCGGCGTCTGTATCGGTATTTTTAAATACGATTTAAGCGCTGAAGCCGCCTTCCAGCAATATGTCCTGATGACCATCGGTGACGGTCTGGTCGCCCAGATCCCGTCTCTGCTGCTATCGACGGCAGCGGCAATTATCGTTACTCGCGTGAGCGACAGCGGCGATATCGCCACCGACGTTCGTAGCCAATTGCTGGCAAGCCCCTCCGTACTTTATACCGCCACCAGCATCATGTTTGTCCTGGCTGTGGTGCCGGGAATGCCGCATTTCCCGTTCCTGGTATTCAGCGCCCTGCTGGGGTTTACCGCCTGGCGTATGAGCAAGCGCCCGAAGGTGGCGGAGACCGAAGAAAAAAATCTTGAGACGCTGACCAAAACCATCGTTGAAACCACCGAGCAACAGGTCAGTTGGGAAACCATCCCCTTAATTGAGCCAATCAGCCTGAGCCTGGGATACAAACTCGTGGCGTTGGTGGACAAGTCCAAAGGGAATCCGCTCACTCAACGTATTCGCGGCGTGCGACAGGTTATCTCAGACACCAACGGCGTGCTGCTGCCGGAAATTCGCATCCGCGAAAACTTCCGTCTGAAACCGACCCAGTACGCCATTTTTATCAATGGGATCAAGGCTGATGAGGCCGATATTCCCTCAGATAAGCTGATGGCGCTGCCCTCCAGTGAAACCTACGGTGAGATCGATGGTGTTTTAGGCCACGATCCGGCCTATGGTATGCCGGTCACGTGGATTGTCCCGGCGCAAAAAGCCAAAGCGTTAAATATGGGGTATCAGGTTATCGATAGCGCCAGCGTTATTGCGACGCATGTGAATAAGGTCATTCGCAGCTATATTCCCGACCTGTTTAACTACGATGATATTACGCAACTGCATAACCGCCTCTCTTCAATGGCACCTCGCCTGGCGGAAGATCTGAGCGCAGCGCTGAATTACAGCCAGCTATTGAAGGTTTACCGGGCACTACTGGTTGAAGGCGTGCCGCTGCGCGATATCGTCACCATTGCCACCGTCCTGGTCGCCAGTAGCGCCGTCACCAAAGATCATATTCTGTTAACGGCCGATGTGCGTCTGGCGCTTCGTCGCAGTATTACCCATCCGTTTGTGCGCAAAGATGAACTGGCGGTGTACACGCTGAATAATGAGCTGGAGAATCTGCTGGCTAATGTGGTGAATCAGGCGCAGCAAAGCGGCAAAGTAGTGCTCGATAGCGTACCGGTCGATCCGAATATGCTCAATCAGTTCCAGACCAATATGCCGCAGATTAAAGAACAGATGAAAGCGGCGGGAAAAGAACCTGTGCTGCTGGTCGCACCGCAGCTTCGTCCTCTGCTCGCGCGTTATGCCCGCCTGTTTGCACCGGGTTTGCAGGTACTGTCTTATAACGAAGTTCCGGATGAGCTGGAATTAAAAATCATGGGGGCGCTGAGTTAACCCGTGGCAAGGCGGTGCCATTCGCACCGCCTTATTGATTACAGAATGGTATTTTCCGTCAGAATACGACGGGCGCCGAGATAATGATCCTGCCAGAAGTCATCGGATAAATGACTCACCCGAATAGTTTCTCCCGTACGCGGCGATTCAATAAATTGCCCCTGTCCCAGGTAGACCCCCATATGATCGGCAATATCCCGGCTGTGAATATGAAAGAACAATAAATCACCACGACGAAGGTCGCGATTGGCGACGATGGTCGCCCGCCGGTAGTGATACATTTCATTCGCCGTACGCGGCAATTTTGCCGCCAGGATTTTGTTGTAGGCATAAAAAATCAGCCCACTGCAGTCAAAGCCTTGATCCGGGCTGGTCCCGCCCCACAAATAGGGTTTACCTAACTGCTGCTCAAGACGGTGGATTGCCACTTCGGTCATGTTGTGCAAATGGTCGCTGCTGAGAAAATGGTCATTCTCCGCCAGCTCCTGCCAGCGATGATCGCTCGCTTTCAGCGGCCCAGGGAACCACTCCGGGTGCTGTTTAACCAGCGTCCTGTTCTGCTGGCGCAGCGCGCTTTTACTTTGCGCATTACCTACCACCACATAACTTGCCTGCTTTTTTACCTGCGCGTGGTATTGCTTCAGCAGCCGGGCGCGATTACGCATGCGCATTTGCGCCGCATAGCTTAGATGGGCGTCAGATAAGAGGGGCTGAACTTTGGCGACAGACGGTGATGACAACACAACACACAAAGACAGCAGACCCGGCAAAAAGCGTCGGGGTGCAGAGACAAAAGACATGAAAACAAAAATACCTAATCAAACACGTTCGGCGCAGTCTACCGCTATTGCCGGGTATTCCATTTTAATATTCGATTATTAAATTATTAATTTTTTAAATTCAATACATTAGAAATTCTGCACTAAAAAGACTCAATGACGTTCGCTAACCTGCAAAATACGCCGGTGTCTGACAGACTTTAAGCACAATTTTCCGTATAAAGAAAATCTAAAGTGTAAACGCAGCACGAGAGACTTGCGAAAAACTCTCTGGGTGATAATGTGAGCGCTCCAGATCCAGATTTATCCGATTTGGGGACTCTTTTTGCCGTCCTGGCGTGTGTAATCGTTTTATCAAGGAATAAGCAGTATGCGTAAAATCGCATTTTTTCTTGCGATGCTTTTATTGCCGTGCGTTTCGTTTGCCGGTTTGCTGAGCAGCAGCAGCCCGACCACGCCTGTCAGCAAAGAATATAAGCAGCAATTAATGGGCTCCCCTGTCTATATTCAGATCTTCAAAGAAGAGCGAACGTTGGATCTGTACGTCAAGATGGGCGAACAGTATCAATTGCTCGACAGCTATAAGATCTGCAATTATTCCGGCGGCTTAGGGCCGAAACAGCGTCAGGGTGATTTCAAAAGTCCGGAAGGATTTTACAGCGTACAGCGCGGACAGCTGAAACCGGATAGCCGCTTCTACAAAGCGATTAACATTGGTTTCCCTAACGCCTACGACCGCGCACACGGTTATGAAGGTAAATACCTGATGATTCACGGTGCCTGCGTTTCCGTCGGCTGCTACGCGATGACCGATAACGGCATTGATGAGATTTTCCAGTTTGTCACCGGCGCGCTGGTGTTTGGGCAGTCCAGTGTGCAGGTCAGCATTTATCCGTTCCGTATGACCGACGCCAACATGCAGCGTCATAAGTTCTCGTATTACAAAGAGTTCTGGTCGCAGCTAAAACCGGGATACGATTACTTCGAACAAACGCGTAAGCCACCAACTGTTTCCGTCGTCGATGGCCGTTATGTTATCAGCAAGCCGTTGAGTCACGAAGTGGTTCAGCCGCAGCTGGCATCAAACTACGCGCTCCCCGAGACAAAATAATGCCCACTCGCCTGGCATAATCTTT
Organism: Citrobacter youngae; assembly: GCF_003818115.1. Taxonomy (GTDB): domain Bacteria; phylum Pseudomonadota; class Gammaproteobacteria; order Enterobacterales; family Enterobacteriaceae; genus Citrobacter; species Citrobacter youngae. Next base: position 15,701 of record NZ_RPOI01000001.1, on the reverse strand, counting down.
TGCCAGGTTTCATTGCCGGTTAACGGCTGTGTGGCAATCACGGTGACCACATCATTGGGTGTGGTCTCTGAGCTAAAATCGATTTCCACATCCTGATCCAGCAACGTCGCTACGCCAAATGGCGCACGCCGCGTGATCCAAAACAGGTTGGTCGAACAGAAGGCCATCACATAACGCCCGTCAGATAGCAGCATGTTGAAGACGCCCTTCTCCCGCAGTTCACCTGCCAGCATCGCGATATATTTAAATACTGCCGTCATATTGCCAGGCGTGCGTGGATAACGCTCGGTCAGTTTATGCAGCAGCCAGCAAAACGCTTTTTCGCTGTCGGTTTCGCCGACCGGACGGAAATTACCAGTTTCCAGCGATTTATAGCCGCTGAGCTGGCCGTTATGGGCGTATGTCCAGTTACGTCCCCACAGCTCTCGCGTAAAGGGGTGGGTATTTTCCAATGCCACTTCGCCACGGTTCGCCTGACGGATATGGGCAATCACAGAACAGGATTTGATGGGATAGTCTTGTACCAGTTTGGCGATAGGCGAATTAAAGCTGGGTTGCGGATCTTTAAACGTACGGCAGCCCTTACCCTCATAAAACGTAATACCCCAGCCGTCTTTGTGCGGCCCGGTACCTCCGCCGCGCTGAACCAGCCCGGTGAAGCTAAAGCAGATATCGGTTGGCACATTGGCGCTCATCCCGAGCAGTTCGCACATACATCACCTCCACAAACGCCTTAAGCGGGAAGGCGTAATTGTTACAGCCAATGAAAACTTAAAATAGCAGATAAAACAATATGCTATACCCTAAATAATTCGAGTTGCAGGAAGGCGGTAAGGGAAGGACAAATTCGTCTGGAACGAATTTGAACAGCCAAAGGCTACCTTCGGTGAGGGACATGGATGTCCCTCATTAAATCCCCAGGAGCATAGATAACTATGTGACTGGGGTTTCTGAGTGAAACCAACGCACCTGCAGCTTGAAGTATGACGGGTAGAGTTACTTAACCATCTCTTTTTCGATCAACTGGATCAGGATATGGATCACTTTGATATGAATTTCCTGAATACGGTCAGCGTAGCCAAAGTGCGGCACGCGAATTTCAATATCTGCACTGCCGGCCATTTTACCGCCATCTTTGCCGGTCAGGGTGATGACTTTCATTCCCTTCTCACGCGCCGCAGCAATCGCTTTAATCACGTTACCGGAGTTACCCGAAGTGGAGATGCCTAACAGGACATCGCCCTCGCGGCCCACGGCTTCCACGTAGCGGGAGAATACATAATCGTAACCGAAATCGTTGCTGACGCAGGAGATATGGCTGACGTCAGAGATAGCGATCGCCGGGTAGCCCGGACGGTTTTCGCGATAGCGTCCGGTCAGCTCTTCGGCGAAGTGCATCGCGTCGCAATGGGAGCCGCCGTTACCGCAAGAAAGTACCTTACCGCCGGCTTTGAAGCTGTCTGCCAACAGGACCGCCGCGCGTTGAATGGCGTGAATATTGGCGTCATCTTTAAGAAAATTAGCCAGCGTTTCCGCCGCTTCGCTCAGTTCGTTACGAATAAGATCCTGGTACATGAGGATATCCTTCAGCATGAATGTAAATGACAAGATGCAGTGTACCGGATAGCGCTACCAGCGAGAAGTACAAGCCACAGGAATGGCTGTCGCTTTTGATTTTTTGTGCCGGTTAAAACAACAACAATGTGAGCTTTGTTGTAATTATTTTGTAAACACATTGCTAAAAGAATTCACATCCACTACAACCATATCATCACAAGTGGTCAGACCTCCTACAAGCAAGGGAGCTTTTCGTTATGATGATTTTGAGTATTATCGCTACGGTTGTTCTGCTCAGCGTTCTGTTTTATCACCGCGTGAGCTTATTCCTCAGCAGCTTAATTTTGCTCGCCTGGACGGCTGCGCTTGGCGTGGCTGGCCTGTGGTCAGTCTGGCTGCTGGTTCCTCTGGCCATTATCCTCGTACCGTTTAACTTTACGCCGATGCGCAAATCCATGATCTCTGCGCCGGTGTTCCGCGGTTTCCGTAAAGTCATGCCGCCGATGTCACGCACCGAGAAAGAAGCGATTGATGCCGGTACGACCTGGTGGGAAGGCGACCTGTTCCAGGGCAAGCCAGACTGGAAAAAACTGCATAACTATCCTCAGCCGCATCTGACTGCTGAAGAACAAGCGTTTATTGATGGCCCGGTGGAAGAAGCCTGCCGCATGGCGAACGACTTCCAGATAACCCACGAACTCGCGGATCTACCGCCGGAGCTGTGGGCGTATCTGAAAGAACACCGCTTCTTCGCAATGATCATTAAGAAAGAATACGGCGGGCTGGAATTCTCCGCCTACGCTCAGGCTCGCGTTCTGCAGAAACTCTCCGGCGTTTCCGGTATCCTGGCGATCACCGTTGGCGTACCTAACTCATTAGGCCCAGGCGAACTGCTGCAGCATTACGGCACCGAAGAGCAGAAGAACCATTACCTGCCGCGTCTGGCACGTGGTCAGGAGATCCCATGCTTTGCCCTGACCAGTCCGGAAGCGGGTTCCGACGCAGGCGCGATCCCTGATACCGGTGTGGTTTGTATGGGCGACTGGCAGGGGCAGCAGGTGCTGGGGATGCGCCTGACCTGGAACAAACGCTATATCACGCTGGCGCCTATCGCTACCGTGCTGGGTCTGGCATTTAAACTCTCCGACCCGGAAAAACTGCTGGGTGGCGAAGAAGATCTTGGCATTACCTGTGCGCTGATCCCAACCTCAACGCCAGGCGTACAAATTGGACGTCGTCACTTCCCGCTGAACGTGCCGTTCCAGAACGGCCCGACGCTGGGCAAAGATGTCTTTGTTCCAATTGATTACATTATCGGCGGCCCAAAAATGGCCGGTCAGGGCTGGCGCATGCTGGTGGAATGCCTGTCCGTAGGACGCGGTATTACCCTGCCGTCTAACTCGACGGGCGGTGTGAAATCGGTCGCAATGGCCACCGGTGCGTATGCGCACATTCGTCGCCAGTTCAAAATCTCTATCGGCAAGATGGAAGGTATTGAAGAGCCGTTGGCACGTATTGCCGGTAACGCCTACGTGATGGACGCTGCGGCATCACTGATTACCTACGGCATTATGCTGGGTGAAAAACCGGCGGTGTTGTCGGCCATCGTGAAATATCACTGTACTCACCGTGGGCAGCAGTCAATCATCGATGCAATGGATATCACTGGCGGTAAAGGCATTATGCTTGGCGAAAGCAACTTCCTCGCCCGTGCTTATCAGGGCGCGCCAATCGCCATTACCGTTGAGGGCGCCAACATTCTGACCCGTAGCATGATGATCTTCGGTCAGGGTGCGATTCGCTGCCATCCGTATGTTCTCGAAGAGATGGCGGCGGCGCAGAGTAACGATGTGAATGCCTTCGACAAACTACTGTTCAAACACATTGGTCACGTCGGCAGTAACAAAGTGCGTAGCTTCTGGCTTGGCCTGACGCGTGGTTTAACCAGCAGCACGCCAACTGGCGATGCGACCAAACGTTACTACCAGCACCTGAACCGTCTGAGCGCCAACCTGGCACTGCTTTCGGATGTGTCCATGGCCGTACTGGGCGGTAGCCTGAAGCGCCGTGAACGTATCTCCGCGCGTCTGGGTGATGTGTTAAGTCAGTTGTATCTGGCCTCCGCGGTGCTGAAGCGTTATGACGATGAAGGCCGTCATGAAGCGGACCTGCCTTTGGTTCACTGGGGCGTTCAGGATGCGTTGTACAAAGCGGAGCAGGCGATGGACGACCTGCTGAAAAACTTCCCGAACCGTCTGGTCGCAGGCTTGCTTAATGTGGTTATCTTCCCTACCGGTCGCCACTACCATGCACCGTCTGACAAGCTGGATCATAAAGTCGCGAAGATTTTGCAGGTTCCAAGCGCCACCCGTTCTCGTCTTGGTCGCGGTCAGTACCTGACGCCAAGCGAACACAACCCGGTTGGCTTACTGGAAGAGGCGCTGCTGGATGTGATTGCAGCCGACCCTATCCACCAGCGGATCTGCAAAGAGCTGGGTAAAAACCTGCCGTTTACCCGCCTGGATGAACTGGCGCACAATGCGCTGGCCAAAGGGCTGATTGATAAAGACGAAGCCGCAATTCTGGTGAAAGCCGAGGCGAGTCGTCTGCGCAGCATCAACGTGGATGACTTTGAACCCGAGGCGCTGGCGACTCAGCCGGTAAAGTTGCCAGAGAAGGTGCGTAAGGTCGAAGCAGCATAACGCTAACGCACAACGTTCAGCCCCGCTCAATGCGGGGCTTTTTATTGCCACATTTTCGTTAAGGCTCATGCTACAGTGTCAAAATGCTGTTCAACGAGGAGCCTCGATCGTGCCAGGTTTAAAAATTACGCTGCTGCAACAACCGCTGATCTGGATGGATGGCCCGGCCAACCTGCGCCATTTCGACCGCCAACTGGAAACCGTCACCGGGCGTGACGTTATTGTGTTGCCCGAGATGTTTACCAGCGGATTTGCGATGGAAGCGGCAAACAAATCGTTGCCGCAAGAGGAAGTTGTAAGCTGGATGCGTAGCAAAGCGCAGCAGACGAATGCCCTGATAGCAGGTAGCGTGGCGATACAGTCTGAACGGGGGCCGGTGAATCGTTTTTTGCTGGTTGAACCCGAAGGCACCGTGCATCTCTATGACAAACGCCATCTGTTCCGCATGGCGGATGAGCATCAGCATTATCAGGCAGGTGAAGAGCGCATCATCTTTGAATGGCGTGGTTGGCGCATTCTGCCGTTGGTCTGTTATGACTTGCGTTTTCCGGTGTGGTCGCGTAACCGCAACGACTACGACCTCGCCTTGTATGTGGCTAACTGGCCCGCACCGCGCTCGCTGCACTGGCAGATTCTGCTCACCGCACGGGCAATTGAAAATCAGGCGTATGTAGCAGGATGTAACCGTGTGGGAACCGATGGTAACGGCCATCATTATCGCGGTGACAGCCGGGTGATTAATCCGCAGGGTGAGATTATTGCCACCGCCGAGCCGCATCAGGCCACACGTATTGACGCTGAGTTGTCACTCTCGGCGCTGCGCGAGTATCGCGAGAAGTTTCCCGCCTGGCAGGATGCTGACGCTTTCATCCTGTAGAGTTCGCCTTCCCTCCCGCCACGGACCATGTATCCACGGCGGGATTGTTTCACTCCGTAACCAACCGCAAAACAAATTCGCGTGGCGACATGCATCGGGCAACGTATTCTGCAAGGGATAATCACTCGTCACCAGCGAGTGGCAGACAATGTCGATAATTCCCTTATCAGGATTTCAATAATGAAAAACTTCGTACGCATGACTTTGCTGGCAGTTACCGTGGCTGGCGCTTCTTTTAGCTCGCTTGCAGCAACCACATCTAATGTTCCGGCTCCGGCCCAGGATCCGGTCGTTCAACACCTTAAGTTGACCAACGACCAGGTGGCGCAGATTAAAAAACTGCACCAGCAGCTTGAAACCAATGTCGGTCAGATTTCGGTGAAAGACGTTAAAGACGGCGCGCTAATTGACGTCATCAAGTCCGGGAAATGGGATGAAGCAGCCGTCAAAAAACAGCTTTCGGCGTTCAGCAACATCGAACAGCAGGCGCGTTATTACCGCGTGAAATACTACTTTGACCTGAACAAAGTGCTGACCCCAGAACAGCGCCAGCAGGTGCAAAAAGATATCGCACAGACGCTGAGCGAGTAACAGCAAGGCCTGCAATAACATATGGTTGCAGGCTTATATTTTTTGGGCAGTAAAAACGACGAAAGCCTGAATCATTTCTGATTCAGGCTTTCTGAATAGTGGCGGAATGGACGGGACTCGAACCCGCGACCCCCTGCGTGACAGGCAGGTATTCTAACCAACTGAACTACCACTCCGCGTTGTGTTCCGCTTGGGAACGAAGCGAATATTACGGATTGCCTCGCGCCTCGTCAACGCTTTTTCTCACGTTTTTTAATCGTTTGCTGCAAAAATCACCCGAATGACCATTTCTGTACTGTAAATACCAGAACTAGGCCCGCCAGAGGCAACTTCCGCCCTTCTTCTGTACCAGGTCAAGGCGCGACTCATGGGCTGCCAGCTCTTCATCAGTGGCGAAAACAACGCGTAATTTACTGGACTGACGCACAATGCGCTGGATCCCCGTATCATTCTGCTGCTGACTGTCACCTTCCATTGAGAACGCCATGGTGGTCTGCCCACCGGTCATCATCAGATAAACGTCGGCCAGAATCTGGGCATCGAGCAATGCGCCGTGCAGGGTACGCTTGCTGTTGTCTATCTCATAGCGCGAGCATAACGCATCAAGGCTGTTACGCTTGCCAGGAAACATTTTCCTCGCCAACGCCAGGCTATCGGTCACTTTACAGAAGGTGTTCGTCTTCGGGATATCGCGATGGAGTTTCGCGAATTCGTAATCCATAAAGCCGATATCAAACGATGCGTTATGGATAACCAGCTCCGCGCCACGGATATAGTCGAGAAACTCATCGGCAACATCGGCGAACGTGGGTTTATCAAGCAGGAATTCATCGGCGATTCCGTGTACGCCAAACGCTTCCGGGTCCACCAGCCGATCCGGCTTCAGGTAAACGTGGAAGTTATTTCCGGTCAGGCGGCGGTTCACCACTTCAACCGCACCGATCTCAATGATCTTGTGGCCTTCGTAGTGGGCGCCAATCTGGTTCATACCGGTGGTTTCGGTATCGAGGACTACCTGTCGTGTAATTCCAGTGCTCATAACGGTCATTTATGTCAGACTTATCGTTTGATTTCGATTTGCTAAAACAGGAAGTCTACCAGAGATGCTTAAACAGGTAGAAATTTTCACCGACGGTTCATGCCTGGGAAATCCAGGGCCAGGTGGTTACGGGGCGATTTTACGCTATCGCGGGCGCGAAAAAACCTTTAGCGAAGGCTACAACCTCACTACCAATAATCGCATGGAGCTGATGGCGGCAATCGTTGCGCTGGAAGCCCTGAAAGAACAGTGTGAAGTGATACTCAGCACGGACAGCCAGTATGTGCGTCAGGGCATTACGCAGTGGATCCACAACTGGAAAAAGCGCGGCTGGAAAACCGCAGATAAAAAACCGGTGAAGAACGTCGATCTGTGGAAACGTCTGGATGCCGCGCTGGGGCCGCACCAAATCAAATGGGAATGGGTTAAAGGGCACGCGGGTCATCCGGAAAACGAACGCTGCGATGAGCTTGCTCGTGCTGCGGCAATGAGTCCCACCCAGGATGATGTTGGGTATCAGGCAGAGTCTTAAGCATCTGGCTTGCGGTATTGTCGGGTGGCCCCAACGGCCTGGCGGATGCGTGCCTTACTTTTACTTTGTTTCATCGGATTGAGCGTAAGCGGAATTGTTCGCTTGCGCGCGACAACCAACTGCAAACAGCCTAGTGCCGGAATATGCGCACTTAACATTTTACCGCCCTGCTTCGCCCAGGGCAGCACGTGGAACCGGCTATAGTGCAGCACCTCAAAATTCAGCAAAGAGAGCCAATCCAACTGGCGCGTCAGGGTAAACATCCGGCTGTTGTAAGGCGGTGTTTTACGTAGCACTGGCACCAGCTTACGCAACCCCATCAGGCTAACCGGGTTAAACCCGCTCAGTATTAACCAGCCATCATCAATCAGTACCCGGTCGGCTTCACGCAATAAGCGATGCGGATCGGCGCACCACGGTAGTGTATGCGCCAACAGGCAAACATCCACAGATTTATCGGCAAAAGGAAGGTGTAAAGGATCGGCTGTGACCTGCATGGGCGAACCTTGCAAAGAAACATTTACCTGATGAGAAACCGCGCACGCTTCAGAATCGATTTCTGCGCTTAAATTACCAATCTTAAGCAGATGAAAACCGTACATTTTTGCGAACCACGGGTTAAGCTGATACTCCAGCGCCTCACGATAGTGTTCGCCCCAGGGCAGATCACCCCAGCTAACGGGCGCTACGACAGTTTGAGGGATCCTTGCCGGTTTCATCACAACCTTCCGTTACGCATTGAGAGGTAATATATGAATCTTAACAGTATTCCTGCATTTCAGGACAATTACATCTGGGTCTTGTCAAATAATGACCAGCATTGTCTGATTGTGGACCCAGGTGAAGCGGCTCCTGTTCTGAAAGCCATTGCAGAGCATAACTGGGTGCCTGAAGCCATTCTGCTAACCCATCACCATCAGGATCACGTCGGCGGTGTGAAAGAACTTTTGCAACATTTCCCACAATTAGTGGTTTACGGACCCGCTGAAACGCAAGATAAGGGAACGACCCATATAGTCAAAGATGGCGATATTGCACTCGTTTTAGGGCATGAATTTAAAGTAATTGCCACGCCGGGTCACACTTTAGGACATATCTGTTACTTTAGCCAACCTTACCTATTTTGTGGCGATACGCTCTTTTCAGGCGGCTGTGGCAGACTATTTGAAGGTACAGCTTCACAGATGTATCAATCACTTAATAAATTAAGTGCGCTTCCTGATGATACATTGATCTGCTGCGCCCATGAGTACACATTAGCAAACATGAAGTTTGCCTTAAGCATTCTGCCGCACGATTCGTTTATTAATGATTATTATCGTAAAGTTAATGAGTTACGGGTAAAAAAACAAATGACGCTACCCGTAATTCTGAAAAATGAGCGACGAAATAATCTTTTTTTAAGAACAGAAGATATTGATTTAATTAACGAAAAAAAAAAAAAAACAATATTGCAACAACCTGAAGAGCGTTTTGCCTGGTTAAGGTCAAAGAAAGATACGTTCTGACAATTCTGGGTTGCCTTTTGAAAACTTCGCCGTTATGATCGGTCGTCTTTTAAGCAACTATTGACACACACATGAAGGCAAAAGCGATATTACTCGCCTCTGTCCTGCTTGTTGGGTGCCAGAATACTGGTAACGTCCAACAGCACGCACAGAGCCTTTCTGCAGCTGGTCAAGGGGAAGCAGGAAAGTTTACAAGTCAGGCGCGATGGATGGACGATGGAACATCTATCGCTGCTGATCAGGATTTGTGGGCTTTCATTGGTGACGAGCTAAAGATGGGAATTCCGGAAAACAACCGGATTCGCGAACAAAAACAGAAGTATTTACGCAATAAGAGCTATCTCCACGATGTAACTTTACGGGCAGAGCCGTATATGTACTGGATAGCCGGGCAAGTTAAGAAACGTAACATGCCTATGGAACTGGTACTACTACCCATAGTGGAGAGCGCTTTTGATCCTCACGCAACGTCTGGCGCCAATGCCGCAGGTATTTGGCAGATCATTCCGAGCACGGGGCGCAATTATGGTTTAAAACAGACCCGCAATTATGATGCACGTCGCGACATTGTGGCTTCCACCACCGCCGCGCTGGACATGATGCAGCGTCTGAACAAGATGTTTGATGGCGACTGGCTGCTGACCGTTGCTGCTTACAATAGCGGTGAAGGTCGTGTCATGAAGGCAATCAAAACGAACAAAGCTCGTGGTAAACCCACTGACTTTTGGTCGTTGCCATTGCCTCAGGAAACGAAGCTATACGTGCCCAAAATGCTGGCATTGAGCGATATACTCAAAAACAGCAAACGCTATGGCGTACGTCTGCCAACAACAGATGAAAGCCGCGCGTTGGCACGTGTTCGCCTGAGTAGCCCGGTTGAGATGGCTCAGGTTGCCGATATGGCGGGTATTTCCGTCAGCAAGCTGAAGACCTTCAATGCAGGCGTGAAAGGCTCCACGTTGGGTGCCAGCGGTCCGCAATACGTGATGGTACCAAAGAAGCATGCAGAGAAGCTGCGTGAGTCTTTGGCTTCCGGCGAAATTGCAGCCGTACAGTCAACGCTGGTTGCGGATAACACGCCGCTGAACAGCCGTAGCTACAAAGTTCGCTCTGGCGATACGCTTTCCGGCGTCGCTGCACGTCTTGGCGTGAGCACGAAGGATCTGCAGCAGTGGAATAATCTGCGTGGATCATCGCTGAAAGTGGGCCAAAGCCTGACCGTAGGTGCGGGTACCAGCGCGCAGCGGTTGGCTAATAACAGCGATAGCATCACCTATCGTGTGCGTAAAGGCGACTCGCTGTCGAGCATTGCCAAACGCCACGGGGTTAACATCAAGGATGTGATGCGCTGGAACAACGATACGGACAATCTGCAGCCAGGCGATCAGCTCACGTTGTTTGTGAAAAACAACGGCATGCCGGACTCCTGATAGCATTGTAGAAATGAAGGCACTGGCTTCCCCCCAGTGCCTTTTTTATTTATCCCGCTTTATGCGCCTCAACCATGATCGTGTCGCTGGTAAACGAGCCATCTTCCTGCAACGCAAAGTAGGTTTTCACTTCAACAGAAGCACTCTGTTGGTAAACACGAATCGCGCCGCTCAACGCTGCAGGCGTGCGCATCCGCGCCACCCACGAACTGAACTCCAGCGGCAGACGGTCAGTTAACAACGTATCGGCAATCAGATTGGCATCATTGATTAACGACAACCACTCTCCGCTGGAATAGTTGCGAACGTGCGAGGTATCACGTAACGCCTCGACAGTTTGCAACCAGATATCACGTACAGGATGGCCTGGCGACATCACATCCATCACAATCAGCACACCGCCGGACTTCAGAACGCGGTTCACTTCCCTCAGCGCGCGCCCGACATCATGCCAGTGATGCGCTGAATAGCGGCTAATCACCACATCAAAAGCGCAATCGCTGAACGGCAGGCTCTCTGCGTATCCCTGTCGCGTGGTGATATTATCCAGGCCCTTCTCTTTTGCAGCCTCTGCGACCACCTCAAGCATTTGAGACGATAAATCATAAGCCACAACCTGTTGTACGTGTTGCGCAGCCACAAAGCTGGCGTGCCCCGCTCCACATCCCATATCCAGTACCCGTGCCTGTGGAAAAGCAGACAGCCTTTCCGCCAGTCGTTGTAAATCACGACCCGTAGCATGTACGGTGCTGGTTAAATAGGCATTAGCCTGAGAGCCAAACTGCTTTTCGACGTTGTCATGGTGGGAGCGTGTTGTCATTGTGTTGTCCTTCGGTTGTTGTGAAATATGAAGAGCAGCACCATCACAGGCCTGCCCTACGGCAGACCTGACACACCGTTATTGTTCAGGTTTGCCGGGACTGAATTCAACGAGTAGCGGGTTGTGGTCAGATGCGCGGGTGACCAGCACAGAGGCTTCACTCACGTTCAGACCGCGATAGAACACAAAATCGAGAGGACGACCAAACGCGCGGCGGCGCTGATCGTCAGTAAAGCGTACCTGGCGCAGTGACATTTCACGCGCAAAGCGGTACAGCGCATTCATCCGTCGACGGCTCCAGGCATTAAAATCGCCGGCCATGATCACCGGACCGCTGTGATGAGCAATCTGATCGCCAATCGGAAGTAACTGCTTGCTATAGACATCAACGCCAAGGCTAAAGTTAACCGCGTGGATATTCACCACCATTAATAGCCGAGTGTCAGGCAATGGGTACACCGTCACCAGCGCCGATTTCGCCAGCCGTAAAATCGGCTCACGCTCGCGCAATGGGCAGCAGTAAACAGGGTGGGCGGAGGAAAGCGTCATGACGCCAGAGGGATGCTGAGGCAGCACAAAGGCGGGAACCTGATCGGCAGCAAGATAGTTAGCGGTCGCAAACTGCACCAGTTCTGGCGTGGTTTGCGCTTCCTGCAATAACACCAGATGCGCGTCTTTGCCAAAATTCTTCAACACCGACTGCCATTCTGCCCGTTGTTGCTTAAAAATATTCCACACCAGCACGCGAATGCGATCTTCACTGCTTAACGGCACGCCTGCAGGTAATGCCTGGCCGATATGCGCAAATGACCCAGGCGGTAAAATCCGCTCAACGGGCTGTCCGGCAACATAGCGCATGGCATAGGTGTTTTTTCGCACTTTAGACTTTCAAACCTCTGTAACGTCAACCAGTCCGCAGCCGGACTGGTTCTTCTGTTATAGGGATTTTAGCACTCACTTTCAACGAACAATTGCAGTTTGTTTTGTAAGTGGGCGCTTACATCAATGATTTACCCCAAAGCAACGCGCGCGGGCTTATCAAGACGACCGCTGAGTCCCATCAGCAGGAAAGCAACCAGGACAATAAGTGCGCCAATCCACGGCGTCTGCGCCAGACCATAATGCTCGACCGTTTGTCCACCAATCACTGAACCCAGTGCAATGCCAATGTTAAACGCCGCAATGTTCAACCCTGACGCCACATCTACAGCATTAGGCGTAAATTGTTCCGCTTTCTGTACCACGTAGACCTGCAACCCCGGTACGTTACCAAAGGCGAAGATCCCCATCACAAGAATCGTCACTAACGCAGCGTATTGCGTAGAGGCTGTCAGTTGAAAGACCATCAGCAGGACGAACAGCGCAGCGAAGATAAATTTCAGCGCCGGGACAGCACCATGTTTATCCGCCAGCTTACCTCCCCAGATATTACCGATAGCGACTGATACGCCATAGCCCAGTAAGATCCAGCTTACCGCTGCCGGCGAGAAGCCAGCCAGGTCCTGCATCATAGGAGCCAGGAAGGTGAATGCCGTGAATACACCGCCGTAGCCCAGTGCTGTAACAGCATAAATCAGCAACAGACGGGGATGAGTCAGCACCTTCACCTGGTCGCGAATGCTGGCGGCCGCCCGACCCGGGATGTTGGCTGGGATCAGCAGTTGGCTGCTAATCAGTGCAATAACACCCAACAGAGATACAGCAAGGAAAGTCTCGCGCCAGCCAAAGTGCTGACCGATAAACGTACCCAGAGGCACGCCCGTCACCAGCGCCACCGTTAAGCCACCAAACATAATGGCGATGGCGGAAGCGGCTTTCTCTTTTGGCACCAGGCTTGTCGCGATGGTAGAACCAATCGAGAAGAATACGCCGTGTGCCAGGCCTGTCAGCAGGCGGGCGACAATGAGTGTCATATACCCGGGTGCCTGCCATGCCAGCAAATTCCCCGCCGTAAACAGAACCATCAGCGCAACCAACAGTTGCTTACGTGGCAGACGTCCGGTCAGGGCAGTCAATACTGGCGCCCCGATCGCGACACCCAGCGCATAGATTGAAACCAGCATCCCGGCAGAAGGTAAAGAGATCGCCAGTTGTTCAGCAATGGTCGGCACCAGGCCGACAATCACAAATTCAGTCGTGCCAATAGCGAAGGCACTTATTGTGAGTGCAAATAAAGCGAGAGGCATAAATAGCTCCATATCATCAATAATCAGATGACACGTAGTATGCCGGGATGTTTTAATGACAAAAATATTCAAAATCTCAATATAATTTTGCTTCAGGTGCAAAAATGAAAGCGACATCCGATGAACTTGCGATTTTTGTAGCCGTAGTTGAAAGCGGTAGCTTTAGCCGGGCGGCAGAACAGCTTGGACAAGCCAATTCCGCGGTCAGTCGGGCAGTAAAAAAGCTGGAGATGAAACTGGGCGTCAGTTTGCTGAATCGCACAACCCGACAGCTAAGCCTGACTGAAGAAGGAGAGCGTTACTTCAGACGTGTGCAGCAGGTACTGCAGGAAATGGCAGCTGCAGAAATGGAAATCATCGAGTCGCGTAATACTCCGCGCGGTCTGCTACGTATCGATGCGGCAACACCGGTGATGTTGCATTTCCTGATGCCCCTGATCAAACCTTTCCGTGAGCGCTATCCCGAGATGACGTTGTCGCTGGTTTCCTCAGAGACATTTATCAATCTTATTGAACGAAAAGTGGATGTTGCGATACGTGCCGGTGCCTTGACTGACTCAAGTCTGCGCGCACGTCCACTCTTTACCAGCTACCGCAAGATTATTGCTTCACCTGACTATATTGCCCGCTTCGGTAAGCCAGAGACTGTTGAAGAGTTAAAGCAGCATCTGTGTCTGGGGTTTTCTGAACCCATTTCGCTCAATACATGGCCCATTGCCTGTAGTGACGGACAATTACATGAGGTTGAGTGCGGCCTGTCTTCGAACAGTGGCGAAACGCTGAAGCAGCTTTGCCTGAACGGCAACGGTATTACTTGTCTTTCAGATTATATGATTGATAAGGAGATCGCTCAGGGTAAGCTGGTCGAATTGATGGCGGATAAACGACTGCCAGTCGAGATGCCTTTCAGCGCGGTGTATTACAGCGATCGTGCCGTCAGTACTCGTATTCGGGCATTCATCGATTTTTTAAGTGAATATATAAGAACAGCTCCCGAAGGAGCTGTAAAAGAGGGTTAAAGGCACAGAGGGGTCAGGCAATTAATCCCACTCAGGCGCCAGACCTTCCGGGCTAACCAGGCGGTCGTTGCAATCCAGAGCAGCGATTGCCGCTTTGTCTTCCGCATCAAGGTGCAGTTCCAGCGCCAGCAGGTTGCTTGCCAGGTTTTCACGCTTGGTAGAAGAAGGGATCACAGAGTAACCTTCCCCCATCGCCCATGCCAGAATCACCTGGGCCGGCGTCGCGTTATGTTTAGCCGCAATGCCAGCAATCACTTCATCTTTCAGCGCCTTACCGTAAGCCAGCGTCATGTATGAGGTGATGTGGATACCGTGCTCTTTCGCCCAGTCAACAACCTTACGGCTTTGCAGATATGGAGATAACTCAATCTGGTTGGTCGCGATATTGTCTGCGCCTACTGCGGCAATGGCTTTTTCCATCAATGGGATAGTGAAGTTAGAGATACCAATTTCACGAGTCAGCCCTTGCTCTTTAGCTTCGAGCAATGCTTGCATAAACTCTTCAACAGAGACGGCATCACTTGGTGATGGCCAGTGGATCAGCGTCAGATCAACATAATCTGTGCGCAGTTTCTTCAGGCTTTCTTTCAGACTTGGGATCAGTTTTTCTTTGCTGAGATTTTCAATCCAGATCTTGGTGGTGATGTACAGTTCGTTACGCGGTACGCCGCTTTCGGCAATCGCCTGACCAACAGCCGCTTCATTATCATAGATTTGTGCAGTGTCGACAGCACGGTAGCCCAGATCAAGCGCCGTTTTAACAGAAGCGATAACCACGTCGTCTTTCAGGCGGAAAGTACCTAAACCAAATGCAGGGATTGTCATAGAATTCCTCTTTTTAATCACAATGTTCGTTAACTGAGGGTATTATGACCTTCTGCTCTTTATAGAAAAAGAGCGAACAATGCAGAGGATTTTTGCGAATTCAGCAATAATAAAGTTACAGGCAAAGAAAAAGCCCTGAGCAAATGCTCAGGGCTCTTAATAAGTGGCGGAACGGACGGGACTCGAACCCGCGACCCCCTGCGTGACAGGCAGGTATTCTAACCAACTGAACTACCGCTCCACCGAATTTCTTTGTCACTACCCGGATTATTCATCCCGGTTTACTGCAATTTGATGCCTGGCAGTTCCCTACTCTCGCATGGGGAGACCCCACACTACCATCGGCGCTACGGCGTTTCACTTCTGAGTTCGGCATGGGGTCAGGTGGGACCACCGCGCTACAGCCGCCAGGCAAATTCTGTTATCAGACCGCTTCTGCGTTCTGATGTCATCTGTAATCAAGCTGAATCTGATGTCTGTCTCTTCGCCAAAACATCTTCGGCGTTGTAAGGTTAAGCCTCACGGTTCATTAGTATCGGTTAGCTCAATGTATCGCTACACTTACACACCCGACCTATCAACGTCGTCGTCTTCAACGTTCCTTCAGGAGACTTA